>NZ_JBIBWQ010000013.1:0-151639 GCF_043081505.1 Streptomyces sp. NPDC014870
TTCCCGAACGACGCCGTCTCCGAGGTGAACCTGTCACCCGTCAACTGCATACCGTCACCGGAGTCACCGGCGAACCGAATGATCACCCGATCGAGTCGGCGGACTTCCTTCTCGTCGCCGTGGTGGGGCGCCGCCGGGGCGCTGCGCTGCTCCCCGACCAGGGCCTCACCGGCCTCGCTACTGACCTGGCTGGTCACTGAACTGGACCTCCCTCGCGGCAAGGGTCTCTCCGCCAGAGGCGGGAGAAGGCTCGCGGGGCGGACGGCGAACCGCCCGGCCCCGTGGCCCACCCTACGACGGTGGGGTGGCCCTCCCCGGGACTTCTCGCATCGTGGACCTCGTTTTGAGATGCCCTCTTGCCCTGAATCGTCACGTTCTGTCGCCCCCCAGGATCTTCCGGAAAGTCGCGTTCCGCTCGTTCTTAGGTCTTAGGTCCGAATCCAGCCATCTGACAGAGTGTCAGGTAATCAGGAGTTCAGGTAGGTCAGCACGGCGAGTACCCGACGGTGATCCCCGTCACTCGGTGAAAGGCCCAGCTTCAGGAAGATGTTGCTGACGTGCTTCTCCACCGCGCCGTCGCTCACGACGAGCTGCCGCGCGATCGCCGAATTGGTCCGGCCCTCCGCCATCAGGCCCAGGACCTCTCGTTCTCGCGGGGTGAGGTTGGCCAGGACGTCCTGCTTGCGGCTCCGGCCGAGCAGCTGCTGGACGACCTCCGGGTCGAGCGCCGTACCGCCCCTGGCCACCCGGACCACGGCGTCCACGAACTCGCGGACCTCGGCCACCCGGTCCTTCAGGAGATAGCCCACGCCCCGGCTGGATCCGGCCAGAAGCTCGGTGGCGTACTGCTCCTCCACATACTGCGACAGGACCAGGACCCCCACTCCCGGGTGATCCTTGCGCAAGCGCACCGCCGCCCGGACCCCTTCGTCCGTGTGCGTCGGGGGCATCCGTACGTCCGCCACCACCACGTCCGGCAGCGCGCCCTCGGCCGCCAGCTCGGCCACGGTCTTCACCAGGGCCTCCCCGTCACCCACACCGGCGACGACCTCGTGCCCCCGGTCGGTCAGCAACCGGGTCAGGCCCTCGCGGAGCAGCACTGAATCCTCGGCGATGACCACGCGCACCCTGTCCGCCACGTCTTCCACGACCCTGAAGCCCCCATGTTCCGCTGATCTCTGCGGCTCCAGCATCGCACTACGACGCCCCTTCGGGGGCGGATCGCCCGGCTCCGCACGGTGCGAAGCGTCACGCCCTCCAGGGCAGCTCGGCCGTGATCGTCGTCGGGCCGCCGGCGGGCGAGTCCACGGCCAGGACCCCGTCGACCGCGTTGAGCCGCTCCGTGAGACCGGCGAGGCCCCGGCCCGCCGCCGTGTCCGCGCCGCCCCGGCCGTCGTCCCGCACCTGGAGCAGCAGCCGGTCGCCGACCCGCCACACGTCCACCCAGGCGCGCCGCGCCTCCGCGTGCTTGGACACGTTCTGCAGCAGCTCGGACACGGTGAAGTACGCGATGCCCTCGATCGCCGGCACGGGCCGGGTCGGGAGGTCCACGTCCACCGAGACCGGGACCGTGCAGCGCGAGGCGACCGCCGACAGGGCCGCGTCCAGGCCCCGGTCGGTGAGGACCGCCGGGTGGATGCCCCGGGCCAGGTCCCTCAGCTCCTGAAGTGCCACCTTCACCTCGCCGTGCGCCTCGTCGACCATCCGGGCCGCCGCTCGCGGGTCCTCCGCGAGCTTCTCCTTCGCGAGCCCCAGATCCATGGCGAGGGCGACGAGCCGGGCCTGTGCCCCGTCGTGCAGATCGCGCTCGATGCGGCGCAGGTCGGCGGCGGCGGTGTCCACGACCACGCCCCGGTCCGACTCCAGCTCCGTGACGCGGGTCGCGAGCCGCGACGGGCCGAGCAGCCCGGCGACCATCAGCCGGTCCACGGAGACCAGCGCGCGGATGATCCACGGGCCGGCGAGCACGAACAGCAGACCGACAGCGCTGGTCACGGCGATCTCGAAGGGGGAGTCCAGATAGAAGGCGTGCGTCCGGTCGCCGTACAGCTGGATGCCGTCCTGCCCCGCGTACAGCGGGAAGACCCACTGCCAGAGCGGGTACGTGAACATGGCCCAGCCGTACATCCAGAAGACAGCCGAGACGGTGAACGCGAAGATCGCCCACGGCATGTGCAGGAGCGCGTACAGCAGGTGCCGCCAGGACGCGCCGCTCTTCAGCGTCGCCCCCATCCACGACAGGGCCCCGCCGGTACGGCCCCGGGCCGGCTCGGGGGGCGCCACGTCGAGACCGAGCAGCCCGCGCGCCCGGGCGCGTTCCACGGCGCCGAAGCCCCGGCAGAGCGCGAGCGCGCCGGCCAGGACCGGGATGCCGAGGAAGGTCACCAGGAGACCGGCGCCGGCCGCGACGAGGGCGATGGAGAAGGCGAAGTAGAAGCAGCTGAGCGGCAGCCCGAGCGCCAGATAGCCGAACTCGCGCCAGGCGCGGGCCTCGAACGGCGCGCGGATCGCGGCGGGGAGACGGAAGGAGGCGGCCATCGCGGTGGTCCGTTTCTGCTCGGGGGAGGGGCGTCAGGGGTACGACACAAGGTTTCCGCGCGCGGGTCCCCGGGACCATGAGGGAGGTGGGCGTCTCCGCCCGGGGGTTTTCCCTACCAGGGGCGGGCGTACGGCCCGCTCAGGCCTGCACCAGGGGCGGGCGCACGGCCCGCTCAGGCCTGCACCAGGGGCGGGCGTACGGCCCGCTCAGGCCTACGCCCCCGCCGGCCTGCCCCGCCACGGCAGTTCCGCCGTGACCGTCGTCGGGCCGCCCTCGGGCGAGTCGAGGACGAAGAGCCCGTCGACCGCGCCCAGACGCTCCGCGAGCCCCGCCATGCCCGTACCGCCGTCGAGCCGCGCGCCACCGCGCCCGTCGTCCTGCACCTGGAGCAGCAGCCGGTCGTCGCGCCGCCAGACGTCCACGGAGGCGGACCGGGCCCGCGCGTGCTTGGAGACGTTCTGCAGCAGCTCGGAGACGGTGAAGTAGGCGATGCCCTCGATCGCCTCTGCGGGCCGCTCGGTCAGGTCGACCGTGACCTTCACGGGCACGGTGCAGCGCGCCGCGATCGACGAGAGCGCCGCGTCCAGACCGCGGTCGGTGAGGACGGCCGGGTGGATGCCCCGGGCGAGGTCGCGCAGTTCCTGGAGCGCGAGCTTCACCTCCCCGTGGGCCTCGTCGACCATCGCCGCCGCGGCCTCCGGGTCCTCAAGGAGCTTCTCCTTCGCCAGACCGAGCCCCATGGCGAGCGCGACGAGCCGGGCCTGTGCCCCGTCGTGCAGATCGCGCTCGATGCGGCGCAGATCGGCGGCGGCGGTGTCCACGACCACGCCCCGGTCCGACTCCAGCTCGGCGATCCGCCGCTCCAGCTCGTCCGAGGGCGGAAGGAGCCCGCGCACCATGACCCGGTCGACGGTGGACAGACCGCGCGCCACGAACGGGAGCACCGGCCAGAGCACGATCAGCGAGACGAGGGTGACGGTGAAGGTCACGATGCCCCAGGGCAGCCGGATGAAGCCGTACAGCATCGTCCGCCAGCCGACCGGGTCCTTCAGCGCCGTCCACAGCCAGTTGAGGAAGCCGTGCCGGCGGGGCAGCGGGCTGGGCTCCTCCACCCGTACGTCGAGCAGTGCGCGGGCCCGCGCCCGTTCGGACCGGCCGATCCCGCGCGCCCCGGTGAGGCCGAACGCGAGCAGCGGCAGTCCGACCACCGTGACGGCGAGACCGACGCCGATCGCGACCGCCACCACCGTGTAGACGAATCCGACCAGGCTGGTCAGGAGGTTGGAGAGGAGGAAGGAGATCTCCTTCCAGGTCTGCCGGCCGTACGCGGGGCGGACGGGCGGCAGCGGGGTGTCGGTCTCGGCGTTCATGTGCCAAGCGTGCCGGTCGGCGGGCCCGGCACGCCATGGGGTACGTAGGTGAAGGAGAGTAGGGGTAACCCCACTGTTCAACCCGTGACACACCTCTTACGGCATCTTTAGCAGGGCCTAGACTCCCGTGCGTACAGAACGCGCGTACAGAACGTGCGTACCGAACACAGAACGTCGAAGCGGGCAGGAAGCGAGGGGTGGACGTGCCGGATCCGACCGTACGGGCAGGCATCGGACTCGCGTCGGACTACTTCGAGTCGTACTCCGTCGTCGGTCTCCTCGCCGTCATCGGCGTGCTCTTCGTCGCCGTGGCGTTCGGCGCGGGCCGGCTGCTGCGACCGGTCGTCCCGACGCCGGAGAAGCTGCTGACGTACGAGTGCGGTGTCGACCCCGTGGGCGAGGGCTGGGCACACACCCAGGTCCGCTACTACGTGTACGCCTTCCTGTACGTGATCTTCGCCGTCGACTCGATCTTCCTCTTCCCGTGGGCGACCGTGTTCGCCGCGCCCGGGTACGGCGCGACGACGCTGGTCGAGATGTTCATCTTCCTCGGCTTCCTGGCCGTGGGCCTGCTCTACGCGTACAAGAAGGGCGTCCTGACATGGACGTGACCCCGACCCCGCTGCCGGCCCCGACGCTGGGCCCCCTGGCCCGCCTCGCGCCCGAGCCGATGAAGGTGGTCCTGAACTGGGGCCGCCGCTACAGCCTCTGGGTCTTCAACTTCGGCCTCGCCTGCTGCGCGATCGAGTTCATCGCCGCATCGATGGCCCGCCACGACTTCATCCGGCTCGGCGTGATCCCCTTCGCGCCCGGCCCGCGCCAGGCCGACCTCATGATCGTCTCCGGCACGGTGACGGACAAGATGGCGCCGGCGGTGAAGCGTCTCTACGAGCAGATGCCCGAGCCCAAGTACGTCATCTCCTTCGGCGCCTGCTCGAACTGCGGCGGTCCGTACTGGGACTCGTACTCGGTGACCAAGGGCGTCGACCAGATCATCCCCGTCGACGTGTACGTGCCGGGCTGCCCGCCGCGCCCCGAGGCGCTGCTGCAGGGCATCCTCAAGCTCCAGGAGAAGATCGCGCGGGAGTCCCTGGCGGCGCGCTACTCCGGCCCGTCGGTCGGCCAGCTGACGAGCGGCCTGGTGGCCGCGCCCGAGCCGGGCGGTGACAAGTGACCGGGAACGCGTACGACTCCCTCCCCGAGGCCGTGACCGAGATCTTCGGCGAGGAGGCGACGGCGGAGCGGGCGTACGACCTGCTGACGGTGGACGTCCCGGTCGGCTCGTGGATCGCCGCCCTCGAGATCGCTCGGGACAAGCTGGGCTGCACGTACTTCGACTGGCTGAGCGCGGTGGACGAGCCGGGCGTGGGCTTCCGCGTCTGCGCGCACGTGGCGGCGCTGGAGGGGCGCGTGGTGCGCCGTCTCCTCGTACGGACGACGGTCAGCCACGAGGCGCCGGTGCTGCCGACGGCGGTGCCGGTGTACGCGGGCGCGGAGTGGCACGAGCGCGAGACGCACGAGATGTTCGGCGTCGCCTTCACGGACCACCCGAACCTCGTCCCACTGCTCCTCCCGGAGAACTTCGAGGGCCATCCGCTGCGCAAGGACTTCGTGCTCGCGGCGCGCGTGGCGAAGGCGTGGCCGGGTGCGAAGGAGCCGGGGGAGTCCGATCACGGCGGCCCGAAGCGCCGCCAGATGCTCCCGCCCGGTGTCCCCGACCCCAACGACTGGGGCCCGATGAAGGGCCAGCTTCCCCCGGCCCCGGCCCGCCCGGCCCGCACCCCGCGTGCGGCGGGCGCGGGAGCGGGCGCCGGGGCGGCGGGTGCTGCGGGTGGCGCTGCCGGGGAGCGCCCGGTCCGGCGTGCCCGTACGGCCGCCGGGGGCTCCGCGAGCCAGGCTGCCACTCCGGAGACCCCGGCCGCGGAGGGTGCCGCCCCGGAGACCCAGGCCCCGGCGCCCGCGCGGCCGCCGCGCCGCAGCCGCTCGGCGTCCGACGGCTCGGCGAGCCAGGCGGAGGCCTCGCCCGCGTCGCCCACGTCGCCTTCCGCGCCGCCTCGCGCCCGTAGCTCGGACGCGCCCTGGCACCACGCCCGCCCGGCCTTCGACGACGGGGCGGCACCTACCGCCGAGCCGGCGGCAGCCCCGACCCCAGAGCCGGCGGCAGCCCCGGCCCCCGAGCCGGCGGCAGCCCCGGCCCCCGAGCCGGAGGCGACACCCGCTCCCGCTCCGGAGGCGGATGCCGAGACGCCCCCCAAGGCCGACCGGCCCGACGCCGACGCCGACCCCGACACGGACAACCCCACCCACCCCACCGGAGGCGATCCCGCGTGAACGACGTACTGGACGTCGCCCTCCGGCTGCTCGTCGTCTTCGCCGTGTTCCTCGTGCTGCCCCTCGTCGTCGGGCAGACCGAGCACAAGGTCATGGCCCACATGCAGGGCCGCCTCGGGCCCATGTACGCCGGCGGTTTCCACGGGTGGGCCCAGCTCGTCGCCGACGGGGTCAAGTTCGCGCAGAAGGAGGACGTGGTCCCGGCCAACGCCGACCGCCGCGTCTTCCAGCTCGCGCCCGCCGTCGCCCTCCTCCCGTACCTCCTGGTCCTCGTCGCCATCCCCATCGGCCCGAGCGAAGGCGCCGTCGGCCAGGTCCTCGACGCCGGCATCTTCTTCGTGCTCGCGGTCATGGGCGTCGGCGTGCTCGGCAGCCTCATGGCCGGCTGGGCGTCCGCCAACAAGTTCTCCCTGCTCGGCGGCCTGCGCACAGCCGCCCAGCTGCTCGCCTACGAGCTCCCCATGCTGCTCACCGCCGCCTCCGTCGCGATGGCCGCCGGCACGGTCTCCCTGCCCGGCATCCTGAACGCCTTCGAGTGGTGGTGGCTGCCCTGGCAGATCGTCGGCGCCCTGGTCTTCTTCGTTGCGGGCCTCGCCGAGCTGCAGCGCCCGCCGTTCGACATGCCGGTCGCCGACTCGGAGATCATCTTCGGCGCGTACACCGAGTACACCGGACTCCGCTTCGCGCTCTTCCTGCTCGCCGAGTACGCCGGCATCGTCGTCCTCTGCGGCCTCACCACCGTCCTCTTCCTCGGCGGCTGGCACGGCCCCTTCGGCGCCGACGGCCTCGGCTGGGTCTGGACGCTGCTCAAGACCGCGGTCCTCGCCTTCATCGTCATCTGGCTCCGGGTCAGCTATCCCCGGCTCCGCGAGGACCAGCTCCAGAAACTCGCCTGGACGACCCTCGTCCCGCTCGCACTCGCGCAGATCGCGCTCACCGGCATCGTGAAGGTGGCGATCAACTGATGTCCCCGATCCCCGGCTCCGGCCTCGCCAAGGGGCTCGCCGTGACGCTCCGCACGATGACGAAGCGCGCGCACACCGCGCAGTACCCGGACAAGCAGCCCGAACTCCCGCCCCGCACCCGCGGTGTCATCGGGCTCTTCGAGGAGAACTGCACCGTCTGCATGCTCTGCGCCCGCGAGTGCCCCGACTGGTGCATCTACATCGACTCCCACAAGGAGACGGTGCCCGCAGCCGCCCCCGGTGGCCGTGAGCGCAGCCGCAACGTCCTCGACCGCTTCGCCATCGACTTCGCCCTCTGCATGTACTGCGGTATCTGCATCGAGGTCTGCCCCTTCGACGCGCTGTTCTGGTCGCCCGAGTTCGAGTACGCCGAGACCGACATCCACGAACTCACCCACGAGCGCGACAAGCTCCGCGAGTGGATGTGGACGGTGCCGGAACCGCCCGCGCTCGACCCGCGCGCCGAGGAGCCGAAGGAGATCGGCGCCGCCCGCAAGGCCGCCGAGAAGGCCGCGGCCGCCGCAGCGGCAGCCGAGGCGGCCGAGGCCGAGGGGGACCAGCAGTGAACCTCGCCGTCCCCCAGCTCGCCGCCACGACCCCCGGCTTCCTCTCGCCCTCGGGCGTCGAGATCGCCTTCCTGCTCGTCGGTCTCGTCACCCTCGGCGCCGCCGTCGTGACCGTCACCACCCGCCAGCTCGTCCACGCGGCGCTCTGGCTGGTCGTGGCGCTCGGCGGGCTCGCGGTGGAGTACCTGCTCCTGACCGCCGAGTTCATCGCCTGGGTCCAGGTGCTCATCTACGTCGGTTCCGTCGTCGTCCTCCTTCTCTTCGGGCTCATGCTCACCAAGGCCCCCATCGGCCGCTCCCCGGACGCCGACTCGGGCAACAGGCCCGTCGCCCTGGCGGTCGCGCTCGTCGCGGCCGTCGCCCTTGTCTGGGTGGTCGTCGACGCCTTCCGTACGACCTGGATCGACCTGGACGGACCGGCCCAGGGCTCCACCGAGGTGACCGGCGAGATGCTCTTCCGGCACTGGGTGCTGCCCTTCGAGGCGCTCTCCGTCCTGCTGCTCGCCGCCCTTGTCGGCGCGATCGTCCTGTCCCGCAAGAACGCCAAGGAGGCCCGGGACTGATGCATCTCGCCTACCCCGCCGTCCTCGCCGCCCTGCTCTTCTGCGTCGGCCTCTACGGCGTCCTCGCCCGCCGCAACGCGATCCTGGTGCTGATGTCCGTCGAGCTGATGCTCAACGCCGTCAACCTCAACCTGGTCGCGTTCGACGTGTGGCTCCGCGACACCCTGCACGCCGGCCAGGCGCTCACCCTCTTCACCATCGCCATCGCCGCGGCCGAGATCGGCATCGGCCTCGCGATCGTCCTGATGGTCTACCGCAACCGCGGCAGCTCGGACGTCGACCGCCTCCGCGACACCGCCGAGTCGCCCTCCGACGACGACGGCTCCGACGCCGGCGATGACGAGCGGGCCGCGGAGCCGACCCCCGCCGACGAGAAGGCCGAGGCCACCGCGTGACCACCACGACCCTCGCCCTCCTCGTCCCCCTCCTCCCCTTCCTCGGCTCGGCCGCAGGCCTGCTCCTGGGCCGGACCGCCCCCGGCTTCGTCCGCCCGCTCGCGGTGCTGCCGACGCTCGCCGCCGCCGTCCTGGCCGCGCTCGTCGCCGTCCGGCAGGGCGGCGGGAAGACCATCGAGGCTGCCACGCAGCTCACCCCGACCGGCTCGGTCCCCATCGACCTGGCCCTGAACATCGACGGCTTCGCCGCCCTCGTCGCCGTGCTCGTCGGCGTGGTCGCCACCTGTGTGCAGGTCTACTCGACCGGCTATCTGCGCGACGACCCGCGCTACCCCTCGTACGCGGCGCTCGTCTCCCTCTTCACCTCCGCGATGCTGCTCGTCGTCTACTCCGGCGACCTGATGGTGCTCCTGGTCGGCTGGGAGATCATGGGCATCTGCTCGTACTTCCTCGTCGGCCACTACTGGGAGACCCCGGAGGCGCGCGCCGCCTCCCTCAAGGCCTTCCTGGTCACCAAGCTAGGCGACGTCCCCTTCCTGATCGGTCTGTTCGCGCTCGCCACCGACGCGGGCACCTTCCGGATCGACGGGATCCTCGGCGCCGTCGCCGCCGGCGCCCTGGACCACCCCACCCTTGTCGCGCTGCTGCTCCTCGCGGGCGTCGCGGGCAAGTCCGCGCAGTTCCCGCTGCACACCTGGCTCCCCGACGCGATGGCCGGCCCCACCCCCGTCTCCGCGCTCATCCACGCGGCGACGATGGTCGCCGCCGGCATCTACTTCGTCGCCCGGCTGCTGCCCGTCTTCGCCGCGTCGGCCGCCGCGATGACCGTGCTCGCCGTGATGGCCGCCGTGACGATGGTCGGCTCGGCGCTCGCCGCGCTCGCCCAGGACGACATCAAGCGCGTCCTCGCCTACTCGACCATCGGCCAGCTCGGCTACATGGCCGGCGCCCTGGCCGTCGGCGACCGCGGTGCGGCCGTCTTCCACCTCATGTCCCACGGCGCCTTCAAGGCCCTCCTCTTCCTCGCCGCCGGTGTCGTCATCCACGCCGCCGGTACGAACTCGCTCTCGGCCATGTCCCGGATGAGCGGCCTGACGAAGCGGATCCCCGACGCGTACTGGACGATGACCGTCGCCCTCCTCGCGCTCGCCGCCCTGCCCCCGTTCGCCGGCTTCTTCTCCAAGGAAGCCGTCCTCGTGGCCGCCGAGCACACCGCGCTCGGGGACCGGACCGTCGCGCCCGCCGGTGCCGGCTGGCTCGTCCTCGTCGCGGGTCTGCTCACCGCCCTCCTGACCGCCGCCTACGCGATGCGGCTCTGGCTCCTGACCTTCCGCGGCCGCGGCGCCGAGGTGCCCGACCACGGTCGCCAGCCGCTCGCGATGACCGCGGTGCTGTGGGTGCTTGCGATCCCCTCCCTCGGCTTCGGACTGACCGTCACATACCTCGACGACTGGTTCGACGGACACGCCCTCACCCCGACCGTCACCACCGCCGTCCTCGGCACGGGCATCGCCGTGGTCGGCGCCGCCGTCACCTACGCGGTCTGGCGGACGCTCGCCACCAAGGCCCCCGCCGTGGCCGCCCCCGCCCCCGAGGCCGCCGCCCCGCACGTCGCCCACCCCGACGCCGAGGCGGGCAAGGTCGAGGCCGAGGCCCTGCACCTGCCGCACCCCGCCGAGGACCCGGCCGACCCCGGTCGCGCCCTGCTCGGCCCCCTGCACCGCCCCGCGGCCGCCGGCTTCCACCTGGACGCCCTCTACGCCACCGTGTTCGTCCGCCCCGTCCTGGCCGCCGCCTCCCTGGTCCGCTTCCTGGACCGCGAGGTCGTAGACACCTATGTGCGCGGCGCGGGCACCGGAACCCAGTGGCTCGGCTGGCTCGTCCGCCGGGCCCAGACGGGCAACGTGCAGACCTACCTGAGCGCCCTGCTCGCCGGCTCCGTCGTCCTGGCGATCGCCGCCGTACTCGTCGCCGCCGGAGCGTGAGACGTGATCGATATCAGCGAATCCGTGATGCAGTTCCTTCTCGCGTTGATCGTCGCCGGCCCGCTCCTCGGTGCCGTCGCCGCTCTCCTCCCGGCCCCGCCCGGGCTGAAGGGGAAGTCGCCCGACCAGGCCGTGCTCCGCCACGGCGTGACCGTGACCGGCGTGATCCTGCTCGCCGCGATCGTCCTCGCGCTCGGCTTCGACCACGACCAGCCGTCGAAGATCCAGGCGAGCACGGACATCAAGTGGATCCCCGCGCTCGACGTGCGGCTCCACCTCGGTGTCGACGGCATTTCCCTCCCCCTCCTGGTCATGACCGCGCTGCTGACCTTCCTCTGCGCGCTCTACAGCTACTTCAAGATGCCGAGCGGCCCTTCCCCCAAGGGCTTCGTGGCGCTCCTCCTCGTCCTCGAGTCCGGCACCCTCGCGACCTTCGCCGTCCTCGACCTGATCCTGTTCTTCCTGGCCTTCGAGATGGTCCTCATCCCGATGTACTTCCTGATCGCCCGCTGGGGCGGTGCGGGCAGGCAGGCCGCCGCCTGGAAGTTCATCCTCTTCACGCTGCTCGGCTCCGTCGTCATGCTGCTCGGCCTGCTCCTCATCGGCGTGAAGGCGGGCACGTTCGACATGGTGGCACTCGCCGCTGACAACGGCCGCGGACTGTCCACAGCCGTGCAGGTCATCGCCGTGCTGTCGATCGGGATCGGGCTCGCGGTGAAGACCCCGATGTGGCCGCTGCACAGCTGGCTGCCGGACGCCCACACCGCCGCGCCCACGGTCGGCTCGGTGCTCCTCGCCGGCGTCCTGCTGAAGATG
The DNA here is from genome assembly GCF_043081505.1 of Streptomyces sp. NPDC014870. Lineage (NCBI taxonomy): Bacteria > Bacillati > Actinomycetota > Actinomycetes > Kitasatosporales > Streptomycetaceae > Streptomyces > Streptomyces sp. NPDC014870. Next base: position 11,531 of record NZ_JBIBWQ010000013.1, read on the forward strand.
GGCACGTACGGCTTCGTGCGGATCCTGCTGCCGATCACGCCCGACGGGATGCGGACCTTCGCCCCCTACCTGGCCGCCTTCGCCGCCGTCGGCATCATCTACGGTTCCCTCGCCTGCCTCGCCCTCACGCGCCCCGGCGTCAACGGCGACCTCAAGCGGCTGATCGCGTACTCCTCCGTCGGCCACATGGGCTTCGTGCTCCTCGGCATCGCGACCATGACCCCCACCGGCGTCAACGGCGCCCTCTTCGCCAACATCGCCCACGGCCTCATCACCGGCCTGCTGTTCTTCCTGGTCGGCGCGGTCAAGGACCGGTACGGCACCGCCGACCTCGACACCCTCGCCGGGGCCACCGGCGCCGCCCTCTACGGCCGCGCCCCGCGCCTGGGCGGGCTGCTCGCCTTCGCCGCCGTCGCCTCCCTCGGGCTGCCGGGCCTGGCCGGCTTCTGGGGCGAGATGCTCGCCCTGTTCGGCGCCTTCGAACCGGCCGAGGGCCTCAGCCGCCCCGCCTTCCTCACCTTCATGGTCATGGGCGGCATCGGCACCCTCCTCACCGCCGCGTACCTCCTCCTGGTCGTCCGCCGGGTCTGCATGGGCGGCCCCCGGCCGAGCGGGGAGGGCGCGCTCGCCGACGTCCAGGGGTACGAGTTCGCGGCCTGGACCCCGCTCGTCGCCCTCACCGTCCTCGCCGGCCTGTGGCCCGCGGTCCTCCTCGGCCTCACCGACCCGGCCGTGCAGCAGCTCCTCGCGGGAGGAAACTCGTGACCCCCACGACCCTCGTCCAGTCCGTCGACTGGCTCGCGATCGCGCCGCCCACCGTCACCGCCGTGGTCGCGCTCGCCGTCCTCGTCGCGGACCTCTTCCTCCCCGAGCGCCACAAGCAGCTCCTCGGCTGGACCGCGATCGCCGGGCTCGTCGCCTCGATCGCCCTGCTGGTCCCGCTGCGTTCAGGGAACCGCTCGACCTTCTGCCTCACCACCGAACCGGCCGCGACCGCCGCCTGCAGCTACACCGTCGACCGCTTCACCCTGGTCATCCAGTTCCTGGTGTTCGGCGGCGCCCTGCTCACGGCCCTGCTGTCGCTCGCGGACACCCGCGACCGGCTGCCGGCGGGGGAGTACTGGTTCCTGCTGCTCTCCTCGGCGGCCGGCGCGGCGCTGCTGCCCGCCTCCCGCGACCTCGCGACCCTCGTCGTCGCCCTCGAAGTGGCCTCGCTGCCCGCCTTCGCCCTGGTCGGCATGCGCCGGGGCGACCGGCGCTCCAGCGAGGCGGCCCTGAAGTTCTTCCTCTCCTCGGTCACCGCGACCGCCGTGACCCTGCTCGGCGTGAGCTTCGTGTACGGGGCGACCGGCACCCTCCACCTCACCGAGCTCGCCCAGGCGCTCGACGACGTCCCCGCGCAGCTGGAGACCCTCGCCGGGGCGGGCGTGGCCCTCACCCTCGTCGGCTTCGCCTTCAAGACGGCCGCGGTCCCCTTCCATTTCTGGGTCCCCGACACCTACGTCGGCGCCCCGCTGCCCGTCGCCGGCTACCTCTCCGTGATCGGCAAGGCCGTCGGTTTCACCGGCCTCATCCTGGTGACCGTCGTCGCCTTCCCCTCGTACGCCGACATCTGGGGCCCGGCCCTGGCCGTGCTCGCCGCGCTCACCATGACGGTGGGCAACGTGGCCGCGCTGCGGCAGGTCTCCACGCGTGCGTGGAGCGCGGTCAGGCTGCTCGCCTGGTCCTCCGTGGCCCAGGCCGGCTACCTCCTGGTGCCGATCGCCGCTGCCGCGTACTCGGGCGACGACCAGATCGGCGCCACCGTCGCGTACGCCCTGATGTACGCCGTCGTGAACCTCGGCGCCTTCGCGGTCGCCGCCCTGGTGGCCCGTACGCACCCCGAGAACCGGATCGCCGACTACCGGGGCCTCTACGCGGCCAGCCCCCTCCTGGCGCTCACGATGGGCTTCTTCCTGCTCAACCTGGCGGGTCTGCCCCCCGGTATCATCGGCCTCTTCGCCAAGGTCACCGTCTTCTCGGCGGCGGTCGACGCCGGCCTCGGCTGGCTGGCCGTGATCATGGGCGTGAACGTCGTGATCGGCCTCTACTACTACCTGCGGTGGACAGCCCTGCTGTTCCGCGAGCCGGTCGGGGAGCGGGCCCACGCGCGCGTGCCCGCACCGATCACCCTGGCGGTCGCCATCGCGGCCGTCGTGGGCGTGGTGCTGTCGGGCTACCCGCAGTTCGCCCTCCGCTTCGCGGCGGACACCCTGTTCTGACCTCACGTCATCCCGTACGACCCCGGTACGACCCCCGTACTACCTCTCCCCCACAGAGAAAACGCATCAAGGAGCTTCACCCGTGCTGACCGGTTTCAAGGACTTCATACTCCGCGGGAACGTCGTCTCGATGGCCATCGGTCTGGCCGTCGGATCCGCGTTCACCGCCGTCGTCACCGGCTTCAGCAAGGCCTTCATCACCCCGCTCATCGGTCTCGCCACCGGCTCGGTCGGCGACTTCAGCGAGGCGAAGTTCAAGGTCGGGCAGACGATCTTCCCGTACGGCCTGGCCATCTCCGCCGCCATAGCGTTCGTGATCACCGCCGCGGTGCTCTACTTCTTCATCGTCGCCCCCATGACGAAGGTCCAGGAGAAGTTCGCCAAGGAGGAGGCGGCGGAGAAGTTCGAGATGCGCGACTGCCCCCGCTGCTTCACCGAGATCCCGGCCGTCGCCACACGGTGCGCGCACTGCACCAGCGAGGTCGAGCCCGTCGCCGCCGCGCTGGAGAAGGCCGGCATCCTCCCGGCCCCGCGCTGACGGCCCGCGCTGACGGCCCGCGCCGACGGTGCTCGGCCGCCCGCGCTGACGGTGCTCGGCGGCCCTCCGCCATCACCCGTACGGCGCACACCGGCCCCCGTGGGGGCAAGGGAACCGGAGCCTTCCGCCTGGCGTTGACCAGTACGGGAGGGTCCACTGGACGAGGTGGACACACCACCGAGCAAAGGGTTCCCCTGCCGCACCACTTGGAGGGCGTACCGTGCACCGCCGGCACAACGGGCTGAGGACCGCCGTACTCCTCGGAGGGCTCTCGGCCCTCATCATCGTCATCGGCAGCTTCTTCGGCCGTACGGGACTGATCGTCGCGCTCTTCGTGGCGCTCGGCACCAACGCGTACGCCTACTGGAACAGCGACAAGCTGGCCCTGCGGGCGATGCGCGCGCGCCCGGTGAGCGAGTTCGAGGCGCCCGCGCTCTACAAGATGGTGCGTGAGCTCTCGACGCAGGCCCGCCAGCCGATGCCCCGGCTGTACATCTCGCCCACCCAGGCGCCGAACGCCTTCGCGACCGGCCGGAACCCCCGCAACGCGGCCGTGTGCTGCACCGAGGGCATCCTCGCGATCCTGGACGAGCGCGAGCTGCGCGGAGTCATCGGCCACGAGCTGAGCCATGTCTACAACCGGGACATCCTGATCTCCTCGGTCGCCGGAGCGCTCGCCTCCGTGATCATGTTCCTGGTCAACTTCGCCTGGCTGATCCCGGTCGGCCGCTCCAGCGACGACGACGGCCCCGGTCTGCTCGGCATGCTGCTGATCATGATCCTCGGCCCGGTCGCCGCCTCGGTCATCCAGCTCGCGATCAGCCGCTCCCGTGAGTACGAGGCGGATGCCTCGGGCGCCCAGCTCACCGGCGACCCGCTGGCCCTGGCGAGCGCCCTGCGCAAGCTGGAGGCGGGCACGAAGCAGCTGCCGCTGCCGCCGGAGCCGAAGATCGAGACCGCGAGCCACATGATGATTGCGAACCCCTTCGGAGGGGGCAGAGGCCTCTCGAAGATGTTCTCGACGCATCCGCCGATGGCGGAGCGCATCGCCCGACTCGAACAGATGGCAGGTCACCGCCCGTGAAGACAATCCTGAACGTCATATGGCTCGTCCTGTGCGGCTTCTGGATGTTCCTCGGCTACATGCTCGCGGGCATCCTGCTGTGCATCACGATCATCGGCATCCCGTTCGGCCTCGCCGCCTTCCGGATCGGCGTCTACGCCCTCTGGCCCTTCGGCTACACGGTCGTGGACCGCCATGACGCGGGCGCGCCGTCCTGCGTGGGCAATGTCCTGTGGCTGATCCTCGCGGGCTGGTGGCTCGCGCTCGGCCACATCACCACGGGCATCGTCCTGTGCATCACGATCATCGGCATCCCGCTGGGCATCGCGAACTTCAAGCTGATCCCGGTCTCCCTGCTCCCCCTGGGCAAGGAGATCGTCCGCTCGGACCAGGCCGCGTACCCGTACCAGACCCACTGAGGCGCGCACCCGTACCCACGGGGACGGCGGCGGCGCGGCCCTCATCGACGCGGCCGCGCCTCCCGCCCCCGTCCGGGTCCCCGCCCCCGGCTGACCGCGTACGCGACCGTGCCGGCGGCGAGGACGCCGAGGCCCGCCAGGACGGCGCCCGGCGGCAGCGCGAAGGCCAGGGCCGCGCAGCCGGCCAGGCCCAGGGCGGCGAGGGGGCGGTGCGAGCGGCCCAGGGTCCACGCGGAGGCGTTGGCGATGCCGTAGTAGACGAGCACGCCGAAGGACGAGAAGGCGATCCCGCCGCGCACGTCCGCCGTGGCCGCCACCACGGCGACGACCGCGCCCACCGCGAGTTCCGCCCGGTGCGGCACCTGGAAGCGGGGGTGGACGGCGGCGAGCGCCGCCGGCAGGTGGCCGTCCCTGGCCATGGCAAGTGTCGTACGGGACACCCCGAGGATCAGCGAGAGCAGCGAGCCGAGCGCGGCGACGGCCGCCCCGACCACGACGACGGGCACCAGCCACCCCGCCCCGGCCGCGCGCGCGGCGTCGACCAGCGGGGCCGGGGAGGCGGCGAGGGCGGACGGCCCGAGGACGGCGAGGACGACCACCGCCACCGCCGCGTAGACGGCGAGGGCGATGCCCAGGGCGAGCGGTACGGCCCGCGGGATCGTCCGGGCCGGGTCGCGCACCTCCTCGCCGAGCGTGGCGATCCGCGCGTACCCGGCGAAGGCGAAGAAGAGCAGCCCCGCCGCCTGGAGCACCCCGCCCACCGTCACCTCGGAGCCGAGCGCGAGACGTTCGAGGCGGGCCTCGCCCGATCCGGACACGGTGACGACGAGGGCGGCGAGCACGGCGAGCACGACCGCCACGATCACCCGGGTCAGCAGCGCGGACTTGTGTACACCGCCGTAGTTCAGGGCCGTCAGCGCCACCACGGCCGCGACGGCCACCGCGTGGGCCTGCTCCGGCCACACGTACGCCCCGACGGTGAGCGCCATCGCCGCGCAGGAGGCCGTCTTGCCGACGACGAACGCCCAGCCCGCGAGGTAGCCGAGGAACGGCCCGAGGCGTTCGCGACCGTACACATAGGTGCCGCCGGAGGCCGGGTAGCGGGCGGCGAGCCTGGCGGAGGCCATCGCGTTGCAGTACGCGACGAGCGCGGCGAGCCCGAGCGCCGGCAGCAGTCCCGCGCCCGCCGCCCCGGCGGCCGGGCCGAGCGCGACGAAGATCCCGGCCCCCACCATCGAGCCGAGCCCGATGACGACGGCGTCGAAGACGCCGAGGGAGCGGCGCAGTTCGGGTGTCATGCACCGCACACTACGGGGGGCGTCGCAACCGCCTCCGCCGCCCAGGCGTCTTCGGGGGCATGAACGTCATCAGCTGGATCGTCCTGGGCCTGCTCGCGGGCGTCGTCGCCAAGGTCCTGCTCCCCGGCCGCGACCCGGGCGGGCTCATCGGCACGACCCTCATCGGCATAGCCGGCGCCTTCATCGGCGGCTGGATCTCGTCCACCTTCCTGGACCGCCCGATCACCACCGGTTTCTACGACACGGCCACCTGGCTCTCGGCCATCGGCGGCGCGCTGGTGCTGCTGATCGCCTACCGGATCCTCTTCGGCCACTCGCGCTCGCGCTAGGGCGCCGGCTCGGAGCCCCGTCAGACCCCCGTCTCGCGGAGGGTGATGTTGAGCCGCCCGCGGAGCCCGAGCGCGGGATCTCCGGTGCCGGGCAGCACCTTGGGGACACCGTGGTACGCGAACCGCGAGGGGCCGCCGAAGACGAACAGGTCCCCGGACGCCAACTCGACGTCCGTGTAGGGCCGTCCCCGGTTCTCGGTGTTCCCGAACCGGAACACGCAACGGTCCCCGAGGCTCAACGACACGACCGGCGCCCCGGACCGCTCCTCCTTGTCCTGGTGGAGCCCCATCCTGGCGTCGGAGTCGTAGAAGTTCACGAGCGCGGCGTCGGGCGAGAAGTCCGCCGCCTCCCCGAAGGCCTCGCGCACCGCGTCCCGCCCCAACGCGCGCAGCCACGGGGGCAGTTCCACCTCGACGACATCGAGGTACCGATACGGGACCCAGCGCCGCCCGAGACAGAGCGAGCGCACCGACATGACACCGCCGCCGGGCAGCACGGTGTGTTCGTACGTCAGGGGCCCACGCCCCCATTCCCGGCAGGCGGCCACCAACTCCCGCTGCCGGTCGAGGGAGAGCCACCCGGGCACATGCACGGCGCCGGGGGCGACGACGGCACGCGAGCGCGGAAAGAGCCCGTCCATCAACAGTTCCGCTCGATCCGGAGCAGCGACTCCTTGCGCTCCAGACCTGCCGCGTACCCCCGCAGGCTCCCGTCCGCGCCGACCACCCGGTGGCAGGGCCGCACCACGAGCAGCGGATTGCGCCCGATCGCGGTCCCGACGGCCCGCACGGCCGCCCCGGAGGTCCCGACCTTCCGGGCGATGTCCCCGTAGGAGACGGTGGTCCCGTACGGGATCTCCTCCAGCGCGCGCCAGACGCGCCGCTGGAACTCCGTACCGCCGTCCGCGAAAGCGATGTCGAACCGCTCGCGCCGCCCGTCGAAGTACTCGCCCAGCTGCCCGGCGATCTCCTCGAACACCTCGGGAGCGTTCCGCCACCCGTCCTCGACGGCGGCGCCACCCTTCTGCCCCGGCAACGACAGCGAAACCAACTCGACCGCCCCACCACCACCCCCGCCGGCCCGCCCGACGAGCAACATCCGCCCCAGGGGCCCGTCGACGTACGCGTACACGGTCATGGCGGTTCCTCTCCTCGCACTCCCCACGCCTCCAGTGTGCGAGCCCCACGGACACCCGGGCTGGCGGTTTTCGGACACGACGGTCCAGGGACGGCAAGGGCACAACGCGGGCAGCCGTCGAGGTGGTCTCGGCGTTGGGCCCCCGTTGTGCCCTGGCGTGCGGAGTCCGCGGTCAGCGGTAGTTCACGAACTGGATCGCGAAGTCGAAGTCCTTGCCCTTGAGCAGCGCCTGCACCGCCTGCAGGTCGTCACGGCTCTTCGAGCTGACCCGGAGCTCGTCGCCCTGGACCTGCGCCTTGACGCCCTTGGGGCCCTCGTCACGGATGACCTTGGAGACCTTCTTGGCGTTCTCCTGCGAGATGCCCTCGACGACCGACGCGAAGAGCTTGTACTCCTTGCCGGACAGCTGCGGCTCACCGTCGACGTCCAGCGACTTCAGCGAGATCCCGCGCTTGATCAGCTTGGTCTGGAAGATGTCGAGGATCGCCATCACGCGCTCCTCGCCGTTCGCCTGCATCAGGATCTTCTCGCCCGACCAGGAGATCGAGGCGTTGGTGCCCTTGAAGTCGTAGCGCTGGGAGATCTCCTTGACGGCCTGGTTGAGGGCGTTGTCGACCTCCTGCCGCTCGACCTTGGAGACGATGTCGAAACTGGAGTCGGCCATGACGTGTGGCTCCTTGCGTCGAATGCGTTGCGGTTGCGTGGCGTACGAGGCAAGCCTAGTCAGTCGATCACCCGCGGACCGCTGATCAATCCGGTGGCGAAGCACCCCTGAGGATCAGGTATCGTTTACGTCGTTGCCCCGGAACACCGCCGAAAAGCGGCTCCGAGCAGCGACATCCCATGGCGGTGTGCCCGAGTGGCCAATGGGAGCGGACTGTAAATCCGTCGGCTTAGCCTACCCAGGTTCGAATCCTGGCGCCGCCACGCGATGGAGAAGGTCCCCGGTGTTCGCACCGGGGACCTTCTTCGTTTTAGGGCAGGGGATGAGGGCCGTGAGGGGTCGGTGGGTCAGTTGCCCGCTACGGCCTTTACCGCGACCGTGACCGGGGTCGAGCCGCCGATCAGTTCCAGGGTCAGGCCCGCCGTCGCCGGGGTGTCCAGGAGTTCGGCCAGGACCGCCGCCACGTCGTCGCGGGTGACCGGGCCCCGGCCCGTCGTCGCCTCCAGGCGGACCAGGCCCTTGCCCGCGTCGTTCGTCAGCATGCCGGGGCGCAGGATCGTCCAGTTCAGGGCGCCACGCGCGCGTACGGCGTCGTCCGCGGCGCCCTTGGCGCGCAGGTAGACGTCGAAGACCTCGTCGCCCGGGTGGCCGGAGTCGGCGCCCATCGACGAGACCACGATGTACCGGCGTACGCCCGCCCGTTCCGCCGCGTCGGCGAAGAGGACCGCCGCCCCGCGGTCCACCGTGTCCTTGCGGCCCACTCCGCTGCCCGGGCCCGCGCCCGCCGCGAAGACGGCCGCGTCCGCGCCCCGCAGGGCCGCCGCGACGTCCTCGACGGTCGCCGACTCCAGGTCCAGGACGATCGGTTCCGCGCCGGCCGCCCGCAGGTCCTCCGCCTGGTCCGGGTTTCTGATGAGCCCCGCGGGCTCGTGCCCCGCCGCGGCGAGCAACCGCTCCAGACGCAGGGCGATCTGACCGTGTCCTCCAGCGATGACAATGCGCATACTCACGACCGTACGACGGGACCGGCCGGAGGGCTTCCCGGATCGGGGCGTTCCGGCCGCGCCTGCCGCGGCAGGTCGAGCGCCGCCGCCGAGTCGCAGTACTCCCGTACGGCGCTGGTCCGCGCCACCACCCGGCCCCGGTGCACCACGATCCGGCTGTACGCCAGGGACAGCACGCCCGACAGGCGCTCTCCGCGCACCGCGAGCAACTCGGCCGGAAAGCCGGCCTCCACACGTACCTCCGCGAGCCCCATCGCCCCGCGCGCCGCCGTGCTCACCGCCCCGTAGGCGTCCTCGACGGCCATCCCGCCGAGCGAGGAGAGCAGGTACGCCGCCTCCAGCGGGTCCCCGCGCCCCACCGGGTTGGAGACGTCCCGCAGCGCCCCGCTGCCGGCCGCGAGCCGCACCCCCGCCGACCGCAGCAGCCGCACCGGGGCGGCGCCGCGCCGCTCGGTCGCCTCGCAGCCGCCCTGGGGCAGGCACACCACCGTCACGCCGGCCGCCGCCAGCTGGTCCGCCGCCCGCCGCGCCGCGTCCGGGGGCAGCCGGGAGAGCCCGGCGCACGGGCCGATCGTCACGCCGGGCCGCAAGCCCCCCGCCATGGCCGCGAACCGGGCGAGCCGCGCCGGGTCGTCGGCGTCGGTGTGCAGGTCGACCGGGCAGCCCTGCTCGGCCGCCACCTCCAGGACCGCCTCCACGTAGCCGGCCGGGTCCGGATCGAGGTCCGGGCAGCCGCCCACCACGCTCGCGCCCATCTTCACGGCGTCCCGGAGCATCGCGAGGCCGTCCGCGCCCGCCGTGCCGGTCAGCAGCCGGGGCACCGCGACCGTCGTCAGGTCCACCAGGCCGCGCAGCGAGCGCCGGGCCTGGAGCACGGCCTCCAGCGGTCCGAGGCCGTGGACGTCGCCGATCCGCACATGGCCGCGCTGCGCGGTCGCGCCGTGGCCGAGCTGGAGCAGCGCCGCCTCGGTGGCCCGCCGCTGCACCTCCTCGGGGGCGTACGAGACGGGGCCGGGGGAGGGGCCCGGGGCGTCGGCGCTGAGCGCCGTGTCGGCGTGGGCGTGCGGTTCGGCGGGGGCCGGGAGCAGCAGATAGCCGGCCAGGTCGACGCGGGCGCCGACGGCGGTCAGGCTGCCCGCCGTGCCCACGGCCTCGATCCGGCTGCCGACCAGCCGTACGTCGACGGTCCGGCCGTCCGTGAGCCGTGCGTTGGAGAGCAGGAGCGAGGTGGCGTCGGTGGTGGCGGCGGACCGGTCGTCGGGCGGCTGGGGCTGCTTGCTGTCGGCTGACATCGGCCTCCTCAAGGCTCCTCGAGCTCACGGTCAGGTTCAGCTCAAGATCAAGATCACGCAGCGTGGGGCCGAGCCTAGGGGCGGTGCGGCCGCCCTTCGAGGAGGTGGGCAATAGTCGTACTGATGAGGCCACGTGTGGCGTACCTGTGGGGTGCATGTGGCCTGCGGGGCGCCCGTGGGGCGCCTGCGAGGTGCGCGGGATCGGAGCCCGTACGGGGTGCCGGGCGGCACGCGCGCGTGCCCGTCGACGGGGGCGACGAAACGGATTTGGGCGATCGGCGGAGGACCGTGTAATGTCTTCATCGCTCGCCCCAATAGCTCAGTCGGTAGAGCGTCTCCATGGTAAGGAGAAGGTCTACGGTTCGATTCCGTATTGGGGCTCTGGTGAGAAGGAACCCACCCTCGGGTGGGAACCGGATCATCAAAGCGGTGTAGCTCAGTCGGTAGAGCAAGCGGCTCATAATCGCTGTGTCACCGGTTCAAGTCCGGTCACCGCTACACACGGTAGCCGATTGTGGGGTCGGTCCTTCGATCGGCTACTCTTTTATGCGTTCATCCGTCCATCCGTCCGTCAAGGAGCACTCACGTGGCTGCCACCGACGTCCGCCCGAAGATCACGCTGGCCTGCGTGGAGTGCAAGGAGCGGAACTACATCACCAAGAAGAACCGGCGTAACAACCCGGACCGTCTTGAGATGAAGAAGCACTGCCCTCGCTGCAACTCGCACACTGCGCACCGCGAGACGCGCTAATCAGGCTCGTTCACGAGGCCGTCCCCGCCAGGGGGCGGCCTCGTGTCGTTTGTCGGCAACAAATCCAGGAGGTATCGAGTCCATGGCGCTCGACCAGTCCTTCGTGGGCCGGACCTATCCGCCCACCGCGCCCTACGAGGTCGGCCGGGAGAAGATCCGTGAGTTCGCCGAGGCGATCGCCGACGCGAATCCGGCCTACGTCGACCAGGAAGCGGCGAAGGCCCTCGGCCACCCCGATGTGATCGCCCCGCCTACCTTTGTGTTCGCGATCACGTTCAAGGCGGCCGGGCAGGTCGTCGAGGACCCGCAGCTGGGCCTGGACTACAGCCGCGTGGTGCACGGCGACCAGAAGTTCGTCTACACCCGGCCCGTGCGCGCCGGCGACCGGCTCTCGGTCACCACGACCATCGAGGCGATCAAGTCGCTCGCGGGCAACGACATCCTGGACATCCGCGGTGAGGTGCACGACGCGACCGGCGAGCACGTCGTGACCGCCTGGACCAAGCTCGTGTCCCGCGCGCCCGAGGAGGCCTGAGCCATGACCGCGAAGATCGCTTACGACGACGTCGAGGTCGGCACCGAGCTCCCGGCGGCCACCTTCCCCGTGACGCGCGCCACGCTCGTGCGGTACGCCGGTGCCTCGGGGGACTTCAACCCGATCCACTGGAACGAGAAGTTCGCCCGCGAGGTCGGCCTGCCGGACGTCATCGCGCACGGCATGTTCACCATGGCCGAGGCCGTCCGCGTCGTCACAGACTGGGCCGGCGACCCGGCCTCGGTCGTCGAGTACGGCGTGCGCTTCACCAAGCCCGTGGTCGTGCCGAACGACGACGAGGGCGCCCTGATCGAGGTCAGCGCCAAGGTCGCGGCGAAGCTCGACGACGGTCTGGTCCGGGTCGACCTGACCGCGATGTCGGCCGGGCAGAAGGTCCTGGGCATGTCCCGGGCCGTGGTCCGGCTCGCGTAACCGCAGCGCCAGAAGGAAGGGGCGGCCGCCTCGCGTGGTCGCCCCTCTCCCCGCGCTTGCATTGTTAGTGACTGAGTACTAACTTCGAAATATGGCCAGGATGAGTGCGGAGGAGCGACGCGAGAGCGTGATCCGTGCCGCCATGAGCGAGTTCAGCCGCGGCGGGTACTACGGCACGTCCACCGAGGCGATCGCCAAGCGCGTCGGCGTCTCGCAGCCGTACCTCTTCCGTCTCTTCCCCGGGAAGAGGGCGATCTTCCTCGCCGCCTCCGAGCGCTGCATCTCCGAGACCATCAAGGTCTTCGAGGACGCCTCGGAGGGGCTGTCGGGGGAGGAGGCCCTGCATGCCATGGCCGACGCGTACACGAGGATCATCGCGGAGGACCCGGACCGGCTCCTGATGCAGATGCAGGTGTACGTGGCGGTCGCCGCCGCCGAGAGGGCCGGTGACCACGAGTTCGGCGAGACCGTACGGGCCGGCTGGATGCGGCTCTGGGAGAGCGTCCGCGCGGCGCTCGGCGCCGACGTGAGCGAGACCACGACCTTCCTGGCGTACGGGATGCTCATCAACACCCTTGTCGCCATGGGCTTCCCGCCCGAGCACCGGGTCTGGGAGGGCTTCTACCCCTCTTCCAGGCGCGACGGCCGGCCGGCGGAGTAGTCCGACACCGTTTCCACGGTTCGGTGCTTCTCCATGGCCAGGAAAGTTAGTCAGCAATAACTAACCAACGGTACGAGAGGCAGAGCAATGAACCAGCCCGCAGCCCGCCGCGGTTCCGCCGTCTGGGCCCTCGTCATCACCAGCGTCGCCGGATTCATGGCGGCCCTCGACAACCTCGTCGTCACCACCGCCCTGCCCTCGATCCGCGAGGACCTCGGGGGCGCGCTCCACGACCTCGAATGGACCGTGAGCGCGTACACCCTCACGTTCGCCGTCCTGCTCATGTTCGGCGCCGCCCTCGGCGACCGCTTCGGCCGCCGCAGGCTCTTCGTCGTGGGCATCGCGGTCTTCACGCTCGCCTCCGCCGGCGCCGCCCTCGCCCCCGGCATCGACGCGCTGATCGCCGCCCGGGCCGTGCAGGGCGTCGGCGCCGCGATCATGATGCCGCTCACCCTCACCCTGCTCACCGCGGCCGTCCCGGCCGCCAAGCGCGGCATGGCGTTCGGCATCTGGGGCGCCGTCAACGGACTCGCCGTCGCCTCCGGACCCCTCATCGGCGGCAGCCTCACCGAGCACATCTCCTGGCAGTGGATCTTCTGGCTGAACGTTCCGCTCGGCCTCGCCCTGCTGCCGCTCGCCCGGCTGCGCCTGGCCGAGTCCTACGGCACCGGTGCCCGCCTCGACGTCGTCGGCACCCTCCTCGCCAGCGGCGGCCTCTTCGGCATCGTGTACGCGCTGATCCGCGGCCCGATCGACGGCTGGACCTCCGCGACCGTGCTCACCGGGCTCGTCGTGGGCGCCGCGCTGCTCGCCGGCTTCGTCCGCCACGGCATACGCGGCAAGGCCCCCATGCTGCCCATGCGGCTGTTCCGGAGCCGCGCCTTCGCCGGGATCAACGCGGCCAGCCTGCTGATGTTCCTCGGCATGTTCGGCTCGATCTTCCTGCTCAGCCAGTACATGCAGGGCGTCCTCGGCTACTCGCCCACCGAGGCGGGACTGCGGATGCTGCCCTGGACCGGCATGCCCATGATCGTCGCGCCGATCGCGGGCGCCCTGTCCGACCGGATCGGCGGCCGCCCGGTCGTCGCCGCCGGTCTCGTCCTGCAGGCCCTGGGACTCGCCTGGTTCGCGCTCGTCGTCACCGCCGACGTCTCGTACGCCGCCCAGCTCCCCGCCCTGATCATCAGCGGCGTCGGCATGGCGCTCTACTTCGCCCCGGCGGCCAACCTGGTCATGTCCAGCGTCCGCCCGTCCGAGCAGGGCATCGCGTCCGGCGCGAACAACGCCCTGCGCGAGGTCGGCGGCGCACTCGGCGTCGCGGTGATGGCCTCGATCTTCGCGGCGCAGGGCGGATACGGATCCGCGCAGCAGTTCGTCGACGGCCTGCAGCCCGCGCTCTGGGTCGGCTCGGGGGCCGTGGCCCTCGGCGCGGTCGCCGTCCTCTTCGCGCCGTCCCGGCGCCGGCAGGAGCGGGAGAAGGCGGGGGCGCGGGCGGAAACCGAGGGGGCCGGTACCGAGGCCGACGGCGGCAAGCGGGACGTGGTCGCCGCCTGACACCGAGCGGGCCGGACCCCGGGACGCAGCCGATCCAGCCGATCCGGCTACGTACCCGGGGCCCGGCCCGGTCGCGCACGGCGGGCGCGGGCCACAGCCCGTTGCGTGCGCCATGGCCCGTACTCTTGAGCGCGTGCAGGAACTCCACGACGCCCCCCTCGCCCCCCTGACCACCTTCCGGCTCGGCGGCCCCGCCGCGCGGCTCGTCACGGCCGTCACCGACGACGAGGTGATCGCCGTCGTCCGCGAGGCCGACCGCGCGGGCACCCCGCTGCTGGTCATCGGTGGCGGATCCAACCTGGTCATCGGAGACAAGGGCTTCGACGGAACCGCCCTGCGCATCGCCACGACCGGCTTCGCGCTCGACGGCACGAGGCTGGAGCTCGCCGCGGGCGAGGTCTGGACGGACGCCGTCGCGCGCACCGTCGAGGCCGGGCTCGCCGGCATCGAGTGCCTGGCCGGGATTCCCGGCTCCGCGGGAGCGACCCCGATCCAGAACGTGGGCGCGTACGGGCAGGACGTCTCGGCGACGATCACCGAGGTCGTCGCGTACGACCGCCGCGCCGAGGAGACCGTCACCCTCACCAACGCCGAGTGCGCCTTCTCGTACCGCCACAGCCGGTTCAAGGACGACCCGGAGCGTTACGTCGTGCTGCGCGTCCGCTTCGATCTCGAGGACGCGGACGGGTTGTCCGCGCCGATCAAGTACGCCGAGACCGCCCGCGCCCTCGGCGTCGAGGCCGGGGACCGCGTCCCGCTGGCGCGGGCCCGGGAGACGGTCCTCGCCCTGCGCGCCGGGAAGGGCATGGTCCTGGACCCGGCCGACCACGACACCTGGTCCTCCGGCTCCTTCTTCACCAACCCCATCCTGACGGCGGGGGAGTACGAGACCTTCCTCACGCGCGTCGCCGGGCGCCTCGGCCCGGACGTCACTCCGCCCGCCTACCCGGCGGGCGAGGACGGGCAGGTCAAGACCTCGGCCGCCTGGCTCATCGACAAGGCCGGCTTCACCAAGGGGTACGGCACCGGTCCCGCCCGTATCTCCACCAAGCACACCCTCGCGCTCACCAACCGCGGCGAGGCCACCACCGAGGACCTCCTCGCGCTCGCCCGCGAGGTCGTCGCCGGCGTGCGGGACGCCTTCGGGGTCACGCTCGTCAACGAGCCGGTGACGGTCGGCGTCAGCGTCTGAGGGCCCCCGGATCCGACGTGGGTTGGATCCAATAGATCGGATCCAACTCATCGGATCCGATCTGATGGCTCCGGCCCATTGGATCCGATCTATTGGATCCGATCTATTGGATCCGATCTATTGGATCCGATCTATTGGATCCAATCCCATGGATCCAATCCCATGGATCCAAAAATCCGTGGAACCCTTCGCGCTCCCCATGTTGTCGAGTGAGTGACAGGCTCCCGGGAAGCGGGGCCGCATGCTCGTCGAGGGGGAGCCGTGGAGGGGACCGGCCCACCGGAGTTCGCCGACTTCGCGGAGTCGGCGTACGCCTCACTCCTGCGCACCGCGCGGCTCCTGACCGGGGATCCGCACGCCGCCGAGGACCTCGTCCAGGCCGCGCTGGTCAAGGTCTACCTGCGCTGGGGCGGCGCGGGCCGCTGGGACTCGCCCCAGGCCTACGCCCGCAAGGTCGTCGTCAACCTCTACGCGACCTGGCGTCGCCGCCGCTGGCACACCGAGGTCGTGCGCCCCGGCGACGAGGGCGCGTCCGTGCCCGGTGCGCACGACATGGCCGACGGCGCCGACGCGCGCCTCGAACTGGCACGGGCGCTCGCCACGCTGCCGCGCGCGCAGCGCGCGGTGGTGGTGCTCCGCTTCTACGAGGACCTGTCCGTGGAACAGACGGCCGCGCTGCTCGGCTGCTCGCCCGGGACGGTCAAGAGCCGGACCAACAGGGCCCTGGAACGGCTGCGCGCCACCGGCGCGCTCGCCGGATACGTGGGAACGGGAAGGGGCGCGTGATGGACGACTCCGAGGACTCCCTGCGGCGCGGACTGCGCGACCTGGCCGCGGACACGGGTACGGACACGGGTGCGGACCAGGACACGAGCACCGTGCCCGTCGACGCCCTCAGCACCGCCAGCACCGTCAACACGGTCAACACCGTCATCGGGCGTGGTCGGCGTATCCGGCACCTGCGGCGCTCCCTCGCCGCCGGCGCGGCGACCCTCGCGATCGCGGGCGGCTCGGTCCTGGGCGTCCGCTGGGCGGACCCGGCCCCCGTGGCCACGCCCACGCCGCCGCCGTCGGAGCCCGCCACACCCTCGTACCCGTACGAGGGCGAGTACCGGCCCCAGCCGCCCTCGGGCCCCGGCGACCCGCTGGACACCGGGCCCCGCGTACCGGTCGAGAACACGCGCTACCGGTACGACCTCTCCGCCGCCTGCGACCTGCGGTACGCCGTCTTCGGCGGGCGCGTCTGGGAGCGGGTGGACGGGGGTTCCGCGGTCACGGTGCGGTGGGCGGACGACCGCCTGCGGGGGTACATGAGCTGGACGGACGGCCTCCGGGACCGCGTGGAGCCGGACACCGCGGTCTTCGAGACCGACACGTCCGCTCTGACCGGCCTGCGCTTCCGCCCGCTGGCCGGGGCCGCGCCGGAGTGCCTGGCCAAGGAGCCCGCGCGGCGCCACCGGGAGGCCCCGGCGGCCACCCTCGGCCCGGAGCGGCCCGTGCCGGGCGTGCGCTACCCGTACGACATGACCAAGGAGTGCGACATGCGGTACGCGGTCTTCGCGGGGCGCCTGTGGCGGGCCGAGGGCGACGGGCGCTCGCAGACGATCATCGACTGGGTGAACGACCTCCCCCTGGCGGCCTTCATGACCCTGGTGTCGGATCGGAAGGCGGTCTTCGAGTGGCCGTCCGGGCCTCTGGACACCCCGCGCACGACGACGTACCGCCCGGTGGAGGCGCGGGGCGACGACTGCCCGTGAGAGAGCGCCCCCAGCCTCCAGTCCCAGCCTCCAGTCCCCGCCCTCAGTACGCCACGCCCACCGGCTGTCCGATCGTCGCCGGGTCGTCGATCATCGCCAGCATGGCGTGGGCGACATCGGCGCGGGCGAGGGAGCGGCCCCGAGGCGGGGTGCCGCCGACGACCGAGCGGTAGCGGCCGGTGACGGGCTTGTCGGTCAGTTTCGGCGGACGGACGGAGGTCCACCGGGTGCCGCTCGCCGCCACCTCGGCCTCCATCACGCGCAGGTCGGCGTAGGTGTCCTTGAAGACCGCGTTGACGATCGCGAGCGCGGCCTTGTCGACGAAGGACTGGCCGTCCGGGACGGGGCCCAGCGGGGCCGCGCTGACCACGAGCAGCCGCCGGACGTCCTCGGCGTCCATCGCCGCGAGAACCGAGCGCGTGAGCTTGGCGGCGATGCCGGCGTCCGCGCGGCCGCGGGCGCCGAGGCCCGAGAGCACGGCGTCCTTGCCCGCGACCGCTCCGCGCAGCGCGCCGGGGTCCGTGAGGTCGGCGCGGAACACCTCCAGGCGCTCGCCGGTGACCGGGAGCCGCGCCGGGTCGCGGACGACGGCCGTCACGTCGTGGCCCGCGTCGAGCGCCTGGCGGACGATCTCCCGGCCGACTCCGCCGGTCGCTCCGAAGACGGTGAGCTTCATGACGCACCTCGCACTGCATCGGGTGGGTAAGTGTTCACTCACCACTAGAGTGGGTGAGTACTCACTCACCCGTCAAGTGTGGTTGGAGCCCGCGTGGACCAGGACCAGAAGCCGACCCGCGTCCGGATCGTCAGCGCGGCCCACGACCTCATGCGCACCGCAGGCCTGGCCCGCACCACGACGAAGGAGATCGCCAAGGCCGCGGGCTGCTCGGAGGCGGCGCTCTACAAGTACTTCCCGAGCAAGGAGGACCTGTTCGTGACGGTCCTCAACGAGCGGCTGCCCCAGCTCGGCGGACTCCTCGGCACCCTCGTCACCGACCCGGGCGGCCGGAGCGTGGAGGAGAACCTCACCGAGATCGCCCGCCAGGCCGCGCTCTTCTACGAGCAGACCTTCCCGATCGCCGCCTCGCTCTACGCCGAGCCCCGCCTCAAGCGTCGCCACGACGCGATCATGCGCGAGCTGGGAGCGGGCCCCCACCGCCCGATCGAGGGCCTCGCCGCCTACCTCCGCGCCGAGCAGCAGCACGGCCGCATCGGGCCCGGCGCCGACCCGCTGGCCGCCGCCTCCCTGCTCCTGGGCGCCTGCGTCCAGCGCGCCTTCGCCTGGGAGATGACCGGCGACGGCCGCCCCCCGCAGGACCTCGACACCTTCGCCGGCTCGCTCGCCCGCACCCTGATCGCGGGCATCGGCCAGGGCATCGGGCAAGGCAGCGGCGAAGGCCAGGAAGAGCCCCAGGGCCTTCGGCCCTAGCCCGCCGGGGCCGCCAGCCAGTCGTCGACGCCCGACAGGAGCTTGTGCCGTACGTCCTCCGGAGCCGCCGAGGCCCGGATCGACTGGCGGGCCAGCTCGGCCAGCTCCGGGTCCGTGAAGGCGTGGTGGCGACGGGCGATCTCGTACTGGGCGGCCAGCCGCGACCCGAAGAGCAGCGGGTCGTCCGCGCCCAGGGCCATCGGGACACCGGCCTCGAAGAGCGTCCGCAGCGGGACGTCCTCATGCTTCTCGTACACCCCGAGGGCCACGTTCGACGCCGGGCACACCTCGCAGGTCACGGCCTTCTCGGCGAGCTTGCGCAGCACCCGGGGGTCCTCCGCCGCCCGCACCCCGTGGCCGATCCGCGCCGCCCGGAGGTCGTCCAGGCAGTCCCGTACGGACGAGGGACCCGTCAGCTCGCCGCCGTGCGGGGCCGCCAGCAGGCCCCCCTCGCGGGCGATCGCGAAGGCCCGGTCGAAGTCGCGGGCCATGCCCCGGCGCTCGTCGTTGGAGAGCCCGAAGCCGACCACACCCCGGTCCGCGTACCGCACGGCGAGCCGGGCGAGCGTACGGGCCTCCAGCGGGTGCTTCATCCGGTTCGCCGCCACCAGGACCCGCATCCCCAGGCCGGTCTCCCGCGCGGCCGAGTCGACCGCGTCCAGGATGATCTCCATGGCCGGGATCAGACCGCCGAGCAGCGGGGCGTACGAGGTCGGGTCGACCTGGATCTCCAGCCACCCCGAGCCGTCCCGGACGTCCTCCTGAGCCGCCTCGCGCACGAGGCGGCGGATGTCCTCGGGCTCCCGCAGGCAGGACCGGGCGATGTCGTAGAGGCGCTGGAAGCGGAACCAGCCGCGCTCGTCGGTGGCCCGCAGCTTCGGCGGGGTACCGCTGCTCAACGCCTCCGGGAGATGGACGCCGTACTTGTCCGCCAGCTCGATGAGCGTCGTGGACCGCATCGAACCCGTGAAGTGCAGATGCAGATGGGCCTTGGGCAGCAGGGTGATGTCGCGGGAAACGTGCTCGGAAACGTGCTCCATTGAAGGATTTTGCCGCACCCGAATGGACGAACACAGCCCCTTTCCCCGATCGGGACCTTGCTAGAACGTAAAAACGGGCCCCCGGTTCCGGAGAACCAGGGGCCCGAGGGCGGAGCCGCGACTAGTCGCGGGCCTCCGCCAGCAGCTTCTGGATCCGGGACACGCCCTCCACCAGGTCCTCGTCACCGAGGGCGTACGAGAGCCGCAGGTAGCCGGGGGTGCCGAAGGCCTCGCCCGGGACGACCGCGACCTCGGCCTCGTCCAGGATCAGGGCGGCCAGCTCGACCGAGCTCTGCGGGCGCTTGCCGCGGATCTCCTTGCCGAGCAGCGCCTTCACCGACGGGTACACGTAGAACGCGCCCTCGGGCGTCGGGCACAGGACGCCGTCGATCTCGTTGAGCATCCGCACGATGGTCTGCCGGCGCCGGTCGAAGGCGCGGCCCATCTCCGCGACGGCCTCCAGGTCGCCCGAGACGGCGGCGAGGGCGGCGGCCTGCGCGACGTTGCTCACGTTCGACGTGGCGTGCGACTGCAGGTTCGTCGCGGCCTTCACGACGTCCTTCGGGCCGATGATCCACCCCACGCGCCAGCCGGTCATCGCGTACGTCTTGGCGACACCGTTGACCACGATGCACTTGTCGCGCAGCTCCGGCATGACCGCCGGCAGGGAGACGGCGGAGGCGCCGCCGTAGACCAGGTGCTCGTAGATCTCGTCCGTGAGCACCCACAGACCGTGCTCGACGGCCCAGCGGCCGATCGCCTCGGTCTCGGCCTCGCTGTACACGGCGCCGGTCGGGTTCGACGGGGAGACGAACAGGACGACCTTGGTCCGCTCCGTACGCGCCGCCTCCAGCTGCTCCACCGAGACGCGGTAGCCGGTGGTCTCGTCGGCGACGACCTCGACCGGGACACCGCCCGCGAGCCGGATCGACTCGGGGTACGTCGTCCAGTACGGGGCCGGGACGATGACCTCGTCGCCCGGGTCGAGGATCGCGGCGAAGGCCTCGTAGATCGCCTGCTTGCCGCCGTTGGTCACCAGGACCTGGGAGGCGTCGACCTCGTAGCCGGAGTCGCGCAGCGTCTTCGCGACGATCGCGGCCTTCAGCTCCGGCAGACCGCCGGCCGGCGTGTAGCGGTGGAACTTCGGGTTCTTGCACGCCTCGACGGCGGCTTCGACGATGTAGTCCGGGGTCGGGAAGTCGGGCTCACCCGCGCCGAAACCGATCACCGGGCGCCCGGCGGCCTTGAGGGCCTTGGCCTTGGCGTCGACGGCGAGGGTCGCGGACTCGGAGATCGCACCGATGCGGGCGGAGACCCGGCGCTCGGTCGGAGGGGTAGCAGCGCTCATACGGCCCATGCTCCCAGACCCGCTTCCCGCCCGGCACACAGGTTTCAGGGAGCGGACAGGAACGGTCATTCCTGGTCGTAGGCGGGTCGGCGGGGAGCCCCGGCTGCTTTCTGTTCGACGCGGGGCTCATGAACACGTACACTCACTGCTCGTTGGGCCTCACCGACCACGTCTCACGATGCGGTAGGTTGGGGAAGCCACAAAGGGTCGTAGCTCAATTGGTAGAGCACCGGTCTCCAAAACCGGCGGTTGGGGGTTCAAGTCCCTCCGGCCCTGCTACACACACCGCCAGGATGTGTGCGCATGTACGTACTTCAATGCACCGCCGTGCGGATCCACCCGGCACGGCACTGCCATGACCCGGGATCAGGTGAGAAGCGTGACGGACGCCGTGGGCTCCATCGACATGCCTGATGCCGAGGACGAGGCGCCGGACTCGAAGAAGAAGGCCCGCAAGGGCGGCAAGCGCGGCAAGAAGGGCCCTCTGGGCCGTCTCGCGCTCTTCTACCGCCAGATCGTCGCGGAGCTTCGCAAGGTCGTCTGGCCCACTCGCAGCCAGCTGACGACGTACACCACGGTAGTGATTGTCTTCGTTGTCATCATGATCGGCCTTGTCACCGTGATTGACTATGGCTTCCAGGAAGCAGTCAAGTACGTCTTCGGCTGACTTCTTGTTCCACCCCATCTGTAACCAGGAAGAAGCAGCCACGTGTCTGACCCGAACCTGAACGAGTCTGTGTCCGAGGACGAGCTCGACATCCTCGAGGCGGCCGACGAGGACCAGGCCGAGGCTGCTGACGCCGCTGCGGGCGAGGCTGCCGAAGAGGCCGCCCTCCACATCGAGGACGAGTCCGACGTCGAGGACGAGGACACCGACGAGGACGCGTCCGACGACGCCGACGTCGAGGAGTCCGACGAGGACGACGAGGACTCCGACGTCGAGGCCGAGGCCGAGACCGACGAAGAGGTCGTCGAGGTCGAGGAGGAGCCCGCCGCTCCCGTCGACCCGATCCAGGCGCTGCGTGACGAACTCCGCGGCCTGCCCGGCGAGTGGTACGTGATCCACACCTACGCGGGCTACGAGAAGCGCGTGAAGGCCAACCTGGAGCAGCGCGCCGTCTCGCTGAACGTCGAGGAGTTCATCTACCAGGCCGAGGTGCCCGAGGAAGAGATCGTCCAGATCAAGAACGGCGAGCGCAAGAACGTCCGGCAGAACAAGCTGCCCGGCTACGTGCTCGTCCGCATGGATCTGACGAACGAGTCCTGGGGCGTCGTCCGCAACACCCCCGGCGTCACCGGCTTCGTGGGCAACGCCTACGACCCGTACCCGCTGACCCTGGACGAGATCGTCAAGATGCTCGCCCCCGAGGCCGAGGAGAAGGCCGCCCGC
Organism: Streptomyces sp. NPDC014870; assembly: GCF_043081505.1. Taxonomy (NCBI): domain Bacteria; kingdom Bacillati; phylum Actinomycetota; class Actinomycetes; order Kitasatosporales; family Streptomycetaceae; genus Streptomyces; species Streptomyces sp. NPDC014870. The sequence goes on from NZ_JBIBWQ010000013.1 coordinate 33,626, forward strand.
GAGGCCGCCGAGGCCGAGGGCAAGCCGGCTCCGGCCCGCAAGGTCACCGTCGAGGTCCTGGACTTCGAGGTCGGCGACTCGGTCACCGTCACCGACGGCCCCTTCGCCACCCTCCAGGCCACGATCAACGAGATCAACGCCGACTCGAAGAAGGTCAAGGGCCTCGTCGAGATCTTCGGTCGCGAGACCCCGGTCGAGCTCAGCTTCGACCAGATCCAGAAGAACTGACCCTCACGGGCACATCGGTTCACCACGGTTTTCCGACCAGGTCAGAGTGGCTCTCAGAGCCGCTCTGACCTGCTCGGTTTTTAGCCGCACTGCTATACCCGTTATCGTGGTGCGGTATGCCTCCATCCGGATGACCGGATGGCGGGCTGAACACTCTCACTAGGACCCGGAGAGAGCAATGCCTCCCAAGAAGAAGAAGGTCACGGGGCTTATCAAGCTCCAGATCAACGCTGGTGCGGCCAACCCGGCCCCGCCGGTCGGCCCCGCGCTCGGTCAGCACGGCGTCAACATCATGGAGTTCTGCAAGGCCTACAACGCCGCGACCGAGTCGCAGCGTGGCATGGTCGTGCCGGTGGAGATCACGGTCTACGAGGACCGCACCTTCACCTTCATCACCAAGACTCCGCCGGCCGCCAAGCTGATCCTCAAGGCCGCGGGTGTGGCCAAGGGCTCCGCCGAGCCGCACAAGACCAAGGTGGCCAAGCTGACGGCCGCCCAGGTCCGCGAGATCGCCACGGTCAAGCTGCCCGACCTGAACACCACCGACCTTGAGGCCGCGTCGAAGATCGTCGCCGGCACCGCCCGTTCCATGGGCATCACGGTCGAGGGCTGATCACCCCCTCGTGACCTCCAGTGGTAGGGCCGGCGCGGCCCGCACCACGACTCCATACCTGAACCAACAGGAGCAGAAGTGAAGCGCAGCAAGGCTCTCCGCGGCGCGGACGCCAAGGTCGACCGGGAGCGGAACTACGCCCCCCTCGAGGCCGTCCGTCTCGCCAAGGACACCGCCACCACCAAGTTCGACGGCACCGTCGAGGTCGCCTTCCGCCTGGGTGTCGACCCGCGCAAGGCCGACCAGATGGTCCGTGGCACCGTGAACCTCCCGCACGGCACCGGTAAGACCGCCCGGGTCCTGGTCTTCGCGACCGGTGACCGTGCCGAGGCCGCGATCGCCGCTGGCGCCGACATCGTCGGTTCCGACGAGCTCATCGACGAGATCTCCAAGGGCCAGCGCCTGAACGAGTTCGACGCCGTCGTCGCCACCCCGGACCTCATGGGCAAGGTCGGCCGCCTCGGCCGCGTCCTCGGCCCGCGTGGTCTCATGCCGAACCCGAAGACCGGCACCGTCACCCCCGATGTCGCGAAGGCTGTCAACGACATCAAGGGCGGCAAGATCGAGTTCCGCGTCGACAAGCACTCGAACCTGCACTTCATCATCGGCAAGGTCTCCTTCGACGAGACGAAGCTGGTCGAGAACTACGCCGCGGCTCTGGAGGAGATCCTCCGTCTGAAGCCGTCCGCCGCCAAGGGCCGCTACATCAAGAAGGCGACCTTGACGACGACGATGGGCCCCGGCATCCCGCTGGACTCCAACCGCACCCGCAACCTCCTCGTCGAGGAGGACCCGGCCGCGGTCTGAGCCCTTCCGGCTCACTGAGTGGTCAAGCCGGCCCCCAGCCCCCCTCCGGAGGGGCCGGGGGCCGGCTTTTCACGTTGCGGGGCCGTCCTGGCGGTGGGATACCGTACGGATGACCGGTTAAGTGAAGATTTTTTGGGGTGGGGACTCATGGGCAAGGCCTCGTGGAAGCGCGCCGGCGTCTCGCTGGTCGCCGTGGCCGTCGTGGTCGGCGTCGCGGGCTGTCAGGACGGCGACGAGGGCAAGAAGAAGGCCGCTGAGGCGCCGGCGAAGCCGCAGCTGCAGACGCAGGCCGCGGTCACCAAGGTCATCCAGGCCGCGTTCGAGAAGACCTCGGCGGCCAAGTCGGCCAAGGTCAGGATGACCATGACGATGCCGGCCGGCCTGGAGGGCGGCGGCACGATGGAGATGACCGGCGTCCAGGGCTGGGACCCGGCGCTCATGGACATGACCGTCAAGGGCTCGATGATGGGCGCCGGGGACCCCGACGCCCCCGAGCAGGTGCGCATGATCATGCTCGACGGCGCGATGTACATGGACCTGGGCACCAAGGCGGCCGCCGAGATGGACGGCAAGCGCTGGATGAAGCTCGACCTCAAGGCCGCCGCGGAGCTGTCCGGGGACAAGAACCTCCAGAAGTCGATGACCGGCGGCCTGGAGAACATGAACCAGGACCCGGCCAAGCAGATCGCCCTGATGCTGGACTCGCCGAACCTGAAGCACGTGGGCCCCGAGAAGGTCGACGGCGTGGAGACCCAGCACTACAAGGGCTCGCTGACCCTGGAGCAGATGGTCGCCACCAACAAGTCCCTCGACGTGCTCTCCGAGCAGGAGCGCAAGGACCTCATCGCGAACATCAAGAAGTCCGGCGTCACGGGGTACGACACCGAGCTGTGGGTGAACGGCGACGGCTACCCGGTGAAGATGGACATCGGGATGAAGACGCCCCAGGGCGCGGTCTCGATCGAGGCCCACTACTCCGACTACGGCGCCAAGGCGGCCGTCCAGGCCCCGCCGGCCAAGGACACCGTCGACCTCTTCAAGATGCTCAAGGAGATCGGCGAGGCGGGCGGCGAGGGCGCCGGACAGGCCTGAGCCGGCTGGGCCGTACGGGCGGATTTGCTCCCCGCCGTATGCGTCGCGTACTCTTCCACAGAAGCCAAAGACCGCTGGTCGTTGCCGTGCTCTCGCAGAGGGTCCGGTGGCCGAAGGTTCGCTGAGATGCGAACGGCCCGCGCAGGTGATCGTGGAAGAGTTCCCGGTTCGTTTCGATCCGGTCGAGCTGTGCCCCGTGCGCCTGCGCCGGGGCGTTTTTCATTGTTCAGCCCCTTCTGAGCGGTCCTCATCACCCGGAAGGAGGCCGACGCTCTATGGCAAGGCCCGACAAGGCTGCCGCGGTAGCCGAGCTCAAGGACATGTTCCTGAGCTCGAGCGCCGTCGTGGTGACCGAGTACCGGGGTCTCACCGTGGCCCAGCTCAAGACGCTGCGCCGTTCGCTCGGTGAGAACGCCCAGTACGCCGTGGTGAAGAACACGCTGACCAAGATTGCGGCCAACGAGGCCGGGATCACCTCGCTCGACGACCAGTTCAACGGTCCGACGGGCGCCGCCTTCATCACCGGTGACCCGGTGGAGTCGGCGAAGGGTCTTCGTGACTTCGCCAAGGACAACCCGAATCTCATCATCAAGGGCGGTGTCCTTGATGGTAAGGCGCTCTCCGCCGATGAGATCAAGAAGCTTGCGGACCTCGAGTCCCGCGAGGTTCTGCTCAGCAAGCTGGCCGGTGCCTTCAAGGGCAAGCAGTCCCAGACTGCTTCGCTCCTCCAGGCGCTGCCGTCGAAGTTCGTCCGCACCGCGGAGGCGCTTCGCGTCAAGCTCGCCGAGCAGGGCGGTGCCGAGTAATTCGGCTCGCGCAATGATCGCCGCCCACTAGGGCGACGGTCGCAGCGGGCCGAACGTACGCCCGCCTACATGTACATCCGGCACCTGCCGAATTAGTGGAAGGACGCCATCATGGCGAAGCTGTCCCAGGATGACCTGCTCGCGCAGTTCGAGGAGATGACCCTCATCGAGCTCTCCGAGTTCGTGAAGGCCTTCGAGGAGAAGTTCGACGTCACCGCCGCCGCGGCCGTCGCCGTTGCCGGCCCCGCCACCGGTGGCCCGGCCGCCGAGGCCGTCGAGGAGCAGGACGAGTTCGACGTCATCCTCGAGGGTGCGGGCGACAAGAAGATCCAGGTCATCAAGGTCGTGCGTGAGCTCACCTCCCTGGGCCTGAAGGAGGCCAAGGACCTCGTCGACGGCACCCCGAAGCCGGTCCTCGAGAAGGTCGCCAAGGAGGCCGCGGAGAAGGCTGCCGAGTCCCTCAAGGCCGCCGGCGCCTCCGTCACGGTCAAGTAAGACCCTGCGAGTCTCCTGACTCGTTCTGGCGCCTCTCAGGCGCCTCGCCAAGGGCGATCACCCATCCGGGTGGTCGCCCTTCGGCGTGCTCGCGCACGGGCGTGGCGGCGGTCGTGGGAGCCGTCCGGGGCGGAGTATGGTGATCTTCGCCGTGCGCCCCGCTGACCGGGGGGCCTTGACGAACCGGACGCAGCGCGCAATTCTCAGGACGCGTCGTCACAACGATCCGTATCCGAGGCATGGATCGACGGCGGAACGGGCAGTATCGAGGTGCGCCGCACGGCGCGAGGTACCGCGGAGTTGAGAACAACGAGGGTCGCGAAAAACTCGCCCTGGACATCAGTGGGCCAAGTGGCTACACTGACCCTTTGCGCTGCCTGTTAGCTGCCCCCTGCCCGTCACCTGGGGCATACCCTCGCGAGAGCATTGTCGGCAGACCTGACCTGACCTGGGCTTTTGGCCAAATCGGGAAATGTCTGCCCCTGTGCGTCGCTGGGGACCGGTACGCGCGTAGTGAGTCCGAGCCCTCGGAAGGACCCCCTCTTGGCCGCCTCGCGCAACGCCTCGACCCATACGAACAACGGCGCCAGCACCGCCCCGCTGCGCATCTCCTTTGCAAAGATCAAGGAGCCCCTCGAGGTTCCGAACCTCCTCGCGCTGCAGACCGAGAGCTTTGACTGGCTGCTCGGCAATGCCGCCTGGAAGGCTCGCGTCGAGGCAGCTCTCGAGTCGGGACAGGACGTCCCCAGGAAGTCGGGTCTGGAGGAGATCTTCGAGGAGATCTCCCCGATCGAGGACTTCTCCGGGTCGATGTCGCTGACCTTCCGCGACCACCGCTTCGAGCCCCCGAAGAACTCGATCGACGAGTGCAAGGACCGTGACTTCACGTACGGCGCCCCGCTCTTCGTCACGGCCGAGTTCACCAACAACGAGACCGGCGAGATCAAGTCCCAGACGGTCTTCATGGGCGACTTCCCGCTCATGACGAACAAGGGCACCTTCGTCATCAACGGCACCGAGCGTGTCGTCGTCTCGCAGCTGGTCCGTTCGCCGGGCGTCTACTTCGACTCCTCCATCGACAAGACGTCCGACAAGGACATCTTCTCCGCCAAGATCATCCCGTCCCGGGGTGCCTGGCTGGAGATGGAGATCGACAAGCGCGACATGGTCGGTGTCCGTATCGACCGCAAGCGCAAGCAGTCCGTCACCGTCCTCCTGAAGGCGCTCGGCTGGACCACCGAGCAGATCCTGCAGGAGTTCGGCGAGTACGAGTCCATGCGCGCCACCCTGGAGAAGGACCACACCCAGGGCCAGGACGACGCGCTGCTCGACATCTACCGCAAGCTCCGTCCGGGCGAGCCGCCGACCCGTGAGGCCGCTCAGACGCTGCTCGAGAACCTCTACTTCAACCCGAAGCGCTACGACCTCGCGAAGGTCGGCCGCTACAAGGTGAACAAGAAGCTCGGCGCGGACGAGCCGCTGGACGCCGGTGTCCTGACCACCGACGACGTCATCGCCACGATCAAGTACCTGGTGAAGCTCCACGCGGGCGAGACCGAGACGATCGGCGAGTCCGGCCGGGAGATCGTCGTCGAGACCGACGACATCGACCACTTCGGCAACCGTCGTCTGCGCAACGTCGGCGAGCTCATCCAGAACCAGGTCCGTACGGGTCTGGCTCGTATGGAGCGCGTCGTGCGCGAGCGCATGACCACCCAGGACGTCGAGGCGATCACGCCGCAGACCCTGATCAACATCCGGCCGGTCGTCGCCTCCATCAAGGAGTTCTTCGGCACCAGCCAGCTGTCGCAGTTCATGGACCAGAACAACCCGCTGTCGGGTCTGACGCACAAGCGTCGTCTCTCGGCGCTGGGTCCCGGTGGTCTGTCCCGTGAGCGGGCCGGCTTCGAGGTCCGAGACGTGCACCCGTCCCACTACGGACGCATGTGCCCGATCGAGACCCCCGAAGGCCCGAACATCGGTCTGATCGGTTCGCTCGCCTCGTACGGCCGCGTCAACGCGTTCGGCTTCATCGAGACGCCGTACCGCAAGGTCGTCGACGGCCAGGTCACCGACGAGGTCGACTACATCACCGCCGACGAGGAGGACCGCTTCGTCATCGCCCAGGCGAACGCGACCCTGAACGACGAGCTCCGCTTCACCGAGCCTCGCGTCCTGGTCCGCCGCCGTGGTGGCGAGGTCGACTACGTCCCGCCGACCGAGGTCGACTACATGGACGTCTCGCCGCGCCAGATGGTGTCGGTCGCGACGGCCATGATCCCCTTCCTCGAGCACGACGACGCCAACCGTGCCCTCATGGGCGCGAACATGATGCGTCAGGCGGTGCCGCTGATTAAGTCCGAGGCCCCGCTCGTCGGCACCGGCATGGAGTACCGCTGCGCCACCGACGCCGGTGACGTGCCGAAGGCCGACAAGGACGGTGTCGTCCAGGAGGTCTCGGCCGACTACATCACCGTCGCCAACGACGACGGCACGTACACCACGTACCGGATGGCCAAGTTCTCCCGCTCGAACCAGGGCACCTCGGTCAACCAGAAGGTCGTCGTCTCCGAGGGCGACCGGGTCATCGAGGGCCAGGTCCTCGCCGACGGTCCGGCCACCGAGAACGGTGAGATGGCGCTCGGCAAGAACCTGCTCGTGGCGTTCATGCCGTGGGAGGGTCACAACTACGAGGACGCGATCATCCTGTCGCAGCGCCTCGTGCAGGACGACGTCCTCTCCTCGATCCACATCGAGGAGCACGAGGTCGACGCCCGTGACACCAAGCTCGGCCCGGAGGAGATCACCCGGGACATCCCGAACGTCTCCGAGGAGGTCCTCGCCGACCTCGACGAGCGCGGCATCATCCGGATCGGTGCCGAGGTCGTCGCCGGCGACATCCTCGTCGGCAAGGTCACGCCCAAGGGTGAGACCGAGCTGACCCCGGAGGAGCGTCTGCTCCGCGCGATCTTCGGTGAGAAGGCCCGTGAGGTCCGTGACACCTCGCTGAAGGTGCCGCACGGCGAGACCGGCAAGGTCATCGGCGTCCGCGTCTTCGACCGCGAGGAGGGCGACGAGCTTCCCCCGGGCGTGAACCAGCTGGTCCGCGTCTACGTCGCCCAGAAGCGCAAGATCACCGACGGTGACAAGCTCGCCGGCCGTCACGGCAACAAGGGTGTCATCTCCAAGATCCTTCCGATCGAGGACATGCCCTTCCTCGAGGACGGCACCCCGGTCGACATCATCCTGAACCCGCTGGGTGTCCCGTCCCGAATGAACCCGGGACAGGTCCTGGAGATCCACCTCGGCTGGCTCGCCAGCCGCGGCTGGGACGTCTCCGGTCTCGCGGACGACTGGGCGAAGCGCCTGCAGGCCATCGGCGCCGACCAGGTCGCCCCGGGCACCAACGTCGCCACCCCCGTCTTCGACGGTGCGCGTGAGGACGAGCTCGCGGGTCTGCTCCAGCACACGATCCCGAACCGCGACGGCGAGCGCATGGTGCTCCCCTCCGGCAAGGCGCGTCTGTTCGACGGCCGCTCCGGCGAGCCGTTCCCGGACCCGATCTCGGTCGGGTACATGTACATCCTGAAGCTCCACCACCTGGTCGACGACAAGCTGCACGCCCGGTCGACCGGTCCGTACTCGATGATCACCCAGCAGCCGCTGGGTGGTAAGGCCCAGTTCGGTGGCCAGCGCTTCGGTGAGATGGAGGTGTGGGCGCTGGAGGCATACGGCGCCGCGTACGCCCTCCAGGAGCTGCTGACGATCAAGTCCGACGACGTGACCGGCCGCGTGAAGGTCTACGAGGCCATCGTCAAGGGCGAGAACATCCCTGAGCCCGGCATCCCCGAGTCCTTCAAGGTGCTCATCAAGGAGATGCAGTCCCTGTGCCTCAACGTGGAGGTGCTGTCCTCGGACGGCATGTCCATCGAGATGCGCGACACCGACGAGGACGTCTTCCGCGCAGCGGAGGAGCTCGGTATCGACCTGTCCCGGCGCGAGCCGAGCAGCGTCGAAGAGGTCTGACGGGAGTCCGGACGGGGACTCGGTGAACCCACTGAGTCCCCGGCCGGCCCCAGGACCCCCGTTTCAGACCCCAAGACTTACAACCCTGAGAGGGATTGACGCATAGTGCTCGACGTCAACTTCTTCGATGAGCTCCGGATCGGTCTGGCCACCGCTGACGACATCCGTCAGTGGAGCCACGGCGAGGTCAAGAAGCCCGAGACCATCAACTACCGCACGCTCAAGCCCGAAAAGGACGGACTCTTCTGCGAGAAGATCTTCGGTCCGACCCGGGACTGGGAGTGCTACTGCGGCAAGTACAAGCGTGTCCGCTTCAAGGGCATCATCTGTGAGCGGTGTGGCGTCGAGGTCACCCGCGCCAAGGTGCGCCGTGAGCGGATGGGCCACATCGAGCTCGCCGCTCCCGTCACCCACATCTGGTACTTCAAGGGCGTTCCTTCGCGCCTCGGATACCTGCTGGACCTCGCGCCGAAGGACCTTGAGAAGGTCATCTACTTCGCCGCGTACATGATCACGTTCGTCGACGACGAGCGTCGTACGCGTGACCTGCCCTCGCTGGAGGCGCACGTCTCCGTCGAGCGTCAGCAGATCGAGAACCGCCGCGACGCCGACCTCGAGGCCCGCGCCAAGAAGCTCGAGACCGACCTGGCCGAGCTGGAGGCCGAGGGCGCCAAGGCCGACGTGCGCCGCAAGGTGCGCGAGGGCGCCGAGCGTGAGATGAAGCAGCTGCGCGACCGTGCGCAGCGCGAGATCGACCGTCTCGACGAGGTCTGGAACCGCTTCAAGAACCTCAAGGTCCAGGACCTGGAGGGCGACGAGCTCCTCTACCGCGAGCTGCGTGACCGCTTCGGCACGTACTTCGACGGTTCGATGGGTGCCGCGGCGCTGCAGAAGCGCCTGGAGTCCTTCGACCTGGACGAGGAGGCCGAGCGCCTCCGCGAGATCATCCGTACCGGCAAGGGCCAGAAGAAGACCCGTGCGCTCAAGCGCCTCAAGGTCGTCTCCGCGTTCCTGCAGACCGCGAACAGCCCCAAGGGCATGGTTCTCGACTGCGTGCCGGTGATCCCGCCGGACCTGCGTCCGATGGTGCAGCTGGACGGTGGCCGCTTCGCGACCTCCGACCTGAACGACCTGTACCGCCGTGTGATCAACCGCAACAACCGTCTGAAGCGTCTGCTCGACCTCGGTGCCCCCGAGATCATCGTGAACAACGAGAAGCGGATGCTCCAGGAGGCGGTCGACGCCCTCTTCGACAACGGCCGTCGTGGTCGCCCGGTCACGGGCCCCGGCAACCGTCCGCTGAAGTCCCTCAGCGACATGCTGAAGGGCAAGCAGGGTCGATTCCGTCAGAACCTGCTCGGTAAGCGTGTGGACTACTCCGCGCGTTCCGTCATCGTCGTCGGCCCGCAGCTCAAGCTGCACCAGTGCGGTCTGCCGAAGGCCATGGCGCTCGAGCTCTTCAAGCCGTTCGTGATGAAGCGCCTGGTCGACCTGAACCACGCGCAGAACATCAAGTCCGCCAAGCGGATGGTCGAGCGCGGCCGCACGGTCGTGTACGACGTCCTCGAAGAGGTCATCGCCGAGCACCCGGTTCTGCTGAACCGTGCGCCCACGCTGCACCGCCTCGGCATCCAGGCCTTCGAGCCGCAGCTGGTCGAGGGCAAGGCCATCCAGATCCACCCGCTCGTCTGCACCGCGTTCAACGCGGACTTCGACGGTGACCAGATGGCCGTCCACCTGCCGCTCTCCGCGGAGGCGCAGGCCGAGGCCCGCATCCTGATGCTGTCCTCGAACAACATCCTCAAGCCGGCCGACGGCCGTCCGGTCACGATGCCGACCCAGGACATGGTCCTCGGTCTGTTCTTCCTGACCACCGACGGTGAGCTCCGTGACACCAAGGGCGAGGGCCGCGCGTTCGGCTCCACGGCCGAGGCCATCATGGCGTTCGACGCCGGCGAGCTGGCGCTGCAGTCGCAGATCGACATCCGCTTCCCGATCGGCACCGTTCCGCCGCGCGGCTGGGTTCCCCCGGTCGCGGAGGAGGGCGAGCCGGAGTGGCAGCAGGGTGACTCGTTCCGTCTGCGTACGTCGCTGGGCCGCGCGCTCTTCAACGAGCTGCTGCCCGAGGACTACCCCTTCGTCGACTACTCGGTCGGCAAGAAGCAGCTCTCCGAGATCGTCAACGACCTCGCCGAGCGGTACCCCAAGGTCATCGTGGCGGCGACGCTCGACAACCTGAAGGCTTCGGGCTTCTACTGGGCGACCCGTTCCGGCGTCACCGTGGCCATCTCCGACGTCGTCGTTCCCGAGGCGAAGAAGGAGATCGTCAAGGGCTACGAGGCGCAGGACGAGAAGGTCCAGAAGCAGTACGAGCGCGGTCTCATCACCAAGGAAGAGCGCACTCAGGAGCTCATCGCGATCTGGACCAAGGCGACCAACGAGGTTGCCGAGGCCATGAACGAGAACTTCCCCAAGACGAACCCCATCTTCATGATGGTTGACTCGGGTGCCCGAGGAAACATGATGCAGATGCGTCAGATCGCCGGTATGCGTGGTCTGGTGTCGAACGCCAAGAACGAGACGATCCCGCGTCCCATCAAGGCGTCCTTCCGTGAGGGTCTCTCCGTCCTCGAGTACTTCATCTCGACGCACGGTGCCCGTAAGGGTCTGGCCGACACCGCCCTGCGTACCGCCGACTCGGGTTACCTGACCCGTCGTCTGGTGGACGTCTCGCAGGACGTGATCATCCGCGAGGAGGACTGCGGCACCGAGCGCGGTCTGAAGCTGCGGATCGCCGAGCGGGGCGCCGACGGTGTCCTGCGGAAGACGGACGACGTCGAGACCTCCGTGTACGCGCGGATGCTCGCCGAGGACGTCGTCGTGGACGGCAAGGTCATCGCGCCGGCCAACGTCGACCTGGGTGACGTGCTCATCGACGCCCTCGTGGGCGCCGGCGTGGAGGAGGTCAAGACCCGCTCGGTCCTGACCTGTGAGTCCGCCGTCGGTACCTGTGCCTTCTGCTACGGCCGTTCGCTGGCCACCGGCAAGCTGGTCGACATCGGTGAGGCCGTCGGCATCATCGCGGCCCAGTCCATCGGTGAGCCCGGTACCCAGCTGACGATGCGTACCTTCCACACCGGTGGTGTGGCCGGTGACGACATCACCCAGGGTCTGCCCCGTGTTGTCGAGCTCTTCGAGGCCCGTCAGCCCAAGGGTGTCGCCCCGATCTCGGAGGCGGCCGGCCGCGTCCGTATCGAGGAGACCGAGAAGACCAAGAAGATCGTCGTCACCCCGGACGACGGCAGCGACGAGACGGCGTTCCCGATCTCGAAGCGTGCCCGTCTGCTGGTGGGCGAGGGCGACCACGTCGAGGTGGGCCAGAAGCTCACCGTGGGTGCCACCAACCCGCACGACGTGCTGCGGATCCTCGGTCAGCGCGCGGTCCAGGTCCACCTGGTCGGCGAGGTCCAGAAGGTCTACAACTCGCAGGGTGTGTCGATCCACGACAAGCACATCGAGATCATCATCCGGCAGATGCTGCGCCGCGTGACGATCATCGAGTCCGGCGACGCGGAGCTGCTGCCGGGCGAGCTCGTGGAGCGCTCGAAGTTCGAGACCGAGAACCGTCGGGTCGTGACGGAGGGTGGCCACCCGGCCTCCGGCCGTCCGCAGCTGATGGGTATCACCAAGGCCTCGCTGGCGACGGAGTCCTGGCTGTCGGCCGCCTCCTTCCAGGAGACGACCCGAGTCCTGACGGATGCGGCGATCAACGCCAAGTCCGACAGCCTCATCGGCCTCAAGGAGAACGTCATCATCGGTAAGCTCATCCCGGCCGGTACGGGTCTGTCCCGCTACCGCAACATCCGGGTCGAGCCGACCGAGGAGGCCAAGGCCGCGATGTACTCGGCCGTCGGCTACGACGACATCGACTACTCGCCGTTCGGCACCGGCTCCGGCCAGGCCGTTCCGCTGGAGGACTACGACTACGGTCCGTACAACCAGTAAGCGAGTCGCTTGATCGACCGAAGGGCGGTCACCCCGTTGCGTACGGGGTGGCCGCCCTTCGGGCATTTCACCGGGCCGCGATCTCCCACAGGGCGAAGCCCAGGCCGGCCGTGGCGGTGAGGGCGGCGATCGAGGCCAGCGGCCAGCGGGCGCGTTCCAGTTCGTCGAGGCGGGCCTCGTGGTCGGCGAGCTGCTTGTCGGTCTGGTCGCTGCGCTGGACGAGGAGCGCGAGCGAGCCGTCGACGCGGGCGAAGCCGGCCTCCAGCGTGCCGCGGAGGCGCTCCAGTTCCAGCGCCACCGCCACCGGGTCGTTCGGGTCAGCCTCGGTCATCCGCCGCCCCCTGGGTGGTGCGCAGCCAGGAGGGCAGCAGGTTCTGGACGGCCGGTACCGCCATCACCCGGGTCAGGGCGGCGGCGACGGCGAGCGCTCCGGCGACCCAGGGGAGGGTCGCGGGGAGGCCTGAGGCGTCGACGATCGCGGGGAGGACGACGGCGATGCCGACCGCGCTCTGCAGGACGGTGCGGACGGTCCGCTTCGTGTTCTCGGACAGGGCCATGGGGGCTCCTCGGGTTCAGGTGGTGTGGGGGACCTTGAGCGCGTTCCAGGAGGTGGCGCCCGGCCAGCCGTCGGCGTCGGTGCCGCGGAAGCCGAGCTTGCGCTGCCAGGCGGCGTACGACTGGCGGTCGGACTCGGACCAGCGGGGGCTCGGGCCGACCTGGTAGCGGCCGCACCCTTCGGCCATCAGCCGGCGGCCCATCGCCGTGATGATCGGGGAGCTCGGGGTGGTCTTGAAGAACGCGGTGCCGGGGAACGGCTGGTAGCGCGGCGGGGCGGGCTTCTGCGGGGTGGTCGGGGGCTGCTTCGACGGGGCGGCGCCGAGCCGCTTCTGGACGCGCTCGCGCATGCCCGGCATCGCGAAGCCGCGCGGGTCGCTCTTCCAGTCCGACCACTCCAGGTGGCCGATGACGGACTTGGCGCCCCAGCCGTGGGCGCGGCAGAGAGCGGCGGAGGTCCGTTCGATGGCGTCGAGCTGGGCGGCCGGCCAGGGGTCGGCGCCGTTGCCGAGGTTGATGCACTCGAAGCCGTAGAAGCGGGAGTTGCCGTCGACGGCCCCGGCGCTGCCCTGGTGCATGCGCGGGGCGGGCGGCCGGGCCCCGTACGCCTCGGTGATCACGGCCTGGAGGACCGAGGGATCGCCGCCGCCGGCGTGGTTGGCACGGCCGTTGGCGACCAGATGGACCGTGCCGTCCTTGGCGATCACGCCGTGGCAGAGCGGGCCCGGGAGCCCGGAGTAGCCGTTGTAGCAGAGCTCGACGGAGGAGGCGGTGCCGCTGGAGACGGTGTGGTGGATCATCACGCCGACGACGGGGCCCCAGGCGCCGGTGTGGTTGCGGTGATGGGTGCGCCAGCCGTCGTGCTCGACGACCTTGACGCCTTCGGCACGGAGCGCGGCGACGAGCCGGTCCGCGGTGAGGGGAGTGGCCATGGGTGACCTCCGGGTTCGGGGGCATGGCGGGGGGCGGGCATGGGGGCATGCGGGCATGAAAAAAGCCCGCTCGGGGGGCGGGCGTACGGTGTGCGGAGGGTGATTACGGAGTGGGCTCCGGCTCGGGCTCCGGTGCCGGTTCGGCCGGCGGGGCCCAGGTCGCGCAGAGCGTGGCGTAGGCGGCGCGGCGGTGCTCGAAGTCGGCGAGGGCGGCCGCGACGGCCTGCTGGACGGCGGTGGGGTCGGGGACGACCGGATCCGCGTCCAGCGGGTTGACGACGACTGTGGCGTAGCCGCGCAGGGCGGTGCCCGCCTCTCCGACGGCGGTGATCTGGGCGGTGACGTAGACCGCCGGGTACGTGCCGGTCAGCTGGTCGGGTTCGAGCGGGCCACCGAGGGTGTTGTCGTACAGGCGCACGCTGATGGTGTGGCCGCTCTCGGTGACGGTGCCGCGGCCGGCGTAGTCGATGGCCAGGCCCCAGGGCTGGTCGGGGTCGGGGATCACGGGTGGCTCCTTTCGAGGGGGTCGGGCGGGTCAGGTCTGGCGGCCGTGCAGGAGGACCGGCTGGGCGTAGACGTTGCCGGAGCCGCTCGTGACGATGCCGTGGATCTCGAACGTGCTGGTTGCCCCGAAGCCGCCCTGCATGTCGGCGATGACCGGGCCGGTGTGGTCGAAGGTGCTGCCGGCGGCGACGGTCGGGCCGAACTGGGCGCCGTCGACCATCACCCGGATCTGGCCGACGGCGGTGCCGGAGATCCGGGTGTACATCCGCAGCCGTATCTTGGGCTGCCAGATCGGGTTCTGGGACTGGGCGATGGTGGTCCAGACGGTGGCGTTGGTGGCCGGCCAGTGCGCGCTGGCCATGCTCTGCGGCGGGAGCATCGACAGCCACGGCCGGGCGAGACCGCCGGTGAGGATGTCGTCCGAGAGAACCTCGTGGCCGAAGGAGTCGTTGACCCGCAGCACCGGCTTGGTCGCGCCCGGGCCGCTGCCGCTGATCTGGACGAGGGTGGTGGCCGTGCTCGGGTCCTGCGGGTCCGTCTGCCGCTTCACCGTGAGTGAGCCGTTGACGACGTCGTTGAGGGCGGGGCGCGTGTTCACGGCGGTGGACAGGGCCTGGATCCGGCGCTCCATCTGGATCAGCCGGTCGATGATGTCCTCGGGTAGCTGGGTCATCATGCCTCCTCGATGTAGAGCTCGGCGGTGTCGGGGCGGCCGCGCTCCGGGGGGCTGACCTTGACCCCGATGACGCGGTAGCGACGGTCGAGGCCGCCGGGGTGCCACTCGTCGGTGATCCGGATCCGGGCGGTCCGGCCGAGGAGCGCCGGCGGAACGATCCCGCCGAGCCTGATGCTGATCTGGGGGATGAGCACGGATCCGGCGGCCTGGGCCAGGTTGGCGGCGGCCAGGGAGTTCAGCGTCGGGACGTCGCTGACCTCGTTGTGGTCCGAGGACAGGTCGACCCGCGGCCAACCGGCGTTCAGGAGGGTCGTGTCGACCTTCTCCGCCGACATGGTCGGCCGGGACTCGGCGGCGGCGTTGGTGTTCGCCGACGCGCCCCGGGCGAGGGCGGTGGTGCCGCCGCGGGTCGCGTCGTCCGGGAAGGAGTACGACAGTATGGCGCCGGGCCGGTCGAAGATCATGTCGGTCGCGCCGGTGCGGATCTTCGGGTGGCCGAGCCGGAGCTGGCGGATGCGCTCGCCGGTGACCGGGTCGCGGTAGACGAGGATCTGCTGCTCGAAACCGTTCTCCTGGGCGGCGAGCTGGTCGAGCGCCTCCTGGTAGACGGTCTCGTCGCCGAGCCGCCAGGCCGCCGTCCGCTTGACCGGGGAGGTCTCCGTGCCGACGGCGATACCGCTCTGGCCAAGACCGGCCTGGACCTCCGTCCACAGCCGGCGGGCGATGACCAGCTGGTCGGTCGGCGTGGTGTAGGTGATGTCGGTGCGGATGCGTCGGCGGGTGGCGTACGAGTCGAAGGTGGCCGCCTGGATGCCCAGGGTCAGCACACCGCGCCCGCTGGACTGCAGCGTGGTGGTCCAGACGATGCCGCCCCACCACAGGTCCCCGCCGCGTTCCAGATAGACGGTGGTGCGGCCGGCCAGAACCTTGCGGACCCGGTCGGCCATCTCCTTGTTGGGTACGGGGACGGTGCCGGACAGAGAGCCGGCCCGGCCGATGTAGTCCTCGAACTGGACGTCCCGCAGCGGCAGGATGTCGATGGTCTGGTCGGTGGACAGGTCGCAGAAGATCGCCCGGTAGGGCGTGTCGAGTGCCATCGCGAACCCCCTTTACAGGACGTAGGTGGCGGAGACGTACACGGTCCGGCCGGTGGGGATGACCGCGGTGGGCGTCCAGGAGCGGAGCGTGACCTGGGCGGTGGTGGCGTAGATCGTGCCGACACCGCACCCCTGGGTGTCCGTGGCCGTCGTGTCGAAGGTCATGGCGGGGGACCAGCCGGCCGGCAGGGTGCACAGTGGCTGCTCGGGGATGCTGCCGTTGGCGGGTGCGGTGATGTTCGCGCCGGTACGGGTGAGCGACACCCGCACCATGACGACACCGGCGCGGGTGCGGCGGCCGGAGAACGAGCCGAGACTCCAGCCGGTCAGCGCCGTCGCACCGGTGAAGACGGGCTCGATGTCGTACGGCGCGTGGTAGTTGACCCATGCCGTGCCGCTCCACCGCTGCAGCACGCCGTTGTTCTCACGGAACTGACCGGGGTAACTGCCCGTCGACAGCGTCCCGTTGGTGGCGATACCGCCGATCTCCTTCGGGTAGGCGACCCAGGATGTGCCGTCCCAGCGCTGGAGGTAGTGGGAGTTGTCGTTGTCCTGGTACTGGCCCGGGTACGCGCCGGCCGTGCCGGCGTTGTTGTACACGGGCAGGATGCCGCCGGCGCTCACGACCGTGGTGCGCAGGTCGGTGACGACGCCGCTGTCGCCCCAGCCGACGCCGCCGGTGCCGGCCGAGGCTCCCGCCTTGACCCGGATGGAGAACAGCGTGAGCGAGAGCGGGGGCGGGGTGGGAGCCACCGGTGTGGCGGCGGCCTCACCCCGGACGATCTCGACGGTCGCCTCGTACTTGCCGCCCGCGTCGGCGTCGTGGTCCTGGACGCGGAGGACGACGAGGTCGATGCGGGGGTTGAGGGGGTCGCCGTCGCCGAAGGTGAGGGTGATGTCCTCGTCCAGGGCGACGGGATAGGCGCCGTCGGTGGTGGCGCCCTGGACGACGGCCCTACCGTGGTAGACGGTGGCCGTCATCGGGCCGTTGCCGCTCAGCCACAGACCGCCGACCCGGAACTTGCCGTCGTACGTGCCGGGCAGGACGCCGGAGCGGGAGGCGAGCGGGTTGGCGGGTGTCGTGGCGCCCAGCGAGGTGATACGGGTGTTCTGGCGGGTCTGCCCAGTGGGCAGGAGCCAGCCGGAGCGTACGGGCATGGGGTACTCCTGTCGGACGGTCTGCGTGCCGGGTCAGTTCTGGGGGGTGACCATGATGAAGATGTTGTCGAAATTGCCCTTGACCGCTGTCGTGTTGGCGCCGACCTTGAACATGGCGGTCATCGTGTAGGTCAGCCCGGGCGTCATGCCGTAGAAGCGCGTCACGGACGCCATCGACGAGGCGGTGGCGCTGGTGTGGACGACGGCGATCTCGTCGTTCTCCGTGTACCAGGCCGTGGTTCCCTGCGTGATCCGGAGAGCCATCCAGGCCGGCGTGGTCGCCGCCGAGTTGATGCGAGCGCCGTAGTTGACCACGACGGCACCCGACGCCGGCGCGACGAAGCTGACCTGGAGGGGGGTGTCGGTGGTCTCCGAGAGCGTCGGGGTGTACGTGGTCGACGCCGTCCATCCCGCGTCGTTGGTCCCCGTGAAGTACGGCCCCGGGACCGCCGACCTCCACGCCGAACCGTTCCAGCGCTGGAGTACGCCGCCCGCCGAGTCCCGGTACTGGCCCGTGTAGCTGGCGGTGAGGGTGCCCGCGCTGTTCGGGACGATGCCGCCGAGCGAGGACGGGTACGACACCCACGCGCCGCCGTCCCAGCGCTGGAGCGCGCCGCCGGAGTCCTGGAACTGTCCCGGGTAGGCGCCCGGGACGACCGGGCCCTCGACGGGGAGGATGCCGCCGAGGGAGACGACCGGGCTACGCAGGTCCTTCAGCGCGGTGTTCCAGTTGATGCCGCCGTTGCCCGCGCTGGCCCCTGCGGGGACCGTCACCTCGTACAACGGGAGGCTGCGCGGCGGGACGCCCGGGGCCTTCGGGGTGGCCTCGGCCTTGCCCACCAGGACCTCGACCACGGCCTCGTTGCGGCCAGGACCGTCGTACAGCGGGTCGTAGACCTTGAGGACGACGAGGTCGACGCGGTTGTACTGGGCGTCGCCCGGCCCGAAGGTGACCGTCTCCGCGGCCGGGAGGGCCACCGGGTAGACACCCTGGGAGATGTCGCCCTGGATGACGGCCCGGCCCTCGGAGACGGTCGCCGACATGGCGGAGGCGCCGGTCATCCAGAAGCCGGAGAGCCGGTGCTGGCCGTTGTAGGAGCCCGGCAGGATGCCGGAGCGGACCTGGACGGGATTGGTCGGGGTGGTCGCCCCGACCTGGTTGAGGCGGGTGTCCTCGCGGGTCTGGCCGGTCTCGTTGACCCAGCTGCTGCGCAGGTTCATGGGGTTCTCCAATCAGGAAGGTGTGGGGTGGGCGGCGGAGGTCAGGACTTGACCCACTCGGCGGTCAGCGTGCAGGCGTAGCCGGAGCCGCCGAGCGTCTTCACCGCCGCGGTGTGGCTCTGGTACGCGGCCAGTTGCAGCGTGTTCCCGGCGTTGAGCTTGAGCAGGGCGCTGCCGCCCACCGCGATCGCGCCGTTGCCCGCCGGGGTGAGCCAGGTCGCGCGCTGCACCCCGGAGCCGTTGACCACGAGACGGGCGCCGCGCATGCCGGTCTGGGCGTCGTTGGCGAACACGGCGTGCCCGGAGACGCGCCACCAGCCGGTG
Source organism: Streptomyces sp. NPDC014870 (assembly GCF_043081505.1). Taxonomy (NCBI): domain Bacteria; kingdom Bacillati; phylum Actinomycetota; class Actinomycetes; order Kitasatosporales; family Streptomycetaceae; genus Streptomyces; species Streptomyces sp. NPDC014870. Next base: position 52,165 of record NZ_JBIBWQ010000013.1, read on the forward strand.
CGCGGCACCGTGTAGGTGTGGGTCCCGTTCCAGCCGGTGGCCTCGTCGACGTCGACCGTCGGCAGGTTGAGCGCCGTCCAGGTGTTCGGCGTGATGCTCTGCACGTGGGCCGACAGCGTCTGCGAGGCGCAGAACAGGATGCTCGCCCGGCCCTGCGCGTACTGCCAGGCCTGGCCGTCCCAGCGCTGCAGGACTCCGGAGTCGTCGCGGTACTGACCCGCGTACGTGCCGGTCGTCGCCGTGCCGCTCGGAGCGATGCCGCCGAGCGCCCGGGGGTAGGAGACCCAGGTCGTGCCGTCCCAGCGCTGGAGGGTGGAACCGGCGTCGCGGTACTGGCCGATGTAGGCGCCCTTGAAGCCGCTGGTGGGCGTGATGCCGCCGAGCGCGACCACCGGCCAGTGCTGGGTGGTGACCCCGCCGGTGGTCCAGGCGACGCCGCCGGTACCGGCCGAGGTCCCGGCCCGGACGGTGACCGTGTAGAGCGGGAGGGTGGAGCCGACGCCGGGGGCGGGTGCGACCGGAACGGCCCGCGCCTCGCCCTTGACCAGCCGTACGACCGCTTCCGTGGCGCCGGTCTTGTCGTACGTGTCGTCGACGACGGCCAGCTCGATCAGGTCGATCCGGTCGTACTGCGGATCGCCGTCCTCGAGGGTGAGGGTCTGCGGTGAGACGGCGGCGACCAGGTAGGCGCCCTGGTCGGTGACCTTGCCCTGCACGATCGCGCGGCCCGTGCCGATCACGCACTCCATCGGCGCGGTCCCGGTCAGGACGAAACCACCCGGCAGGATGCCGGGGCGGGAACGCAGCGGGGTCTCCTCGGGGCTCTGGCCACTGGGTGTCAGCAGGGCGGCGAGGGCGAGGCGGGTGTCCTCGCGGGTCTGGCCGGTGGCGGTCAGCCAGGCGGCGGTGACGGTCATGGTGCGCCTCTCTCTTCGGGGATGGTCGGAGGGACGGTGACCGGTCGGCTCACCACTCGGCGCTGCGCCAGCGGACCGTCATCAGGGATTCCTGGCCGGCTCCGTCGGGCCGGAACGCCAGCTCGGTGCGGCCCGGCTCCAGGAGGAAGAGCTCCTCGGGGCTGGAGTCGGCCATCGCGGTGTGCCGGCGGGAGGCGGTGTTGTTGAGCGTGACCGTGCCCTCGGCGGTGTCGACGACCAGCACGTCGCCGGCGGCCAGATCGATGGCGTACCGCAACCGGCGCCGGCTGGTCCGCTCGGTGACGGTCGGCATGGAGCACGGTCCGTGGAAGGCGATCACCGGGTGGGTGGCGGCCGAGCCGGTGTTCTCGGCGACGACGTCGCCGGTGGACGTGGCCTGGCCCCAGTCGAGGGGCCAGGTCAGCGGCCAGGTCAGGCCGGACTCCGGCTGCGGGGCGACGGTGGTGACGGTCTGCTCGTTGACGGCGTAGCGGCGCGGGTCGGTGGCCAGCCACTGGACGGACATCTTCGAGCTGCCCTGGGTGGCGAAGCCCTGGTCGGCGGGGATGACCCGCTGCGCGATCCGGGCGCGTACGGTGAGCAGTTCGCCGTGCAGCCGGACGGTGAGCCAGCGCTCCTCGTCGAGCAGGGCGAGGGCCTGCCGCAGGGCACGGACGGCCGCCGTGGCGGCGCTGTACTCCGGTACGAGCACGACCGTTCCGCCGACCTTGCGCGGCTTGGCGTACCGGGAACCGGGCCAGGCGCCGTGCGAGGTGGGCCGCTCGGCGTCGGACGAGTCGTACTCGGGCAGGTCCTCCCAGCCGGTGAGACCGGAGCGGTCGACGGCGAACGGGGTGCCGGGGCCGATGAGAAGCCCGGCCCACTGGATCTGCCCGTCCTGGGTGATCAGCGAGCCGGGCGCGAGGTCGGCGGTGAATTCGGTTCCGGTGGCGTATGCGGTTGTGGTCTCGGCCATGGGGCCGTCACCTCACTTCTGATGGGGCGTCAGTGGTGGGCGGTCATCGGTGCGCGGTGCGCGGTGCGCGGTGGGCGGGTGCGCGGTGCGCGGGTGCGCGATCGGCGGTGGGCGGTCATCGGTGCGCGGTCGCGAGGAAGAGCAGGTCCTCGGCGGTCGACCGGGGGCCGGCGCCGGGCTTCTCGTGGAAGTCCCGGACGCGGTGCGGCCTCGGGGGTGCTTCGGTGAGGGCCGGGACGCGGCGGTTCTCCAGCTGCGCGAGCGAGTCGATGCGGTAGTCGTCCGGAGAGCCGGGGGAGACGATGCCGCCCTCGGCGAGCATCGGGATCTTGTCGAGTTCGACGCCGAACTTCTTGCCGGTGAGGGGGATCTCGAAGCTGAGCTTGTTCAGTCCGTCGATGATCCAGTTGGCGAAGGCGATGAGGCCGTTGATGGGCCCCTTGACGACGCCGAGCACGCTGCTCATCCCGCCCTCGATCAAGTCGCCGATCCCGCGCAGGGACTTGGTCACCGCGTCCTTCGCGGTGCGGAAGAACCCCGGCACCTTGTCGGTGATCCAGCGGCTGATCGGCTGGATGGCGCTCTTGATGCCGCCGATGGTGCGGGACGCGACGGTGCGCAGGGCGTTGGAGGCGGAGCGGACGGCGGAGCCGATCCTGGAGATCCCGCCGATCGCGGATCCGACGATCTTGAGGGCGGTCCTGAACACGGTGAGGTAGGCCTTGACGTACGTCCCGACGGCCTGGCCGAGGACCTTCATGATCGGCTGGATGAACGTCCAGACGGCCCTGAAGCCCTTGAGTGCCTGCTCGAAGACCTGCTTGATGATCCGTTGGCCCGTCTCCGAGGTGAGGGCCAGTTCGATGAGGTACGCGGCGATGGGCACGATCAGGCCGACGAGGAAACCGAGCGGGTTGGCCCGCATGGCGACGTTGATGCCTGTCATGGCGACGGCGGCGACGGTCATGACGGTGCCGAAGGTGCCCATCAGGCCGGAGACGAGGTCGGCGACGGGCAGCAGCGGCAGGAGGATCCCGAAGACGGCTCCGGCGCCGGTGGCGATCTTGGCGGTGGCGGTGCGGGCTCTGCCCGCCGCGGTGCCGATCCGCCGGACGCCTGTGGGCGCGGCGGACCGGCGGATCCTGGCCACGGTGGTGGCGGTCCCGGCCGCGCCCTGACCGAGGCCGCGGAGGGAGGTGCCGGCGTTGCGGATACCGGCGGCGATGGAGTCGAGCGCGCCGGCCGCCTGTTGGGCGTCCTTCTTGAGCCGCTGGAGCGAGGTGCCCGCCTGGGCGAGCCCCTGTCGCAGCGAGTCCATGACCGGGGCGACACCCCGGAACGGGTTCGGCATCGGCGCCACGGCCATGGCACTCATCCGCGCGCCTTCACCAGGTACATGAGCGCCTGCGCGGTCGAGTGCGGGTCGCTGCCGCGGGCCGCGTGGTAGTGCTCGATGTGCAGCCCGGCGCCGGCGCCGGCGCCGACGGCCTGCGGGCCCTGGGCCATACGGGCGCGGCGGGCGGTCAGGGCGAGCAGCCGGTCCAGCTTGGAGAGCGGCAGGACGGCCTCGGCCTCGCCGGCCTCGGCGAGGATCGCCGGGACACCGCCGGTGCGGGGCATGACGACACCACCCGTGGCGAGCATGGGGATGGTCGGCAGGTTGACGCCGAAGGTCTTGCCGCCGACCATCGGCACCCAGCCGGGAACCGTGACCTTGACCTTGTTCAGGGCGCCGATCATCCGGTTGATCAGCCCGATGACGGAGTTGATCGGGCCCTTGACGCCGTTCTTGATGCCCTCGAACGCCCGGGACGCGATGTCCTTGAGGCCGTTCCAGATGGACGACATCTTGTCCTTGACGGCGCTGAACGCCTTCGGGATCGCGGTCTTGATCCAGTTGACCACCGGGGTGATGACGGCCTTGATGCCGTTCCAGACCGTGCTGATGACGGTCTTGATCGCCTTCATGACCGTGGTGATGACCGTCTTCCAGATCTTCACGTAGGTCTTGATGACGGTGGCGACGGCCTTGACGACCGTGGAGATGGCCTTCTTGATGCCGTTCCAGACCGTCTTGATCAGAGAGCCGGCCTTCTTCATGATCGGCCCGACGGCCTTCATGACGGAGCTGATGACGGTCTTGATGGCGCTGAACGCCTTCTTCATGATCGTCTGCATGGTCTTCGAGCGGGCCGCCATCTCGACGATCGTCTCGATGAGCGGCATGAAGAGTTCGAGCAGGCGGGCGAGGATGTTGCCCTTCATGGACCTGTTGAGCTTGTCCTGGCCCTTGGCGGCCTTACCGGCACCGGACTCGTACTTGCCGAGCTTGCCGCCGGCCGACTGAGCGGTGTTGCCGGCCTTCTTCATGGCGCGCTCGGCCTGGTCCGAGGCGGTCTTCAGGTTCTTGAGCTGGGTGCTGGAGCCCTGTGCCGCGGTCCTGAGATTCTTGATCTGCCCGTTGGCCGACCGGCTCGCGTCCCCGACCTTCTTGACCGAGGAACCGGCCCCGGACGCCTGCGTCTTGAGCGTACGCAGGGAGTCGGACGCCTTCTTCATGGAACTGACGAGAGACATGGGTGTACCTCCTTCCGTCGTGGGGGTGGGTCAGGAGCCGCCGGCGCCGGCGATGGCCGCGGCGGCGTCTGCCGCGTCCTGCTTGAGGGTCTGGAATCGGGTCTGCAGGTTCTGGCCGGCGCGGTCCAGCTTCTCGGCGGCTTCCGTGGCCGAGCGGAGGTCCTGCGGAATCTTGTTGGGCGCGAAGTCCGCCATGTGGCCCTTGAGGGTGCCTGCTTCCCGGGTCACGTCCTTGAGCCTGTCGAGGTCCGTGTTGTCGATCGCCAGGGCGATCTTCTCGACGCCCTTGCCCGTCCTGCCGAGCGACCGGCTCGACGGCATGTCGCCGATGAGCTGGTTGAAGGTCCGGATTTCGGGGTTGACCGCGATCAGGGCGTCCTTGAGGTTTCCCAGCTCGGTGGGGCTGAGGGCTCCTCGGGCCATGGCGATGATCGGAGCGGCCTCGGCCTCGGCGCGAGGGCGGGCCCAGGGAATGCCGCTGTCGGTCATTGCGAGGATCCGGCCCTGAGAAGCTGGGTTGCTACGCCGGCCGATTTTCCTCGTTAGCTTCTCAAATCCCGCGTTGAACAGCTTTCCGAGGTCGAAGACCTTTCCCAGCATCATGACGCCGAGGGCGCCCAGGGCCAGCGGAATGAGGCTGGACAATTCCTTCTGGTCCTTGATGGCGGCAAGCAGGTCCTTGAAGCCCAGCCCTTCGAGGAGGGCCTCCCACCATGCCTTGGTCTCGTCCTTTCCGCCCTTGACCGCTTCGATGATCTCCTTTGCCTTGGCGTCGAGTTCGGCCTTGGTGGCGGCAGCCGGAGGCGGAGTCTTGTTGGCGTTGACGGCCTTGCTGACTTCTTCGAGCTTCGTTTTCACCTCGCCAATTCTGGCGAGCAATTCTGCGTGATCGTCGGCCATGATGCTCCCTCGAATCTTTTCTCGGGGTTGACCCGGTAGGCAGGCCGTTGCTAGCTTTTTTGGATCGTGTGAACTGGGGAGGGGTCGCAGTGGGGCAGGTCTTTTATGTGGTGGGAGCCTGTCTCGCCATCGTGGGGGGATTTGCCGCCCTCGTGACGACCGGAAATGTCCTGATGTTTCTCCGGCTGCGCGCCCTCGAACGCCGGGGCGTCGAGGGGGAAGCGGTCTCCTACGCCCATGACGTGATGAACGGCAAGATCCGCGTCCACTACCGGGTCTCTCTCCCGGAGGGGGAGCGCGAAGGGGACTTCTACGAGCTGCAGCTCCAGGAGCCGGACCCGGTGGGGACGGTGGTTCCCGTCGTCTACGACAGGAAGCGGCCGTCGAGGGCGAAGACGGGTGCCCTGGAGGGCATCGACTCCTCCTCGGAAGGCTGGATCGTGAAGTACGTCACCGGCGGCGGGCTCGCCCTGCTCGCGCTCGGGATCGTGCTGGCCAACCTCTTCTCCTGACGCGCTCGGCGCCAGTGGCCGTGAACAGCACGACAGCCACCTGCTCCCACGAAGAAACGGGGACAGGTGGCTGTTGCTTCGGTTGCGCCTGCGGCGGTTCAGTCCTGGCGTGAGGCGCGGTCCTTGCGGGTGTCGCCGCTGGAGGTCCGACGGGTCTCCGCGAGGGCGTCGCTCCAGCCGGCCGTATAGGCGAGGGTCTCGCAGCGGGAGACCTCGGCGTACAGCCTGCCGAGCAGCGCTCTCTTGTCGAGGGCGACGGGTCCGTCGAGGAGCTGGCGGAGGCGGTCCTGGAGCGGGATGTGCGGTCGTGATGCCCCGGCCTGCTGAGTCATGGACGCCTGCCTTCCGTTGCTTGCCCGTGCCTGCGTGGCGGCGCCGCGGAGTGGAGGGCGAGGGCGCCACGATTCGAACGTCTGTACGAGTAGAGTGTGGAACACCTGTTCGGTGTTTGTCGAGCAGGAAACGCCTGACGGTGTGTCTTCCGGCCTGAACCCGGGCCAGGTTGGCTCCGGAATCTGAGCCTGTGTTCGACAGGGGTAACCTGGATGCCGCGTTCCCCGGACCCGACTACTTCGGGGGGCAAGGGGCCGCGCGGGGGCGCGCGGGGGGATTCCCTGGGGGTGGAAGGCAACTGACGCATGGATACGGAGCCGGGTGACAACCGGCAGGAGCGGGCCGTCGACTGGTTTGCCTCCCAGCCCGACCTGCCCCATCTCTTCGCGCTTCTCTCGGAGCTGGTCCATGTCCACGGGCACGCGCCCGAGGAGCTTGTCGTTCTCCCGAGGGCCGAGGTCGACCGTCGGGAGACGACCGCCTTCACCTCGGGTTGGGTCGAGGCCGTCTCGGACGAACTGCCGCGCATCCGCAGGGAGTACGAGAAGCGCGTCGCCGATGCCTACGCGCAGGGACAGAGTGACGCGCGTGGAGTCCGCCGCCCTCAGCGCGGTACGAGCGCCGGCTCGGAGGGCGCGCAGGTCATCGCGCTGCCCTTCGCCCGGCTCCTCGAACCGCCCGCGGCCGTCGTGGAGGCCGAGGAGCGGGTCCGCAGGGAGCGCGAACAGTTCGAACGGCAGCCCGAGCGAGGTGAACGGCCCGAGCGCGCCGAGCAGCGACCCGAGCCCGAACCCGAGCACCAGACCGGACCCGAACCGGAGTCGGAACTCGACGTCCTCGTGACCGCCCACGAGAGCCGCGCCCGCAGGAACGCCCAGCCCGTACGGAAGGTCGTCCGGGGCAAGGGCGGCCGCCCGATCGTCCCGCCGTTGGGCGTATCCGGACAGCCGAGCGGCGGCACGGAGCGCCGCGACCCCGACCCCGCCGCGCCCGAGTCCCGCCACGGCGGGAAGGGGCGCCGACTCTCCGAACGGGCACGGGCTCTGGAGGAGGACCTGGCTGCCGAGCGAGCACAGGAAGCGCCCCCGGAGCCTGCTCCCTGAAGGGAACGGGCTCCGGGGGCCGCGGGCGTCGGCATCAGCCGAAGAATCGGGCGAGTGCGTGGGGAGAGGGCCCCTCGCTCGCCTCGGCGGCCTCGGCCGCTCCCTCCTGGTCCTCGCCATCGTCCGCCGCCGCGTCGGCAGGCCGCGGTACGGGCTTCGGCGGTTCCGGCGCGTCGTCGTCCTCGCTGGTGTTGACGCTGGCGAACATCCAGTTGGCGACGGCCAGATGGTCCACCGTGGCGGCGAGGAGATGGTCGGTGATCGACCAGTCGGCGGCCTCGCCGTGGAGTCCGCGCTGGACGGCGCTGTCCCGCGGCAGGTGCTTGATCAGCAGCGTGACCCGCCGGCTGGAGAGCTCACCCCGGTGCCAGTCGAGGAGATCGGTGCCGTAGTAGCGGAGCAGGTCCGCCTCAAGGGCCTCGGCGTGTTCGTCGACGAACTCGACGAGGCTCAGTCTTCCCCCAGGCCGAGCCCGGTCTCCTTGCCGTAGGCCTCGAGGATGGCGGCGATGTCCTGCATCGTGATGTCGTGCTGCTCGAAGCGGTTGAACTGCTCCTCACCCATCAGGAGCGCGAGCAGGCCGTCCACGTCGTTGTCGTCGAGCTTGCGCAGGCCCTTGGCGGTCGCGCGGGACAGCTCGGTGGGCAGGGTGTAGGACTCGCCGTCCAGCTCGAAGGACCAGGCGCGGCCGTGGGCCTCCTGTCGCTGGGCGCGGGCGGCGTTGACGTCGAAACGGGCCATGGTGATGCGTACTCCTTGTTCGAGTGGGTGAAGAGGAGAAGGGGTGGGGCGGGACGGCGGCCGGCCGTCCCGCCCCGGGTGGAGAAGGTCAGACGGTCGCGGAGTACTGGCTGTCCTTCATGAGGAAGGAGGCCAGCGGCTTGCCGTTGCCGTTCGACATGGCCGTGAAGGTGATGCCCAGCTGCGACGCCGCCTTGCGGGCCAGCTTGATGTCGTCCGACGCGGTGACCTGGCCGCGCGGGATGATGAAGCGGTACGTGACCGCGGTCGTGCCACCGGCCTTGACGTCGGTGAACTCCAGGCCGAGGGCGCGCACGTCCGCGAACGGACGCTCGGCGATCTCGTACTTGTAGGTGTCGGTCGCCGGGGCGCCCACCGCCTCGACCTTTCCGCCGCCCATGAAGAACGGCAGCGTGGACTCGTTGAACTGGAGCATGGAGAACTTCAGCGAGAGGTCACGGGCCGAGTAGATGTAGTGCACCGGGGAGACCGACTGCCACGAGTCGATGGCCTCCAGCTTGTCCTTCTTCGAGAAGGTGACGCCGTCGCCGGTGGTGAAGCCGAGGTCCGTCCAGGACGCCCAGTCGGTGGCGGAGTCGGCGCCGAAGGCCGGGATGTCGGTGCCGGCGTTGGCCACGTAGAGCTTGCCGACGCCTGCGACGCGGATCTCGGCGGAGTTGTTTCCAGCCATGGTGGGTTTCTCCTTGGGATGAGGGAGGGGTGGGGCGCCGCACCGGGCGTCGGGCCCGGGTACGGCAAAGGCCCCGCCGGACGGCGAGGCCTGGTCTGTGGGGTGAGCGTCCGTCAGGGAGCCGCACGGGCTCGGGGGACGCTCGGAATCAGAAGACGCTGAGGGAGAGCTGGATCACGCAGAGGTAGCGGTTGGCGCCCCGGTAGACGTAGTCGGGCAGCCAGCGCGGCCCGTCCTGCTCCTCGACGTCGCTGACGAAGTTGACGCCGATCTTCTTGCCGATGGTGGCGAGCAGCGCGCGCCGGGCGCCGTTGGCGAGCACGTGGGCCGCCTGCTTGGTCGGCCCGTACACCTCGAACTCGATCAGCGGCTTGTCGACGTGCAGGTCGCCGATCCAGGCGCCGCCGCGGCGGTTCACCAGGACGGCGCTCTGCGTGCCGTCGAAGCCGGCGGGCGCCTGGACGGCGATCGTGGCGCCGGCCAGGGCCGGGTCGGCCTTGAGGACGTCGACGACCAGCTTCTCGACGTCCGGGAACGCACTCGGGGGAGTGGTCATGACGGTTCTCCTCAAGAGGGGAAGGGGAGGGCGGGACGGGTGGTGCGGGGTGTCGCTTGTGGTGCGGGGCGCCGTCCGGGGCGCTCGACGCGGGGAAGGGGGAGGGGCGCGGAGCGCTCCCGGACGGCGAACGGCGAAGCCGTCGCCCGTTGTTCGGGCACAGCTCCGCCGCTGCACCAACTGTGACAGAGAGCGTGCGCGCACGCAACTAGTTCCGGGAGTCGGGTGGGGTCACCCGGCCGGGGAGGGGGTCGATCGGCCGGGGCGCGGGCGCGGGGCTACCTCCGCAGCCAGCCCTTCTTGGGGGATCGTCGAGAGGGGCCGGCTCCCGTGCCATCACCAGCTCCGCGACGCTGACGCGCAGGTGCCGGGTCTGCTTGATCGGGTCCGAGGTCCGCTCGTACCGCTTGCAGGAAGACCTCTGCACGAGCCGACTCGTCTCAGACGTACGGAACACGAGACGACCCTCCCTCTTGGGCGGGGTGCCCCCCGACCCTCTGAGTCGTCCGACGTTGCACCGGACTGTAGGTATACGACGAAGCGCCCCGTGTCTCTCCAGGAGACACGGGGCGCTTCGTCATGCGGGGTTTGTCAGTCATGCGGTACGAGGACGGCGGCGGGCCGTTCGTTCCGCCGCGAACACGTCCTCCAGGCGGAAGAGTTGGGCCCGGCCCGCCTTGCCGGCCGCCCGCAGGTGGCCCAGCTGGACCCACTTGCGGATCGTCGCCGGGGCGACGCCCGCCTCTTCGGCGGCCAGGGGGCCGGGGATCAGGGCCGGCAGGGCCGACAGGCCCGGGGTCTTCAGCACGTGCGCTCCTCGTTGTCCGTGGCGGTCGTCGCGTCCATCGCCGTCTCGATCTCCTCCGTACGCGCGCCCGCCGCCTCCGCCAGTTCGGCCCACTCCGTCTCCGGCCACAGGTGTCGGTACGCCGGGTCGTCCTGGCAGCCGCAGTCGTCCAGCGCGCACGTGCAGGCCGGGTTCACGCACAGCACCGCACGGCGGTCGGGGAACGCCCGCAGCGACACCGAGTCGCACCACGGGCAGCGGCCCGAGACGCGGACGACCGTCTCCGTGTCGCCGAGCGTCCGCGCGCACCGCCGTGCCATCCGGCGCAGCTCGTCGCGCACGTGCCGGGCGAGGTCCGGGTGGGCCGCGATCCGGTCGAGCAGTGCCGTCGTCCGCCGCAGCCGCTCCACGACAGGGGCGCGGCCGGGGCGGGGGAGGCCGAGCCGGGCGCGTGCCGCCTCCTCCAGCTCCACGACGCCGTCCGTGATGTCGCGGATCGCGTCGGAGACGTGGAGGCGGATCGGCGCGGCGCCGTGGCCGGGGACCACGAGGCCGTGCCGCTGCTGGAGCAGCAGGGCCTCCCGGCGCTCCTCGCGGATCAGGTCGTCCCGGCCGGGGTGCGGGGCGGCGGGCGCTGCGCCGGTGGGCGAGCGGCGGCCGGGCGCGAGCTCCTCGGCGAGCTCGGGGAACTGGCGGGCGAGGGAGGCGGCCCACAGCGCGATGTCGGTGAGGATCCGTTCGACGGCCGGCTCGGTGAGGATGCGTTCGGCAGGGATCCGGTCGGCGGTCGGTTCGGCGGGGATCCTGTCGGCGGCGGGCTCAGCCACGGACGCTCCCGGCGGAGGCGGAGGCGGAGGCGGAGGCGCGGGTGCGGCGCGCGGCGACGGGGCGGCCGTTGCGCCACAGGCGGCCCGCGCACACGCCGTCGAAGTAGCTCTCCGCGGGCGCCACGGCGGCCTCGCACTCGCGGCGGACCGGACAGGCGGCGCACGCGCGCAGAGCCGGAGCGGCCTGCTGGGGGCGGCGGGCGAAGACGACGGACGGGGAGAGGCCGACGCACGCGGCGGCGGCCTGCCAGGAGGGAGAGGGTTCGGGTAGGAGCAAGGTTCTTCTCCACGGTCCGGGCCACCGAGCCCTGGGGCCGGTGCGACTCCTGGGACTCATGAGGCCGACGAGTGCGACGGCGAGTGAGAGAGTGACATGTTGCGTGCGAGCGCGCAACAAGTTTGTGGAGTCACCTTCACCGATTCGACACGATTGCGCGCCCAAAAGCACGTAATTCTTTGCGCGCAAGCACGCTAGAGTGAGGCGCCCGGAGGTGGGGGAGTTAGAGGGAGCGTTACATGAGCACTCAAGGGCTCGACGAGTTCGCAGGCTGGGTGGAAGGCCTGATGAGAGCGCGCGGCTACGACATCGACAGTCCGCGCGGTGGAGGAAAGTCCCGGATCGCTGACGAGGCCGGTGTGCACCGCGCCGCCGTGACCCGGCTGCTGCAGCGGCAGAGCATGCCCGACCTGGAGACCATGCGCAGGATCGCCCCCCTTCTCGGGGTCTCCGTACGCGACATGCTGATCCGGTCCGGCCGGGTCACCCCCGACGAGCTGCCCCTCGCCGCGGACCTGCTGCCGCCCGGCGACTGGCAGCCCACCCTGGAGGACTTCGCCCGCTGGCTCGGCGTCCCGGACGAGCGGATGGGTGTCTTCGTCAAGGTCGTCAACCAGTTCCTGGAGCCCGGCGACGAGGAGAGCGAGCCACGCGCCCCCGGCGAGCCCCGCCGCGCCACCCGAGACTGACCCCGCGGGCGCGACCGGGAGGTCGTGCCCGCTCCCCGGCCCCCTGGGGGTCCGCAGGCACCCCCAGGCGCCGGCCCGGCCCTGGCACCCGGCGGCTTCCGCGCCCGGCGCTTGTGTGCCGCCCCGGCGGCTCCCGTGCCCCGCCCCTCGCGAGGGGCCCGGGGGTTCGGCGCGACGGGCGGCGCCCCGGCCGCGCCGGGATTCGTTCTCCCGCGTCGACCGGCCCCTCCGTGTGCGTGGGCATTTGTTTTGACCGGAGTCCATGCGATAGGTACGCTCAGACCTTGTGCCTGGGGTGTGCCTGGGCTCGTGTGCGTGTCCTCAACCGCATGGCGAGTTCAACTACGGCCACCGCAATCTGCGCCCCTTTCCGCCCTCGGCGGAGGTCCGCAGTATTCGACACACCCGACCGCGTGGGTCGGTGGCGTGTTCCAGGTTAGTTTGACGACGGCACACAGAAACCGGAGAAGTAGTGCCTACGATCCAGCAGCTGGTCCGGAAGGGCCGGCAGGACAAGGTCGAGAAGAACAAGACGCCCGCACTCGAGGGTTCCCCTCAGCGTCGCGGCGTCTGCACGCGTGTGTTCACCACCACCCCGAAGAAGCCGAACTCGGCCCTCCGTAAGGTCGCGCGTGTGCGTCTGACCTCGGGCATCGAGGTCACGGCCTACATCCCGGGTGAGGGCCACAACCTGCAGGAGCACTCCATCGTGCTCGTGCGTGGTGGCCGTGTGAAGGACCTGCCGGGTGTTCGTTACAAGATCATCCGCGGTTCCCTCGACACGCAGGGCGTCAAGAACCGTAAGCAGGCTCGCAGCCGCTACGGCGCCAAGAAGGAGAAGTAAGAATGCCTCGTAAGGGCCCCGCCCCGAAGCGCCCGGTCATCATCGACCCGGTCTACAGCTCTCCTCTTGTCACCTCGCTGATCAACAAGATCCTGCTGGACGGCAAGCGCTCCACCGCCGAGCGCATCGTCTACGGCGCCATGGAAGGCCTCCGCGAGAAGACCGGCAACGACCCGGTCATCACGCTGAAGCGCGCCCTGGAGAACGTCAAGCCGGCTCTTGAGGTCAAGTCCCGCCGTGTCGGTGGCGCCACCTACCAGGTGCCGATCGAGGTCAAGCCCGGTCGCGCCTCCACCCTCGCGCTGCGCTGGCTCGTGGGCTACTCCCGCGCCCGTCGCGAGAAGACCATGACCGAGCGCCTCATGAACGAGCTCCTCGACGCCTCCAACGGCCTCGGTGCTTCGGTCAAGAAGCGCGAGGACACGCACAAGATGGCCGAGTCCAACAAGGCCTTCGCGCACTACCGCTGGTAGTCGCAACCCACATCGAGACCGAGAGAAGACTGAGCCGATATGGCTACCACTTCGCTTGACCTTGCCAAGGTGCGCAACATCGGCATCATGGCTCACATCGACGCGGGCAAGACGACCACCACCGAGCGGATCCTGTTCTACACCGGCGTCTCGTACAAGATCGGTGAAGTCCACGACGGCGCTGCCACGATGGACTGGATGGAGCAGGAGCAGGAGCGCGGCATCACGATCACGTCCGCCGCGACGACCTGCCACTGGCCGCTCGAGGACGTCGACCACACCATCAACATCATCGACACCCCGGGCCACGTCGACTTCACCGTCGAGGTGGAGCGTTCGCTCCGCGTGCTCGACGGTGCCGTGACGGTGTTCGACGGCGTCGCCGGTGTCGAGCCCCAGTCCGAGACTGTCTGGCGTCAGGCGGACCGCTACGGCGTTCCGCGTATCTGCTTCGTCAACAAGCTCGACCGCACGGGTGCCGAGTTCCACCGCTGCGTCGACATGATCGTGGACCGCCTCGGCGCCGTCCCGATCGTCATGCAGCTCCCCATCGGTTCCGAGATGGACTTCCAGGGTGTTGTGGACCTCGTCCGCATGAAGGCCCTGGTCTGGTCCGCCGAGGCGACCAAGGGCGAGATGTACGACGTCGTCGACATCCCGGCCTCCCACGCCGAGGCCGCTGAAGAGTGGCGCGGCAAGCTGGTCGAGACCGTCGCCGAGAACGACGACGCGATGATGGAGCTCTTCCTCGAGGGCACTGAGCCCACCGAGGAGCAGCTGTACGCCGCGATCCGTCGCATCACCATTGCCTCCGGCAAGGGTGGCGGCACCCCGACGGTCACCCCCGTGTTCTGCGGCACCGCGTTCAAGAACAAGGGCGTTCAGCCCCTGCTCGACGCGGTCGTGCGCTACCTTCCCTCCCCCCTGGACGTCGAGGCCATCGAGGGCCACGACGTCAAGGACGCCGAGGTCGTCGTCAGCCGCAAGCCGTCCGACGAGGAGCCGCTGTCGGCCCTCGCGTTCAAGATCGCGAGCGACCCGCACCTCGGCAAGCTCACCTTCGTCCGGATCTACTCCGGTCGCCTGGAGGCCGGCACCGCGGTGCTGAACTCCGTCAAGGGCAAGAAGGAGCGCATCGGCAAGATCTACCGCATGCACGCGAACAAGCGTGAGGAGATCGACTCGGTGGGCGCCGGCGACATCGTCGCCGTCATGGGCCTGAAGCAGACCACCACTGGTGAGACGCTGTGCGACGACAAGAACCCGGTGATCCTGGAGTCCATGGACTTCCCGGCGCCGGTCATCCAGGTCGCGATCGAGCCCAAGTCCAAGGGTGACCAGGAGAAGCTGGGTGTCGCCATCCAGCGTCTCGCGGAGGAGGACCCCTCCTTCCAGGTCCACTCGGACGAGGAGACCGGCCAGACCATCATCGGTGGTATGGGCGAGCTTCACCTCGACATCCTCGTCGACCGTATGCGTCGCGAGTTCAAGGTCGAGGCCAACGTCGGCAAGCCGCAGGTCGCGTACCGCGAGACGATCCGCAAGGCCGTCGAGCGCGTGGACTTCACCCACAAGAAGCAGACCGGTGGTACCGGTCAGTTCGCCAAGGTGCAGATCGCGATCGAGCCCATCGAGGGCGGCGACGCCTCGTACGAGTTCGTGAACAAGGTCACCGGTGGCCGCATCCCGAAGGAGTACATCCCTTCGGTCGACGCCGGCGCGCAGGAGGCCATGCAGTTCGGCATCCTGGCCGGCTACGAGATGACTGGCGTCCGCGTCATCCTTCTCGACGGTGCGTACCACGAGGTCGACTCCTCCGAACTCGCGTTCAAGATCGCCGGTTCGCAGGCCTTCAAGGAGGCCGCGCGCAAGGCTTCTCCCGTCATCCTTGAGCCGATGATGGCCGTTGAGGTCGTCACGCCCGAGGACTACATGGGTGAGGTCGTCGGCGACATCAACTCCCGCCGTGGCCAGATCCAGGCCATGGAGGAGCGCAGCGGCGCTCGCGTCGTGAAGGGCCTCGTGCCGCTCTCGGAGATGTTCGGCTACGTCGGAGACCTCCGCAGCAAGACCTCGGGTCGCGCAAGCTACTCGATGCAGTTCGACTCCTACGCCGAGGTTCCCCGGAACGTCGCCGAGGAGATCATCGCGAAGGCCAAGGGCGAGTAACTCACCCGAGTGCACGCTTTAGGCTTGACACCGTACGCCGGGGCTCGGACTTCGAACCCGAAGAGGAGCCCCCGGCGGACGGCATCCCAGCAAAGATCACCTGGCGCCGATGAGTAAGGCGTACAGAACCACTCTCCAGGAGGACCCCCGTGGCGAAGGCGAAGTTCGAGCGGACTAAGCCGCACGTCAACATCGGCACCATCGGTCACATCGACCACGGTAAGACGACCCTCACGGCCGCCATTACCAAGGTGCTGCACGACGCGTACCCGGACCTGAACGAGGCCTCGGCCTTCGACCAGATCGACAAGGCTCCTGAGGAGCGCCAGCGCGGTATCACCATCTCCATCGCGCACGTCGAGTACCAGACCGAGTCGCGTCACTACGCGCACGTCGACTGCCCCGGTCACGCTGACTACATCAAGAACATGATCACGGGTGCGGCGCAGATGGACGGCGCCATCCTCGTGGTCGCCGCCACCGACGGCCCGATGCCGCAGACCAAGGAGCACGTGCTCCTGGCCCGCCAGGTCGGCGTTCCGTACATCGTCGTCGCCCTGAACAAGGCCGACATGGTGGACGACGAGGAGATCCTGGAGCTCGTCGAGCTCGAGGTCCGTGAGCTCCTCTCCGAGTACGAGTTCCCGGGCGACGACCTGCCGGTCGTCAAGGTCTCGGCGCTCAAGGCGCTCGAGGGCGACAAGGAGTGGGGCCAGTCGGTCCTGAACCTGATGGCCGCCGTCGACGAGGCGATCCCGCAGCCCGAGCGTGACGTCGACAAGCCGTTCCTGATGCCGATCGAGGACGTCTTCACGATCACCGGTCGTGGCACCGTCGTCACCGGTCGTATCGAGCGTGGTGTCCTCAAGGTCAACGAGACCGTCGACATCGTCGGTATCAAGACCGAGAAGACCACCACCACGGTCACCGGCATCGAGATGTTCCGCAAGCTGCTCGACGAGGGCCAGGCCGGTGAGAACGTCGGTCTGCTCCTCCGTGGCATCAAGCGCGAGGACGTCGAGCGCGGCCAGGTCATCATCAAGCCCGGTTCGGTCACGCCGCACACCGAGTTCGAGGCCCAGGCCTACATCCTGTCGAAGGACGAGGGTGGCCGTCACACCCCGTTCTTCAACAACTACCGCCCGCAGTTCTACTTCCGTACCACGGACGTGACCGGCGTCGTGACCCTCCCCGAGGGCACCGAGATGGTCATGCCGGGCGACAACACCGCCATGTCCGTCGAGCTGATCCAGCCCGTCGCCATGGAGGAGGGCCTCAAGTTCGCCATCCGTGAGGGTGGCCGGACCGTCGGCGCCGGCCAGGTCGTCAAGATCACCAAGTAATTTCACTTGGTCGATCGGGGTGACCCGGTTGCTCTGAACTGAGCACACAGCACCAAGCAAGGGCCCGCACGGCAGCACGCCGTGCGGGCCCTTCGCCGTCCCGTGCCGGTCCCGTGACCGCCGTGGGGCCGCGTACGGACGACAGTGGCCCGCACCACCACTCGGGTGGGGCGGGCCACGGTCATGCGCCGTCTCGCGGGGACAGCCCCCGCTCAGTCCTGTGGGGGATGCGCGTACGTGGTGGCCAGCAGCGAATGGCGGGAAGCGCCGTCGCTCTGGACCAGGCGATGCACGGACGACGGGATGAACCCGCCGAACAGGGTGCCGACGAGCCCCAGAGCCTGGAAACGGAAGTTGAGGTCGTAGGTCGCCATCGCCACGCGGTTGGCACTGACGCGGTAGCCGTGCGCCCCGGCCCAGGTGTCGGCCTGGTCCAGGTCGGCGTACATCGCCACGATCCCCGCGGCCGTCGCGAACTCGCGCTGCACGCCGAGGTTCTCGAGCGGCCCGATCGCATCGAGCCCCGCGAGGTGCCAGCTGCCCTCAGCCGTCACGCGGTACAGGCCCGGCGGGACGCCCTCGCTGCGGAGCGCGAAGACGAAACCCTCCAGCGGGCCTGCCTCGGCATCGAGTCCCCAGTCGGTACGGTCCCGGCGGATCACCTCGCCCAGCAGGGACAGGACCACCGCCGTGCGTACCGGCCGCGGCGCGTAGTGCAACGAGGACCGCCGCCGGTCCAGCGTCTCCCGCAGGTCGTGCACCGGCCGGAGCTCGCCGGCCTCCACGGCCGGCTCGACGGGCACGGCCTGCGGGAACTCCACCGGCCGTCGCTCCGCCGCCCGGCCGTCCGAGGTGCTCGACCGGGAGCCGAAGCCCTCCAGCACGGCGGTCATGGACGTCAGATCGCTTCTCATGCCGTACCTCCCAGGGTTGCCACAGCGGCGACGGGCTCGTCGGACGGTGTCGTGCCGAGCACCCGGGCCAACGCGTCGTCGTCCCAGTCCGGACGTGGCGCGAAGGCGAGCCCCAGGTGCTCGGCGACCTCGCGGGCCGCGGCCAGGTTGCACCCGGCGTCCAGGAAGACGAGCCGGAAGCCGAACGTGCCGTACTTGGTCATGACCTTCTTCAGATCGCCGGTGACGACGATCTCGCAGGGCGCCGTGCCCTCGGGCACCTGGCTGGAAACAGCCGCGAGCGAATGACTGCCCTGGGCGTACACGTAGATCCCCGCGGGCAGGACGCGATCGTCGCGCAGCACCACGTAGGCGTTGGTGCAGCCGATGTTGCCGGAGGCCGCGGTCCATCGCTTGACCCGTTCCGGGGTGCTCTCCTCGTCCTTGATGCCGAAAGCGACCTTCAGCACCGTGCTCAGGGACTCCAGGGTGAGCGGGACACCGCCGCCGGACGGATCGGGCCGCCGGGCCCCGGCGAGGGAGGCGAGATCGGCCGCAGGAAGGGGGGTGTGCCGACGGCTCGGCCAGTCCTTGAACTGCGCCTGCAGCCGGAGGTTGGACGCGTAGTAGTGCGCCTGGTGGTCCTTGGGGGAGAGGAACGCCCGCGGTGGCATCGCCACCGACGCCTCGTAGACGGAGCCGGCCGGCGCCCGCGGCGCGAGCGGACCCGCGGTCCAGGAGCAGCGCGGGCATCCCGGCCGGACGGTCGCCGGCCGGTACACCGTGGACAGGGTCGAGGTGTCCGTCACGCTGGAGTCGGTCGGAAGGTGCGAGATGGCGGCTCGGGCGAGCAGGGCAACGACGTGGTGCGCGGTGACTCCGGCGACGAGGTCGGCGAGGTGCGCGGGCAGCTCGCCGGACAGCTCCGCCTCGCCGTGGCTGCCGCACTCCAGGCAGGGAGTGAGGGAGGCGTCCGCGTAAGGGCCGACGGTGAACGCCCGGGCGTCGGCGCGTACCCGCAGCAGCGGTCGGCCGTCCTGCCGGCACCGCTCCTCGGTGGCGGCGAGGAGAGCCGCCGAGTCGACCGTCTCGAAGAAGACGGTGAGCTCTCCCGGGGTGCCGGACGGGCCGGAGGATGCCGCGGAGAGGGGCACGTCCTCCAACGACCGACGGGCCGCGGCGACGAGCGCGGGGTCGCCCTCCAGCCGCACCGAACGGTCGGCCAGGCGGGTGACGGCATCCGCCCAGGACAGGTTCGCGCCCGTGGAGTTGCCCAGCCTGGACAGGAAGACGGCCCACTCGGGAGCCACGTCCGGTTCGTCGCCCGCCGGGGCCTCCTCGACGGCACCGGCCGTCCACAGCAGGGCCAGGCACTTGTAGACCGTGGCCTCGTCGAACCCGACCTTCTCCGCCAGCTCCGCGTGGCCGCGGGTGCCGTCGCACGCCTCGGTGAGGGGGATCAACCCCTCGCGGGCGAAGGCCCCGGAGAACACCTGGGCCCGATCCGCCCCGTCGAGCACGACGGCGTCCCCCGAGCGGCGCATGCGTACACCGCGCCGCAGGACGGGCCTGACGGGGACCGTCAACTGCATGTCCGTCCGGGCGGCCTGCCCGATCTGTTCGGCCTTCATCTCGGCAACCATGATCAATTTCCTCCTTGCCGCAGCAGTTCCGGGAACGGCATCGCGTCGTCCGGGCGCTCCCGCGCGAACCGGTCCCCGCACCGCGGGCACCGGTCGACCGACACCGTGGACGCCGCGGAGACGGCGCCCGAGACGAGGCTGAAGCTGCGCACGGTGGCTCCCGCCGCGGCCGGTTCCGCGGTGAGGTCGGCGAGCGCGAGGTCCAGCAGGCCGGACGCGACGGCCAGGTGCAGGGGGCCGAACCCCTCGGGCAGACCGACGAGGGCCGCGTCCATGTCGTACGGGCGGGCCGTGCCCGCGTGTTGCGCCGTGCGCTTTCGGTAGCAGGCGTAGCAGGCCGTTCTGCCCGGGGCCACGGCCGGCCCGCACAGGAGCTTGGTCGGCAGCAGCTGGAGCCCGACGGACGGAGTGCCCCGCTCGGCGCAGACCCGGTCGACCTCGTCGCGGAGTTCGGGCGCCCCGCCGGAATGGACGGGGACGACGACGTCCGCCCGCGGGGCGGAACCGTCGAGGAACTCCTCGAAGGACACCCGGAGTTCCCCCGGCGCGCGGCGGTGCTCGGCGAGCTGTCGCCCGAAGGCGTCGCGTACGAGATACAGGCATCGCGGACGAAGGTCCTGCGCCATGTTGGTCTGCTCCTTCTTCCCGCTCATGCGAACGCCTGCGGCTCGGGGTTCAACGCGTCCTCGGGGTGGCTGGTGAGGCCCATGGCCCGGGGCGCCTCGTACAGGCGTGGGGTGCC
The DNA here is from genome assembly GCF_043081505.1 of Streptomyces sp. NPDC014870. Lineage (NCBI taxonomy): Bacteria > Bacillati > Actinomycetota > Actinomycetes > Kitasatosporales > Streptomycetaceae > Streptomyces > Streptomyces sp. NPDC014870. The sequence continues at coordinate 72,158 of NZ_JBIBWQ010000013.1, forward strand.
GAGAAAGCGCTCGGCGTGGACGAAGGACACGGGCATCGCCTCCGGGACGAGCACCTTCACCGCCCGCATCCCCACCTGGCGTGCCTCGTCCGTGGTGATGTCGACGACGAGTGCCTCCGCCCCGCGGGCGGCGAGCCGGGCGACCACGTCGTCGAGCGGGTCCGCCCCGGCGGGAAGGCCGGGCATGGCGTCGAGACCGTATGCGGGGCGTTCGCCGTCCAGCAGGAAGTCGAAGACGTGGCGACGCTCGGGGGGCGCGTTCCGGACGGCTCCGCCGACCACGCTCACCTGGGAGGGGTCGGCTTCGCGGCCGGCGTACGCGGAGACGTAGCCGCGCAGGGCGACCCGCAGGGACGCCAGCTCGCGGTAGATCTTGCCCAGTGCCTTCTCGGGGCGGACGTCACAGGTCGCGGCGACGATCTGGGCGAGCGTCGGATCGGACTCGGAGAGCTGGACGCCGTAGATCACCGGGACACCGAAGTCCGTCGTCGCGTCGAACAGCCGGACCCGGAGGTCGGTGGAGGTGCCGACCCGGTGGAGTTCCCGGGTGTCCGCGTCGAGGAGGTCGGGGTCGACGTGCAGTTCGGGCAGGCGTAGCCGCTGGAGCCAGACCAGCGCGATGGAATCCCGCTCGACCACCTCCAGCAGGCCCCCGAGCACGGCGGCCCGGACATCGGAATGCACCGCCGCCCCTGTCGTGATGCCGCGGGTGAACTTCTCGGACTCCGAGGAGTAGGGCATGTGCAGGTACACCGAGATGGCGGGGACGAGCACGGGCACCTGGCGGGTGAGCGACCACGCCCGCACCCAGCGGATGGGGACGGAGGGGTCGTACTCCGTCAGTCTGCAGTCGTCGTGCGCCAGTTCCGTGGGAGAGCACCTGGGCCACCGTGAGGGCGAGACGAAGTCCTCGGTGAGGTCGTTCTCCGCGGCGACCACCATGGCGTCGTCGTCCCACGCGCACGTGGAGTACCGCTCGAGCGCTTCGGCGACGGACAGCAGCCGGGCCCGGTCGGGCGTGAGTCCCGTACCCGCGCCGTCGGAGTTTCCGGTGTCCTCGTCGGCGGCCCACGTGCGCAGGTTGGAGAGGGCGCGGGACGGCACCCCGAGGTACGAGAGCTGGACCGCGAAGGGCGGCTCGCCCTCACGCACCGGCAGCGGTGCGGTGCGGGACACCAGCCCGTACGGGGAGACGAGTTCCTCCAGCCGGCGCAGCTCGTCCGGAATGGGTTCCGTGTGCCTGTTCACATACATGTGGATCTTCTTCCTGCGGTCGTGTGTCCGCTCCCGTGCTCTGTCACGCGACGGCCGGCGAGGGGAGGGCGGCCATGGTTTTCGCCAGCCCGTCGAGGTCGTCCTGGAGTTCCAGCATCGATTTGCCGCAGACCTCCTCGTTGGCACGTGCGACGACGTAGCAGAAGACGTACCGCTCCGCGAGGCTGAAACCGAGGGTGTAGAGCGAGCTGTACAGCACGCTCGTCTGCAGCCGGAAGGCGAGGAAGTCGGCGTCGCGGTGCATCAGCCGGTCCAGTTCGGGGCTGGGCGGTGTGTGGAACCGGGTGGGCTCCACCGGGGCGCCCCGCTCGCGGACGAGGTCTTCGAGACTGTGGCCGGCGTTGACGAGCGAGCCGTCGAGGAAGGCCTCGGACAGGCGGCCGGACTCCGAGGTGACGAACTCCGTCCAGCTGCGGACCTGTGCGTCGTCCGACGGTTCGCCGTCCGGGTCGCCGCAGGCCTCGATGAATGCCCGTACGGCAGGCCCCACCTGTTCGTAGAACCTCGCGCAAGCCGATTCGAATGATTCCGGATTCTTGGTGCGGAGAAAGACCGCTTCGAAATGCGATCGGTAGCTCAGCATGCGGACAGAAAGCAGTTCTTTGAATTCGAGATCGGCCGTGAATCGCTGCGGAGAATTAATAAGAGTGGCGCGCATATGGGCGACCATGAGTCGCAGCGCGCCGAGTGCTCTCGGCAGCTGGCTCTCGTCCCCTGCGGTCTGGTTCAGGAAGCCGAGAAGGGTGGGTGCGGCCTTCTGGAAGAGCCGCTGCGAGGAATCGGAGAATCCGGTTCCGCTGAATCCTGCGTTCCACAACGGGGACGGGACCGCGTCGCGCGGCACCTCGTCGACGCCGGCGTCGCACCCGTGCTCTCGGGCGAGTCTCTGCACGTCAGACCGGATCCCGTCGGGGTCCGACACCCCGTCGAGGCTGACCTGGAGGACGTCTCCGCCGCCCCGCCCGTCCTGGGTGCGGACGAAGTAGTAAGGGTCATGACGCCCTACCAGTTCTGGCGAAAACAGTGCGCGTAGGAGTGGCGCAAAAGTGTCGGTGTATTTTGCGCCATCGGGCTGCGGGATGCTGGCGAAAACATGCAAGAAGAAGCCCCCAGATGTGAGTGCGCGCCATGCGGGCGCCCGCGTGATCTTGGTCCGACGGTAGCCCGAATGGTCAAGTAGAAGGGCTCGGGAAGGGCTGTGATCTAAGTCACTCGAGCGTATGTTGCCGAAGATCGATTGGCCGGGTTAGGTTCGAATCACTTCGACGAAAGGGGGTGAACGCAATGGAGCAGCAGATCGAGCTCGACGTTCTCGAGATCTCGGACCTTATCGCTGGCGCTGGTGAGAATGACGACCTCGCGCAGGTGATGGCCGCCTCGTGCACGACCACGAGCGTCTCGACGAGTTCCTCGTCGTCCTCGTCCTGATCGCAGGACTAGGAATTAGTTGAGCCACCGTCGAGGTGCACCTCGGCGGTGGCTCACTTACGTTCCAGCGCAGTTGTTCGAGTGTCGAACCATCGGGTCATGTCCGGGGGTGTGCCGAAACGGGGACACCGTGCTCCGGAGCGACGGCCCGGCCCGCGCCGCCGGCGGCGGCCGGAACGGGAGCGCGTAGCTGGTTGCGGGCGCGAAGCTGATTTTCGAAGACAGGGCCGGCGGGCTCGTGCGGCGGAGACCCTTCGTCGAGGCGCGCCCCTGACGACCGCACGCCGTGGCGCGCCGACCCGCGTGACGAAGTTGGGGGAGTCCCATGGATGTGAACATCAGTCCGTATGTCGTCTACAGGCGGAGTCGGCTTCCGCTGGGCGAGCTCGGCGGGATGTCGTTCACCGCCGCCTGGTCGCGCATCGATGAACTGCATGCCCTGCGGGAAGACATCCGCGCCCGTGCGGGCGGCCTGGCCGACCGTCTCGGCGAAGCCGTACCGACGCTGGCCGACGATGTCCGGGCCACGTTGATCAAGGTGCGCCGCGATGTCCACAATCTGCGGCACGACCGCGTGGCCGGACGACTCGAGGAGCTTCGCCCGCACCTCGACGCGGACCTGTTCGCCGGGGTCGAGACCTGGTGCGGACTGGGTCTGCGTGCCTCGGAGTGCGAGCGCGAGGGCGAGAGCGAACTCGAGCGCGAGAAGTCCCTGGCCGCGGAAGGGTTCCCGGCGCTCTTCGAGCACGACGCGATGGCCCGCAGCATTCAGCTCTCCGGAGACCGCCTCTACCACGGTCTGCGCGACTTCGTCATGGGCACCGGACCGGCGATCAAGCCGAGCAAGGCCCGCCTGCGGGAGTCGTCGCTCGTCAACTTCGCCTACCGGGCGAGCCTGAAGCCGTCACCGTTCGGCCGGTTCACGGAGATCGGCGCCTTCCCGCCGGACGCCCCGACAGCCACGACAGCTCTGGCAGCCCCGACCGCTCTGACAGCCACGACCACCCCGACCGCTCAGGCGGATCCCGCGGATCCCGGCGGCCGGACACCGGAGGAGGGGCCGGCCCCGTCCGTCACGCGGCTGAACCGCCTGCTCGTGAACTGGGTCCTCGCCGCGATGCCACGGCTGCCCGGTGGGCTGGAGGCGGGACACCTGGTGCTGAACTCGACCCTGCGCGCGGGCGCCGACTCCATCGAGTTCGTCGCTGTCGCCCCCGGTTCCCGGGAAGAGGGGAAGATCGCCTCCGAGACCGTCCTGCGCGTCCGCCGCGAGGCACTCTTCAACGCCCTGCTGGCGGCCATGCCCGGAGGCTCGGCGCCGACCGCCGAAGTGCTGCGCCGGCTCACCGAGGTCACGGGCCGGGACGCCGTGAGCCGCGAGGTCGTCCACGGCCTGATCCGCGCCGGCGCCCTGTTCTTCCGGCCGGACGTCGACGACCACGACCCCGACTACGCGGCGAAGCTGGAGGAGGCCCTCGCTGCCGGCGCCACCGCGGAGACGGCCGCACTGCGCGACCACTTCGCCGAACTGCGCCGACTGGAGACGGACTTCGCCGCCGCGCCCGCCGCGGACCGCCAGAAGATGCTCGACGCGGCCTACGCGGCGATCAACGGCATCGCCGAGCTCTGCAAGGTGTCGCCGCCCCCGGAGGACGTCCTCAAGTCACCGGTCTTCGAGGACACCCCGGCCTCCGCCGGGCCCCAGGCGTGGAGCCTCCCGACGGTGGAGCGGAGCATCCCCGCCCTCACGGGCCTCTGGCGCCTGGCCTCGATGCTGGACAACGGCCAGATCAAGCGACTGGGGCTGCACGCCTTCGCGACCCGGGTCCTCGGGGAACGCACCAGCATGCCGTTCATCGACTTCTTCCAGGCCTTCTCCTCGTTGAGCGACCGCGAACAGGCCGACGTGTTCATGGGACGGGACGTCGACGCGGTCGACCGGTACATGACGCAGCGGGCCGAGGCCCTGCGCACGATCCGGGACCACCTGGTCCCCGAGAACGGCGCTGTGCACCTGGACCCCTCGGTGATCGAGCGGGCCTGTGAGGGCGTGGAGGGCATCCGGCACACCGAGTCGGTGACGTTCCGCGCGCAGTTCGCCCGGAACGTACTGCCGGACAGGGACCGGACCCTGGTCGTGAACGGTCTGCTGACCGGCTACGGCGTCTACTTCTCGCGCTTCGGATCGTTCGTCCGCGGCCAGGGCGACTGGTCCCTGCCGGACGCGCAACGCGCCCACCTCGACCGGCGGTTCCCGGGCACGGCCGACCTCAACTCCGTCCTCGGGTTCAACTTCAACCTGCACCCCCCGGTGACGAGCCGGGTCGTGAACTACCCCGGAGCCGTGTCGCTCGGGGCGGACCGCACGGTGTACACGATCGACAGCCTGGAAGTCCGTGTGGAGCCGGGCACCGCGGCCCTGCGGCTCTGGCACCCGGACACCGAGGAGTTCGTCGACCTCGTCCCCATGAACTTCATGACCCCGGTCGGCGTCCCGCTGCTCTACCGGCTGCTGGAGGCGCTGTCCCCCTCCAACCGCTACCTGTGGAAGCCGCTCGAGGACATCCAGGACGCCGGGGGACCCGTGGAGTACGGCGACACCGCGCCCCGCCTCGTGGTCGGCGACGTCGTCGCGGAGCGAAGGTCCTGGAACATCGCGGCCGCCGACATCCCCATGCTGCAGGACCTGAGCCGCGACTCCTACGACGCGCTCGTCGCGTTCGACGCGTGGCGCCGGTCCCGCGGCCTGCCCCGCCACGCCTTCGTGCTGTGCCAGACGGCCGAGGAACGTGACGTCATGGCCGGCCGCAGCCGCAAGGTGACGCGGCAGTGGGCGGACTACGCGCACCTGCGACGCGCCAGCGTCCACAAGCCGATGTACGTCGACTTCCGGAACCCCTACCTGGTCCGGAGTTTCGCGAAGTCCGCGCTGTCGCGCGGCGACGTGCTCGTGTCGATGCGCGAGTGCCTTCCCTCGGTGGACGACTACGGTCCGGACACTGGCTGGACCGCGACAGAGGAGTTCTTCGTTGAACTATGCACGGACAAGTAGCGGTCGGACGGGGACGGACGAGTGGCGGGTGGTGCACGTCCACGTCCCCCACTCGCTGCACACCCCCTTCCTGTGCGACGTGGTCGAACCGCTGCTGCGCGCCGAGGGCCTGCGGGACCACTTCTTCTTCCTCCGCTACTGGCAGGGCGGGCCCCATCTGCGTCTGCGGATGCTGTGCGGCCCCGGCGCGGGATCCGCGGAGGCGGCCGAACGGGTCGTCGAGGGTCTGGAGCGGGCCATGCCCGAGTTCGGGGTCCAGGCGCGGGACGAGTACGCGCTCGGACTGACGATGCAGGAGGAACTGGCGCGGCTGGAAGGGGAGGATCCCCGAGCCGGCCGGCCGGTCGGGACGCTCGAACGGGCGCCCTACGAACCGGAGTACCGCAAGTACGGCGGCCAGGAGGGCGTGGAGATCGCCGAGAGGGTCTTCCGGAGGTCCTCCCTGGCCGTCCTCGACCTGCTGCGACGGCAACCGCGCGCGTGGGTCGACGAGCGCCGGGCCCCGATCGGGGAGGCGGCGAGGATCATGGCCATGTTCCTCCACGGGGCCGGCTACGACCCGGAGGCCGCCTCGCTCTTCCTGCGGGAGTACGAGGAATGGTGGAGCACGTACGCCCCCGAGGAGATGCGCCGAGCCTGGCCCCGGCTCTACGACAGCACCTCGGCCCAGCTCACGAGCCTGTGCGCCTCGATCTGGAACGACGGTGCCACGGACGACGTGTTCCACGAGATCAGCGTGGAGGCCACCGCCCGCGCCCGGTCCGTGACCGGTGCGCCCGACGGGCAGGACGCCCGCGAGCTGCGTCTGGACGGCACACCGTACGCGGGCTGTCTCTCGAACTACGTGCACACGACCAACAACCGCCTCGGGCTTGTCCCCGCGGCCGAGGGTCTTGTCGCGTACCTCGTGCGACGTGCCCTGGACGATCTGCCGCGCCGGCCGGCCCGGGACGGGGCCGACGGCCGGTAAGACCTCCGGCCCGGGTGCGGCTCCCTTTCGGGGGCCGCACCCGGGCCGAAGCGCGCGACGACCGTCAGCAGACGACCGTCAGCAGACGACCGGGAGCTTGTGGAGGCCGTACACCCCCATGCTGTCCTTGAAATGCAGCTCCGACACCGGGGCGGCCAGCTTCAGGCCGGGGACCCTGGCGACGAGGGTGTTGAACACGACCTCCAGTTCGAGCTTCGCGAGGTTCTGCCCGATGCACTGGTGGATACCGTGACCGAAAGCCAGATGCTGCTTTCCGCCGCGTTCGAAGTCCAGCCGGTCCGGGTCGGGGAACACCGCCTCGTCGTGGTTGCCCGAGGCGCTGAGACCGATCACACCCTCGCCCGCACGGATACGCACACCCCCGATCTCGATGTCCGCGGTGACCACGCGCGAGGTCACCTGGTCGGCGATGCTGAAATAGCGCAGCAGCTCGTCGACGGCCTGGGGCGCCAGGGCCGGGTCGGCCTGGAGCTTGGCCCGCTGGTCGGGATTCTCGAGCAGCGCCAGGACTCCGAGGGAGATCATGTTGGCCGTCGTCTCGTGGCCGCCGACCAGCAGGACGTTGGCCATTCCGACGAGTTCCGCGTGGGAGAACGTGCCGGTCTCGCGATTCTTCACGACGAGCCTGCCGAGGAGGTCGTCGCCGGGATTCTCCTCCTGGGCGGTCACCAACCGGTCGAAGTAGGCGTGGAGTTCCTGGTGTGCGTCGTTCCGCTCCTGCGGATCGGCGTCGACCGACACCAGCTTCTCGGTCCGGTCCTGGAAGAACGCCCGGTCTGCGTAAGGGACTCCGAGGAGTTCGCAGATCACCAGGGAGGGGACGGGGAGCGCCAGCGCCCCGACCAGATCGACCGGCCCCTCGCCGGCGAGCAGGGCCGAGACGCACTCGTCCACGATCTCCTGGACGCGCGGACGCAGCTGGGACACCCGCTTGGCCGTGAACTCGCTGATCAGCATCTTGCGCTGCGCGGTGTGCACCGGGGGGTCCATGGCGAGAAGCACCGGCCGCATCTGCTCCATGACCTCCACCGGCACGTCGAAGTGCAGCGGGTAGCCCGGGTGGGCGAGGTTCGAGCTCACATCGGGGCTGGCGAGCAACTGCCGTATGTGTTCGTGCCGGGTGAGCAGCCAGGCGGTCCGTCCCGAGGCCAGGGTGACTTTGCTGATGGGCTGTTCGGCACGGAGGGAGGCGTACTCCCGAGGCGGATGGAGGGGGCAGCCGCGGGGGTAGGGAAAGGAGGTTTCTTGACGTTCGGTCATGGTTCTCTCCGAAGATGGAACAAGGGAATCGTCTTACTGCGCCTGACTGCGCGTTACTGTTCCATCCAAGCGGATGAGACGCTCAGTTCGAGCTCGAACGGCCCAATGAGGCGGATCTCACGGCGATTTCTTCACCGCCGGATCCGATGTCGGTCCACCTGATCCGGAGTCATGAATTCCGACCCCTTCAATCATGCTTGCCAACAAGGAGTTAGAAGCTATGTACCTGTCGATCGTCATGTGGGATCTGAAGAAGTCGGAAGCGACGGTGGAGAGCCTCCGGGAATATCTGCGGGACTATGCGGTGGACGCCTACTCCACGCTTGAGGGGATGCGGCTCAAGGCGTGGTTCTCGGACACCGAACGGCAGTTGTGGGGAGCGGTCTACCTCTGGGACAGGGCTGATCAGATGCCCGGCCTCTACAAGGTCAGCAAGGTGATCGACCTCATCGGCTATCCCCCCACCTCGGTCGGGGGATTCGGGATCGAGGCGATCGCCGAAGGGAAGAGCGTGCACGAGACGCTGGCCGGCCTGGGGGTCGCCCTGGAGGGCGGGGCGCCGTAGCCCGCCCGGTTTGTGCTAGCGTCTGGACGGTGGACAATCCTGATGTGATTATCGAACGTTCCGACCCTGCGGTGCAGCGCATCATCGATGTCACCAAGCATTCGAGGTCGGTCGTCCGGACCGTGCTCATCGAGGACATCGAACCCCTTCTGCAGAGCATTCACGCGGGAGTGGAGTTCATCGAGGTCTACGGCATCGAGACCACACCCCTGCCGGGCGACCTGATGGCCGCCTGCGAGAAGCGGGGAATTCCGGTCCGGCTGCTCGCGTCCGCGATCGCCAATCAGGTGTTCAAGACCGAGAAGAAGCCCAAGGCTTTCGGTATCGCCAAGGTGCCCCGGCCCGGACGCTTCGCGGACCTGGCCGATCTGAAGGGCGACATCGTCGTCCTGGACGGCGTGAAGATCGTCGGCAACATCGGCGCCATCGTGCGGACGGCCTTCGCCCTGGGCGCCTCCGGCATCGTTCTCGTGGACAGCGATCTCCCCACCATCGCGGATCGCCGTCTGATCCGGGCCAGCAGGGGCTACGTCTTCTCCCTGCCCATCGTCCTCGCCACGCGGGACGAGGCGCTCCGGCACTTCCGGGACAGCGGGATGCGGACCATGGTCTTCGAGGCCGACGGGCGCCTCACGGTCGGGGACCTCGGTGGCATCGACGAGCGCATCGTGCTCATGTTCGGCAGTGAGAAGACGGGACCGTCCGACGAGTTCGCGGGCGGCGCCGCCGAATCGGTCTCCATCCCCATGAACCCCGCCGCCGAGTCGCTCAACGTCTCGGTCTCCGCCGGTATCGCGCTGCACGGGCGTGCGGCCCGGAACCTCGGCGGGCTGCCGGCGGCCTGACGACCGCCGCCGCGGAACTGTGAAGAGGGCCCCCGGCCCGCCGTGAACGGCGGAGCGGGGGCCCTCTTCGTTGGTGCGTACCGCCTTCGGCTACGAGTGCGAGGTCGCCGTTGCGTACCGCCTTCGGTTACGAGTGCGAGGTCGCCGTTGCGTACCGTCTTCGGCTACGAGTGCGAGGTTGCCCCGGAGCGTCGTGCCGGGCGCCACACCCACGGATGGGCGTCCGCGCCCAGGCCGACGGCGACCGGACCGCCAGGGAGCAGCCGCAGCGCCGGCTCCTGCACGGCGGCCGTGCCCTGCGTACGGGTCCAGAGCCGGCCGCCGCGGCGCAGCTGGACGCGGCCGCGCAGGTCCCGGCCGAGCAGGACCGTGCCCTCCGCGTCGGCCGCCGCGGTCACCGGGCCGTACCCGTCGAAGGAGGTGTTGCCGCGACGCTGCGACAGCAACTCCTTGGCGGCGGGCTTGCGGTAGTACACGTCGAGACCGGTACGGCCCCGGCCCGGCACGGCGGCGACCGGGTCGCCGGCCAGCGGCAGCGGGGCGGCCGGGACGGAGTCGATCCAGTGCTGGACGGCCTTGCGGCCCGTGGCCAGGACGTGGACGCGCCCCTCGGCGTCGACCACCACCTCCAGACCGTCCTGTATCTCCTCGCGGCCGGGCAGCGCGCGCCACGGGGACCAGGTGCCGTCGGTGGACCGCACGCGCGTCGACACGCCCTTGTCGGCGTTGCGGACGAAGAGGTGGACCCGGCCGTCGGGGGTGGTGGCCGCGACCGGCACGCCTATCCGGCGGCCCCGGTCGTCCTTGCGCTCCGGGTTGCCCAGGCCGCGCCAGGCGAGGAACGGGCCGTCGGGGGAGCGCTGCTCCAGCAGGACGACCTCCCGCTTGTTCGGGCCGCCGCGTCCGGTGAAGGCGGCGAACCGCACCCCGAAGAGCAGGACCCGGCCGTCCGGCAGGGTCGCCGAGCCGAGCGCGGGTGCGAGCGGGCCGCCACCCAGGTCCGTGGGCTCGCCCCACAGTCCGGTGCCGCGCTCCGTCTCCCGCCAGCGGACCGCGCGCAGCCCCAGCACCCCGTAGGCGTCGAGCCGCCCGTCGGGCCGGGCGACTACGGCCGGTCCCGCGCCGGGCCAGCGGTAGTGGGTGGCGCGTACCCAGCCCTTGGCCTGCCTCAGCGGGCTGCCGCCGCCGATGCCGTAGTCACCGCAGCCGGAGGGGTTGCCGCACTCCCAGGCGGGGTTGCCGCCGTAGTTGAAGAGATGGCCGGCCTTCTCGTTGAGGACCTGCGCGGGGAGGTTCTTGGGCCAGTGCCGGTTGTAGTAGCCGCGGAAGGCGGTCGCCACGAACGCCGGTATCTGCCCCGAGCCCTGCTGGGCGTCGGCGACCCAGCGGATGAGCGCGGTCCAGCAGAACTCGGCGACCGCGGTGTGGACGCCGTGGTCGGAGTAGCCGGGCTGCTCGGCGTCCTTCTTGCGGGCCGCCTCGCTGCTGATCTGGATGTCGGGGTCGGGGTCGAGGGTGTGCACGACGGTCGGCCGGTAGCGGTCGAGGAGGCCGACCAGGACGTCGACAAGCTGGTTGTGGTCGTAGGTGTCGTGCCGGTCGACGGGGGAGTCGGCGGGTATGTGGGTGCGCAGTTCGAGCGCGCGGTCCTTCCAGAGGTTGACCAGGGCCATATAGCGGCGGGGCGCGTGCTCGGGCAGGTTGAGGAAGATCAGCTCGACCCGGCGGCCGCCGTTGATGAGCGTGTTGATCTCGGCGCGCCGCCCGCCGTGGAGGGTGGTGACGCCCTTCTGCCAGGGGGTGAACTTGTCGAGCCCGAGAAGCGTCGCGTACGCCTGGCGCAGCCCCTGATGACGCGAGGACGAGTAGGCCGCCCGGTCGGGCTTCGCCGGGGGCATGCCCTTGATCCGGTTCACACCGGTGTGCTCGCCTGCCGTGACGTAGACGGAGACCAGGGGAACCCCGGAGTCGAGCATGCGCTGGGTGTCCGGGTTCATGAAGTACAGGTCGTCGTCCGGGTGCGCGGCGAACTGCATGAGCTGCTCGCGGCGGGTGCTGATGATCGGCATCCCCGGCGCGGGATCGGCCGCGGGCTGCTTCCGGCGGGGCGGTTCGGGCACGGAACACCCGGCGAGGGCGGTGCCACCGAGAGCCGCACCGAGCGCGGCGCCGGCCGCGAGAACCCGGCGTCGCCGGAGCACCCCGGACCTGAGCAGCTCGAAACCGTCCACTGTTCTTTTCCCCCGTACTACGCGCACGTGCCCTGGAATTCACGGGGGGCCTGGTGGAGGCCCGCATCCGCGACTGGCTAGACGGGTTTTCGAAGGGGGAGGTTGCGTGCGAATTCGCTCACGTGCGTGAGGGGTGAACGAGGGTGAACGAGGGTGAACGGGCAGGTCACGGCAAGATCACCGACCTCGTCCCGCGCGCACGCCCCACCGGCTGTCGTGGCACGCTCCTGTCCGCACACATGATCAGGGGTGGGAAACGTGAGCGAGAAAGACAGGCCGGTCTCCGACGAGGAGTGGGCCGCGTTCGTCGAGGCGGCGAAGCAGGACGGGATCAGCACGGGCGGGGGTACGCGCTGGACCGCGCGCGGCCGAAAGACCAGGCCCGCGCGCCCTGATCCGCTACGGGAGGGGGAGCAGGAGCGGGAGCGGGGGCGGAAGCGCGGGGCCGTACTGGAGCTTCCGGGCTGGCGCACCGGCCCGGCGTGGCAGGAGCGGGACGGGCGGCGCAACCGCAGGCGTCAGGTGAAGGGGGTCGCGGGCTTCGCCGTCGCCCTTGCCGTACTTCTCGTCGCCCTCCGCCCGGAGCTGGTCACCGACCACCTGCCCGAGGGGCTGGGGGGCCCGGGGGACACCACGCCGCTGGCGGCCGAGAGTACCCGCCCGACCGCGGCGCCGTCCGAGGAGACGTTCCCGGACGAGCCGACCCCGCGCGAGCCGTTCCGTGGTTCCCCCGCGCTGAGGTGGGCCGACGGGGCCGCCGGGATCGAGACGCCGCGCGCCGAGGCCATGGGCTGGATGTCGAAGGACGAGGTCGCGGCCGCGCTCAGCGCGGCGAAGGAGTTCCTCGTCGCCGCCAACCTCGACCCGGTCGTCGTCGACGGCGGCCGGCCGACGGCGGCCCTGGCGCTGCTCGACCCGCTTCAGCCCGACGTCCGCTCCGGCATGGAGAAGGGCCTGACCAGGGCCACCGAGAAGAACGACCCCACTTTGTTGTTCAGCCGGTTCAGCCCGGCCGAGGCGAAGCTCGTGGGGTCAGTCGTGAAGACGCGGGGGCGGATGACCCTTGAGGCCGGCAAGGGCGCGGACGCGAACCGCGTCCTGATCCACACGGACTACACCTTCGTGTACCCCGTGGTGAAGGTGCGGCCGGGCGCCGACGAGGTCGCGCGCACGATCGCCCGCCGCGAGATCACCTTCGCGCTGCCCGACCCGGCTGTGTACCGGGTGACCAAGGGCAAGTTGTCGGTGAGCAGCATGAGTTCGAGCGTCGGCAACAGCGACTGCGACGGGCCGACGGACGGGTTCTTCCACCCGCTGTTCCGCGAGGACCTCCAGGCGTCTCCGGGCTCGGGCTCGGGCCCGGCCACGGACCCGTACGACCGGAGCAAGGGCCTCGGCGACCTCCCGAAGGAGTGCGGAAGGCTCACCCGCAGCTGAGCGGGGGAAGCCGAGCTACGTATCCGCGCCGGCCGCCGCCTCACGGCTTGTGTCACCGCTCCCGAGTGCGACGGTCACGCGGACCCGCATGGGCCCGTCCTCCCTCCGGGACAGCAGCACGACCTCCCTGACCTGCGCCGTCACACCGCCGATGAGGGCCTCGGCGGTCGTGGCGAGGGTGTGCGGATCGCGGCTGCGGCCGAGGGAGAGGTGCGGGGTGAACCCCCTGGCCCGGTCCCCGCACAACGGGAACCGGGCCTCCAGACCGGACCGCAGCCGCGCCCACGGCTCCTCGCCGTCCGCGCACGGGTCGAGCCATACGGTCGCGTCCTCACGGTGCCCGAACCAGTGCACTCCCTCCAGGCGGGCCCGGAACGGCGGCACCTCCCGCGCCGCCGCCGCGACGAGCGGGGCTGCCCGCTCGAAGTCCGCCTCCGGTACGAAGCCGAAGAGCACGTTCACGTGCGGCGGCCACCGGTGGATCTGCCGGTCGTGCGCGCGACGCACGTGTTGGATGGCGGGCCACAGCCGGCGGGGCGGTATCCACGCGACGGCGGTCCGCCCGGTCGGCGGCACCGCGAGCACCTCACCGGGCGGTACGGGCCCCTCGACCCGGGGCGGCAGCACAGCATCGAGCCGGTCGACCCCGGTGGCCCGGTCCCAGACGACCTCCCCGTCGACCTCGAAGAACACCACCCGATGCCAGGGAACCTCCCCACCGGGCACGAAGTCGGGGAGGCCGACGCGCTTGGGCTGGTCCGTCCCGCGCTCGTGGATCCCCATCACGAACCGCTCGGGGTCGAAGCGGTCGTCCCACAGCACGCGGTGGTAGATCTCGTCGCTGGTGTGCACGCGGGGCGAGTGCCCGCGAGGGGGACGGCTCACTCGGGGGCTTCTTTGCGTGGCGTGGCGCGGGGCCTTCGCGAGCCTCTGGCGCCGGCCGCCCTCGTTCTGAGTGTGGCGACCTCCGGCGGTGCGTCAAGGGCGCTCCCTGCGGTCGCGTCGGCTGCGCCGATTACACCCTTGACCCACCACCTCCGGTCGCAGGCGTTTCCGCGACCGGAGCGATGCCCGGCCCCCCACCCGCCGGGCTGCAGGCCGGTCGCGGGGTGGAGCGATGCCCGGTCTTCCGGGTGGCCCGGCCCCGCCAGAAGCTCGCGAGGGCCTGGACCTCGACGTACTCAGGCGGCCCGCGTTTCGAAGGTCGGTCTGCACGCGCGGCAGTGGCCTGGTTCCGGGGCTCTGAAGGCGCGGTCGCAGGTGTCGCAATTCTGGAGGGGGTCGGGGGCCTGCGCTGCGGCCGGTAGCGGTGGTGGCAGGAGGGCGGTGAGTCGGTGGGCCAGGAGGCCGGCCGGGTGGGCCAGGTCGTCGGGGAGGTTCGCGGCGAGCGCGCGGACGATGGCCTTGGGGTGGGCGCCGCGTTCCAGCCAGGTGGCTACGGCGGGAGCCAGACGGTGGATGTCGCGTTCGGCGAGGAGGAGCCGGGGCTCGTGGCAGCGCAGGCCGGCGAGGACGTCGGCGGCGGGTCGGTGCGCTTCCGGCAGCGGCGCGGGTGGAGTGGGTGGCGGGGCCGGGGATACGGGGCGGGGTACGGGTTCCGGGCGTCGCGCAGGCCCGGCGGGAGGCTCCGGCGGCGGAGGCGGCTCGGTGTCCGGAGGTGGCCAGTGATCCTGCGGCGGCTCGTGGTCCCGGGGCGTCGTGCGGGCGGGGGCTGGTTCAGCCCCTGGTCGGTTGTACGAGATCGTGCGCGGGGCGAGTCGGCCGTTGGGGAGGCGTTCGTTGAAGCGCTTGAGGTAGCCGTGGGCCTCCAGCTCGCGCATCGCACCGGCGATGCGCAGCTCGCTCTCGGGGAACCACGCGGCGAGGGCTTTGATGCCCACGGACGCACCAGTGGGCAGCGACTGGAGGTGGACGGCGAGCCCGATGGCGAGCAGGGAGAGCTCACGGTGCTGGGCGAGGTGGTTGCCGACGACCGTGTAGCGGGTCGTGTGGCGGACGTTGACGTGAATGAGCCCGGAGGCGCGCGAGGGCGCGCTAGGCTGCGGGGAAGCCATCAGGAAGCTACTACTTCCGTGTTGGTCAGGCCCTCGATCGGGATCGCTAGTCCCGGCCGGGGGCCGACGTCTGTCTGCGTTGTGTGGCGAGAGCATATGCCAGGCAACCAGCCCCGAATCCAGCCCAGTTGGCGCAGATCACCCGTGCGGGTGACGGCGAGTGATGGAGAGTCGCGGCGAGCGGCGGGGGAGGCTGGAGGGGTTGGGAGGGGTATTTCCTCTCTTGGTTCTTTAGCTCTTATAAGCGTCGTGCGTCACCGCATCGCGGCCGTTCGCGACGCGGTCCCGATCTCCGCCCAGACCGTCTTCCGCGGAACGGGCCCCGAGCTGACACCCCACCCGTCCACAACCTCCCGGGACAGAACAACTAGCCCGCACCCGGGGCCGACGACCGGCAGGCGGTCACCACGGGTGTCCGTCGCCTCGACGCGGAGAGCGTCCTCCGTGGCGCGAAGCGTCAGGCGGAAGTCCCTGCCGGCTGGGAGATCAACCCGGACGACGAGTCCGGCGCGGCGGTCGGGGCAGCGGTGGGGCGCCAGATCAGGATGTGGCGGGAGGCCAAGGGCCTCCGCGCGGCGGAGTTCGGCGAGCTGGTCGGTTACGGCGAGGACCTGGTCCGGAAGGTGGAGCGGGGGGTACGGATCCCCCGTCCGGAGTTCCTGGACAAGGTGGACGAGGCCCTGGGGGCGCGTGGGCTGATCTCGGCCATGAAGCGGGACGTGGTGGAGGTTCGGTACCCGAAGAGGGTGCGGGACTTGAAGAAGCTGGAGGCGCGAGCGGTCGAGTTCGGGCTCTACAGCACCATCAACATTCACGGTCTGCTGCAGACCAAGGACTTCGCGCGGGCCCTGCTGCGCACGTGGCGCCCGGCGTGCGGGCCGGAGGAGCTGGAGCGTCTGGTCGCCGCTCGTCTCGATCGGCATTCGGTGTTCGAAGGGTCTCCCGGCCCCGAGCTCAGCTTCGTCCAGGAAGAGGCGACGCTGCGGCGGCCCATCGGGGGGATGGTCCTGCGCGCTCAGCTCGAACGCCTTTTGGAGGTAGGGGGAGTTGCCCAACGTCGAGATCCAGGTGATGCCGACCGTGCGCGCTGACCATCCCGGTACGGCCGGGCTGATCGAGGTGCTGAAGTTCGGGGATGGCACCGCCGTGGGGCGCTCTGACGGAGACTTCAACGGCCGCCCGGTCTCCGAAGTCACCGAAGGCCCCCACCTCGCCTTCGCCCCGCGCGCGTGGGCGGGATTCGTCGCGTACGCCTGCGAGGGCTGACGCTCCCCCACGCGAAGAAACGGCTCAGCGGGCGGAGGTCGGCAGTGCCCGGTGGAGGACCAACTCGCGTACGTGCGTGGTGTCCAGCTCCGCCAAGGCCGCCGTGACGCCGTCGATGAGGACCACCCGGCCCTCGTTGTTGTGGGCGTAGATCAGGTTCCCGGTCGCTTCCTGGCCGCCGACCTCGCGGCGTACCCACACGAGCCCGCGCGTGTCCGGGCCCGGTTCCTGCAGGGCCCTGATCACGTCGTCCCAGTCGGTCACCGGCAGCGGCGCGAAGCCGGGGAAGTACCTGCGGTTCAGCCTGTCCCACCAGGCAGGGGCCTCGTGGGCCGGGCGCCAGGGCAGGGCGATCGACCGGTGGCCCCCGAGTGTGGAGTGCAGGGCCGCGACGCAGCCTCGGGCGTTGATGCGGCGCGCCTGGTTCCGCACGCGCGCGGTGGCCTCGCGTGCGGAACCCTGTTCCAGGTCCGCCAGCGGTGCGCTGGGCGCCGGGTGGAACGGGGAGCTTCCGTCCTTGGGCACGACGAGCGAGGCCGCGAGCATCGGCGAGCGCGGGTAGCCGGGCTGTGGGAGGGCCCGGCAGGACAGCAGCCAGGCCGTGTCCGTCTCGTACACGGGGTGCGGTACGGCGAGCTCGACGAGCCCGCCGTAGATCGCGCCCAGCCAGGCGGTCGCCTGCTGTACCGGGTTCGGTGTCTGCATCGTCGACGTGCGTCCTCAGTCCCAGGCCGCGCCCAGGACGGTGAGGCGGTCGCGGTACTCGATCACCTCACGCCACTCCGGCGGCCAGTACTTGATGCCGTGCCGCGCTCCGGCGAAGGCGCCCGCCAGGGCGGCGATGGAGTCGGAGTCGCCGGAGGAGTGCGCGGCGCGCCGCAGCGCGGCTCGCGCATCGCCGTCGACGACAAGAAAGCAGTACAGAGCTGTCGCGAGCGCTTCCTCCGCGACCCAGCCGGCTCCGACCGCGGCGCTGGGGTCCAGGTCCATGTTCAGGAACTCCGTCGGGTAGCCCATGGCGTCCCCGAAAGCGAGCCCGAACAGCACGCCGCTCGCCGGGCGACCGGCCGGACGGTGTGCCAGTTGTACCGCTCAGGGCCGCCCGGCTGGATCAGAGACTGGAGGTCCTCTTCGAAGCGGGGGTTGGTCGTCCGTTCGACGAAGCGGGGGGCATTGTCCTGTTCGAGGTTCATTCGAGTCTTTCTGTTTCCGGGCAGGGCTTCACCGCAGATCAGCTCAGTAATCCCACAGGGAGCCGAGGGCCACGATGCGATCCCGGTACTCCAACACCTTGACCCACTCCGGCACCCAGTACTTGGGCCCATGCTTCGCCCCGGCGAAGGCGCCGGCGAGGGCTGCGATGGAGTCGGAGTCTCCGGAGGAGTGCGCTCCTCGCACGATCGATCCACGAGCGTCGCCCTGGAGGACGAGGAAGCAGTACAGGGCGGCGGCAAGGGCTTCCTCGGCGACCCAGCCGGGCCCGACCGCCTCGGAGGGATCACGCTCCATGTCTGGGGTGCGGAGCGCGTCGGACACCTTGTCGAGGGCGCGCAGGCATTCGTCCCAACCGAATGCGATGTACGACGCGGGGTCCGGGGCCCCTGCCTTTTGGGCCAGGTTTCCCAGCCAGTCGGTGCGATACGTATGCCGTGACTCCCGTGCGTACGAGCGCAACTGGGGGAGGAGATCGTCAAGGTCACAGCCGTGCGAGAGGAGCCAGATGGCTTGGGCCGTCAGGTCACTCGCGGCGAGCGCGGTGGGGTGGCCGTGCGTCATCGCTGCCTGCAGCTGCGCGATCCCCGAGCGCTGCTCGGCCGACAGGCCGGGTACAAGGGCGACGGGAGCCACGCGCATGTTCGCGCCGCAGCCCTTGGAACTGATGACCGTGGCGTCCTGCCACGGAATGCCGCGTTCCAGTGCTGCGCACGCGTTCAGACAGGTCTGGCCAGGGGCGCGGTTGTTGTCCGGCGAGCGCAGCCACGCCACGAGGTGCTTGCGCAGGGCCGACTCGACCTGGGCGGGGGTGACGGACTGTGCCGCCCCCCAAGCCCCTCCTGTCGCGCGGGGACTCGTGGTGATGTCCGCCAGGGCTTCCCCGACGGCCAGCGCCATCTGGGTGTCGTCGGTCACCCGCACGATGTCGCCGGGGGAGAGAGGCAGCTCCATCTTTTGCCAGGGACCGAACGTGGCGGTGATCTGCTCCATGGTCAGGAACTCGGTGGGGTAGCCCATGGCATCCCCGAGCGCGAGGCCGAGCAGCACCCCCCTCGCCGCGCGCCACGGCCGCGCCCTGGGGGGATGCCCGGCGAGATCTTCGATCACGTCGGAGTTCGGAGCCTCAGCAGCCGAGCCTGGCACGACATGGCTGTGACTGGAAGGGCTCTGGGCCGCCATCTCGGCCAACGCTTCCGAAGGCGAGAGGCCGCGAGCCTTGGTCTCACGCAGCCGATCGATCCATGCTTCGCCCGAGACAGCGCGTCGACCGACCCAGTCGGCGGCC
Source organism: Streptomyces sp. NPDC014870 (assembly GCF_043081505.1). NCBI lineage: Bacteria > Bacillati > Actinomycetota > Actinomycetes > Kitasatosporales > Streptomycetaceae > Streptomyces > Streptomyces sp. NPDC014870. The sequence continues at coordinate 91,062 of NZ_JBIBWQ010000013.1, forward strand.
TCATCCTCGTCGTTTGCCCATACATAGCCGATTACCGCACCGTCGGTGTTTGCCACGGCGACGTACTGAACGGGTTTGCTGGTCTGGGAAACATATTGCGGAGGGCCAGCTGAAATATGCACCACCCCGTCGTCCAAGGTGTGCGGAGGGGTTGTCCGCTTGACGAAGCGGAGTTCTTGCTTCTTGTCGTTCATCTGCGGATTCCTTCTTAATTCCTCGACAGGACTTCCCCGTAGATCTGCCATTGGCCATTTTCGTCTTCGAAGGCCCGTGTCACGCGGTAGTTCGTGCCCCGCCCGAGCAGAAGCTCCCGCTCCCCGTTGCCGTAATGGCTGACCTTCTCCAACCACAGGGCATCGGTACCTTCGGGGACGCGCAGGTGCAGGATGCCCTGCTTGCCCTCGAAAGCCCCTACCGGATGATCGCCGAGTGAGGTGGACATATAGCCCGGGTCGCTCTCAGTCCTGCCCACCAGTTCCTCAGGCCTCCTGACACCGAGGTGGCCCACATCCTGCCCGCGTACCACCATGACATCCTCCGGCACCGGGCGGCCGGCGAGCCCCTTGTCGACCTCCTCGATGTTACGGAGGACATCTGGGGTGCCGAGGTCGGGATTCCCTCTGAGGTATCCGTTCATTTCCTTGTAGGTGGCGTAACGAGGATCCGCTGCTCCGGAGTGTTCGTCCGAGTAGTCGAAGAGCGACTTCTTGGTCGGGTCGGGAAGGCCGCTTGCGTAGTCGTTCCAGTGCTCCCGGCCGTAGGCGATCGCGTCGTTGCTGTGGGGGAAGGAAACAGCACCGTCGCTCAACTCGGCGGATGCGACCTGGTGCTTCTGCTCCGGGCTGAGGCCCCCGAACTCATCCGCTGAAACATGCGGCTCGTACGTGAAGCCACTGTCGCCGTGCCCCCCAGGCCCCTCATTGACCCCCTTCAGCTCCGGATACTGGTCGTCCAGGAACTCCTGGGCCGTCTTCGGGTCCACCGAGTCCGCGTGGACGGCCGGCTCGTCGACGTGGTGGGTGGGCTGGGCGAGGTCGTCCCACTTCGGGGCCACCGTCGCCTCGTCGGCCAGGGCGGTGGGGGTCGGGTGGGCGGCCGAGTCGGTGATCGTCCAGCCTGGAGGCAGCTGGGAGACCGCGTTGTCGGCGGCGCCGGCCGCGTTGTCGGCCATGCCGACCGTCGGGGGCCAATGGGGCTGAGGAGGGATGTTGTCCCCGTAGCGCACGCCCGCCGTCGCCGGGTTCGGCACCGCCGCCTGCAGCCCCTCGCGCGCGGCGGCGCGCAGGCCGCCGCCGGCGAAGCCCGTGCCCTTCGTGCCGAACAGTTCGGGGATGAGACGGCCGAGGAACTCGGCCGGGTCCTTCTTGAACCCCTCGACGGCGGCAGTCACCACGCGCTCGGGGTGGGCGACCGTGGAGACCAGGCCGGAGAGCGTCATCGAGACGTTCTGCATGTACTCGGCCGGGTGCGTCAGGTTGTACGGGTCGAACGGGATCAGGCCCCGGGCGAAGTTGACGAGCCCCGCCGTTCCCTTGAGGACACCGCCCACCACATGGGTCATCTCGGCGTTGTAGACCTGGAACCCGTCGACGATCTCGTTGCCGAGACGCGACAGCGGCGGCGGTTCGGCCGGGGCGTGGGCGAGGGCCTTGTCCACCCTGCCCTGGGCGTCGCTCGCGGCGGCGTTCCGCTGCTCGCGGGCCTGGGCCAGCCGGGCCCTGGCCTCTTCCATGAGCGACTTCGCGGCGCTCTCAGCCTGTGCGGCTTCGGCGGGCTTCTCGGTGGCACCGGCCGCCTTCTCGGCGGCGACGACTCTGGCGACCTCCTCCGCGGCCCGCTTGCCCCTCCGGTACATGTCGATGGCCTCGCCCGCCTGGCCCTGCGCCCACCGCACGGTCTCCGCGTACGCCTCCAGTGCGGCGGCGGCCGTCTCGCACGCGTCGGACGCGTGGAGCCACTTGGTGGGGTGGACGCCGAACTTCTCGCGGAAGGACTCGCCGCCCAGGCCCTTCCAGCGCGAGGAGTCGACCTTCCGCATGCCCTGGCCGACCTTCTCGAAGGCCGTCCGGAAGTCCTTCAGGTGCCCCGCGCTCTCGAGGATCTTGGCGGGGTTGCCGTGGACGAGCTCATTGGCCTCCTCGGTCTGGCCGAGCTGCTTCTCGCCCGGGGTCGCGCCGAGGTCCGACGCGACGCCGTCGCCCCAGTCCGTGACCGCGTCGGCGGCCCCGTGCATGCCGTACGAGTCCAGGCGCTCGCCGGCCTTGTCGGTCGCCCAGTCGACCCCCTCGCCCAGCGCCTTCTTTCCGGTGTCGATGCCGTCCTCGATGGCGCCGAGACCGTCGTTGATGCCGTCCTCGATGCCCTTCCCGAGGTCACCGAGGCCCTTGCCGATGTCGTCGAGCAGGCCACCCATCAGCCCTGTCCACCACCCGGCTGCTGCGCGGCCGCGGCGCGCTCCTCCGCCGAGGGGCCGAACATGTCGTCGAGCGCCTCTTCGTACTGGGCCTCGGTGACGCCGGCGTGGGAAGCCACCTGCTGCGGGCTCAGCCCGGGCAGACCGACCGTGTGGGAGGTGGCCAGATCGCGTCCCGCGTCCTTCCAGCCCTGGATCGAGTTCTCCTTCGCCCGCTCGAACGACTCGTCGCTGTAGTCGGCCCCGCCGAAGACCCCGGACGTGGCGACGTCACCCCAGCTCTGCTTCGTGACCTCGTCCTCGGTCGCATACGGGTTGCCGATCGCGGCGTTGGTCACGATCTTGAACGTGCCCTCCACGTACTGCTCGGTCTCGTAGTACGTACCGGCCGAGAGGCCCGTGGCCATGGCGAAGGCGTTGCCCTCGTTGATCAGGGCGCGCACCCCCCACTCCCAGCGCTCGCAGAACGAGGAGAACTTCTCCGTCAGCCCTTCGTGGCCCAGCGCCAGACCGGGCAGCGCGATGTCGCCGAAGCCGCGCCCGGCGCCGGCCCTGCTGTCCATCCCGAGTTCCTTGAGCTCGCTCAGCGCCAGCGTCAGGCCGTTCGCGATCTCGCCGAGACCGCTCGTCGCCAGTTCCTCGTTGCCCCCGCCCCCGCTCATCGCGCGGCCCCCCACTTCGCGTCCACCGCCGCCGTGACCGGCACGACTCCGACGACCGGTGGAAAGAGCACCGCGTGCTCGGCGCCGTCCGCCGCGTCCAGGGCCACGCCGCACGGCACCCCCGCGCTCGGCACGGCCACGTCCAGCAGCTTGGCACCGAGCACCGTCTCGTACTCCCACTCGACGCGGCCCTCGTCCTGGGTGAAGGCGTACCGGGCCAGCGCCGATTCGTCGGAGAACGCCAGGATCCACCGCACTCCGCCGAAGTCCGCGGTCAACCAGGCCCCATCCCGGCGCGGCACGACCACCGCCGTCGTCCGGAAGAGCTGCAGCACCGCGTCGAACTCGCGCCGGGCCTCCGCGGCGGCGTCCTGCGTGGCACCCGGCTCCGGCTCCGGCTGCGGCGGAGACCACGGTGGTGCGGAGCTCGGTGGGCTCGACGGAGGGGACCACGGTGCGGGAGACCAACCCACCTGCTCCCCGTCCGGTGTGGAACCGGTCGCCCTCGTGGGCTCGCCCTGAGGCTCGCCGGGCATGTCCGCGTAGTCAGCCAGCCGGGACCGCCGCAAAGGCCTGCCCGAGCTCTCCCCGTGCTCGATCACCGCGCCACCTTGGCACAGCGGACGAGGTGGTTCCCAGCCGCGTGGAGCCAATCCGTCCATGTCCGGGCAGACCGGACGGTCGACTGCGAAGACAGTGTGTGCAGAGTGCGTTCGCCGCGTGTGCGACGGGGGAGTGGAGCAGGCGGCGAGGCGGGCGCAGGGCTCGACCGTCGCCGGGCGGGACGACCACCCGCGTCTTATGGTCCGGGTATGAAGCCCAGGCCCGGGCGGGCGCTCACGTCGATCATGGTCGTGCTCACCCTGACCACCGGCATGATCGAGGCCGTCAGCTTTCTCGCGCTCGGGCCGGTCTTCACCGCCATGCAGACCGGGAACCTGCTCCTGCTGGCGTTCGCGCTCACCGGTGCCGCGGGGCTCTCGCCGGCCGCCGCCGGGGTGTCCTGTGCCGGGTTCGTGGCCGGCGCGGTGCTCGGGTCGCTGTTCGAGTCGAGCGTGGACGCTCGTGAGCGTCGGTGGTTCGCTCCCGCGCTGCTCGCCGAGGGGGTGCTGCTGGGCGCCGGGGCGCTCGCCGCCTGGCACGCCGGGGTCGACGGGCCCCCGGCGGCGCCCGCGGGCGGACACCATTTCGGGGTGATCGCCTTCGTCGCGGCCGCCATGGGGGTCCGCAACATCACCACCCTGCGGGTGCGGGTCCCCGACGTGCCCACGACGCTGTCCACGCGTGCCCTGACCGCGTTCCTCGGCGGTCTGCCGCATGTCGCGGACCCGCGCATCGGCTCGGGCGCCCGCCACGAGGGGCGACGGTTCGCCTCGATCGGAGCGATGTTCGCGGGGGGTGTCCTGGGCGCCTGGATGCTGCGCGAGGGAGTCGGCCCGGCCGTCGTCCTGGCCGTTCCGTGCCTGCTGGTCCTGCTGCTCGGGGCCGGTTCCTGGGCCGTGCCCGCGCGGCGTACGTCCGAGCCCGGCTGACCCCTCCGGGAGGGGGCCACGGCCCGCACGGGCTCCCGATCAGCGCCGATCCGGCCCCCTCGGAGGGTCGGCGTTTGACTTGCGTCACGTCCGGGGTATTCTCTCCGGCTCGATTGGCCAGCCCAGCATCCCGTATGGCAGACTGTCGGGGTTGCTCGGTTGAGTGCCGATGCTGCGCGCCTCCCGTCGGGAGGACCGGAAGCGAGTCCCACAGTACTCGTCGACCCCTCGGGTCGGACGTACGGGAATCTTCCGGGAAGTGTCAGCGGGGTGCCGGCCAGGCACTCGGGTGGTGTTCTGCCCCCCGGCTTCGCGGTTCTGGGAACCGCACCCCCTTGGTTGGGAGATCCCTAGGGATTTCTGCGTAGAGGGAGTGCGACACGCCCGACCGCGTGGGTCGGAGGCGGAGTCAAGAGATCCCCCGAGTACCAGAGCGTTACTAGACAAAGGACTACTGAGTAGCCATGGCGGGACAGAAGATCCGCATCCGGCTCAAGGCCTACGACCACGAGGTCATCGACTCCTCGGCGAAGAAGATCGTCGAGACGGTGACTCGCACTGGTGCGTCGGTCGCGGGCCCGGTGCCGCTGCCCACTGAGAAGAACGTGTACTGCGTCATCAAGTCGCCGCACAAGTACAAGGACTCGCGCGAGCACTTCGAGATGCGCACGCACAAGCGCCTCATCGACATCCTCGACCCCACGCCGAAGACGGTTGACTCGCTCATGCGCCTCGACCTGCCGGCGGGCGTCGACATCGAGATCAAGCTCTGAGGTGACGCGCGAGATGGCTAAGAACATCAAGGGCATCCTGGGCGAGAAGCTCGGCATGACGCAGGTCTGGGACGAGAACAACCGGGTCGTCCCGGTGACCGTCGTCAAGGCCGGCCCCAATGTCGTGACCCAGGTGCGTACCAACGACATCGACGGCTACGAGTCGGTCCAGATCGCCTTCGGCGAGATCGACCCGCGCAAGGTGAACAAGCCCCTCAAGGGCCACTTCGCCAAGGCCGACGTCACCCCGCGCCGCCACCTGGTGGAGCTCCGTACCGCTGACGCCTCCGAGTACACGCTCGGCCAGGAGATCACCGCCGAGGTCTTCGAGGCCGGCGTGAAGGTCGACGTCACCGGTAAGAGCAAGGGCAAGGGCTTCGCCGGTGTCATGAAGCGCCACAACTTCCGTGGTGGCAAGGCTTCGCACGGTGCCCACCGCGTGCACCGCAAGCCCGGTTCGATCGGTGGCTGCGCCACCCCGGGCCGTGTCTTCAAGGGCATGCGCATGGCCGGCCGCATGGGTAACGAGCGCGTGACCACCCAGAACCTGACCGTTCACGCCGTTGACGCGGAGAAGGGCCTGCTCCTGATCAAGGGTGCGGTTCCTGGTCCGAACGGCGGCCTCGTCCTGGTCCGCACCGCGGCCAAGGGGGCCTGAGGATATGAGCACCATTGACATTCTGTCGCCCTCCGGCGACAAGACCGGGACCGTCGAGCTCCCGGCCGAGATCTTCGAGGCCAAGGTCAGCATCCCGCTGATCCACCAGGTCGTCGTCGCGCAGCTGGCCGCCGCCCGTCAGGGCACGCACAAGGTCAAGACGCGTGGCGAGGTCCGTGGTGGTGGCAAGAAGCCTTACCGCCAGAAGGGCACCGGCCGCGCCCGTCAGGGTTCGACCCGCGCCCCGCAGTTCGCCGGTGGTGGCGTCGTGCACGGTCCCGTGCCGCGTGACTACTCGCAGCGCACCCCCAAGAAGATGAAGGCCGCCGCCCTCCGCGGTGCCCTCTCCGACCGGGCGACCCACTCCCGCATCCACGTCGTCTCCGGCGTGGTCGAGGGTGGCATCTCCACCAAGGCCGCCAAGACGCTGTTCGGCAAGATCTCGGAGCGCAAGAACCTGCTCCTGGTCGTCGAGCGTTCCGACGAGGCCGCGTGGCTGTCCGCCCGCAACCTGCCCCAGGTCCACATCCTGGAGCCGGGCCAGCTGAACACGTACGACGTGATGCGATCCGACGACGTGGTCTTCACCCAGGCCGCCCTCGAGTCCTTCGTGTCTGGCCCCAAGGCCGCTGACAACGAAGGGAGCGAGGCCTGATGTCCGAGGCCACGATCACCAGCAAGACCTTCACGGACCCGCGTGACATCCTCGTCAAGCCGGTTGTTTCCGAGAAGAGCTACGCGCTGCTCGACGAGAACAAGTACACGTTCATCGTTGCGCCCGGCGCCAACAAGACCCAGATCAAGCAGGCCGTCGAGGCGGTCTTCTCGGTCAAGGTCACCGGGGTCAACACGATCAACCGTCAGGGTAAGCGCAAGCGCACCCGCACCGGTTTCGGCAAGCGCGCCAACACCAAGCGCGCCATCGTGACCCTTGCCGAGGGCAACCGTATCGACATCTTCGGCGGCCCGACCGCCTGACGGCGGTCGAGTCGTCCGGAATCGGACGAGGACTGAGAAATGGGAATCCGCAAGTACAAGCCGACTACGCCGGGCCGTCGTGGCTCCTCCGTAGCCGACTTCGTCGAGATCACGCGGTCCACGCCGGAGAAGTCGCTGGTCCGCCCCCTGCACAGCAAGGGCGGCCGTAACAACGCCGGTCGTGTGACCGTTCGCCACCAGGGTGGCGGACACAAGCGCGCCTACCGCGTGATCGACTTCCGTCGTCACGACAAGGACGGCGTGCCGGCCAAGGTCGCGCACATCGAGTACGACCCCAACCGCACCGCGCGCATCGCGCTGCTGCACTACGCCGACGGCGAGAAGCGCTACATCATCGCGCCGCGCGGTCTGCAGCAGGGTGACCGGATTGAGAACGGCCCTGGCGCCGACATCAAGCCGGGCAACAACCTCGCGCTCCGCAACATCCCGGTCGGTACCACGATCCACGCGATCGAGCTCCGTCCCGGTGGTGGCGCCAAGTTCGCCCGTTCCGCGGGTGCCTCGGTGCAGCTGCTCGCGAAGGAGGGCACGATGGCCCACCTTCGTATGCCCTCCGGTGAGATCCGCCTGGTCGACGCGCGCTGCCGCGCGACCGTCGGTGAGGTCGGCAACGCCGAGCAGTCGAACATCAACTGGGGCAAGGCCGGCCGTATGCGGTGGAAGGGCGTTCGCCCGACCGTCCGTGGTGTCGCGATGAACCCGGTTGACCACCCGCACGGTGGTGGTGAGGGCAAGACCAGCGGTGGTCGTCACCCTGTGTCCCCGTGGGGCAAGAAGGAAATGCGTACTCGCGACCGTAACAAGGCCAGCGACAAGTACATCGTCCGCCGCCGCAAGACGAACAAGAAGCGCTAGGAGCGGGTTTAGATGCCGCGCAGTCTCAAGAAGGGACCCTTCGTTGACGGCCACCTCGTAAAGAAGGTGGACGCTCAGAACGAAGCCGGTACCAAGAACGTCATCAAGACCTGGTCCCGTCGCTCGATGATCATCCCGGCCATGCTCGGCCACACGATCGCGGTGCACAACGGCAAGACCCACATTCCGGTGTTTGTCACCGAGTCGATGGTCGGCCACAAGCTCGGCGAGTTCTCGCCGACGCGCACCTTCCGGGGTCACGTCAAGGACGACCGGAAGTCGAAGCGCCGCTAGTAGCGGGGTGGAATGACCATGACAGACACTGGAAGGACAACCATGGAAGCCAGGGCCCAGGCGCGGTACATCCGCGTTACGCCCATGAAGGCCCGCCGTGTGGTGGACCTTATCCGTGGCATGGATGCCACGGAGGCTCAGGCGGTCCTGCGTTTCGCCCCGCAGGCCGCGAGCGTGCCGGTCGGCAAGGTGCTGGACAGCGCCATCGCCAACGCCGCGCACAACTACGACCACAGTGACGCCTCTTCGCTGTACATCAGCGAGGCGTACGTGGATGAGGGCCCGACCCTGAAGCGGTTCCGTCCGCGTGCCCAGGGCCGTGCCTACCGGATCCGTAAGCGGACCAGCCACATCACCGTGGTCGTCAGCAGCAAGGAAGGAACCCGGTAATGGGCCAGAAGGTTAACCCGCATGGGTTCCGGCTCGGCATCACCACGGACTTCAAGTCCCGCTGGTACGCCGACAAGCTGTACAAGGACTACGTCAAGGAAGACGTCGCCATCCGTCGGATGATGACGTCCGGCATGGAGCGCGCCGGCATCTCGAAGGTTGAGATCGAGCGCACCCGTGACCGCGTGCGGGTGGACATCCACACCGCGCGTCCCGGCATCGTCATCGGCCGCCGTGGCGCCGAGGCCGACCGCATCCGCGGCGACCTCGAGAAGCTCACGGGCAAGCAGGTCCAGCTGAACATCCTCGAGGTCAAGAACCCCGAGGTCGACGCTCAGCTCGTGGCCCAGGCCGTTGCCGAGCAGCTGTCCTCCCGCGTCTCCTTCCGTCGGGCCATGCGCAAGAGCATGCAGTCCGCCATGAAGGCCGGCGCCAAGGGCATCAAGATCCAGTGTGGTGGCCGTCTCGGCGGCGCCGAGATGTCCCGCTCGGAGTTCTACCGCGAGGGTCGTGTGCCGCTGCACACGCTCCGTGCGAACGTCGAGTACGGCTTCTTCGAGGCCAAGACCACCTTCGGCCGCATCGGCGTGAAGGTCTGGATCTACAAGGGCGACGTCAAGAACATCGCCGAGGTTCGCGCCGAGAACGCCGCAGCCCGCGCCGGCAACCGTCCGGCTCGTGGCGGCGCTGACCGCCCGGCCGGCCGCGGTGGCCGTGGTGGCGAGCGTGGCGGTCGCGGCCGCAAGCCGCAGCAGTCGGCTCCCGCCGCCGACGCCCCCAAGGCCGAGGCTGCTGCCGCTGCTCCGGCTGAGAGCACCGGAACGGAGGCCTGACCGAAATGCTGATCCCCCGTAGGGTCAAGCACCGCAAGCAGCACCACCCGAAGCGCAGCGGTATGTCCAAGGGTGGTACGCAGGTTGCGTTCGGCGAGTACGGCATTCAGGCCCTCACTCCGGCGTACGTGACCAACCGCCAGATCGAGGCGGCTCGTATCGCGATGACCCGCCACATCAAGCGTGGCGGCAAGGTCTGGATCAACATCTACCCGGACCGCCCGCTGACCAAGAAGCCTGCCGAGACCCGCATGGGTTCCGGTAAGGGTTCGCCGGAGTGGTGGATCGCGAACGTCAAGCCCGGTCGGGTGATGTTCGAGCTGTCCTACCCGAACGAGAAGATCGCGCGCGAGGCCCTGACCCGTGCGGCCCACAAGCTGCCGATGAAGTGCAAGATCGTGAAGCGCGAAGCAGGTGAGCTGTGATGACCGCCGGTACCAAGGCGTCCGAGCTGCGCGAGCTGGGCAACGAGGAGCTTGTCGCCAAGCTCCGCGAGGCCAAGGAAGAGCTGTTCAACCTCCGCTTCCAGGCGGCGACGGGCCAGCTCGAGAACCACGGTCGGCTCAAGTCCGTCCGTAAGGACATCGCCCGGATCTACACCCTGATGCGTGAGCGCGAGCTGGGCATCGAGACGGTGGAGAACGCCTGATGAGCGAGAGCAACGTGACTGAGAACAGCGAGCGCAACGCCCGCAAGGTCCGCGAGGGCCTCGTCGTCAGCGACAAGATGGACAAGACCGTCGTCGTCGCTGTCGAGGACCGCGTCAAGCACGCGCTGTACGGCAAGGTCATCCGCCGTACGAACAAGCTCAAGGCTCACGACGAGACCAACGCTGCCGGCATCGGCGACCGCGTCCTCCTGATGGAGACCCGGAAGCTGTCCGCCACGAAGCACTGGCGCGTCGTCGAGATCCTCGAGAAGGCCAAGTAAGCACTTGAAGGGGTAACCCTTCGAGTTCGTTCCGCCAGGCTCGGCAGGGGCATTCCGGTGCCCCTGCCGGGAACCGGCAGACAATCAGGAGATAGACGTGATCCAGCAGGAGTCGCGACTGCGTGTCGCCGACAACACTGGTGCCAAGGAGATCCTTTGCATCCGTGTTCTCGGTGGTTCCGGTCGCCGCTACGCGGGCATCGGTGACGTCATCGTCGCCACCGTCAAGGACGCGATCCCCGGTGGCAACGTGAAGAAGGGTGACGTCGTCAAGGCGGTCATCGTTCGCACCGTCAAGGAGCGCCGCCGCCAGGACGGCTCGTACATCCGCTTCGACGAGAACGCCGCTGTCATTCTCAAGAACGACGGCGACCCTCGCGGCACCCGTATCTTCGGCCCGGTCGGCCGTGAGCTGCGCGAGAAGAAGTTCATGAAGATCATCTCGCTCGCGCCGGAGGTGCTGTAAGCATGAAGATCAAGAAGGGCGACCTGGTCCAGGTCATCACCGGTAAGGACAAGGGCAAGCAGGGCAAGGTCATCACGGCCTTCCCCGCCGAGAACCGCGTCCTGGTCGAGGGTGTCAACCGGGTCAAGAAGCACACCAAGGCCGGCCCCTCGCAGGCCGGTGGCATCGTCACGACCGAGGCGCCGGTCCACGTCTCCAACGTCCAGCTGGTCGTTGAGAAGGACGGCAAGAAGGTCGTCACGCGCGTCGGTTACCGCTTTGACGACGAGGGCAACAAGATCCGCGTTGCCAAGCGGACGGGTGAGGACATCTGATGGCTACCACCACCACTCCGCGTCTCAAGACGAAGTACCGCGAGGAGATCGCGGGCAAGCTGCGTGAGGAGTTCTCCTACGAGAACGTCATGCAGATCCCCGGCCTCGTGAAGATCGTGGTCAACATGGGTGTGGGCGACGCCGCCCGCGACTCCAAGCTGATCGAGGGCGCCATCCGCGACCTCACCACGATCACCGGTCAGAAGCCGGCCGTCACCAAGGCCCGTAAGTCCATCGCGCAGTTCAAGCTGCGTGAGGGCCAGCCGATCGGTGCGCACGTCACCCTCCGTGGCGACCGCATGTGGGAGTTCCTGGACCGCACCCTGTCGCTCGCGCTCCCGCGCATCCGCGACTTCCGTGGTCTGTCCCCCAAGCAGTTCGACGGGCGTGGCAACTACACCTTCGGTCTCACGGAGCAGGTCATGTTCCACGAGATCGACCAGGACAAGATCGACCGTGTCCGGGGTATGGACATCACCGTGGTCACCACGGCGACCAACGACGCTGAGGGCCGCGCCCTTCTCCGTCACCTCGGCTTCCCGTTCAAGGAGGCGTAAGCGAGATGGCGAAGAAGGCTCTCATCGCGAAGGCTGCCCGCAAGCCCAAGTTCGGCGTGCGTGCGTACACCCGCTGCCAGCGCTGCGGTCGTCCCCACTCCGTGTACCGCAAGTTCGGCCTGTGCCGCGTCTGCCTTCGTGAGATGGCTCACCGTGGCGAGCTGCCGGGCGTGACCAAGAGCTCCTGGTAATTCCCTCCCACCCGTCGCCCGACCACCGCCCCTCAAGGGCGGCCCTTCGGGCCGGCGGATTGGATTGGGATAACCGGAGTCTCTCGGTAAGCAAAGGGTTGGCGGAGGCCCACCCCTCCATGGCTTAGGCTAGGAGGGTTGGGCGTCCGCCGCCCGTACGACTTACTACGCCGTAGGTCCCCGCGCCGCACCCGTCCCGCCCCTGTGTGGGGAGAGGGATGGCGCATACAGGAAACCCCGGCGAGAGAGGCCGAAGGCCAATTCATGACCATGACTGATCCGATCGCAGACATGCTCACGCGTCTGCGTAACGCGAACTCGGCATACCACGACACCGTGACGATGCCGCACAGCAAGATCAAGTCTCACATCGCGGAAATCCTCCAGCAGGAGGGCTTCATCACGGGCTGGAAGGTCGAGGACGCCGAGGTCGGCAAGAACCTCGTCCTCGAGCTCAAGTTCGGTCCGAACCGTGAGCGCTCCATCGCGGGCATCAAGCGGATCTCGAAGCCGGGCCTCCGGGTTTACGCGAAGTCCACCAACCTGCCGAAGGTTCTCGGCGGCCTGGGCGTGGCGATCATCTCCACGTCCCACGGTCTCCTGACCGGCCAGCAGGCAGGCAAGAAGGGCGTAGGTGGGGAAGTCCTCGCCTACGTCTGGTAGTCGGGAACGGAGGAATAGCTAATGTCGCGTATTGGCAAGCTGCCTATCCAGGTTCCCGCCGGCGTGGACGTCACCATCGAGGGCCGCTCGGTCACGGTGAAGGGTTCCAAGGGCACCCTGACCCACACCGTTGCCGCTCCGATCGAGATCGTTAAGGGCGAGGACGGCGTTCTCAACGTCACCCGTCCGAACGACGAGCGTCAGAACAAGGCCCTTCACGGCCTGTCCCGCACGCTGGTGGCCAACATGATCACCGGTGTGACCCAGGGTTACGTGAAGGCGCTCGAGATCAGCGGTGTCGGTTACCGCGTTGCCGCGAAGGGCTCCAACCTGGAGTTCCAGCTCGGCTACAGCCACCCGATCCTGGTCGAGGCGCCCGAGGGCATCTCGTTCAAGGTCGAGTCGCCGACCAAGTTCTCGGTCGAGGGCATCGACAAGCAGAAGGTCGGCGAGGTCGCGGCGAACATCCGCAAGCTGCGGAAGCCCGACCCGTACAAGGCCAAGGGCGTCAAGTACGCCGGCGAGGTCATCCGCCGCAAGGTCGGAAAGGCTGGTAAGTAAGCCATGGCATACGGTGTGAAGATCGCCAAGGGCGACGCTTACAAGCGTGCCGCCAAGGCCCGCCGTCACATCCGCATCCGCAAGAACGTGTCGGGTACGGCGGAGCGTCCGCGCCTCGTCGTGACGCGTTCCAACCGCGGTATCACCGCTCAGGTCATCGACGACCTCAAGGGCCACACCCTTGCGTCCGCGTCGAACCTGGACGCGTCGATCCGCGGCGGCGAGGGTGACAAGTCCGCGCAGGCCAAGCAGGTCGGTGCTCTCGTCGCTGAGCGCGCCAAGGCCGCCGGTGTCGAGGCTGTCGTGTTCGACCGTGGTGGCAACAGGTACGCCGGGCGCATTGCCGCTCTGGCTGACGCCGCCCGCGAAGCCGGGCTGAAGTTCTAAGCCCCGGTTCCGGGACTAACGGACGTAACAGAGAGAGGTAATCCAATGGCTGGACCCCAGCGCCGCGGAAGCGGTGCCGGTGGCGGCGAGCGGCGGGACCGGAAGGGTCGCGACGGTGGCGCCGCTGCCGCCGAGAAGACCGCGTACGTCGAGCGCGTAGTCGCGATCAACCGCGTCGCCAAGGTTGTCAAGGGTGGTCGTCGCTTCAGCTTCACCGCGCTGGTCGTGGTGGGCGACGGTGACGGCACCGTGGGTGTCGGTTACGGCAAGGCCAAGGAGGTGCCGGCCGCCATCGCCAAGGGTGTTGAGGAGGCCAAGAAGCACTTCTTCAAGGTCCCCCGTATCCAGGGCACCATCCCGCACCCGATCCAGGGCGAGAAGGCCGCGGGCGTCGTCCTGCTCAAGCCGGCTTCCCCCGGTACCGGCGTTATCGCCGGTGGCCCGGTGCGTGCCGTGCTCGAGTGCGCCGGCGTTCACGACATCCTGTCGAAGTCGCTCGGCTCCGACAACGCGATCAACATCGTGCACGCGACCGTGGAGGCCCTGAAGGGCCTGCAGCGTCCCGAGGAGATCGCGGCTCGCCGTGGTCTGCCGCTCGAGGACGTCGCCCCCGCGGCTCTCCTTCGTGCGCGTGCGGGAGCGGGTGCGTAATGGCCCGTCTCAAGATCACGCAGACGAAGTCGTACATCGGTAGCAAGCAGAACCACCGCGACACCCTGCGTTCGCTCGGGCTCAAGCGCCTGAACGACGTGGTCGTCAAGGAGGACCGCCCCGAGTTCCGCGGAATGGTGCACACCGTCCGCCACCTCGTGACGGTCGAGGAGGTCGACTGACATGGCGGAGAACAACCCGCTGAAGGTCCACAACCTCCGTCCCGCCCCGGGCGCCAAGACCGCCAAGACCCGTGTGGGTCGTGGTGAGGCGTCGAAGGGTAAGACGGCCGGTCGTGGTACGAAGGGCACCAAGGCCCGTTACCAGGTTCCGCAGCGCTTCGAGGGTGGGCAGATGCCCCTCCACATGCGTCTGCCGAAGCTCAAGGGCTTCAAGAACCCGTTCCGCACCGAGTTCCAGGTCGTGAACCTGGACAAGCTGGCCGCGCTCTACCCGCAGGGTGGCGAGGTCACGGTGGCCGACCTGGTCGCCAAGGGTGCGGTTCGCAAGAACCAGCTCGTCAAGGTGCTCGGCACCGGCGAGATCACCGTGGCGCTGCAGGTTTCGGTTGACGCCGTCTCCGGCTCCGCCAAGGAGAAGATCGCCGCCGCTGGTGGCACCGTCACCGAGCTCGTCTGAGTCTCGGCCTGACAGCACGGAGCCCGGCCGGTTCCCCCTCGGGGGAGCCGGCCGGGCTTCTTGCGTGCCGGGCCCCTGTGGGCGGCCGGCGAAGGGGCCGCGCGAGGCCACTCGTCCGGGTGCGGCCGGTCGTGACGACCCCGGCCCGGGGCCGTCCGGCCGCTGAGGCCGCGTGAGGGGGCGTCGAGGGCTCGTACGGGCTCGTACGTGGGCGTACGGGGTCTTAGGGGACTCCCGTACGGGGCCGTGGGGGCACGAACTCCTCGAACGGTGGCCGATACCGGGTTGACGTGCCCAGGAGACGTTTCCCGCTGGCTGTACGGCCGGGTATGGTAGCGGCTGTTAGCTTCCCCGGCAGTCTGCGCTTGTTGCGTGCGGCTGCCGTGTTCTGTAACCGCTCACATTCAAACCGTCACCCTCACGCGCGTAACGCGGGGGTCGCAGGAGGCACCGTGCTCACCGCGTTCGCCCGGGCGTTCAAGACGCCCGACCTGCGCAAGAAGCTGCTCTTCACGCTCGGCATCATCGTGCTGTACCGCCTCGGGGCACACATCCCCGTACCCGGTGTCAGCTACCAGGCCGTGCAGCAGTGTGTGGACCAGGCGAGCCAGGGCAACAACTCCCTGTTCGGCCTGGTGAACATGTTCTCCGGCGGGGCACTGCTGCAGATCACCATCTTCGCGCTCGGCATCATGCCGTACATCACGGCGAGCATCATCCTGCAGCTGCTGACCGTGGTGATCCCTCGCCTGGAGGCCCTCAAGAAGGAGGGGCAGTCGGGCACCGCCAAGATCACGCAGTACACGCGTTATCTGACGATCGCGCTCGCCGTCCTCCAGGGCACGGGCCTCGTCGCCACCGCCAAGAGCGGTGCGCTGTTCAGCGGCTGCACGGTGGCCAACCAGGTCGTTCCGGACCCGTCCATCTTCACCATCGCCACCATGGTCATCACGATGACCGCCGGTACGGCCGTCGTCATGTGGCTCGGTGAGCTCATCACCGACCGCGGCATCGGCAACGGCATGTCGATCCTGATGTTCATCTCGATCGCCGCCGGCTTCCCGGGCGCGCTGTGGAAGATCAAGGTCGAGGGTGACCTGGCCGACGGCTGGATCGAGTTCGGCACCGTGATCCTCGTCGGCTTCGCGATGGTCGGCCTCGTCGTCTTCGTCGAGCAGGCCCAGCGCCGCATCCCGGTGCAGTACGCGAAGCGGATGATCGGCCGCAGGTCCTACGGCGGAACGTCCACTTATATCCCGCTCAAGGTGAACCAGGCAGGTGTGATTCCTGTCATCTTCGCCTCGTCGCTGCTCTACATCCCGGCCTTGATCGCTCAGTTCTCCAGCTCCAGCGCGGGGTGGAAGACCTGGATCGAAGCCCACTTCGTCAAGGGTGACCACCCCTACTACATCGCTACGTACTTCCTCCTGATCGTGTTCTTCGCCTTCTTCTACGTGGCGATCTCGTTCAACCCCGAGGAAGTCGCGGACAACATGAAGAAGTATGGTGGCTTCATCCCGGGTATCCGGGCTGGTCGACCTACTGCCGAGTACCTGAGCTACGTGCTCAACAGGATCACTTGGCCGGGCTCGCTGTATCTGGGTCTGATCGCTCTTGTGCCGACGATGGCGTTGGCGGGCTTCGGCGGTGCCAATGCCAACTTCCCCTTCGGTGGGACGAGCATCCTCATCATCGTGGGTGTGGGGCTGGAGACCGTGAAGCAGATCGAGAGCCAGCTCCAGCAGCGCAATTACGAAGGGTTCCTCCGCTGATGCGAATCGTCCTCGTCGGACCGCCCGGGGCCGGGAAGGGTACGCAGGCCGCGTTCCTTGCCAAGAACCTGGACATTCCGCACATCTCCACCGGTGACCTGTTCCGTGCCAACATCTCTCAGGGCACGGAGCTGGGCATGAAGGCCAAGGCGTACATGGACGCCGGCGACCTGGTGCCCGACGAGGTGACCATCGGGATGGCCAAGGACCGCATGGAGCAGCCCGACGCCGTCAACGGCTTCCTGCTCGACGGCTTCCCGCGCAACGTGGCCCAGGCCGAGGCGCTGGACGTGGTCCTGAAGGCCGAGGACATGCAGCTGGACGCGGTCCTGGACCTGGAGGTCCCCGAGGAC
The DNA here is from genome assembly GCF_043081505.1 of Streptomyces sp. NPDC014870. Taxonomy (NCBI): domain Bacteria; kingdom Bacillati; phylum Actinomycetota; class Actinomycetes; order Kitasatosporales; family Streptomycetaceae; genus Streptomyces; species Streptomyces sp. NPDC014870. The sequence continues at coordinate 107,955 of NZ_JBIBWQ010000013.1, forward strand.
GAGGTCGTGAAGCGGATCGCGGGTCGCCGCATCTGCCGCAACGACAGCGCGCACGTGTTCCACCTGACGTACAACGCTCCGAAGACCGAGGGCGTCTGCGACGTCTGCGGCGGCGAGCTCTTCCAGCGCCCGGACGACTCCGAGGAGACGGTCCGCCGGCGCCTGGAGGTCTACCACACGCAGACCGAGCCGATCATCGACTACTACCGGGCGCAGAACCTGGTCGTGACGATCACGGCGCTCGGCAAGGTGGACGAGGTCACCGCGAAGGCGATGGCCGCGCTCAAGAAGTAACCCTGGTTCGTTCGACACGGCCGCGGTGCCCCTGGGGGGCGCCGCGGCCGTATCGTTGTTCTGTCCCTGGTACGCGTAAGGAAAGGCCCCGCCACGATGGTGCAGATCAAGACCCCCGAGCAGATCGCGAAGATGCGCGAGGCGGGGCTGGTCGTCGCCGCCATCCACGCGGCCACGCGTGAGGCGGCCGTGCCGGGCGCGACGACGAAGGACCTGGACGAGGTCGCCCGCAAGGTCATCGCGGACCACGGCGCGAAGTCGAACTTCCTGGGGTACGGCGGTTTCCCCGCGACGATCTGCACCTCGGTGAACGAGGTCGTCGTCCACGGCATCCCGGACGAGAAGACCGTCCTGAAGGACGGCGACATCATCTCCGTCGACGCCGGCGCGATCATCGACGGCTGGCACGGCGACGCCGCGTACACCGCCTTCGTCGGCACCGGTCACTCCCCGGAGCTGATCGAGCTCTCCCGGGTGACCGAGGAGTCGATGTGGGCCGGTATCGCCGCGATGAAGGCCGGCAACCGGCTGGTGGACATCTCGCGGGCGATCGAGACGTACATCCGCCGGCAGCCGAAGCCGGGCGGCGGCAAGTACGGCATCGTCGAGGAGTACGGCGGCCACGGCATCGGCACCGAGATGCACATGGACCCGCACCTGCTGAACTACGTCACCCGCAAGCGCGGCAAGGGCCCGAAGCTGGTTCCCGGCTTCTGCCTGGCGATCGAGCCGATGGTGGCCCTCGGCACCCCGCGCACGGAGGTCCTGGAGGACGACTGGACGGTCGTCTCCACGGACGGTACCTGGTCCTCCCACTGGGAGCACTCGGTGGCGCTGACGGAGGAAGGCCCCCTGGTCCTGACCGCCCCCGACGGCGGCAAGGCCAAGCTGGCCGAGCTGGGCGTCGTGGCGGCGCCGGATCCCCTGGCGTAAGGGCCGTGCATCCCTGGCGTAAGGGGCGCGTACTGCGGTGTGGCTCCTTGCGTAAGGATCTTTGCCGGTGGGCAAACTCTCCGGATTCGTCTTTTCCAGGGGCCTGACGTAGACTGATGCGTCGGCTCTCGTGTACCCGTGTGTCCGCACACGGATCGAGAGTCGATCAAGGTAGCCGATTCGAAGGGCGAAGCGTGGCCAAGAAGCAAGGTGCCATCGAAATCGAGGGCACCGTGATCGAGTCCCTGCCGAACGCCATGTTCAAGGTGGAGCTCCAGAACGGTCACAAGGTCCTCGCGCACATCTCCGGCAAGATGCGGATGCACTACATCCGAATCCTTCCGGACGACCGGGTCGTGGTGGAGCTCTCTCCCTACGACCTGACGCGTGGCCGGATCGTCTACCGGTACAAGTAGATCTTGCCCGCACCCCGGCTCCGCCGAGGGTGGTGGCACTGACCCGGAGAACCTCACATCCCATGAAGGTCAAGCCGAGCGTCAAGAAGATCTGCGACAAGTGCAAGGTGATCCGCCGTCACGGCCGGGTCATGGTCATCTGCGACAACCTGCGCCACAAGCAGCGCCAGGGCTGACGCACGCCGACCGACCTGCACCCCGCAGTTCTTCGCGCGACGCAAGCAATACGTACATACGCAGAGCCCGCCCAGCCCGTAAGGGTCGGCGGCACCTCCGGCGGGGGCCGGAGACCCGGGTCGTACCTCATACGGCGAATCGGGAGCGGTTCTGCGGAAGACCCCCGAACACACAGGAGCCATTGAATGGCACGCGTTTCCGGTGTTGACATCCCGCGCGAAAAGCGTGTGGAGATCGCACTCACCTACGTCTTCGGTATCGGGCGTACCCGGTCCAAGGAGATCCTCGCCTCGACCGGCGTGAACCCGAACACCCGCGTTCGTGACCTGGCCGAAGAGGACCTGGTCAAGATCCGCGAGTACGTGGACGCCAACCTCCAGACCGAGGGTGACCTCCGCCGCGAGATCCAGGGCGACATCCGCCGCAAGATCGAGATCCAGTGCTACCAGGGCATCCGCCACCGTCGTGGCCTGCCCGTGCACGGACAGCGCACCAGCACGAACGCCCGTACCCGCAAGGGCCCGCGTCGCGCCATCGCCGGTAAGAAGAAGCCGGGCAAGAAGTAGTCCTCAGCGGACGCTTGACCAAGCGGTCTTCGCTGTAGGACCGACCACCTCCCGTAGGAGTTATAGATGCCCCCCAAGGGTCGTCAGGGCGCTGCCAAGAAGGTGCGCCGCAAGGAAAAGAAGAACGTCGCTCACGGCCACGCGCACATCAAGAGCACGTTCAACAACACGATCGTCTCGATCACGGACCCCTCGGGCAACGTGATCTCCTGGGCCTCCGCCGGCCACGTCGGCTTCAAGGGCTCGCGCAAGTCCACCCCGTTCGCCGCGCAGATGGCCGCCGAGTCGGCCGCTCGCCGCGCGCAGGAGCACGGCATGCGCAAGGTCGACGTCTTCGTCAAGGGTCCCGGCTCCGGCCGTGAGACCGCGATCCGCTCCCTCCAGGCCACCGGCCTCGAGGTCGGCTCGATCCAGGACGTCACCCCCACGCCGCACAACGGCTGCCGTCCGCCGAAGCGTCGTCGCGTCTGACGCCCGCCTCGGGTACGGACGGCCGTCTGCTGGGGGTCCGGGGGTTATCCCCCGGGAATTCGCAGCACGGCTGCCGTCCGCCGAAGCGTCGTCGCGTCTGACGCACGACCGGCAACGGTTGTTTTGAGGGTTGGGCGGTGCGCCTCTTCGGAGGGGTACCGCCCGTACCCTTGGTAGTACCTCTCTGGCGGACGTCAAATAGTGGGCGTCCACAACCAAAGGATCCACACCATGCTGATCGCTCAGCGTCCCTCGCTGACCGAAGAGGTCGTCGACGAGTTCCGCTCGCGGTTCGTCATCGAGCCCCTGGAGCCGGGCTTCGGCTACACGCTCGGCAACAGCCTCCGCCGTACGCTCCTCTCCTCGATCCCGGGCGCCGCTGTGACGTCCATCCGGATCGACGGTGTCCTGCACGAGTTCACCACCGTGCCGGGCGTCAAGGAGGACGTCACCGACCTCATCCTGAACATCAAGCAGCTGGTCGTCTCCTCGGAGCACGACGAGCCGGTCGTGATGTACCTGCGCAAGCAGGGTCCCGGCCTGGTCACCGCTGCTGACATCGCCCCGCCGGCCGGTGTCGAGGTGCACAACCCCGACCTGGTGCTCGCCACGCTCAACGGCAAGGGCAAGCTGGAGATGGAGCTGACCGTCGAGCGCGGTCGCGGCTACGTCTCCGCCGTGCAGAACAAGCAGGTGGGCCAGGAGATCGGCCGTATCCCGGTCGACTCCATCTACTCGCCGGTGCTCAAGGTCACGTACAAGGTCGAGGCGACCCGTGTCGAGCAGCGCACCGACTTCGACAAGCTGATCGTCGACGTCGAGACCAAGCAGGCCATGCGGCCGCGCGACGCCATGGCGTCCGCCGGTAAGACGCTGGTCGAGCTGTTCGGTCTGGCGCGCGAGCTCAACATCGACGCCGAGGGCATCGACATGGGCCCGTCCCCCACGGACGCCGCCCTTGCCGCCGACCTGGCGCTGCCGATCGAGGAGCTCGAGCTCACCGTTCGTTCGTACAACTGCCTCAAGCGTGAGGGCATCCACTCCGTGGGTGAGCTCGTGGCGCGCTCCGAGGCCGACCTGCTCGACATCCGCAACTTCGGTGCGAAGTCGATCGACGAGGTCAAGGCGAAGCTGGCCGGCATGGGCCTGGCCCTCAAGGACAGCCCGCCCGGATTCGACCCGACCGCCGCGGCTGACGCCTTCGGCGCCGACGACGACGCGGACGCCGGGTTCGTCGAGACCGAGCAGTACTAAGAGCTCGGGACCGTCAGGTCTCGTTCTTGCTGCGGGCCGGCTTCGGCCGGCCGCGCAGTTCCCCGCGCCCCTCACCGGGCACGGGTCTCCGACGGGTAACCGCCCGCTCGGACACTGACACCGGTACCTCATACGGCCGGTGCAGATCACAAGGAGAATCACCATGCCGCGTCCCGCCAAGGGTGCCCGCCTCGGTGGCAGTGCCGCTCACGAGCGTCTGCTGCTCGCCAACCTGGCGAAGTCCCTCTTCGAGCACGGCCGCATCACCACGACCGAGGCCAAGGCCCGCCGCCTGCGTCCGGTCGCCGAGCGCCTGATCACCAAGGCGAAGAAGGGCGACATCCACAACCGTCGCCTGGTGCTGCAGACGATCACGGACAAGGGCATCGTCCACACGCTCTTCACCGAGATCGCCCCGCGCTACTCCGAGCGCCCGGGTGGCTACACCCGTATCACCAAGATCGGCAACCGTCGTGGCGACAACGCCCCGATGGCTGTGATCGAGCTGGTCGAGGGCGAGATCGCCAAGAAGGCGACCGTCGCCGAGGCCGAGGCCGCCACCAAGCGCGCCGTCAAGGAGGCCGACGAGGCCGCCAAGGTCGAGGACACCAAGGTCGAGGACGCCGCCGAGGCGCCGGCCGAGGAGTCGAAGGACGCGTAAGCGTTCCGACGATCGCGTGGGCGGGCCCGCACCCTCAGGGTGCGGGCCCGTTCCCGTGTCTTGAGAGGCTTGAGAGGCCTGAAAGGATTTCTCGCGTGAGTGACGACGTGCAGCCCGGGTTCGTACGGGTACGGCTTGACCTGTCCTACGACGGCAAGGACTTCTCCGGCTGGGCCAAGCAGGCCCGCGGGCAGCGGACCGTGCAGGGCGACATCGAGGACGCCCTGAAGACGGTCACCCGCTCCAAGGAGACGTACGAGCTGACCGTCGCGGGACGCACGGACGCCGGTGTGCACGCCCGCGGCCAGGTCGCGCACGTCGACCTGCCCGTGGAGCTGTGGGCCGAGCACCAGGACAAGCTGCTGCGCAGGCTCGCGGGGCGGCTCTCGCACGACGTACGGGTGTGGCGCCTCACCGAGGCCCCCAGCGGCTTCAACGCGCGTTTCTCGGCGATCTGGCGGCGCTACGCCTACCGCGTCACCGACAACCCCGGCGGGGTCGATCCGCTGCTGCGCGGGCACGTCCTGTGGCACGACTGGACGCTCGACATGGACGCCATGAACGCCGCCGCGGAGCGGCTCGTCGGCGAGCACGACTTCGCCGCGTACTGCAAGAAGCGCGAGGGCGCCACGACCATCCGTACGCTCCAGGAGCTGCGCTGGGAGCGGCGGCCCGGCGGCATCCTCGAAGCGACCGTGAAGGCCGACGCCTTCTGTCACAACATGGTCCGCTCGCTCGTCGGCGCGCTGCTCTTCGTCGGCGACGGCCACCGGCCGGTGGACTGGCCCGGGAAGGTGCTCGCCGCAGGTGTGCGGGACTCCGCCGTGCACGTCGTACGGCCGCACGGCCTGACGCTCGAAGAGGTCGGCTACCCGGCCGACGAGCTGCTGGCCGCCCGGAACCTGGAGGCCAGGAACAGGCGCACCCTGCCGGGCGCCGGCTGCTGCTGATCCGGCGCCCGCGCGCCCCCGCCTACTGGCCGGGGGCGCCTGCCGCCGCCGCGGCGGCCTGGGACTTGCCGCGGGCGTAGATCTGGTTGAAGGCGAAGGTGCCCAGGTCGTCGCTGGCCTGGAAGACGGCCTTGGAGGACGTCGTCACCTTGGAGCCGTTGGTGAAGCCGGCCTGCGTGAAGTACGCGTAGCGGCCGATCGAGTTCGCCCGGCGCAGACAGACCGTCGCGCGGCAGAACTCCTTCACGCCCGCCCCGGCCAGCGGGGCGATGCCGCCGGTGGCCTGGTCCTTCGCCTTCAGGGCCGCCGCCTCGTTCGGGAACACGGCCACGCCGACCGTGAGGACGGCCCCGTCCTGCACGTACGTGGCGCGGATCACCCGGTCGCAGCCGTTCTTCTTCAGGACCGCGCCGAGGCCGCCCTCACCGACGCTCGCGCAGTCGGTCGTGGAGGAGGTGGCGCCCTTCTGGTACGCGCGGCCGTTCATCGTCAGCTTCTTGCCCGGGAAGAGCCCCTCGGCGCTGAGCGGGGCCTTGTCCTTCTTCTCGTCCGAGATGAAGTCCTTGGGGTTCGGCGGGGGCGGCGGGGCGACGGAGGAGAACGAGGGGCCGGGCGTGGGGGCGTCGGTGGGCGCGGCGGAGCCGGTGGGGGTGACCGTGCCGTTCTTGCCGGTGGTGGTGTCGTTGCTCTTCACGACCGCCGTGGCGACGATCGCCGCGACGGCGAGGGCCGCGAGCGCGCCGCCGCCGATCACGAGCCAGCGCTTACGCCGCCGGCCCGCCGCCGAGGCGTCGGCGAGGGCGCCCCAGTCGGGCGTTCCGTCCGACGACGCGCCCGGGAAGGGGTCGGCCTGCCCGCCGTACTGGTTTTCGGGCTGCTGCCCGTACCCCTGGCCGTACTGCTGCTGCTGTCCGTACGGCTGCTGTCCCGACTGTCCGTACGGCTGCTGACCCGGCTGCTGCGGCTGCTGCGGCCACTGCGGTCCCCCAAAGCTCATGCCGCGCATCCTAAACCGGTTGGGGCCGAGCCATGCGGGCGGTGACAATGGCCCGCATGGGACACGTCGAGGCCGCGCATCTGGAGTACTACCTTCCCGACGGGAGGGTCCTGCTCGCGGACGCCTCCTTCCGGGTCGGGGAGGGCGCCGTCGTCGCCCTGGTCGGGGCCAACGGCGCCGGGAAGACCACACTGCTGCGGATGATCGCCGGCGAGCTGCAGCCGCACGGCGGATCCGTCACCGTGAGCGGCGGGCTCGGCGTGATGCCGCAGTTCGTGGGCTCGGTGCGGGACGACCGTACGGTCCGTGACCTGCTGGTCTCGGTCGCCCAGCCGCGCATCAGGGAGGCCGCGAAGGCCGTCGACGCGGCCGAGCACCTGATCATGACCGTCGACGACGAGGCCGCGCAGATGGCGTACGCGCAGGCGCTCAGCGACTGGGCCGAGGTGCAGGGGTACGAGGCGGAGACCGTCTGGGACATGTGCACCATGGCCGCGCTCGGCGTCCCGTACGACAAGGCGCAGTTCCGCGAGGTGCGCACGCTCAGTGGTGGCGAGCAGAAGCGGCTGGTCCTGGAGTCGCTGCTGCGCGGCACGGACGAGGTGCTGCTCCTGGACGAGCCGGACAACTACCTCGACGTCCCCGGCAAGCGGTGGCTGGAGGAGCGGCTGCGGGAGACCCGTAAGACCGTGCTCTTCATCTCCCACGACCGGGAGCTGCTCGCCCGGGCCGCGCAGAAGATCATCGCGGTCGAGCCGGGTCCGGCCGGCTCGGACGTGTGGGTGCACGGCGGTGGCTTCGAGACCTTCCACGAGGCGCGACGGGAGCGGTTCGCCCGCTTCGAGGAGCTGAAGCGGCGCTGGGAGGAGAAGCACGCGCAGCTGAAGAAGCTGGTGATCAACCTGCGGCAGGCGGCCGCGGTCTCCCACGAGATGGCGTCCCGGTACGCGGCGGCGCAGACCCGGCTGAAGAAGTTCGAGGAGGCGGGACCGCCGCCGGAGCCGCCGCGCGAGCAGGACATCCGGATGCGGCTGCGCGGCGGACGCACCGGTGTACGGGCCGTGACAGCTGAGAACCTCGAGCTGACCGGTCTGATGAAGCCCTTCTCGCTGGAGATCTTCTACGGGGAGCGGGTCGCCGTCCTCGGGTCGAACGGCTCCGGCAAGTCGCACTTCCTGCGGCTGCTCGCCGGGGACCCCTCGGTGGCGCACACCGGCGAGTGGAAGCTGGGCGCCCGGGTCGTCGCGGGCCACTTCGCCCAGACCCACGCGCACCCCGAGCTGCAGGGACGCTCCCTGGTGGACATCCTCTGGTCGGAGCACGCCAAGGACCGGGGCGGGGCGATGTCGGTGCTGCGGCGGTACGAGCTGGAGGCGCAGGGGGACCAGCCCTTCGAGAAGCTGTCGGGCGGGCAGCAGGCGCGGTTCCAGATCCTGCTCCTGGAGCTCTCGGGCACGACGGCGCTGCTCCTGGACGAGCCGACGGACAACCTGGACCTGGAGTCGGCGGAGGCCCTCCAGGACGGTCTGGAGACGTACGAGGGCACGGTGCTCGCGGTGACGCACGACCGCTGGTTCGCGAAGACCTTCGACCGCTACCTGGTCTTCGGCTCGGACGGGGTCGTGCGGGAGACGAGCGAGCCGGTGTGGGACGAGCGGCGGGTCGAGCGGGCCCGGTAGCGCCCTCGACGTTTTGACCCGCCGGGGGCGGCGCGGGTACTGTTGCGGTTTGTTATGCGTATTGGCTTCGTCGTTTCACGCGACGGGCCTCTGCGCAACAAGTTCCCTGGAGCAGTTACCAGTGGCTCGCATACGGGCGGTGTTCCCGGCAGTGCAGGCCCCAGCTGCATGATCGCTTCAGGTGTGTCTGGACTCCATCCACTGAAGAAGCGAAGGCTACGAAGTGCGTACGTACAGCCCCAAGCCCGGCGATGTCACTCGCCAGTGGCACATCATCGACGCCCAGGACGTTGTCCTCGGTCGTCTGGCGACGACGGCTGCGAACCTCCTGCGGGGTAAGCACAAGCCGGTCTACGCCCCCCACATGGACATGGGCGACTTCGTCATCATCATCAACGCCGACAAGGTCCACCTGTCCGGCAACAAGCGCGAGCAGAAGATGGCGTACCGCCACTCCGGCTTCCCGGGTGGTCTGCGCTCCGTCCGCTACGACGAGCTGCTCGACAAGAACCCCGAGAAGGCCGTCGAGAAGGCCATCAAGGGCATGATCCCCAAGAACTCCCTGGGCCGTCAGATGCTCTCGAAGCTGAAGGTCTACGCGGGCGAGAACCACCCGCACGCTGCCCAGCAGCCGGTCCCGTTCGAGATCACCCAGGTCGCGCAGTAGTTCCGGCCACACCCCCTAAGAACGAAAGAAATCTGAGGAGCATCGTGGCCGAGACCACTGTTGAGAACCCCATCGAGGGCGAGGAGACCTACGCCGAGGTCACCACCTTCGAGTCCGAGGTCCCCGTCGAGGGCGAGTACACCTCGGAGTCCCTGGCGTCGCGCTTCGGTGACCCGCAGCCGGCCGCCGGCCTGGGTCGTCGCAAGAACGCCATCGCCCGCGTCCGGATCGTCCCGGGCACCGGCAAGTGGAAGATCAACGGGCGTACGCTCGAGGACTACTTCCCGAACAAGGTCCACCAGCAGGAAGTCAACGAGCCCTTCAAGGTGCTCGAGCTCGACAACCGCTACGACGTCATCGCCCGCATCTCGGGTGGCGGCGTCTCCGGTCAGGCCGGCGCCCTGCGCCTCGGCGTGGCCCGCGCCCTGAACGAGGCGGACGTGGAGAACAACCGCGGTCCGCTGAAGAAGGCCGGCTTCCTCTCCCGCGACGACCGTGCGGTCGAGCGCAAGAAGGCCGGTCTCAAGAAGGCCCGCAAGGCCCCGCAGTACAGCAAGCGCTAATCGCCTGCTCGGTCTGCTTTGCACGTACGCCCCGGCGGCACTGCCCGTGCTGCCGGGGCGTACGTCTTTTCCTCCCCCTGAGCTCTTTCGGACAGCTTTGATGGCGGTTCCGACTTGAAAACGGGCATCAGGCGCTCAGGGGATCGCACTTTTCGGAGCAGTTTCGGAGGACAGCTGTGGGACGACTCTTCGGCACGGACGGTGTACGCGGTGTGGCGAACGCGGATCTGACGGCGGAGCTGGCGCTCGGCCTGTCGGTCGCGGCGGCGCACGTGCTCGCCGAGGCGGGGACCTTTGAGGGCCATCGGCCGACCGCGGTGGTCGGGCGTGACCCCCGTGCGTCGGGAGAGTTCCTGGAGGCCGCCGTCGTGGCGGGCCTCGCGAGCGCGGGCGTCGACGTCCTGCGCGTCGGCGTCCTGCCCACCCCCGCGGTGGCGTACCTCACCGGAGCGCTCGGCGCCGACCTCGGTGTGATGCTCTCCGCCAGCCACAACGCGATGCCCGACAACGGCATCAAGTTCTTCGCCCGCGGTGGCCACAAGCTCGCCGACGAGCTGGAGGACCGGATCGAGTCCGTCTACGAGGAGCACCGCACCGGCGCCCCGTGGGAGCGGCCGACCGGCGCCGGCGTCGGCCGGGTCCGTGACTACGACGAGGGCTTCGACAAGTACGTCGCCCACCTCATCGCCGTCCTGCCGAACCGGCTCGACGGGATCAAGGTCGTCCTCGACGAGGCGCACGGCGCGGCCTCCCACGTGTCGCCCGAGGCGTTCTCCCGGGCCGGTGCCGAGGTCGTCACGATCGGCGCGGCCCCCGACGGCCTCAACATCAACGACGGCTGCGGCTCGACCCACCTCGGGCTGCTGAAGGCCGCCGTCGTCGAGCACGGCGCCCACTTCGGCATCGCGCACGACGGCGACGCCGACCGCTGCCTCGCCGTGGACGCGTCCGGCGAGGAGGTCGACGGCGACCAGATCCTCGCGGTCCTGGCGCTCGCCATGCGCGAGGCCGGGACGCTGCGCGGCGACACCGTCGTCGCGACCGTGATGTCCAACCTCGGCTTCAAGCTGGCCATGGAGCGCGAGGGCCTCCAGCTGGTGCAGACGGCGGTCGGCGACCGGTACGTCCTGGAGTCCATGAAGGAGCACGGCTACGCGCTCGGCGGCGAGCAGTCCGGGCACGTCATCGTGCTCGACCACGCCACCACCGGCGACGGCACGCTGACCGGTCTGATGCTGGCGGCCCGGGTCGCGGCCACCGGCAAGTCCCTCGCGGAGCTGGCCGGTGTGATGGAGCGGCTGCCGCAGGTCCTCATCAACGTCCCGGACGTCGACAAGTCCCGGGTGAAGACCTCGGCCGAGCTGGCGACCGCCGTCGGCGACGCCGAGCGCGAGCTGGGCTCCACCGGCCGCGTCCTGCTCCGCCCCTCGGGCACCGAGCCGCTGGTGCGGGTCATGGTCGAGGCCGCCGACATCGAGCAGGCCCGGTCCGTGGCCGGGCGGCTCGCCGACGTGGTGAAGTCCGCGCTGGGATAAGCGCGTTCAGTACTTGCGTGGCGCACCCGGCGGGCGGGTCATCCGGCCCTGCTGGGTGCGCCACAGCAGTTTCCAGGCGATGAGGGTCAGCACACCGGCGACGATGATGCCGGTCAGGTTGAGCAGCAACTGCTCGGCGGAGCCCCACATCTGGCCGAGATCGCCGTAGCTGAGGGCGACGGCCGCGTTCGCCGCGGCCGGGACGGTCGTCACCGAGATCGCCACGCCGACCAGGACGCCCGCCTTCGACGAGGTCATCGAGACCACGCCGGCCACGCCCGCGAGGAGCGCCACGACGAAGGAGAACGGGTCGGGCTGGAAGATGAACCCGGTGTTCGGGCGGTCCGCTTCGAGCATGCCCCGCTCGAACTGGCCCATGGCGTCCATCACCAGGCTGAAGACGGTCGTCGCCACGATGGCCGCGGCGAAGCCGACCACCAGGGCGACCGACGAGCGGAAGACGCCCCTGCGGTCGCGTCGCACCAGGCTGGTGCTGATCCCGGCGAGCGGGCCGAACTCCGGGCCGACCGCCATGGCGCCCACGATCAGGATCGCGTTGTCCAGGACGACGCCGCAGGCCGCGATCATCGTCGCCACGATCATCAGGGCCGCGTAGGCGATCGTGAGGGTGGACTCCTCCTGCGTGGTCTCCGTGATCTGCTCCCAGATCACCGCGTCCGCCGCCTCGCCGGGTGCCTCCTCCTCCGCCCTCTCGGCGCGGTCGGAGAGGGACAGGTCCACGTTCTCGACGGCGATCGAACCGACCTTGTCGATGTCCAACTGCCGCAGTCCCTGCAGGAGTCCGTCGCCTGCCTCGCGGGCCACGTCGACCAGGACGATGTCGCCCTCGGGCTCGCGGGCGACGCCCTTGAGCACCGCCAGGTGGGTGGTGCCCACGGTGCTGTCGATCAGGTCGAGCACGGCGTCCGTACGGACGGCCGGGGTGATGATCCGCAAGTGCAGCATGGCCGCACCTTAACGGGGTTCGGTGACGGGACTCAGAGTTTGCGCAGGGACAGCCGCTGCACCTTGTGGTCCGGCCCCTTGCGGACGACGAGGGTCGCCCGGCCGCGCGTCGGCGCCACGTTCTCCAGCAGATTGACCTTGTTGATGGTCCGCCACATCGTGCGGGCGTAGTCCAGCGCCTCCTCCTCGGAGACCTGGGTGTACTTCTGGAAGTACGAGAACGGGTTCTGGAACGCGGTCTCGCGCAGCCGCCGGAACCGGTTGAGGTACCAGGCCTCGATGTCCTCGGGCCGGGCGTCCACGTAGACCGAGAAGTCGAAGTAGTCGGCGAGACCCACCCTGGTCCTGCCGTCCTTGCCAGGCAGCGCCGGCTGGAGGACGTTGAGCCCCTCCACGATCAGGATGTCGGGGCGGCGGACCACGAGCCGCTCGCCCGGCACGATGTCGTAGATGAGGTGGGAGTAGACCGGGGCGGTGACCTCGTCCTTGCCGGCCTTGATGTCGGCGACGAACCGGGTCAGGGCCCGCCGGTCGTACGACTCGGGGAAGCCCTTGCGGGACATCAGGCCGCGCGCCTTCAGCTCCTCCATCGGATAGAGGAAGCCGTCGGTGGTGACCAGTTCCACGCGCGGGTGCTCCGGCCAGCGGGCGAGCAGCGCCTGGAGCAGCCGGGCGACGGTGGACTTGCCGACGGCGACGGAGCCGGCGACCCCTATGACGAAGGGCGTACCGCGCTGCTCGGCCCGCTCCCCGAGGAAGGTGTTCAGCGCGCCGCGCAGCCCGCTGGTGGCCTGGACGTACAGATTGAGCAGCCGGGACAGCGGCAGATAGACGTCCCGGACCTCGTCCAGGTCGATGACGTCGCCGAGCCCGCGCAGCCGCTCGACCTCCTCGGCGGAGAGCGGCAGCGGCGTCTTGTCCCGCAGCGCACTCCACTCGTCGCGGGTGAGGTCGACGTAGGGCGTGGCCTCGGGAGGCCGGCGCTGGCTTCGTGGCGGCGAAGTGATCACCCCGCCATTGTCGTGCGTGCGGGGGGATTGTGGGCCGTGGGCTCGGTCACGCGGAAATCCCGTTGTCCGAACCCTGCTCTACGGTGATCATGCACATGGCCGCGTGGACCGATGACGTCACGCGGGGGGACGCCGCCCGCGGGCGGCACACAGGGACAAGAAGGTCACATCCGTATGCGTACGTCCATCAGAATCGCCACCGCCACCGTCACGGCCGCCTCGCTGGGCCTGCTGCTCACCGCCTGCGGCGGGGGCGAGAAGGGCGGGGACAAGGGGAAGGACGCGCCCAAGGCCTCCGCTTCGGCGTCCGCGTCCGCCGCGCCCGACGCGAAGGCGCTGTCGGCGGCCGAGCTGGAGAAGCTGATCGTCGAGAAGGCCGACCTGAAGGGCTACCAGGTGGAGCAGGCCAAGGCCGCCGACCTGGCGAAGCCGGGGGACATCGTGACGGACAAGGCCGCCTGCCTGCCGCTCGCCGAGGCCATGTCGTCCATCGCGATCGGGAACGCGCCGTCGAGCGCGCGACGCGTCGCAGTGGAGACTCCGAAGACGGAGAAGGGCGCGACGGGCGCGCCCGACGGCGTCCTCGACGCGCTCGGCGCCCCGGCCACGGCTGTCACGCTCGGTTCGCACGACGGTGGCGGCGCGCAGGCGGCGCTCGCGCTGCTGAAGACGGCCGGCACGGAGTGCGCGGGCGGCTTCACGGCCACCGTGGGCAGCGAGAAGACGAAGATCACCAAGGTCGCTCCGGAGACCGTGTCCGCCGGTGAGGAGGCGGTCGCCTTCACCGTCACCACCGACATGGAGGGCGCCCCGTGGACCAGCAAGGTCGTGGCCTTCCGTCAGGGCAACACGCTGGCGTCCTTCTTCGTGTACAGCCTCGTGGGCAAGGTCGACGCGCTGCCGAAGACCGTCATCGACGCGCAGGCGGCCAAGCTCGGCTGAGTCCGTTCCTCCGCCCGCTTTCGGTCGTACGCTTCCGTCATGTGCGGAATCGTGGGGTACGTCGGCGGGCAGTCGGCGCTTGATGTGGTGATCGCGGGCCTCAAGCGGCTCGAGTACCGGGGCTACGACTCGGCCGGTGTCGCGGTGCTCTCCGACGGAGGTCTCGCCGCGGCGAAGAAGGCGGGCAAGCTCGTCAACCTGGAGAAGGAGCTGGTGGACCGGCCGCTGTCGAGCGGCTCCACCGGCATCGGACACACCCGCTGGGCGACCCACGGCGGGCCGACCGACACGAACGCGCACCCGCATCTCGACAACGCGGGGCGCGTGGCCGTCGTCCACAACGGGATCATCGAGAACTTCGCCGCCCTGCGCGCGGAGCTGGAGGAGCGTGGCCACGACCTGGCGTCCGAGACGGACACCGAGGTCGTGGCCCATCTGCTCGCCGAGGAGTTCTCCTCCTGCGGGGACCTGGCGGAGGCCATGCGGCTGGTGTGCCGGCGGCTCGACGGGGCGTTCACCCTGGTCGCCGTGCACGCCGACGAGCCGGACGTGGTCGTCGGGGCCCGGCGCAACTCGCCCCTGGTCGTGGGGGTCGGCGAGGGCGAGTTCTTCCTCGCCTCGGACGTGTCCGCGTTCATCGCGCACACCCGTTCGGCGATCGAGCTGGGCCAGGACCAGGTCGTGAAGCTGTCCCGGGAGGGCGTCGAGGTCACCGACTTCGGCGGCACCCCGGCCGACGTGCGGGCGTACCACGTGGACTGGGACGCCTCGGCCGCCGAGAAGGGCGGCTACGACTACTTCATGCTCAAGGAGATCGCCGAGCAGCCCAAGGCCGTCGCCGACACGCTGCTCGGCCGCATCGACGCGGAGGGCCGGCTCCGGCTCGACGAGGTGCGCATCCCCGACGCGGTGCTGCGCGAGGCCGACAAGATCGTGATCATCGCGTGCGGCACGGCCTTCCACGCCGGGATGATCGCGAAGTACGCCATCGAGCACTGGACCAGGATCCCCTGCGAGGTGGAGCTGGCCAGCGAGTTCCGCTACCGCGACCCGATCCTCGGCCAGCGCACCCTGGTCATCGCGATCTCGCAGTCCGGCGAGACCATGGACACCCTGATGGCGCTGCGCCACGCGCGCGAGCAGGGCGCCAAGGTGCTGGCCGTCTGCAACACCAACGGCTCCACCATCCCGCGCGAGTCCGACGCCGTGCTCTACACGCACGCCGGGCCCGAGGTCGCCGTCGCGTCGACGAAGGCGTTTCTGACGCAGCTCGTGGCCTGCTACCTGCTCGCGCTGTACCTCGGGCAGGTCCGCGGCACCAAGTGGGGCGACGAGATCCACGCCGTCATCCGCGAACTCGCCCGGATCGCCGACGAGGTCGAGCGGGTCCTGGAGACGATGGAGCCGGTACGGGCCCTCGCCCGCTCGCTCGCCCACAAGGACACGGTGCTCTTCCTCGGCCGGCACGTCGGCTACCCCGTGGCCCTCGAAGGCGCCCTGAAGCTCAAGGAACTCGCGTACATGCACGCGGAGGGGTTCGCGGCGGGCGAGCTGAAGCACGGGCCGATCGCGCTCATCGAGCAGGACCTGCCGGTGGTGGTCGTCGTGCCGTCGCCGCGCGGGCGGTCCGTCCTGCACGACAAGATCGTCTCCAACATCCAGGAGATCAGGGCGCGCGGCGCGCGGACCATCGTGATCGCGGAGGAGGGCGACGAGACGGTCGCCCCGTACGCCGACCATCTGATCCGCATCCCGGCAACGCCTACGCTGCTTCAGCCGCTGGTCTCCACCGTGCCGCTGCAGGTCTTCGCCTGCGAACTCGCGACCGCGCGGGGCAACGAGGTGGACCAGCCGCGGAACCTGGCGAAATCTGTGACCGTGGAGTGAGCGAATGATCATCGGGGTGGGGATCGACGTGGCGGAGATCGACCGCTTCGCGGCGTCGATCGAACGGACGCCGGGGCTGCTCCGCCGTCTCTTCGTCGAGCGCGAGCTGCTGCTGCCGAGCGGCGAGCGGCGCGGCACCGCGTCCCTCGCGGTCCGCTTCGCCGCCAAGGAGGCGGTGGCCAAGGCCCTCGGCGCGCCGGCGGGCCTGCACTGGACGGACGCGGAGGTCTACGTCGAGGCCACCGGCCAGCCGAGGCTGCGCGTCCGGGGCACGGTGGCGGCGCGCGCGGCGGAGCTGGGCGTCCGGCACTGGCATGTCTCGCTCAGCCATGACGCGGGCGTCGCGTCGGCCGTGGTGATCGCGGAAGGGTAGCCGCGGGCGGGTACGTGGACGGGTGGCCGCGGGCGGCGTACGTGGACGGGTCCGGGGGCCCGGCCCGGCCGTGACGGTGCCGGGACGGGCCCCCGGTGTCGCGCGCGGACCGGGGCCAAGGGAGTGGGCGCGCGCGTCTGTGGCCTGCTCTAGGGCGTGCCGCGCCGGGCGCGGCGGCGGGTGAGCAGGACGGCGGCTCCGCCGAGCACGGCGAGAGAGGCGGCGGCGAGGGCCGCCGGGAGGACGGCGCCGCCGCCGGTCGCGGCGAGGCCGCCGGTGGAGTCGGAGCCGGTGCCGGTGCCGTATGCGCCGTCGGCGCCGCCCACGGTGTCCGCGGCTGCCGGCGGGGGCGGTGTGGACGGTCCGGGCGTCGCCCGGTCGGTGGGCTCGGTGGGCTCGGTGGGGGCCGGGGTCGGTTCGGTGCTGGATGTCGAGGTGGGAGTGGGCGTGGACCCCGTCGGGGTCGGGGTGGGCGTCGGGGTCGGTTCCGGTGGCGGGGTGCGGCGTTGCGTCTGGGTCACCGCGCCCGCCGCGACCGTGTAGAGCGTGTGGCCCTCGGTGTCGAGCGCCAGGGCCGAGGGGCGTTCGCCGGTGGTGATCGTCTCCGTCACCGTCGCCCGCTCCGGGTCCACGACCGCCACCGTGGCGGCGCCGGTCTGTGCCGCGTACAGCGTCTTGGTGCCCGGGTCGTACGCGAGGGCCTTCGGGTTGCCGTCGACCGGGATCGTGCCGGTCACCTTCCGCGCCGCCAGGTCGACCGCCGAGACCGTGCCGGCCGCCAGGTTGGCGACGTACCCCGTGCGGGTCGCCGGGTCGACGGCCACGCCCATGCTGCCGAGCGCCGTCGAGCCGAGGCTCACCGTGCCCGTGAGGCGCCCGGTCGTCCCGTCGACGGCGTTGAGCACGTTCCTGTAGACGACGGAGCCGTTCTCCACGGCGCCGCCCACGTAGGTCGCGTACCCCGTGTGGTGGACGGTGTCGACGGCCAGGCCCGCGGGGTGGAAGGGAAGGACCACGGGGTCGCCGACCGCGCGGGCCGTCGCGGTGTCGTAGACGGTCACCGACTTGGCCGCCTGGTTGCCGACGTAGAGCCGCCCCTGCGCGGGGTCGGCCGCGAGCAGCGAGACGCTTCCCGTGACGGGGACGACGTCGTCCGTGAGGGTGCGACCGGTGGTGTCGTAGGCGGCGATACGGGTGGACAGGCCCAGGTACAGCCGGCCGGACCCGCCGAGGGCGAGCACGGTGGCCGGGGCCGGGAGTGCGACGGGCTCGCCGACGAGGGCGCCGGTGGCGGTGTCGTACGTGCTGAGGCGGTGGGCCGCGCCGTCGCTGCTGCTCACGTAGAGGCGGTCGGTGGCCGGGTCGACCTCGGCGTCCAGGGCGTCGCCGAGCGGCGGGCGGATCGTGCGCACGTTCTCGTGCGTGGGGTCGGCGGTGGCCGAAGGGGCCGACGGGGCGGGCGCCGCCGCCGTGCCCGTGAGGGCGACGGCGACGGCGGCCAGGGTCAGGGTCCTCCTCACTGGAAGGTCACCGGGATGTAGACGTCGTACTTCCGGTCCGCGCTGTCGTAGTGGTCCGCGCGGGTGACGATCGCGCAGTTCACGCCGGACTGGCCGCAGGTGACGGTGTCGGAGATCTTCGCCTTGACATGGATCTGGACGGAGAACGAGCCCAGGCCGGCCGACTCCGTGTACGGGGAGGAGTTGGAGGGCGAGAGCCAGTACCAGTCGCTGTTCACCCAGTGCGACGCCCCGGTCGTGCCCGACTGGTCCTGGCCGCCGAGGCAGGGCGTGGGCTTGCTGTTCCAGGTCGCGGGATCGGCCGGATTCACCCCCGCGGGTATCGCGCACAGACCCACGTAGACGCCCTGGTCCGGGTTGTAACCGGAGCCGCTGACGGTGACGTTGGCGCCGGCCGCGGGGGCCGTCGAGGGCGCGGTGAGGGAGAGGGCGTAGGTGCGGGAGCCGTCGGTGACGGTCCGGCCGGCGGTCGCGGCGGACGCGGTGGAGGCGAGGCCGACGGTGAGCGCGGAGGCGGAGGCGAGGGTGAGTGCGGTGCGAAGGACGGTACGCATGACGGAGGAGGCCTTCCCTGAGCGAGGTGCGGTGCTGGTTAGGTAAGGCAAACCTAAGTTGACTTTGAGGGAGCGTCAACCCTGGCCTCCGGGACGGGGCTTGGCGCGTGCGGCAGACTGCGGGCATGCGTACCGCTTACCGCGTGGAGACCGTACGGGCCGCCGAGGCCGAGCTGATGGCAGCGCTGCCCGAGGGCGCGCTCATGCAACGGGCCGCGGCCGGGCTCGCCGCCGCGTGCCTGTCGCTGCTCGGCCGGGGCCATGTGTACGGGGCGAGGGTCGTCCTGCTCGTCGGCAGCGGGGACAACGGCGGCGACGCCCTCTACGCGGGCGTCCGGATCGCGCGGCGCGGGGCGGGCGTGACCGCAGTGCTGCTCGGCGCGCGGGCCCACGAGCGCGGGCTCGCCGCGCTGCTCGCCGCCGGGGGGCGGGTGGCGGAGGACCCCTTCGAGGCCCTCGCCGTCGCCGATCTCGTGGTCGACGGGATCACCGGCATCGGCGGCCAGGGGGGCCTGCGGCCCGACGCGGTCCCGGTCGCGCGGGCCGCGCGCGGCTCGGACGCGGTCGTGGTCGCCGTCGACCTGCCGAGCGGGGTGGACGCCGACACCGGGCGGGTCGCGGGCGAGGCGCTCCGCGCGGACGCGACGGTCACCTTCGGCGCGTACAAGCCGGGGCTGCTCATCGACCCGGCCCGCGAGTACGCGGGGGCGCTGCGTCTTGTGGACATCGGCCTGGGCGAGACCCTGCCGTCGGTACCGGACTTCGAGGCGCTGCAGCACGAGGACGTGGCACGGCTGTTGCCCGTGCCGGGCGCGGAGAGCGACAAGTACCGGCGCGGCGTGGTCGGGGTCGTGGCCGGCTCCGCGCGCTACCCGGGCGCGGCGGTGCTCGCGGTGACCGGCGCGCTGCGGGGCGGCGCGGGCGCCGTGCGGTACGTGGGGCCTGCCGGGGACGCGGTGATCGCGCGCCACCCGGAGACCCTGGTCCACGCCGGCGCGCCCGGGAAGGCAGGCCGGGTCCAGGCGTGGGTCGTCGGTCCCGGCCTCGGCGACGAGCGGGCCGCGGTCGCGGAGGTCCTCGCCTCCGACGTACCGGTCCTGGTGGACGCGGACGGGCTCGCGGGCCTCGACGCGACGGCGGTACGGGAGCGCACGGCGCCGACCCTGCTCACCCCGCACGCGGGCGAGGCGGCGGCGCTGCTGGGACTCGCGCGGGAGGCGGTCGAGGCGGAGCGGCTCGCGGCGGTACGGGAGTTGGCGGGGCGCTTCGGTGCGACGGTGCTCCTGAAGGGCTCGACGACGCTGGTGGCGGACGAGTCCGGTCCGGTACGGGTGAACCCGACCGGCACGTCGTGGCTGGCGACGGCGGGCAGCGGCGACGTGCTCTCCGGCCTCGCGGGCTCGCTCCTCGCGGCGGGGCTGCGGGCGCGGGACGCGGGCTCGGTCGCCGCCTACCTCCACGGCCTCGCGGCGCGCCGCGCGTCGGCGGGAGCCGGGGCGGGGGTGGCCGGGGCGGGCGGTACGTCGGGTGGTGCGCCGATCGTGGCGGGTGACGTGGCGGAGGCGCTGCCGGGCGCGTGGCGGGACGTGGTGACGGGGTAGGGACCCCCACCCCACCCCTTCCCGAAACCCTGCCGGGGGCGAGGCCTCCGGCCTCGGGCCTGGGACCGCGCCGCAGGACGCCTCGTGCGGCGGGGGCCCGCGCCCCCGGGTGGGCGAACCCGTTGGGCCGGGAGGGGGGTTGGGCGGGCGGGGTGGAGGGCGGCGGGTTCGACTGGGCGGGTGATCAGATGGACCGCGTCCTCCCGCGCCGTGACCCTGCTGCTCGTCGCCGCGGCCGTGCTCCCCGCGGCACCGGCCGCCTCCGCCGAGCCCGAGGCCGACCCCGTCGCCGCGACCGCCTCGGCCGAGCCCGAGGCCGACCCCGTCGCCGCGACCGCCTCGGCCGAGCCCGAGGCCGACCCCACTACAGCGACCGCCTCCGCCGAGCCCGCCCCCGATCCCGCCTCCGCGACCGCCTCCGCCGAGCCCCTGGTGCCCGGGGTCGAAGGGGCCGGGCAGCCCGAGTACCCGATGGACACGCCCGACCAGGTGCTGCCGCCCGTACCGCAGGACGGGCCCCCCGTGCCCGTGCCCGAGCCCGAGGAGACCGTCGACGAGCTGGTCGAGTACCTGCCGCGCAGCGCGCTCGCCGCCGCCTGCACCGCGCTCGCGGGGCCCCACCAGCGCCGCGTCGAGCGGCTCCTGAAGCTCAAGGTCGACGGCAAGCAGTCCACCGCCGACTGCAAGGCCATCCGCGCCTTCCAGGTCAGGGAGAAGATCAAGCCCGCCCACGGCTACGCGGGGCCCGTCACCTGGGCCCGCGCCGAGCTGCTCGCGGCCCGCAAGAACCCGAACGCCGCGGGGAAGTGCCCGGTCAAGTCGTACACGGTCGTCTGCGTGGACCTCGACCGTGAGCTCATGTGGGTCCAGAAGAAGAAAAAGATCACCTTCGGGGTCGTGAACATCCGCAGCGGCAGGCCCGGGTACCGCACCCGTACCGGCTGGAAGACGGTCTACTGGCGCAACAAGGACCACTGGTCGACGCTCTACAACACCCCGATGCCGTACGCCCAGTTCTTCGACGGCGGTCAGGCCTTCCACGCCGTCTACGGGCAGCTCGCCACGCCGACCGGCAGCCGCGGCTGCGTCAATCTGAGCCACGCCAACGCCAGGAAACTCTGGGACGTGCTGCGCAAGGGTGACCGGGTCTACATCTGGGGAAAGCGGCCGGGGAGCTGACACCTGAGAGACTGGGCGCGATGACTGAGACACCGCCGCCCCTCCGCGCCCGCGCCGAGATCGACCTCGGTGCGCTGCGTGCGAACGTCCGCACGCTGCGTGCCCGTGTCGCGCCGCACGTCCAGCTGATGGCCGTGGTCAAGGCCGACGCGTACGGCCACGGCGCCGTCCGCTGCGCCCGCGCCGCGCTCGAGGCGGGCGCCGACTGGCTCGGTACCGCCACCCCGCACGAGGCGCTCGCGCTGCGCGCCGCCGGGATCACGGACGCGCGGATCCTGTGCTGGCTGTGGACCCCGGGCGACCCGTGGGCCGCGGGCATCGAAGCCGGTCTCGACATGACCGTCAGCGGCATGTGGGCCCTGCGCGAGGTCACCCAGGCGGCCCGGGAGACCGGGCGGACCGCCCGGATCCAGCTCAAGGCCGACACCGGCCTCGGCCGCAACGGCTGCCAGCCCGCCGACTGGCCCGCACTGGTCGGCGAGGCGCTCAAGGCCCAGAAGGACGGGCTCGTCACCGTCACCGGACTGTGGTCGCACTTCGCCTGCGCCGACGAGCCCGGCCACCCCTCCATCGCCTCCCAGCTGGACGTCTTCCGCTCGATGCTCGACCACGCCGAGAAGGCCGGCGTCGAGCCCGAGGTCCGGCACATCGCCAACTCGCCGGCCACCCTGACCCTCCCCGAGACCCACTTCGACCTGGTGCGGCCCGGCATCGCGATGTACGGCGTCTCGCCCAGCCCCGAGCTCGGCACCCCCGCCGACTTCGGGCTGCGGCCCGTGATGTCCCTCATCGGCAGCGTCGCCCTGGTCAAGGAGGTCCCGGCCGGGCACGGGGTCAGCTACGGACACCACTACGTCACCGAGACCGAGACCACCCTCGGTCTCATCCCGCTCGGTTACGCCGACGGCATCCCGCGCCACGCCTCCGGCCGTGGCCCCGTCCTGGTGGGCGGGCGGATCCGGCGGGCGGCCGGGCGGGTCGCCATGGACCAGTTCGTCGTCGACCTCGGCGGCGACGCCGTCGAGCCCGGCGCCGAGGCGGTGCTCTTCGGCCCGGGCGACCGGGGCGAGCCGACCGCCGAGGACTGGGCCCAGGCCGCCGACACCATCGCGTACGAGATCGTCACCCGCATCGGCGCGCGTGTTCCGCGCGTCTATGTGAACGGCTGACGGCCGACGTCCGGACCGAACAGCTAGGCACCTACCGAACAGGGGAGTGGCGTGAGCGAGTCCAGCACCGACAACTGGCGGCGTGCCGGGCTCGCCGGTGCCGCGATAGGCGTCCTGGCCGCGGGCGCGGCGGCCGGCGTGGCCATCGAGCGGCTCACCGTCGGGCGCGGCATGCGGCAGAAGGCCCGGCTCGCCCTCGACGCCTCCGCGCCCTACGGCTCCCTGCGCGGCACGCCCGGCAAGGCGCTCGCCGACGACGGCACCGCGCTCTACTACGAGACCGACGAGGTCGAGTCGGACGCCCCGGCGCCGCGCCGCCGGCGGCTCTTCGGCCGCAAGGCGCCCGCGCCCGTCACCGTCGTCTTCAGCCACGGCTACTGCCTCGGCCAGGACTCCTGGCACTTCCAGCGGGCGGCGCTGCGCGGCCTGGTCCGTACCGTCTACTGGGACCAGCGCAGCCACGGACGGTCCGAGCGGGGCCGCGCCCAGTCCGGCCCCGACGGGCTGCCGGTCTCCATCGACCAGCTGGGCCGCGACCTCAAGGCCGTCATCGACGCGGCCGCGCCGGAGGGTCCGCTGGTGCTGGTCGGGCACTCGATGGGCGGCATGACGATCATGGCGCTCGCCGACCGCTACCCGGAGCTGGTCCGCGAGCGGGTCGTCGGGGTCGCCTTCGTGGGGACGTCGGCCGGGAAGCTGGGCGAGGTGAACTACGGGCTGCCGACAGCGGGGGTCAACGCGGTGCGCCGGGTCCTGCCGGGCGTCCTGAAGGCCCTCGGTTCGCAGGCGGAGCTGGTCGAGCGGGGGCGCAGGGCCACGGCCGACCTGTTCGCCGGGCTGATCAAGAAGTACTCGTTCTCGTCGCGGGACGTCGACCCCGCGGTCGCCCGCTTCGCGGAGCGGATGATCGAGGCCACCCCGATCGACGTGGTCGCGGAGTTCTACCCGGCCTTCGCCGAGCACGACAAGGCGGCCGCGCTCGCGGTCTTCCACGAGCTGCCCGTGCTCGCGCTCGCCGGTGACCGGGACCTGGTCACCCCCAGCTCGCACACGGAGGCCATCGCCGATCTGCTGCCCGACGCGGAGCTGGTCATCGTGCCCGACGCCGGGCACCTGGTGATGCTGGAGCACCCGGAGGCCGTGACGGACCGGCTCGCCGACCTGCTCGTGAAGGTCGGGGCGGTGCCCGCGACGGCGGCCAACGCGGGGGCCGGCAGCAGTTAGGTTGGGCCGTATGGAAGAACCGCACGCGGGAGGGACCCCGCACGCCACCGCCCAGCTCGCCATCGACTCGCCCGAGGCGATGCAGGAGCTCGGCCGCCGGCTGGCCAAGCTGCTCCGGCCCGGCGACCTCGTCATGCTCACCGGCGAGCTCGGCGCCGGGAAGACGACGCTCACCCGCGGCCTCGGCGAGGGCCTCGGCGTGCGCGGCGCCGTCACCTCCCCGACCTTCGTCATCGCCCGCGTCCACCCGTCGCTGGTCGACGGCCCCGCGCTCGTCCACGTCGACGCGTACCGCCTGGGCGGCGGCCTCGACGAGATGGAGGACCTCGACCTGGACGTCTCGCTGCCCGAGTCGGTGGTCGTCGTGGAGTGGGGCGACGGCAAGGTCGAGGACCTCACGGACGACCGGCTGCACGTCCTGATCCACCGGGTCGTGGGCGACACGGACGACGACCGGCGCACGGTCGTGCTGCGCGGGATCGGCACCCGCTGGGCCGGCGAGGACCTCGTCCTGGCCTGAGCGCCGGGTCGAGCCGGCGCTGAGCTGAACGTACGTATGTTCCGACAAGGTGTCGGGAAGATGTTGCGTCGGTCGTACGCGTCGTGGTGACATGGATGCACGAGCTGGTTAGGTGAACCTAACCTACGGGAGGCATGCATGGCGACGCCGGAGCGCGCGCACGCGGAAGCGCGGACGCGGAGGGGCACGTCGATGAGCGAGCTGCTGGCGTCCTGCGCCGCGGCGGAGGCGGTGTCGAGACCGCCGCGCACCCCCGACCCGACGCCGGAACCGGACGCCGGCGAGCCCGCGCGCGCGTCGCACCAGCCCGGGATCGAGCGCGAGGCGGCGTAACCCGTACGGGTGAGCCGTGGGCTGCTGGAGGTCCTACCGGCCGCCGGAGGCCCGACTGGGCCCGACTAGGGCCTGTCCGGCGGATCATGACCGGGGCCGCGACGCCTGGCACGGCGCCTCGCCGCGTTGCCGAAGCGTCCCGATAGCTCCGCTATCGAGACGCTCCGGCGCCTTGCGATGCACCGCACCAGACGCCGCGTCCTATCCGGCCCTGATCCGCCGGACAGGCCCTAGGGGACGACGACGACCTTCGCGCCGATCGACGCGAAGGTCCACATCGCGTCGCCGTCCGCGCGCTTCATCCGGATGCCGCCGGTCTTCCGCGTCGGATCCGGCGTCGGCAACGTGCCGTCGACCGCAGCGCTGAAGCCGATCGAGACGTCCTGCTCGGTCGTGAACCGCACCACGTGCTCGATCTGCACGCCGTCCGAGCCGGTGACCGCGCCGGAGCGGGACGTCACCTTGTACGCGCCCGGGGCCGGGTGGACCGTGCTCGGCACGACCGAGAAGGTGGACGTGGCCTGCCCCTTCGCGTCCACCAGCCACACCCGGCGGTCGGTGAGCGCGTAGACCACGCGCGCGCCGGTGCCCGAGTCCGCCGGTACGGCGAGCGGGTCCTTGACGGGCTTCTTGGGACCGCCCGTCGCGGCCGTCGACGGTGCCGTGCTCGGGGCCTTCGGCTTGGCCGCGACGTCCGCCGGAGCGTTCGCCGACGCCTGGTAGGCGAGGAAGGCGACCGCGGCGATCGCCGCCGCCGTGAGCCCGGCCACGAATCCCGAGCTGCTCCGTGCCACCGCGCGCCCACCTTCTTTCGTACGTACGTATCGGTCGTGACGGTAGCAGTCGCGGGCGGGCGGGACGGGGCGCCGTGCGGACCGCCCGGGAGCCGTAGGCTGTTTGCGTGCTCTTGCTCGCCATGGATACCGCCACACCCGCCGTCACCGTCGCCCTCCACGACGGCGACTCCGTCGTCGCCGAGTCGCGGCAGATCGACGCCCGCCGCCACGGAGAGCTGCTGCTGCCCGCCGTCGACCGGGTCCTCGCCGAGGCCGGTCTCAAGCTCGACGCGGTCACCGGCATCGTCGTCGGCGTCGGTCCCGGTCCGTACACCGGACTGCGCGTCGGGCTCGTCACGGCCGCGACCTTCTCCTCCGCGCTCGGCGTGCCCGTGCACGGCCTGTGCACCCTGGACGGGCTCGCGTACGCCTCCGGGATCGAGGAGCCGTTCGTCGTCGCGACGGACGCGCGCCGCAAGGAGGTCTACTGGGCGCGGTACGACAACGCACGTACGCGCGTCACCGAGGCGGCCGTCGACCGGCCCGCCGAGATCGCCGAGCAGGTCGCCGGGCTCCCCGTCGTCGGCGCGGGCGCCCTGCTGTACCCCGAGGTCTTCCCCGACGCCCGCGACCCCGAGCACCAGTCGGCGGGCGCGCTGGCCGCGCTCGCGGCCGAGCGGCTCGCGGCCGGCGGCGACGGCTTCCTCGACCCGCTGCCGATGTACCTGCGCCGCCCCGACGCCCAGGTGCCGAAGAACTACAAGGTGGTCACGCCCAAGTGACCGCCCCGACCTCCGCGACCGCGGCCGCGACCCTGCGCGAGATGCGCTGGTGGGACATCGCGCCCGTGCTCGTCCTCGAACACGAGCTGTTCCCCGAGGACGCCTGGTCCGAGGGGATGTTCTGGTCCGAGCTGGCCCACGCCCGGGGGCCGGCCGCCACCCGCCGCTATGTCGTCGCGGAGGCCGGCGGGAGGCTCGTCGGCTACGCCGGGCTCGCCGCCGCCGGCGGCCTCGGCGACGTCCAGACGATCGCCGTCGCCCGCGACCAGTGGGGCACCGGGCTCGGCGCCCGGCTCCTCACCGACCTCCTCCAGCACGCCACCGCCTTCGAATGCGAAGAGGTGCTCCTCGAGGTGCGGGTGGACAACACCCGGGCCCAGAAGCTGTACGAGCGCTTCGGCTTCGAGCCGATCGGCTTCCGCCGCGGCTACTACCAGCCGGGGAACGTGGACGCCCTCGTGATGCGGCTGACCGTCCAAGCAACCGAGACCGAAACTGAGACTGAGACTGATTCCGATGGCTGCTGACGAACCCCTCGTACTCGGCATCGAGACCTCCTGCGACGAGACCGGCGTCGGTATCGTCCGGGGGACGACGCTGCTCGCCGACGCCATCGCCTCCAGCGTCGACACCCACGCCCGCTTCGGCGGGGTCGTGCCCGAGATCGCCTCCCGCGCGCACCTGGAGGCGATGGTCCCGACCATCGAGCGCGCCCTGAAGGAAGCGGGCGTCTCGGCCCGCGACCTCGACGGCATCGCCGTCACCGCAGGTCCCGGCCTCGCCGGCGCGCTGCTCGTCGGCACCTCGGCCGCGAAGGCGTACGCGTACGCACTCGGCAAGCCGCTCTACGGCGTGAACCACCTGGCCTCGCACATCTGCGTCGACCAGCTGGAGCACGGCCCGCTGCCCGAGCCCACCATGGCGCTCCTCGTCTCCGGCGGGCACTCCTCGCTGCTCCTCGCCCCCGACATCACCGCCGACGTCCGCCCGATGGGCGCCACCATCGACGACGCGGCCGGCGAGGCCTTCGACAAGATCGCGCGGGTCCTGGACCTGGGCTTCCCGGGCGGACCGGTCATCGACCGGCTCGCCAAGGAGGGCGACCCGAAGGCGATCCACTTCCCGCGCGGCCTGTCCGGCGCCAAGGACCCCGCGTACGACTTCTCCTTCTCCGGCCTGAAGACGGCCGTGGCCCGCTGGATCGAGGCCAAGCGGGCGGCGGGCGAGGAGGTGCCGGTACGGGACGTGGCGGCGTCCTTCCAGGAGGCCGTCGTCGACGTCCTCACCCGGAAGGCCGTACGGGCCTGCAAGGACGAGGGCGTCGACCACCTGATGATCGGCGGCGGCGTGGCGGCCAACTCACGGCTGCGGGCGCTGGCCCAGGAGCGGTGCGAGCGGGCCGGTATCCGGCTGCGGGTGCCCCGGCCCAAGCTGTGCACCGACAACGGCGCGATGGTGGCGGCCCTGGGCGCGGAGATGGTCGCCCGCAACCGGCCGGCCTCCGACTGGGAGCTGTCCGCGGACTCGTCGCTGCCGGTGACCGACCCGCACGTGCCGGGCGCCCACAGCCACGGTCACAACCACGACCACGTGCACGAGATCAGCAAGGAGAACCTCTACTCATGAGGGTCACCCTGATGTGGGAGGCCAGGGCGGTCCAGGGCCGGGGCGCCGAACTCCTGGAGTGGGCGCGGGCCCAGGTCCTGCCCTACGAGCCGGTGCGGCGCGAGTTCTTCCGCGCCTCGCAGGACCGGGTGCTCGTCCTGACCTGGTGGGACGCGGAGACGCTCGACGCCGAACTGCCCGAACTGCCCGAGCCCGCGGCGGACCTGATCACCCGGCCGGTACACCGCTGGCGCTTCGAGGCACTGCCCACCGGGGACTGAGGCAACCCAGGGGCGCCTTCAGCGGTGGCCCGAGGCAACCCCGGGGCGCCTTCCCGCATCCTCCACGGCGTGACTCTCGCCGTGGACAAGAAGATCGTGACCTGGGCGGCGCTGACCGCCGCCGCACTGCTCATATCCGGCTGCGGCGGCCCGGCGGGTGCGGATTCGGCGGATCCCACGGCCGCCGGCAGACCGGCCTCGCCCACGGCGAACCCCGACGGCGCCAAGGCCCCCGACCGGGCCGCCGAGGCCTCCGCCGCGTACCGGAAGTGGGGCCTGAAGCCCTTCGCCGCGCCGCCCGCCCCGCCGAAGACCAAGCCGGTCACCCGGAAGCCGGGCGATCCCGTCCCTGTCATCAGCGACATTCCGACCAAGGACAAGGTCGTCTTCATCACGATCGACGACGGGGCCGAGAAGGACCCCGAGTTCGTGAAGATGATGCAGGAGCTCAAGGTCCCGGTGACGATGTTCCTCACCGACTCCGCGATACGCGCCGACTACGGCTACTTCAAGCCGCTCGCCGCCCTCGGCAACGGCGTCGCCAACCACACCCTCACTCACCCCAACCTGCGCACCCTGAGCCGGTCCGCCCAGCAGCGGGAGATCTGCGGCCAGCAGACGAAGCTGGCGAAGGAGTACGGCACGACCCCGCGGCTCTTCCGCCCGCCCTACGGCAACTGGAACGAGGACACCCGCGCGGCGGCCGGCGAGTGCGGCGTGGACGCGATCGTGCTGTGGCGCGAGTCGATGCAGATCAAGAACATGCAGTACCAGCGCGGCGACAGGAAGCTGCACCCCGGCGACATCATCCTGGCCCACTTCCGGGGCCCGGCCGAGCTCAAGGGCACGACGATGACCCGGATGACGGCCGACATGCTCCGCCACATCCAGGAGCAGGGCTTCACGGTGGCCCGCCTGGAGGACTACGCCTGAGAAGTTTTCCGCGCGTGGTGTCGATGCGGGCCCGGCCCGTTCGACGTATGAGTGAAAGGCGGGGAACGGCCCCGCCCGCCACGCAAGGAGAACGACCATGCCCCGCTACCTGACGCTGATCCGCATCGAGGAGGGCTCCTTCGAGATGGAGGACGCCGACCCCGGCTTCGACGCCCGCATGGGCGCGCTCTTCGAGGAGATCACCAAGGCCGGCGTGATGCTGGAGACGGCCGGTCTCAAGCCGACCAAGGAGGCCAGGCGGATCCTCTGGGAGGGCGGCAAGACCTCGTTCACCGACGGCCCGTTCACGGAGACCAAGGAGGTCATCGGCGGCTACTCGATCACCCAGTGCCGGGACCTGGCCGAGGCCGTCGAGTGGGCGAAGCGGTTCCTTGAGGTCCACCCGCCGCAGTGGAAGGTGGGCTGCGAGGTCCGCGAGATCGAGGAGATGTGAGCAGCGAAGTGATCTGACGCGGCCGGGGCGGGTGGTGTCATGGTGGAGCCATGACCGCACCCGCCCCCGGCGCCGTCCAGACCGTCCAGACCGTCGAGACCGTCTTCCGGATGGAGTCGCCGCGGATCATCGCCGCCGTCGCGCGGATCGTCCGGGACGTCGGCATCGCCGAGGAGATCGCCCAGGACGCCTTCGTCGCCGCCCTGGAGCAGTGGCCGCGCACGGGAGTCCCGGACCGGCCGGCCGCCTGGCTGACGGCCGCCGCCAAGAACCGCGCGGTGGACCTCGTACGGCGCCGTGAGACGTACGCGCGCAAGCTGGCCGAGGTCGGGCGGGAGCTGCCGGAGGCCAGCCACGACCCGGAGCCGTCCGGGCCCGGTGACATCGACGACGACCTGCTGCGGTTGGTCTTCACCTCCTGTCACCCGGTGCTCTCCGCCGAGGCGAGGACCGCGCTGACCCTGCGGCTCGTCGGCGGGCTGCGCACGGACGAGATCGCCCGGGCCTTCCTCGTGCCGGAGGCGACGGTCGCGCAGCGGATCGTGCGGGCGAAGCGGACGCTGGCGAAGGCGGGCGTGGAGTTCGAGGTGCCCTACGGGGAGGACCGGGCGGCCCGGCTCGGCTCGGTCCTGGACGTCATCTACCTCGTCTTCAACGAGGGGTACGCGGCGACGGCCGGCGACGACCTGCTGCGGCCCGCGCTGTGCGAGGACGCGCTGCGGCTCGCCCGGGTGCTCGCGGGGCTCATGCCGAAGGAGGGCGAAGTCCACGGCCTGGCCGCTCTGCTGGAGATCCAGGCGTCCCGGACGGCGGCCCGGACAGGACCGGACGGGAAGCCGGTCCTGCTCGCCGACCAGAACCGGAGCCGCTGGGACCGGCGGCTCATCCTCCGCGGCTTCGAGGCGCTCGCGCGGGCGGCCGAGTGCGGTCCGTACGGTCCGTACGCCCTCCAGGCCGCCCTCGCCGCCTGCCATGCGAAGGCACCCACGTACGAGGCCACGGACTGGCGGACGATCGCCGCGCTGTACGGCCGCCTCGCGGCCCTCACACCGTCCCCCGTGGTCGAGTTGAACCGCGCGGTCGCCGTCTCGATGGCCGAGGGCCCGGAGGCGGGCCTCGCCCTCGTCGACGCCCTCCGGGACGAACCCGCCCTGTCCGGCTACCACTTGCTGCCGAGCGTCCGGGGCGACCTGCTGGCGCGGCTGGGACGGGAGGCGGAGGCCCGCGAGGAGTTCGAGCGGGCGGCCGCCCTGACCCGCAACGAACGGGAGCGCGAACTCCTGCTCGGGCGGGCCCGGGAGGCGGGCGCTCAGTAGCGCAGGATCCGGCCCGCCGAGGTGCCGATGAGGACCGTGCCGTCGGGGGCCGCGTGCAGGGACAGGAGGCCGTACGGGGGCAGGGGGCGGTGGGCGAGGACGGTTCCGTCGGTGGTGGCGACCGAGACGAGGGTGTCGTCGGCGCACAGGGCGTGCAGGATGCCGTCGTGCGCGTCGAGGGCGACGACCTCCGACTCCAAGGGCCGGGTCCAGGCGATCTCGCCCGTGGGGTGGGCGCGGCGGACCAGTTCCTTCCGGCCGTGCAGCAGCGCGGGGCCTTCCGCGTCGACGGTGTGGACCGCGGGGCCGAGCGGCGCGTCGACGGAGTAGAGAGTCGTCTCGGCGCTGGTACGGGGGTCGAGCGCGACGACGTCCCGGCCGCGTCGCCCGTAGAGCAGCTCGGGGCAGCGGCGGACGTCGAGGGGGACGAGGTCGTAGCGGTTCGGCTCCTGGACACCGCCCAGCGGGGTGCCGTCGGGGGCGAAGAAGCGCGTGTTGGGCGGGGTGGGGGGCTCGACCTCGATGGAGCGGTTGTAGGTGTCCCGGATCGCCCAGACCCCGTCCGTACGTGCCTGCAGCGCGGCCGAGAACGGGACCGAGGGGCGGTCGAGGACCGTGCCGTCGGCCGTGGAGACGAGCGGGAAGTCGGTCCGGGCGCGGGCGTCGGGGCCCGGGACGGTGATCCTGGCCGTCCGCTCGTCCGCGGCGACCTCGATCCGCGTGCCGTAGGCCCTCGGCTCCGCGGGCACCCGCCAGAGCAGCGCGCCGTCGGGCGCCCAGCACTCCACCTCGGTGCCGTTGCGGGTGGCGAGCACCCGGCCGTCGCTCAGCCCGGCCACGGCCCGGACGCCGGGGTGGCCGTCGTAGCTCCGGCCGGCCCGCTCGGCGATCTCCGCGAGGAGCGGCCCCGCCGGGGAGCCGGGCTGGTCGGGGTAGGTGTCCGGGCCCTCCGGGTCGAGCGTCTCCCGGTCGAGGGCGCGCAGGTCGAGGGCGCCGGGGGCGAGGCCGAGCCAGTCGTCCCGCACGAGGACACCCCGGGACGCGTACCGGACGTACTCGTCGTCCTCGTCCACGCGGAAGAAGGTGAGTTCGAGGGTGCGGGCGTCCAGCCAGCGCACCGGGTCGACGCCCCACATGGGCTCGGCGAAGTCCACGCGCCGGCCGTTGTCGGGCTCGAAGAGCGTGAGCCCGCCCGCGCGGTCGTACTCGTCGTAGTTGTCGAGGCCGACGGCGAGGAGCGGGAGCGTGGGGTGGAAGGCGATCGACTCCGCGTCCATCGCGAACGTCAGCAGGTGCGCGCAGGAGAGGTCGGCGGCGCGGTAGACGGCGACCCGGCTCCGCTTGTGCAGCACCGAACTGACCGCGATCCACCGCCCGTCGGCGCTGACGGTCACCTGGGAGGCGTGGCCGTGGAGTTCGGGGAACGGTTCTTCGTGCAGCGGGGGCAGCTCAGCCACGGGCGGCCACCGCCGGTCCGCCGATCAGCATCGTCGGGGCGCCCGCGACCCGGGTCAGGAAGACCGTGGCCGCGTTCGGGCCCTTCGGTTTGACCCGGCGGCGGATCTCCTCCGGCTCGACCGCCGAACCGCGCTTCTTCACCGTCAGCGTGCCGACCTCCCGCTCGCGCAGCAGGGCCTTCAACTTCTTCAGGTTGAACGGGAGTTCGTCGGTGATCTCGTACGCCGTGGCGAACGGCGTCGGGGTGAGGGCGTCCGCGGTGACGTACGCGATGGTCTCGTCGATCAGACCGCCGGACAGCTCCTCGGCGACCTCGGCGACCAGGTGCGCGCGGATGACCGCGCCGTCCGGCTCGTAGAGGTACCGCCCGAGCGGGCGGACCGCCGGGTCGGGCAGGCCGCGCCCGGTCAGGCTCGCGCCGGAGGGCAGGAGGGTCGCGCGGCGCGCACCGGGGGAGGTGCCGAACCAGAGCACGGCCTCCTTCACGTCCCCGCCGTCCGAGATCCACTCCGCCTCGGCCTCCTCGGGCACCGCCTCGTGCGGGATGCCCGGGGCGATCTTCAGCGCCGCGTGCGGGGCCTTGCGGGCGGCCTCGACGGCCCAGGAGAGCGGCGGCGAGTACGCCTCCGGGTCGAAGATCCTGCCCCGGCCGCCGCGCCGCGCCGGGTCCACGAAGACGGCGTCGTACGGGCTCGTGTCGATCTCGGTCACGTCCGCGCACCGCACCTCGATCAGCCCGGCGAGGCCGAGCGCCTCGGCGTTGGCGCGGGCGGCCGCCGCCGTCAGGGGGTCGCGGTCCACGGCCAGGACCGAGATCCCGGCGCGGGCGAACGCGAGGGCGTCGCCGCCGATCCCGCCGCACAGGTCGGCCACGGAGCGCACCCCGAGCGCGTGGAGGCGCTCCGCGCGGTAGGTCCCGACGGTGGCCCGGGTCGACTGCTCGACGCCGTGCGGGGTGAAGTACATCCGGTACGCGTCCTCGGCGCCGAACTTCGCCACCGCCCGCTGCCGAAGCCGGGCCTGCCCGAGCGCGGCCGAGACCAGTGCGGCGGGGTGCTCGCGGCGCAGCCGGGAGGCGACGGCCAGTTCCTGGGCGGGGTCGTAGTCGCGCAGGGCGGCGAGCAGCGTCTGGCCCTCGGGGGCGAGCAGGGCGGTGAAGTCGGCGAGGTCGGTCACCCGTCCCATTGTGGGCCAGCCGGGGGATGGTGGGGGCCGGGTGGCGGTGTCGACGGCTGTGCGGGGCGTTCCGCTGACAGGATGCGGCGCCATGCAGCTAGTACGACAAGCCGAAGAAATGCGCTCGAAGCGGGCGGCGGCGCGCCTCCGCCGCTCGGTGGGCGCCGCCCTGGTCGTCGCCGCGCTCGGCTCCGCCTGCGCGGGCCCCTCCGGCGACGCGGGGTCCGCCCCGGAGGGCCGCAAGGGCCCCGCGCTCCCCGCCGCCGCCCAGCCACAGGCGGAGGGCGCGTCCGGAGCGCTCGCCGCGTACGTCGAGAAGGTCCGCCAGCGCCGTGTCGCGCGGGCCCTGGCCGCCAAGAAGTGGGGCCTGGACCGGCCGCCGCTGGAAGCCCCCGCCCCGCCGGCCGTGAAGCCGAAGATCACCACCCGCAAGGGCTTCGAGACGGACGGCGAAGGGCTGCCGCCGGTCTTCACCACGGTGCCGACGAAGGAGAAGGTCGTCTTCCTGACGATCGACGACGGCGCGGAGAAGGACCCCGAGCTGCTGCGGATGATGAGCGATCTGCAGATCCCGTACAGCGCCTTCCTGAGCGACTACCTCGTCAAGGAGGACTACGGCTACTTCAAGAAGATGCAGGACGCCGGGGTCGCCCTGCACAACCACACCCTCAACCACCGTTACCTGCCCGGGCTCTCGTACAGCGCGCAGAAGCGGGAGATCTGCGGGATGCAGGACGTCATCGAGAAGCGGTACGGGAAGCGGCCCCCGCTCTTCCGGCCGCCGTACGGCAACTACAACGAGGACACCCTGCGCGCCGCCGCGACGTGCGGGGTGAAGGCGGTCCCGCTGTGGGCCTCGGAGGCGTTCCCGGACCGGATGGAGTGGCGCGAGTGGGACCGGGACCTGCACCCCGGCGACATCGTGCTGACGCACTTCCGGGGCAAGGGGGACTGGAAGGGCACGATGCCCGACATGATCCGCCGGGTGATGAAGACGATCACGGCCAAGGGGTACGCGGTCGCGAAGCTCGAGGACTACGTGTGAGCCGCGCGCGCCGGCCGGTCATCGGCCTTGCCCTGGCCGGCGCGCTCCTGGGGATCTCGGGGTGCGCGTCGTCCGTGGACCCGATCGAGCGGCTGGGGCGGAAGGCGGCGGAACGGCTCGACACCGGCGCGGGGGAGCGGGCGGCGGGCGGGGCGCTCTCCGGGGCGGCGGCCCGCGTCCTGCACAGACTGACCCGGCTGGACGACGGGATCGGCGTCGGCAGGCGCGCCGACGACGGGCGCGCCGACGACGGGCGCGCCGACGGCCGGGCGGACCGGCCTTAAGAGCCCAGCGGCACCGCGGCGAGGAACTGGCCCCCGGCCGTCCAGACCCGGCCGCCGCGCAGAAGACGAGAACGGGGACCCAGTCCATCCTTCGTACGGAACCTCCGGGTCCGTCGGGCCGTTGCCCGTACCGAGACCGAATCGAACGCGACCGGCCACCGAATCGCCACGCGGCGCTGAATTGGCACTCCGCTTGACCGAGTGCTAATCGCGGTCATAGTCTCGGCTCTGGCACTCCCCACTGGAGAGTGCCAACACAGCGACGGGCAGGTCCGGCACCCGCGACGACGGATCCACCTGGTCGCCACCTCAGACAGTTAACCCCGTGAGATCTCCGAAGGGGGAGGTCGGATCGTGACGACCACCAGCTCCAAGGTTGCCATCAAGCCGCTCGAGGACCGCATCGTGGTCCAGCCGCTCGACGCCGAGCAGACCACGGCCTCTGGCCTGGTCATCCCGGACACCGCGAAGGAGAAGCCCCAGGAGGGCGCCGTCCTCGCCGTGGGTCCGGGCCGCTTCGAGAACGGCGAGCGCCTTCCGCTCGACGTCCAGGTCGGCGATGTCGTGCTGTACAGCAAGTACGGCGGCACCGAGGTGAAGTACAACGGCGAGGAGTTCCTCGTCCTCTCGGCTCGCGACGTGCTCGCGATCATCGAGAAGTAATTCACCGAAGTATCTGAGACAGATGCTTTGAGCTGCGCCCCTTGACCCCGCACTGGGCGTCCGGGGGCGCAGTTCGTTTACACACGATTTCCGAGAGGGCTGAATCGCTCCCATGGCGAAGATCCTGAAGTTCGACGAGGACGCCCGTCGCGCCCTTGAGCGCGGCGTCAACAAGCTTGCCGACACGGTGAAGGTGACGATCGGCCCCAAGGGCCGCAACGTCGTCATCGACAAGAAGTTCGGCGCCCCCACCATCACCAACGACGGTGTCACGATCGCCCGCGAGGTCGAGATCGAGGACCCGTACGAGAACCTCGGCGCCCAGCTGGTGAAGGAGGTGGCGACCAAGACCAACGACATCGCGGGTGACGGCACCACCACCGCCACCGTGCTCGCCCAGGCGCTCGTCCGCGAGGGTCTGCGCAACGTCGCCGCCGGCGCCTCCCCGGCCGCCCTGAAGAAGGGCATCGACGCCGCGGTCAAGGCCGTCTCCGACGAGCTGCTCGCGACCGCCCGTCCGATCGAGGACAAGTCCGACATCGCCGCCGTGGCCGCGCTCTCCGCGCAGGACCAGCAGGTCGGCGAGCTCATCGCCGAGGCGATGGACAAGGTCGGCAAGGACGGTGTCATCACCGTCGAGGAGTCCAACACCTTCGGCCTGGAGCTCGACTTCACCGAGGGCATGGCCTTCGACAAGGGCTACCTGTCCCCGTACATGGTGACCGACCAGGAGCGTATGGAGGCCGTCCTCGACGACCCGTACATCCTGATCCACCAGGGCAAGATCTCCTCGATCCAGGACCTGCTGCCGCTCCTGGAGAAGGTCATCCAGGCCGGCGCCTCCAAGCCGCTGCTGATCATCGCCGAGGACGTCGAGGGCGAGGCCCTGTCGACCCTGGTCGTCAACAAGATCCGTGGCACCTTCAACGCCGTGGCCGTCAAGGCCCCCGGCTTCGGTGACCGCCGCAAGGCGATGCTCGGCGACATGGCTACCCTCACCGGTGCCACCGTCATCGCCGAGGAGGTCGGCCTCAAGCTCGACCAGGCCGGTCTTGACGTGCTGGGCACCGCCCGCCGCGTGACCATCACCAAGGACGACACCACCATCGTCGACGGTGGCGGCAACTCCGAGGACGTCGCGGGCCGCGTCAACCAGATCAAGGCCGAGATCGAGTCCACCGACTCCGACTGGGACCGCGAGAAGCTCCAGGAGCGCCTCGCGAAGCTGGCCGGCGGCGTGTGCGTGATCAAGGTCGGCGCCGCCACCGAGGTGGAGCTGAAGGAGAAGAAGCACCGTCTGGAGGACGCCATCTCCGCGACCCGCGCCGCGGTCGAGGAGGGCATCGTCTCCGGTGGTGGCTCCGCTCTGGTTCACGCCGTCAAGGTCCTCGAGGGCAACCTCGACAAGACCGGCGACGAGGCCACGGGTGTCGCGGTCGTCCGTCGTGCCGCCGTCGAGCCGCTGCGCTGGATCGCCGAGAACGCCGGCCTCGAGGGCTACGTCATCACCTCGAAGGTGGCGGAGCTGGACAAGGGCAACGGCTTCAACGCCGCCACCGGCGAGTACGGCGACCTGGTCAAGGCCGGCGTCATCGACCCGGTGAAGGTGACGCGCTCCGCGCTGGAGAACGCCGCCTCGATCGCCTCCCTCCTGCTCACCACCGAGACCCTCGTGGTGGAGAAGAAGGAAGAGGAGCCGGCGGACGCGGGCCACGGCCACGGTCACTCGCACTGACGCACGCGCTGACTCGCGCGCTCACGGTTGATCGCCCGTAGCCGATCACCGAGGTCCGGTGTCCCCGAAGGGGCACCGGACCTCCGCGTTTCCCCGCGCCTCCGCGCTCCTTACGCCTCTACGCCTCCTCGCTCCCTACGCTTCCACCGCGCCGAGC
The DNA here is from genome assembly GCF_043081505.1 of Streptomyces sp. NPDC014870. Taxonomy (NCBI): domain Bacteria; kingdom Bacillati; phylum Actinomycetota; class Actinomycetes; order Kitasatosporales; family Streptomycetaceae; genus Streptomyces; species Streptomyces sp. NPDC014870. The sequence goes on from NZ_JBIBWQ010000013.1 coordinate 145,061, forward strand.
TGCCCCATGAGTCCGAGCAGGTCGTACTGCCACCAGCCCTCGGTGATCTTGCCGTCCTGCCGGCACTGGTGGATGGTCGTCCCGGTCATGGAGACCTTCATGCCGGTGGGCTGGAGCCCCATGAAGTCGCCCGTGTGCGTGCCGATCCAGGTCCACCGCGTGCACACCCGGTCGCCCTCGGCGATCTGGTCGTTGATGGTGAAACCGAAGTCGAATCCGGCCCGCCACATCTCCACCTCGCGCCGGACCGCGTCCATCCCGATGACGTCCTGCTCGTTGGTCGGGTCGTGGTCGTGGTACCCCTCCGCCAGCACCTCGTCGAGGGGCGGCAGCTCCCCCTCGGTGGCCATGAGTTCGAAGAGGCGACGGGCGCTGGTCTTGTACAGCTGCTCGTCCCGGACGATGTCGAGGTCGGTGAACGTCGGCATCTCGTCACAGAGCGCGACCATCTCCCGGAAGATGCGATCCGTCTCCGGAAGCTGCGAGTTGGTCATCGCGACCTCGTAGGAGGGGAACTCCACGATCTCCACGAGGTGGGACGCGTCCGAGCGGTCCTTGCCGATGACGCTGTGCGTGGCCGTCCGCTTGCCCTTGGTCTGTTCGACCCACTTGTCCATGAGCCGGTTCAGATCGTCGAACCGACTGGTCTTGCAATCGATTATCTGTACGAAAGTCATGGTGCCTCCCGGACCGGGTGGACCCTTCCATCTTAGGTCCGGGGGGCTCGTCCGCACGGGGGCGGAGGCTCAGGCCGCCCCGCCCGGCATCCCGCCCGGCGCCCCGCACGAGGACCGCACGCGCAGCCGTGGCAGCAGGCTCAGGTGGCGCCGGGCGGGCTCCTCCGCCGGGTCCTCCGTGAGCCGCTCCACCAGCAACTCCGTTGCATGCCTGCCCACTTGGCGCTTCGGCGGGGCGACCGCGGTGAGCGGGGTGTCGGCGAGCGCGGCGACCTCGTCGTCGTAGGCGATCAGGGCCAGGTCCTCCGGCACCTTCACGCCGAGCTCCGCCAGGCGCCGCACGATCTCGATCGCGTCCACGTCGTTGTGGACCAGGGCCGCGCTCGCCCGGCCCGCGCTCACCGCCTCGTACAGGGCCCGGACCGCGCGCTCGAACGCCGCCGGGTCCTGGTCCGCCGGTACGGAGTCGATCACCGGGCCGGGCGCCGCGAGATCCAGCGTGGCCAGCGCCTCCGCGTAGCCGGCGCGCACCGCGAGCGCGGTCGGGCTGTCGCCGCGCGCCACGAGGAGCGGGGTGCCGTGGCCGAGGCCGAGGAGGTGCCGCAGGGCGAGCAGGACGCCGTGGCCGTGGTCGGAGACCACCCGGTCCAGGGCGTCGAGCGGCGAGCCGGGCTCGGCCCGGCGCTCCAGGAGCACGGCGGGCACGGGGAGTTCGGCCAGCCAGGTCCCGTACGAGGGCCGGTCCTCCGGTCCCCGCCAGCCGGGCGCGACGAGCACGCCCTGGGCGCCGGCCGCCAGCAGGCCCTCGGTGCGCGGGCGGTCCTCCTCGGGGCGGTAGTCCGAGATCCGCAGGATCAGCCGGGCCCCCGCCCGCGCGGCCGCCTCGTGCGCGCCCCGGATGACCTCGGCGAAGTAGTACGTGGCGGAGGGCGCGAGCAGCCCGAGGACCAGGCCCTCGCCGGACGGTCGGGCGGCCGCGCGGCCCGGGTCGCCCCGCCGCTCGGGCCACGACACCCGGCCGTGCGCCCGGTCGAGCAGCCCCTGGGCGGCCAGCGTCTCGACATCGCGGCGGGCGGTCACGGGGGAGACGCCGAGCCGTTCGGCCAGTTCGGCGACCCGGGCGGTGCCGTGCTCGCGCACCAGGGCCAGCAGTCGGTCGTGTCGTTCGGCGGCACTCTCGCGCACGGCGCAATCCCCTCGCGGTGGGTCGGTCCGGCGGGACGCCGTACTCGCAGCGGAGCCTACGCCAGAATGATCGAACGCAAGGAGTTTCGATCATTCGCTCTTATCTCATTGACGTTCGATCGAGGACTGTTCATGATTCCCGGCGACGCCGTCCGCCTCAGGGAGCCTCAGCAGCATGCCCACGCCACCCGAGAACCGAGAGCTCAGCCCGTTCACCGGCTGGACCCGTGCCCACTGGGAGGACGCGGCCGACCGTCTCCTCCTCGCCGTGCGGCCGTACGCCTCACCCCGCCACGGCCGCTTCGACCTGCCTGGACCCCGCCCCAGCTGGTCGGGCGTCCGCTCCGACGGCCTCGAAGGCCACGCCCGTACGTTCCTGCTCGCCGCCCTGCGCGTCGCGGGGGCCGACGGCGCGGACCCGCACGGACACCTGCCCCGCTACGCCGAAGGCCTCACCGCCGGTACCGAGGCGCCCGCCGCCGCCGGCCACGCGCCGGGCAGCCACGGACCGGACTCCTGGCCGCTCCTCACCGATGTGCGCCAGGCCGTGGTCGAATCGGCCTCCGTCGCCCTCGGGCTGCGGCTGACCCGCCCCTGGCTCTGGGACACCCTGGACGACCGTGCCCGGCAGCGCGTCGTCGACTGGCTGCGCCCCGCCCTCGACCCGTCCCCGGTCGACAACAACTGGTGGCTCTTCGGTCTCACCGTCGCCGGTTTCCTGCTCGACGCCGGCGTCGAGACAGACCGCGCGGCCCGCACGATCGACCGCTCCCTCGACCGGATCGAGCAGTGGTACCTCGGCGACGGCTGGTACAGCGACGGCGACAACCGCGCCTTCGACCACTACAACGGCTGGGCCCTGCACTTCTACCCCGTCCTCCACGCCCACCTCGCGGGCGACGAGGACCTCCTCGCCCGCTACGGCCCCCGGCTGAACGCCCATCTCGCCGACCACGTCCACCTCTTCGACGCGAGCGGCGCCCCCCTCCCGTACGGGCGCTCCCTCATCTACCGCTTCGCCGCGGCGGCCGCGCCCTGGCTCGGCGCGCTCACCGGCCACACCCCGCTCACCCCGGGCGCCACCCGCCGCCTCGCCTCCGGATCGTTGCGGTATTTCCTCGACCGGGGCGCGTGCGACGAGCGCGGACTGCTCACCCTCGGCTGGCACGGCCCGTATCCGCCGGTCGTCCAGAGCTACTCGGGGCCCGGCTCCCCCTACTGGGCGGCCAAGGGCTTCCTCGGCCTCCTCCTGCCCGCCGACCACCCGGCCTGGACCGACCCCGAGGAACCCCTCCCCGCCGAACGCGCCGACACCGTGCGCCCGGTCGCCCCGGCCGCGCTGCTCCTCCAGACCACGGCCGCCGACGGACTCGTACGGCTCCACAACCACGGCAGCAACCACGTGGGGAGCGCCGCGGCGGGCGACGACGACTCCGGCTACGCCCGCTTCGCCTACTCCACGCGCACCGGCCCCACCGGCGCGCCGGACCCCACCGACAACCACTTCGCCCTGGTCGCCGACGGCCGGGTCACCCGACGCGGCCCCGCGACCCCCCTGGGCACAGGACCCGACTGGGCCGCCTCGCTGCACACCCCGCTCCCGGGGATCCGGGTCGTCTCCGCGACCCTGGCCCACGGCCGCGCCGAGGTGCGCGCCCACCTCGTCCTCGACGCCCCCGACGGAACGCCCGTACGCCAGACGGGCTGGGCCACCACCCCCGACGGCCCGACCGCCCAACTCCAGGCCGCCCACGGCTACCCGCCCGCGACGGAGACCGTCGATCTGGAAACCGGCGCCACACTCCAGGGCGGCCCGGCCACCCGCACGGCGGCCCTGCACGGCACCACGGCGGGACCCGGTTCCCTCTTCGTGGCCCTGGCCTCCCTCACCGCCGAACCGGACCCGGTCCCGGTCACTGCCCTCGCGACCGTCCGGGTCACCGCCCGTACCGTCCATGTGACCTGGCAGGACGGCACCACGACCGAACTCGACCTCCAGGCCCTGGCCCTCACCGGCCGGGCGGGGCCGTGCGTCACCTAGGGCACTAGGGCACTAGGGCCTGGGGTCGGTCACTTGGGTCCGTACTTGCGGCCGGCCCGGGAGGAGACCCCGCCGAGGAGACCGCGCGGCGCCAGCTTCACCACACCCATCAGCGCCTTGTAGCGGGGATCGGGGATGGAGAGGGTCTTGCCGCGCGCCAGATCGCTCAAGGCGTCCGCGACCAGCTTGTCGGCGTCGAGCCACATCCAGCCCGGGATGTTGTCCGTCCCCATCCCGGCCCGCTCGTGGAACTCCGTCCGCACGAAGCCCGGGCAGAGCGCCATGAGCCGTACGCCGCTGCCCGCGAGGTCGCGCGCCGCGCCCTGGGTGAACTGGACGACCCACGCCTTCGACGCGCCGTACGTGCCGCGCGGGACAAAGGCCGCCACCGAAGCCACGTTGACGACCCCGCCGCGGCCGCGGGCGCGCATGGACTCCGCCGCCGCCGAGGTCAGCCGGAGCACCGCCTCGCAGTGCACGGTCAGCATCTTCAACTCGTCGGCCATGGAGACTTCCAGGAACCGGCCCTTGTTGCCGAACCCGGCGTTGTTCACCAGCAGGTCCACCGGCTGCTTGGGGTCGGAGAGCCGGGCCTCCACGGCCGCGATCCCCTTCTCCTCCGCCAGGTCCGCCGCCAGGACCTCGGCCTCGACCCCGTGCCGGTCGTGCAGCTCGGTCGCCTGCTCCCGCAGTCGTGTCACATCGCGGGCCACGAGCACGACGTCGTGTCCGTCCGCCGCCAGCTTCCGCGCGAACGCGGCCCCGATCCCCGCCGTCGCGCCCGTAATCAGTGCAGTCGTCATACGGGGCAACTTAGTGCCCCGCGCGGCGGCACCGGAGGTCAGGAGCCTGTCCCGTACTTCTCCACGTACCCGCGCGCCTTGCGCAGGGTGTCCGGGTGCAGCGCGTCCCCGGCGGCCAGCACGCGCGGCAGCAGCGGCCGTTCGAGCGTGACGGCCCTGAACTCGAAGGCCACGGTGACCTCGTGGTCCGGGCGGTGCACCACCTCGATCGCGTCGCCCCGCCGGATCTCGCCGGGCTCGACGACCCGCAGGTACGCGCCCGGCACGGCCTCCGCGGTGAACCGCCTGACCCAGCCCTTCTCGTCCAGGTGCCCCTGGAAGGTCCGGCACGGGATCCGGCTGGAGGAGACCTCGAGGAGCAGCTCGGGTCCGATCCGCCACCGCTCGCCGATCCGGGCGCCGGAGACGTCGACGCCCTCGGTGGTGAGGTTCTCGCCGAAGGCGCCGCTCGGGATCGGCCGGCCGAGCAGCTTCTCCCAGGTGTCCAGGTCCTCGCGCGCGTACGCGTAGACCGCCTGATCGTTGCCGCCGTGGTGCCGGGTGTCGCACACGGTGTCCCCGGCGACCCCGCTCGCGCCGATCCCCTTGGGCCCGGGCGCGGACACCCGTACGGGCCCCGCCACCGGCTGCTTGTCGATGCCGGTCACGCCCTCGGGATGGTCGGTGTACGCGACGGTCTTCGGGCGGCCCAGGTTCAGGGACAGAAGCTTCATGAGGGAACAATAGGCCGACCCCACTCAAAGCGTCGAGCGAATATTGCCTCAGCAGTCCAAGCTTGGCTTATGCTTGACCCGTGATCGAGGCCCGTCATCTCCGCGTCCTGCGCGCCGTCGCCGCGACCGGCTCCTTCTCCGCCGCCGCGCGCGAACTGGGCTGCACCCAGCCCGCGGTGAGCCAGCAGATGAAGGCGCTGGAGACCTCCGCCGGCACGCCCCTGCTGATCAGGACCGGCCGCGAGATGCGTCTGACGCAGGCAGGCGAGGCCCTCGTCCGGCATGCCTCGGGCATCCTCGCGGGGCTCACCGCCGCCGAGGAGGAGGTCGCCGCCATCGCCGGACTGCGGGCCGGCCGCGTCCGGCTCGTCTCCTTCCCCAGCGGCAGCTCCACGCTGGTCCCCACCGCCCTCGCCGCGCTGCGCGCGGCGCACCCGGGTACGCGCGTCTCCCTGGTCGAGGCCGAGCCGCCGCGCTCGATCGAGATGCTCCGCGAGGGCGACTGCGACGTGGCCCTGGCGTTCCGTTACGGAGCGGGGCAGGCCGAGTGGGACGACCTGATCGTGCGCCCGCTGCTCGCCGACCGCCTGGTGGGCCTGGTCCCCGAGGGGCACCGGCTCGCCGACGCGGAGGCGGTCTCCATCGGCGAACTGGCCGACGAGTCCTGGATCGCGGGCTGCCCGCGCTGCCGGCGCCAGTTGGTGGACGTGTGCCAGGAGGCCGGGTTCGCTCCGCGCATCGACTTCGCCACCGACGACTACCCGGCCGTGGTCGGACTCGTCGGCGCCGGTCTCGGCGTCGCGGTCCTGCCGGAACTCGCCATCGAGTCCGTACGCCCCAAGGGGGCCAGGACCGTGGTGGTGGAACCGGCCGTGGAGCGCGAGATCGTCGCCCTCACGCTGCCCGACCTCGCCCAGGTCCCGGCGGTCGCGGCCACCCTGGACGAGCTGACCCGCGCGGCGGGCCGCTCGGCCACGCGCGCGTAGCGACGGCGTTCTCGCTCACTCTCGTTCTCGGGTGGGCGGGCCTACGGCCTCGTTCTCGGGGGGGGGGGGGGGGGGGGTGCTAAATGGGCCGCATTTTTTGGGGTGGGGGGGGGGGGGTTGGGGGGGGGGCGGTGGGGCGGGTGGGGTGAGAGGGAGGGGTGAGGATGCGGCGGG
>NZ_JBIBWQ010000013.1:151649-363055 GCF_043081505.1 Streptomyces sp. NPDC014870
CGCCCCCCCCCCCCCGCGCGCCCCCGCCGCCCCCCCCCTGCCCGCCCGCGGCCGGGGCCCGGCGGTGGGGCCGGCCCGGCGCGTGCCGCGCCGCGCGCCCCCGGGCCGCGTGCGGCGCGGCACCGTTCCCGGCCGTCACCGCCCGTGCAGAAACGTTCCTTCAATCCGTCGTGTCCGTGGGCTCAGGCTCGCCCCAGACCTGCCGGACCCGCTGCCGACGCCGTCGCCGGCCGTGGCGACGAGGTCGTGGCCGAAGCCGTGATCAGGCGGTTGCGGGCTCGTCCCATGAGCTCTTCGCGTTCGTCCTCGGTGAGGCCGCCCCATACGCCGTAGGGCTCGCGTACGGCGAGTGCGTGTGCCGCGCACTCCGCGCGTACCGGGCACCGCATGCAGACCTCTTTCGCCGAGTTCTCACGCGCACTCCGTGCCGCGCCGCGCTCTCCCTCGGGGTGGAAGAACAGGGAACTGTCGACTCCGCGGCAGGCCGCGAGCAGCTGCCAGTCCCACAGATCGGCGTTGGGTCCGGGAAGGCGGGAGAAATCTGCCATTGCGCTTGTCCCCTTGAAACCGTGTCGAACGGATAGGTGGGCGGGTGGATGGCTGATGAACCGGGGGCCCTTCACCCCCCATGGGTCTCGCGTACCCGCTCCGGCGGGTTCGATCCGACCGTACAACTACTGTCTAAGTAGATGTAAATATGACTCATTGCGAATCTAGCCACAGACACCTCAAAAAGGGAAGAAATCCCGCTAAATGGGGCATAGCTTCCACTGAAGGACGGATGACCTGCGACGCTCTCCTCCGCGTTCGCTCCCTCACGTAGAGTGCCGAAGGCGGCCGTCCGACCCGTAACTCTTTCGAGTGACCGTCGTTGAGAGTGCGGAGGCGGTTGAAGGAACAAGCGCTCGGGCAGGTGTCCGAGGGCGTCAACCGCACAGGTGACGATACGTACCAGCCCTGGAGGCTCTAGGTGACGCGCAACAGCTGCGGAGGGCGGCCATGACATCCGTCCTCGTCTGCGACGACTCCCCGCTTGCCCGAGAGGCTCTTCGCCGCGCGGTCGCGACCGTGCCCGGTGTGGAGCGCGTGACCACCGCGGCCAACGGCGAGGAAGTCCTCCGCCGCTGGGGCGCGGACCGCTCGGACCTGATTCTGATGGACGTACGCATGCCCGGTCTGGGCGGCGTCGAGACCGTGCGCCGGCTGCTCTCCGCCGACCCCGGCGCCCGCATCATCATGCTGACCGTCGCCGAGGACCTGGACGGTGTCGCCCTCGCGGTCGCCGCCGGTGCCCGCGGGTACCTGCACAAGGACGCCTCGCGCGCCGAGCTGCGGGCCACCGTCACGCAGGCGCTCGCCGACCCGACCTGGCGGCTCGCCCCGCGCCGGCTGCGGTCGGCCGAGATGGGTGCGGCGCCGACGCTCACCGCTCGGGAGATCCAGGTGCTCGAAGGCATGAGCCACGGCCGGTCCAACGCGGAGATCGGGCGCGAGCTCTTCCTCTCCGAGGACACGGTCAAGACGCACGCGCGGCGGCTGTTCAAGAAGCTCGGCGCCTCGGACCGGGCGCACGCCGTCGCCCTCGGTTTCCGCTGGGGCCTGGTCCGCTAGGACCTCTCGTGACCAGGACGGTCGGCCGCGTCCCCGTCCGCCGTGTGCGGGCGGGGCGGCAGTCCGGGGCTCCGCGAAGGCGGCGGGAGAGGTCTCGGATGAGCGGGCTTGTGTCACTTCCGCGCGGGATGCCGCATCCTTGAGGGTGTGGAGTTCCTCGGGGACGAGTCGATCGAGCGGAAGGGGAGGGCGCAGGAGATGAGTTCCGGCGCACCTGCTCATAACGCTTCGGTGCACAACTATGGACGCGGTGCCACGGATTCTGAGGCGTCAAGGCACCATGGAGTGATGCGCGACGACGAGACCACGGTGATCGGTGCACTCGTTCACCGTGCCGTCGAGGGCGACGCACAGGCCACGCACGACCTTCTGGCGCGCGTGCACCCGCTCGCCCTGCGCTATTGCCGTACGCGGCTGAACCGGCTGCCCGGTGATGCTCGCCACTTCGTCGAGGACCTGGCGCAGGAGGTCTGCGTCGCCGTCCTGATGGCGCTGCCGCGCTACAAGGACACGGGCAGGCCCTTCGAGGCCTTCGTCTTCGCCATCGCCGGACACAAGGTCGCCGACCTCCAGCGCGCCGCGATGCGGCACCCGGGCTCGACGGCCGTCCCGTCCGACGAGATGCCCGAGCGGCCCGACGACTCCCTGGGCCCGGAGGAACGTGCGCTGCTCAGCGACGATGCCGAATGGGCCAAGAAGCTCCTCGCCAACCTCCCGGAGAACCAGCGGGAGCTGCTGGTGCTGCGGGTGGCGGTGGGTCTCACGGCCGAGGAGACGGGGCAGATGCTCGGCATGTCCCCGGGGGCGGTACGGGTCGCGCAGCACCGCGCGCTCAGCCGGCTCCGGGCGCTGGCCGAGCAGTAAGGGTCGGCGAGGGCCGGTGGCCCTCACGTACACGTACGAACGTCCAAAGCTGCTCTCTGATCTTGATCGTGGAATGAGACACCGTCGAGGCCCGTTAGCATGGACATCCGCACCGATCAAGGCCATCTGGGGAAGGTGTCATGACTGCCAACGTCGACGGAGTGCCCGAGAAATTCGCGACACTCGGGCTGACCTACGACGATGTGCTGCTGCTGCCCGGCGCGTCGGAAGTGCTGCCGAACGCGGTCGACACCTCGTCCCGCATCTCGCGCAACGTACGGGTGAACATCCCCCTGCTCTCCGCCGCGATGGACAAGGTCACCGAGTCCCGCATGGCCATCGCCATGGCGCGGCAGGGCGGCGTCGGCGTGCTGCACCGCAACCTGTCCATCGAGGACCAGGTCAACCAGGTCGACCTCGTGAAGCGCTCCGAGTCCGGCATGGTGACCGACCCGATCACCGTCAACCCGGACGCCACGCTCGCCGAGGCGGACGCGCTCTGCGCCAAGTTCCGGATCAGCGGTGTCCCGGTCACGGACGGCTCGGGCAAGTTGCTCGGCATCGTCACCAACCGTGACATGGCGTTCGAGTCCGACCGCGGCCGTCAGGTCCGCGAGGTCATGACGCCGATGCCGCTCGTCACCGGCAAGGTCGGCATCAGCGGTGTGGACGCCATGGAGCTGCTGCGCCGCCACAAGATCGAGAAGCTGCCGCTCGTCGACGACGCCGGTGTGCTCAAGGGCCTCATCACGGTCAAGGACTTCGTGAAGGCCGAGCAGTACCCGAACGCGGCCAAGGACTCCGAGGGCCGCCTGATCGTCGGTGCCGCGGTCGGCGCGAGCCCGGAGGCTCTGGAGCGCGCCCAGGCGCTGGCCGCCGCCGGTGTGGACTTCCTGGTCGTGGACACCTCCCACGGTCACAACAGCAACGCCCTGAGCTGGATGGCGAAGATCAAGTCGACCGTGAAGGTCGACGTCATCGGTGGCAACGTGGCGACCCGTGACGGCGCCCAGGCGCTGATCGACGCCGGTGTCGACGGCGTCAAGGTCGGCGTCGGGCCCGGCTCCATCTGCACCACGCGCGTGGTCGCCGGTATCGGCGTCCCGCAGGTCACCGCCATCTACGAGGCCGCGCTCGCGGCCCGCGCGGCCGGCGTCCCGGTCATCGGCGACGGCGGCCTGCAGTACTCCGGCGACATCGGCAAGGCGCTCGCCGCCGGTGCCAGCACGGTGATGCTCGGCAGCCTGCTCGCGGGCTGCGAGGAGTCGCCCGGCGAGCTCCAGTTCATCAACGGCAAGCAGTTCAAGTCGTACCGCGGCATGGGCTCGCTCGGCGCCATGCAGTCCCGCGGCCAGGGCCGGTCGTACTCGAAGGACCGCTACTTCCAGGCCGAGGTCGCCTCCGACGACAAGCTCGTGCCCGAGGGCATCGAGGGCCAGGTGCCCTACCGCGGCCCGCTCGCCAACGTGCTGCACCAGCTCGTCGGCGGTCTGCGCCAGACGATGGGCTATGTGGGTGCCGCCACCATCGACGAGATGGAGTCCAAGGGCCGGTTCGTCCGGATCACCTCGGCGGGCCTCAAGGAGAGCCACCCGCACGACATCCAGATGACGGTCGAGGCACCGAACTACAGCAGGAAGTAACACTGCGCGACGCGTGGGGCGGTTCCGGCATGTGGCCGGAACCGCCCCACGCGCGTGTGTCGGGGATACTGGTAGGCGCAGACGTAGAGGGAAAGGCCACACATCGTGACTGAGATCGAGATCGGGCGCGGCAAGCGCGGCCGCAGGGCGTACGCGTTCGACGACATCGCCGTCGTACCGAGCCGGCGCACCCGGGACCCGAAGGAGGTCTCGATCGCCTGGCAGATCGACGCCTACCGCTTCGAGCTCCCCTTCCTGGCCGCCCCCATGGACTCGGTCGTGTCGCCGCAGACCGCCATCCGGATCGGCGAGCTCGGCGGCCTCGGCGTGCTGAACCTCGAGGGCCTGTGGACCCGCTACGAGGACCCGCAGCCGCTGCTCGACGAGATCGCCGAGATGGACGAGGCCACCGCGACCCGCCGGCTGCAGGAGATCTACGCCGCTCCGATCAAGGAGGAGCTGATCGGTCAGCGCATCAAGGAGGTGCGCGACTCGGGCGTGGTCACCGCCGCCGCGCTCTCCCCGCAGCGCACCGCGCAGTTCTCCAAGGCCGTCGTCGACGCCGGCGTGGACATCTTCGTCATCCGCGGCACCACGGTCTCCGCCGAGCACGTCTCCGGCGCGGCCGAGCCGCTGAACCTCAAGCAGTTCATCTACGAGCTGGACGTCCCGGTCATCGTCGGCGGCTGCGCCACGTACACCGCGGCCCTGCACCTGATGCGCACCGGCGCGGCGGGTGTCCTGGTCGGCTTCGGCGGCGGCGCGGCGCACACCACGCGCAACGTGCTCGGCATCCAGGTCCCGATGGCGACCGCGGTCGCCGACGTGGCCGCGGCCCGCCGGGACTACATGGACGAGTCCGGCGGCCGGTACGTGCACGTCATCGCCGACGGCGGTGTGGGCTGGTCGGGCGACCTGCCGAAGGCGATCGCCTGCGGCGCCGACTCGGTCATGATGGGCTCCCCGCTGGCCCGCGCGACCGACGCGCCGGGCAAGGGCCACCACTGGGGCATGGAGGCCGTCCACGAGGACGTGCCGCGCGGCAAGCTGGTCGACCTGGGCATCGTCGGCACCACCGAGGAGATCCTCACCGGTCCGTCGCACATCCCGGACGGCTCGATGAACTTCTTCGGCGCCCTGCGCCGCGCGATGGCCACGACGGGCTACAGCGAGCTCAAGGAGTTCCAGCGCGTCGAGGTGACGGTCGCGGACTCGCAGCACAAGCGCTGACGCGTTCTCGTACGTCGCGCTTCTCGTACGTACGGAGAGGGGCCCCGCACCGGGTGGTGCGGGGCCCCTCCCTTGTGCGAGGTCAGAGTCAGAGGCGGTGGGCCGCGCCCGCCGGGGTGGCGCCTCGGGTGTCGAGGAGGAGCTGGGCCTTGACCGCCAGGCCCTGGAGGTCGTACGTGCGGTGGTGCTGCAGAAGCACCGTCAGGTCGGCGTGGGCTGCGGCCTCGTAGAGCGAGTCCGCGCGGGGGACCGGGAGGTCGCGGACGCGCCAGTCCGGGATGTGCGGGTCGTGGTAGCTGACCACGGCGCCGAGGTCCATCAGCCGGCGGGCGATCTCGTCGGCCGGGGAGCTCTCGCGGTCGGCGAGATCGGGTTTGTACGTGATGCCGAGCAGAAGGACCCGGGCGCCCCTGGCCGACTTGCCGTGCTCGTTGAGGAGGGTCGCGCAGCGCTGGACGACGTAGCTCGGCATGCGGTCGTTGACCTGGCTCGCCAGCTCGACCATGCGGAGGGGGCGGTGGGGGCCGACGCTGTCGACGGGGACGCCGTGGCCGCCGACGCCGGGTCCTGGGCGGAAGGCCTGGAAGCCGAAGGGCTTGGTCTCGGCACAGCGGATGACGTCCCAGAGGTCGACACCGAGTTCGTGGCAGAGCACCGACATCTCGTTGACCAGGGCGATGTTGACGTGCCGGAAGTTGGTCTCCAGGAGCTTGACCGTCTCGGCCTCGCGCGGGCCACGCGCGCGTACCACCTTGTCGGTGAGCCGGCCGTAGAAGGCGGCGGCGGACTCCGTGCAGGCGGGGGTGAGCCCGCCGATGACCTTGGGGGTGCCCGCGAAGCCGTGCGCGCGGTTCCCGGGGTCGAGGCGGCCGGGGGAGTACGCGAGGTGGAAGTCGCGGCCGGCGCGCAGCCCGGAGCCCTCCTCCAGGACGTCCCGCAGCACACCTTCGGTGGTGCCGGGGTGCACGGGCGATTCGAGCAGGACCGTCGTGTGCGGGCGTAGCCGGGCGGCGAGGGCGTGGGCGGCGTCGAGGACGGCGGTCAGGTCGAGGGTGCGGTCCGGGGCGAGCGGGGTCGGGGCGCAGATGACGGCGGTGCGGACCCGGCCGAGTTCGGCCGGTTGGGTGGTGGGCCGGAAACCCCCCGAGAGCATCCGGCGGATCTCCGAGGCGGTGAGCGAGCCGTCGACGGGCGGGCGTCCCGCGGCGAGTTCGGCGACGGGCCGGGGGTCGGTGTCGTAGCCGATGGTGTCGATGCCGGCGGCGGTCGCTGCCTGGGCGAGGGGGAGTCCGAGGTGGCCGAGGCCGATGACGGCGAGGTCAGCGGGCATGGGGTGGTGGGCCGTCCTTCCCTGTAGCCGGAGGGGACGAGACGCGCAAGCCCGGTGGACAGAACGAGGCGAGCGCAATGTCAGACTAGGCGTAAATATGACCGATATGCCGCATTGCGAGGCCAAAGGTCGCCGAGTGTTATCCACAGGCGGTGGCTGAAGTCGGAGGCCGGGGCCAGAATCGAGTCTGTGGGCCCGATCAGGCGGGGGACGACGGGAGGCAGCGGTGAGGACAGCGACACTGGGACCGGCCGAGCGCGCCGAGGCGCTCGCCGCCATGGCCGAGCGGGAACTGGACGTGCTGGTCGTCGGCGCCGGGGTGGTCGGCGCGGGGACGGCCCTCGACGCGGTCACGAGAGGACTCTCGACCGGTCTCGTCGAGGCCCGCGACTGGGCGTCCGGCACGTCGAGCCGGTCGAGCAAGCTGATCCACGGCGGCCTGCGCTATCTGGAGATGCTCGACTTCGCGCTGGTGCGCGAGGCGTTGAAGGAGCGCGGGCTGCTCCTGGAGCGGCTCGCACCCCACCTGGTCAAGCCCGTCCCCTTCCTCTATCCCCTCCAGCACAAGGGCTGGGAGCGGCTCTACGCGGGCTCGGGCGTCGCGCTGTACGACGCGATGTCCCTTTCCTCGGGCCACGGCCGCGGCCTGCCGGTGCACCGCCACCTCTCCCGCCGCAACGCCCTGCGGGTGGCCCCCTGTCTGAAGAAGGACGCCCTGGTCGGCGCGTTGCAGTACTACGACGCCCAGATGGACGACGCCCGCTTCGTCACGACCTTGGTCCGTACGGCCGCGAGCTACGGAGCGAAGGTCGCCAGCCGCGCCCGGGTCATCGGCTTCCTGCGTGAGGGCGAGCGGGTGGTGGGCGCCCGGGTCCAGGACGTCGAGGCGGGCGGCGAGTACGCGATCCGGGCCAAGCAGCTCGTGAACGCGACCGGGGTGTGGACCGACGACACCCAGGCGCTCATCGGGGAGCGCGGGCAGTTCCATGTACGGGCGTCGAAGGGCATCCATCTGGTCGTGCCCAAGGACCGCATTCACTCCAACAGCGGACTGATCCTGCGGACCGAGAAGTCCGTGCTGTTCGTGATCCCGTGGGGACGGCACTGGATCGTGGGCACCACCGACACCGACTGGGACCTGGACAAGGCCCACCCGGCCGCCTCCAGCGCCGACATCGACTATCTCCTGGAGCATGTGAACAGCGTGCTCGCGGTGCCGCTCACCCGGGACGACGTCCAGGGCGTCTACGCCGGGCTGCGGCCTCTGCTGGCCGGCGAGTCGGACGCCACGAGCAAGCTCTCGCGCGAACACACCGTCGCGCACCCGGTCCCCGGCCTGGTCGTCGTGGCCGGAGGGAAATACACGACCTACCGGGTGATGGCCAAGGACGCCGTGGACGAGGCCGTGCACGCGCTCGACCAGCGGGTCGCCGCCTGCGTCACGGAGGACATCCCGCTCCTGGGCGCCGAGGGCTACAAGGCGCTGTGGAACGCGAGGGCCAGGATCGCGGCAAGGACCGGGCTCCACGTCGTGCGCGTCGATCATCTGCTCAACAGGTTCGGTTCGCTGACGGAGGAGATCCTGGAGCTCATCGCCGCCGACCCCGGCCTCGCCGAGCCGCTGGCGGGCGCCGAGGACTATCTGCGGGCCGAGATCGTCTACGCCGCCTCGCACGAGGGCGCCCGGCACCTGGACGACGTCCTGACCCGGCGCACCCGGATCTCGATCGAGACCTTCGACCGCGGCACGCGCAGCGCGCGGGAGTGCGCCGAACTGATGGCCCTCGTGCTCGGCTGGGACGAGCTGCAGATCGAGAAGGAGGTGGAGCACTACGAGAAGCGGGTGGAGGCGGAGCGCGAGTCGCAGCGGCAGCCGGACGACCTGACGGCGGACGCGGCCCGGCTCGGTGCCCCGGACATCGTGCCGCTCTGAGCCGTTCCGGCCGGTCGGTACGAACTCCGCGTCCGGGAGGGGACGTTGACGGCGGCGTGCGGCATCCTGTCCGTACGGGTGCGGAACCCGAAGGGGGTGCGCCGGCGTCGGGTGTCGGAGTGGGAGCGCTTTCCTGCGAGGCCGTCCTCTCGGAGTGCGGACCCGGGAGCGGGAACGGTCCCGGGGTGAGAGACAATGGGCTCTCTTCCAGGGCGGGTTACCGCATCGCGCGACAAGCGGCGGACGCGGGCGAAGATCAGGGATCGCAGAGGGGACGCATGTCGGAGGCGGAGCAGTCGCGGGACACGGCGCGGGACCCTCGGCGGGACGCCGGCGCGGGTGCCGGAACCGACGGCGACCGGGGCGTGGTCCCCGCGGCACGTGAGGCGGAGCAGGACGTGAAGTCCGGCGCGGAGCCGGACGTGGACACGGGCGTGGGCGCGGAGACGGCCGGCGAGGCGGCCGAGGCCTCGCCGCTCGGCGCGGCGGAGAAGTCGCCCGAGCCGGAGAAGTCGCCCGAGCCGGAGAAGTCGCCCGAAGCCGCGAAGAAGACGGACGCCCGGCCGGCCGACACGGCGACGACGTCGTTCCGGAAGTCCGGGGCGTCGGCGAGCGGTGGAGTGGCGGCCGAAGGGCGGCTGCTCTCCGGGCGGTACCGGCTCGACGGGGTGCTCGGGCGCGGCGGCATGGGCACGGTGTGGCGCGCGGTCGACGAGACACTCGGCCGGACCGTGGCCGTCAAGGAGCTCCGTTTCCCCACCAGCATCGACGACGAGGAGAAGCGACGCCTCATCACCCGGACCCTGCGCGAGGCGAAGGCCATCGCCCGGATCCGTAACAACGGCGCCGTGACCGTCTACGACGTCGTCGACGAGGACGACCGGCCCTGGATCGTCATGGAGCTGATCGAGGGCAAGTCCCTCGCCGACGCCGTCCGCGAGGACGGCACGCTCACCCCGCACCGCGCCGCCGAGGTCGGCCTCGCCATCCTCGACGTGCTCCGTTCCGCGCACCGCCAGGGCATCCTGCACCGCGACGTGAAGCCGTCCAACGTGCTCATCGCCGAGGACGGCCGGGTCGTCCTCACCGACTTCGGCATCGCGCAGGTCGAGGGCGACCCGTCGATCACCTCCACCGGCATGCTCGTCGGCGCGCCCTCGTACATCTCGCCCGAGCGGGCCCGCGGCCACAAGCCCGGTCCCGCCGCCGACATGTGGTCGCTCGGCGGACTCCTGTACGCGAGCGTCGAGGGCAGCCCGCCGTACGACAAGGGCTCCGCGATCGCGACGCTGACCGCCGTGATGACCGAGCCCGTCGACCCGCCGAAGAACGCCGGGCCGCTGCTCGAGAAGGTCATCTACGGCCTCCTCGCCAAGGACCCCGACCAGCGGCTCGACGACGCCGGCGCGCGCGTGCTGCTCCGCGCCGTGCTCGACGCTCCCGTGCCGGTCGTGGAGCCGGAGCCGTCGGCCGAGGCCACCAGGGTCGTCCCGCTGCCGCCGGTTCCCCCGGAGCCTCCGAAGCAGCCGAAGACGGGCGCGCGCGAGTCGGCCCTGGACGCCGGCGCCGAGCGGATGCGCGGCGCGCTGAAGTCCGTACGGAACGCGGCCGCGACGGCGCGCTCCGAGCCGCGGCCCAAGCCGGAGCCGATCCAGGGCGGGCACAGGCCGGCGCAGCCGCGGGCCTCGCTCACCGACGTCGTGCCGCGCCGCACGCTCGTCATCATCGCGGGGATCGTGGTCCTCGCCCTGCTCGGCACGATCCTCGCCGTCGCCCTCGGCGGCGGCGACGAGAAGGACAACAAGGGCGGCGGCAAGGGCACCGACAAGACGGCCTCCGCGGGCGCCACCGCCGGCAACGGCGAGACCGCCACCCAGGGCAAGGGCCAGACCCCGAGCGACCCCGGTCAGCAGGGTGGCGAGGAGTCGGCGGACCCGGGCTCCGGCTCGGACTCCGGCTCCGGCTCGGGCTCCGGCGGGCAGAGCGGTACGCCGTCCGGCGATCCCGGCGCGGGCACGCCGGGGGCGCAGCTGCCCGCCGGCTACACGATGGTGACGAACGCCCGGTTCCACTTCTCGATGGCGATGCCGGCCACGTTCAAGCTCAACGCCATAGCGGGCCGGAACTCGGGCGGGATCTTCAACGCCGGCGGCGGATACCCGCGGGTCCAGGTCGACTACAACGACAGCCCGAAGGACGACGCGGCCGCCGCGTGGAGCGCGGCCATGGCCGCCGTGGCCGCCAGCAGCAACGACTACCGGCACATCGGCATCAAGCCCGTCGCGTACAAGGGCTACCCGACGGTCGCCGACTGGGAGTTCGAGCGCACCGAGAAGGGTATGCGCGTCCGGATACTGAACCGTGGCTTCAAGGTCGACGCCACCCACGGCTACTCGATCATGGTCAGCTGCAAGGCGGACGAGTGGGACGGCCCCGCGTGCAAGACCCTGCGGGACACGGCGTTCGCCACGTTCAGCCCCAAGGACTGACCGGCGCCACGTATCGTGAGAGGCCGTGGACCGTACGCAGCCGAAAAGCATCGACAACTGTGCGGTCCCGGACCGGTTTTGACGGGTTCGCGCAATCCGCGCGGCCCGCGCGGATCATGAGCTGAGCGGGATCCGTGCGACCCGGGGGACAGCGCGCTCGGTGGGGAGGCGTCGTGGAGGACTACGCGGGACGGGTGCTCGCCGACCGCTATCGCCTGCCCGTACCGCCTCAGGACGCGTACGAACTCGTCGAGACCCGCGCCTTCGACACCTACAGCGGGCAGGAAGTCCTGGTCCACCAGGTGCCGTTGCCCGAGGTGATCGACGCGGAAGTGGTCGACGAGGACGGCCGGGGATACGCCCCGTACGGGGCGAGTTCCGGCCGGGCGACCCGGCGTCCCGCCGACCCGGCCGTGCGCCGCGCCGTCGAGGCCGCCCAAGCCGCCGCGCAGATCCCGGACCACCCGAGGCTCGACCAGGTCTTCGACGTGTTCGCGGAGGCCGGTTCGCTGTGGATAGTGAGCGAACTGGTCGCCGCGAGACCGCTCGCCGCGCTCCTCGCGGAAGGGCCGCTGACCCCCTACCGCGCGGCCGAGATCGGCTCCGACGTCCTCACCGCCCTGCGCGCGCTGCACGCCCACGGCTGGACCCACCGGAACATCACGCCCCGGACCGTCCTCGTCTGCGACGACGGGCGCGTGGTGCTCACCGGCCTCGCGGCGGGCGCGGCGGAGGAGGCCCTCTGCGGCTACGCGCCGGTGCCCTTCGCCGACGAGGACGAGCGCGCGGGCGACGGGGAGTACGGCGGGGACTACGGCGGGGGCTACGACGGGGAACACGGCGGCGAGTTCGGCGGCGAGGGGGGTGACGGCGACGGGGGCGGCGCGTGGCCCGTCGCGCCCGAGGCCGCGGCGGGGCCGGAGCACGGCGCTGCTGACGCGCCCGCCCCGCGGCCCGAACTCCCGGCCCCGCCCGCAGCCGCCGCTCCGCCGGCCGTCGCGCCGCCTGTCGCCGACGTCCGGGCCGCCCGCGCGGGCGCCATCGCGGCCTACCGGGCGGGCGCCCGCGCCGCCGCGCACATCGGCGAGACCGGGGTCGTCCCCGTACAGCGCCCGACCGCCGATCCCGATCCCGAAGCCGCCGGCGAATCCGCGGCCCCGCACCCCGTGATGCCGCCCGCGCCCGCCCCGGTGCCCGCCCAGGGCCTCGGTCCCGAGCCGCACTGGTGGTCCCAGACCGGGGACGACGAGGACGAGGACGACGTCGACGAGGACGAGTACCCGGCGCCGTACGGCAAGGGCTACGGCGACGAAGGCGGCGGCCCCACGCGCGCCATGCTCGCCGGCACCTGGAGCGACGGCCCGCACGCCTCGCGCGACTCCTCCGCTCCCGTCCCCGCGGGCGGTGGCGGCCCCGCGCTGCCCGCCCTGCCGGCCGGTTACACCCCCGCGCAGCTTCCGGACCCCGAGCCCGTCCCCGTCCCCGTACCGGCCTCCGGCGGCTGGGACGGAGGGGCCGGGCCCGGCGAGGCGTCGCTCGCCGTCTACCGGGGTCCCGCCACCCGGCTCGCCGCCGAGCGGGCCCGCCAGGCGCGGATCGCCGTCGTCGGCGCGGTCACCGAGCGCTGGGCGCCCGAACAGGCAGGGCCGGTCCACGAGAACTGGCGCCTCGCCCCGCCCATCGGCCCCGCCACCGACCTCTGGGCGCTCGGCGCGCTCCTCTACCGTGCCGTCCAGGGCCACGCCCCGTATCCCGAGGACAGCGCCGCCGAGCTGGTCCAGCTCGTCTGCGCCGAGCCCCCCGCCTTCGCCGAGGAGTGCGGCCCGCTGCGGCCCGTCGTCGAGTCGCTGTTGCGCCAGGACCCCACCGAGCGCCCCGACTTCGAGGAGCTGAGCGGCTGGCTCCGTTCCCTCGTCCGCTCCGCGCCCGAGCCGGACGCGGGCGTGGGTGTCGTGCCGCTGCCGTCGGTGGACGAGACGAAGCTGCCGATCGTACGGCGCCGCGGCGAGCTGGTGCGCAGACGGCGCGGGGGAGCGGCGGGCGGTCGCCATCGCCACCGCAAGGGCAGGGGCCGGCAGGAGACCGGCGCCCGCGAGGAGCCGCGACAGGAGTACCGGAGCGAGCAGCAGAGGGAGCGCCAGAAGGAGCACCAGAGGGGGTTCCAGCCGGAGTTCGGGTCGGAATTCCCGCACGGGGGCGCGCGGGACCATCTCCACGAGGAGCGTTTCCACGAGGAGCTTCCGCAGCGTGCCCCGCGCGCCCCGCGCCCGCCCCGGGCGCCGCGTGGCGGCGGGGGCGCCGGTGCCCGTTCCCCGCGCTCCCTCGGCCTGACGCTCCTCCTGGTGATCCTGCTGCTGCTCGTCGGCGTCATGGCGTACGCCGTGCTGTTCCTGCCCAAGGACGGCGCGGAGGGCCGGCGGCCTGCCGGGCAGTCCGTCACGCCGACCGGCGGACCGACGTCCGCGCCGGGCGGGACCGCCGGTCCGAAGCCCGGTTCCCCGCCCGCGTCCACCCCCGGCGCCAAGCCGAGCACGCCGAGGACGACCCCGCCGGCCGCCACCGCGAACCCGAGCGCCGCCGCCCTCGCCCCCGGGTACACCCTGCGCAAGGACCCGGAGGGCTTCGAGGTCGGAGTCGCCGAGGGCTGGCGGCGCAGTCCGATCAACGACGCCGGGCAAATCCGTTACACAGGGGGCGATTTCGTCCTCCTGGTCGTCCCCGGCCGGGACACCGTGCAGGCCAACGGCTCGGACCCGATGGCGTACCAGCGCACCAAGGAGCGCGAGCTCCAGCCGTGGCGGGACTCCTCCTGGTCGAGCGCCTCCGGGCTGCGCCGGATCGAGGTCGGGCAGCAGGTCATGGCGGTGGGCCAGTTCACCTGGCAGGACAGCACGGGGCGTGAGGTCTTCGTCCGCAATCTGGCCCTGATCGAGGGCGGCCGCTACCACGTCGTGCAGGTCATCGGCCCGGAGAGCGAGCGCGACAAGGTGTCCGAGATCTACGACCAGGCGGTGAAGGCCTACCGGGCGACCCGCTGAACGGCTCGCCGCGGGGCGCTCCGCCGCTCCTCGCCGGTCACAGTGCTGTTCCTTTGTCAGCCCCGAGGTTCCGTCCCCGGTCTCCCCCTCCGTAACCTGGCATCCGAAGGAACAGGCGGGGGACAGTGGAACATTCTCAGGGCACGGACACGGGCGCGGGCCTACTGCTGGCCGGACGGTACAGACTCGGCGAGACCATCGGTCGCGGCGGCATGGGCAAGGTCTGGCGGGCGCACGACGAGGTCCTGCACCGGGTGGTGGCGGTCAAGGAGTTGACGGCGGGTCGGTTCGTCGCCGAGGCCGACCGCCTGGTGCTGCACGCCCGGACGCAGAAGGAGGCCCGCGCCGCGGCGCGGATCACCCACCCGGGCGTGGTCACCGTGCACGACGTCCTGGAGCACGACGACCGGCCGTGGATCGTCATGCAGTACGTCGACGGGCCCTCGCTCGCGGACGCCGCGAAGGAGGCCGGCACGATCGAGCCGCGCGAGGCGGCCCGTATCGGGCTGCACGTGCTGGGCGCCCTGCGGGCCGCGCACGCCGCCGGGGTGCTGCACCGTGACGTCAAGCCCGGCAACGTGCTGCTGGCCCGCGACGGGCGGGTCCTGCTCACCGACTTCGGCATCGCGGCGATCGAGGGCGACTCGACGATCACCCGGACCGGCGAACTCGTCGGCTCCATCGACTATCTGGCGCCGGAGCGGGTACGGGGCGGCGATCCCGGCCCGGCCTCCGACCTCTGGTCGCTGGGCGCGACGCTGTACACGGCGGTGGAGGGCACCTCGCCGTTCCGGCGGACCTCGCCGATCAGCACCATGCAGGCGGTCGTGACCGAGGAGCCCCCGCACCCGGCGAAGTCGGGCGCGCTGGCCTCCGTCATCGTCGCCCTGCTCCGCAAGGACCCGGCGGACCGGCCGGGCGCCGACGAGGCCGAGCGGATGCTCCTGGACGCCATGGAGGGCCGTACCCCGGACGCGGCCCAGGCGTACGTCCCGACGCAGCGGGTCGGGCACGTGGAGCTGAGCTCCGTGACCACCCCGCTCCCGGCGGAGAGCGCCCCCGCGTCCGCGGCCACCCCGCCGTCCCCGCCCACCCTGGTGCCCAGGACCGCCGGTCACGAGCCCAAGGGCCGTGGCCGGTGGCGTACGGCGGTCCTGGCGGCCGTCCTCGCCGGCCTGCTCGCCGGTGGAGCCGTCTTCGCGGCCATGAACTACTCCGGGGGCGGCGAAGGCGGGCGGGACACGCAGGGCGACCGGGCCACGCAGCCCGCGGTGACGCCGGAGGGCGAGGCGGGCGTGCCCGCGGGCTGGCACCGCGTCGTGGACCAGAAGGGCTTCAGCCTGGTGGTGCCCAAGGGCTGGAAGCGGCAGACGGAGGGCGACAGCGTCGACTACACGCCCGACAACGGCCGGCACCGGATCCGGATCAGCATCGACCGCACGCCCGACTTCGAGAACCCGTACATGCACGTCCTCGACCTGGAGAAGACGCTGAAGAAGCGGCTCCAGTACAAGCGGCTCCGGCTGAACCAGAACACCTACCGGGACCAGGTCCGCTCCGCCCGGTGGGAGTTCACCTGGTACGAGAAGCAGGAGTTCCCGGGCCCGAGGCACGCCATCGACCAGCTGTACTTCGGGGACGACGGCACGGAGTACGCCGTGTACATGGCGTCACCGGAGTCGAGCTGGGAGACCACGAGGGAGCAGTTCGACGTCGTCCTGCAGCACTGGCGGGCGCCGGGCGAACAGTAGGACCGAGGAACTCGTGGAGCGGACGGAATCGCACTCCCGGCCGACCGTAAGCCCCTGATCAGGGCTTATATGCCAGTGATCGCTGGCGCGATTGTGCGCACCCGGTGAAAACGCGTTACCGACGGGTACCCAAAGGCCGGAATGCGGCCTACTCTCGCCCTCATGACGGACTCGCAGGCACGCGCCACCACGGTCACGGCCACCACCACCCCCGGCACGAACCCCCTCGCGCCCTCGCCGGCCGGCGCCCGTACCGCCGCCGACGTGGTCACCCCGGAGGTGGTCGCCCAGCTGACCCGCGGTGTCGCCGGTTCCGGCCGCACCGCGAACCACACCCCCTTCACCGGGGAGAAGCTGGCCGACCTGCCCGAGTCCACCCCCGAGGACGTCGCCGAGGCCTTCGCCCGCGCCCGCGCCGCCCAGGGCGCCTGGGCCGCGACCCCCGTCAAGGCTCGCGCCGCCGTGCTGCTCCGCTTCCACGACCTGATCCTCGAGCGCCAGGCCGAGGTCCTCGACCTCATCCAGCTGGAGACCGGCAAGGCCCGGCTGCACGCCCACGAGGAAGTCCTCTCGGTCGCCGTCGCCGCCCGCCACTACGGCCGCAAGGCCCCCTCCTACCTGCGCCCCAAGCACCACACCGGCGTCGTACCGACCCTCACCAAGGTCACCGAGCTGCGCCAGCCGCGCGGTGTCGTCGGCCAGATCGCGCCCTGGAACTACCCGCTGGAGCTGTCGGTCGGCGACGCGCTGCCCGCCTTCGTCGCCGGCAACGCGGTCGTCATGAAGCCCGACACCGAGACCGCGCTCACCGCGCTGTGGGCGCGTGACCTGCTCATCGAGGCCGGGCTGCCCGCCGAGGTCTTCCAGGTCGTCATCGGCGAGGGTCCGGTCGTCGGCCCCGAGGTCGTCAACCACGCCGACTACGTCTCCTTCACCGGCTCCACCCGTACCGGCCGCCAGGTCGCCCAGGGCGCCGCCGCCCGGCTGGTCGGCGTGACCCTCGAACTCGGCGGCAAGAACGCCATGCTGGTCCTCAAGGACGCCGACATCGAGAAGGCCGCCGCCGGCGCCGTCCGCGCCTGCTTCTCCTCGGCCGGCCAGCTCTGCATCTCCATCGAGCGGCTGTACGTCCACGAGTCGGTCGCCGACGACTTCGTCGCCCGCTTCGCCGCCCGCACGAAGGCGATGCGCCTCGGAAACTCGCTCTCCTACGGCGCCGACATGGGCTCCCTCGTCGGCGAGCGGCAGCTGGAGACCGTCACCCGGCACGTCGAGGAGGCCGTCGCCAAGGGCGCCAAGCTCGTCGCGGGCGGCGTCGCCCGCCCCGACATCGGCCCGCTGTTCTACGAGCCGACCATCCTCGACGGCGTCGAGGCCCCGATGGCCGTCTGCACCGAGGAGACCTTCGGACCGGTCGTCTCCATCTACCGCTTCAAGGACGAGGACGAGGTCGTCGAGCTGGCCAACGGCACCCCGTACGGCCTGAACTCCTCCGTCTGGACCAAGGACTCCCGGCGCGGCCACGCCGTCGCCGCGCGGCTGCGCACCGGCACCGTCAACATCAACGAGGGCTACGCGCCGGCCTACGGCAGCGTCCAGGCGCCGATGGGCGGCATGAAGGACTCCGGGCTCGGCCGCCGTCACGGCTCGGAGGGCATCCTCAAGTTCACCGAGGCCCAGACCGTGGCCCAGCAGCGGCTGATGCCGATCGCGCCGTCCTTCGGGATGGACGACGAGAAGTACGCCGCGTTCATGAGCCTGTCCCTGAAGGCGATGAAGGCCCTGCGCCTGCGCTGACGCACACCGCCCGATTCCGCACCTTTTCGTACGAGGAGAGCCATGACCGCGGTACCCCCTTCCCGAAATCGGGAGCAGGAAGAGGACGACGCGTACGACTACGACGTCATCGTCGTCGGTTCCGGCTTCGGCGGCTCGGTCACGGCCCTGCGCCTGACCGAGAAGGGCTACCGGGTCGGTGTCCTGGAGGCGGGGCGCCGTTTCACCCGGGACGAGCTGCCCAGGAACTCCTGGGACCTGAAGAACTTCCTCTGGGCCCCCGCCCTCGGGCTCTACGGCATCCAGCGCATCCACCTGCTCGGCAACGTCATGGTCCTGGCCGGCGCGGGCGTGGGCGGCGGCTCGCTGAACTACGCCAACACCCTCTACGTACCGCCCGCGCCGTTCTTCGAGGACCCGCAGTGGCGGGACATCACGGACTGGCAGGACGAGCTGGCCCCGTACTACGACCAGGCCAAGCGGATGCTGGGCGTCCGGCTCAACCCGACGATGACCCCCTCGGACGTCCACCTCAAGGCGACCGCGCAGGCCATGGGCATCGGCGACACCTTCCACATGGCGCCGGTCGGGGTGTTCTTCGGGGACGGCGAGGACGCCGGTGGCGCGGTGAAGACCGCGCCGGGCACGGAGGTCCCCGACCCGTACTTCGGCGGCGCGGGGCCCTCGCGCAAGGCCTGCACCGAGTGCGGCGAGTGCATGACCGGCTGCCGGCACGGCGCCAAGAACTCCCTCAACGAGAACTACCTGCACCTCGCCGAGAAGGCCGGTGCCGTCGTCCACCCCATGACCTCCGTCGTCGCCCTGACGGAGGACTCGCGGGGCGGCTACGCCGTCAGGACCCTGCCCACGGACAACCGGAAGAAGGGGAAGGGCCGTACCTTCACCGCCCCGCGGGTCGTCGTGGCGGCCGGTACGTACGGCACGCAGACCCTGCTCCACCGGATGAAGGACACCGGGCTGCTGCCCCGGATCTCCGCCCGGCTCGGCGAGCTGACCCGGACCAATTCGGAGGCCCTGGTCGGCTCCCAGACCACCGACCGGCGCTACCGCAGGAAGCACGGCGCGGAGAAGGTCGACTTCACCCGCGGGGTCGCGATCACCTCGTCCATCCACCCGGACGAGAACACCCACATCGAGCCGGTCCGCTACGGCAAGGGCTCCAACGCCATGGGCGGCATGACCGTCCTGCAGGTGCCGTACGGCGCCCATCGGGTACGGAACTGGCTCCTGGAACTGGTCAAGCACCCCACCCTCGCCGTCCGCTCCCTCTCCAACCGCCGCTGGTCGGAGCGGACCATCATCGGGCTCGTCATGCAGTCCCTCGACAACTCCCTGACGACGTACCGCAAGGCGGGCGGCATCGGGAAGGGCCTGCTCACGGCCCGGCAGGGACACGGCGCGCCGAACCCGAACCAGATCCCCGAGGCGACCCGGGCCGCGTCCCTGCTCGCCGAGGAGATCAACGGCTTCGCCGGCTCCAACATCGGCGAGCTGATGGGTACCCCGCTCACCGCGCACTTCCTGGGCGGCTGCCCGATCGGCGCGGACGCGGAGTCCGGTGTCATCGACCCGTACCACCGGCTCTTCGGCCACCCGGGCATCTCGGTCGTGGACGGGGCGGCGGTCTCCGCCAACCTCGGGGTCAACCCCTCGCTGACGATCACGGCGCAGGCGGAGCGCGCGATGTCCCTCTGGCCCAACAAGGGCGAGGCGGACCCGCGCCCCGGCCAGGGCGAGGCGTACGTCCGCGTCGCGGCCGTCGCCCCGAAGGCCCCGGTGGTCCCGGCGGACGCCTTCGGCGCGCTGAAGCTGCCGTTCCTGGGGATCCCGGCGGTCCCGCCGAAGAAGGCGTAGGACATACGGGGCTCGGGGCCCCGGACATGGAAGAGGCGCTGCACCCCCCTCCGAGTGCAGCGCCTCTCCAGCTTTTAGGTGGTGCTGCATGCATGACCTGTGGCCAGGGGGATTGGTTGTAGGCCAGAACAGGAAATGTCGTGTGACACGCGTCACATGACCATGTGCCCGCGTGCGCAGGCATGCGCAAGGGCCCCGTGGCGCGATTCCGGTCGCGGCACGGGGCCCTTGGTGATCGGCACCGGTGTCAGGGCAGCGGCGGTGCCGAGGGGGAGCGCGGCGCCGGGGGTGCGCCGCGAGGAGCCTGTGGGGAGGGAGGGACGGGTGGTGTGGGGGTGTGTTCGTCTGGACCGGTTGCGGTCGGCCCCGGGCGTCCCCGGGGCCGACCGCCCTTTCTGGGTGACCGGGCTGCTGTCCCCTGCCGTCCGGTCACGCGCGCTGGGGCGAGGTCCCACGACGTACTTGCGGTACGTCACACGCCCCAGCGAAGCCACGCGTGGTTTTTTCGGGCCCGCCCCTGGCTGGCACGGACAACGGGACCAACGAAGGGGTGCGGGAGCCGGTCACGCGCCGTACGGGTGAGAGCGGGCCCGAACTCAGGTCCGCAGGGTGCGCGCTCAGATGCGGCCCCGGCAGAGCTCCAGCATCGTCATCGCGAGCGCCGTGCCCGGCTTGCCCAGCGCGTCCCTGTAGTGGCCGAGCACCTCCATCTCGCGCGCGAGGTTCACCCGACGGCCGCCCGAGCCGATCCGGGCCTCCTGGATCACGGCCGAGACGGCCATCCGTTCCTGGATCAGGCCGATGATCCGGTCGTCGAGCGCGTCGATCCGCTCGCGCGCGTCGCCGATGAGCGCGGCCGCCTCGTCGGTGCGGGCGCCGGTCTTCTCGGTCGTGCCGGTCTTCTCGGTCTGCGTGGTGGTGGTGGCGGTCATCGTGGGGCTCCTCGTCGTGGTGTCGGGTGCCCCGGAGCGACACGGCCCGGAAACGACAGAACGCCCCGGGCCTTGTCGGCCCGGGGCGCCTGGGAAGTCGCTTGTCAGTTGCTCAAGCAGCACGACCATGGCAGCCGGACGGGCCGGTGCCATAGGTAAAGACGAAGGTCGTGAGCTTGCGCATGCGGACAGTATGCCCCCCGCCGCGGGGCAGGGGACAAACCGGGTTCGGATGGTGAGACGAAAAGTGACACCGGCGCGCCGGTAGAATCGACAAATAGCCCCCCTTCGGGGGAGCCCTCGGAACACCCCCTCCCTACCGCCGGAAGGCCGCCGTAGTGTCATCAGCGACTCCCGCTGCCGCGCCCGACGTCACCAACCCGGACGTAGTCCTCGTTGTCGACTTCGGGGCTCAGTACGCCCAGCTCATCGCCCGTCGCGTCCGTGAGGCGCGGGTCTACAGCGAGATCGTCCCGTCCACCATGCCGGTGGCCGAGATGCTGGCCAAGAAGCCGAGGGCGATCATCCTCTCCGGCGGCCCGTCCTCCGTGTACGCGGAAGGCGCCCCGCGCCTCGACCGCTCCCTCTTCGAGGCCGGCGTGCCCGTCTTCGGCATGTGCTACGGCTTCCAGCTGATGGCGACCACCCTCGGCGGCACCGTCGACAACACGGGCGCCCGCGAGTACGGCCGTACCCCGCTGCACGTCTCCAAGGCCGGATCGACCCTCTTCGAGGGCACCCCGACCGAGCAGTCCGTGTGGATGTCGCACGGTGACGCCTGCTCCGCCGCCCCCGAGGGCTTCGCCGTCACCGCGTCCACGGACGTCGTGCCGGTCGCCGCCTTCGAGAACGACGAGAAGAAGCTGTACGGCGTCCAGTACCACCCCGAGGTGCTGCACTCCACGCACGGCCAGCAGATCCTGGAGCACTTCCTCTACCGGGGCGCCGGCATCGAGCCGTCCTGGACCACGGGCAACGTGATCGAGGAGCAGGTCGCGGCCATCCGTGAGCAGGTCGGCACCAAGCGCGCCATCTGTGGTCTCTCGGGTGGCGTCGACTCCGCCGTGGCCGCCGCGCTCGTGCAGAAGGCCATCGGCTCGCAGCTGACCTGCGTGTACGTCGACCACGGTCTGATGCGCAAGGGCGAGACCGAGCAGGTCGAGAAGGACTTCGTCGCCGCGACCGGCGTCCAGCTGAAGGTCGTCGACGCGCAGGAGCGCTTCCTCTCCGCGCTCGCCGGGGTCTCGGACCCCGAGGAGAAGCGGAAGATCATCGGCCGCGAGTTTATCCGCGTCTTCGAGCAGGCCCAGGCCGAGATCGTCGCCGAGTCGGCGGGCGCCGGTGAGGACGTCGCGTTCCTCGTCCAGGGCACGCTCTACCCGGACATCGTCGAGTCCGGCGGCGGCACCGGCACCGCGAACATCAAGTCGCACCACAACGTGGGCGGCCTCCCCGAGGACCTGGAGTTCGAGCTCGTCGAGCCGCTGCGCCAGCTGTTCAAGGACGAGGTCCGCATGGTCGGCCAGGAGCTCGGCCTGCCCGAGGAGATCGTCCAGCGGCAGCCGTTCCCCGGCCCCGGCCTCGGTATCCGGATCGTCGGCGAGGTCACCAAGGACCGTCTGGACCTGCTGCGCGAGGCCGACGCCATCGCCCGCGAGGAGCTGACGGCCGCCGGTCTCGACCGCGAGATCTGGCAGTGCCCGGTGGTCCTGCTCGCCGATGTGCGCTCCGTGGGCGTCCAGGGCGACGGCCGGACGTACGGCCACCCGATCGTCCTGCGCCCGGTCTCGTCCGAGGACGCGATGACGGCGGACTGGACGCGGATGCCGTACGACGTGCTCGCGAAGATCTCGACCCGGATCACGAACGAGGTCGCCGATGTGAACCGCGTGGTGCTCGACGTGACGAGCAAGCCGCCGGGCACCATCGAGTGGGAGTAGTCGCTCCCGTACGCGTGTGAGACCGCCGCCCCCGCCGTCCGGGGGCGGCGGTCTCGTCGCTTCTTCGGAGTGTTCGGCGCGTTCGGCGTGTGATCTGTCTGGTCAGTTGAGGGGTCCGGCGTTACCTTCCCGCGCATGACCGAGACACCGACACCGACACCGGCTCCGTCACCGACAGCGGCTCCGGCACCCGTACCCGTCGATCGGCTCCACGTCGCGATGCCTCCCGTCCACGAGACCGTCGACGAGGAGCGGACGTACCGCAAGCAGAGACTCGCGGGCGCGCTCCGGCTCTTCGCGCGGTTCGGGTACGAGGAGGGCGTCTCCGGCCATGTGACCGCCCGGGATCCCCAGTACGCCGACTGTTTCTGGGTGAACCCCTTCGGCGCGCCCTTCGCCGAGCTGACCGCGAGCGACCTCGTCCTGGTCAACGGGGACGGGCAGGTCGTGCGGGGCGCTGCACTCGTGAACCAGGCCGCCTTCGCCGTCCACGCCGAGGCGCACCGGGCGCGGCCGGACGTGGTCGCCGTCGCGCACAGCCACTCCACGTACGGGCGGGCGCTGGCCGCGCTCGGCGAGCTGATCGAGCCGATCACGCAGGAGGCCTGCGCCTTCTACCAGGACCACGCGCTCTACGACGCCTACACCGGTGTCGCCGTCGACCGTGAGGAGGCCCGGCGCATCGCCGTCGCCCTCGGCCCGTACAAGGGGATCGTGCTGCGCAACCACGGGCACCTCACCGTCGGGACCTCGGTCGACGCGGCGGCCTGGTGGTTCATCGCCATGGAGCGGTGCGCGCGGGTGCAGCTGACCGCGCGGGCGGTGGGCAAGCCGGTGCCGATCGGGCACAAGGACGCGGTCGCCACCCGGGAGCAGCTCGGCGCGGATCTCGCCGCCTGGATCAACTACCAGCCGCTGTGGCGCCGGATCAGCCGCGCGGAGCCCGAACTGCTGTCGTAGAAGGTGGCCTTAACTGTCCTTACGTCAATGTGATGACGGTTCAATCACTCGCGCGCGGGGCGCTCGGAGCGGACCGGAGGCTGTTCGATGCGGCACAATTCCCAGGAATCAACGCTCAGTTGACTGAAGATCGGCCCCTGTCGACGGCCGGACGGTCGGCGGACGGATCGGGAAGTGAATGCCGTGGCGGTGCAAGAGGCGAGACAGTGCCATGACCACGCGGGGTGCGCGGAGAGCGGTCGCGCGGGACACCGGCGTGCCGTCGCCGCCTTCCTCGCCCGGCGGGACGAACTCGCCGCCGGCGAGGGCGTTCCCGCCGCCGTCGCGCATTCGCCCGGTGCCTCGCGGCAGTGGGTCTCCGACGCACTCGCCCAGTCGGCCCGCTCGGTCGCGGCGGGCGGCCGTGGCGCGGGTGAGGCCTGGCTGCGGTCGGTCCGGTCCGCGACCCTGGGCGTCGTCTGGGGCCTGGTCGTCGCCCTGCTGCTCGCCCAGGCTCTGACCGCGATCGGCGCGGGCTGGACGGGGCCGCGCACGGCCGGTCTGGTCGCCGCGCTGGTCCTCGCCGTGCCGCTCACCTTCGCCGCCCACGCGCACCGGGCGCGCGGCGGGGTCCTGGCCCCGCTGATCGGGGAGGACAACCGGCTCTCCACCTCCCGCGCGGTCGCCGCCTGCTGGCTGCTCCTCGCCGTGTACGTCGTGGTCTTCCTGGCCCTGCGCCTGGCCACCGGCGACATCGACCGGGTCGGCCTCGGGGTGCGGCACGGCGCGGGACTGCTCACCGTCTTCGCGCTGACGGCGGCGGTCGCCGTCGGCGCCCGCCGGATCGTGTGGGGCCGGGTGGCCGGCAAACGGCTGCAGAAGGTGCCCGCCGACCGGCCGCGCGCCGCCGACCTGCTGTGCGACGACGACGGCCGTGCCGCCCTCACCGACGTCGCCTACGTCCTGGCCTCCGGCGCCGTCCTCGTCCTCGCCGCCGTGCGGCTCGGGCGCGCCCCCGACCGGCTGCCCGAGGTGCCCTGGGCGCTCGTGCTCCTCGTCGCCGTCGCGGCGGCCGGCTACCTCGCCGCCCTGTGCACCCAGGGCGGCCGGCCCGTCATCCTCTCCGTCGTCCGCTCCCGCGAGGCCGGCGACCTGGACTCCGCGATCAGGACGGGCGACGACATCGAGATCAGGGGCGTCGGCTTCGTACCGCCCGGCGCGTCCGGTCCGGACGCGTTGACCCGACTGGTCGTGCGCGTCGGAGCCGTCCACGCCCACGTCCCCCTGGTCCCGGTCCCGGGCGGCTTCGCCAACCCCACGGACTCCGTCCTGACCGTCCCGCTCCCGGTCGACGTGGAGCCGGGGCGGGTCGAGGTGTGGGTGGTGACGGCCTCGGGCGTGGAGACCGATCGGGTCACCATCGACATCGTCGACTGAACACGCGCGGCGTCCTCCACGTATCCACAAGGAGGGGGTCCGGGGACAATCGGTTCTGCGGACAGTGTCGTGGAGAGGCAGGCCGACGATGTCACAGCGGAACGACGGACCGACGTGGGCGGCGGGGGCGCCGGGGGCGAGACCGGCGGGGGTGTCCGGGCGGATCGCCGCCTGGAAGGAGCTCGGGTCGCGGTACGCGCTGCTGCCGCTGCGCCTCTTCCTCGGGGTCACCTTCATCTACGCCGGCCTCGACAAGATCACCGACTCCGCCTTCATGGCCGACTCCGGCACCGGTTCGATCGGCGAGATGATGCGCGGCGTCCGGGACAGCTCGGCCATCCCGGCCCTCGTCGACCTGGCGCTCAAGAGCCCCGTCGGCTTCGGCTACGCCATCGCCCTCGGTGAGCTGGCCGTCGGCATCGGCACCCTGATCGGCCTGTTCGCCCGGGTGGCCGCGCTCGGCGGGGCGCTGATCTCGCTCAGCCTCTGGCTGACGGTCAGCTGGCAGGCCACCCCCTACTACTACGGGAACGACCTCGCCTATCTCATGGCCTGGCTGCCGCTCGTGCTGGCCGGGGCGTCCTCCTTCTCGCTCGACGCGTTCCTCGCCGAACGACGGCGCACCCGGTAGGCGACCCAGGTCGCCAGGGCGGCCACGCCCAGGCCTCCGCAGAGCACGGGGATCACTCCGTACCAGGGGATCGCCCAGGCGTTCGCGGCGTCGCCCCCGTACATCACGGCGAGCGCGAGGGCGGTCCCACCGGCGACGAACCGGCCCGGTCGGAACTCATGAAGCAGCACGGGTGACCTCCACCTGTCCGAGACCCACCTCGAGCGAGAGGTTCACCGTCCCGGCGGGCGTGGTGCCCGCCGGCGGGGCCAGCGTCCTGCTCTCGTCGAGGTCGGGTGCGATGTCGATGTCCTCGGGCCGCTGCTGCGGCAGCTGCACGTCGCCCAGACCCACCTGCGCCCGCAGCTTCACCGTGACGTTCTTCGGCACGATCACCTCCAGCTTCCCTGCGCCCACCTCCGCCTTCGCGTCGACCGTCGTGCCCGCGGGGACGGCGAGGCCGGACAGATCAAGCGTGCCGACGCCCGTCCCCAGTTCGTACCGGGGCTGGACGGCGGCGACCGACGCCGGTTTCCAGGTCGTACGGACCCACTCGGTGGAGATCTCCTTGGGCAGCGCCACCGCCACCGCGAGCAGGCCCGCCGTGACCATGGTCATGAAGATCGTCCCGAACCCGGTGCGGCCGAGGAAGCTGCTCACCACCAGACCGAGGCCGAACACCGCCAGCGCGGCGACAAGCCCGATCTGCAGGCTCGTGCCGAACGGCTGGGTCTCCCACGACAGGCCCGTGCCGAGCCCGCCCGCGAGCAGCGCGAGGAGGAAGACCGCGCCGCCGATCGAGCGCGGCCCGCGCCGGACCTTGGAGGCCACCGGCCGGCGGACGCCCGCCGTGCCGTCCGAGCCCCACTGGCTGCCGGGCACAGGAACCTCGCCGCTCGGGAGCCGGCCGTCCGCGTCCGCGCCGTGCGGGCCCCAGAGATAGCCGACGGCGACTCGGCCGGTGGAGCCGTCCTTGACTATGGGGTCCTTCCACCAGGAGGGGAACTCCACCAGCGGCGGAGCCTTCGCCTCGGGCGGAGCGTCCGCGACGGTGGCCGCCGTCGCCGCGTCCTTCCGGCCCTCGGGCGCGCCGGAGGAGACCTGCGCGCGCCGCTGCGACCAGACCGCCGCACCGCACACCGCTATCGACAGCAGCATCGCGAACGCCAGCGTCCCGCCGTTCCCCAGCATCGACAGGAAGACGCCGCAGCCCACCAGGGCCATCAGCACCGCCGCGAGCGCGGCCCCGTCGACGCGGCCGGAGAGCAGCCTGCGGCCCTCGTTCTCCTCCTCGCCCGCGGCCGGGACGACCAGCCACGCGAAGCCGTAGAAGATCAGTCCGAGGCCGCCGGTCACGGACAGCACACCGATCGCGATACGGAAGATCACCGGATCGAGGTCGAAGTGTCGGCCGAGGCCACCGCACACACCGGCCACGACCCGGTGCTGCCGCGAGCGGCGCAAGGACGTGACGGGTGGGGCCTCCGCCGGCGGCGGGGCCTCGTGCGAGGAAGGCGTGGAGCTCGTCATGCGTCCATGGTGACCGCCGCCGTCCCGCCGCGGCACCGGGATCGACCCTGGCCCGACCCTGATATTCCGGTGCCGGTCCACCCCGAGAGGCTCCTAGGGGCCGCTTCCTAGGGGCGATCTCAGGGACCGACCCTGATGTGCCGCCCGGGCCGGACGTGTGACGATCGGTGCATGCCACCAGCCGCCCGAGTCCCCGAGACCGACGAACCGCCCGTGCGCAAGCTCTACCGGAGCGCCGACGGACGGTGGCTCGGCGGTGTCGCGCGCGGCCTCGCCGGCCATCTCGGACTGCCCGTGGTCTGGGTCCGCGTGCTGTTCGTGGGCCTTCTCCTCGCGGACGGTCTCGGCGCCCTGCTCTACGCCGTGTTCTGGATCGTCGTCCCGCTCGGCGTCGGTGGCCGCAGCGCGCCCCGCCCGGTCTTCGAGACCACCCCGGACGGCCGGCGCCGGCTGCGCAAGCCCGACCGGGGTCAGATCTTCGCGCTGATCGCACTCGCCGTGGGCGCGGCGGTCTTCGCGGGCAACATCGACTGGGGCAATCGCACCGACCGCTATGTCTGGCCCACCCTCCTCATCGGCGTCGGCGTGGTCCTCGTCTGGCGGCAGGCGGACAACGCCCGGCGGGCCAGCTGGACCGAGGCAGGCCGCCGCCGGCGCACCCTCCAACTCGCCCGCGGCTTCGCGGGCGTCGCCCTGGTCGGCATGGGGCTGACCGTCTTCATGGTGGTCCGGGGCTCGGCGGCCCAGCTCGGCACGGCGCTGACCGCCGCGATAGCCGTCCTCACCGGCATAGCCCTGCTCGCGGGGCCGTGGCTGGTCCGGATGTCGCAGGACCTCTCCGAGGAGCGGACCATGCGCATCCGCGCCCAGGAACGCGCCGAGGTCGCGGCCCATGTCCACGACTCCGTCCTGCACACGCTCACACTGATCCAGCGCAACGCGGACGAGCCCGGCGAGGTGCGTCGGCTCGCCCGGGCGCAGGAGCGGGAGCTGCGGAACTGGCTGTACAAGCCGGAGGGCACCGGCAAGGACGAGAGCGAGGAGCCCGAGACCCTCGCGGAGGCGGTCAAGCGGTCGGCCGCCGAGGTGGAGGACAAGCACGGCGTCCCCCTGGAGGTCGTGGTCGTGGGCGACTGCCCGCTCGACGAGAAACTGGCCGCGCAGATGCAGGCCGCGCGCGAGGCGATGGTCAACGCCGCGAAGTACGGTGGCGAGGGAGGGGCCGTTCAGGTCTACGCGGAGGTGGAGGGTCG
Source organism: Streptomyces sp. NPDC014870 (assembly GCF_043081505.1). NCBI lineage: Bacteria > Bacillati > Actinomycetota > Actinomycetes > Kitasatosporales > Streptomycetaceae > Streptomyces > Streptomyces sp. NPDC014870. The sequence goes on from NZ_JBIBWQ010000013.1 coordinate 179,831, forward strand.
TACGGTCTTCGTCTCCGTGCGGGACCGGGGACCGGGCTTCGACCTCGACGCGGTGCCCGAGGACCGGATGGGCGTACGAGAATCGATCATCGGACGGATGCAGCGCCACGGCGGTTCGGCGCGGCTGCGGTCCGTGCCGGGCGGGGGCACCGAAGTGGAGCTTGAGATGGAGAGGGCGGACGGATGAGCGACGAGACCGGGACCGGGACGACGGCGGAGCCGAGTGCGGAGCGTCGGGTGCGGGTCGTCCTCGTCGACGACCACCGCATGTTCCGGACGGGTGTGCAGGCCGAGATCGGCCGGACCGATGTCACCGGCGTCGAGGTGGTCGGCGAGGCCGCCGACGTCGACCAGGCGGTCACGGTGATCACCGCGACCCGCCCGGAGGTCGTCCTGCTCGACGTGCACCTGCCGGGTGGCGGCGGGGTGGAAGTGCTGCGCCGCTGCACGAGCCTGATGACCGCGAGCGAGGATCCCGTGCGGTTCCTGGCCCTGTCGGTCTCGGACGCCGCCGAGGACGTGATCGGGGTGATCCGGGGCGGCGCCCGTGGCTATGTGACGAAGACGATCACGGGCACCGACCTGGTCGACTCGATCTTCCGGGTCCAGGAGGGCGACGCGGTCTTCTCCCCCCGGCTGGCCGGTTTCGTGCTCGACGCCTTCGCCTCCACCGACGCCCCGCCGGTGGACGAGGACCTGGACCGGCTGACCCAGCGCGAGCGCGAGGTGCTACGGCTGATCGCCCGTGGGTACGCGTACAAGGAGATCGCCAAGCAGCTCTACATCTCGGTGAAGACGGTCGAGTCCCATGTCTCGGCGGTCCTGCGGAAGCTCCAGCTGTCCAACCGGCACGAGCTGACGCGCTGGGCGACGGCCCGTCGCCTGGTCTGAGGACGCCCTCTAGCCCCGGCTCTTGGCCGCCTCCGCCGCGAGTCTTTGCTTGGCCTCGTCCCAGGCGAGCGGCAGGCGCTCCGCCGGCACTTCCCAGAAGGTGAAGGTGGAGTCGCGCATCGTGGAGCGCAGGCCGGTCATGATCGAGCGGTGCGGTTCGGCGCGGGCGTAGGCGTAGAGGGCGTCGCGGTCCTCCCACGCGGAGAGGGTGTAGAACGTGCGCTTCAGCGGCTGGGCGATCAGCGAGGCGCCCAGCGCGCCGGGCGCCGACCTCACCTGCCGCCAGGCGGCGAGGGACTTCAGGAAGAACCGGGGGACGTCCGCCAGGGAGCGCACCTCGAAGCGTGAGGCCATGGCGTAGGCCTCGGTGCCGGGGCGGGCGTGGTTCGGGACGGTCCAGGGCAGGGTGGGCATGGCTTGTCCTCTCCACGTATGGATTCCACGTATGGATAGTGGCGCTACCTATAGTAGATAGCGCCACTATCCAAACGTCAAGGTGTCCACGCATCACGCCACTCGCGTCGCCCCCGCGAAAGGCATCTCGTCGATCGGCGCCACCCGCACCGGCGCGCCGGGCCGGGGCGCGTGGATCATCTGGCCGCCGCCGATGTACAGGCCGACGTGGCTGATACCGGAGTAGAAGAACACCAGGTCGCCCGGGGCCAGTTCGGAACGGGAGACCCGACGCCCCGCGTTGATCTGCGTATAGGTGGTCCGGGGAAGGGCCACCCCGGCCGAGCGCCAGGCGGCCTGCGTGAGCCCCGAGCAGTCGTACGCCGAAGGCCCCGTGGCGCCCCATACGTACGGCTTGCCGATCTGGTTCCTGGCGAAGGAGATCGCCTGCGCGGCACGGCTGTTCGGTGCCGTGACCGGGCCGCGCGCGGCGGAGTCCCGGTCGGCACGGCTCCCGGCCGTGTCCGTGCCGCCCGCGGACCCGGACCCGGCGTCGGCGCCGCTCCGGCCCGAGCCGGCCACCGCCGCCTCGTACCGGGCCCGCTCCTCGGCGGTCAGCCGGGCCAGCAGCGAGCGCGCCTCCCCGAGCTTGGCCTGCACGGCCGCCTTCTGCTCCCGCACATCGGCCTCGTGCCCGCGCAGCTGGGTGAGGCGTCGGTCCGCCTCGGCCCGCAGCTGCCTGATCCCGGTGAGCTCGCGGCGCACCGAGGTGATCGCCGCCGCCTGCCTCTCGCCGGCCTTCTCGGCGATCGCGGCGCGCGCCAGGTACTGCGCGGGGTCGGAGGTGAGCGCGAGCCGCACGGCGGGGTCCAGGCCACCGGCCCGGTACTGCGCGGTCGCGATCGAACCGAGCCCGTTGCGCATGGTGTTGAGCCGCTCGGTCCTGCGGGCCGACTCGTCCCGCAGCCGGTCGAGCGCGTCGCGGGCCGCGTCCGCCTTCTCCTTCGCGCCGTTGTACTTCTCGGTGGCCACCTCGGCCTCCTGGTACAGCCGGTCCACCTTCGCCTTGACCTGGGCGGGGGTGAGCCGGGGCTCCGCGTGCCCCGAACCCTCGAAGACGGTCGCCGTCGCCGCCGAGGCGAGGGCGAGCGTGGCGGCGGTCCGTGCCGCCTGGCCGCCGAGGGGGGACTGCTTGGCCTTCCGGTGCGCTGCCACGAGGGCGGGTCACATCCTCTCCCTGTGGGGGTCGATGCCCACCGGGTCCGGCGATGGACCGCACAGGGGAGACGGCCCACCGCCGGATTTTCTCGGCGGGGGCGACCGACTGCCGCCGGAAGGACCGACGGTGGTGGGGAGCCGGCCACCTGGGGGAGGACGCTAAACCTGGCCGTCACCCGGCGGCGGGGAGTTGACCGCTATTGGCGTCAGTTGATGGTTGGGGACCGTTCCCGTCCGGCCGCGGCGACGGGAGGGCGCCGCATTCCGGCGCGGGCGTGACCGAAGGGACCGAGGAGCTGGACCCGGCCGAGCGCGGGTGCTATGCCCCGGTTAGGCTCCGCCCCATGGACGTACTCATCAATGTCTTCGTCGCCCTGCACATCATCGGAATCGCCGCGCTGCTCGGCGGGTTCCTCACCCAGATGAAGGCGATGGGCGCGGGTACGGCCCGCTTCACCCCCGCCATGCTGCACGGCGCGCTCACGATGCTGGTCACCGGCATCGCGCTGGTCGGCCTCAACCAGGCCGACGACCAGACGGTCAACAACGTCAAGGTCGGCATCAAGATGGCCGTCCTCGTCGTCATCCTCGCGCTCGTGTATGTGAAGCGGGACGAGGAGACGGTCGACAAGGGCCTCTTCGCCGCCGTCGGCGGCCTGACGATCGCCAACATCTTCATCGCGACGCTCTGGACCTGATCGCCGACCGTCGTCGACGCCCCGGCTGTCGCTGACGGCCCGACCGTCGCCGACGGCCCGGCTGGGCCGTGGAGGTTCTCAGCATCCGGTCCGGTTGCCCCTCGCGGGCATCCACGTTGCCCCCGGCAGTGGCGTTGTGCTCCTCCTGCGCCCATGGCCGCACCCGTAGCGTCGTGCAGGCAGACCGTCTACACGCGGGGAGTGTGCGCCGTGCCGTTACGCAAGGATCGGGAAGAGGCAGAGGTCGTCGCGACGAAGGCGAACCGACCCGCAGCGGATCCGGACGGGGGCCGGCGGGTCGCGCCGGAACTCCGACCGGTCGATCCGGCCATGGCCACGGCCATGCAGCGCTCGGTGGGCAACGCGACGCTCGGGCGGATGATCGCGCAGGGCCCGGCCGGGCCGAAGGTGCCGCACGCCGCTCCCGGTACGCGCAACAGGAAACGCACCCAGGACGAGGTCGTCGAGCGCGGCGAAAGCCCGCCGACCAACCAGCAGAAGACCGAGGCAGGAGCGGCCACCCGATCCACCCGCAGCGGCAAGGCCGGGGCGACGCCCTCCGTGAAGGGCAAGGGAAAGGGGGTCGAGGAAGAGATCGGCAATCCGACCCTCGTCTTCACCTCCAGCTACGACGGCGACGAGCAGCAGTCGCTGAACGACAGCAACGACATCGGCTTCGAACAGAGGGCAACGCTGCGCCGCGCGGACGGGATGCAGACGCCCGCGGCGGACGCGTACGACTTCTGGCAGGAGGTCTCCGACGAAAGCCGCCAGATCGTTCCGGATTCGGTGAACTACCAGCCCAAGAAGGGCCGCCGCCGCCCCTGGGGCGTGGACGGCCCCTTCCGCCCCCCGTACAACGACGAGGACGGCAACGTCATCAACGCCGCCGACCGGATCACCTTCGTCGACAACCCCGGCTTCTCCACCACCATGCGCATGACGCCCGGCTACTTCCTCGTCGACTACACGGTCAAGTTCCGCTGGAAGGTCCGCAAGAAGCAGGGTGGACGCTTCACCAAGGCCGAGCCCTTCTGGGAGAGCGACGAGATGGTGCACACCGTCACGTCCACGTTCGACGCGGAGAAGCCGGAGGAGGCCGTGCAGGTCAACCACCAAGCGGCGGGCAACCGGACCTGGAACGTCCAGCTGCCCGACTGACGCCGCCGACCCTAGGCCGGGCGCACGCTGCCGTAGATCGGCATGTAGTAGATCGACTCCTCGCGCACGTTCGCACCCGGCTTCGGGGCGTGGATCATCTTTCCGTCGCCGATGTACAGGCCGACGTGGCTGATGTCGTCGTAGAAGAAGACGAGGTCGCCCGGGAGGAGGTCGTCCGTCGCGACCCTGGTCCCCACCTTCACCTGGTCCCAGGTGGTACGGGGCAGGTCGACGCCCGCGGCCTTCCAGGCGGCCTGCGTCAGGCCCGAGCAGTCGTACGAACTCGGGCCCGTGGCGCCCCACACGTACGGCTTGCCGATCTGGGCCCGGGCGAAGGCGAGCGCCTTCTCCGCCTTGGCCGCGTACGTCGAGCCGCCCGAGCCGCCCGACCCGCTGTCCGGCGGCGGCGGGGTCGGCTCGGTCGGCTGCTGCTGCCGGGCCTCCTCCTGCCTCCGCCGCTCGGCCTCCGCCGCCTTCGCCCGCGCCTCGGCCTCCGCCTTGGCCCGTGCCTCCGCCTTGCGCCGCGCCTCGGCCTCCCGCTTGCGCTCCAGCTCCGCGAGCCGCTCCTTCTCCTCGGCCGTGAGCCGGGCCAGCAGCGTCCGTGCCTCGCCCAGCTTCCGCTGGACGGTCTGCTTGGTCGTGCGCAGGGTGGCCTGGGACTCGGTCAGCGTCTGCAGGCTCTTCGTCGCCTCCGCCCGCTGCTTCGCCGCCGCCACGCGCTTGCCCTCGTAGTCCGCCACGGCGCTGCGCTGGCGGTCGGAGAGCCGGTCCATGAGGTGGGTCTGGTCGAAGTACTGCTGCGGGCTGTCCGCGAAGATCAGCGCGGCGGTCGGGCCGACGGCCCCCGCCCGGTACTGCGCCGCCGCGTACGAGCCGAGGGCCCGCCGCGACTCGTTGATCTCCTCCGTGCGCTTGGCCACGTCGTCGAGCAGCCGGTCGACCTTGCGCCGCTGCTCGTCGGTGGACTCCTTGGCCCGGTTGTACTGCTGCGTGGCCGTGCCGGCCTGCCGGTAGAGGTCGTCGACCTTCTTCTGGACCTCCTCCACCGTGGGCTTCGGGGGCGCGGTGGGCACGGCCTGGGCGCTCTGCGAGGTCAGCAGGGTGACCCCGGCGAGGGCGGCCGTCGTGACCCCGACGGCGGGGGAGTGTGAGCGTGTCGGGCGCGGCTTGCGATGGGACGCCAAGACCGGCATCTCCTTCCGTGGCCGCCGAGAGTGACGACCGGCGTCAACTGCCCCGAGGCAGGGCCGGGTTCGGCGTGAGCGGCCCGCTCGGCGCGTTCGCCGCCGGAGAGGAACGGGCTGCCTGGGCGAGCACGCTAGCCAACCCGTGGGTCGGCTGGGAAGGGCGATGTGCGATATGCCCGATACATTTTCGTGACCTGAAGCGGACTATCACCCTCCGTAAGATGCGGGTCACTTCGGGCGGTGGCCGCGGGCTACCTGCGGGAGGCAGCGGCAGGCTGTTGAGGGGACGGCGGCGGGCTTCTCCGGAAGGCGGCTGCAGGCTGATGGGCGGCAGCGGCTGGCTTCTCCGGAAGGCGGCTGCAGGCTGATGAGGAGGCGGCGGCGACCTTCTTCGGCAGGCGACTGCTGGCTCCTTACGAAGGTGGCAGCGGGCTGTCGGTGCGGCGGCCTAGACTCGATAGGCGATGAGCAGCCTCTTTGACGACAGCTTCCTGGCGAGCCTCCAGAACCACTCCTCGGAGGAGCCCCCGCCCCCGCCCGAGGACGACGAGCACCACCCCCACGGCGCCCCGGCCGTGGAGGAGGTCCCGCACGACCTCTTCGGGGGGCACTTCGACGCGCCGCCGACCCGCGACGCCCACTACCGCGACGGAGCCACCCGCCCCGTCGTGGACGCCGCCGCGCTCCTGGAAGGGCTGAACGAACAGCAGCGCGCCGCCGTCGTCCACACCGGCTCCCCGCTGCTCATCGTCGCGGGCGCGGGATCCGGCAAGACCCGGGTGCTGACGCACCGCATCGCCCACCTCCTGGCCACCCGGCACGTCCACCCCGGCCAGATACTGGCGATCACCTTCACCAACAAGGCCGCCGGCGAGATGAAGGAGCGCGTCGAGCAGCTCGTCGGCCCGCGCGCCAACGCCATGTGGGTCATGACCTTCCACAGCGCGTGCGTCCGCATCCTGCGCCGCGAGAGCAAGCGGCTCGGCTTCACGTCCTCCTTCTCGATCTACGACGCCGCCGACTCCAAGCGCCTGATGGCGCTGGTCTGCCGCGACCTGGACCTCGACCCGAAGAAGTTCCCGCCGAAGTCCTTCAACGCCAAGATCTCGAACCTGAAGAACGAGCTGATCGACGAGGAGACCTTCGCCGACCAGGCCGCCGACGGCTTCGAGAAGACGCTCGCCGAGGCGTACCGGATGTACCAGGCGCGGCTGCGCGAGGCCAACGCCCTGGACTTCGACGACATCATCATGACGACGGTCCACCTGCTCCAGGCGTTCCCCGACGTCGCCGAGCACTACCGCCGCCGCTTCCGCCACGTCCTCGTCGACGAGTACCAGGACACCAACCACGCGCAGTACACCCTCGTACGGGAACTGGTCGGCACCGGCTACGACGACCTGGACCCGGCCGAGCTGTGCGTCGTCGGCGACGCGGACCAGTCGATCTACGCCTTCCGCGGCGCGACCATCCGCAACATCCTCCAGTTCGAGGAGGACTACCCGAACGCGACGACGATCCTCCTGGAGCAGAACTACCGCTCCACGCAGACGATCCTCTCCGCCGCCAACGCCGTCATCGAGCGCAACGAGTCCCGCCGCCCCAAGAACCTGTGGACGAACGCGGGCGCGGGCGCGCAGATCACCGGCTACGTGGCCGACACCGAGCACGACGAGGCCCAGTTCGTCGCCGACGAGATCGACCGGCTCACCGACACCGGAGACGCGAAGGCCGGCGACGTCGCCGTCTTCTACCGGACGAACGCCCAGTCCCGTGTCTTCGAAGAGATCTTCATCCGCGTCGGCCTGCCCTACAAGGTCGTCGGCGGCGTGCGCTTCTACGAGCGCAAGGAGGTCCGCGACGTCCTCGCCTATCTGCGCGTCCTCGCCAACCCCGAGGACAACGTCCCGCTGCGCCGGATTCTGAACGTGCCCAAGCGCGGCATCGGCGAGCGCGCCGAGGCGATGATCGACGCACTCTCCCTCCGCGAGAAGATCACCTTCCCGCAGGCCCTGAAGCGGGTCGACGAGGCGTACGGCATGGCGGCGCGCTCCGCGAACGCCGTCAAGCGCTTCAACACCCTCATGGAGGAGCTCCGTACGATCGTCGACTCCGGTGCGGGCCCGGCCGTCGTCCTCGAAGCCGTACTGGAGCGGACCGGCTACCTCGCCGAGCTGCAGGCGTCCACCGACCCGCAGGACGAGACCCGCATCGAGAACCTGCAGGAACTGGCCGCCGTGGCCCTGGAGTTCGAGCAGGAGCGCGGCGAGGAGGGGACCGGCACGCTGGCCGAGTTCCTGGAGAAGGTCGCGCTCGTCGCCGACTCCGACCAGATCCCCGACGAGGACGAGGAGGGCTCGGGCGTCATCACGCTGATGACCCTGCACACCGCCAAGGGCCTCGAGTTCCCCGTCGTGTTCCTGACCGGCATGGAGGACGGCGTCTTCCCGCACATGCGCGCGCTCGGCCAGGCCAAGGAACTGGAGGAGGAGCGGCGGCTCGCGTACGTGGGCATCACGCGCGCCCGCGAGCGGCTGTATCTGACGCGGTCCTCCATGCGCAGCGCCTGGGGCCAGCCCTCGTACAACCCGGCGTCGCGTTTCCTGGAGGAGATCCCGCCGACGTATCTGGAGTGGAAGCGGACCGGTCCCATGGTCAAGCCCGCCGGGCCGACCTCGGGGATCGCCTCCTCGCTCTCCTCCTCCCGCGCGCGCTCGGGCCCCTCGGGCTTCGCCACCCGCCGGACCAGCGACAAGCCGGTCATCACCCTCCAGGTCGGCGACCGGGTCACGCACGACCAGTTCGGCCTCGGCACCGTCATGCAGGTCACGGGCGCCGGTTCCGACGCGCAGGCGACCATCGACTTCGGCGACGAGAAGCCGAAGCGGCTGCTGCTGCGGTACGCGCCGGTCGAGAAGCTGTAGGACCCACAGAGCAGGGGAGAGGGCCCCGGCTTCGGCCGGGGCCCTCTCCCCTGGTGCTACGGATGTGTCGGCCGTCGGCCGTCGGACGTCAGCCGGTCGGGTTGAGACCGTGGCTGCGCAGCCAGGCCTCGGGGTCGATCGCCGCGCCGCCGCCCGGGCGGACCTCGAAGTGCAGGTGCGGACCGGTGGAGTTGCCCGAGTTGCCCGAGTACGCGATGACATCGCCGGCCTGGACCTTGCCCGAGCGGATCTTGGTGCTGCTCAGGTGGCAGTACCAGGTCTCGGTGCCGTCCGGGGCGGTCACGATCGCCATGTTGCCGTAGGCGCTGTTGTACTGGGTGCGGACGGTGCCGTCGGTGGCGGCCATGACCTTCGTGCCGTACTGGACGGGGAAGTCGATGCCGGTGTGCACGGACATCCAGTTGACGCCGGCCTGGCCGTACTGGGCGCTCAGCCGGTGCAGCTTCACGGGCAGCGCGAACTTGGGACGCAGCGCCTCCTTGCGGGCCGCCTCCTCCTCGCGCTTCTTCCGCTCCGCCTCCTGGCGGGCCTTGAGGTCGATGCGCTCCTGGGTGCGGCTGGCGCGGTCGCCGAAGTCGCGGGCGTCGGCGCTCAGCGCGGCGAGCTGGGTGTCCAGCTTGTTGTTGGCGGCGACCGGCTTCACGGAGGCGGGGTCGGCGGCGGCGAGCGCCGTCGTGTCGTCCTTCGTTCCGGCGCTCGGATCCGTCAGTCCGCCGACCGAGGCGGCGGCGATCCCGGCGACGCCCATGACGCAGGCGGACGGGACGGCGACGGTCAGCAGCGCGGAGCGTTTGGCGGGCGTACGGCGGCGGCCTCGGCTGCCACCGGAGGAGCGGCGCACCGGTCGGCCGGCGGCGGAGGGCGCGGCGGCCGGCGCGGGTGCGGCCGGAGACTCCGTGAGGGTCTCGACGGCCGGGTCGTCGTCGGCGACGGCCTCGTACGCGTAGTCCTGCTCGTAATCCTGATCCTGCGCGTAGTCCTGCGTGTATTCCTGCTCGTACGAGGCTTCGGTCTCGTACGAGGTCTCCGCGTACGAGACGTCCTCGTAGGTGACGTCCTCGTAGGTGACGTCCTCGTACGTGGCTTCTTCGTACGTGGCCTCTTCGTACGCGGCGGGCTGCTCGGGGACGTACTCGTACGCGGGGGTGTACTGCTGCGGAACGACGGGATCGGCCTGGTTCCAGGCGGTGGCGTCGTAGGTCCCCGTCTCGAAGGAGGGGGTCGTCCACTGGCCCGTGGTGTCGTACGAGGTGAAGTGCGCGGTCTGGTACTGGCCGGTCTGCTGGGCCTCGTTCCAGGCGGAGGCGTCCCACTGGCCGGTGGTGTCGTACTGGACGGAGTCGTACTGACCGGTGGTGTCGTACGGAACGGTCGTGGTGGCGTATGCGGTGGTGTCCCACTGCTGCGTGCCGGTCCACTGGGTGCTGTCGTACTGGCCGCTGTGACCGGCGTCGTAGCCGCCCGGGAGGGCGCCGAAGAGCGGGTCGGTGGTGAAGCTGCCGGTGCTGTGGGCGTCGTCTCCGACGTACCCGGCGTGGGGGTGCTGGTCGTTCACCAACTTCTCTCTCGCCTCGGCGGCAGGGCCAGTCCGGGGCGGGCCTGATGAGGGTGTCCCGGGTTAAAGCAGTGGCGCGACTGTACCCGGCGGTATACGCAGGCGACAATCTTCCGAGGGTTTTGGTTCCACAGGAAACGGGCAATCGGCCGTGTTTCGGCGGCCTCGGGGAAGAGCCTTGGCCCTGTGTTCGAGGAACGTTCGAAGAACAGACACCTTCTGGCGGGTCGTCAAGGGTCGCGAGAGCCACGGGCGCGGGGTGGGGGCAGGGGGTGGGCCGGGGCCGGCTCAGGCCACGGAGGCGGCTCCGGATTCGGTGGCTTCCGTGTCGTCGGCGTCGAGCGCCTCGCGGATCCCCGCCGCGATGGTCGGGTGCACCGGCAGGGCGAGATGCCCGATGCCGCTGACCCTGATGTTGTGGACCCGGAGGTCCGGGTGGTCGAGCCGGGCGGTCTCCACCGGGACCATCACCTGGTCCAGGTCGCTCCAGAAGCTGACGCAGCGCGTCCGGCAGCCCGGGGCGGGCTCGGCGAGCTCCCGGAGCACGTCCGAGCCGGGGCGCATCTGGCGCACCAGTGGGTGGGCGCCGGCCCAGGGGGCGGCGGTGGTGCCGGAGTGCGGGGTGCCGAGCATGACGAGTGTGCGCACCCGCGTGTCACCGCCCAGGCGCTGTACGTAGTGACGGGCGATGAGGCCGCCCAGGCTGTGGCCCACGATGTCGACCTCGTCGTGCCCGGTGCGGGCGCAGAGCGCCTCGACGTGGCGGCCGAGGAGTTCGGCGGCGGCGCGCAGGTCGCAGGTGAGCGGAGAGTAGTTGAACGACTCGACCGGGTGACGGCCGTGGCGTACCAGGGAACGGCGGAGCAGAACGAAGACGGAGCGGTTGTCGGCGAAGCCATGGAGGAGGACGACGGGCCGCCCGGTACCGGTCCTCTGGCCCCCGCCGTCCTCGGTGGCGGGGTCGGCCTCGGGGCGCTCGGCGACGATCCCGGAGGGGTAGAGGAGCAGATGGCCGGTGAGAATCGCCAGCTCGAGGGCGTTGGCCTTGAGCGCGGTGGTGACCTTGGTGAGCCTGGTGAGCTCCATCGGCGGCCTCCCGAACGGCACGCGGGCGCCGAACGGCAGTGCGGTGCGCCGTACGTCCGGACCGGCGGCTGCGGCCCGGACATACGGCTACCCCGTAGCGGCTCCCTTGCGCACGACCCTTTGCGGCTGGTGGGCCCAGGAGGAGGGCCCGGGAGGGTCTGGCGCAGAGCGAACATGTCCCACGTGTGATTTCCCCCTCGGAGTCCTCCGCGAAACGGCGGGGTGCGGGATGCTGGCGATAACGTTCGTTCACCTCCCCGGCAATGAAGCGCGGGGGTCGCATGTGGAGGCAGAGATGGGTGTGACCGGTCCGATCCGCGTGGTGGTGGCCAAGCCGGGTCTCGACGGCCACGATCGCGGGGCCAAGGTGATCGCGCGGGCGCTGCGCGACGCCGGCATGGAGGTCATCTACACGGGGCTGCACCAGACGCCCGAGCAGATCGTGGACACCGCGATCCAGGAGGACGCCGACGCGATCGGCCTGTCCATTCTCTCGGGCGCGCACAACACGCTCTTCGTGAAGGTCCTGGAGCTGCTGAAGGAGCGCGACGCGGAGGACATCAAGGTCTTCGGCGGCGGGATCATCCCGGAGGCGGACATCGCCCCGCTGAAGGAGAAGGGCGTGGCGGAGATCTTCACCCCGGGCGCGACGACGACGTCCATCGTCGACTGGGTCAACGCGAACGTCCGCGTCGCCGCGTAAGGCCGCGGAGCGGTTTCGAACGGCCGCTTCCGCTGTGTGCCCCCGCTGTGTGCCCGGCACCGTCCGTGCCGGGCGCCGTCCGACGGTGCTCGCTCGGACCGTGCGCCCGCTCCGGACCGCGCGCCCACTCCGGTCCGTGTGCCCGTCCCGGACCGCGCGCCCGGTCAGGCTCCGGGGCAGTTCGGCCCGGGGGACAGCTCCGTCATCATCTGCGATCTCAGGCGCAACGTGGAGACCAGGCGCTGGAACGCCTCCGACCAGTAGCCTCCGGCGCCTGGGGAGGCGTCTTCCGGTTCTGTGGTGAGGGCGGTCAGGGACTCCAGTTGGGGAGCCGCGTCCGGGGACAGGCAGCGTTCCGCGAGGCCCATCACGCCGCTGAAGCTCCAGGGGTAGCTGCCCGCGTCGCGGGCGATGTCGAGGGCGTCGATCACCGCCCCGCCCAGAGGCTCCGGCCAGGGCACCGTGCAGACGCCGAGGAGCTGGAAGGCCTCCGACAGGCCGTGCGCCGCGATGAACGAGGCGACCCAGCGGGCCCGTTCCCCGTCGGGGAGCGTCGACAGCAGCTGTGCCCGTTCCGCCAGGGACGACGTGCCGGGGCCGGTCGCCGGTGGGGTCGCCGGGGAGCCGAGCAGCGCCCGGGACCAGTCGGCGTCCCGCTGGCGGACCGCCGCGCGGCACCACGCCGCGTGCAACTCGCCCGCCCAGTCGTCCGCGACGGGCAGCGCCACGATCTCCTCGGGCGAGCGCCCGCCGAACCGCTCCCGCCAGCACGACAGCGGCGCCGAGTCGACGAGCTTGCCCAGCCACCAGGACCGCTCGCCCCGGCCCGCCGGCGGGGTGGCGACGACGCCGTCCCGCTGCATTCCGGCGTCGCACTCGTGCGGTGCCTCGACCACGATCGTCGCGCCCCCGTCCGTACGGTCGAGGGACACGCAGGACGTCGCCCGGTCCGCCATCCGGCCGGCGAGCGCCGAGCCCGGCAGCGCGGCGAGCAGTTCGGCGGCGGTCGAGCGGACGTTACGGCTCCGGTCGGACAGGGCCTCCTCCAGGAACTCCTCGTCCGCGTCGGAGAGCCCGGCCCGCAGCGAGTCGAGGAACATCAGCCGGTCCTCCGCCCGCTCCGCCGCCCAGCCGCCGCGCAGCAGCGACAGCGCGGCCGCCGGGTCCTCGGCCCGTACGGCGGCGAGCAGCGCGACCCGCTCGGCGAACAGGCCCTCCTCCCACAGGGCCCGAACCGCCTCGCCGTCGGCGGGGTCGGGGAGGGCGGCGCCGCTCGCCGCCCCGCGGAGGGCGAACTTCCAGTCCGGGTTGAGCCCGGCCAGCCACAGGCCGCGCGGCCCGGCGAGGGCGAGCGCCTGGGGCCGCAGGTCCGTCCGCGCGCGGGCGGCGTCGAGGAGGGCGGGCAGCGCGGACGCCGGTGCCCGGTAGCCGTGTTCGTTGGCGGCGGCGAGCCACTGGGGGAGCAGTTCGGCCAGGTCGGGTGCGGCGCCGCGCCGGCCTCCTGACGGGGTGGGTGCGGCGCGGCCCGCGAGGAGCATGCCGAGCCGGTGGCGGGCGGCCTCGGGCAGCGGTCTGCGGTGGTCCTCGGGCGCGGGCTCTGGCGCCGGGGCGGCGGGGCCGGGCCGCAGGCCCGCCCTGCGGCGCACGGTGTGCAGCGCGGCGGCGTCGAGCAGGGCGACGGGCGCGCCGCCGTCGGCTGCCCTCGCCACGGAGAGCGCGGGCGGTCGGCGGTCCGTGCCGAGCAGCGCCGAAGTGACGAGTTCTTCCCAGGCGTCCATGGAGGCCTCCAGGCCGTCGTGCCGGTCGGGGGTCATAGGGAAAGGGTTCAGTGGAGCGGGACCGTCTCGCCCGGGGCGTCGGCCGACCAGGCGGCGAGCGGTCTGAACCCGCGGTGCCCGCACTCGCCGAAGACGGTCACCGGGCCGCCCCCGGAGAGTGCGGCGAGCCGCCACAGGCCGGGCCGCCCGAGCGCGGCACCGCTCAGCGGCAGCGCCTCGCCCGGGGCGTCCGGGCCGGGCGAGGCGTCGGCGAGCTGCCAGCCGTGTTCCGTCGGTATCGGGACGACGTCGGAGAGCGTCACGGGCCAGGAGTCGAGCCAGGGATCCTCGCGCAGGGCGTGGCCGTAGGCCGTGAGCGCGTCGCCGACCGTGCCGCCCCGGGGCGGGGCCGCCAGCGGGGAGGGCGCGGCGAACTGCTCGCCCAGGTCCGCGCGGAGCGCCCCCGCACCCGCGTGCGGAACGAGCGCCGCGTCGACGACCGTGCCCACCGGCAGGGCCAGTTGGGGCGCGCGGCCGGCCGCACCGAAGGAGAGGAGCAGCGCCGTGCGCCCGGTGGCCCGGCCGTGCAGCCAGATCCGGCGGGTCGTCAGCTTGCCGTCCCCCGTGTCGTACTGGGCGAGGACCAGCCAGTGGTCCCGCACCGAGGGGCCATCGGCGGGCGCGGTCAGGCCCACCCGGGTCCGTACGGTCGCGGCGAGCGGGTCGGGGAGCCGGTCGACGGAGAGCCAGGCCCGGTCGAGCAGATGCGTCAGCGCGCACTCCTCCAGGAGCCGGACCGGCCAGCCGGGCCCCGAACCCGGTATCGCCCCCAACTCCCTGACCCGGCCCGCGAGTCCGGGAGCCTGGGCGTCGACCATCCGGGCCGCCGTCTCCTCCCAGAGGGCGTACCCGGTCTGCTCCGCCGAGGCCAGGCCGCCGCGCAGCAGGTCGGCCAGGCGCTGCTCCAACTCCTCGGCGCCCGAGGTGATCCGGGCCGCGCGGCGCTCGGACCTGCGCCGGGCGGCCTCGGGATCGGCGGTGGCGGCCGGTCCCGTCCCCTCCGCGCCGCGGGCGCGGGCGGCGGCGCGCTCGCGCCGACCCGTCAGCCAGGTCTCCGCCCAGTCGGGCACGTCGGCGCCCGGGGCGAAGGCGTCCGCGTCCCCCGCCCAGAGCAGCAGGAGCCCCAGCGCGTGCTTGCACGGGAACTTCCGGCTGGGGCAACTGCACGCGTACGCCGGGCCCGTGGTGTCGACGACCGTGCGGTACGGCTTGCTGCCGCTGCCCCGGCACAGCCCCCAGACGGCCCCCTCGCCGCCCGTGCCCGTACCGGACCACGGCCCGGCCGTGCCGAGCTTGCTTCCCGCCTTGCGCGAGGCGTCGTCAGGAGCCAGTGCCAGCACCTGATCCGCCGTCCAGCGCACCCCCTGTGTGTCCATGCCCCCGACGGTAGGGGGCGCCACTGACAACGGATCTGACCTGCCCTTTCCGGCCCCGGCCGGGATCGAGCCGGCCGCGACACGACCGCGCCGGAACCATTTGACTTTGCCTGCTCTTTACGATTGTCTGCCGTGGCCCGATCACAGACTCCGCTGGGGGAACCACCGATGAACCGCACCATCCGCACCGCCGTCACGACGCTCGCCGTCACCGGCCTGGCGTTCGGCCTCGGCGCCTGCGCGGCCGCGGACAAGGCCGCCGACCAGGTCGACAAGGCCGTCAACGAGACCTTCGAGGTCACCTACGAGGTCACCGGCAAGGGCATCGAGTCGATCGACTACCACGGCGGCAGCGGCACGGCCATGGAGCCGAAGCTGGAGAAGGAGACGAAGCCGACCACGCCGTGGAAGAAGACCGTGACGCTGAAGGGCATCATGCCGCCGGCCGTCATGCCGATCGCGCTCGACCCGTCGGACCTCACCTGCAAGGTCATCCACGAGGGCAAGGTCATCAAGGAGGCCAAGGGCCAGGAGGCGATGGCCGGCGGCTGCGTCGCGGTCTCCCCGATCGCCGGCTGACACCCGTACACATCGGGGGAGTTCGCCGCTGACCTGCGGCGACGGCCGACTGTCAGTGGCATGGTGCACGGTGGATCCCACATCAGGTCGAACGATCTGGAGGGGGATCCATGACCGTGTCCGAAACCATCGCGAACGCCGTCCCCGGTGCCGGAACCGACACCGCGACGGGCGCCGAGTCGCCCGTCGCGGACCTCGGGTCCGAGGCCC
Source organism: Streptomyces sp. NPDC014870 (assembly GCF_043081505.1). Taxonomy (NCBI): domain Bacteria; kingdom Bacillati; phylum Actinomycetota; class Actinomycetes; order Kitasatosporales; family Streptomycetaceae; genus Streptomyces; species Streptomyces sp. NPDC014870. The sequence continues at coordinate 195,650 of NZ_JBIBWQ010000013.1, forward strand.
TGCGGCCGCACGCCGAACACGCCTTCGCCGACGAACTCAAGGCGCTCGCAGCCGCCGACGACCGGCCCCGGCCCGCCCGTTGGCAGTTGTCGCCGTGGGCCGTCGCCACCTATCTCCTCGGCGGGACGCTCCCCGACGGCACAGTGATCACACCGAAATACGTCGGCCCGCGCCGGATCGTCGAGGTCGCCGTCACCACGCTCGCCACCGACCGGGCGCTGCTGCTGCTCGGTGTCCCCGGCACCGCCAAGACCTGGGTGTCCGAGCACCTGGCCGCCGCCGTCAGCGGCGACTCGACCCTGCTCGTGCAGGGCACGGCCGGTACGCCCGAGGAGGCGATCCGCTACGGCTGGAACTACGCCCGGCTGCTCGCCCACGGCCCCAGCCGGGACGCGCTCGTGCCCAGCCCCGTCATGCGCGCCATGTCCGAAGGGATGACCGCCCGCGTCGAGGAACTCACCCGCATCCCCGCCGACGTGCAGGACACGCTCATCACGATCCTGTCCGAGAAGACCCTGCCCGTGCCGGAGCTGGGGCAGGAGGTCCAGGCGGTTCGCGGCTTCAACCTCATCGCCACCGCCAACGACCGCGACCGCGGGGTCAACGACCTCTCCAGCGCGCTGCGCCGCCGCTTCAACACGGTCGTGCTGCCGCTGCCCGCCACGCCCGAGGCGGAGGTCGACATCGTCGCGCGCCGCGTCGACCAGATCGGCCGCTCGCTCGACCTGCCGGCCGTGCCGGAGGGCGTCGAGGAGATCCGACGGGTCGTCACCGTCTTCCGCGAGCTGCGCGACGGGGTGACCACCGACGGCCGTACGAAGCTCAAGTCCCCTTCGGGGACGCTGTCCACGGCCGAGGCGATCTCCGTCGTCACCGGCGGCCTCGCGCTCTCCGCCCACTTCGGCGACGGCGTCCTGCGCTCCGCCGACGTCGCCGCCGGCATCCTCGGCGCGGTCGTCCGCGACCCGGCGGCGGACCGCGTCATCTGGCAGGAGTACCTGGAGACGGTCGTCCGGGAAAGAGACGGCTGGAAGGACTTCTACCGCGCCTGCCGCGAGGTGAGCGCATGACGTCGGGGCCCCTGCTCCTCGGGGTGCGGCACCACGGCCCCGGGTCCGCGCGGGCCGTGCTCGGGGCACTGGAGACACGCCGGCCCGCCGCCGTGCTGATCGAGGGACCGCCCGAGGCCGACGGGATCCTCGCGCTCGCCGGCGACGACGCGATGCGGCCGCCGGTCGCGCTGCTCGCGCACGCCGTGGACGACCCGGGGCGCGCCGCCTTCTGGCCCTTCGCCGCGTTCTCGCCCGAGTGGGTGGCGATCCGCTGGGCCCTCGGCCACGGCGCCGCCGTCCGCTTCATCGACCTGCCCGCCGCCCACACCCTCGCCGCCACCGACCCCACCTGGGGCGACGGCGAGGGCGACGAGGCCGACCACGACACGCGCGTCGACCCGCTCGCCGAACTCGCGCGGGCCGCCGGCCACGACGACCCCGAGCGCTGGTGGGAGGACGCGGTCGAGCTGCGCGGTGCCGCCGACCCCGTCGCCCCCTTCGAGGCCCTCGCCGACGCCATGGGCGCCCTGCGCGAGGCGCACGGCCACGGCGGCCACGCCCGCGACCTGGTCCGCGAGGCGTACATGCGGCTGCAGATCCGCGCCGCGCGCAAGGAGTTCGGCGACGACGAGGTGGCCGTCGTCTGCGGCGCCTGGCACGTGCCCGCGCTGACCCGCGCGACGACCGCCACCGCCGACCGCGCCCTGCTCAAGGGGCTGCCCAAGGTGAAGACCGAGACGACGTGGGTGCCCTGGACCCACCGCCGCCTCGCCCGCCGCTCAGGCTACGGCGCCGGCATCGACTCACCCGGCTGGTACGGCCACCTCTTCGCCGCGCCCGACCGCCCGATCGAGCGCTGGATGACCAAGGTCGCCGGACTCCTCAGAGCGGAGGACACCTTCGTCTCCTCCGCCCACGTCATCGAGGCCGTCCGCCTCGCCGAGACCCTCGCGGCCATGCGCGGCCGGCCGCTGGCCGGGCTCGGCGAGACCACCGACGCCGTCCGCGCCGTGATGTGCGACGGCTCCGACGTCCCGCTCGACCTCGTGCGCGACCGCCTCGTCGTCGGCGACGTCCTCGGCGAGGTCCCCGACGACGCCCCCGCCGTACCCCTCCAGCGCGACCTCGCCCGGCTCCAGAAGAGCCTGCGTCTCAAGCCGGAGGCCCAGGAGCGGGAGCTCGAACTCGACCTGCGCAAGGAGAACGACGCCGCCCGCAGCCGCCTCCTCCACCGTCTGCGCCTGCTCTCCGTCACCTGGGGCACGCCCGTCGCGGGACGCGGCAGCACCGGCACCTTCCGCGAGACCTGGCAGCTGCACTGGCGGCCCGAACTGCACGTCAGGGTCGCCGAAGCCGGGGTCTGGGGCACCACCGTCGAGTCCGCCGCCGTCGCCAAGGCGGAGGCCCGCGCCCAGGAGGCGACCGCGCTCGCGGACGTCACCGCGCTCGCCGAGCAGTGCCTGCTCGCCGGACTCGGCGCCGCCCTCCCCGTCGTCATGACCGCCCTCGCCGACCGCGCCGCGCTCGACACCGACGTGGCCCACCTCGCCCAGGCCCTGCCCGCGCTGGCCCGCTCGCTGCGCTACGGAGACGTCCGGGCCACCGACACCGCCGCGCTCGGCGAGGTCGCGGCCGGTCTCGCCGAGCGGATCTGCGTCGGCCTGCCACCCGCCTGCACCGGCCTCGACACCGACGCCGCCACCGAGATGCGCGGCCACCTCGACGCCGTCCACGGCGCGCTCCCGCTGCTCCCCGACTCCACGGGCACCGCCGCCCGGTGGACCGGCGTCCTGCGCGGGCTCGCCGCCCGCGACAGCGTGCCCGGCACCATCCGGGGCCGGGCCGCCCGGCTGCTCCTCGACGACGGCGGGCTCGACGACGAGGAGGCCGCGCGGCTCATGGGCCTCGCCCTGTCGCCCGGCAACCCGCCCGCCGACGCCGCCGCCTGGATCGAGGGGTTCGTCGGCGGCGCCTCCGGCGGAGGCATGCTCCTCGTCCACGACGAACGGCTGCTCGCCCTCGTCGACACCTGGCTGACCGGCGTGCCGGCGGACGCCTTCACCGACGTCCTGCCCCTGTTGCGGCGCACCTTCTCGGCGTACGAACCAGGAGTGCGCCGCACCCTCGGCGAACTGGTCGCCCGCGGCCCGTCCGCCTCCGCCGCGCGCCGTACGGACGCCGTGGCACCCGGCTTCGCCGCCACGCTCGACGAGGCGCGGGCCGACGGAGTCCTGCCCGTGCTCGAACTGATCCTGGGAGAGACCGACCTCGTGGGGGTGGACCGATGACCGCGACGACGACCGGCGGCACCGTGACCGGAGCCGGGCACACGACCGTGACCGGAGCCGGGCACGACGAACGGCTGCGACGCTGGCGCATGGTCCTCGGCGGCGGCGAAGCCGACGGCACGGGCCACACGCTCACCGGCACGGACGCCGCCATGGACGGAGCCCTGACCGCGCTCTACGGACGGGGCGACGGGCGGCCCGACACCCGCGCCGGGCGTGAGAGGTCCGCCGGACTCGGCGCCTCCGCGCCCTCCGTGGCCCGCTGGCTCGGCGACATCAGGACGTACTTCCCCAGCTCCGTCGTCCAGGTCATGCAGCGCGACGCCATCGACCGCCTGGGTCTTTCCACCCTGCTCCTGGAGCCCGAGATGCTGGGGGCCGTCGAGGCCGACGTCCATCTCGTCGGCACGCTCCTCTCCCTCAACAAGGCGATGCCCGAGACGACCAAGGAGACCGCCCGCGCGGTCGTCCGCAAGGTCGTCGACGACCTGGAGAAGCGCCTCGCCACCCGCACCCGGGCCACGCTCACCGGCGCGCTCGACCGCTCCGCCCGGATCAACCGCCCCCGCCACCGGGACATCGACTGGGACCGGACCATCCGGGCCAACCTCAAGAACTACCTGCCCGAGTACCGCACGGTCGTCCCCGAGCGCCTCATCGGCTACGGCCGCGCCGCCCAGTCGGTCAAGAAGGACGTCGTCCTCTGCATCGACCAGTCCGGCTCCATGGCGGCCTCCGTCGTCTACGCCTCCGTGTTCGGCGCGGTCCTCGCCTCCATGCGGGCGATCAACACCCGGCTCGTCGTCTTCGACACCGCAGTCGTCGACCTCACGGACCAGCTCGACGACCCCGTCGACGTCCTGTTCGGCACCCAGCTCGGCGGCGGCACGGACATCAACCGCGCCCTCGCGTACTGCCAGTCGCAGATCACCCGGCCCGCCGAGACCGTCGTCGTCCTCATCAGCGACCTCTACGAAGGAGGCATCCGCGACGAGATGCTGAAGCGGGTCGCCGCCATGAAGGCCTCCGGGGTGCAGTTCGTCGCCCTGCTCGCGCTCTCCGACGAGGGCGCCCCCGCCTACGACCGGGAGCACGCGGCCGCGCTCGCGGCGCTCGGGGCGCCGGCCTTCGCCTGCACCCCGGACCTCTTCCCCGAGGTGATGGCGGCCGCGATCGAGAAGCGCCCGCTGCCCGTGCCGGAGGGGGACCGGGCGGTGCGGAATCCGTAGCCCCGCCGGTCAGGAATCCGCAGCCCCGGCACCACCCGAGCGGGTGTGTCCGGAAGCACTGAGGCCCATATCACACCTCGGCCGCACGGGCGCTCACATCTGGGCCGGGCGGGTCGTGAGGCCCTCGGAGCCCTGTTCCCACCTGTGCCGGGGGCGTCGGCACCACCAGCCCCGTACTCCACGGTCCGCCCCCGAACCCCTACGATCTGTGACCCGTATCACCGCTCCGGTGTGACCTGCGATTTAGGGACCAACGTCCTGCGGGGATAACCTGCGGGACGGACATGCCGCGTCCACGGACACCGTGTACGCCTCCCTTGTGACAGCGCAGTCACGTTGCCCTCCGCGGCACGCCCACGCAGACAACGAACCGCGATCATCAGAAAAGGGACGGACGCGCGTGGACCTGTTCGAGTACCAGGCGAGGGACCTCTTCGCCAAGCACGGAGTACCGGTGCTGGCCGGTGAAGTCATCGACACGCCTGAGGCCGCGCGCGCCGCGACCGAGCGCCTCGGCGGCAAGTCCGTCGTCAAGGCCCAAGTGAAGGTCGGCGGCCGCGGCAAGGCCGGCGGCGTCAAGCTTGCGGCCGACCCGGACGAGGCCGTCGCCCGCGCGACGGACATCCTCGGCATGGACATCAAGGGCCACACGGTCCACAAGGTGATGATCGCCGAGCTGTCCCCGGAGATCGAGGCGGAGTACTACGTCTCGTACCTCCTCGACCGCACCAACCGCACCTTCCTCGCGATGGCGTCGGTGCAGGGCGGCATGGACATCGAGGAGGTCGCGGAGAAGACCCCCGAGGCCCTCGCGAAGGTCCCGGTCAACGCCGTCGACGGCGTCGACATCGAGAAGGCCCGCGAGATCGTGGCCCTCGCGAAGTTCCCGGCCGACGTGGCCGAGGGTGTCGCCGAGGCCCTGGTCACCCTGTGGAAGACCTTCGTCGCCGAGGACGCGCTCCTCGTCGAGGTCAACCCGCTGGTGAAGACCAAGGACGGCCGCATCCTGGCGCTGGACGGCAAGGTCTCCCTGGACGCCAACGCCGACTTCCGTCAGCCCGAGCACGAGGCGCTCGAGGACAAGGACGCAGCCAACCCGCTCGAGGCTGCTGCCAAGGCCAAGGGCCTCAACTACGTCAAGCTGGACGGCGAGGTCGGCATCATCGGCAACGGCGCCGGCCTGGTCATGTCGACCCTGGACGTCGTCGCGTACGCCGGTGAGAACCACGGCGGCGTGAAGCCGGCCAACTTCCTGGACATCGGTGGCGGCGCCTCCGCCGAGGTCATGGCGAACGGCCTGGAGATCATCCTGGGCGACCCGGACGTCAAGTCCGTGTTCGTCAACGTCTTCGGTGGCATCACCGCCTGTGACGAGGTTGCCAACGGCATCGTCCAGGCCCTGGAGCTCCTCGCCTCCAAGGGCGAAGAGGTCACCAAGCCGCTGGTCGTGCGCCTCGACGGCAACAACGCGGAGCTGGGTCGCAAGATCCTGTCGGACGCGAACCACCCGCTCGTGCAGCGTGTGGACACCATGGACGGCGCGGCCGACAAGGCCGCCGAGCTCGCGGCTGCGAAGTAAAGGGACGAGGTCAAGCACACCATGGCTATCTTCCTCACCAAGGACAGCAAGGTCATCGTCCAGGGCATGACCGGTGCCACGGGCATGAAGCACACCAAGCTCATGCTGGGTGACGGCACCAACATCGTCGGTGGCGTGAACCCCCGCAAGGCCGGCACGACCGTCGACTTCGACGGCACCGAGGTCCCGGTCTTCGGCTCCGTCGCCGAGGCGATGGAGAAGACGGGCGCCAACGTCTCCGTCCTCTTCGTCCCGCCGGCCTTCGCCAAGGCCGCCGTGGTCGAGGCGATCGACGCCGAGATCCCGCTCGCCGTCGTCATCACCGAGGGCATCGCCGTCCACGACTCCGCCGCCTTCTGGGCGTACGCGCAGTCGAAGGGCAACAAGACCCGCATCATCGGCCCGAACTGCCCCGGTCTCATCACCCCGGGCCAGTCCAACGCCGGCATCATCCCGGGCGACATCACGAAGCCGGGCCGCATCGGCCTGGTCTCGAAGTCCGGCACGCTGACGTACCAGATGATGTACGAGCTCCGTGACATCGGCTTCTCGTCCGCCGTCGGCATCGGCGGCGACCCGGTCATCGGCACCACGCACATCGACGCCCTCGCCGCGTTCGAGGCCGACCCCGACACCGACCTGATCGTCATGATCGGCGAGATCGGCGGCGACGCCGAGGAGCGTGCGGCGGACTTCATCGCGAAGAACGTCACCAAGCCGGTCGTCGGCTACGTCGCGGGCTTCACCGCGCCCGAGGGCAAGACCATGGGCCACGCCGGCGCCATCGTCTCCGGCTCCTCCGGCACCGCCCAGGCGAAGAAGGAGGCCCTCGAGGCCGCCGGCGTCAAGGTCGGCAAGACGCCGACCGAGACCGCCAAGCTGGCGCGCGCGATCCTCGCGGGCTGAACCAGCGACTGAGGCAGCGCCTCGACCGCACAGGTGGGCCCCGCCCCCTCCCGGGAAACCGGCAGGGGGCGGGGCCCGCTCGCGTTCGCGCTCCTGCTTCCGCGCGATCCCGTCACTGCGTCTCGGGGACCAGTCGCTCCGGGCCGTGGTGGGGGCGGGAGCGGAGGTTGTCGCGCAGCTGCACGTCCTCCGGGGTGAGCTTCTGCGAGCCACCGCGCACCGGCACGCCGTTGACCGTCTCGCCGGGGTGGTTCACGGGCAGGTACTGCGTGGGCGCGGTCGCGGCCGTGAAGGCCGTGATCCCGATGAGCGCCGCCGTCACGGCGAGCACCCCGCGCGTCCACATCCGGGCCTGCCGCTCGCTGCCCGTCCGTACGCTCCGGGCCTCCGCGAGCGTCACCGTCGGCGCCTCCGCGACCAGCGCGTTCAGGCGCCGGTGGAGGGCGTCGGGGTCGGCCAGCTCGGGGACGCGCTCGCCGATGACGGTACGGGCGTGCAGGAGACGGTTGGCGGCGGCGGGGGTGCTCGCCTCGGTCTCGGCGGCCGTGTCGGGCAGGTCGAGACCGAGCCCGTCGTAGAGCAGGACGGTACGGCGGTACGGGGGCGGCAGTTCGAGCAGCGCCCCGAGCAGGTCCCGCCGCCCGGCCTCGGCGGGCGGGGCGTCGGGGTGCTTGTGGCTGCGGCGCAGCCGGTGCCAGGGGGAGAGCGCGTACTCGTACGCGGCCGCCCGCACCCAGCCGACCGGATCCCGGTCGACCGCGACCTCCGGCCAGTGCTGCCAGGCGTGGTGGAAGGCGTGTTCCACGGACTCCCGGGAGAGCCGGCGGCGGCCGGTGAGCAGGTAGGTCTGGTGGACGAGACCGGGCGCCGCGTACGCGTAGAGGGCGTCGAAGGCCTCTTCCGGGGTGAGCGAGGGCTCGTCGGGGGCCGCGGCGACCGGGGGTTCCGCGGGGACCGGGGGCGCGGCGGGGGGCGGGGGCCCCGAAGGCGCGGCAGGGGGCGATGCCTGAGGCGTGGCGTCCACGGGTTTCAGCTTCTCCAGGGGCTGCTGGGCGGCCGCCCAGCCGGTCCGGACGGCTCGCGGAGCCCGCTGACCACCGCCGGAGCCGGGCGTGGCCGCCGCCGGGGCCTTGGGCGGCTTCGCGGCGCGCTTGGCCGCGGCCCTCGGCCGGGTGTGGGCGGGGGGCGTGGAGGGGGTGGGGGGCGCGGTGGGCTCGGCGGGGGGCGCCGGCTTGGATGCGGGCGCGGGCGTGGGGGCGGGCGCGCCCTCGTCCTCGTACGCGCCGATGAGCTTCGCGTACGCCTCCTGCTTCCGCCCGCGGGGTGTGGTGCGGCCGGTCTCCCAGGATCGGACGGTGGCCCGGGTGACTCCCATGGCCTCCGCGACCTGGTCCTCGCTCAATCCCCTGGCCTCGCGCAGTCTGCGCAGTTCCTTGGGGGTGGGCATGCTCCGGTTCATCGGCGACGACCTCCCGCAGGGCAGCTCCGGGCGGAAAAGTACATAAACGTATCTTGAGCGACACAACGGCGTTTTGCCTGTTACGCGAGAAAAGCGCGTGTCGTTGGCAGCATGGGCGCGTGACCCACCTGACCGAGCACACCGCCGCGTCGCCGGCCGAGTCCCTGGTCCAGGGCGGCCGGTCCGCCGCCCTCGCGACCGCGTTCGTGCGCGGCGGGGTCGCGGCGGGGCTCGGGCTCGGAGCCCTCGCGGTCCTGGTGACGGCGGCCTGGATCAGCTCGCCGTACCCCGACAGCGGTCCGGGCGAGGCCCTGCACACGGCCGCCGGTCTCTGGCTGCTCGCCCACGGCGTGGACCTGATCCGCGCGGACACCGTCGCCGGCCTGCCCGCGCCGCTCGGGGTCACCCCGCTCCTGCTCATGGCGCTGCCGGCCTGGCTCGTGCACCGGACCGCGCGCTCCATCCTGGAGCCGTATCCGGAGGACCGGGCGGCCCCGGTGGCGGCCGTGACGGCCGTGTGCGGCGGGTACCTGCTGGTCGCGGCCGGGGTGGTGCTCTACTCGGCGAGCGGCTCGCTCCCCGCCGACCTGCTGAGCGCCGGACTGTGGCTGCCCCTGACGGTGGGCGCCTTCGCCGCGCTCGGCGCCTGGACGGCGGCCGGCCGCCCCCTCCCGCGCCAGGAGCACGCGGCCGTGGCCCTGCGCTCGGCGGCGCCCGCCCTCGTGGTCCTGCCGGCCGGCGGGGCGGCGGTGTTCGGGGCCTCGCTGGTCTGGCACGCGGGCGCCGCACAGGAGTCCTTCGCCGGGCTCGCGGGGGAGTGGTCGGGGCGCCTGTCCGTCCTGCTCCTGGCGCTCGCACTGGTGCCGAACGCGGCGCTGTGGGGGACCTCGTACGGCCTGGGGCCCGGGTTCGCGCTGGGTACGGGCGCCTCGGCGACCCCGCTTGGCCTCACCGGCGACCCGGCCGTCCCGCCCTTCCCGCTGCTGGCCGCGCTGCCCGGCGAGGGGGCGGGGAGCTGGGCGCACTGGGCCGCCCTGACGGTCCCCTGCGTGGCCGCCGTGGTCCTCGGCGCGGGCGTGGGCCGGTCGGCGCGGGCCTGGACGACCCGGGAGGCGGCGCTGACGGCCCTGATCGGCGCCTGGTTGTGCGGGGCGGTGACGGCCCTGCTCGCGGGGGCCGCCGGAGGACCCCTCGGCGCGGGTCGGCTCGCTGCCTTCGGCCCGGTGTGGTGGCAGGCCGGGGCGGCGGCGGTGCTGTGGTGCGCGGCGGTGGGGGTGCCGGTGGCGCTGGGCGTACGGGCCTGGGGCCTGCGCGGCACGAATCCGGCGCCGGACGTGCGGGCGGGGGCGTGGGCGGAGACCTGGGCGGAGCCCCGGTCGGCGGCCCGGGCGCAGACCCCGGTCCAGGCCGCCCCCGTCCCGCTCGCCGTCGGTGCGCCCGCGGACGAGGGCGACGGGGAAACGGGCGACGGAGAGGACGGAGAGGGCGAGGGAGAGGGAGCCGGCTACGACGACGCCGGATTCGAGTCGTACGACTACCTCCCGGCAGCCTGGGAACCGGCCCTGCCGACCCCGACCCCGACCCCGACCCCGAGCCCGACCCCGACCCCGACCCCAGCCGTGCCGACGCCGCCGCCCGCCGCAGCGACCCCGACCCCGTCGCCCGCCGCACCGTCCTCGCCTCCGGCGCAGCCGGTCGCGCCGCCCGCCCCGCCGGAGGGCGACGCGCGGTAGCGCTACTCCCGGACGCCGATGACGTCCCGCAGCGGCTCAGGCAGCAGCTCGTTGCAGGCCAGCTGGCCCGACTTGGTCAGAGCGTCGTCGGCGCAGGTGTAGAAGTCGCGGTAGACGAGCTGGAGGGTGAAGCCGCCCGCGACGATCAGCAGGGACAACGCCGCCGCGATCAGCCCGCTCACCGCCGCCGTGCGCATCGTGCGCGCGGCCAGGCCGGCGGGGGCCGCCGGCCGCGCCGGCGCCTGCTCGGCCGTCGCGCCCTGGCCCCGCGGCTGTCCGGCGGCCGGCGTCTGCCCCTGACCTTGCCCCTGTCCCGGGGTCTGCGCCTTCGGCTTGGCGCGCAGCGCGCTGATCGCCCAGTACAGACCGAGGGCACCCAGGAGCAGCGCCAGTTCCGGGATCTCGAAGAGGGCGAAGAAGAAACCCCACATGCCCGCGAGCAGGGAGTAGCGCGCCCGCCGCTGCATCGGATCCGTCGGGTCCCACCGGGGTCCCGGGCCCTGGCCCTGCCCGTCGGGCCCGGAGGAGCGCTCCGGGCGGCGGCCGAAACCGTCGGAGGAACGGCCGGGCTGGCGGCTGCTCCAGCGGCCTCCGGAGCGGCCGGAGCCGTCGGCGGGCCCGGTCGGCCCGGACTGCCCGGACGACGCGTCGTCGCCCGAACCCTCCGGCCGCCGCGGCTGCCACGGCTGGTCCGGCTGCCCCTCGGGCGGCGGCGCGAACGGGTTGTTGTCGTCCGTGGACTGGCGTTCCGGCATCTGCTGAACGTCTTCCCTCTGTCGTCGCAACTGCTGTCTCAACTGCCGTCTCGGCTACGGGCCGAACCACCGGTTCGGCGCCAGGTTCAACTGCGGGCCCGGTCACGGGCTCACGTGTCGTGAACCCGACGCTACCCCCCGGCCACGCCCCCGTCCCGTGGGGGCCTTCCGGTGTGCCGGTATCGTTGCTGACGGTCGGGCCCTTCGTAGGGTTCCCCGTATCCGGAGGCACGATTCGTTCGTGCGACCGTACAAACACCACGGAAAGAGTGACCCAGTGGCCGCCGCCCGCCTCGTCGTCCTGGTCTCCGGCTCCGGCACCAACCTCCAGGCCCTGCTCGACGCGATCGCCGCCGCCCCCGGGGGCCCCGAGGGCTACGGCGCCGAGATCGTCGCCGTCGGCGCCGACCGCGACAACATCGCCGGTCTCGAGCGTGCCGAGCGCGCCGGTCTCCCCACCTTCGTGTGCCGGGTGAAGGACCACGCGACCCGCGAGGAGTGGGACCGCGCCCTGACCGAGGCCACCGCCGCGTACGAGCCCGACCTCGTCGTCTCGGCCGGCTTCATGAAGATCGTCGGCAAGGAGTTCCTCGCCCGCTTCGGCGGCCGGGTCGTCAACACCCACCCGGCGCTGCTGCCCAGTTTTCCCGGTGCCCATGGAGTGCGGGACGCCCTCGCGTACGGCGCGAAGGTCACCGGATGCACCGTCCACTTCGTCGACGACGGTGTCGACACCGGACCGATCATCGCCCAGGGCGTGGTCGAGGTCCGGGACGAGGACGATGAAGCCGCGCTCCATGAGCGCATCAAGGAAGTCGAGCGCTCGCTGCTCGTCGAGGTCGTGGGGCGTCTGGCCCGGCACGGCTACCGCATTGAGGGACGAAAGGTAACAATCCCGTGACCGCCGAAGGTACGAAGCGTCCGCTTCGCCGCGCACTCGTCAGCGTCTACGACAAGACCGGCCTCGAGGAGCTGGCCCGCGGCCTGCACGAGGCGGGTGTCGCCCTCGTCTCCACCGGTTCCACCGCCTCGAAGATCGCCGCGGCCGGCGTCCCGGTCACCAAGGTCGAGGAGCTCACCGGCTTCCCCGAGTGCCTGGACGGCCGGGTCAAGACCCTGCACCCGCGCGTGCACGCCGGCATCCTCGCCGACCTGCGTCTTGAGGACCACCGCAACCAGCTCGCCGAGCTGGGCGTGGAGCCCTTCGACCTGGTCGTCGTGAACCTCTACCCGTTCAAGCAGACCGTCGCCTCCGGTGCCACCCCGGACGAGTGCGTCGAGCAGATCGACATCGGCGGCCCGTCGATGGTCCGCGCCGCCGCCAAGAACCACCCGTCCGTGGCCGTGGTCACCTCCCCGGAGCGGTACGCCGACGTCCTCGCGGCGGCCAAGGAGGGCGGCTTCGACCTGACCGCCCGCAAGCGCCTGGCGGCCGAGGCCTTCCAGCACACCGCCGCGTACGACGTGGCGGTCGCCTCCTGGTTCACCGACAGCTACGCGGCCGACGAGGACGCCGAGCTGCCGGAGTTCCTCGGCAAGACCTGGGAGCGCAAGTCCTCCCTGCGCTACGGCGAGAACCCGCACCAGAGCGCGGCGCTCTACACCGACGGTCTGCGCGGCGGACTCGCCAACGCCGAGCAGCTGCACGGCAAGGAGATGTCCTTCAACAACTACGTGGACACCGAGGCCGCCCGTCGCGCCGCCTTCGAGCACGACGCGCCCTGCGTCGCGATCATCAAGCACGCCAACCCGTGCGGCATCGCGATCGGCGCGGACGTCGCGGAGGCGCACCGCAAGGCGCACGCGTGCGACCCGCTGTCCGCGTTCGGCGGCGTCATCGCCGTCAACCGGCCCGTCTCCGTCGAGATGGCCGAGCAGGTCGCGGAGATCTTCACCGAGGTCATCGCGGCCCCGGACTTCGAGGACGGCGCGGTCGAGGTCCTGGCGCGGAAGAAGAACATCCGGGTCCTGAAGGTCGAGGGCTACCCGGCCGCCATGATCGACGACATCAAGCCCATCTCCGGCGGCGCGGTCGTCCAGCACCTGGACCTCTTCCAGGCCGAGGGCGACGAACCGGCGAACTGGACGCTCGCGACCGGCGAGGCGCTCTCGGCCGACGAGCTCGCCGAGCTGGCCTTCGCGTGGAAGGCCTGCCGCGCCGTGAAGTCCAACGCGATCCTGCTCGCGAAGGACGGCGCGTCGGTCGGTGTCGGCATGGGCCAGGTCAACCGCGTCGACTCGGCGAAGCTCGCGGTCGAGCGCGCCGGCGAGGAGCGGGCGCGCGGCGCGTACGCGGCCTCGGACGCCTTCTTCCCGTTCCCGGACGGTCTTGAGATCCTCACGGCGGCCGGCATCAAGGCGGTCGTGCAGCCGGGCGGCTCGGTCCGCGACGAGCAGGTGATCGAGGCCGCGAAGAAGGCGGGCGTGACGATGTACCTCACGGGCACGCGCCACTTCTTCCACTGACGGCGACGGGGCCGCCACCGACGGCGGCCCGGCGTACGAGACACCCCGGGGCCCGCTGGTGCGACCAGCGGGCCCCGGTTCTGCCCCCGGCGCTCTGGTCTAATGGGTTGCTCTTTTGTCGGCGGCTCTAGGTGGGGGCGCGATGTTGGAAGTACAGAACGGGGTGCCGGCCCAGGCCGCCGCCCCGGAGACCGAGCGCGCCGGTCGGGCCGACGGACCCGACGGTCCTGCCGGATCGGGCGGAGCGGCCGGATCAGCCGGATCGGTCGGCTCCGAGGCGGTCGGGCGCGACCTCGCCGCCGCGCCCGTGCTCCCGTACGCCCTGGTGGCAGGCGTCCTCTGCGCCCTCTACTTCCTCTACTCCTGGGTCCAGTACGCGCACTTCCGCACGCCTTCCTGGGACCTCGGGATCTTCAACCAGTCCGTCCGGGCCTACGCCGAGTTCCGGGCCCCGATCGTCGACATCAAGGGCCCCGGCTTCCTCATACTCGGGGACCACTTCAGTCCCGTGACGGCCCTCCTCGCGCCCCTGTACTGGATCTGGTCCTCGCCGCTCGCCCTGCTCTTCGCGCAGGCCGCGCTCTTCGCAGCCTCGGCCGTGGTCGTCGGCCGCACCGCCCACCAGGTGCTCGGCAGCCGCGCGGCCGGTCTCGGGCTCACGGTCGCCTACGGGCTCTCCTGGGGCCTCCAGGAAGCCGTCAAGTCCGACTTCCACGAGATCGCCTTCGCCGTCCCGCTGCTCGCCCTGACCTGCCGCGCCCTGCTCCTCGGCCGCTGGACCGCCGCCGTCGCCTGGTCGGCACCCCTGGTCCTGGTCAAGGAGGACATGGGGCTCACCGTCGCCATGGTCGGCGCCGTCCTCTTCCTCAAGGGGCAGAAGCGGCTCGGCGCGGCCCTGGCCGCCTTCGGCGCCGCGTTCTTCGCCCTCACGGTCCTGGTCCTGATCCCGGCCGCGAGCCGCGTCGGCCAGTACGACTACTGGGCCAAGATCGAGAAGTCCAGCGAGGGCGCGGACGTCCCCCTCACCCAGGTCCTGCTCAACGCGCTGGGCTCCGACGTGAAGTGGGAGATGGTCTTCTTCCTCGTCGGCATCACGGGCTTCCTGGCGCTGCGCTCCCCGCTGCTGCTGCTCGTCCTGCCGACGCTCGGCTGGCGCTTCCTCTCCCAGGACCCGAACCACTGGGGGATGATCTGGCACTACAGCGCCATCCTGATGCCGATCGTCTTCCTCGCCCTGGTCGACGCGGTCCGCGCGGTCCGCACCTCGCCGCGCGCCTGGCTCGTGGCGTACGGACGGGTCGCCGTCCCCGTCGCCACGGCCGTCGCGATCGTGCTCGCCCTCGACCTGCCGCTGCGGGAGCTGCTGCGCTCGGAGACGTACCGCACGGACGCCCGGACGCTGGAGGCCCGGCAGGCGGTGGACGCGGTGCCGACGGGGGCGAGCGTCGAGACGAACGTGCCGCTCATGGCGCACCTCACCGCCGACCGCACGGTCTACTGGGTCGGTGGGGCGAAGGGCGTCAGCCCCGACTACCTCGCCCTGGACATCTCCTCCGGCTGGTCCCAGCCGGTCACGGACCCCGTGCAGCTGGCGTCCCAGCTGCATCCGGAGGCGCGGTACGAGGTGTCGGCGCGGGCGGGACAGTTCGTGGTGCTCAGGCGGAGCTGAGAGGCGTACGCGCCCGTGCACGCCGAAGGGGCCCGGTTCCGAGAACGGAACCGGGCCCCTTCGCTGTGGCCTGGGCCGGTGATCAGTACTGCTGGCGCGGACGGTTGAACCAGGCCGCGCCGTCGGCCTTCGCCACGAAGACGATGATCAGGATGCCGAGCACGAGGCTGATGATGCCGGCGGGCAGCGAGAAGATGCTGAACAGCACCATGAACGAGGCGTAGACGATGGTGCAGACGCGAACGCCGCCGGCGCCCGTCTTGAACTTGGCGGCGAGCACCATGCCGAGAACGCCGATGATCGCCGAGAAGATGCCGAGACCGATCAGCACGCCCTGGCCCAGGTCCGCGAACATCTCGGCGTCGGCCGACGAGGCGCCGGACCGCTCGAGCTCGCCCTCGATCGCGAACGACATGGCGATGATGGCGAGCGCGCCGATCACGTTGAGGCTGGCGATGATCCAGAGGATCACGCGGGCCGACTTCACACCGCCCGGCATCTCCATGACCGCGCCCGGGTAACCGCCCGCGCCGTACGGCTGCTGGATCGGGGGAGCCTGCGGGTAGCCGTAGCCGGGCTGCTGGCCCTGCTGCTGGGGGTAGCCGTAGCCCGGCTGCTGCCCCTGCGGCTGGCCGTAAGGGTTGTTCGGTTCGCCGAAGCTCATCGCGGGATTCCTCCGTTGGTCTGTGCGGGGACGACGCGGCCCGCGACGGAGGATCTTTTACGGCATATGAGCGGTTCGCCCCCCGGCACTGCCCGCGGCAGTTCGCCGTTATCGTCGTCGTACCGTCGACTTTTTGTCCAGTCGGTAGTCGGGGCTTTGTGCGAGTGCAACCTTTCGCGAACGGTTCCGTCCGCCTCCGCGCGGTCCCCGTGCAGGCGAATTGGAACTAGCGGTGGGTCATCCGGGAGGATGGGCCCATGAGCGCCCAGATTCTCGATGGCAAGGCCACCGCAGCCGCGATCAAGACCGAACTGGCCGTCCGCGTGGCGGCCCTGAAGGAGCGGGGCGTCACGCCCGGCCTCGGCACGATCCTGGTCGGCGACGACCCGGGCAGCCAGAAGTACGTCGCCGGCAAGCACCGCGACTGCGCGCAGGTCGGTATCGCCTCCATCCAGCGCGAGCTGCCCGCGACCGCCACGCAGGAGGAGATCGAGGCGGTCGTCCGGGAGCTCAACGAGGACCCCGCGTGCACCGGGTACATCGTCCAGCTCCCGCTGCCCAAGGGGATCGACGAGAACCGCGTCCTGGAGCTGATGGACCCGGCCAAGGACGCCGACGGCCTGCACCCGACGAACCTGGGCCGGCTCGTCCTGAACGAGCCCGCGCCGCTGCCGTGCACCCCCAACGGCATCATCACGCTGCTGCGCGACCACGGCGTGGAGATCAACGGCGCGGAGGTCGTGGTCGTCGGGCGCGGTGTCACGATCGGCCGCCCGATGCCGCTGCTGCTCACCCGGCGCTCGGAGAACGCGACGGTGACGCAGTGCCACACCGGTACGCGTGACCTGTCCGCGCACCTGCGGCGGGCGGACATCGTCGTCGCCGCCGCGGGCGTGCCGCACCTGATCAAGCCCGAGGACGTGAAGCCGGGCGCGGCCGTCCTGGACGTCGGCGTCTCGCGCGACGGCGAGGGCAAGATCGTCGGCGACGTGCACCCGGGGGTGACCGAGGTCGCGGGCTGGATCTCCCCGAACCCCGGCGGTGTGGGTCCGATGACCCGCGCGCAGCTGCTCGTCAACGTCGTCGAGGCCGCCGAGCGCGCGGCCGCGGCGCTCTGACGATGACGTCGAAGGTCGTGGGGGGCGACGCACCGGGCGCGGAGGGCGCGGAGGGCTCCGGGACGTCCGGGGCCTCCGGGGCCTCCGGGACGTCCGGGGCTTCCGAGCGGGCCGAGGGGGCCGCGGGGGGCGCGGCTGACTCGGGCGCGCCCACGGGCGCCGAGGGCGTGAACGGCGCCGGCGGCGCGGACGGTGCCAAGGCTGTCGAGGGCGCCGACAGTGGCGAGGGCGTCAACGGTGCCGATGGTGTCCTGCCGGCCGGTACGGGCTCCGTCTCCGGCTCCGGTACGGGTGCCCCCGCACCGGCCGGGCGTACGCGGCGGCCCCCGTCGCTCACGACCGACACCGCGCGTCCCGAAGGCGGCGGACGGGCCGCCGCAGGGGACGCTCCGGCCCCCGCGCGCCAGTGGCCGCTGCTGACGGTGCTCGGGCTCGCGGTGCTGGGGCTCCTGATCGTCGGTACCGATCTCTTCGCGCAGTCGTTCCGCGTCGGCACGATGCTCGTCGGCCTCGCGCTGCTCGTGGGTGCGTGTCTGCGGCGCACGCTGCCCTCGGTCGGCATGCTCGCCGTACGGTCGCGCTTCACCGACATGGTCACGTACGGCGTCATGGGCGGGCTCATCGTGCTGCTGGCGCTCATGGTGCAGCCGGACCCGTGGCTGAAGATCCCGTTCCTGGAGGACATCCTCCATCTGACGATCACTTAGGAGCGGCGCCCGCCCTCTCCCCCGTGGGAGGGCGGGCGCCGTTCCTCTGTGAGGGTCATGTACGTGCCAATCAGGTGCAAGGTCCGCCCGTTCGTTGTGGCACGGAAGTGACCATTCCGCCACTCCGTCACTCCCGTGTACCAGCACGTCCCGTACTCCCGCGCTCTCCAGGGAACTGCCATCCTGGGCGGAGGGATCCTGCTGGGGGTCGCGAGGACGCGAGGGGGACCGCACATGCCTCGTTGGCAGGCGCTGCCTGACGAACTCGACCCGCGCGTGCGCGAGTTCGCCGGCCGGTTAAGGCACCTCGTCGACCGCAGCGGGCTGAGCGTCGCCGCCGTCGCCGACCGCACCGGCTACAGCCGGACCGCCTGGGAGCGGTACCTCGACGGTCGCCTCCTCGCGCCGAGGGGCGCCGTCCTCGCGCTCGCCGAGGTGACCGGCGCCGATCCCGGACGGCTCACGGCGGAACGCGAGCGGGCCGAGCGCGCCTGGAACGGCTCCGAGCAGGGCCCGAGGGGCGCCGGTGGCCTCGCCCCCGGCGTGAACGCCTCGACGGAGACCAGCGTCAGCAGCAGCCACAGCCACAGCACCACCGCCGGCCCGGAAAGCACAGGCCCGACCGCCGTCACCGACGACATGGTTCGCTCCGGCCCCAACGGCCCCAACGGCCCCATTGGTCCCAACAGCCCCACCGGTCCCAACGGCGACGCAGGGCGCACCGGCCCAACCGGCCCAACCGGCCCAACCGGTCCAAGCGGCCCGACCGGCAGGCCGGAGCCGGCCCCCGCCCCGCCCTCCGAACCGCCCCGCCGCCCCGCCGCCGCCCTGCGCGTGCTCCTGCTCCTCACCGGCGTGCTCGGCGCCCTGCTCGTCGTCACCGCCGCCGTCCTCCTCGCCGATCTCGGCGGCGGAGGCGGCAGCGGCGGCAGCGGCGGAGACGGTTCCGGCGGTGGCGACCGGGGCTCCGCGGCCACGCGCACGCCCGGCACGTCCCCCGCCTCTCCCGGGGCCTCCGGGGCGGGTACCGGCACGTCGCCGCTCCCCTCCGGAGTGAAATGCTCCGGCGCCGGATGCACCGGCCAGGACCCCGAAGGCATGGGCTGCGGAGGCACGTTCGCCACCACCGTCTCCCGCGCCCCGGTCGGCTTCGCCGGGCAGATCGAGGTGCGGTTCAGCAGGACCTGCGGTGCCGCCTGGGCGCGGGTCACCGGGGCGGCGCCCGGCGACACCCTGCACGTCACCGCCGCCGGAGGCGGCCAGGACGTGACCGTGGGCGCCGATCCGGACGCGTACAGCCCGATGGTCGCGACGGCGGACGGGACGGACGTGCGGGCGTGCGCGGCGCCCGCGAACGGCACCCGCGTCTGTACGGGAGGGCGCTGACCCCAGTCGGGTGGCAGTGAGCCGGACCACAAGGGGGTGGGGGTTCGACCCGTCCCGGGTCGGATAGCCTGACCGCTGGAAAATCTCTTCACGTCGAGACACCGATCGATCAAGAAGAGCTGTCCAGCACCCGGGGCAGGGCCCCCACCCGCCAGCTGTCTTACGGAGATCGCCATGACCCGCACTCCCGTGAATGTCACCGTGACCGGCGCGGCCGGCCAGATCGGCTACGCGCTGCTGTTCCGCATCGCCTCCGGCCACCTGCTCGGCGCGGACGTGCCGGTCAAGCTGCGCCTCCTCGAGATCCCGCAGGGCGTCAAGGCCGCCGAGGGCACCGCCATGGAGCTCGACGACTGCGCCTTCCCGCTGCTCAAGGGCATCGACATCTTCGACGACCCGAACCAGGGCTTCGAGGGTGCGAACGTGGCGCTGCTCGTCGGCGCCCGCCCGCGCACGAAGGGCATGGAGCGCGGTGACCTGCTCGCCGCCAACGGCGGCATCTTCAAGCCGCAGGGCAAGGCCATCAACGACCACGCCGCGGACGACATCAAGGTCCTGGTCGTCGGCAACCCGGCCAACACCAACGCCCTGATCGCCCAGGCCGCGGCCCCGGACGTCCCGGCCGAGCGCTTCACCGCGATGACCCGCCTCGACCACAACCGCGCGCTGTCGCAGCTGGCCGCCAAGACCGGCGCGTCGGTCGAGGACATCAAGCGCCTCACGATCTGGGGCAACCACTCGGCGACCCAGTACCCGGACGTCTTCCACGCGGAGATCGCCGGCAAGAACGCCGCCGAGGTCGTCAACGACGAGGCGTGGCTGGCCGACACCTTCATCCCGACCGTCGCCAAGCGCGGCGCCGCGATCATCGAGGCCCGTGGCGCGTCCTCGGCCGCCTCCGCCGCCAACGCCGCCATCGACCACGTCCACACCTGGGTCAACGGCACCGCCGAGGGCGACTGGACCTCCATGGGCATCCCGTCGGACGGCTCCTACGGTGTCGCCGAGGGCCTCATCTCCTCGTTCCCCGTCACCTGCAAGGACGGCAAGTACGAGATCGTCCAGGGCCTGGACATCAACGCGTTCTCCCGCGCCCGGATCGACGCCTCGGTGCAGGAGCTGGCGGAGGAGCGCGACGCGGTCCGCGAGCTCGGCCTCATCTGAACCTGAGGTCTGAGACCCACCCCGCACACCCCACCGCCCCCGGCCGCTTCGGCCGGGGGCGGTGCGTTTTCCGGTGCCTACTTCTTGTACTGGCCCGGCGTGTAGTGGCCGGGCGTCATGCGGGTGGTGAGGGCGATGCGGTTCCAGGCGTTGATGACGGTGATGGCGCTGATGACCCGCGCCAGCTCCGTCTCGTCGAACTGGGCGGCGGCCCGCGCGTACACCTCGTCCGGGACGAAGCCGTCGGTGACGACGGTGACGGCCTCGGTCAGTTCGAGCGCGGCGAGCTCGCGCTCCGTGTAGAAGTGCCGCGACTCGGCCCAGGCGCTGAGCTGGACGATTCGCTCCACGGACTCGCCTTCGGCGAGGGCGTCCTTGGTGTGCATGTCGATGCAGAACGCGCAGTGGTTGACCTGCGAGGCCCTGATCTTGATCAGGTGGTAGAGGGTGGAGTCGATGTGCTCGGCCGCGGCCTGGTCGAGCCGCCGCATGGCCCGGTAGAACTCGGGGACGCGCTCGCCGAAGTTGAGGCGGGGCGCGTGCTCCGCGGCGTACTCGGGCTTCAGGGTCGGGCTTGTGGTCGTCGTCGTCATGCTTCTCACCGTACGAGCGGGGTGGCGCAGGAGTATGGTCCATTCGTATGGCAGATGAGTGGGCCACTTTTGGGGCCGACCTCCACTTGGACCTGCGCGGCGCGGGGGCGCGTACGGGCCTGCGAGCCGCGCTGATGGACGCGCTGCGGGAGGCGGTGCGCAGCGGGCGACTGGCCGCGGGCGTACGTCTGCCGTCCTCGCGCACGCTCGCCGCCGACCTCGGGATCGCCCGCAACACGGTCGCCGACGCCTACGCCGAGCTGGTCGCCGAAGGCTGGCTGACCGCCCGCCAGGGCTCCGGGACGCGGGTCGCGCAGCGGTCGGTGCCGCGCCGGCGGACCGGTTCGGGCGGGGCGGGCGGTTCGGGCGGTCAGGGCGGCACGCGGACCGGGTCTCCGGCCCGCTCGGGCCGGACCACACCGACGTATGACCTGAAGCCGGGCGTGCCCGACCTCGCCTCCTTCCCGCGCGCCGAATGGCTCAAGGCATCCCGGCGGGCGCTGACGGCGGCGCCCCACGAGGCGTTCGGCTACGGCGATCCGCGCGGCAGGATCGAGCTGCGCACAGTGCTCGCCGAGTACCTCGCACGAGCACGGGGCGTGTACGCGCGGCCGGAACGGATCGTGCTCTGCGCGGGGTTCGTGCACGGCCTCTCGCTCATGGGCCAGGTGCTGCGGGCCCGGAGGGTGCGGGAGGTGGCGGTCGAGGCGTACGGGCTCGACGAGCACTGGCGGCTGCTGACCCGCTCGGGGCTGCGGCTGCCCGCCCTGCCGTACGACGAGCTGGGCACGAGGACCGAGGGGCTGCCCGGGATGAGGGGGGTCGGCGCGGTGCTGATGACGGCCGCCCACCAGTTCCCGCTCGGCGGCGCCCTCCACCCTGACCGGCGGGTCGCGGCCATCGACTGGGCGCGGTCCTCGGGCGGGCTCGTCCTGGAGGACGACTACGACGGGGAGTTCCGCTACGACCGCCAGCCCGTCGGCGCCCTCCAGGGCCTCGACCCGGAGCGGGTGGTGTATCTGGGCACTGCCAGCAAGTCTCTCGCTCCCGGGCTGCGGTTGGGGTGGATGGTGGTGCCGGAGAGCCTCGTGGGCGAGGTGGTCGAGGCGAAGGGCCACATGGACTGGTCGGGCAGCGCGCTCGACCAGTTGACGTTCGCGGAGTTCCTGGCGTCGGGGGCGTACGACCGCCATGTACGGGCGATGCGGCTGCGCTACCGCCGGCGGCGCGACGAACTGGTGGCGGCGCTGGCCGCGCACGCGCCGCGGACCCGGGTGAGCGGCATCGCGGCCGGCCTCCACGCGGTCCTGGAACTCCCGGCGGGCCAGGAGCCGGAGGCCCTGCGCTCCGCCGCGTGGCAGGGGCTCGCGGTGCGCGGCCTGAGCCACTTCCGCCACCCGGACACCGCCCCGGCCCAGGACGGCCTGGTGGTCGGCTACGCCACGCCCCCGGACAGCGCCTGGTCGGGCGCCCTCGCGGCCCTGTGCCGCGTCCTGCCGACGGCCTGACGGCGTGACGGCGTGACGGCGTGGCGCCGTGAAGCCGTGAAGCCGTGACGACTTGGCGCCGTGCCGTCTTGGCGGCGACGCGCCCGTACGCGCCCGTACGCGCCCGTACGCGCCCGTACGCGCGCGTGGCACGGGGGAGCAGCCGGGCCCGGCCGGAGCTCAGGGCGCCGGGCTCTCCGTACGGGCGTCCCTGTCCTCGTCCTCGTCCCGCACCGGCGCCTCGCCGAACCGCGCCAGGACCAGCGCCCCCGCGACGGCGATCGTGAAGCCGAGGATCGCCAGCCACGCCAGGCCCTCCCGCGTCCGGTCGCCCAGCCACACCACCCCGACCAGCGCGGGGCCGATCGTCTCGCCCAGGACCGCGCCCGCCGTCGCCGTCGTCACCGAACCCCGTTGCAGCGCCGAGGTCAGCAGCAGGAACGCGGCCCCGCCGCCGACAAGGAGCGCGTAGAACGCGGGGTTGGTCAGGTCGATCCCGTCGATCAGCCGGACCGCCACCTCCACCACCCCGAAACCGAACCCCGCTCCAAGGCCGAGCGCGAGCGCGCGCGGCCCCTCGGGCAGTCGCCCCGCGAGGGCGCCGATCCCGAGCACGCCGAAGGCCGTCGCCAGCATCGCCCACCGCAGCGCGTCCGAACCGGTCTCGTCGCCCTCCGTCCCCGAGGAGACGGCCAGCATCGCCAGACCCCCGCAGACGACCGCCACCGCGCCCCACTCCACGCGGCTCAGCCGGGCCTTCAGCAGCCAGGAGGCGACCACCGCGGTCACCGCCAGGCTCGCGGCGAGCGCGGCGCCCACGGTGTAGATGGGGAGCGAGAGCAACGCGACGATCTGGAGACCGAAGCCGATCCCGTCCAGCGAGAGACCGGCCAGATATCGCCACTGCCGTACCGCGCGCAGGAACAGGGCGACATCGACTCCGGCGCCCGTCCCCGGCGTCGCCGCCCGGGCGCCGAGCGCCTGCAGAACCGAGGCCGTACCGAAGCAGACCGACGAGGCCAGCGCGCAGATCATCCCAAAGAGCACGAAAGGACTCTAGTGCGGGGCCGCTCGAACAGCGGCTTAAACTGTGCGGTCGCGACCACGGGATGGGGAGGCAGATTCATGCGCAGGCTGAGGTCGAGCACGGTCGTGCTCGGCGGTATGGGAGTGCTCGCGGCGACGATCACCTCCTGCGGATCCGAGCCCGACAAGCGGTGTGTCGACCCGCTGACGCGCGAGAAGCTCCCGAGCTACGAGTGCGAGAGCGGCCGCGGGAGCAGCGGCAGCGGCACGGCCCGCGGCTCGTACTACTACGGCGGCAGCGTCAGCGACAACAGGGTCAGCGGCGGCAGCTTCGACAAGAAGGCCGTCGACACCGGAGGCTTCGGCTGCTCCGGTTCCAGCGGCGGCTGAGCGGGCGGACGACAGGGCATGCGGCGGCACACGATCGAACCCCGGCCGGGGTGGCAGCAGACGGTGGAGGAGCAGGGGCTCGTCTACCCCCTGACCCGCTACCCCGACGACTCTCTGCGCCCGTACTGGGACGAGAGCGCGTACTACTCCTTCACCCTGCCCGAGGTCGAGGCGTTGGAGGAGGTCGTCGAGGAACTGCACGCGATGTGCCTGGCGGCGGCCGCCCACATCGTCGAGCACGACCGGTTCGCCGACCTCGGCCTGACCGATCCGCGGCTCGCCTCCCTCGTCGCCGAGTCCTGGCGCCGCCGGGCCGAACTGCCCTCGCTCTACGGCCGGTTCGACCTGCGCTACGACGGTACGGGCCCGGCCAAGATGCTGGAGTACAACGCCGACACGCCGACCTCGCTGGTCGAGGCCGCGAGTCCGCAGTGGTTCTGGATGGAGGATCGTTTCCCCGGAGCCGACCAGTGGAACTCGCTGCACGAGCGGCTCGTTGACGCCTGGAAGCGTCAGGCGCCGCTGCTGCCGCCGGGCAGCCCGGTGCACTTCGTCCACTCCGAGGGGGACGAGCTCGGCGAGGACCTGATGACGGTCGCGTATCTGCGCGAGACCGCCCAGCAGGCCGGGCTCGACACGGAGGCCCTGTCGGTCGAGCAGATCGGCTGGGACCGGCTCTCGGGCCGGTTCGTGGACGACCGGCTGCGGTTCATCCGCAGCTGCTTCAAGCTGTATCCGTGGGAGTGGCTGGCCACGGACCGCTTCGGTCCGTACGTCCTGGACACCCTCGACAACGGCGGGGGTACGGGCACGACCTGCTGGATCGAGCCCGCGTGGAAGATGCTGCTTTCCAACAAGGCGCTGCTGGCGATCCTCTGGGAGCTGTACCCGGACCACCCGAACCTGCTGCCCGCCTACCTCGACGGCCCGCGCGAACTCGCCGAGCGCGGCGGCTACGTCGCCAAGCCGCTCCTCGGCCGCGAGGGAGCGGGGGTCACCGTCCACGAGCCGGGCTCGGCGCCCGCCGCGCGAGACGAGCCATGCTGCTACCAGGAGTTGGCCCCGCTGCCGGACTTCGACGGCAACCGGGTGGTGCTCGGCGCGTGGGTCGTCGAGGACGAGGCGGCGGGGCTCGGCATCCGGGAGTCGGCGGGCCTGATCACGGACGAGTACGCCCGCTTCCTGCCGCACGTCATCCTCTGAGCCCTGGCGAGGGCTACTCCGGTACGTACTCCCTGAGCGGCGCGGGCTTCAGGCCGGCCGCCTCGGCGGCGGCCAGTGCGCGGGTCAGATCCTGCTCCAGCGTCTCGTTGAAGTGCAGCAGGATGATGTCGCCGGCCTTGAGGGTGGGGGTCGGCGGGGTCCACTGGCCCCAGGTGGTCAGGTCGTACGTCCAGGTCACCAGGGCCTTCGCGCCACAGGCGCGGGCGGTGGTGCGGGTGGTCTCGTCGTACGTGCCGTAGGGCGGGCGGAGCAGCCGGGGGCCGTCGCCGAACTCGGCGAGGTGCTGGTCCCGCGCGCCGCAGACCTCCGCCTTCTGGCCGGCCGCGTCGAGTCCGGTCAGGTCCGGGTGGTTGACGGTGTGGTTCTCGACCCGGGAACGGCCGTGGTCGAGGAGCGTGTGGAAGTAGCCGGAGTCGTACGAGTAGGCGCCCGGGAGCAGGAAGAGCGAGGCGGGCACCCGGCGGTCGATGAGGATCTTGGCGGCGGCGGGGTCGTGGAACCAGCCGTCGTCGATGGTGATGAAGACGACCGGGTCGGTGGTCTCGACATGGGAGACGACGGGGACGGGCGCGGGCCAGGCCGCCGTCGGGGCGGCCTGCGCGGGGCCCGCGAACGCGCCGAGCAGCGCGAGCGGGACGAGAACGGCGAGTGCGCCGCGCAGCGCGCGGCGAGGGCGGGGTCTCGGCATGGCGGCATCATTGGCCTAGACCAACTGTGCTGTCAATGCCCCGAGTTGCCCCGCCCCCACCCCAGGAACCGGACCCGCCCGGTCCACCGGGTCGAGGCCCGAGGCCCGGCTCACCGGTTCAGGGCCCCGAGGCCCGGCCCGTCAACCCAGGCCGGTGAGGCCGTTCACCGGCGCCCGGCGCCCGGCGCCCGGCGTCCGGCGTCCGGCGTCCGGGCCGCTCAGCCCGCGAGTACCGCCCGGAGTTGCTCCAGGCCCCAGTCCAGGTCCTCCTTGCTGATCACCAGCGGCGGTGCGATCCGGATCGTCGAGCCGTGGGTGTCCTTCACCAGCACGCCCCGTTCCATCAGCTTCTCCGAGATCTCCCGGCCCGAGCCCCGCGACGGTGCGATGTCCACGCCCGCCCACAGGCCGCGGCCCCGCACCGCCTCGACCGCGCCGCCGCCCACGAGCAGTCCCAGCTCCGCGTGCAGATGCTCGCCCAGCTCCGCCGCCCGCTGCTGGTACTCGCCCGTCCGCAGCATCGCGATCACCTCCAGGGCCACCGCGCACGCCAGCGGGTTCCCGCCGAACGTCGAGCCGTGCTCGCCCGGCCGGAACACCCCCAGCACGTCCCGGTCGGCGACCACCGCCGAGACCGGGACGACCCCGCCGCCCAGCGCCTTGCCCAGGACGTACACGTCCGGCACCACGCCCTCGTGCTCGCAGGCGAACGTCCGCCCGGTCCGGCCGAGGCCCGACTGGATCTCGTCCGCGATGAACAGCACGTTCCGCTCCCGGGTCAACTCCCGCACCCCGCGCAGATATCCGGGCGGCGGGACGAGCACCCCCGCCTCGCCCTGGATCGGCTCGATCAGCACCGCCACCGTGTGGGCGGTCACCGCCGCCTCCATCGCCGTCAGATCGCCGTACGGCACGATCTCGAAGCCCGGCGTGTACGGGCCGTAGTGGTCGCGGGCCTCGTGGTCCGTGGAGAAGCTGACGATCGTCGTGGTCCGGCCGTGGAAGTTGTTCGCCGCGACCACGATCTTCGCGTGCCCGTCCGGCACGCCCTTGACCTCGTACCCCCACTTCCTGGCGGTCTTCACCGCCGTCTCGATCGCCTCCGCGCCCGTGTTCATCGGCAGGACCATGTCCTTGCCGCACAGCTCCGCGAGCCGGGTGCAGAACTCCGCGAAGCGGTCGTGGTGGAACGCCCTCGACGTGAGCGTCACCCGCTCCAGCTGCGCCCGCGCCGCGTCGATCAGCCGGCGGTGGCCGTGCCCGAAGTTGAGCGCCGAGTACCCGGCGAGCATGTCGAGGTAGCGGCGCCCTTCGACATCGGTCATCCAGGCCCCGTCGGCCGTGGCGACGACGACGGGCAGGGGGTGGTAGTTGTGCGCGCTGTGCGCCTCCGCGGAAGCGATCGCGTCTTGCGTACTCGACACGGGATCTCCGTTCGTCCTGCGGCCAGGGGCGGGTGTGGCTCCCTTTCCTATCGTCGCTCGGATACCGGACGAAGAAACCTTGAGCGACGGCGCGCCCGCTAATGTGGAAACACGCACGGCGACTGGCGTACGGGGAATCGACCCTGGGGGAGCCGTGCGCGGCAGACCACACGCGGTGCCGCCCGCCTGGGCACCACAAGGACCCCGTCCCGTGTGGTGCCGCGCCGAATCGCACGCACCGCTCCGGGACCCGCCGCCGCTACGCCCGGAGGAACGCCATGAGCGACATGACGAGCACCACCCACCACCCCGCCCTCTCCGCCGCCGACCCCGAACTCGCCGCGCTCGTCGGAGCCGAGGAGCGGCTGCAGGCCGAGACCCTGCGGCTGATCCCCAGCGAGAACTACGTCTCCGCCGCCGTCCTGGAGGCCTCCGGCACGGTCCTGCAGAACAAGTACAGCGAGGGCTACCCCGGCCGCCGGTACTACGAGGGCCAGCAGAACATCGACCAGGTCGAGACTCTCGCCGTCGAGCGCGCCAAGGCCGTCTTCGGCGTCGACCACGCCAACGTCCAGCCCTACTCCGGTTCCCCCGCCAACCTCGCCGTCTACCTCGCCTTCGCCGAGCCGGGCGACACCGTGATGGGCATGGCCCTGCCGATGGGCGGCCACCTCACCCACGGCTGGGGCGTCTCCGCCACCGGCCGGTGGTTCCGCGGCGTGCAGTACGGCGTCCGCCAGGACAACGGGCTCGTCGATCTCGACGAGGTCCGCGAACTCGCTCTCAAGGAGCGCCCGAAGGTGATCTTCTGCGGTGGCACCGCGCTGCCCCGCACGATCGACTTCGCCGGCTTCGCCGAGATCGCCCGCGAGGCCGGGTCCGTCCTGGTCGCCGACGTCGCCCACATCGCCGGGCTGATCGCGGGCGGCGCCCACCCCTCACCCGTCCCGTACGCCGACGTCATCTCGACGACCACCCACAAGACCCTGCGCGGCCCGCGCGGCGCCATGCTGATGTCCCGCGAGGAGCACGCCAAGGCCCTCGACAAGGCCGTCTTCCCCGGCCTGCAGGGCGGTCCTCACAACCAGACCACTGCGGCCATCGCCGTCGCCCTGCGCGAGGCCTCCCAGCCCTCCTTCCGCGACTACGCCCACGCGGTCGTCGCCAACGCCAGGGCCCTCGCCGAGGCGCTGCTCGCCCGCGGCTTCGACCTGGTCTCCGGCGGCACCGACAACCACCTGATCCTGATGGACCTCACCCCCAAGCAGGTCCCCGGCAAGGTCGCCGCCAAGGCCCTCGACCGCGCCGGGATCGTCGTCAACTACAACACCGTCCCCTACGACCCCCGGAAGCCCTTCGACCCCTCCGGCATCCGCATCGGCACCCCCTCGCTCACCTCCCGCGGCCTCGGCACCGCGCACATGGCCCAGGTCGCCGACTGGATCGACCGGGGCGTCGCCGCCGCGGGCTCCGGCGACGAGGACGCGCTCCGCACGATCCGCGCCGAGGTCGCGGAGCTGATGGCCGCCTTCCCCGCCCCGGGCCTCCCGGTCTGATCCGACGCCGAACCAACCGGCCGGACCTCCAGCCGTCGAGCCGTCCCGCCGTCGAGGTCCGGCCGGTCGGCGGGCGCTCAGCCGGCCGACTCGGCCATGCGACGGGCCTCCTCCAGGGACGGTTCGCCCTCGAGCCGCAGGGTCAGGGCCCCCGCGTTCCTCGTCCAGAGGAGCGTGGGGCCCGCCGTGCGGACGGAGTGCGTCCACTCCTGGCCGCTCGGGTCCGTCATCGGGACGCTCAGCAGATGCGGCTCGGCGAACCAGTAGCCCTCGGCGCCGTCCGGCAGGTCGACCCACTCCGGCTGCGTCCGCACCTGCTTGGCGAAGCCCGGGGCGAGCCGCGCAGGGAACTCGTCGAGACGGACCGTCCCGCCGTCCTTCCCGCGCCAGCACAGGCTGATCACCGCCCGGCCCTGCTCCGCCGAGCCGGTCACCGACACCGCGTGCGGAGTGCCGAGGGCGCTCGGTATCAAGGGCTCGAACCCCGCCCGTCGCCCCGCCTCCTCCAAGGGAACGGCCCCTTCGCACCCCGGGACCGCCGCGCCCGGCGACGGACGCGCCCCCGGGTCGTACCGGACCTCGACCCCGCCGAAGCCGAACCACTCCGCCACCGTCGCCCGCACCGGGGGCGTGAGCACCAGGACCACCAGGAGCCCGGAGAAGGCCGCGAGCAGCGCCCTCCAGCGCCGGCGCACGGACCCGCGCAGGGCCTCGAAGCGTCGCCGCCGCACCGGCGTCGGCACCCGCTCCGCCAGGAGCTGAGCGAGCACCCGCTCGGCCATGGTCTCCCCGCCCACGTCCGGCACCTTCAGCCGCCGCCCCAGCTCCCGCAGCTCCTCCGGCAGGCCGTCCCCGTGCCCGCCCGGTGACCTGTCCCCGTGCCCGCCCGTGGCCCCGTCCCCGCGCCCGCCCGCGAACCCGTCCCCGTGCCTGCCCTGGGACCCGTCACCGTCCGCCCGCTCGTCCGTCATGCTCCTCACCTCCTTCCTCTCCCTCCAGCACGAGCCCGAGCTTCTTCAACGCCCGGCTCAGCCGGGACTTCACCGTGCCGCGCGGCCAGCCCAGCGCGGCCGCGGTCTCCGTCTCGTCCAGCTCCAGCAGATAGCGGTGGATCACCACCTGCCGATGGTCGTCGCCAAGCCCGTCCAGCGCCCCGAGCAGCTGAAGGCGTCTCTCCCGCTCCTCGGCCGCGATCGCCGGATCCGCCCCCTCCGGTATCAGCGGCTCCGCGGCGAGCAGCTCCGCCTCCCGCCCCGCGACCGCCCGCTGCCGGCCCGCCGCGCGCACTGTGTTCCTCGTCTCATTGGCCACGATCCGCAGCAGCCACGGACGGAAGGCCGCCCCCTCCTTGAACCGCCCCAGCGACCGGTACGCCTTGAAGAAGGCCTGCTGCACCACGTCCTCGGCCTCCGCGCCCGCGCCGTACGCCACCGCCGCCCGCAGCGCGACCGCCGTGTGGGCGCGGACCAGCGACGCGTACGCCTCCGCCTCCCCGGCGCGCACCCGTGCGATCACCGCCGACTCGTCCACGACGCACCGGCCCCCCTCCAGCGTCCTCACACCTTGAATACACCGGCCGACCCCGATCGGTTCCCAGTCCGGGATGGCCCGGTGAACCTGAGAGAATGTGAGGCATGGCCTCTGACAGTCCCCGTGTGCTCTCCGGAATCCAGCCCACCGCAGGCTCGTTCCACCTCGGCAACTACCTCGGTGCCGTCCGCCAGTGGGTCGCGCTTCAGGAGACCCACGACGCCTTCTACATGGTGGTGGACCTGCACGCGATCACGGTTCCGCAGGACCCGGCCGAGCTCCGCGCGAACACCCGGCTCGCCGCCGCGCAGCTGCTCGCCGCCGGTCTCGACCCGGAGCGCTGCACCCTCTTCGTCCAGAGCCATGTGCCCGAGCACGCGCAGCTCGGCTGGGTGATGAACTGCCTCACCGGCTTCGGCGAGGCCTCCCGCATGACCCAGTTCAAGGACAAGTCGTCCAAGCAGGGCGCCGACCGGGCCACCGTCGGCCTCTTCACGTACCCGATCCTCCAGGTCGCCGACATCCTGCTCTACCAGGCCGACCAGGTCCCGGTCGGCGAGGACCAGCGTCAGCACATCGAGCTGACCCGCGACCTCGCGGAGCGGTTCAACGGGCGCTTCGGCGAGACGTTCACGATCCCGGCGCCGTACATCCTCAAGGAGACCGGGAAGATCTACGACCTGCAGGACCCGACGATCAAGATGAGCAAGTCGGCGTCCACGCCGAAGGGTCTGATCAACCTGCTCGACGAGCCGAAGACGACGGCGAAGAAGGTCAAGAGCGCGGTCACCGACACCGACACGGTCATCCGCTTCGACCCGGAGAGCAAGGCCGGCGTCTCCAACCTGCTCTCGATCATGTCCACGCTCACCGGGACGAGCATCCCCGAGCTGGAACAGAGCTACGAGGGCAAGATGTACGGCGCGCTGAAGACCGACCTGGCCGAGGTCATGGTGGACTTCGTCACGCCGTTCCGGACCCGTACGCAGGAATACCTGGACGACCCGGAGACGCTGGACTCGCTCCTGGCCAAGGGCGCGGAGAAGGCGCGGGCGGTCGCTGCCGAGACCCTGGCGCAGACGTACGAGCGGGTGGGCTTCCTGCCCGCCAAGCACTGAGTCCAAGGACCCTGGCCACAGGGGTGGTGCAGGCCGCACACTGGCGGCTGCACCACCACCGTCCCGAATCGACACGACACCGGAGGAGAACGACGTGGGGACCGTAACGCTCGGCGTTTCGATCGCGGTCCCGGAGCCCTACGGCAGCCTGCTCCAGGAGCTGCGCGCCGGCTTCGGGGATCCCGCCGCGCACGGCATCCCCACGCACGTGACGCTCGTCCCGCCGACCGAGGTGGCCGCCGAACGGCTCCCCTCGATCCAGGCGCACCTCGCCGAGGTCGCCGCGGGCGTTCGCTCCTTCCCGGTGCGGCTGAGCGGCACGGGAACGTTTCGCCCGCTCTCCCCGGTCGTGTACGTGACGCTCGCCGAGGGCGTCTCGTCCTGCGGCTGGCTCCAGGAGCGGGTCCGGGACGAGTCCGGACCGCTCGTGCGCGAGCTGCAGTTCCCGTACCACCCGCACGTCACCGTCGCCCACGGCATCGCCGAGGAGGCGATGGACCGGGCCTACGCGGAGCTGGCCGACTTCGAGGCCGCCTGGACCTGCTCGTCCTTCGCCCTGTACGAGCAGGGCGAGGACGGGGTGTGGCGCAAGCTCCGCGTCTTCGAGTTCGGCGACAGCCACGGCGCCTCCGGGGTCCCCGGGGTCCCGGCCCAGGGCTCCGCGCCCGTCGACGAACCCACCCCTGCGGCGGGCTGACGCCCCACCCCGGTCAGACCGGCAGGCGGCGGAACAGCGGCCTCGGCACATGCCGCAGGGCCGACATCACCATCCGCAGCGCCCCCGGCACCCACACGGTCTCCGAGCGCCGTCGCAGCCCCAGCTCGATCGCCAGGGCGACCTCCTCCGGAGTCGTCGCCAGCGGCGCCTCCTCGAGCCCTTCCGTCATCCGGGACCGCACGAATCCCGGGCGTACGACCATCACGTGCACCCCGGTCCCGTACAAGGCGTCCCCGAGCCCCTGGGCGAACGCGTCGAGACCCGCCTTGGACGAGCCGTAGATGAAGTTCGCGCGGCGGGCGCGCTCGCCGGCCACCGACGACAGCACCACCAGCGAACCGTGCCCCTGCGCCTGGAGCGCCGCCGCGCAGATCAGCCCCGCCGAGACCGCGCCCGTGTAGTTGGTCTGGGCGACCCGGACGGCGGCGAGCGGATCGGCCTCGTCGTGCGCCTGGTCGCCGAGGATCCCGAAGGCGAGCAGCACCATGTCGATGTCGCCCTCCGTGAAGATCTTGCCGAGCCGCTCCGCGTGCGACTCGGTGTCGAGCGCGTCGAACGCCACCGTGCGCACGTCGGCGCCCAGCACGCGCAGCGAGTCGGCGGCGGCCTCCAGGGCGGGGGTGGGGCGCCCGGCCAGCCAGACCGTACGGGTGCGGCGGGCGATCAGCCGGCGGGCCGTGGCGAGCCCGATCTCGGACGTGCCGCCGAGCAGGAGCAGGGACTGCGGGGTGCCGAAGGCGTCCTTCATGACGGTCAAACTCCTCGGAGAGAGCGATTCAGGGAGCGATTCACAGGGCGAGGCGACGGGACAGATCGGACGTGAAGACGGACCGGGGGTCGAGCGTGGCGCGCAGCGCGCGGAAGTCGGCGAGCCTCGGGTACATCGCGTGCAGCAGCTCGGGCCGCAGCCGCGAGTCCTTCGCGAGGTAGACCCGGCCGCCCGCGTCCGCCACCTCCTCGTCCAGCTCGTCGAGGAACGCCCCGAGACCGGAGAGCCGGGTCGGGATGTCGAGCGCCAGCGTCCAGCCGGGGACCGGGAACGACAGCCAGCCGGGGTCGCCGGCGCCGAAGCGCTTCAGGACGGCCAGGAACGACGGACAACCGCGCCGCGCGATCCGCCGCACGATCCGGCGCAGGGTCTCCTCGTGCCCGTGGCCGACGACGAACTGGTACTGGACGAACCCGCCCCGGCCGTAGATCCGGTTCCAGTGCGGAACGCCGTCCAGGGGGTGGAAGAACGTGGACATCCGCTGGAGTTCGCCAGTGCGGCGGCGGGGCGCCCCGCGGTACCAGAGCTCGTTGAACATGCCCACGGTCGTGCGGCCGAGCAGCCCCTCGGGGAGGAGCGCGGGCGCGGCGGGCAGGTGCCCCGGGCGGAACGCGAGGGGCGCGCGGCGCGCGCGGCGGTCCCGGACGGGGATCGCGTCGTACGGGGCGTGGTCGCCGCGCGTGAGGACCGACCGGCCGGTGGCGGCGCCGCGCGCGAGGAGGTCGATCCAGGCCACCGAGTAGCGGTACCGGTCGTCGGCGGCGGTGAGCCGGGCCATCAGGTCGTCGAGGTCCGTGGCGCGTTCGGTGTCGACGGACATGAGGGAGGTCTCCACGGGCAACAGCCGGAGGGTCGCGGAGAGGATGACGCCGGTGAGACCCATGCCGCCGGTGGTCGCGTCGAAGAGGTCCGTGCCGGGGACGACGGTGTGGATCCCGCCGTCGGCGGTGAGGAGTTCGAGGGAGGTCACATGGCGGCCGAAGGAGCCCGAGACGTGGTGGTTCTTGCCGTGGATGTCGGCGCCGATCGCCCCGCCGACGGTGACGTACCGGGTCCCGGGGGTGACCGGGACGAACCAGCCGAGCGGGAGCAGGACCTCCATCAGCCGGTGCAGGCTGACGCCCGCTTCGCAGACGACGGTGCCCGCGACGGCGTCGACGGAACGGATCCGGTCGAGGCCGGTCATGTCGAGGACGGAGCCGCCGGCGTTCTGTGCCGCGTCGCCGTAGGCGCGGCCGAGGCCGCGTGCGATCGAGCCCCGGGCGCCGCAGGCGCGGACGGTCTCTGCGGCCTCCTCGTAGGTGCGGGGGCGGTGCACGCGCGCGAGGGTGGGGGCGGTGCGGCCCCAGCCCATGAGGGGCTCGACATCGGTGTGGGCAGCCATGAAGGCGACCGTATCGCCCGGTCTATGCGTTATGTCGGGTATGCCCGGCGGTTCGTCGAAATGGGTGATTAAAGGAGTGTCAGGAAAGATTGCCGTGCGGTCGGCGTGCCGCCGGGCCAGAGTCACCCCTGGTCGACCACCAGCGCGACCACAGCTCGACCGGGGCGACGGCGGAGTCGCCCGGCATCCGGGGAGGCGGAGCCGATGCGACACGCGGACGTGGCCGGGGCCGAGAGGCGGTTGCTGGCGGCCCTGCGCGGCTGCGGGCAGCGCGCGCCTGTGGCGACGGCGGCCCGCGCGCTGTCGTTCGGCGGGGAGCACGGCGCCCTCTGGCTCGCCGCCGGGCTCACCTGCGCCGCACTGGACCCGGAACGCCGAGCGGGCTGGCTGCGCGGCACGGCCCTGATCGCCGGGGCGCATCTGGCCAGCATGGGCGTCAAGCGGGTGGTGCGGCGGCCACGGCCGGGCGCGGCGGAGTACGCACCCCTGGTCCGCACGGCGGGCCGGCACTCCTTCCCCAGCTCCCACGCGACCTCCGCCGTCGCGGCGGCCGTCGCCTTCGGCGCCCTCCACCCGGCGGCCCGGCGCCTCGCCGCCCCCGTGGCGGCCGCGATGTGCGCCTCCCGCCTGGTCGTCGGCGTCCACTACCCGACGGACGTGGCCGCGGGCGCCCTCCTGGGCGCCGTCACGGCCGGCCTGGGCCGCGCCTGGCTCCGCGCGCCCGGACCCGCGTGCACCCCGCCCCACGCGCGCGTGACGCCCGTCCCCGTGGCGGGGCCCATCCTCCTGAGAACCACCGCCTCCCGGCCCGTGAGCCCCGGAGGCGTCCGTGGCTGACCGCGCCTCCATCGGCCGCCCCACGGGCCACCCAACGGTCCGCCCGACCGGCCTCACCGCCGTCCTCGACACCCCCGTCCCCGCACCGCGACGGCGGCACGGGCGCACCGGACACGGCCGCCGGGTGGCCGCCACGGCCGCCGGACTCGTCAGGACCGCGCGGCCCCGGCAGTGGGTCAAGAACGTGCTCGTCCTCGCCGCGCCCGTCGCCGCGGGACAGCTCGTCTCCTGGCACACGGCCGCCCGACTCGCCCTCGTCTTCGCCCTGTTCACGGCCGCGGCCGCCGCCGTCTACCTCGTCAACGACGCCCGCGACGCCGCCGCCGACCGCGCCCACCCCGACAAGTGCCACCGCCCCGTCGCCGCCGGCCTGGTCCCCGTACCCCTCGCGTACACCGCCGGGACCCTCCTCGCCATCGGAGCGGCCGGCGCGAGCGCGGTCCTGTGCAACCCCATGACCGCGGCGCTCCTCATCGCGTACCTCGTCATGCAGTTCGCGTACTGCCTGCGCCTCAAACACGTCCTCGTCGTCGACCTCGCCGTCGTCACCACCGGCTTCCTGATGCGCGCGATGATCGGCGGTGTCGCGCTCGCGATCCCGCTCTCCCGCTGGTTCCTGATCACCACCGGATTCGGCGCGCTCTTCATGGTCGCCGCCAAGCGCTATTCCGAAGCCGTCCGGATGGAGGCCGCGCAGGGCGCCACGCGCGCGTTGCTCACCCAGTACACGACCGGATACCTGCGCTTCGTCTGGCAGCTCGCCGCCGGAGTCGCCGTCCTCGGCTACTGCCTGTGGGCGCTGGAGAGCGGCGGCGTCGCCACCGGCTCGCTCCTGCCGTGGCGTCAGCTCTCCATGATCGCGTTCATCCTCGCCGTGCTGCGCTACGCCGTCTTCGCCGACCGCGGCACCGCCGGAGCCCCCGAGGACGTCGTCCTGCGCGACCGCCCGCTCGCGGTCGTCGGCCTGGTGTGGGCGGCCATGTACGGCATGGCCGTCGCGGACGTGTGAGGCCGCCGGCCGCACGCGGTATCGGTACGAGATCAAGGGGTACGCGTACGAGATGGACTGGCTGACGAAGCTCCCCGTCATCGGACCCTGGGTGACCAGGTTCATGAAGACGCACGCCTGGCGTTCCTACGAGACCCTCGACGCCGCCCACTGGACCCGGCTCGCCGCCGCCATCACCTTCCTCAGCTTCCTCGCGCTCTTCCCGCTGATCGCCGTCGCCGCCGCGGTCGGCGCCGCGCTGCTCAGCAAGGAGCAGCTCGACAAGATCGAGGACAAGGTCAGCGAGCAGGTCCCCGGCATCTCCGACCAGCTCAACATCGGCGGGCTCGTGGACAACGCGGGAACGATCGGTCTCGTCGCCGGCGTCCTGCTGCTCTTCACCGGCATCGGATGGGTCGGCTCGATGCGGGACTGTCTGCGCGCGGTGTGGGGGCTCGACGACCAGGACGAGGGCAACCCCTTCGCCCGCAAGGGCAAGGACGCGCTCGTCCTGCTCGGGCTCGGCGCGGTCGGGCTCTGCTCGCTCGCCGCGTCCTGGCTCGGCTCCACCGCCGTCGGCTGGAGCGCCGACAAGGTGGGGATCTCCGGCGAAGGGGCCACCGGGATCCTGCTCCAGGTGGCCTCCGTCGCCGTCGCCGCCGTCGCGGGCTTCCTCGTCCTGCTGTACCTGCTGACGCTGCTCCCGGGCGTCCAGCCGCCGCGACGCCGTCTGATCGTGGCGGCCGTGATCGGCGCGATCGGGTTCGAACTGCTGAAGCTGCTGATCGGCGGCTACATGCGGGAGGTCGCGGGGAAGTCGATGTACGGCGCGTTCGGCGTACCGGTCGCGCTGCTCCTGTGGATCAACTTCTCCGCGAAACTGCTGCTGTTCTGCGCCGCCTGGACGGCTACGGGGTCGCCGTCGGCTCCACGCCCTCGGACTCCTGAGCCTGAGCCTGATCCTTCTGAGGCTCCTGCTCCTGCTCCGTCTCCTGCGCGTCCGGCCGAGGGCGGCGCAGCGGCCAGCGACGGTTGACGAGGAACGCCGCCCCCGCGAGCAGCACCAGCACACCGCCGATGACGGCGAGGGCGGTTCCGACGCCACCGGACTTCGCCGCGGCGACGTTCTGGGCGGTGTTCGGCGCGTTCTTGCCGGGCGCCGGCGTCGTACCGCCGCTCTCGGTGCCCGGCGTCGTCCGCGCGGACTTCGGCGGAACCAGCTCGCCGACCGGCGTCACCTTCCCGGTCGCGGCGAAGCCCCAGTCCAGGAGCCGCGCGGTCTCCTTGTAGACCGCGTGCTGCTCCTTGGAGGACGGGTTCAGGACCGTCACGAGCAGCACCTTGCCGTTGCGCTCCGCGACGCCGGTGAACGTGGATCCCGCGTGCGTGGTGTTGCCGTTCTTGACGCCGGCGATGCCCGCGTACTGCGGGACGCCGAGGTCCCCGGTCAGCAGCCGGTTGGTGTTCTGGATCTCGAACGTCTCCCGCTTCTTGCCCGGCTTCTGCTCCCCGGGGAAGGCGGCGCGGGCGGTCGCCGCGTACTCCCGGAAGTCCGCCTTCTGCATACCGCTGCGGGCGATCAGCGTGAGGTCGTAGGCCGAGGAGACCTGGCCCGGCGCGTCGTAGCCGTCGGGCGAGACGACGTGCGTGTCGAGGGCCTGCAGTTCGTCGGCGCGCGCGTTCATGTCGGCGACGGTCTGCGGGATGCCCTGGTTCATCGCGGAGAGCACCCGCACGGCGTCGTTGCCGGAGCGCAGGAAGACGCCCAGCCAGAGGTCGTGGACGGTGTAGGTCTGCTTCTCCTTGATGCCGACCAGGCTGGAGCCCGAGCCGAGCCCGGCCAGGTCCCGGGCGGTGACCGTGTGGGTCGCCGTCCTAGGGAACTTGGGCAGGACCGTGTCCGCGAAGAGCATCTTGAGCGTGGAGGCGGGGGCCAGCGGCCAGTGGGCGTTGTGCGCGGCGAGGACCTGGCCGCTCTCGGCGTCCGCGACGATCCACGACCGCGCGCTCAGCTCCTTCGGAAGCACCGGCGCCCCGGGCCCGAGGCTCACCTGCGTGCCGGGCCTGCTGAGCAGCGAGCCGCCGACGGAGGACATGAGGGCGGGCGGCTTGGGCTGCTGGTCCTCCTTGTTGTCCACCGTGTCCGCGTGGGCGGGGGCGGCGGCGAGGAGGGGGAGCAGCGCGGCGGCAAGGACCGCGCGAGCGGTCGTCTTCGAAGCAGACACGATCGAAAACGTACAGGCACCGCTCGGCGAACCGAACCCCGCCCGGCGCTTCCCCCGACCCCGACCACCCGGACGCACACGCGCGTGCCACACCACCCCCGCGACCCCCCGCACCTCCGCCCGCCCCGGCGCCGGGGCGGGTGCGGCGGGTGGTGACAGTGGAGGTATGAAGCTCAGCCGGCCGGTCTCCTGGTCCCTGCTCGCCTTCGGTGTGTGGAGCTGGTTCATCTGGATCACTTTCTATGTGTAACTAGCCAGTAGAGCGTAGAGCTTCAACAACAGAAAAGAGCAGGTGAGAGACCTTGACCCCGTTTGTGTCGGTCGTCGGATCCGAACAACTCGACACGGTGCGAGTCGCCGTGTACGCACGCCAGAGCAAGGCCCGCCCGGACTCGTCCGAGGCGTCCCCAGAGGCACAGCTCGCGGCCGGTGAGGCGCTGGCGGCGAGCCGGGGGTGGGAGGTCGTTCACGCCTTCAAAGACGTCGGAAGGTCCGGTTGGGATCCCAACGCGGTCCGCCCGGCTTTCGAGGACCTCATGTCCGCCGTGCGCGCGGGTGAGGTCGACGTGGTCGTGGTCAACGAGCTGTCGCGGCTGACCCGCAAGGGCGCGCATGACGCGCTGGACATCGACAAGGAGTTCAAGAAGTACGGCGTGCGCTTCGTCTCCGTACTCGAACCGTTCCTCGACACGTCGAACCCGATCGGCGTCGCGATCTTCGCGCTGATCGCGGCACTCGCGAAGCAGGACAGCGACATCAAGGCGGAGCGCCTGCGCGGAGCCAAGGACGAGATCAAGGCGGTCGGTGGCCGGCACTCCAGCTCCGCCCCGTATGCGATGCGGGCTGTCCGAGAGAAGATCGGCAACCTTGTGGTGTCCGTCCTTGAGCCGGACGAGGACAACCCGGAACACGTGGAGATCGTCGAGCGCATGATCGAGATGTCGTTCGCGGGCATCTCCGACAACAAGATCGCAACGACGCTGGCGTCAGAGGAAGTGCCAGCGCCGGGGGAGGCCGAACGACGAGCCACCGACAAGCGGATGCAGTCCATCAAGATGCGGCGCGTGTCGACGGATGACACCCCGATCCGCTGGCGAGCCCAGACAGTCCGCTGGATCCTCTCCCACCCGGCCATCGGAGGCTTCGCCAGTGCGCGAGTGAAGCGGGGCAAGGCGTACGTGAACGTGGTCGCTCGGGACGAGGGCGGGGCGCCCCTGACGCCTCACAGGGGAGTCATCGAGGGGGCCAGGTGGTTGGAACTCCAGGAGCGGCGAAGCAAGCGCACGAAGACGAACAGGCAGCCCGGCGGTGAGGCCACGCCCACCCTCATGAGCGGCTGGCGCTTCACGACCTGCGGGATCTGCTCGGGCTCGATGGGCCAGAGCAAGAACAACGGCGGGCAGGACTACTACATGTGCGCCAATCCCCAGGGGCACGGCGGCCTGAGCGTCAAACGCAACCAGCTCGACGACTATGTGGCGGGCTGTGTCTGGGCACGGCTCGACGCTGCGGAAATCGACGACGAAGAGGACAGGGAATGGCTCGCGGAGGCGGCATTCCGATTCGCGCTACAGCGTGACCTGTCCGGAGTCGAGGAGGAGAGGCGCGAGACGGAAGCGCACCTTGAGCACGTGCGGAACTCCATCGCCGAGCTCCAGGCCGACCGCAAGGCGGGGCTGTACCGAGGGCGCGACGAACTGGCCATGTGGCGCGCGACGATGACGCAGTACCGGAGCTTCGAGGACCAGTGCACGGCCAAGCTGGACGAACTGAACGCGATGACCGCCGCAGCGATCCAGGTTCCGTCGGAGTGGCGCGAACCGGGGGAGGACCCGCTGGGCCCTGGGTCCCCGTGGGCAGCGTGGGATGTGTTCAAGCGCCGAGAGTTCCTCGACCTCTTCCTCGAGGGCGTCTCGGTCGGCCCCGGCAGGGACCCGGAAACCTGGAAGTACATCGCGGTCGAGGACCGGGTGACGCTGAACTGGCGTCGCCCTGAATCGGATGAGGACCACGAGGACGACGAAGAGACACTGTCTGCCCTCTGACGCCTCCCCACAGCCCCGGCAGTCCCTCGCGGACCGTCGGGGCTGTGCTGTGCCCGCAGCGGGGCCGACCAGCGGGCGGGGCCATGACGGTGAGAGAGCCTTTTCGTATGTACAAGAGAAAATAGGGACAAAACCAAACCATCCATCGAAACGCCATCGTCATGCTCGCTCCACGGGAATCCGCTGATCCCTACACCACAGTGAGGGACCGGGTGGGTTGCCCGAGCACTCCGCACGGCGACTGTGGGAATCTCACCGCCCCTACTACTTCCAGAGGGACAGGGACTACCGCGCACCCCACCGACGCGGAACGGGCGGACCGAGTGCCCGTCTCTCACATCAGCTCTGCCCGTGCAGCACGCACCCTCTCGGCGTGGCCGCAGTGGTCGTGTGGCAGAGCGCGGGGGTCACACCGCCCATCAGTAGCCGGCTCGTCCGCGAGTCGCCGAACGGGGCTGTGAGCCCGTGGGATCCCTCACCGTGTCCGGACCGGCCGAGCCGGAGAGGACGACCAAGCCCACCTGCCCCAACAGAGCAGAGGTGCGCGGTACAGGCCCGGCACCTTCGGGATATCGGCCGCAGAGTTCTGGGTTCGAGTCCCCGGGGTGGGCACGAGAACAACGGTCGGCATTCCTGGCCGTGTTTGCCGGCTGTGAGGGGTTGGAGTCAGTGAACGAGCCACCATAGACCGACGCCCGCTGCGGGGGCTGAGAGAGCCAGTAG
Source organism: Streptomyces sp. NPDC014870 (assembly GCF_043081505.1). Classification (NCBI taxonomy): domain Bacteria; kingdom Bacillati; phylum Actinomycetota; class Actinomycetes; order Kitasatosporales; family Streptomycetaceae; genus Streptomyces; species Streptomyces sp. NPDC014870. The sequence continues at coordinate 236,550 of NZ_JBIBWQ010000013.1, forward strand.
GAGAAGACCGCCGACGATCCCCGTCACGCGGTCCTCGCTGAACATTTCGGGACGGCGGGGATCGTAGACCACGCTGATCATGTCCGGGGGCGTGTACTCGTTGATGCGGGCGTATGACTCGCCCCGGACCGGAGTGCCGCCCGGGGGTGTGAAGCAGAGGATCGGGTAGAAGTGCACGTCACCGTCACCGTCCTCGTGCTCGCGGACTCCGATGACCTCCGCGTCGATGCGTACACCCCGACGCCTAAGGCCGATCTCGGCCCACGTCCACAGCACCCCCAATACGCACCCGGTGATGCCGAGGACAGCGACGAGCCACATCCCTATCAGGTCCTTCGGGGGCATCGTAAGGGCGGCGCTTCCACGCCGCCGGACTATCCGGGAGGCACGCAGAGAACGACGAACAGGCCGACGACAACAAGAGGGCGGGCGTGCGCTGTATCGACCGCACGGACTCGGCGACGCACCGTCGACGCTGCAAGACTCATCACGCGATGTACGAGGGACGGACGAGTGTCCGCACTCGACGTGCGCGGAGCCGGCGACGAGCGGCCCGGAACGACGCTGCTGCACGGCTCCGCCGGATCATCGGGCAGAAGGGGCACGCGTGGTGTGACTGGCGCCTCAACCACTTCCCCACAGCGGACGTGGACTTGAACCATGTACGGCCCCTCGCGCTGGGAGGGACCGATATGGACGGCAACGTTCAAGTGCTGTGCCGGGGTGCCATCAGCTCAAGACGAGCACTGCGTTCGGGCGCGTGGCCTAACGCTGTGCCCACCACGTTCCCGCTACCCCGCCGGCAGTTGTGACCAGGGCGACGAGCCATCCAGGGATGCGCTGGATGGTCAAGTGCAGCCCCCCGCAACGAAGTTCGAATCGTGGTGGGGCGTCGGTCTGGTCTTTGTTGCGATGCACGTTTCCTCCTGTAGGTCTCCTCCTAACTGACACCCCGCACCGGGTGGCGGAACATGGCGCGCACCCTGGCGAACCCTGGCGAATAGTCGCGTGCCCTAGCGAACCTGGCGGATCTCTTGACACATCCACGCTTGTTAGGGAGGTCCCGTGCCCCGACACCCCCGTCCCCCTTGCTCGGTACCCGCGATCTGGGCGAGTCGCACGACAAGCCGTCTATCGGACCCGCATCGACTTCTATTGCGGCATCGCCCTCTTCGGAGGCAGGGCAGCCGCACGCCTTACCGGTGTGCTGAACGGCTGACGCCGATATGTGGCCCCCGTGTGCCTCTCCGTTGTCGGAGCGGGCGCGGGGGCCATTCGGCGTTCCCGGTAGATCAGAGGGTCAGTCGAGAGACGCCAGGGCGGACGCCACGAGAGAGCGTGCCGCAGCTTCCCGCGCCGCCCCTTGCGATAGCCGGTCGAAGGCTTTTGCATACAGCTCGACTTGGCTTGGCTGCGTCAGGGTGGATGCGGCGTCCAGGGTGTCCGCGTGCACCCTCGTGTCGTCGAAGATTGTGAATGTCGGCATGGGCCAGACGGTTCGTTGGGGCGAGAAGGGGACGATGCTTACGGACACGTTCTGGAGATCCATGACTCCCAGGAGGTGACCGAGCTGCGCCGCCATCGCATCGACGGTGCACAGTCGGTAGCGCAGTACCGATTCCTCCAGGACGAACGCGAACCGGTGTGCTGCGTTGTTCAGTACCGCGTTCCGTCTCATGCGGACCTTGACGGCCTCCGACACGTCGTCCGGTGTACCGCGAAAATCCGCGATGGATGACAGGAGTGACGTCGCGTACGCGGGCGTCTGGAGGAAGCCGGGGATCACGTCGGAGACGTAGACCCGGAACAGGTGAGTGCGCCGGTACAGACTCTCGGTGGACTCCTGCACGTGCCGTAGGCCGCCCCGCTGGAGCCGCTTCCACTGCACGTGAGCGTCCGCCGACTGCCTGTTCGCCGCGATCAGATCCGGCGCCTGGTCGTCGGCGCCGCATGCCCGACACCATGCCCGGATGTCCCCGTCGGAGGGTGGCGTCTTTGCGTTGCCGATGCGCGACACCTTCGAGTCCGACCAGCGCAGTCTGACGGCCAGCTCCCGCCCGCTGAATCCGGCGTCCCTGCGTAGCTCACGCAGCCGGCCCGCCAGTGCTTCACGGGCTTGCTGAACGCTCGATGAGGGGTGTGGGGGCATGGAGCTGGCTGTCCTCAGATCGCGTACAGGTGGTGCGGGACGGCTCGGTCCCAGACGGCCTCGAATGCGGAGGCGCAGAGTTTCACCGTCTCCGCGTCGTCGGTGATCTCGTCCTCCACCACTGCGCCCTCCCCGGAGAAGTGGTGCACGCGGAGGAGCGTGCCGTCGAAGAGCCAGAAGTCATTGCAGGGAAGAGCGATGGCCGTGGCCCGGCGACGTGGCAGCCAACGGACGTCTTCGCCGGCTGTGACGTTGGCGTGGGTGACGTAGTGCTCCCACCGGATGTACTCCGTCACGGGCTCGGAAACGATGCGGGCTCGGCGGATCGTCACGCCCCGAGCCACGGTGTCCGTGATCAACTGATCGTACGGATGCCACCAGGAGGCGCGGTCGCTCCAGTCGATGCGCTCGCCCCGCTTCCATGCCTCGAACCGGTCGGTAGGCGCGTACGAGTCACGCATCTCCAGGTGTACGGCTGACCGCTCACACCGGCCGAGCAGCTCAGCGAAGCTGGGCACGCTCGATGGCATCACACGCCTCCCGGATCATCGGAATCATGCGGGCCGGCATCCTGACGATCGCCTCGCTGTCGGGAACCGGCCCGTTCGCGGGGCTGCTCGCCTCGCACTGGGTTTGAGTCTCGCTGTCCGGCTTCCAGCCTTGCAACAAGATCTCCTGGGCTTCCGCGTCCGCCCACACCGTCGGGCAGTGATCGCGGTCGGTGTTCGGGTCGATGCCTACGAACTCTACGGCCATGGCTGACTGCCTGGTCCAGGTGATTGCGTGAGCTTGCATGAACCATGCTGAGCAGCGGATGGAGAGTCAATATCCCAATCAGCCATAGGAATTGATGTGCAAACTCATGCAACTCCGTGGAGCCCCGGCCAGCCGTCCTCCTAGCGTCGAATGCAAGCGACGACCGCATTGAGGGGACGACGACATGGCCGCCGGAACGCAGGAGAGCGACACGGACGCCCGCACGGACGAGTACACGACGTACGCGCCCAAAGGGGAGACCTGCCCCGAGTGCAGCGCGCCGATCGGAGCCCTGGAGCCCTGCCGCCGGGGATCGGTGGAGCGGCAGTCCGGGCCGCCCGCCGTGGTCTACCGGCACAGCAAGTGCGCCAAGCCGCGCCGTCGCGACCGGTGACCAATCGAAGACGAGAGGAGCAACAGCATGGGTTGGGGAACGGGCAAAGGCGGAAGCGGTGGCAATGGGCAGCACTCCGGTGGGAAGGACCCGGGCACGTCCAAGCCGTCCTCCGACACGGCCAAGCCGAAGGACCCGCCGAAGCACAAGAAGGACTAGTGCAAGTGAAGACGACTGATCTCGCAGCGGCCGAGCGGATTGCCATCCGCGAACTGCTCGGCGCTGTGAACGATGAGATGGAAGCGTCCGTGGCGCCCGAGTGGGAGCGGGCGGCATGGGATGTTCCCCGGGCCGCGTTCGTGGCTGAGCGCATCTACCTTGGTGACGAACTTGAACCGTGCGACCGCGCGAACGCCCCGGAAGCATGGCTCCGTGCGGTCTACGCGAACGACTCCGTGGTGACCCAGGTCAACGACGGAGCGGACCTCGGGGACGGCGACCGACGGGCGTCGTCGTCCGCTTCGGCGCCCTCCATCGTGTTCCGGATGCTCCACATGCTCGACGTGCGTGCCGGACTCAAGGTCCTGGAGATCGGCACGGGAACCGGGTGGAACGCGGGCCTTCTGAACCACGTCGCCGGCCCGGGGAACGTGACGACCGTCGAAGTGGACTCCAAGTTGGCGGCCGAGGCCGCGAAGCGTCTACGGAGGGAAGGGGGCGCCGCGCATGTGGTCACTGGGGACGGGGCCGAGGGATACGCGGCCAACGCTCCCTATGACCGGCTCGTGTCCACGTGCTCCGTACGGTCCGTCCCGCGTCCGTGGGTCGACCAGGTGAAAGCCGGAGGTGTCATCCTCACACCGTGGGAGTCCCCCTGGATCTGCTACGGGTTGCTGCGCATGACCGTGGACGACATGGGTTGTGCGTCGGGGCCGTTCTCGCCGTACTCCGCGTTCATGCTCATGCGGAACCAGCGCACCGACCTACGGATCTTCCGGGACGTCGTGCGCGACGACCATCAGCCCGACGAATCGACCACCAGCCTCCCGCCGTGGCGGGTGACCGGTGACGATCTCGCCGCTCAGTTCGCCATGGGGCTACAGCTCCGTGACGTGTGGTGGACGCGGCAGGACGACCCCGACGTCGACGGGGTGGCCTCCCGACTGTGGGTCGCCACGACCGACGCCACCTCGTGGGCTGCCATCGACTGGGACGGGGAGTCGGACGACCGGTGGACCGTCTGGCAGCACGGCCCGCGTCGGCTGTGGAACGAAGTGGAAGCCGCCCACGCCTGGTGGGTGCTGCATGACCGTCCCGGCCCGGAGCGGTTCGGTCTGACCGTGACCGCAAAGGGGGAGTCCGCATGGCTGGAGACTCCCGATCGGCCTGTTCCTGCAGCCGGCTGACCTGAAGGACTGGTCCGTCTGTGCGCCTGCCCCCCCGGGTGCACAGACCGGGCTACTTCTTGCCCGCGCGGACACCCCGCAAGCCGATCACGCCCACGGCCGTCCCTAGGATGAACGACGTGACAGCCAGTGCGAGGTGCACCCAGAAGTACGCCGTCGGGTTGCCCGCGTCGTCGAAGGCGAGCCCGCTCCCGTCCTTCCAGAGGTTCTTCGCGAAGGTCACCCAGATCACCCAAGACCAGACGCCGAACGCGAGCAGGAACCAGGAGACGCGGCGGCTGAGCTTCATCGGGGGTCCTTCGGGGTGGGGTGCTCGTGCCCTGCCAGTATCGAACGGGCCCGCGGCGGGCTTGCGGGTGGGTCTCGGTACGCTGGTGGCGTGCGCGCTTTGCGGCGCGGACGCGGATAGGGGTGGGGCGCGTGCTCGGCTTTCTGGTGGTGGTTGTGGTGGTTCTCGGCCTGCTGGGCGGGGTCCACTGGTACGTGTGGCGGCGCCTCGTGCGCGATGTCACCGTGCGCGGAAGCGTCGCGCGGCGGCTGGGGACGGGCGCCGCGTTCGTCCTGCCCGCGTTGGCCGTCGGCGCGCTGGTCTCCGCGCGGGCGGGCGCGCCCTTCTGGCTCCAGCAGGTCGTGGCCTGGCCGGGCTATCTGTGGCTGGCCCTGCTGCTTTACCTGACCCTCGCCCTGGTCGTGGGGGAGGCCGTCCGGCCGGTGCTGCGGCGCGTCCTTGAGCGCCGGGACATCGCCGACGCTCCGCAGGCCGTGGCGGCCCCGTCGGCCCCGGTCCCGGTGACCGTGCCCGCCCCCGCGCCGACAGCGCCGGAGGCGCCGGAGGCTCCCGAGGCGCCGGAGCCGGCCGTCGTGGAGTCCGGTGCCACCGCCGTGTCGCGGCGGCTGTTCGTGTCGCGGGTCGTCGGCGGCGCCGCGGCCGCCGCCGCCGTGGGGACCGTCGGGTACGGGACGTACGGCGTGCTGCGCGGGCCCAGCGTCAAGCGGGTGACCGTGCCGCTGGCGAAGATCCCGCGCGCGCTGCACGGGTACCGGATCGCCGTCGTGTCCGACATCCACATCGGGCCGATCCTCGGCCGCGCCCACACCCAGCGCATCGTGGAGACCATCAACGCCACCCAGCCCGACCTGATCGCCGTCGTCGGCGACCTCGTCGACGGCAGCGTCGAGAACCTCGGCTCCGCCGCCGAGCCCCTCGCCCGGCTCCGGGCCCGGCACGGCTCGTTCTTCGTGACCGGCAACCACGAGTACTTCTCCGGCGCCGACGCCTGGGTCGACCACGTCCGCGAACTCGGCCTGCGCCCGCTGCGCAACGAGCGTCTGGAGATCGCGGCGGGCTTCGACCTCGCCGGGGTCGACGACATCGCGGGCGAGAGCGAGGGCAAGGGCCCCGACTTCGCCGCCGCGCTCGGTGACCGGGACCGCGCGAAGGCCGCCGTCCTCCTCGCGCACCAGCCGATCGTCATCGACGACGCCGTCCGCCACGGCGTCGACCTCCAGCTCTCCGGGCACACCCACGGCGGGCAGCTCTGGCCCGGCAACTACCTCGCCGAGCTGGCCAATCCGACCGTCGCCGGTCTGGAGCGGTACGGCGACACCCAGCTGTACGTCTCGCGCGGCGCGGGCGCCTGGGGCCCGCCGGTACGGGTGGGCGCGCCCTCCGACATCACCGTCGTCCAGCTCGCCTCGAAGCAGGCGTGACGGGACGGGCTCCGGCGGGCCCGTGAGTGGAAGCTGTCACTCCTCGCGCAGGGGGTGATACGTACCGTTCGACCCGCCGGATTCTCATATCCCGGACATATACCTGCATCGTGAAGGTTTCCTCTTCCACTTGTGAAGTCCGTGTGATTGGGTGACGCCATCGCGGGATGGCTGGGCGCCGCCGCGGCAGGGGTGGGAACGAAAAAAGGAAGCACGGCGATGCGGTCGACGGTCCGTCTTCGGATCCTCATCACATGCGGAGTTCTGGTGGTCGCCGGAGTGGGCGGCTGGCAGCTGCTCCCGTCCGACGACGAACGGACCGATGCGATCACCATCGGCACCACGGACGAGGTGACCTCGCTCGATCCGGCCGGCGCGTGGGACGCCGGTTCCTGGGCGATGTACAGCAACGTCTACCAGACGCTGCTGAGCTTCAAGCCGGGCGTCATCACGCCGGTTCCGGACGCCGCCGAGAGTTGCAAGTTCGTCGGCGCGAAGCTCACCACGTACCAGTGCGAGCTCCGGGACGACCTGACCTTCTCCAGCGGGCGCAAGGTGACCGGCGAGGACGTCAAGCACTCCTTCGAGCGGATCCTGAACATCAAGGCGGACACCGGTCCCGCGCCGCTCTTCCCGACCCTCAAGAACGTCGTCGCCGACGGGCAGAAGGTCACGTTCAATCTGAACGGCCGGGACGCGACCTTCCCGTTCAAGCTCGCCACGGGCGCGGGTTCCATCGTCGACAGCAGCCAGTACCCGGCCAAGCGGGTCCGTGAGGGCGTCACGGCCGACGGTTCCGGGCCGTACGTCCTCAAGGAGTTCAAGCCTGGCGAGAGCGCGCGCCTGGAGCCGAACCCGAAGTACAGGGGCGCGGCCAAGGCGGGCCGTACGGTCGTCGTGAAGTACTTCCAGGAGTCCGAGAAGCTCGCGGACGCCTGGAAGAACAAGCAGATCGACATCGCGCACCGGCAGATGCCGCCGGAGTTCCTCTCCGAGGCGGGGAACGGCAAGGACTCCGCCCGGATCACGGAGGCGCAGACCGCCGAGGTCCGCAACCTCTACTTCAACGTGAAGCCCGGCTCGCCGATGGCGAAGAAGGAGGTCCGGCAGGCGATCGCCGCCGTCGTCGACCGCCCGGCCATCGTCACCGGCGCCTACCACGGCACGGTGGAGCCGCTGTACTCCCTGATCCCGCAGGGCTTCAACGGTCACAGCACCTCGTTCTACGACGCGTACCCCGAGCCGTCCAAGAAGAAGGCCAAGAGCCTCCTGCAGGAGGCGGACGTCGAGACGCCGGTGAGCTTCACCCTCGGCTACCGCAAGGACGTCACGTACGGGGCCGAGGCGAAGGAGCTGCAGCGGCAGCTGGAGTCGACCGGCCTGTTCAAGGTGAAGCTGGTCGAGGCGGAGTGGCAGGACTTCCAGAAGGCGTACGCGAAGGGCGAGTACGACGCGTACCCGGTCGGCTGGCTGCCCGACTTCCCGGACTCCGACAGCTTCACCGCCCCGCTCGTGGGCGCAGGCAACGCCATGCACACCGGGTTCTCCAGCCGGAAGATCGACTCGTTGATCTCGGCGACGCAGCAGTACAGCGACCGGGCGGCGGCGGCGAACGACTTCGAGGACATCCAGTCGGAGGTCGTGAAGGACGTTCCGCTGATCCCGCTCTGGCAGAAGAAGGACTACGTGCTCGCGACGACGGAGGTCGCCGGCTCGCAGTACCTCACCGACGGCACCGGGGTCTGGCGGCTCTGGGAGCTGAGCTGGATCTGACGCCCGTCCGCCCGTAGGCCCGTCCGCCCGTAGACCCGGGCGGCCCGGCATCCGACGCGTCATCGCCCGAGGGGCCCCGAGCCGTGCACCGGCCGGGCCCCTCGGGCGTTGCTCGGCCCTGTTCAGTCGTCCTTCGTGGACCCCGCGTCCTTCGCGTCCTTGGTCGCCTTGGCGCGCTTCGGCTTGCCCGAGGCCGCCATGCCCGCCGCCGTCGGCATGAAGTCGGCGAGGAGGTCGTGGGTCTCGCGCACCAGCGGGCGCAGCAGCCGGAAGCGGGAGAGCGAGATCGCGCGGGCGGTGACCGGCGCGAGGCGCTCGACGAGCCGACGGCTGTTGGCGCAGCCCTCGGAGCGGTCGTACACCCAGAACAGCACCAGGCCCATCTGCTGGAGCCAGAGCAACTGGGGGAGCGGCTCGGCCAGTTCGGGGTCGATCTTGACGTTCGCCCCGGCGATGACCCGGCGGTGGACCTCGATCGCGGCCTCGCGCGGGCCCTCCGACTCGGGGGAGAAGGGGCTGAGCGGGCTGTCCGGGTCGGCGGCGTTCTTGAAGAACTGGGACGCGAACTCGTGGTACGGCTCGGCGATGTCGAGCCAGCCGAGGAGGACCCCGCGGATGCGGGCCGTGAGGTCCTTCTCGTCGCTGTCCAGGATGGCTTCGACGGCCGACTGGTGTTCCTCGGCGATCCGGTCGTAGAAGCCCTGGACGAGGTGTTCCTTGGACGCGAAGTAGTAGTACGCGTTGCCGACGGAGACCCCGGCCTCCTGGGCGATGGCCCGCATGGTGGTCTTGTCGTAGCCGCGTTCCTTGAAGAGCCGGAGGGCGGTTTCGAGGATCAGCGTGCGGGTCTGCTCGCTCTTGGCGACCTTGGGCTGCGCGGGGCCCTCGGCGGGCTTGTCTTCCTTCACGTCCTTCACGGCCCCGAGCCTAGCCGGGCGCGCCGGGTGCTTCGCAGCGCCCGTCCTCGCAGCGCCCGTCCTCGCGGGCCGGTCCGCCGGCCTTGATCGCCTCGCGCCACTTGGCGGCGGCGAGGACGGTCGCCCGGGCGACCGGCCGGCCGGCCGGGGTGGCCAGCCACCGGGCCTTGGGCCGGTGGTCGGCCAGGGCCCAGAGGCAGACGATCCAGGCGGAGGTGGAGGTGTAGATCTGCCCCCGGTCCCCGATCGCGGTGATCTCCTTGAGGGTGGCCGCGTGGTCGAGGCCGGGGAAGCGGCGCCTGGCCTCCTGAGAGGCTGCCGGGACGAGGTCGAGCGGCACCAGTTGTCGCTGCCGCAGGAGCCAGTGCCGCAGATGGACGCAGAGCGGGCAGTCGGCGTCGTAGGGCACGGTGAGGCGGTGTACGGGGGTGCCGGTCCGGCTCATCGGTCCCACCTCACGCCCCGGCGACGGGCGGTGCCCAGGGGCCCTTGGGGGTGGGGCCGGTCCAGCCCTGCGGGGGCACCGGCGGGACCTGTTCGCGCTCCATGACGCCCCGGCGGCGGATCTTGTTGAGGACGTAGACGTTGCCGAGGTGCATCACGCCGAGGACGAGGAGGACCACGCCGAGCTTGACGGAGAGGGCCTCGAAGAGGGCCCGGGCGTCGGCGACGGCCTCGTCCTGGCTGAGGTAGAGGGCGACGAAGCCGAAGTTGACGAGGTAGAAGCCGACCACCAGAAGGTGGTTCACGGCATCCGCGAGCTTCTCGTTCCCGTGCAGGACGTCGGCGAGGAAGATCCTTCCGTTGCGGCTGAGCGTGCGGGCGACCCAGACGGTCAGGGCCACGCTGATGACCAGGTAGGCGATGTACGCGACGACAGTGAGGTCCATGCCCCACCCTCCTTTGAACGCGTTCAAATAGGTTCTGGGCATGACTGTAGACCCCCACTTGAACATGTTCAAGTGGGGGTCTGTGGGTGGTGCTGTACGGCCGAACTCCCGCTCGGCTGCCGCTACTCCGGGCCCGCGCCGCCCTCAGGTCCTGCGCCGCCCTCCGGTCCCGCATCGGCGCCACGGACACGAACTGGGCCACGTCCCGCAGCGCCTCCGACAGCGCGAGAGGCGGTACGTCGGTCAGCGCCGCCGCCGCCCAGGCGCCGCGCGACGCGGCCGAGGCCGTGGCCCTGCGCCGCTCGAAGCGGACCGCGCCCGTGCGGCAGAGGGACGCGATCCCGGTCTCGCGGCTCTCCGCGTCGACCAGCTCGACAGGGAGCAGCGCCCGCCAGAACACGCCCTCGCCGACCGGTACTTCACCCGCGCGAGGCAGCTCCCGCACCATCTCCGAGGAGTAGCCCTCGCGGAAGAAGCCCAGATGGTCGCCGGTCCAGCCGCGCTCGGCCAGCAGCGCCCTGGCGCGGGCGTAGTGCAGGACGCGGCCGGCGAAGCGGTCGGCACTCGCCCCCGCGGCCACCTCGGCCGGGGCGAGCGGGTACGTCGCGCGGAAGACCTGCTGGAACGGCTGAGCCTGCTCCCGCCCCGTGAACTCGCCCCGCCACTCGGCCATCTCCTCACCGTCCGCCCGCAGCGGATGCCACAACCGCAGCCGGGCCCCCGGGGCGACCGGCAGCGCGGTGCCGTCCGCGCCCGCAAGGGCCCAGCCGCCGCCGGTCCGCTCGGGCAGCCCGGCCGTCCAGCGCCCGTCGCCGTCGGCGTCGGCCTCCCAGAGCAGCGCCCGGGCGACGGCGCCGGTCACCGGATGGTCGATGTAGTACCGCTCCCAGTCCGCCGTCGGCCACGTCGTCCCCGCCGCCAGATGGTCCTCCAGACGGGACCGCTCCACGGCCAGCAGGGTCCGCAGCTCCTTGAACCCGGCGCGCAGCGGCGCAAGCCGCTCTCCGTGCGCCTCCCGGACCGGCTTCGGCGCGGACTTCAGGATCCGGCCCTCGGGGCCCCGGAACGACAGCGAGGCCGCGCCGGGCTCGCTCACCGCGAGGACCGCCGTGTACGCCCCGAGCGCCTCCTCGCGCACCCCGCGCGCGTCGAGCCCGTGCGCCGGGACACCGCGCTCGCGCAGCATCGACGGCGTCAGCCCGGCCCGTCCGGCGACGGTCTCCAGGGCCTTGGCGGTCGCCTTGAGCACCGTCCGGTTGCGGACCCTCCCCCGGACCCGCCCGAGCCACTGGACGGCCTCCTCGGCCCGCGTGCCCTCGAACTCGCCGAGCACCGCCACCGCGGTCGAGGCCAGCGTCTGACTGCGGCACTCGCCCCCGGAGCCGCCGAGCCCGGTGCCCGCGTGCAGGGCGACGGCCCCGGCCGCCGGCGCCGCCCACGGCGCGTCCAGATCGAGCGCGGCCCACAACAGCCCCCGTATCAGACAGGTGTTGGTGTCACCCGCGATGCCCCGGACGGTGATCCCCCAGGGATTCAGGTCGGCCACCGTGTGCTCGGGCTGCGCGGCGATCCCCTCCAACAGCCGCCGCACCAGCTCCGCACCGGACTCGGCCTCCGCCAGGAGCGCCGAGGCGCGCCTGCGCCAGGTCCGGGTCGCCCTGACCTTCTCCAGCTGCACACAGTGCGTCAGGAACGCGGTCACGCCCCTTCCCGCCAGCAGCTCGGCGTGCACGGCCCGCATCGCCGGGCCGTACGCGTCGAGACCGTCGAGAACGTGGCGCGGCAGCCGGCCCTCGACGACAGGTGTCTCCCGCCGCAGCAGGGCGTCGATCCTGTCCCGTGTCCCAGCGAACTCGTCGGAGACGTGGACCCGCAGGTCCTCCGCCGTCCGCCGCAGCGCCCTCAGGCGGGGCCGGTCGCACTCCTCGACCTGCTCGGCCGCCGAGAGCGCGATCGGCACCAGCACCATGAACCTGTCCCGGAGTTCGTGCGGGGAGACCTCGGCCTCCGGGCCCGCGAGGCGCCCGAGCAACAGGTCCGACTCCGCCGTCGACCAGCCGAGCTCTTGGCCCGCCAGCCGCTCCAGGGCCTGATCGAGCAGCGGCTCCCGGCGCATGCACGCCCTCCGGTGCATCACCAGCGCCCATTCCCGCCGCTCCACCGGGTCCGCCGCCTCCGTGAGCGCCAGGACCGCCCCGCCTCCGTGCCCCCCTGCCTCCCCGGACTTGTCCGCATCCAACGCCGCATTCAGCCTGAGCCCCAGGCTCGTGGTCCCCACCATGCGTACGACGGTAGGGGACGCCGCTGACAACGTGAGCACGAAGGGCCCGCGACGTACGATCGACGCATGGAGCCGACCGAGCCCGAGCCGACCGAGCCCATCCCGCGCGACTGGACCGACGAGCATGTCGCGCGCTGGCAGCCGGTCCTGCCCGGCCTCGACCCTTCCGTGGAGGGCGCCGTCACCCGGATGAAGAAGCTCTCCGTCCATCTGCGGCGGGTCCGCGAGCAGTCCCTGGTCGACTTCGAACTGGAACGCCACGAGTTCGACACGCTGCACAAGCTCGCAGGACGGGGCGGCAGCGCCGCCCCCTCCGAGCTGGCCCAGGACCTCGACCTCGCCCCCGCCTCGGTCACCGGCCGCCTCGACGTCCTGGAGCGGCGCGGCTTCGTCCGCCGTACGTCCTCCACGACCGACCGGCGCCGGGTCGTCGTCGAACTCACCGCCGCCGGCCGGGAGACCTGGCGCGGCGCGATGGACGTCCTCGGCCACGAGGAGGACCGGCTGCTCGGCGTCCTCGACGAGGACGAGCGGACCCTGCTCAACGACCTGCTCCGCCGGATCATGCTGGTCGCCGAGGAAGGCCCGCCCGGCCCTCCCTGGCACGGCTAGAGGCCCTGGCGACCCGCCCACGATGACCCCGGTACGCGTTCCCTAAGCGCCTCCGGCCACCCCCTCCCGGTACCCCTTGAACGCCGCCCCCACGATCCCCAGGATCCGCTCCGTCTCCCGATCCGTGTCCTTCCCCGTCGTGAGCGTGGAGTAGACGACGACACGGCCCAGGCCCGGAGTGGCGAACACCCCGCTCGTGTAGCCGCGGTTGGTTCCCGTCTTGCCCCAGACGACGGGCCCGCCGCCGGGCGCCGGGGTGCGCATCAGGCCGCCGAGGCTGAAGCGCGCGTCCGGTATCGGCGGCACCGTGAAGAGCGCCGCCCGTTCGGCCGGACGGTGCAGTCCGCCCCGCATCAGCACGTTCATGAAGCGGGTCAGATCGCCGGACGTGGAGACGAGACCGCCCTCGGCCCACGCCCAGTCGTCGGCGGGCAGCCGTGTGCGGCGCAGTCCGAGCGGCCGCAGGATCCGGTCGCGGAGCTCCGCCTCGTACGACCGGCCCGACACCTTCTCGACGAGGAGGCCGGCGAGGAAGTAGTTGACCCCGTTGTACTGGGCCGTCGTGCCGGGTGGCGTCGGCGTCCCGCAGGAGACCGCCGACCGCACGACCTCGACCGGCGTCCCCGGCCGGACGCACTCCGGCTTCTGCAGCCCACTGGTGTGGCTGAGCAGCTGCCCCACGGTGATCGGCGCGTACGAGCGCGGCAGGAGGCCCGGGAGGTGCGCCTGGACCGGGTCGTCCAGCGACAGTCGCCCCTCGCCGACGAGCTGGAGCACGAGGGCGGCGGTGAACAGCTTCGTGACGCTCCCGACGGCGAACTCGCCGGCGGACGGTCCGTCCACGGGCGCCGTCCACTCACCGGCGGTCCCGGTCCACCGGCCGTCCCGCCCGCTGATCCGGACCATCGCCCCGCGCACGGAGGGCTCGGGCAGCCCGGCCAGAGCGGCTCTCAGGGCGGCGATGTCGACCTGGCCGTCCACGGCGGCGCTCCGTGTCCACGACGGTGCGGCAGCCGAAGCCGGCGCGCTCGTCGGGCCGAGCACCGCCACACCCACGAGGGCCGCCCCCGCCGCGACCAGGGCCGTCCAACGCGCCTTACCGGCAACCGAGTTCGTCCGCCTGCTCGGCCACGTGCTAGTCCGTGCGTTCGTCCTTGAGTTCGTCATGGATCAAGGTTCCCGCCGGAGGCCCGCCCGGACCATCGGGGACACCCCTCGCCGCACCCGGAGGCCACCCCGACGCCACCCGGATCCGCGAACCGCCCTCGCCCCTAGGAGCCGTCACATCCTCTGCCCCTGAGGAACCGTCACACCTCTCGCCCCCCGAGGAACCGTCACATGCTCAGCGAGCGCGCGTAGTTCAGCTGGCCCATGACCCAGTGGATGGTCTCCGGCCCCCTCGCCGGGACCATCGTGGAGTGGTGGCGGCCACCGCTCGTGACCGTGACCTGGATGAAGCCGGTCGTCTGCTTCTCCTTCATCAGCAGGAACAGCAGACCCAGCAGGCACAGCACGAAGAAGATGACGGCCAGCACGATCGCGACCGTCGGGATCTTCTCCTCCGTCCGCGACATGTCCATCGCGTTCCACACCGCGCCCCTGAGCGGCATCGGACCGGCCGGGGTGATGATCTGGTCCCCGACGACCGTGATGTCGCCCAGGCTCAGCAGTGGCGCGCCCCCGGCCATCCCCGCCGGCGGGTACTGCGGAGGCACCGGCAGACCGGCCGCGAGGGTCGGCTCGTAGCCGCCAGGCGTCCCCGCCTGCGGATACCCGTAACCCGGCGTCCCCGCCTGCGGGTAGCCGTACCCCGGAGTCCCCGGCTGCTGGTTGGGACCCCACTTGTACTCACCGTCCGCGTAAGGATTCGGCTCGCTCATCTCTCTCCCCGTTCTCTCCTGCGACGGCCACGACGACAAAGCCCGCTCCTGCACGCAGAGCGTACAGAAGCGGGCTTCCCCACATGGGGCAGGCGACCGGCCAGGTGTCAGAAGCGACGCGTGATCAGCGCGCGCTTCACTTCCTGGATGGCCTTCGTGACCTCGATGCCACGCGGGCAGGCGTCCGTGCAGTTGAACGTCGTGCGGCAACGCCACACGCCGTCCTTGTCGTTCAGGATCTCCAGGCGCTGCTCGCCCGCCTCGTCACGCGAGTCGAAGATGAAGCGGTGCGCGTTGACGATCGCGGCCGGGCCGAAGTACTGCCCGTCGTTCCAGAACACCGGGCAGGACGACGTGCACGCGGCGCACAGGATGCACTTGGTGGTGTCGTCGAAGCGCTCGCGGTCCTCGGCCGACTGCAGACGCTCACGCGTCGGCTCGTTGCCCTTGGTGACCAGGAACGGCATGACGTCCCGGTACGCCTGGAAGAAGGGCTCCATGTCGACCACGAGGTCCTTCATCACCGTGAGGCCCTTGATGGCCTCGACCGTGATCGGCTTCTCGGGGTTGATGTCCTTGATCAGCGTCTTGCAGGCGAGCCTGTTCTTGCCGTTGATCCGCATCGCGTCCGAACCGCAGATGCCGTGCGCGCACGAGCGGCGGAACGTCAGCGAGCCGTCCATGTCCCACTTGATCTTGTGAAGGGCGTCGAGGACACGCTCCTTCGGGTCGATCTCGATCTGGAAGTCCTCCCAGACCGACGCGTCCGACACCTCGGGGTTGAAGCGGCGGATGCGCATGGTGACCGTGATGTACGGGGAGGCGGCGGACTCCGCCTCGACCTTGTCCAGTACGGGGGTAGCCATCAGTACTTACGCTCCATCGGCTGGTAGCGGGTCTGGACGACCGGCTTGTAGTCGAGACGCACGGTCTCGGAGCCGTCCTCGCCGACCTCGCGGTACGCCATCGTGTGGCGCATGAAGTTGACGTCGTCGCGGTTCGGGTAGTCCTCGCGGTAGTGACCACCGCGGGACTCCTTGCGCGCCAGGGCCGAGACGGCCATGACCTCGGCCAGTTCGAGCAGGTTGCCCAGCTCGATGGCCTCCAGGAGGTCGGTGTTGAAGCGCTTGCCCTTGTCCTGGATGGACACGTTCTCGTAGCGCTCGCGCAGCTCGGCGATCTTCTCGACGGCCGTCTTGATGGTCTGCTCCGTACGGAACACCATCACGTTGGCGTCCATCGTCTCCTGGAGCTCACGGCGGATGTCGGCCACCCGCTCGCTGCCCGTGGAGTTGCGCAGCTTGTCGATCTGCGCGACGACGAGCGCCTCCGGGTCCTCCGGAAGCTCGACGAAGTCGCTCTTGGCGGAGTACTCGGCGGCGGCGATGCCGGAGCGCTTGCCGAAGACGTTGATGTCGAGCAGCGAGTTGGTGCCGAGGCGGTTGGCGCCGTGCACCGACACGCAGGCGACCTCGCCGGCCGCGTACAGGCCCGGGACGACGGTGGTGTTGTCCGCCAGGACCTCACCCTCGACGTTGGTCGGGATGCCGCCCATGGCGTAGTGCGCGGTGGGCTGGATCGGGATCGGGTCCGTGTACGGCTCGATGCCGAGGTACGTACGGGCGAACTCGGTGATGTCCGGGAGCTTGGCGTCGAGCTGCTCCGGCGGGAGGTGCGTCAGGTCCAGGTAGACGTGGTCGCCCTCGGGACCGCAGCCGCGGCCCTCGCGGATCTCCGTGTAGATGGAGCGCGAGACGACGTCACGGGACGCGAGGTCCTTCATGACCGGCGCGTACTTCTCCATGAAGCGCTCGCCGTCCTTGTTGCGGAGGATGCCGCCCTCACCGCGGGCGCCCTCCGTCAGCAGGATGCCCATGCGCCAGATGCCCGTCGGGTGGAACTGGAAGAACTCCATGTCCTCCAGCGGCAGGCCGCGCCGGTAGCAGGCCGCCTGGCCGTCACCGGTCAGGGTGTGCGCGTTGGAGGTCACCTTGAAGAACTTGCCCGTGCCGCCGGAGGCGTAGATCACGGCCTTGGCCTGGAAGATGTGGATCTCACCGGTGGCCAGCTCGTACGCGACGACACCGGCGGACTTCTTGACGCCGTCGACCTCGGTGATCAGCTGGTCCAGGACGTAGAACTCGTTGAAGAACTCCACGCCCTCCTTGACGCAGTTCTGGTACAGCGTCTGGAGGATCATGTGGCCGGTGCGGTCCGCGGCGTAGCAGGACCGGCGGACCGGGGCCTCGCCGTGGTTGCGGGAGTGACCGCCGAAGCGGCGCTGGTCGATGGTGCCGTTCGGGGTCCGGTTGAACGGCAGGCCCATCTTCTCCAGGTCGAGGACGGCGTCGATGGCCTCCTTCGCCAGGATCTCTGCGGCGTCCTGGTCGACCAGGTAGTCACCGCCCTTGACCGTGTCGAAGGTGTGCCACTCCCAGTTGTCCTCCTCCACGTTGGCCAGCGCGGCGGCCATGCCGCCCTGCGCGGCGCCCGTGTGGGAGCGGGTGGGGTAGAGCTTCGTCAGGACGGCGGTGCGGCTGCGCTTCGTCGCCTCGATGGCGGCGCGCATGCCGGCGCCACCGGCGCCGACGATGACGGTGTCGTACTTGTGGATCTTCATGACGTGGATTACCTCAGCCCCGTGCCTAGCGGATGTTCGGGTCGAAGGTGAAGATCACCAGCGTGCCCAGAAGGATGGTGAACACCGTGGCGGTGTACAGCAGGCCCTTGAGCCACAGGCGCGTGTTGGCCCGCTCCGCGTAGTCGTTGATGACCGTGCGGAGGCCGTTGGCGCCGTGCAGCATGGCGAGCCAGAGCATCAGGAGGTCCCAGACCTGCCAGAACGGCGAGGCCCAGCGGCCGGCCACGAAGGCGAAGCCGATCTTGGAGACGCCGCCGTCGAGGAAGAGCTGGATCAGCAGGTGGCCGAGGACCAGGACGACGAGGACGATGCCCGAGAGGCGCATGAAGAGCCACGCGGCCATCTCGAAGTTGCCTCGGGTCGCCCGCGGCGTCTTGCCGGTGCGCTTGCGGGGGGCCTCGATGTACGGGGCCGGGTTGTCCACGTCGTAGTGGGCCGCGCCCTCGACGGGACCGATCGCGGAAGTGGTGTCAGCAGACATGTCTGGCGTCAGCTCCCGAACAGTTCACGTGCGGCGTGGCCGAGGACGGGGTAGATCGAACCCGCCATCAGCACGACCCAGATGCCCACGACGGTCCAGAGCATCTGCTTCTGGTAGCGCGGGCCCTTGGACCAGAAGTCCACGGCGATGACCCGAAGGCCGTTCAGCGCGTGGAAGAGGATGGCGGCGACCAGGCCGTACTCGAGGAGTGCGACGATCGGCGTCTTGTACGTGGCGACCACTTCGTCGTAGGCCTCGGGGGAGACGCGGACGAGAGCGGTGTCCAGCACGTGTACGAACAGGAAGAAGAAGATGAGGACGCCGGTGACTCGATGAGCCACCCAGGACCACATTCCTTCCCGGCCGCGGTACAGCGTTCCAGCCGGCACGGAAAAACCCTCCGGGAGCGGGGATCAGGGTCGGCCGGCTTCAGTGTCGGTCTGACCCGGCCGGGTACGGTCCACCGGCCCTGGTCATCGTAGCGACGACTTGTCGGTTCGCTCGCGCGGGGTCCATAGGTGTGATCAAAGAGGCACGGAAGGACTACGGACGGGCTATCACCTCGCCCCGAATCACCGCATTCCGGACGCCCGGGCGGGTGTCGGGTGTGTCTGTACGGATGCCTGTACGGATGTCCGTGCGGATGCCGGTACGGGTGTCTGTGCGGGCGGGTGTGCGGATGCCTGCGCGGACGCCGGCACGCGCGCCGCGTGCGCGCCGAGGCGGTGGGCCAGCCGGGCGCGGGTCAGCCGGCGCAGCTCGTCGGCGGCGACCACCCGCTCCTCGTCCGGCTCGTTCGCGAGCCGGGAGCGGATGCCCGCGAGGACCTGGTCGAGGCGTTCCCCGGGGCGGACGCCGTCGAGGCTGATCACGAAGGCGTGCCCGAAGCGGCTCTCGTACGCGGCGTGGGCGGCCCGCAGCGCGGTGTGCGCGGCGAGCGGCGCGTCGGGGTGGGGCGTGGCCGAGCACTCGGCGGCGAGCGCCTCGTCGCGGTCGGCGGCGGACAGGTCGTACCCGGCCTCGTCGGCGGCGGCGAGCAGCGCGTCGAGCGTCGGGTACGGGCGGTGCGCGGTCACCCGTTCGGCCCAGCGGGGGCTGTGGCAGCAGGTGAGGAGGAGCTCCCGCGCGCCCTCGGCCGGGAGCGCGTTGAAACGCGCCAGCGGGTCGCCCTGCTGGGCGGGTATCGCGGGGGCGGTGGCGGGGGTGGCGGCGGAGCCCAGGTTCCGGTTCCGGGAAGGGGCGCGGGTGTCGCTGGTCAGCGTGGACTCCGGGAAAGATGGGGTGGGTGTGACTCAACGTTATCGATGGGGAGCGAGAACCGTCCGAAGGATGCGCGAATTTCACCCGGAAGGGAGAGTTTCGGAACGTGTGCGTGACGTTCGGTCGCCCGTTGTCGGGGTCCCGTGGCCCCGAATGGCCCCGTCCCGCCCGCTGAGGGAGGATTCCGAGTGATGCGCTACGCCATACGAAGGCCCCACGCGGGCCCCACCGTCCTCGCGGCCGCGCTGGCCCTGGCCACCGTGACCGCCTGCTCCAGCGGCGCCTCCGACGGCCCGGCCGGACCCACATCCGGCGCCGGAACGCCGTCCGCCGCCACCAGCGCGCCGACGAGCACGCCGCCGCCGAGCCCGACGCCCACCCGGACGTACCCCCTCTCCACCGCCCCGCTCACCGTCCCCGCCGTCCGCTCCCACGAAGCAGCGCGCGGACCGGGCTGGCGCCCCACACCCCAGGCGGGGGTCGTGGTCGCGGCCGGCAGCGAGGGCCTCGCCGACGAGGGCCGGCTGCTCGCGGGGGAGCTCAAGATCGCGTACCGGGGCGCCGTGCCGGCCCGCGCGGGCGACGTCGAGCTGGCCCTCGGCGGCGCGGGCGCCCCCGAGTCGTACACGCTCACCACCCGCGACGACCGGGTCCGGATCACCGGCCCCGACCAGGCGGGCGTCTTCTACGGGACCCGCACGCTCAAGCAGTCGGTGAAGGGCTCGGGCGCCATGCCGGAGGGCACGGTCACCGACGCGCCCGCCAAGCCGCAGCGCGGGCTGAACCTGGACATCGCGCGGAAGTTCTTCACGGCGGCGTGGATCGAGGCCCGGCTGCGCGAGATGGCCGACCTCAAGCTCAACCAGTTCGGCCTGCACTTCTCCGACGACCAGGGCTTCCGCATCGCGTCGGACACCCACCCCGAGATCGTCTCGGCCCAGCACCTCACCAAGGCCGAGGTGCGCCGGATCCTCGCCCTCGCGCAGACCCTGCACATCACCGTCGTGCCCGAGATCGACTCGCCCGGACACCTCGGCGCCGTGCTGCGCGCCTACCCGGAGCTCCGGCTGCTCAACGTCCAGGGCGTGCCGCGCCAGGGCGCCATCGACATCTCCAAGCCCGCCTCGGCGAAGCTCGTGGACGAGCTGCTGCGCGAGTACGCGGCCCTCTTCCCGGGCGGCTGGTTCCACGTCGGCGCCGACGAGTACCAGGCGCTGACCGTCCGCGACCCCGCGGCCTCCTACCCGCAGCTGGCCACGGCCGCCCGCGACAAGTACGGCCCGCAGGCCGGCGTCCAGGACCTGGCGGAGGGCTGGCTCAACGACCGCGCGGCGGTGGTGCGCTCCACGGGCAAGGTGGCGAAGGCCTGGAACGACGGGTTCTTCCGGGGCGGCGTCGTCAGCGCCGACAAGCGCATCGAGGTCGAGTACTGGACCGGCAAGGAGATCGGGGCCCGGCCGCCGATCGAGTACCTCCAGGAGGGCCGGCCGGTCGTCAACCTGAACGACGAGTTCCTCTACTACGTCCTCGGCGAGCCGAACCAGTTCACGTACCCCACCGGCCGCCGGATCTACGAGCAGTGGACCCCGCGGGTCCTGCGCGGCACGACCCCGGTTCCGGCACGGTACGACTCCCAGATCCTGGGCGGCCGGTTCGCGGTCTGGTGCGACCTGTCCCGGGCGCAGACGCAGGCGCAGGTGGCGGACGGGATCCGGATGCCGCTGACGGCGACGGCCCAGAAACTGTGGGACGCCAGGACGCCGACGGCGAGTTGGGCCGAGTTCCAGGCACTCGCGGTGAAGGTGCGCGGCTGAGCGGCGGCGCTCACCGGTGTACGGCGGTTTCCCCGTGGACGGGTCCGTTCCGCTCGCGTACGGTCACTCCGCCACGGCCGCGCGGCCGTGGCGGCGCCTCGGGGAGGGGCGTCGATCACCTGTGGGGGTTCGCTCGACCATGCTCCGCAATCCCGTCGGCCTTTCGTACGCCGTCGTGACGCTGCTCGCGACGCTCGCCGTCGCCGATGCCGCTCTCTTCGTCTCGGCCCTCGACGTGCGGCTTCTGATGACCGGCAGCCTGGAGGACCACCCCGAGCCCGCGGGCTTCGCGCACATGGGCGTCGATGTCGTGTCGGTGCTCCAGGCGCTGATCCAGCTGGCGCTCGTCGTCGTCTTCCTCGTCTGGTTCCACCGGGTCCGCAAGAACGCCGGGGTCTTCGCGCCCGATGTGCACCGGGGCGGTCCCGGCTGGGCCATCGGCGCCTGGTTCGTCCCGATCGCCAACCTCTGGTGGCCGCGGAGTGTCGCGGCGGGCACGTGGCGGGCCAGCCGCCGGGACCCCTACGGCGACCAGAAGGTCGCCGGGGAGTCGTTCACCGTGCTGAACCTGTGGTGGGTCTGCTGGATCGTGACGGATGCCGCGAGCTTCTTCGCGACCGCGGTGTACGACGACGCGGACACGGTCGAGGAGTTCACGGCGGGGGCCGGCCTCCTCATGGGAGCGGCCGTCCTGGACATCGTCGCCGCCGTCCTCGCGATCCTGTTCGTCCGTCGTCTGACCTCTATGCAGCACAGCAAGGCCACTGGCATGATTCCGGCCGCGTAGTGACGAAATCACGCCAGGTGGCGCAGTAAGAGGCAGTGCCGCGACCGCGACGGGAGGCCTCGATGAGCCTGCTGGAACTGATCGACCGGGCCGACGAGCGCAGTCTGGCGGCTGCCGGGCTCGCCTGTCTGGACCGCTGTCTGCCGCTGCTCGCCCCCGAGGGAGGGGACGTGCTGCGGCCCGTCTGGGCTGCGGTGGCCCGGGGCGACGGCGAGGCGTGGGGCGAGGCGGTCGCCAAGGCGCGGGTGGACCTGGACGGCACCGGCGCGCAGGGCGCGGCCGCCGGGCTCGTGCGTGAGATGCTGGGCACGGCCCCCGCCGAGTGGGCCGAGGACGTGCTGCGGGTCTGGGCCGCCGGATGTTCCGTCAGCGCGCTCGCCCTGCACGGACGGTACGAGGCCGCCGAGGTCACGGACGAGCTGATCGAGCGGTGCCGCACCGGTGACTCGACCGGGGCCGGTCCGCTCCTCGCGGGCGAGCTGCGCCGGCAGCAGGCGGTCCTGGAGTCGGTCGCCCACGGGCCGACCGGTCTGCGCAGGGCCCGCGAACTCTCCACGGAGGGCGGCCGGGTGCTCCGCGCCGTCGTCTCCCGCCGGGCCCGTACGGCCTGACGCGAACGGGGCGGGTACCCGATGGCACCCGCCCCGCCCCCCGTGCCGCTGCTCCGCCCGTACCGCGCTACTCCGCCGGCTTCACCGCGAGCTGGTCGATGGTGGCCGCGATGTCCGTCTCCGCCCGCGCCTTGTCGAGGCCGAGGCCCGTCAGGACCCCCTCGCCGTCCTCGAACTCGAGCAGCGCGAGCAGGACGTGCTCGGTGCCGACGTAGTTGTGGCCGAGCCGGAGCGCCTCGCGGAAGGTCAGCTCGAGCACCTTCTTCGCCGCCGCGTCGTACGGGATGAGCGCGGGCACCTCCTCGGCCGCCGGCGGCAGCGTCGGGGCGACCGCCGCGCGCAGCGCCTCGGGCGTCACGCCCTGCGAGGCCATCCAGAGCACCGCGAGCCCCTCGGGTTCGGCGAGCAGGCCGAGGGCCACGTGCCCGGGGGCGATCTCGGCGTTCCGGGCGGCCGAGGCCTCGTTCTGGGAGGCCACGACGACGTTCCTGGCCCGCGGGGTGAAGCGGCTGAACCCGGCGTTCGGGTCCATCTTCTCGGTGTCGGGGTCCTTGGGGACGAAGCGCTTCTGGGCCGCCTGACGGGTGACGCCCATGCTCTTGCCGATGTCGGTCCAGGAGGCGCCGGAGCGCCGGGCCTGGTCGACGAAGTGCCCGATCAGATGATCGGCCACGTCGCCGAGGTGGTCCGCCGCGATCACCGCGCTCGACAGCTGGCCGAGCGCGTCGGCGTCGCTCTTCTTGATCGCCGCGATGAGGTCGTCGAGCCGGACGGGGATGGTCATGCCCACGGGGTTCGTCATGAGTGCAACCCTAGGTTGACAGTCCAGTGGTGTCAACCATCAGTTGACAGTCGGCGGGTGTGCGGGGGCACGGAAAGGCGACCGCGATCTGCGGCAAGGGTCGAGGAGGGGCCCTGAGCTGGGCGGAAAAGGAGGACGACCGGGGCCGCCACCCCCCACAGGAGAGGCCCCGGTCGTCGTCCGCGGAGCCGCAGCACGGCCCCGTACTCCGTTCAGCGCCATACAAGCGATTTCTGTCACACCACCGCCGATGTCCCAAGTTGGTTGCAGGTTGCACAAAGAGGGGACGTACGTGGACGCTGTGGCCGAGAAGCACGTAGCGTCTGCTGGGTGCCGACCGGTACGGCGGTGGTGACCAGCCGTGATGACGAACAAGGGTGGGGAGTGCTGGGGGAGGACGCGGAGCTGACGGCCGCGGTGCTCGCTGCGCAGGACGGGAACGAGGACGCCTTCCGTACTGTGTACCGCGCCGTGCACCCACGGCTGCTGGGCTACCTGCGCTCGCTCGTCGGAGACGCCGACGCCGAGGACGTCGCCTCCGAGTCCTGGCTCCAGATAGCCCGCGACCTCGACCGCTTCAGCGGCGACGCGGACCGGTTCCGCGGCTGGGCCGCCAGGATCGCCCGCAACCGCGCGCTCGACCACATCCGGATGCGCGGCAGACGCCCCGCGGCCGGCGGCGACGAGACCGAACTCACCGACAAACCCGCCGAGTCCGACACCGCGGACGAGGCACTGGAAGCACTCGCCACCGGCGACACCATGCACCTGATCGCCCAACTTCCGCAGGACCAGGCCGAGGCCGTGGTCCTCCGGGTCGTCGTCGGCCTGGACGCCAAGAGCGCCGCCGACACCCTCGGCAAGCGCCCCGGCGCCGTACGGACCGCGGCCCACCGGGGCCTGAAGCGGCTCGCCGAACTGCTCGGCGCCGAGGGCGACGGCGGCGCCGCTCCCCTCGGGGGCGTACCGCCGCAGCGCGGTCGCAGGCCGGGGGCCCAGACCCCCGGTGGTGTGACGCAATCGCGCGCGCGGACGCAGAAGGACATGTGATGGCCGACGAGCAGGACCGGTGGCTCGACCAGGAAGCCGCGGAGAGTCTGTTCCGCGGCGAAGCGGTCGATCCCGTCGACGATCACACGCGCGCCGAGGCCGACCGCCTGGCCCGGGCCCTCGCCGAGATCCGCCCGGCACCCCTTGCCCACGCGGTGGACGTCGAACTCCCCGGTGAGGCCGCCGCCCTGGCCGCCTTCCGCGCGGCCGCCGCCGAGCGCGGCGCCACCGTACGGTCCGCAGCCCATGCCTCGTACGTCCCCCACACCACGGCGTCGGCCGTCGCCGAACTCGGCGCGGTACGGATCAGCCGGGCACAGAACGCCCGACGGTGGGGCCGCTCGCTGCGGTACGGACTCGCGGCCGCGGTCGCCGCGGTGGCGGTCGGCGGGGTCGCCGTCGCCTCGGGCTCCGGCATGCTGCCGTTCACCACGGACGGCCCGACCCCGGCCGGTTCCGTGTCCGCCGCGGACACCCCGGGGCCGGTCTCCTCGTACTCCCCGGACTCCTCGCAGGCGCCGGGACCGCACGTCGACACGGTCACGCCGTCCGCGCCCCACACCGACGACCACGGCTCGCCCGGCGCGTCCCCCTCCTCGCCGGCCACCCCCGCGCCCTCGGCCACGACCGGCTCCGGCGACGGTACGGGCGCGCCCGACGGCACGGGCGGCCGGGACGGCACGGGCGACGGCACTCCGAAACCGGAGAAGAGCACCAGCCCGGCGGACAAGGACGGCGACAGCTCGGGCGCCAAGATCGTCAAGGCCTGCAAGGACTTTCGCGCGGGCCGCATCGACGAGAGCGCCAAGCGTCGGCTGGCGCAGTCGGCGCGTACCGGCGAGACCGTGCGCCGCTTCTGCGACCGGATCCTGGCCGAACCCGAGCGCTCGGACGGCACGGGCGACGGCGGCTCCCGGGGCGACGACGGCGGGTGGAGCGACAGCCGGACCGTGGACCGCACCGCCGCGCTCTCCGCGACGCCCGCCCGGGTCATCGCCCGGAACCAGGCCTCCACCCCCGCCCCCACCCGCCTCGGGGACCTGCTCGGAGTCCCCTCGATGAACACGGTGTGACACTTTTCGGCCGGTCGGCGCAGTACAGAGTGAGCCGACTGGTCATCGGCCGCGCGTGAGCCGGGGTTCCCCCCGTACCTTCGGCTCCGCGCACCGGCGCGGGTGGGACACGTTCCCCCGGTCCCACCCGCGCCCCTTCTCCTACCGCCGCACGACACACGCCGCGCGACACACCGCCGCACGACTACCCGTGCGCGACTACCAGTGCACGACGACCTTGTCGCCGACCTTCACCTGGTCGAACAGCGCGGAGATCTTCCCCCGGTCCCGGACGTTGACGCAGCCGTGCGAGGCCCCGTTGTAGCCCCGGGCCGCGAAGTCCGCCGAGTAGTGCACGGCCTGGCCGCGGCTGAAGTACATCGAGTACGGCATCGGCGTGTGGTACAGCTTCGACCAGTCGTTGCGGACCTTGCGGTCGACCTGGAAGATGCCCTCGCGGGTCGGGGTGTTCTCCGAGCCGAAGCGGACGTCCATCGACGAGACGACCTTGCCGTCGATCATCCAGGCCAGCGTGCGGGTCTCCTTGCTGATGCACAGCACCCGGCCGGTCATGCAGCGCGCGTCGGGCGTGTCCAGGGTGTTGGACGTGGAGGGCTTCAGCTCGGCGGCCGTCGGCTTGCGGGTCATCGCCGTCAGCCGCTGCCAGGTGACCTCGTCCACCGAACCGGTCTGCGGCAGCTCCCGCTTCTTCTGGAAGGCCTTGACGGCGCTGCCCGTGATCGAGCCGTAGAAGCCGGTGGGCGCCCGGTCGAAGTAGCCGATCTGGCGCAGCCGCGCCTGCAGCTCACGCACCTTCTCGTTCTCGTCCCCGTCCTTCATCAGGACCTTGCCGACCGGCTGCGGGGAGGTCGTGGAGGGACTGGGCGTCGCGGAGGTCGGCTTGTCGTCCGTGGACGGCGTGGCGCTGGGGGGCGTCGACGGCTGCTCCGTGGCCGGGGCGGAGACGGAGTTCGACGGCTTGCCGCCGGTCGAGGGCGAGGCGCCCGAGCCGCCGCCGGCCGCCTGGGCCGTACAGCCCGTGGCGATCGCCACGGCGACCGTGGCCATGAGTGCCCTGCCCATGACTGCTCTGCGTATGACGGAAGAACGGCGCATCTGTAGCCCCCCGGGAATCAGCTTGTGTACCTCTTGGATGCTTCCCGCGCGCCCTTGGTTGCGCACCGGGCGGCAGCCCGGACCATGCTGTGACACAAGCGAGATCTCAACGAGAGGCGCTACGCATGGCGCGCGAGACGGAGTCGGGACTTCCCATCGAGCCGGTCTACGGACCGGAGGCGCTGGCCGGGTGGGAGCCCGCGGAGAGACTGGGCGAACCGGGCGCGTATCCGTTCACCCGCGGCGTGTACCCGAGCATGTACACCGGCAGGCCCTGGACGATGCGGCAGTACGCCGGTTTCGGCACCGCCGTCGAGTCCAACGCCCGCTACCGGCAGCTGATCGCCAACGGCACGACGGGTCTGTCCGTCGCCTTCGACCTGCCGACCCAGATGGGGTACGACTCGGACGCCCCGATCGCGCACGGCGAGGTCGGCAAGGTGGGCGTCGCCATCGACTCGATCGACGACATGCGGGTGCTGCTGGACGGGATCGCGCTCGACCAGGTCTCCACGTCGATGACCATCAACGCGCCCGCCGCGCTCCTCCTGCTCCTCTACCAACTGGTGGGCGAGGAGCGGGGCGTCCCGGCCGACCGGCTGACCGGGACGATCCAGAACGACGTGCTCAAGGAGTACATCGCGCGCGGCACGTACATCTTCCCGCCCAAGCCCTCGCTGCGGCTGATCGCGGACATCTTCAAGTACTGCGGCGCCGAGATCCCGAAGTGGAACACCATCTCGATCTCCGGCTACCACATGGCCGAGGCCGGCGCCTCGCCCGCGCAGGAGATCGCGTTCACGCTCGCCGACGGCGTCGAGTACGTCCGTACCGCCGTCGCAGCCGGGATGGACGTGGACGACTTCGCGCCCCGGCTGTCGTTCTTCTTCGTGGCCCGGACGACGATCCTGGAGGAGGTCGCCAAGTTCCGGGCGGCCCGCAGGATCTGGGCGCGGGTGATGCGGGAGGAGTTCGGGGCGCGGAACCCCAAGTCGCTGATGCTCCGCTTCCACACCCAGACCGCCGGGGTGCAGCTCACCGCGCAGCAGCCCGAGGTCAATCTCGTCCGGGTGGCCGTCCAGGGCCTCGCCGCCGTCCTCGGCGGTACGCAGTCGCTGCACACCAACTCCTTCGACGAGGCCATCGCCCTGCCGACGGACAAGTCCGCCCGGCTCGCGCTGCGGACGCAGCAGGTGCTGGCGTACGAGACGGACGTCACCGCCACCGTCGACCCGTTCGCCGGCTCGTACGTGGTGGAGAGCATGACGGACGACGTGGAGGCCGCCGCGGTGGAGCTGATGCGGAAGGTCGAGGAGCTGGGCGGCGCGGTCGAGGCCATCGAGCGCGGCTTCCAGAAGGGCGAGATCGAGCGCTCCGCCTACCGGATCGCGCAGCAGACCGACAGCGGCGAGCGGGTCGTGGTCGGCGTCAACCGCTACACGATCGACGTGGAGGAGCCGTACGAGCCGCTGCGCGTCGACCCGGCGATCGAGGCCCAGCAGGCGGAGCGGCTCGCACGGCTGCGCGCCGAGCGCGACGGGGCGGCCGTCACGGCGGCCCTCGACGGGCTGCGGCGGGCGGCACACGGCACGGAGAACGTCCTGTACCCGATGAAGGAGGCGCTCAGGGCGCGGGCGACGGTCGGAGAGGTCTGCGACGCGCTGCGGGAGGTCTGGGGGACGTACGTCCCGAGCGACACCTTCTGACCCCGAGCGACACCTTCTGACCCCGACCGACCCCGGACTTCCGGACGATCTTCCGCGATGCGAAACGGGGGAGCGCTCTGTCGTACCCCCGTGCGAGACTCCCGTACATGCTGGGTGTCACCGATCTTCCGACCTATCTCGTGGGCCTCGTCCTCATCATCCTGCTGCCGGGGCCGAACTCGCTCTACGTGCTGTCCGTCGCCGCCCGCAAGGGCACCCGGACCGGGTACAAGGCCGCCGCCGGCGTCTTCACCGGCGACGCGGTCCTCATGACGCTGGCAGCGCTCGGCGCCGCCTCGCTGCTCCAGACCACACCGCTGCTCTTCATGATCGTGAAGTACGCGGGCGCGGGCTATCTGGCGTGGATGGCGTACGGGATGATGCGCTCGGCCCGGTCGATGTGGCGCACCCGGCACGACGCCGCCGACGAGGAGGGCGCGGGGGTCGCGGCCGACGCGGGGGAGAACCCGTACCGCCGGGCGCTGATCATCAGCCTCTTCAACCCGAAGGCGATCCTCTTCCTGATCTCGTTCTTCGTGCAGTTCGTGGACCCCGGGTACGCCTACCCGGCGCTGTCCTTCCTCGTCCTCGGCACGCTGCTCCAGATCAGCAGCTTCCTCTACCTCACCATGCTCATATTCGGCGGCACCCGGCTCGCCGCCGCGTTCCGCCGCCGCAGGCGGCTCTCGGCCGGCGCGACCACCGCCGCGGGCGCCCTCTTCCTCGGCTTCGCCGCGAAGCTCTCCCTCAGCAGCGCCGCTTGACCCTGACACCGTGTGAGGCCGTGTCGTAGGAGTCGTCATGTTCACCATCGGAGACTTCGCCCGGCACGGGCGGGTGTCGGTCCGGATGCTGCGCCACTACGACGCCATCGGACTGCTGCGCCCGGCCCATGTCGACCCGCACAGCGGCTACCGCCACTACGAGGCGGACCAGCTCGCCCGGCTCAACCGTGTCATCGCGCTCAAGGAGCTCGGCTTCACCCTCGAACAGGTGGGGACGATCCTCGACGAGCAGGTCGGCGCGGAGGAGCTGCGCGGCATGCTGCGCCTGCGCCAGGCCGAGCTGGAGACGGCCCTCGCGGAGGCGGCGGGACGCCTCGCCCAGGTCGGCGCGCGGCTCCGAGCCATCGAGAGCGAGGGGCACATGCCCACGCAGGACGTCGTGATCAAGAGGATTCCGCCGGTGCGGCTGGCCGAGCTGAGCGGGGTGGCCGCAGGGTTCGGCCCCGGCGAGATCGGCCCGGTCATCCAGCCGCTGTACGGGGAGCTGTGCGCGCGCCTGGAGGCCGCGGGCGTCACCGGGTTCGGCCCGGGGATCGCGTACTACGAGGACAGCGGCCGGGGCGACGGCTCGATCCTCGTCCACGCGGGCATGACGCTCCCGGCGGGCACGGAGGCGGTGGCCGGCGTCGACGTCGTCGACCTGCCCGGCCTGGACGAGGCGGCGACGGTCGTGCACCGCGGCTCGATGGAGGACATCCTCCCGACCGTCCAGACCCTGGCCACCTGGATCGACGCGAACGGCTACCGCTCGCTGGGCTACTCCCGCGAGCTGTACCTGGAGTACGCGGAGGACCCCGCGCAGTGGGTGACCGAACTCCAGGAGCCGGTCACGCGCGCGTAGCGCCGGCGGACGCTGGGCGGGCGCCCTCGGACGCCGTGCGTGACAAGGCCCGCCCGGAGGTGTCCGGGCGGGCCTCGCGCCGTGTCCGTGGGCCCTGCCGGCCCTACCTCGCGAGCGCCCGCTTCAGCTTCAGGGCGCGACGGGCCAGCCGGCGGACCCGCGGGTGGCGGGGGACCGGGATGCCGCCCGGGAGGCCAAGGACGGTGAGGCGGCGGCGCGTGAAGTAGTGCCGGGTCCGCTCCGCGAGCGGGCCCGAGAGATGGGCGACCGCCGAATCCCGCAGGTCGGGGCGGATCTTCGGCTGCATCGCGAAGCCGACCGCCGCGACCAGACCCGCCAGGGCCTCCGCGTCCGGCGCGGGCGCCGGGGTCTGCTCGGCGTCCGCCTCCAGGTCCTCGACGAGCGCGTCGACGAGGGTCGCCGGGACGCGGTTGCTGTTCTGGTACGGGGTCAGCCGCTCCAGGAGCATCCCGGTGCCGACCCGGGCCACCGGGATCCCGTAGAAGACGCGCGCCGTCATCAGCGCCGTCGAGAAGCAGCCCACCACCAGGGCGGGGCGCTTCTCCCGGTACACGACCTCGGCGAGCACCGGCCGGTCCAGGACGGTCAGTTCGGCGCCGAGCGCCTCCGCCTCCTGGGCGAGCCGCCGCGTCCAGGCGTCCGGCGCCGTGGGGTGCGGCTTGAAGACGAGCCGCCGGTGACCGCGGGCGACCGCGCCCTTGACCATCCGTACGTGCAACTCCTCCTCCTCGGCCGGGGTGAGCAGCGACAGCGCCGCCAGGTACTGGCCGAGCAGCAGCGCCGGGCCGTCCTCGTCGCCCGCCGGGGCGGACGGGCCCGCGAGCTCCGCGATCACCTTGGTGAACGCCTCCGCGGGTACCACTTCGGCCTCGGGGCCGAACTCGCCGAGGAGCAGCGGCGCGAGGCCCGGCACCAGATCGAGGTGGAGCAGCCGCCGGACCCGCTCGCCGACCAGCGGGTCGATCTTGTTGCGGGTGGGGCCGTAGCTCATCAGGCCGTCGGCGTACACGTCGAGGGACGCCTCGGGGAACAGCCGCGCGATCGTCAGCGCGGGCGCCACCTGCACGGACTCCAGGGCGATCTCGATCCGGTCGTCGCCGAGGTCCCAGATCTTCCGCAGGTGGCGTTCGAGCAGCGGTACGTCGTCGTTCCGCGGCGACCAGCCCGCCGGGTGCAGCGGTTCGATCGCCTCGTTCCAGGACAGCACCGAGTCGAAGCGCCCGCGCAGCTTCTCGAAGCCGGGCATCTCGTCGAGGGCCGGCGTGGTCTCCGGGACGGCCGCGTTGTTGCCGACGAGCAGCAGCCGCCGGTCGGCCGGTCCGAAGCAGCCGCTGTCCAGGGCGGCGGCCAACGTGGCCGCGCCGTACAGAGTGGAGGCGTAGAAGATCTGCGTCGTCCTCACGCGGCGACCCCCGAGCCCGTGGTCCGGGCGAGGGAGCCCGCACGGCGCCTGCGCAGTTTGCGCAGCACGCCCGCCCGCTCCTCGTCCATCGAGGCCAGCGCCTCGCCGAGCACGTCCTGAGGCATGCGCTTCAACGCCGCCGCACTCATCGAGCGCAATTTCTTCGCCACCGCCGGTTCGAATCGTTCAATGGAGGAGACGTGGTGCGAAATGAGTGCGCAATAGGTGCGGACGGCTTTCGGGAGAAGCCGGTCCGCGTCCACGTCGTTCGCCGTTTCCTCGATCACCTGATCGAAGGCCCGGATGAAATCGAGCTGGCGAATATCGCCGATCTGCGTGAGAGAAGTGGAGACGCCCCGGCGGTAGAAGATCCCGAGCGTGCTCACCGCCGCGAAGGAGTCCGCCTCCCGGTGCAGCTTCCAGATCCACGGCCGGTCCTCCGCGGTCCGCAGACCGGGGGTGAAGTGGAGCAGCCCGCGGTCGAGCAGCCGCCGGTGGTACATCCCCGCCCACGCGTACGGGTAGTCGACGGAGGTCGTCCGGTGGGCCGGCAGGATCGCGTCGCGGGGGCGCAGCACCTCGTTCCGCAGCCCGATGGGGGCGCGCTTCACCGACCGCGCCCGGCCCGTGTTCACCACGTGGTCGGTACGGAGGAAGTCGCAGCCGAGCCCGTCCATCGCCGCCACCAGGCGGGCCAGGTGGCCCGGGGCCAGCCAGTCGTCGCCGTCGAGGAAGGCGAGGTACTCGCCCCTGGCCGCGTCGAGGCCGGTGTTGCGCGCGGTGGCGAGACCCTGGTTCTCCTCGTGCCGGAGCAGGACGGCCCCCGGGATCTCGCGTGCCGCCCTGTCGAGGATCTCCGGCGTCCCGTCCGTCGAGCAGTCGTCGACCAGCAGGAATTCGAAGTCCTCGCGGGCGTTCGCGCGCAGGCTTGTCAGGGTGTCGGGGGCGTATGTCTGCACGTTGTAGAACGGCACGACGACGGAGAGCTTGACCACCCGGCCGACGCTAGGCGCCGGTCCGGCCTTCGTTCTGGCCGACAGAGGGATGTTCGGTGAACACGAAGAGGCGGGAGCCTTAACCGCCCCCGATCCTGTCCGTTTTCAACGTGCGGGAAGGCTCTGTTCACCGTTTGTTGTGGCTCAGTTGGGCCACCGAACGAAATGCCTATCTAGCGTCCTCGACGTGCCAGCAAGTACCCCTGAACGAGTACGCATTGCCGTACTCGCCGACTCCGACACCCGGTGGAAATGGGGCGCGCTCACCGCGCGTCGTATAACCGCTTCCGAGCCCACCGGATTCGTCCTGCGCGGCCGGGCCACCCCCACCGCGCGCCAGCTCGCCGAGACCGGGGTGTCCGACACACCCCCGCGCGAGGTGACGGGCGCGGAGTTCCTTCGTGAGGTACGGGACGGGGCGTACGACGTCGTCGTTCTCGCCCTCGTCGGCGGCACGGTCCGCGCGGTCCTCCAGGGGATCGCCGACCTGGGCCTGGAACGCCGCCCGGTGCTCGTCACCGGCTATGTCGGAGTCGTCTACGAGAAGCTCGCCGACGGCCTGCTGCTGCGCCACGGCGCCGACGTCGTCCTCGCCAACTCCCGCCACGACGCGGAGCGTTTCCGTGCCGTGTACGAAGGAGTGGGCGCCGACGCCTCCTCGGTGACGGAGGCCGCGCTGCCGTTCCTCGGCGGGGCTCCCTACGCCCCCGAGGCCGGCCGGGACACCCTCGTCTTCGCCGCCCAGCCGTCCGTGCCGGTCACCCGCGCCGACCGCGCGTACCTGCTCCGCAGGCTCGTGGAGCACGCCCGGAAGAACCCGGGCCGCGAGGTGCTGCTCAAGCTCCGCTCCAAGCCGGGCGAGCACACCACGCACCTGGAGGAACTGCCGTACCAGAAGCTGGTGCGCGACCTGGACGTCCCGCCCAACTTCCGCCTGGTGTACGGGCACATGGGCGAGGTCCTGGACCGCACCGACCTGCTGGTCACGGTCTCCTCGACCGCCGCGCTCGAAGCGCTGCACCGGCGGATCCCCACGGCGATCCTCACCGACATGGGCGTGCGCGAGGTCCTCGGCAACCACCACTTCATCGGCTCGGGGCTGCTGACCTCCTTCGACCGGCTCGACGAGGACATCCGCCCGAAGGCCGACGAGGAGTGGCTCTCCCGCCAGGGTGTGGCCGCCGAAGGCTCGTACGAGAAGGCCTTCGACACCGCCCGTGAGCGGGTCGCCGAGCTGCTCGCCGGCCCGCCGCTGCCCCCGATCGACCCCTACTACACAGCGGAGACGGCCCCCGGCTACCTGCCCGGGATCCTCGCCCGCCACCGCCTGGACGTCACCGCGACGCCGACCCGCGACAGCGGGCTGCGCCGGATCGTCCGGGAGGCCGCGCGCGGCGCGTACCGCCACGGCGTCCAGCGCGTGGCGCCCGTCATCCGCCGTCTTGGAGAACTCTGATGACCACGACCGTGCTTGCCGTCATCCCGGCGCGGGGCGGTTCCAAGGGCGTCCCCGCCAAGAACCTCACCCCGGTCGCCGGCGTCCCGCTCGTCTCCCGCGCCGTCCGGGCCTGTCTGGACGCCCGCCTGGTCACCGATGTCGTCGTCTCCACCGACGACGCGGCGATCGCCTCCGCCGCCCGCGCGGCCGGCGCTGAGGCGGTCCACCGCCCCGCCGCGATCGCTGGCGACACCGCGACCAGCGAGTCGGCCGTGCTGCACGCCATGGACGCCTTCGAGGCGACCAGCGGCCGCCGCGTGGACGTGGTCCTCCTCGTCCAGTGCACGAGCCCCTTCATCACCGCGGAGGAGGTCAACGGCACCGTCGAGAAGATCACCGAGGGCGCCGACACGGCCTTCACGGCCGCCCCCAGCCACGGCTTCCTGTGGCGGGAGACCCCCCAGGGCACCACGGGCGTCAACCACGACAAGTCCTTCCGCCCCCGCCGGCAGGACCGCGAGCCCGAGTACCTGGAGACCGGCGCCGTCTACGCGATGGCCGCCGAGGGCTTCCGTACCCACAACCACCGCTTCTTCGGCCGCACCGAGCTCGTCGTCACCGACCCCCTGCGGGTCCTGGAGATCGACGACCCGCACGACCTGGCCCGCGCCCGCGCCCTCGCGCCGCTGCTCGACACGCCGGTCGTCCCCGGCTTCGAGGACATCGACGCCGTGGTCCTCGACTTCGACGGCACGCAGACCGACGACCGCGTCCACCTCGACTCCGAGGGCCACGAGTTCGTCTCCGCGCACCGCGGCGACGGCCTCGGCATCGCGGCCCTGCGCCGGGCCGGCATGCCGGTCCTGATCCTCTCCACCGAGCAGAACGCGGTCGTCGCCGCCCGCGCCCGCAAGCTCAGGATCCCCGTCCTGCACGGCATCGACCGCAAGGACCTCGCCCTCAAGCAGTGGTGCGAGGAACAGGGCATCGACCCGCAGCGCGTCCTCTACGCCGGCAACGACGTCAACGACCTCCCGTGCTTCCACCTCGTCGGCTGGCCCGTCGCGGTGGCGAGCGCGCACGACTCCGTACGGGCCGCCGCCCGTGCGGTGACCCTCACCCCCGGTGGCTCCGGAGCCGTTCGCGAGATCGCGGCCTGGCTTCTCGGACCCGAGCTCCTCTCCCCCAACCGCTAAGGAACACCAGAACCATGACCTCTCGCCTCCGTACCTTCGGCAGCAAGACCGCGGGCCCCGGCCACCCCGTCTACGTGACCGGTGAGATCGGCATCAACCACAACGGTGACCTGGAGAACGCGCTCGCGCTCATCGACGTGGCCGCCGAGGCCGGCTGCGACGCCGTGAAGTTCCAGAAGCGCACCCCGGAGATCTGCACCCCGCGCGACCAGTGGGACATCGAGCGGGACACCCCGTGGGGCCGGATGACCTACATCGACTACCGCCACCGCGTGGAGTTCGGCGAGGACGAGTACCGCGCCATCGACGAGCACTGCCAGAAGCGCGGCATCGACTGGTTCGCCTCCCCGTGGGACACCGAGGCCGTCGCCTTCCTGGAGAAGTTCGACGTCCCGGCCCACAAGGTCGCCTCCGCCTCCCTGACGGACGACGAGCTGCTGCGCGCCCTGCGCGAGACCGGCCGTACGGTCATCCTCTCCACGGGCATGTCGACGCCGAAGCAGATCCGCCACGCGGTCGAGGTCCTCGGCTCGGACAACATCCTGCTCTGCCACGCCACGTCCACCTACCCGGCGAAGGCCGAGGAGCTCAACCTCCGCGTGATCGACACGCTGAAGGAGGAGTACCCGAACGTCCCGATCGGCTACTCCGGCCACGAGACGGGCCTGCAGACCACGCTGGCCGCCGTCGCCCTCGGCGCCACGTTCGTCGAGCGTCACATCACCCTCGACCGCGCCATGTGGGGCTCCGACCAGGCCGCGTCCGTCGAGCCGCAGGGCCTGCAGCGCCTGGTCCGCGACATCCGCACGATCGAGACCGCGCTCGGTGACGGCGTCAAGAAGGTCTACGAGTCGGAGCTCGGCCCGATGAAGAAGCTCCGCCGGGTCCAGGGGTCTGTCGCCGCATGACCGGCCGGCTGGCGTTCGTCGAGAGCCCTGTCCAGCTCCTGAACGTCCTGGAGTGGGCGCACGCCCAGTCCCCGACCGTCGGGGGCACGACCGCCCCCGACGGCCGGGGGGCCGCGATACACGCGGCCGAGCCGCCCGCCGGCGGCCACCCGGCCACGGGCCCCGCCGTGCCCGCCGGCGGCGCGCGCACCGCCCGCGCCGCCGAGCAGGCCGCGCACCCGGGCGACGGCGGGGAGCCCTCGGGCTCCGCCACGCCGTCCGCCGCCGCGCCGGTCGCCGGTGATCCGGCCGCCGCCGCGCAGGGCCCCACTCCCGCCAGCCTCCACGGCCCCGCCAGCCTCCACGGCCCCGAGGGCCCTCACGGGCCCGACGCCGATGGCGCGGCTTCCGCGTCCGTCGTGCCCGCCCCGGTCGACTTCACGCTCGTCGTGCTCTCGCCGACCGACCCGATGTCGCGCGGCCAGCTGCGCCGGATGGCGCAGCTGGCGCGCGACGACGGGTTCACCGTCCGCTGGCAGGAGGCCCGCGGCGGACGCGGCTCGCTCGTGCAGACCCTGCGGGAGCTGGCGCCCCTGCTGCGGTCCGCGGAGCGGATCATCGTCGGGGACCCGTTCTCCCGCTACGTCCAGCTGCTCCTCACGCTCTTCGCGCCCAAGCACCTCACCGTCGTCGACGACGGCACCGCCACCATGGAGTACGCCGCCCAACTGGCCCGTGGCGAGCGTCTCGTGCGCTGGCACCGGCGCGGCAGCAGCCGGGGGCCGCGCGAACTCGTCCTCGCCCCGGTCACCGCGGCCGCCCGCCGCAAGCTGGCCCCCAACGGGCGCCGTACCGTCGAGATCTTCACCTCGCTCCCGGTCGAGCCGCCGCCCGGCACGACCGTCACCAGGAACACCTTCGCCTGGACCCGGTCCCGCTTCGGCCCGCCCCGCATCACCAAGGGCGCGGACCTGGTCGGCACCTCGCTGGTCGAGACGGGCGTGGTCGACGCCGACCAGTACGCCCTCGCCGTCGCCGAGCTGGCCCGCACCCACGGCGCGACCCGCTACTTCGCGCACCGCAGGGAATCCGCCGAGAAGCTGCACCGGATCGCGGTGGAGACCGGTCTGGAGATCGTCCGGCCCGACCTTCCGCTGGAGCTGATCGCCCGGCGGGGCCCGATCGGCCGGTCCGTCGTGAGTTTTCCCTCGACGGTCGTGCACACCCTGCCGCTCGCCCTGGTCGGCACCGGCGTCAAGGTCGCCGTCTGCGAGATCGCGCCCGAGTGGCTCAAGGAGAACGCCTCCCCGCGGGCCCAGGGCTTCCTCGCCGGGGTCACCGGCACGGCCGCGCACGAGGTGGACCGGCTCACCGCCCAGGCGACCCAGGCGACCCAGCCCTCACAACGGCTCGAATTCGGGTGAGCTTACCCAGAAGGGATGGCAGTCAAGCCTGCCGAACCGAGATTCTTTCCCCTATCGGGCTGAACTTTTCGTGATCAACGGGCAGTTGATCTCTGAAGGGGCCTACCCTTCAAAAGGTGAACCAGTTGAAGTCCCGTGAGCCCGGCTCCGTCGTCCTGCCCGGAACGCTGTCCCCCTCGCTGCGCGGCGAACTGATCGCCTTCCGCCGCGACTTGCACATGCACCCCGAGCTGGGCAACCAGGAGTTCCGTACGACCGCGGCGCTCAAGGCGCGCCTGGAGGCCGCCGGACTCGCGCCGAGGGTCCTCGCCACGGGCACGGGACTGGTCTGTGACATCGGCACCTGGGACAGGGCCCGGCCCATGCTGGCGATCCGTGCCGACATCGACGCGCTGCCCATTCCGGACGTCAAGACCGTCGCGTACCGCTCCACCGTGCCCAACCGGGCCCATGCATGTGGACACGACGTCCACACCACCACGGTCCTCGGCGCGGGCCTTGTCCTCGCCGAGCTCGACCGCCAGGGGCTGCTCCCCAACGCCGTCCGGCTGATCTTCCAGCCCGCCGAGGAGGTGCTGCCCGGCGGCGCCGCCGACGCCATCGAGTCCGGGGTCCTGGACGGGGTCGGCCGGATCATCGCCGTGCACTGCGACCCGAAGGTGGACGCGGGCCGGATCGGGCTGCGCCCCGGCCCCATCACCTCCGCCTGCGACCGGCTGGAGGTCACCCTCGACGGCCCCGGCGGCCACACGGCCCGCCCGCACCTCACCACGGACCTGGTCACGGCCGCCGCCCGGATCGCCACCGACGTCCCCGCGCTGCTCGCCCGCCGCGTCGACGCCCGCTCCGGCCTCGCGGTCACCTGGGGCCGGATCGAGGCCGGCCACGCCTGCAACGTGATCCCGCAGCACGCCGAGCTCTCCGGCACCGTCCGCTGCCTGGACCTGCCCGGCTGGCGCGAGGCCCCGGACCTGGTGCACGCCGCGATCGACGAGATCGCCACGCTCCACCGGGCCAAGTCGACCATCAACTACGTGCGCGGTGTCCCCCCGGTCGTCAACGACCCGGTCATCACGGAGCTGCTCCGCGACGCCATGACCGCCCGGCGCGGTGTGTACGCGATCGAGGACACCGAGCAGAGCCTCGGCGGCGAGGACTTCTCCTGGTACCTGGAGCACGTCCCGGGCGCCATGGCCCGTCTCGGCGTCCGCGCCCCCGGCGACACGACACGCCGGGATCTGCACGCGGGCGACTTCGACGTGGACGAGGAGTCGATCGCGGTCGGCGTCGAGCTGTTCACCGCCGCCGCCCTGATCGACGCGGCGCCGAAGCGCTGACGTACGAACCGACGACGTGGGCCCGGACGGCCGAAACTGCGTTCATCCGTCCGGCCCAACGGCCCGCGTGTCGGGGCCCGGTCCGAGACTGGACGCCGTCCAGGGCGTGTATAACCGGCGGTGCCGAGGTGGTAGCCCCAGGTGGCCCTTGTCAACGGTCTCCCTGGCCGGTTCGCGACGATCCGATAACGACTCATGAACGGGTCTTTAACTGACATCTACGCGCGTTACGATCCACGCGAAACCAGCGCCGGAAGAGGCGCTTTCGGTCAGTCTCGAAGGGACCCTCCTCTTGCGCCGGGTATCCAAGATCGTTTCCGCGTCCGCAGTGACCGCGGCCCTCGCTCTCACCGCCACCGCGTGCGGTGAGTCGTCCACCGAGTCTGGTTCGGACTCGGGCACCATCAAGGTCGGCATGGCGTACGACGTCGGCGGCCGTGGTGACAACTCCTTCAACGACTCCGCCGCCCGCGGTCTCGACAAGGCCAAGGCCGACCTCGGTGTCGAGACCAAGGAGCTCACCGCCAAGACCGGTGAGACCCCGGCCGACCGCGAGCAGCGCCTCACCTCCCTCGCCGAGGGCGGCTTCAACCCGGTCATCGGTGTCGGCTTCGCCTACAAGGACGCCATCGACAAGGTGGCCGCGAAGTTCCCGAAGACCACCTTCGGCCTGGTCGACTCGGTCTCCGAGGCGAAGAACGTCGACTCGATCGTCTTCACCGAGGAGCAGGGCTCCTACCTCGCCGGTGTCGCCGCCGCGCTGAAGTCCAAGGACGGCAAGATCGGCTTCATCGGTGGTGTCGACACCCCGCTGATCAAGAAGTTCGCCGCCGGCTTCCAGCAGGGTGTCAAGGACACCAAGCCGGACGCCTCGGTCACCATCCAGTACCTGTCCACCGGTACGGACTTCTCCGGCTTCGGCGCCCCGGACAAGGGCAAGGCCGCTGCCAAGGGCATGCTCGACAAGGGCATCGACGTCATCTACGCCGCCGCGGGCGGCTCGGGTGCCGGTGCCATCGAGGCCGTCGCCGCCAAGCCGGGCACCTGGGCGATCGGTGTCGACTCGGACCAGGCCAAGGACCCGGCCCTGTCGAAGTACGCCGGCTCGATCATGACCTCGATGGTCAAGAACGTCGACACGGGCGTCTTCGAGCTCATCAAGTCCGTCCAGGACGGCAAGCCGGCGACCGGCACGCACGTCTACTCGCTCGCCGAGAACGGTGTCTCGCTGACCACCACCGGTGGCCACCTCGCCGACATCCAGGCCCAGCTGGACGAGGCCAAGAAGAAGATCATCGACGGCCAGATCAAGGTCGACACGACCCTCTGACAACCGTCGGAAAGGGGCCCGGAGAACGGCTTCGGCCGACACTCCGGGCCCCCTTCACACGTCTGCCCGCGGGCAGTTGAACGATTTTCCAAAAGCTACGCGCGTAGCGTCCGCCGTACAGGGTATTTTTCGCCACCGACAGCGCCTGCGCACCGCCTCATCCCCTCCTCACGCTCCCTGCCTAGGAGAGTGCGTCATCAAAGCCTCCAGCTCCAGCAGTCCCAACGCCGTAGAACTCCGCGGCATCACCAAGCGTTTCCCCGGAGTCGTGGCCAACCACGACATCGACATCACCGTGCGCCGCGGCACCGTGCACGCCCTCGTGGGCGAGAACGGCGCGGGCAAGTCGACCCTGATGAAGATCCTGTACGGCATGCAGAAGCCGGACGAGGGCACCATCACGGTCGACGGCGAGCAGGTGACGTTCCACAGCCCCGGTGACGCCATCGCCCGCGGCGTCGGCATGGTGCACCAGCACTTCATGCTCGCGGACAACCTCACGGTCCTCGAGAACGTGGTCCTCGGCTCCGAGAAGCTCTACGGCATCGGCGACAAGGCCCGCGCCAAGATCAAGGAGATCTCCGGCGCGTACGGCCTCGGCGTCCGTCCCGACGTGCTCGTCGAGGACCTCGGTGTGGCCGACCGCCAGCGCGTGGAGATCCTCAAGGTCCTCTACCGCGGCGCCCGCACCCTGATCCTCGACGAGCCGACCGCCGTACTCGTCCCGCAGGAGGTCGACGCGCTCTTCGACAACCTGCGCGAGCTCAAGGCGGAGGGCCTGACGGTCATCTTCATCTCGCACAAGCTGGGCGAGGTCCTGTCGGTCGCCGACGAGATCACCGTCATCCGGCGCGGCACCACGGTCGGCACCGCCGACCCGCAGCACACCACGACCAAGCAGCTCGCCGAGCTGATGGTCGGCGCGGAGCTGCCCTCGCCGGAGACCCGCGAGTCCACGGTCACGGACGTGCCGATGCTGACGGTCCAGGACCTGTCGCTCAGCGCCGTCGACCCCGACGGCGTGGTCCGCGCGGTCCTCGGCGGCATCACCTTCACCATCCACAAGGGTGAGGTGCTCGGCATCGCCGGCGTCGAGGGCAACGGCCAGTCCGAGCTCGTCGACACGATCATGGGCATGCGCAACGCCGACCGGGGTGTCGTGACCCTCGACGGCGCCGACATCTCGTCCGCCCCGACACGCAAGCGGCGCGAGGACGGCATCGGCTGCATCCCCGAGGACCGCCACCGGCACGGTCTGCTCCTGGAGGCCCCCCTCTGGGAGAACCGGATCCTCGGCCATGTCACCGAGAAGCCCAACTCCAAGGGCGCCGTCCTCGACCTCAAGGCCGCCCGCAAGGACACCGAGCGGATCGTCCGCGAGTACGACGTCCGTACCCCCGGCATCGAGGTCACCGCGGCCTCCCTCTCCGGCGGCAACCAGCAGAAGCTGATCGTCGGCCGCGAGATGAGCCACAACCCCAAGCTGCTGATCGCCGCCCACCCCACCCGTGGCGTGGACGTCGGCGCGCAGGCGCAGATCTGGGACCAGATCCGGGCGGCGCGCCGGGAGGGCCTCGCGGTCCTGCTGATCTCCGCCGACCTGGACGAGCTGATCGGCCTCTCCGACACCCTGCGCGTGATGTACCGCGGGCGTCTGGTGGCGGACGCCGACCCGGCGACCATCACCCCGGAGGAGCTGGGCTCGGCCATGACCGGCGCCGCCGCCGGTCACCTTGAGCACGATGAGAGCCCTGAGGGCACCGACGGCCCGGAGGACGAGGCCCGATGAAGAAGTTCGACAAGGAGCGGTTGCTCCTGGGCATCGCGGCGCCGCTGCTCGCGATCGTCGCCGCCTTCCTGATCACCGCCCTGGTGCTCGCGGCGACCGGCAAGGAGCCGTTCAGCGCCTTCGGGATCATGTTCGACTACGGCATCAAGTCGGACAGCCAGGTCTACATCATCAACAAGGCGACGACGTACTACCTGGCGGGCATCGCGGTGGCCATCGGCTTCCGCATGAACCTGTTCAACATCGGTGTCGACGGCCAGTACCGTCTCGCGGCGTTCTTCGCCGCCGCCGTCGGCGGCGCGCTGACCCTGCCGGGCATCGTGCAGATCCCGCTGATCATCATCACCGCGATGATCGTCGGCGCCATGTGGGCGGGCATCGCCGGTGTCCTGAAGACCACCCGGGGTGTCAGCGAGGTCGTCTCCACGATCATGCTGAACTTCATCGCGACCGCGATCATCGGCTACCTGCTCCAGCCCGGCCGGCTCGGCCACCTGGACGCCGCCGGTACGAAGGTCGCGACGACCCCGCTGCCGGAGTCCTCGCGCTTCTTCGACTTCCCGACCACGCCGACCCCGATCTACGGCTTCGTCGTCGTCGCGGTCATCGCGGGCATCGCGTACTGGTTCACGCTCTCCCGCACCCGCTTCGGCTTCGACCTGCGCACCGTCGGCCAGTCCGACACGGCGGCCGCGGCCAGCGGCGTCAACGTCAAGAAGATGGTCGTCACCTCCATGCTGATCTCCGGCGCCATGGCCGGTCTGATCGGTATGCCGACGCTGCTCAACGACAGCTACGAGTTCGGTGGCGACTTCCCCGTCGGCATCGGCTTCACCGGTATCGCCATCGCCCTGCTCGGCCGCAACCACCCGATCGGCATCGCGCTCGCCGCGATCCTCTGGGGCTTCCTGGAGCGCGGCGGCCAGCAGCTGGAGTTCGAGGACTACGACCGGGAGATCGTCGGCGTCATGCAGGGCGTCATCGTCCTCTGCGTCGTCATCGCCTACGAACTCGTCCGCCGCTACGGCCTCAAGCGCCAGCAGCGCCAGGTCGGCGAGAAGCTCGCGGCCCAGGCCCGTTCCAACAACTCGACGGAGGTGTCGGCGTGAGCGCCACGGCGACTTCCACCCCGCCGCCCGCCGCGCCCAAGGCGGCCGGTGGCAAGGGCGGCCGCACCCGCCTCTCCCTGCCCTGGATCCTGCTGATCGTCGCGGGCGGGCTCATCGCCCTCTCGGCCGTCCGGGCCATCACCGGCGCGCAGGACCTCACCTCGGCCGGCCAGATCGGCGCCGCGCTCTCGCTCGCCGTGCCGATCGGCCTCGCCGGTCTCGGCGGTCTGTGGGCCGAGCGCGCGGGCGTGGTCAACATCGGCCTCGAAGGCATGATGATCCTCGGCACCTTCTTCGGTGCCTGGGCCGGCTGGCAGACCAGCCCGTGGCTCGGCATCCTCGCCGGCATCCTGGGCGGCATGGTCGGCGGCCTGGTGCACGCGGTCGCCACGGTCACCTTCGGCGTCGACCACATCATCTCCGGTATCGCGATCAACATCCTGGCGGTGGGCTTCACCACCTACTTCGCCAAGCTGTGGTTCAACTCCGGCGAGGCGGCCGCGAAGGGCGGCAGCCCCAAGCAGTCCCCGCCGGCCGAGGAGATCACCTCGGTCACGATCCCGGGGCTGTCCGACTGGCTGGCCGACATCGAGAAGCACCACTGGTTCCTGATCTCGGACATCGCCGGCATCCTCGGCGGCCTGGTCACCAACGTCTCGGTGGTCACGATCATCGCCGTCCTGCTGGTGATCGGTACGTTCTTCGTGCTGTGGAAGACCTCGTTCGGTCTGCGCCTGCGCTCCTGCGGCGAGAACCCGATCGCTGCCGAGTCCCTCGGCGTCAACGTCTACAAGTACAAGTACATCGCCGTGATCGTCTCCGGCGGCATGGCCGGTCTCGGCGGCGCCTTCCTGTCGCTGGTCACCTCGCACATCTACAACGAGGGCCAGACCGGTGGCCGCGGCTACATCGGCCTCGCGGCGATGATCTTCGGCAACTGGCGGCCGGGCGGCCTGGCGATGGGCGCGGGCCTGTTCGGCTTCGCCGACGCGCTCCAGCTGCGCAGCGGCGGCGAGTCCGTGCACGCGCTGCTCCTGCTGCTCTTCGCGGTCCTCGTCGCGATCGCGGCCTGGAAGGCGTACAAGAAGCGCTGGATCACCTCCTCGATCGCCATCGTCATCGGCGTCGGTGTCTTCATCTGGTACCTCGGTACCGACACCGTCCCGGTCGAGTTCGTCAGCGCCACGCCGTACGTGGTGACCCTGCTGGTGCTGTCGCTCTCCGCACAGCGTCTGCGGATGCCCAAGGCGGACGGCATGCGCTACCGCAAGGGCGAGGGCAAGTGACCTCGCCCCTCGGCGAAGCCGACTGGGAGGCCCTGCGGGTGGAGGCCAGGGACGCCATGTCCCGCGCCTACGCCCCGTACTCGGGCTACCCGGTCGGCGCGGCCGCCCGGGTGGACGACGGGCGCACGGTCTCCGGCTGCAACGTGGAGAACGCCTCGTACGGCCTCGGGCTGTGCGCGGAGTGCGGGCTTGTCTCGCAGCTCCAGGCCACCGGCGGCGGCCGGCTGACCCACTTCGTCTGCGTGGACGGCGAGGGCGCGCCCCTGGTGCCGTGCGGACGGTGCAGGCAGCTGCTGTTCGAGTTCGGCGGCCCGGAACTCGTCCTGGAGACCCCGGACGGAATCCTCACGCTGGCGGACATGCTTCCGCAGGCCTTCGGCCCCGGTCACCTCAGGAAGTAACACCGAGGAGAGCGGCCCTTCCGGCACCATGGGGAGGGCCGCTCTCTCCTCTCACCCCTCTATGCGCGTAGAAAGAGGCACCACCATGGACGTCATCTCCGTCATCCGCACCAAGCGGGACAAGGGCGAGCTGAGCCCGGAGCAGATCGACTGGGTCATCGACGCCTACACCCGCGGTGTGGTCGCCGACGAGCAGATGTCCGCCCTGGCCATGGCCATCCTGCTCAACGGGATGAACCGCGCGGAGATCGCCCGC
Source organism: Streptomyces sp. NPDC014870 (assembly GCF_043081505.1). NCBI lineage: Bacteria > Bacillati > Actinomycetota > Actinomycetes > Kitasatosporales > Streptomycetaceae > Streptomyces > Streptomyces sp. NPDC014870. The sequence goes on from NZ_JBIBWQ010000013.1 coordinate 281,075, forward strand.
TGGACCGCCGCGATGATCGCGAGCGGCGAGCGCATGGACTTCTCCTCGCTCTCCCGCCCCACCTCCGACAAGCACTCCACCGGCGGTGTCGGCGACAAGATCACCCTGCCGCTCGCCCCGCTGGTCGCCGCCTGCGGCGCCGCCGTCCCGCAGCTGTCGGGCCGGGGCCTCGGCCACACCGGCGGCACGCTGGACAAGCTGGAGTCGATCCCGGGCTGGCGCGCGCTGCTGTCCAACGCGGAGATGCTGAACGTCCTGGACACCACCGGTGCGGTGATCTGTGCGGCCGGCGACGGCCTGGCACCGGCCGACAAGAAGCTCTACGCGCTGCGTGACGTCACGGGCACGGTCGAGGCGATCCCGCTGATCGCCAGCTCGATCATGTCGAAGAAGATCGCCGAGGGCACGGGCTCCCTGGTCCTGGACGTGAAGGTCGGCTCGGGCGCCTTCATGAAGAACCTGGCGGACGCCCGCGAGCTGGCCTCGACGATGGTGGGCCTCGGCACCGACAGCGGTGTGAAGACGGTCGCGCTGCTCACCGACATGTCCACCCCGCTGGGCCTCACGGCCGGCAACGCCCTGGAGGTCCGCGAGTCCGTCGAGGTCCTCGCGGGCGGCGGCCCGGCGGACGTGGTCGAGCTGACGATCGCGCTCGCGCGCGAGATGCTCGACGCGGCCGGTATCAAGGACGCGGACCCGGCGAAGGCCCTCGCGGACGGCTCGGCGATGGACGTCTGGCGCCGGATGATCGCGGCCCAGGGCGGCGACCCGGACGCCACCCTCCCCGTCGCCCGCGAGCAGCACGTCGTGACGGCGGCCTCCTCGGGCGTCCTGACCCGCCTCGACGCGTACGACATCGGCATCGCCGCCTGGCGCCTCGGCGCGGGCCGCGCCCGCAAGGAGGACCCGGTCCAGGCGGGCGCGGGCGTCGAGCTGCACGCCAAGCCGGGCGACCCGGTCACGGCGGGCCAGCCGCTCCTCACCCTCCACACGGACACCCCGGAGAAGTTCGACTACGCCCTGGAGTCCCTGACCGGCTCCTGGGACATCGCCCCCGAGGGCACGGCGTTCACCCCGAACCCGATCGTCCTGGACCGCATCGCCTGACGGCGGCCCTCCCCGTGAACGGGGCCGGTGGATCTCCACCGGTCCCGTTCGTCGTTCAACGGACGACCTTGATGCCGAGATGCCGAAGCGGCCGCCGAGCCCCGCCGATGAGTTCCGGGCGCGGCGCGGGTCTCCCTGGTGTGGACACCACTGGACCGCTCGTACTGACCCTCGCCGCCCGCGCCACCCCCGAGGAGGTGGCGCGGCTCTGCGCGCTGCTCGGAGAGGCGGCGCCCACCGACGTGGTCTGTGATGTCGGCGGGCTGGCGCACGCCGATCTCGCGGCCGTGGACGCCCTCGCCCGGCTGCGGCTCGCCGCCCGGCGGCGCGGGCACCAGTTGCGGTTCGAGGGCGCGGGCGGCGAGCTGCGGCGGCTGCTCGATCTCGTCGGGCTCGCCGGCCTTGTATGAGCCCGCCGGCTACGCCTCCAGACGCTCCGGCAGGTCGAAGAGCGGGAACCAGCGCTTGGTGTCCAGGAAGAAGTCCATCCCGCCGACCTTGCCGTCCCGCAGCTCCAGGACGATCAGCGCCCACGGGCTGTATCCGCCCTCGGGGTCCGGGTGGTAGTGCGCGAACGCAGGGGAGCCGTTCGCCACGGTCGGGACCAGCTTCGAGCCCCGGCAGACGTCGCCGACACCGAGCATCCAGCCCACGATGTCGTCGTGGCCGCGCAGCCACAGGTCGTACGGCGGCATGGACATCGTCGCGTCCTCGTGCAGGAGCGCGGTCAGCGCCTTCATGTCGTAGCCCTCGAAGGCCGCGACATAGCGCTCCAGGAGCTGCTTCTGCTCCTCGTCCAGCGGGTCCGCCGCGTCCGAGGCCGCCGGTTCGTTCTCCGCGATCGTCGCGCGCGCCCGCTGGAGCGCGCTGTTGACCGAGGCGACCGTGGTGTCGAGCAGCTCGGCGACCTCGCTCGCCTTCCAGGCGAGCACCTCGCGCAGGATCAGCACCGCCCGCTGCTTCGGCGGCAGGTGCTGCAGGGCCGCGACGAACGCGAGCCGCACGGTCTCGCGGGACACGGCCGTCTCCGCCGGGTCGGCCACCGACGGCAGCACCCGCCCGTCCGGGACCGGCTCCAGCCAGGTGACCTCCGGCCGGGCGTTCAACTGGGCCTGGGCGACCGGCGTCGCGGCCGTCAGGTCCATCGGCCTGGCCCGCTTGTTCCCCGCGTTCAGCGAGTCCAGGCACACGTTCGTCGCGATGCGGTAGAGCCAGGAACGCAGGCTGGAGCGGCCCTCGAAGGAGTCGAGCGACCGCCAGGCGCGGACCATCGTGTCCTGCACGGCGTCCTCGGCCTCGAACGACGAGCCGAGCATGCGGTAGCAGTAACCGGTCAGCTCCGTGCGGTACTTCTCCAGCTCGGAGTGCCGGTCCTCGGCCGTTGTCACCAGATCGCTCATCGCAGGTCCACCCCAGTCGCCCCTCATCGGCACCGGTGCTGTGCCGATGAGGGGAAGCTACCGCAGCCCACTGACAACAGGGGTCAGGTTCCCGGCTTCCGCCCGTAGACGAACACGTCGTCGCCGTTCTTGAGCAGGTTCCAGTACGCCTTCGCGTCGGCCGGGCGCATGTTGACGCAGCCGCCCGAGCCCGGCGGGTTCCACATGGACTTGGTCGTCGAGTGGAAGGCCTGGCCGCCGTCGAAGAACTGCGAGTACGGCATGGAGACGTGGTAGATCGTCGACCAGTGGTTGATGCTGCGCCAGTAGATCTTCTTGGCGCCGGTACGGGTCTCGGTGCCGTCCTTGCCCGTACGCACCGCAACCGGGCCGTACTTGAGCTTCGCGCCGTCCTGGATCCAGGTCAGCTGCCGCGTCAGGTCGACGCAGGCGATCCGGCCCTTGTTGGTCGGACACTTGCCGGCCTTGTTCGGGTTCTTCCCGGCGGCCTTCTGCTGGATCATCGTGTCCATCGTCCGCCACGTCAGCGGACCGGCGTACCCCATGGTCGGCGTGATGCCGTGGGTGCGCTGGAACGACTGGATCGCCTTGCAGTCGGCGAGCGACTGCTTCCCGTCCACCGTCCTGCCCAGGAACTTCTCCACCTGCTTCTGGTACGGCCCGGTCGTCACGTTGCACGACGCGGCCTGGGCCGTCCCCGCGCCGAGGGCCACCGTCAGCGGCACCACCATCGAGGTGATGCCGAGGACGATCCCGGCGCGCTTCCGTATTCCGTTCATGATCACCAACTCCCCCTAGGGTCCTAAGACTTAGGACGAGCGGGGGAGCGTTCCGGTTGTACGGACGGGGCACCGGTTTCGGGCCGTCTTCCGGGCGCCTTCCGGGACGTGTCTCAGTGCGCCGTACGGAGCCGCGGCCGGCGCGCCCGTGCCTCCTGCGTCCGGGCCTCGACCCGGGCGCTGTGCGTGCCGTAGAGGGTGATCGAGACGACGCCGAGGACCGCGACCAGGCCCAGGAGCACCGTGCCCGCCCAGCCGCCGGCGTGGAAGGCGATCGCGCCGAGCGTGCCGCCGACGCTGCTGCCGACGTAGTACGCGGACTGGTAGAGCGCCGAGGCCTGCGCCCGGCCGGTCTTCGCGGTCCGGCTCACCGAGGAGGAGGCGACCGCGTGCCCGGCGAAGAAGCCGGCCGTGATCAGGACCAGGCCCGCCAGGACGGCGGTGAGGCTGTCGGCGAGCGAGAGGAGCAGCCCGGCGGCGGTCGTGCCGACCGCCAGGTAGAGCGCCCCGCGCCGGCCGAGACGTCCGACCAGCTTCCCGGCCGCGGCCGAGGAGACCGTACCGACGAGGTACACGAGGAAGATCGAGCCGATCACGCCCTGGGGGAGCGAGAACGGCGCCTCGACGAGCCGGTAGCCGATCACGGTGTAGACCGCGCCGAACACCGTCATGAACAGCGCGCCGATCGCGTACAGCCGGACGAGGAGCGGGTCGGAGAGGTGGGTGCGGACCGCCGCGGCGAGCAGCTTCGGGTTGAGCGAACCCGGCGTGAAGTGCCGGGCCTTGGGGATGAGGACCCGGAAGGCGACGACGCAGACCACGGCCATCAGACCGACCGCGAGGAGCCCCGCGCGCCAGCCCCACATCTGGGCCACCCAGCCGGTGACGATACGGCCGCTCATGCCGCCGATCGAGTTGCCCGCGACGAACAGGCCGATCGCCGCGATCAGCGCCTTCGGCCGCACCTCCTCGGCCAGGAAGGCCATCGCGGAGGCCGGCAGGCCCGCGAGGGCCGCGCCCTGGACGGCGCGCAGGGCGACCAGCCAATCCAGGTTCGGGGCGAAGGGGACGAGCAGTCCGACGGCGACCGCGACGGAGAGCGAGACGGTCATCATCCGTCGGCGCCCGAAGCGCTCGGACAGCGCGCTCATCGGGAGCACGAGGAGGGCGAGGGCGCCGGTCGCGGCGGAGACCGTCCACGAGGCGGCGGAGGCGCTCGCGCCGAACTCGGCGGAGATCGCGGGGAGGAGGGCCTGGGTGGAGTAGAGGAGCGCGAAGGCGGCGAGGCCCGCGGCGAAGAGCGCGAAGCTCATCCGGCGGTAGCCGGAGGCTCCGGGGGCGAGACGGGTGTCGAGGGCGGCCGTGCTGGTGGCGGCCGCCTCGGTACTGGCGGAAGGCATACCTAGAACGTAGGACGATTGTTTTTATGCGTCCAATGCATGGAACTGCTGTAATCGTTCCTATGGTGCATGAGTACAGGTCACAGGCTCGGCTGTCACCGAGTAGTTACGAAGAAGACATGGGGCTGCTGCTCGCGCCGCGGCTCGCGTACTTCGCGGCGGTGGCCCGGCACGAGCACGTGACCCGCGCGGCGGCGGAGATGGGCGTCCCCCAGTCGACCCTCTCGCGGGCGATGGTCCGGCTGGAACAGGACCTGGGGGTGTCCCTCTTCGCCCGCAAGGGCCGCACGGTCTCGCTGACCCCGGCGGGCCGGACGTTCCTCGGCTCGGCCGAGCGGGCGCTCGCCGAGGTCGAGCGGGCGGCCGACTCCGTACGGGCGGACGCCGACCCGGCGGCGGGCCGGGTGGCGTTCGGCTTCCTGCACACGATGGGCTCGGAGACGGTCCCGGCGTTGCTGCGCGCCTTCCGCGTGGACCACCCGAGGGTCCGTTTCACGCTCGTCCAGAACTACGGCGAGGCGATGATCGAACGCCTCCGGTCCGGCGAACTTGACCTGTGCCTGACGTCCCCCGTCCCGGACGCCCCGGACCTGGTGGCCCGCCGCCTGGACGAGCAGCGGCTGCGCCTGGTCGTCCCGGACGACCACCGGCTCGCCTCCCGCAAGCGGGTCCGCCTCGCGGAGGCGGCGGACGAGACCTTCGTGACCCTGGAGCCCGGCTACGGGCTGCGCCGCATCACGGACGACCTGTGCGCCGAGGCGGGCTTCACGCCCCGGGTCGCCTTCGAGGGCGAGGAGGCGGAGACGCTGCGCGGCCTGGTCGCGGCGGGCCTCGGCGTGGCCCTCCTGCCACCCCCGGCGGTCCCGCGCCCCGGCGTCGTCGAACTCACGGTCACGGCGCCCCGGGCGATCCGCGAGATCGGCGTCGCCTGGCTGGACGGCCACCCGGACACCCCACCGGTGGCCGCCTTCAAGAAGTTCCTCCTGAGCAAACGAGGCCACCTCCTCCCGGACTGACCCACCACCGCGAACGGCCCCGCGGCGCGAAGCTGCCGCGCCCGGGGGGGTCGGGGACGGAGCCCCCCGGTCTCGTCAGAGTTTCGGGAAGGGGTGGAGTGGGGGAGGAATCCGCGCCCCGGGCCCGCGGCTAGCGCCGGCCCACCCGCCCGAAGCCCGCCGCCAGCGGCATCCGCAGACCCAGCGGCGGCGGAGCCGCCAGCGCGTCTGCGAGGGGGCGGGCGAACGGGCGGGCGAACAGCGCGCCGAGGACGAAGTCCGTCGCCAGCGCGCGCACCTCCTCGTCGTACTGCCGCAGCGCGTGCCCGTCCGAGTGGACCTCGAAGCGGCACGTGTCCCGGTTGGCCTTCTTCGCCCGCACCGCGAGCCGGTACGACAGCTCAGGATCCGTCCGCGCGTCGTTGGTGCCGTGCACCAGCAGGACCTGACGCCCCACCAACTGCCGTACCGGCTCCGGCTCCGCCGCGACGTCGTCCTCCGGCAGCCACGGCGCGAGCCCGAGCACCGCGTCGACCGCCGCGTGTCCCGCCGCCCGCAACGCCGCCCGCGCGCCCATCCCGTGGCCGGCCAGACAGACCGGGACGTCGCCGTAGCGCCGTACCGCCTCCGCCACCGCCCACTCCGCGTCCGAGGCCAGCGCCGCGTCCGTACCGTTCCAGCCGCGCCCCCGGTACCGCACCACGTGCGCCACCAGGCCTTCCCCGCGGCCCGCCCTGACGAGCTGTCGGCCCAGCGGCAGCAGCGCCGCGTGCGCCCGGACCGAGGCGCGCCGCCCGGACGCGACCTCCCCGTCCGGGAGGAGCAGGACCACACCGCCCACCGCCGTACCGGGGTGCGATGCGCCGACGGGCCGTCCGAGCCGGGGTGTCCGGCCTCCTGCGGTCCCTACGAGTGCGGAGTGCGCCATGGCAGAACAGTCTCAGAAGGCGAGGTGTACGCCATCCGTACGCGCGGTCACTGTTACGTATCGACAAGCGAGTTGAGGAGGGGCGCTCTACGCGCGTAGGGGCTAGAGTGCGGCAATGACGAGCCAGACCCACAGCGTTCCGACCGCGGACCAGATCCGCCGCGCGCCGAAGGTGCTCCTCCACGACCACCTCGACGGCGGACTGCGCCCCGGCACGATCATCGAACTCGCCCTCGCGCAGGGCTACGACCACCTCCCCGAGACCGAGCCCGACAAGCTCGGCATCTGGTTCCGCGAGGCCGCCGACTCGGGCTCCCTCGAGCGGTATCTGGAGACCTTCGCGCACACCTGCGCCGTCATGCAGACCCGCGAGGCCCTCGTCCGCGTCGCCGCCGAGTGCGCGGTCGACCTCGCCGAGGACGGTGTCGTCTACGCCGAGGTGCGCTACGCCCCCGAGCAGCACCTGGAGGCCGGGCTCACCCTGGAGGAGGTCGTCGAGGCCGTCAACGAGGGCTTCCGCGAGGGCGAGCGGCTGGCGCGCGCCAATGGCCACCGCATCCGCGTGGGCGCCCTGCTGACCGCCATGCGGCACGCGGCGCGCGCCCTGGAGATCGCCGAACTCGCCAACCGCTACCGCGACTCCGGCGTCGTCGGCTTCGACATCGCGGGCGCCGAGGCCGGCTACCCGCCCACCCGCCACCTCGACGCCTTCGAGTACCTCAAGCGCGAGAACAACCACTTCACGATCCACGCGGGCGAGGCCTTCGGCCTGCCGTCGATCTGGCAGGCCCTCCAGTGGTGCGGCGCCGACCGTCTCGGCCACGGCGTCCGCATCATCGACGACATCGAGGTCGCCGACGACGGCTCGGTGAAGCTCGGCCGCCTCGCCGCGTACGTGCGGGACAAGCGCGTCCCGCTGGAGATGTGCCCGACCTCCAACCTGCAGACCGGCGCGGCGGACTCCATCGTCGAGCACCCGATCGGCCTGCTCCGCAAGCTGCACTTCCGGGCCACCGTCAATACCGACAACCGCTTGATGAGCGGTACGAGCATGAGCCGGGAATTCGAGCTGCTGATCGAGGCATTCGACTACACGCTCGACGACATGGCGTGGTTCACGGTCAATGCGATGAAATCAGCGTTCATTCCTTTCGATGAACGTCTCGCCATGATCAATGACGTCATCAAGCCCGGGTATGCCGAGCTGAAGTCCGAATGGCTGTTCCAGCAGACCGTCACGACCAGCGAGTCTGCCGGAAGGGCGGACTGAGCGCAGGCTTCGGGAGGGGCGTCGGGGCGGCCGGGGAACATCTGACCGGCCGCCTTTCGGTGTTTGCGGGAGCGTCATTCGCTGGCTAAGTTGCAAAGCCGCTCTGCATTCCCCGAATTTCCTCCCCGAAATCCTCAAGGATGATTCTCTGATGAAGCAGTCTGCCGCCAAGACGCTCGGTGTCGCCGCCCTCGGTGCCGCTTTCGCCGCTGCCGCCGCCGGCACGGCCACCGCCGCCCCGGCGCTGCCCGCCGCGCCCGACGCGCTCGGCCTGGTCACCTCGACCGTGCCGCTGGGCGACGGTCTCACCGAGCTCCCCGAGGGCGCCACCGAGTCCCTCCTGGGCGGCCAGGCCGCCGTCGACCAGGGCGCCAAGGCCGTCCCGGCCGCCGCCGGCCAGGCGCTTGAGCACGCCCCCCTCGACGGCGCCACCAACGCGCTCGGCAACACCCCGGTCGGCGGCCTGCTCGGCGGCCTCCCGGTCGGCGCCCTGCCGCTCGGTGGCCTGCCGATCGGCTGATCACGCCGTACCCACGCCGATGGGGCGCCCACCCGGTCCGGGTGAGCGCCCCATCGGCGTACGTACGTCCTCGCGCCCGCTACCAGGCGGTGCTCGCCGACTTCTCCGCCGGGAGCAGCAGCCAGAGCGCCAGGTACAGCAGGAACTGCGGCCCCGGCAGCAGGCACGAGACGAGGAAGATGACCCGCATGGTGGTGGCCGAGGTGCCGAAGCGCCGTGCCAGCGCTGCGCACACTCCGCCGATCATGCGTCCGTCACGGGGGCGGGCAAGTGCGGCCATGGTGGGCTCCTTCGGGAGGGTCTTCGGGAAGCCGCTCCGTCGGGCTTCCGATGACTCCATCCTCGCCCGGCAAGGCGGGACAAAGCGTCGGTCTACGGGGCGATCCCGACCCTGGGAATCGTCGGGGTAGGCCCCTGAGAACCCTCGTCCCGCAGGAGGGCCGAACCCCGGCCCGGCCTGCGACGCGGGGAGGACCCGCTCGTCCTCTCCCCGTCCCCGTATCGCCCCCGGCGCAGCCGCGCCCGCCCGGCGGGCACCACCAGCAGATGCGCGAGGGCCACTCCGGCGGTGTTCAGGAGCAGCGAGTCGATGTCCACGACCTGCCCGGGCACGGCGGTCTGCAACAGCTCCACGGCCAGCGACACCAGGGCTCCGGCCGCGACCGTACGGGCCAGGGACGCCCAGGGCGAGACCCGCAGCCGTCCGTCGGCCATCGGCAGCAGCACCCCGAGCGGGGCCAGGAGCAGCAGGCCCTCGCCGATCCGCCGGGCCGCCTCGGCCGGGCCGAGCGCGAGATCCGCGCGGATCCCCGCGAGTGGGGTCAGGTTCGGCGCGGTCACCCAGGCCACGTCGCGTGGGCTGAGTGCCACCCAGGCGACGAGCAGCAGATGCGCGAGGAGGAGAGCGAAACCCACCACGCGTACGACCACGGCGGCGCTGCCGCCCGAACCTTGACGCTGCACGCCCCCCAAGACGCGCCCCGTCCCGGAATCGGTTCCGCAGCGACGAGGACCTCCCAGAACGGTCTCAGGGCGCCGACGGTCTCAGGAGACCCCCGACGGTCTCAGGACGCCGACGGCGTCGGCAGGCCCAGTGTCGGCGCCGCCGACTCCGGGCGCTCGCGCAGCTCGGTCGTGCAGGCGTACCGGCGCGGGGCATAGCGGCCCGGCCCGCCCAGGACCACGCTCTCCTCGCCCGCGCCCGCCGAGCTGTGCGCGAATGTGCAGACGATCTGCGCGAGCGCCGTCGGCGTCAGGTCCTCCGGCTGCCGGCTGAGCCGCAGCGTGTCCACCGGGTCGCCCGGTCGGCCGCCGGTGACGACGAGCGGACCCTTGACGGCCGTGGAGAACCCGGCCTCCCGCTCGCTGTCCGAGGGCTCGCTCAGCAACTGCGCGAGCAGCGCCGACGCCGTCGTCACCGGGTTGCCGCTCGCCTTCTCCTGCGGCAGCGGCGAGCGCCGGTCCACCGCCTCCAGCTGCGAGCCGCACATCAGGTAGACCCGGACCGGGACGCCCGTCGACTGCGCGGCGACCTCGTCGCCCGTCACGCTGCACGGCACCCGTGAGGGACCGGGCCCCGCGTCCACCGGCACCGACGTCGTCCTGATCCCGCACCCGGAGGCGAGCGCGGCCACGACCACCACCGCCGCCACCATGCCCGTACGGACTGCTCTGCGGCGGCTCAACGCTCCTCCACCCCGTCCTGTTCGTCCTGCTCCTCGTCCTGCGGGAGCCGCAGGACGAACACCGCGCCGTCGCCGTCCGGCGAGTTCGCGGCGGTGATCGAACCGCCGTGGATCAGCGCGTTCTCCATGGCGATCGACAGACCGAGACCGCTGCCCTCCGACCGCGGCCGGGACGCGCTCGCCTTGTAGAAGCGGTCGAAGACGTGCGGCAGGACCTCCTCCGGGATGCCGGGACCGTGGTCCCGCACCGCGATGACCAGCTCGCCGTCCTCGGTGCGCACCGACACCCGCACCGGCGAACCGCCGTGCTTGAGCGCGTTGCCGATCAGGTTCGCCAGGATCACGTCGAGCCGGCGCGGGTCGAGCCGCGCCACGATCCCCCGCTCGGCGTCCAGGTCCACGGCGTCCAGCCAGGCCCGGGCGTCGATGCAGGCGGTGACCTGGTCGGCGACGTCGACGTCGTCGAGGACGAGCCGGGCGGTGCCCGCGTCGAAGCGGGTCACCTCCATCAGGTTCTCCACCAGGTCGTTCAGCCGCCGCGTCTCGCTCACCACGAGCGCCACGGCCGGCGCGATCATCGGGTCGAGGTCGTCCTGCTCGTCCTCCAGGACCTCCGTGACGGCCGTCAGCGCCGTCAGCGGGGTCCGCAGCTCGTGGGACATGTCCGCGACGAACCGCCGGCTGGACTCCTCCCGCGCGCTCATGTCCGCGACCTTCTTCTGCAGGGACTCGGCCGCGCTGTTGAACGTCCGTGACAGATCGGCCAGTTCGTCGGTGCCGGAGACCCGCAGCCGGGTGTCCAGCTCGCCCTCGCCCAGCTTCCGCGCCGCCTCGCCGAGCCGGTGCACCGGCCGCAGCACGGTCGTGGCCGCCGCCTGCGCGAGCAGCGCGGAGCCGACGAGCGCGAGCGCGGTGGCGATCCCGAGCGACCAGGCGAGCGAGTTCAGATCGGCCCGCTCGGCCTCCAGGGACTTGAACATGTAGCCGGTGGGTCCGCCGCCGGTGATCCGCGTACCACCGACCAGGTACGGCGTCTTCCCGCGCTGCGTCCGCTGCCAGAACAGGTGGTACGGGCTGGTCTCGCCGTCCGTCGCGGGCCGCGCCGTGTCCACCGCGGTCCGCAGCGACTCCGGCACGTCGGCCAGCGTGAACGTGTCCGGGTTCGAGGCCCCGATGATCGGCTTGCCGGCCTCCCGCTCACCGAGCAGCAGCACGCTGTACCCGGCGCTGCCGCTCGCCATCTGGTCGGCGGTGCGCCGCAGATCGTCCTCGGTGGGCCGCAGCGGCAGCGTCGCCGCCCGGTTCTGCATCTCCTGCCGGAAGTCGTTCAGTGCCCCGTCCTGCGTCCGCGTCAGCACCGCCTCGCGGTTCAGCCAGTACGCGATCCCCGACGCGGACACCGCGGCCGTGAGCGCGACCAGCGCGAAGACGACGACGAGACGCAGCCGGAGACTCGTGAAGCGCAGCCCGGCGAATATCGCTCTTCTCACGCAGGGACGTCCAGCCGGTAGCCCACACCCCGGACGGTACGGATCAGGGTCGGCGAGGACGGCACGTCCTCCACCTTGGCGCGCAGCCGCTGGACACAGGCGTCCACGAGCCGCGAGTCGCCCAGGTAGTCGTGCTCCCACACCAGGCGCAGCAACTGCTGGCGCGACAGGGCCTGTCCGGGCCGCCGGCTCAGCTCCAGGAGCAGCCGCAGCTCGGTCGGCGTGAGCTGCAGGTCCTCCCCGTTCTTCGTCACCGTCATCGCCGAACGGTCGATGACCAGCGAACCGAAGGTCGCCGAGTCGGTCGACTCCCGTTCGCCGCGCCGCAGTACGGCCCGGATCCGGGCGTCGAGCACCCGACCCTGGACCGGCTTGACCACGTAGTCGTCGGCGCCGGACTCCAGGCCGACGACGACGTCGATGTCGTCACTGCGCGCGGTGAGCAGGATGATCGGCAGCTGGTCGGTGCGCCGGATGCGCCGGCACACCTCGAAGCCGTCGATGCCGGGCAGCATGACGTCCAGTACGACCAGGTCCGGACGCTGCTCCTTGAGCAGTTTCAGGCCGTCCTCTCCCGTCGCCGCGGTGGCCACTCGGTGGCCCTGGCGTGACAGGGAGAGTTCGAGGGCCGTGCGGATGGCGTCGTCGTCCTCGATCAGCAACAGGAAAGGCACGGACGTCATTCTGTCCCATGCGGCCGTCGGAGTTCGACTGTGCGGCGGGACCCGCCCCTGTGACACGGCTGTGACAGTCGGCGGACACCCCGATGAAAGTGCCCGGGCAGAGTTCTTGGCACACGGACCGAACAGACTCCAACCGACGGGGGGCGCGAGATGAACGCACTGCACAGCACCACCACGAGCGCAGTGGTCACGCGTCTCCACGATGTCGTCGTGCGGGGCGGGACGGAGAAGTCCGGCGGTGTGAACGGGCGGGGGTGCGTTCGCAGCGCCGGGCGTCAGCACAAGGCGCCGTACATGGTCGCCGTGGCTGACGGGGGAGCGGCGTACGGGGAGGTCAAGGGGGAGCGGCAGTCGGCGTCCGAGGCGGAGTTCACCGCCTACGTGGCCGAGCGTCGTGCCTCCCTGTACGCCACCGCCTACCACCTGACCGGTGACCGGTTCGAGGCCGAGGACCTGCTGCAGAGCGCGCTGTTCTCGACCTACCGGGCCTGGGACCGGATCAGCGACAAGGCGGCGGTCGGCGGCTATCTGCGCCGCACCATGACGAACCTGCACATCAGCGCCTGGCGCCGGCGGAAGCTCAACGAGTACCCCACGGAGGAGCTGCCGGAGACGGCGGGCGACACGGACGCGATGCGCGGCACGGAGCTGCGCGCGGTCCTGTGGCAGGCCCTGGCCCGGCTGCCCGAGCTCCAGCGCACGATGCTGGTGCTGCGCTACTACGAGGGCCGTACGGATCCGGAGATCGCGGAGATCCTGGACATCAGTGTCGGCACGGTGAAGTCGAGCATCTGGCGTTCGCTGCGCAGGCTGCGCGAGGACGAGGTGCTGAGCTTCGGCCGTGACGAGGAGGAGTCCTTCGGCGAGCTGGTGGCCTGAAGGCACGGGGGGAACACGGGGGAACAACGGGGGACGTACGGGGGTACGGGGGAAAAGGCGCGGGCGGTACAAGCCGGGGGAGCTTGTACCGCCCGCGTCGTTGTGCGGGCTATCGGGCCACGGGGGTGCGGTGACGGCCCGCCGCCGCGGCGGCCAGCCGGCCCAGGGCCTCCTGCTTGGCGCAGGGGTGGGCGCCCAGCTCGGTCTGGCGGGCCACGATGGAGCGTTCCGTGCGCATCAGACGCCAGCCGCGGCGGAGCAGGAACGGGACCGACTTGCGGCCTTCCTTGAGGTCACGCAGCAGGCGACGGCGGAACGTCGTCGAGGGGCGGCCGCGCAGGCACAGGGCGTCGGCGAGGACACCGAGCTCCTGGCAGCGCTCCACGATCTCCGCGGCGAAGATGCCCTCCGCGACGAAGAGCGGGGTCCGGCCGATGTCGAGGGCGTCGTGGTCCACGCGCGAGCTGGTGGCGAGGGAGTACACCGGCACGTCCGTGCGGCCCGTACGGCACAGGTCCATGATCGCGGCGACGGCGGCCTCCGCGTCCCAGGAGCCGGGGGAGTCCCAGTCGATGTCGGCGCTGTCCGCGACCAGCGGAAGCGTCGGGTCGTCGCCCTCCTTGTAGAAGTCGTCGAGGCGCAGGACCGGGAGGCCGGTGACGGCGGCGAGGGACGACTTGCCGGAGCCTGAGGGGCCCGCGAGCAGGACGACACGCGTCGGGATCGGTTGAGAACTCACGGGACACCAGTGTGAACCATTCCCCCGGGCAGGGGACCCCTGAGGAAGGGGGTTGGTATCGAGCATCACACCTCAACTACGCTCGGTGCCCACGTCATCACCCAACGTCGAAGGACTCTCATGGCGCGTCACAAGCAATCCGGGACCGCCCGTCGCGGTGCCCTCCTGAAGGCCGGGCTGACCGTGACGGCGGCCGGTGCGGCCGTGCTCGGTCTGGGGGCCGCGGGCGCCCAGGCGGCCCCGCTGCCGCTGCCGGTCGACTCGCTCCTCGGCAGCGATGCCGCGTCGGCCCTCGGGGCCACCGGCCACGCCGTGGGCCCGCTGACGAACCTCCAGCTCGACCCGCTGGCGAACACCGGGGTCGACCCGCTCGACAACGGGATCGGCACCCAGGTCGCCGACTTCAAGCCGGTGGGGACGAACCTGGTGACCGACCATGTCACGAAGGGCGGGGGCCTGGACGACCTGCCGCTGGTCGGCGAGGTCACGGGGCTGCTGCCGAAGGCGTAGCGGGTACGGGAAACGGCCCCCGGGCGGATGCCTGGGGGCCGTTTCGCGTGGTGCTAGTACGACGAGCCGCTCGCGCCGAGGGAGCCCGTGGGGTGCCAGACCGTCTTGGTCTCCAGGAAGGCCGTCAGGCGGTCCGTGCCCGGGGAGGCCGTGAAGTCGACGGCGCGGGGGCGCAGGACGCGCTTGAGGTTGTCCGCCGCCGCGATCTCGAGCTCGCGGGCCAGGTCGGCGTCCGCGCCCGTCAGGTCGATCGCGTTGACGTCCTGGTGGGCCGCCAGGTGCGGGCCCATCTCGGCGGCCTTGCCCGAGAGGATGTTGACCACGCCGCCCGGCAGGTCCGAGGTGGCGAGCACCTCGCCCAGGGACAGGGCCGGGAGCGGGGACTTCTCGCTCGCGATCACCACCGCCGTGTTGCCCGTCGCGATGACCGGGGCGATGACGGAGACCAGGCCGAGGAAGGACGAGTCCTGGGGGGCCACGACCGTGACGACGCCGGTCGGCTCCGGGGTCGACAGGTTGAAGTACGGGCCGGCGACCGGGTTGGCGCCGCCCACGATCTGGGCGATCTTGTCGGTCCAGCCCGCGTACCAGACCCAGCGGTCGATCGCCGCGTCGACGACGGCCGCCGCCTTGGACTTCGACAGGCCCTCGGCGTCCGCGACCTCGCGGACGAACTGGTCCCTGCGGCCCTCCAGCATCTCGGCGATGCGGTAGAGGATCTGGCCCCGGTTGTACGCCGTCGCGCCCGACCAGCCGCCGAAGGCCTTGCGGGCGGCGACGACCGCGTCACGGGCGTCCTTGCGGGAGGAGAGAGGCACGTTCGCCAGCCAGTTGCCCTTGGAGTCGCTCACCTCGTACACCCGGCCGCTCTCGGAGCGGGGGAACTTGCCCCCGACGTACAGCTTGTAGGTCTTGAAGATGTTCAGGCGCGTCTGCTGCTCAGACATCGAGGTAGGCCTCCAGACCATGACGGCCACCCTCGCGGCCGAAGCCCGACTCCTTGTAGCCGCCGAAGGGCGAGGTCGGGTCGAACTTGTTGAACGTGTTGGCCCAGACGACACCCGCGCGGAGCTTGCTCGCGACCGCGAGGATGCGGCTGCCCTTCTCCGTCCAGATGCCCGCCGACAGGCCGTACTGGCTGTTGTTGGCCTTGGCGACCGCCTCGTCCGGCGTACGGAACGACAGGACGGACAGGACCGGGCCGAAGATCTCGTCGCGGGCGATGGTGTGCGCCTGCGTGACGCCGGTGAAGAGCGTCGGGGCGAACCAGTAGCCGGCGGACGGGATCTCGCAGGCAGCCGTCCAGCGCTCGGCGCCCTCCGCCTCGCCCCGCTCGACCAGCGAGGTGATGCGGGCCAGCTGCTCCGAGGAGTTGATGGCGCCGATGTCGGTGTTCTTGTCCAGCGGGTCGCCGAGGCGGAGGGTGGACAGGCGGCGCTTCAGGGCGTCGAGCAGCTCGTCCTGGACCGACTCCTGGACGAGGAGGCGCGAGCCCGCGCAGCAGACCTGGCCCTGGTTGAAGAAGATGCCGTTGACGATGCCCTCGACGGCCTGGTCGATGGGGGCGTCGTCGAAGACGATGTTCGCGCCCTTGCCGCCCAGTTCGAGGGTGACCTTCTTGTCCGTGCCCGCGATGGAGCGCGCGATGGCCTTGCCGACGGCGGTCGAGCCGGTGAAGGCGACCTTGTTGACGTCCGGGTGCTCGACGAGCGCGGCGCCCGTCTCCCCGTAACCGGGAAGGATGTTGACGACGCCCTTGGGCAGGCCCGCCTGGCGGCAGATGTCCGCGAAGAACAGGGCGGAGAGCGGGGTCGTCTCGGCCGGCTTCAGGACGACCGTGTTACCGGTCGCGAGGGCCGGGGCGATCTTCCACGCCAGCATCAGGAGGGGGAAGTTCCAGGGGATGACCTGACCGGCCACGCCCAGCGGGCGCGGGTTCGCGCCGTAGCCGGCGTGGTCGAGCTTGTCGGCCCAGCCCGCGTAGTAGAAGAAGTGCGCGGCGACCAGCGGGAGGTCCGCGTCGCGGGTCTCCTTGATCGGCTTGCCGTTGTCCAGGGTCTCCAGGACGGCCAGCTCGCGGCTGCGCTCCTGGATGATCCGGGCGATCCGGAAGAGGTACTTGGCGCGCTCGGAGCCGGGGAGCGCGGACCACTTCTCGAAGGCCTTGCGGGCCGCCTTCACTGCGCGGTCGACGTCCTCGGCGCCCGCCTGGGCGACCTCGGAGAGGACCTCCTCGGAGGAGGGGGAGACGGTCTTGAAGACCTTGCCGTCGGCCGCGTCGACGAACTCGCCGTCGATGAACAGGCCGTAGGAGGGGGCGATGTCGACGACGGACCGGGACTCGGGCGCCGGTGCGTACTCGAATACAGATGCCATGATGATCAGTCCACCGTCACGTAATCGGGGCCGGAGTAGCGGCCGGTCGCCAGCTTCTGACGCTGCATGAGCAGGTCGTTGAGCAGGCTGGAGGCACCGAAGCGGAACCAGTGGTTGTCCAGCCAGTCCTCGCCGACGGTCTCGTTGACCAGGACCAGGAACTTGATGGCTTCCTTGGTGTTGCGGATGCCGCCGGCGGGCTTCACGCCGATCTGGATGCCGGTCTGCGCGCGGAAGTCGCGCACCGCCTCCAGCATCAGGAGCGTGTTGGCCGGGGTGGCGTTGACCGCGACCTTGCCGGTCGAGGTCTTGATGAAGTCGGCGCCCGCCATCATGCCGAGCCAGGAGGCGCGGCGGATGTTGTCGTACGTGGAGAGCTCGCCGGTCTCGAAGATGACCTTCAGGCGCGCGGCGCCCGAGGCCTCCTTGACGGCCCGGATCTCCTCGTAGACCTTCAGGTACTTCCCGGCGAGGAACGCGCCCCGGTCGATCACCATGTCGATCTCGTCGGCCCCGGCGGCGACGGCGTCGCGGGTGTCCGCGAGCTTCACGTCCAGCGCGGCGCGGCCGGCCGGGAAGGCGGTGGCGACGGAGGCGACCTTGACGTCGGAGCCCTTCAGGGCGGCCTTGGCGGTGGCCACCATGTCGGGGTAGACGCAGACCGCGGCGGTCGGCGGGGTCGTACGGTCGGTCGGATCGGGATTGACGGCCTTGGCGGCGAGCGCCCGGACCTTGCCCGGGGTGTCCGCGCCTTCGAGCGTCGTCAGGTCGATCATGGAAATGGCCAGGTCAATGGCGTAGGCCTTGGCCGTGGTCTTGATCGAGCGGGTGCCGAGGGACGCGGCGCGCGCCTCCAGGCCGACGGCGTCGACGCCGGGCAGCCCGTGGAGGAAGCGGCGCAGCGCGCCGTCGGACGCGGTCGCGTCGGCGAAAGCGGAAGCTGCGGTTGCAGTGGTGGGCATGGTCACCAGTCGAGCATATCTACGCGCGTAGCGGCCTGTACAGCCCCACCTTTCCGGAAGGGGATTCCTGACGCCCGTCACGGAGCTGTGACATGGAGCGGACGGGTCCCTCATACAAGATCATTAGATTTTTTCTCAGCAGCCAGCGAGAACTCACCGGCCCCGACCGAACGAGAAGTCAGCGGCATGCGGCTCTTCCTCACCCGACCTGTATCTGATGCACAGGAGTCGTTATGCGCACCGCCCTCCGCACCGCCGTCGCCACCGCCCTCCTCGCGGGCGTCGCCGTCACCCCGGCCCTGACCGCCGGAACCGCGTTCGCCGCGGACGCCAAGCCGGTGGCCGGCGCCGGAACGGCCGCCGACGCCCCGGGCACCCTCGTTCGTACGGAGACCCTCCGCGACGGCACGATCGCCAAGATCTACAAGGTCGGGGCCGCGCACCACCGCGCCGATCTCTTCTTCGACGGCAAGCCCGTCGGCGTGCTCGACGCCAACACCCGCCCGGACGCCGGGAACGACAACGGCACCTTCTTCGTCCTCTTCGAGGACGGCCGCACCCTGGCCTGGGAGCGGAACTACGTCCCCGGCGCGCAGCCCGGCGTCTACAAGCTCGCCGACGGCACCGTCCTCCAGCTCGCCAAGAAGGACGGCCGGTACGGCCTCCAGCTGATCGAGAACGGCAAGGGCCGCGGCTTCACCTACCTGAACGGTTTCCGCCAGGTCTGGACGTACGGCAAGGCCGTGGTCGTCCTGGAGCAGGACGGCGGGTTCGCCGCGTACATCCCCGGCTCCACGGTCCAGGCGGCCCCGGCGCTGGTGAGCACCGAGAACCCCGGTGGCGGCCAGGGGCCCGAGACGCCCGTCGGTGAGAAGATCGGCACCCGCAAGCTCGCCGACGGCACGGTGGGCGACCTGTGGCGGCACGCCAAGGGCCACTACACGCTGGAGCTGAAGACCGCCGCAGGCAAGCCCCGCGGCAGCGTCACGGCCGGTGGCCCCGGTGGCAAGGCGGAGAAGGGCGCCCAGTTCGGCGAGATGTGGGTGACCCTCGACAACAAGGGGCAGGTCGGCTCCTGGATGAACCGGAACCTCGGCACCGACTACGCCGACAGCACCAAGGGCTGCACCGTCACCCGTGACAGCGGCTCCGCCTTCGACGAGCTGAGCCTGCAGCTCGTCAACAGCCCCTCGGGCGCGTTCGCCCGGATCCTCCACGACGACGCGGGCAAGGTGCTCGCGACCCTGACCCTCACGAAGTCGACCGCCCTCGCCGACGGTGTGTGGCTGTCGACCCTGCCCGGCGCGAAGAAGCCGATCGTGCAGATGCGCACCAGCGAGCCGGAGGAGCTCTTCACCCTCGACTTCCCCGACCTGCCGAAGGGCTGCGCCGCGGGCACCCCCGAGACGAAGCCGACCACGCCCGCCCCGGGCACGTCCGCCGGTACCTCCGGGCAGACCACCGTCGTCCCGCAGGGCGGGGTCGCCGCCGGTGCCGAACTCGGCAGCGTGGAGAGCGCCAACGACGCGGCGCTGATGGCCTCCGGTCTGGGCGCGGCCGCCGTCGTCGCCGCCGGTCTCGGCTTCACCGTCCTGCGCCGCCGTGCCGCCGCCCGCGGCTGACCGCACGCGTCCCACCCCCGCCCCCGGGCGGAGCACCATCTCTGCCCCCGGGCAGGAGTACCACCCCTGCCCTTGACCCGAGCGAGCAGGAGCATCACCCACCCCTGCCCTTGACCCGAGCAGGAGCATCACCCCACCCCGGACCGGCCGTCGCACACACACCCCGTGCGGCGGCCGGTCGCATCCCCGCCCGGAGCCGCCCCGTGAACCGCCGCCGTACCGTCGCCCCCGTCCTGCTCGCCCTCGCGGCCCTCGCCGTGCTCACCGGCTGCGCCGAGGACGGCGCCCCCGCCGCCACGCCGCCCGCGAAGGTCGTCGAGACCGCCTCGCCCGCGCCGGCCGCGTCCGCCGCGCCGATGCCGCGCTCCGAGCCGGTGCGGGTGAAGGTGCCGGCCGCCGGGGTCGACACCGGGCCCGTGCTCGACCTGGGGCTCGCCGCGGACGGGACCGTCGAGGTGCCGTCCGTCGCCCAGGCCGACCGGATCGGCTGGTACGACAAGGGCGTCACCCCGGGCCAGACCGGCCCCGCGATCCTGATCGGGCACTTCGACACGGAGCGTGGCCCCGCCGTGCTCAAGGACGTCGCCAAGGTCCGGGTCGGCGACGAGATCACCGTCACCCGCGCCGACGGCTCCGACGCCGTCTTCCGCGTACGGGAGCTGGAGCAGGTCGACAAGAAGGCCTTCCCGACGAAGAAGGTCTACGGCGACACCACCCGGCCCGAGCTGCGGCTGATCACCTGCGGCGGCGAGCTGGTCGACGGGCACCGCCCCGACAACGTCATTCTCTACGCCGATCTGGTCACCCGAGCCGCCTGAGCCGAGCGGTGGGGGCTGAGGCAGAATCGGCACCATGACGAGCCCCCAGCCGCCCGCCGAGCCGGCCTTCGCCGACCGTGTCTTCCGTTCGCCCCTCGGGATCGCGGGCGGGGTCCTGCTGATCGGTCTCACCGCGTGGTTCTGCATCGACGCGATGGTCCGGGGCGCGGGGCGCACGCCGTGGCTGGCCCTCGCGAGTCTGCTGCTCGTCGTGCCGCTCGTGGTGGCGTTCACGATCCGCCCGGCGGTGTACGCCAACGAGGACCGGCTGCGGATCCGCAACCCCTTCCGCTACATCACGCTGCCCTGGGCCGCCGTCGCCGACGTCCGGGCCGGGTACTCCAGCGAGGTGCTCACGCAGGACGGGGGCACGTTCCAGCTGTGGGCCGTGCCCGTCTCGCTGCGGCAGCGCAAGCGCGCGGCCCGGCAGCAGGCGCGCGCCTCCCAGGACGACCCGCACGGCCGGACGTCCGTGCACGCGCGCGTGGACGACCGGGACCGGCTCGCACCGGCCGACCAGACGATCGCCGATCTACGGGAACTGGCCGAGCGCTGCGCCGGCCGCCCCGAGGCGCAGGGGGAGCCGCAGGTGCGCTGGGCGTACGAGATCATCGCGCCGGCGACGGCGGGGCTCGTCCTGCTCGTGATCCTGCTCGCGACCGGCTGAGGCCGGACGCGTACGGCCTTCACGGCGCGCACGGCGCGCCCGCCCTTCACGGCGCGCCCGCCCACACCAGCACCATGTACGCGCCCAGCCACGCCGAGGACAGCGCCGCCCCGCCGAGCACCAGGGCGGCCACCCGGCGGCGCGCCCGGCCGGCCGCGAGCGCGAGCGGAAGCAGCAGCGGGAAGCCGGGCAGCAGGAACCGGGCGCGGGGGAAGTACACGCCCCCGCTGCCCAGGACCACGAGCAGCAGCACGCCCGTGAAGACCAGGAGCGGCAGCGGCTGCCGGTCGGCGAGGCAGAGCAGGAAGAGCGCGCCGGCGGCGATCATCGTGAGCGAGACCAGGACCAGGAAGAGCTGCGGATCCGCGGTGTAGACGAGCTGCCTGCGCAGCTGGCGCAGCGTCACCGAGCCGCCGTCCCAGGCGTTCCCCCAGGTCTCCTGCACCACGAAGTACCCGTCCCAGCGCCCGAGCCGCAGCCCCACCCAGCCGACGTACGCCAGCCAGCCCAGCGGCGCGACCACGGCCGCGACGAGCGCGGGCCGGCTCCCGCGCCGCGCGGCGAGCAGCCCGGCGACCGTCACCGCCGCGGCGACCGCGATCCCCGTCGGCCGGGTCAGGCCCGCCGCGACCGCGAGCCCGCCCGCCCAGGCCCACCGCCCGTCGAGGGCCGTGTAGAGCGCCCACGCGGTCAGCGCGGTGAACAGCGACTCCGTGTACCCCATCCACTGGACGAGGGCGACCGGCAGCGCGCCCCACAGGACCGCCAGGACCGTGCCGACCCGCCGCCCGTACAGCCGGTCGCCGACCGCGAAGATCCCCCAGGCGGCGGCCAGCGAGCAGAGCACCGCGAGGACCAGGCCCACGGAGGCCCGCGAGCCGGGCGTGAGGGCCGCGACCGCCTTGATCAGGGCCGGGTAGAGCGGGAAGAACGCCATCGGCCGGTGCCCGTCGGTCGGTTCGCCGGGCGGCCCGGGCGCGTACCCGTGGTCGGCGATCGCCAGGTACCAGCGCGAGTCCCAGCTCGTCGCGAGCGTCGGCCAGATCCCGTCCCCCCGCAGATGCGCCCAGCGGCCGAGCACGAGCAGCCCCAGGAGCCGCACGGCCAGATAGCCGAGGAGCGCGGGCGCCGCGTGCCGCAGGGTCCCGCGCACCCGCTTCGGGAGCCGGACACCCCGCGCGGACGGTGGCCGCCGGGAGGCGGGAACGGTCGGTCGGGCGGTCAGGACCGGGGGCACTGCGGCGGCTCCAGGGAGGCTCGGCGGGACACCGGGTCACCCTGACCGGAACCACCTGATCGCGGGACGCGGGTGGGGCCGGTCGGCGTACCGAATTCACCCGTAGGGGAGAGCCGTACGGGACGGCCCCACGGGAGTCGTACAGCAACGCCGAGGGGCCCGCACGGAATCCGATCCGTACGGGCCCCACACGGGCTTGGTGCCGCTACAGACCCGCCGCCTCCGACAGGTCGCGCTTGATCGCGGCGAGGATCTCGGCGCCCTTCGCGCGGGCCGTCGCCAGCTCGCTCGCGTCGGCGACCGGGACCACGACCTCCAGGTAGCACTTGAGCTTGGGCTCCGTGCCGGACGGACGGACGATCACCCGGGCCTTGTGGGTGCCCTCCAGGTAGTAGCGCAGACCGTCCGTCGGCGGCAGCGCAGCCGTGCCCTTCGCCAGGTCCTCGGCCGTCGTCACCGTGAGGCCCGCGAGGTGGACCGGCGGCCGCTCGCGCAGCGTGCTCATCGCGTTCGCGATGATGCTCAGGTCCTCCACGCGCACCGACAGCTGGTCCGTGGCGTGCAGCCCGTGGGCCACCGCGAGGTCGTCGAGGAGGTCGGTCAGCGTACGGTCCTGCTCCTTGAGCACCGAGGCCAGCTCCGCGACGAGCAGCGCCGCCGTGATGCCGTCCTTGTCGCGGACGCCCTCGGGGTCGACGCAGTAGCCGAGCGCCTCCTCGTAGCCGTACCGCAGACCGTCCACGCGGGCGATCCACTTGAAGCCGGTCAGCGTCTCCTCGTAGCCGACGCCCGCCGCCTCGGCGATCCGGCCGAGCAGCGAGGACGACACGATCGACTCGGCGAAGACGCCCCGCGCCCCCTTGTGCACCAGGTGCGCGGCGAGCAGCGCGCCCACCTCGTCACCGCGCAGCATCCGCCAGCCGCCCTCCACCGAGGCGTCCGGCACGGCGACGGCGCAGCGGTCGGCGTCCGGGTCGTTGGCGATCACGATGTCCGGGTCCACGGCGCGGGCCGCCTCGAAGGCGAGGTCCATCGCGCCCGGCTCCTCCGGGTTCGGGAAGGCGACCGTCGGGAACGCCGGGTCCGGCTCGGCCTGGGCGGCGACGAGCGCGGGCGGCGGGAAGCCGGCCCGGGCGAAGGCGGCCGTGACGACGTCCTTGCCGACGCCGTGCATGGCCGTGTACACGGTCCGGGCGGTCCGGGGGGAGCCAGGGGTCAGGACGGCGTCCGTACGGGCCAGGTAGGCCTCCAGGACCTCGTCGCCGAGGATCTCCCAGCCGTCGGCCGGGATCGGGACGTCGTTCAGCGAGCTGATCGCGTCGATCTCGGCGGCGATCTCGGCGTCGGCGGGCGGCACGATCTGCGAGCCGTCGCCCAGATAGACCTTGTAGCCGTTGTCGCGCGGCGGGTTGTGGCTCGCGGTCACCTCGACACCGGCGACGGCCCCCAGATGCCTTATGGCGTACGCGAGGACGGGCGTCGGCAGCGGGCGGGGGAGCACGGCCGCGCGCAGCCCGGCGCCGGTCATCACGGCGGCGGTGTCGCGGGCGAAGTCGGCCGACTTGTAGCGGGCGTCGTAGCCGATGACGACGAGGCCGCCCTCCTGGCCCTTGGCCTTGAGGTACGCGGCGAGGCCTGCGGCCGCGCGGATGACGACCGAGCGGTTCATCCGCATGGGCCCGGCGCCGATCTCGCCGCGGAGGCCGGCGGTGCCGAACTGGAGGGTGCCCGCGAAGCGCGCGGCGAGCTCGTCGGTCGAGCCGGCCTCGATGAGCTGCGCGAGCTCCTCGCGGGTCTCCGGGTCGGGGTCCTCGGCGAGCCAGGCCTGGGCCCGGGCGAGGAGGTCGTCCTGCGTCACGGTGTGCCTTTCGGGGGTGCGGGGAGGGTGGGTGCGGGTGGGGGCGGGTGCGGGGTGGGGCCGCTGCGCGGAGCCTTTCCCCACCCCGCCCCTTCCCGAACTGAGGGCAAGCCCCCAGGCCCCCGTACGGCCTGCGGCCGTGTCCTCAAACGCCGGACGGGCTGATTTCCGCCCGCCAGGGCGAAATCCAGCCCCGCTGGGGGTCCCCCCACGCCGCCAGGCGTAGGGGGAGGTTGAGGCGCGGGGTCCGGGGCGGAGCCCCGGCTGCACCTCAGATGCGGTCGAGGACCCGCGTCAGGAGTTCGCCCATGTGGGCGGCCGAGTCGCGGCCGGCCTGGAGGACCTCTTCGTGGTTCAGCGGCTCGCCCGAGAGCCCGGCCGCCAGGTTGGTGACGAGGGAGATGCCCAGGACCTCGGCGCCCGCCTCGCGGGCCGCGATGGCCTCCAGGACGGTGGACATGCCGACCAGGTCGCCGCCCATGACGCGGACCATGTTGATCTCGGCCGGGGTCTCGTAGTGCGGCCCGGGGAACTGCACGTAGACGCCCTCTTCGAGGGTCGCGTCGACCTCCTTGCACAGCGCGCGCAGGCGCGGCGAGTAGAGGTCGGTGAGGTCCACGAAGTTCGCGCCGACGATCGGGGAGGCGGCCGTCAGGTTGATGTGGTCGCTGATCAGGACCGGCTGGCCGGGGCGCATGCCCTCGCGCAGGCCACCGCAGCCGTTGGTCAGGACGACCGTCTTGACGCCGGCGGCGACGGCGGTGCGCACGCCGTGGGCGACGGAGGCGACGCCCCGGCCCTCGTAGAAGTGGGTGCGGCCAAGGAAGACCAGGACGTGCTTGGCGCCGATCTTGTACGAGCGGACCTTGCCGCCGTGTCCCTCGACGGCCGGCGGCGGGAAGCCGGGCAGCTCGGTCACGGGGAACTCGGCCTCCGGAGCGCCGAGCGCGTCGACGGCCGGCGCCCAGCCGGAGCCCATGACGAGGGCCACGTCGTGGTTCTCGACTCCGGTCAGCTCGCGAAGTCGCGCGGCAGCGGCCTCGGCGGCCTCGTACGGGGTGGCAGTTGCGTTCACTGACTCTCTCGCCTCGGGGAGGGGGGGTCCGAGGGGAGCCCCGGACGGATTTCGTACCCGCAGAAGCCTAGCCCGAGAATTCCTACGCGCGTAGATGACGATGCTGACGGACATGCGATCGTTGTCTTGTCGTTTCCGACGAATCGCCCGGAGGCCACCCCTGTGCGCTTGTGCCCGTCCGGTGGCCCGTCCCCTCAGCACGGGCGCTTGCGCAGCTCCATCACGTAGTCGTGCGGCGCGCCCGCCGACTCGGCCGCGTCGGCGACCTCGCCCAGGTAGCGGGCGGACGGCAGCCCGCCCTCGTACGCGTTCAGGACGTACACCCAGGCCGGCTCCTCGCCGTCCAGGGTGTGCACGCGGACCCGCATCCGCCGGTAGATGTCGAGGTTGACGCCCTCCCAGCGGTCCATCGAGTCCTCGTCCATCGGCGCGATGTCGTACAGCGCGACGAAGACCTGGGAACGCGGCGCCTCGACGATGGTGGCCAGCGCTCCCTCCCAGCCCATCTGCTCGCCGCCGAAGGTCAGCCGCCAGCCGTTGAGCCAGCCCGTGCCGCGCAGCGGGGAGTGCGGGGCGCGGCGGGTCATGAGCCGCGCGTCGAGGTTGCCGGCGTACGCGGCGTAGAGCGACATGGGATCGAGGGTACGGGAGGGGAGCGGGTGTCTGCGGAAGTCCGAGGTGGGGGCCGGTACGGGCCCGGTACCGGGCAGGCCGCGGGCGTACCGGATCCGAACGGAGGCCCCGGCGCGAGTCCGCCTCCGTCGTACGGGACAATGGGGTACGCACTTGAAGCGTGCGGGACAATGGCGTACGCACTGCATCCCAGCGGGGGGACCCCCCCGGCAGAACGAGAGCGCGAGGCGTAGATCCCAGTGACCCGGATCGTGATCATCGGCGGCGGACCCGGCGGATACGAGGCTGCCCTGGTGGGCGCCCAACTCGGCGCGGAGGTGACCGTCGTCGACTGCGACGGTCTCGGCGGCGCGTCCGTCCTCACCGACTGCGTTCCCTCGAAGACCCTCATCGCGACGGCCGAGGTGATGACCACCTTCGACTCCTCGTACGAGGAGCTGGGCATCATCGTCGCCGACGACACCCCGCACGTGGAGCAGGCCGCCCGCGTCGTGGGCGTCGACCTCGGCAAGGTCAACCGCCGGGTGAAGCGCCTCGCGCTGGCCCAGTCCCACGACATCACCGCCTCCGTCACCCGGGCCGGCGCCCGGGTGCTGCGCGGTCGCGGCCGGCTCTCCGGGCGGCAGGCCGTGGACGGCTCCCGTCAGGTGATCGTGACGGCCGCCGACGGTACCGAGGAGACCCTGACCGCCGACGCCGTGCTGATCGCGACCGGCGGCCACCCGCGCGAGCTGCCCGACGCCCAGCCGGACGGCGAGCGGATCCTGAACTGGACCCAGGTCTACGACCTCAAGGAGCTCCCCGAGGAGCTCATCGTGGTCGGTTCCGGTGTCACCGGCGCCGAGTTCGCGGGCGCCTACCAGGCCCTCGGCTCCCGGGTCACCCTCGTCTCCTCCCGTGACCGCGTGCTCCCGGGCGAGGACCCGGACGCCGCCGCGGTCCTGGAGGACGTCTTCCGCCGCCGCGGCATGAACGTCATGGCCCGCTCGCGCGCCGAGTCCGCCAAGCGGGTCGGCGACCGGGTCGAGGTCACCCTCTCCGACGGCCGGGTCATCTCCGGCACCCACTGCCTGATGGCCGTCGGCGCCATCCCGAACTCGGCCGGAATGGGTCTGGAGGAGGCCGGCGTCCGGCTCAAGGACTCCGGGCACATCTGGACCGACAAGGTCTCCCGCACCTCCGCCCCCGGTGTGTACGCGGCCGGTGACGTCACCGGCGTCTTCGCGCTCGCCTCGGTGGCGGCCATGCAGGGCCGGATCGCGATGTACCACTTCCTCGGCGACGCGGTGACCCCGCTCAACCTGAAGACGGTCTCCTCGAACGTCTTCACCGACCCCGAGATCGCGACCGTCGGCTTCACCCAGGCGGACGTCGACGCCGGGAAGATCGAGGCCAGGGTCGTGAAGCTGCCGCTGCTGCGCAACCCGCGCGCCAAGATGCAGGGCATCAGGGACGGCTTCGTGAAGATCTTCTGCCGTCCGGGCACCGGGATCGTGGTCGGCGGCGTCGTCGTCGCCCCCCGGGCGAGCGAGCTGATCCACCCCATCTCGATCGCGGTGGACAACAACCTGACGGTCGAACAGATCGCAAACGCTTTCACCGTGTACCCCTCCCTGTCGGGCTCGATCGCCGAAGTGGCACGTCAGTTGCACACCCGAAAGGCGACCGGCGAAGCCTGATCACCCGCCGATCACCCCTCTCGCCTGGGGGGATCTGGACAACCCCCGGCAAGGGGGGACATAGAACGATCAACGACGGGGCCTCCCATACCACTTGGAGGCCCCGTCTGTGCGCATCTTCTGCAATTCGGCGCATAGTGCTGAAAAGTTCCGGCCGCTCACGTTACTGTCAGTTTTGTGTTCGCTGCAGAACGTCGTCAGTTGATCCTCGAAATGGTGCGCGCCAACGGAGCCGTGTCGCTCCGGGAGCTCGCCCGCGTCGTCCAGACCTCAGAAGTGACCGTACGGCGAGACGTGCGGGCCCTTGAGGCAGAAGGACTCCTCGACCGCCGGCACGGCGGTGCGGTACTGCCGGGCGGTTTCACGCGAGAGTCCGGCTTCCCGCAGAAATCCCATCTCGCGACCGCGGAGAAGACGGCCATCGCCGATGTCGCGGCGAGCCTCGTCGAGGAGGGCGAGGCCATCGTCGTCGGCGCCGGGACGACCACGCAGGAGCTGGCCCGTCGGCTCGCCCGCGTGCCCGGTCTGACCGTGGTCACCAACTCCCTGCTCGTCGCCCAGGCGCTGGCCCACGCCAACCGGGTCGAGGTCGTCATGACCGGCGGCACGCTGCGTGGCTCCAACTACGCGCTGGTGGGCAGCGGGGCCGAGCAGTCCCTCCAGGGGCTGCGGGTCTCCCGGGCCTTCCTCTCCGGCAGCGGTCTGACCGCCGAGCGCGGCCTGTCCACGTCGAACATGCTCTCCGCGAGCGTCGACCGGGCACTGGTGCAGGCGGCGGCCGAGGTCGTGGTCCTCGCCGACCACACCAAGCTCGGCACCGACACCATGTTCCAGACGGTGCCGACGGACGTGATCACCCGCCTCGTCACCGACGAGCCCCCGGCGCACGACGACCGGGCCGCGACGGAGCTCCAGGCGCTGGCCGACCAGGGCGTGCAGATCGCCGTGGCCGGTACGGGCGCGGGCGGTGACCAGGTCCCCCCGCCCGGACGCCCCCGCCGCGACGTCCCCCTCCCGGGACAGCGGGCCGCCCACCCGGGTGGCCGGCTCCGCAGCGCGGGCGGGGCGCTGACCAGTGAGGTGCTCGCCCCCGAGCGCGCGGCCCGGGTGGCGGACATGCGGCGGCGTTGAGACTCGTACGAAGGCTCGGTTCAGGGGTCCCTCCCCCAGGGGGCCCGCCGGGTGCCGGTCGGCACCCCCGGCTCAGGGCAGCAGGCCCCGTACCGTCAGTTCCAGCAGCCGGTCGGCCAACTCCGGGTCCTCCGGCGACTGTTCGGCCGCCAGCGCGATCGCGTTGGTCAGCCGCATCAGATCGCCGATCGACACCTCGTCGCGTACCGTCCCCGCCTTCTGCGCCCGGGACAGCAGGGCCTCGCCCGCCGCGTGCAGAGGGACACCGCACTGCGCGAGCGCCGAACGCGCGTCCCGCGAGCCCGACATGGCCGGCATCAACGCCCGGGACAGCCCGCGGTACTCACTCGCGTGAGTGATCAGGCAGCGCAGCCACTCCACGAGCGCAGGGCACGGCTCCTCGGCCTCCGCCAGCTCCCGGCCGCGCTGCAGCAGCGCGGCGAGCGCCTCCTGGAAGACCGCGTTGATCAGCGCCTCACGGGTGGGGAAGTGCCGGTACAGCGTGCCGATGCCGACCCCCGCCCGGCGCGCGATGTCCTCCAGCGAGGCGTCGGTGCCGTGTTCGGCGAAGACGGCGCGGGCCTCGGTCAGCAGCCGTTCGTGGTTGCGGCGCGCGTCGGCACGCATGGGGCCATCCCTCCGGATATGGGCGAAGGGCCCACCGGCGGTGCGCCTGCGGGCCCTTCGTACAGCTGGGGTGCGGTCGTCAGTCCTTGATCTCGCAGATTGCCGCGCCCGAGGTGATGGAGGCGCCGACCTCCGCGGAGAGGCCCTTGACGGTGCCGGAGCGGTGCGCGTTGAGCGGCTGCTCCATCTTCATGGCCTCCAGGACGACGATCAGGTCGCCTTCCTTGACCTCCTGGCCCTCCTCGACGGCCACCTTGACGATGGTGCCCTGCATCGGGGAGGCGAGGGTGTCGCCGGAGGCCGTCGGCCCGGACTTCTTCGCGGCGCGGCGCTTGGGCTTGGCGCCGGCGGCGAGGCCGGTGCGGGCCAGGGTCATGCCGAGGGAGGAGGGCAGGGAGACTTCGAGGCGCTTGCCGCCGACCTCGACGACGATGGTCTCGCGGCCGGTCTCGTCCTCGTCGGTGTCGGCACCGGCGGGGGCGAAGGGCTTGATCTGGTTGTCGAACTCGGTCTCGATCCAGCGGGTGTGGACCGTGAACGGGTCGGCGGTGAAGGCGGGGTCGGTGACGACGGCCTGGTGGAAGGGGATGGCGGTGGCCATGCCCTCGACCTTGAACTCGGCGAGCGCGCGG
Source organism: Streptomyces sp. NPDC014870 (assembly GCF_043081505.1). NCBI lineage: Bacteria > Bacillati > Actinomycetota > Actinomycetes > Kitasatosporales > Streptomycetaceae > Streptomyces > Streptomyces sp. NPDC014870. Next base: position 310,777 of record NZ_JBIBWQ010000013.1, read on the forward strand.
GCGGCGCGCTGCAGGGCCTGCTCGCGGGTGGCGCCGGTGACGATCAGCTTGGCGAGCAGGGAGTCCCAGGCGGGGCCGATGACCGAGCCGGACTCGACGCCGGCGTCGAGGCGGACGCCGGGGCCGGAGGGCGGGGCGAAGGTGGTGACGGTGCCGGGGGCGGGGAGGAAGTTGCGGCCCGGGTCCTCGCCGTTGATGCGGAACTCGAAGGAGTGGCCGCGCATGGCGGGGTCGTCGTAGCCGAGTTCCTCGCCGTCGGCGATCCGGAACATCTCCCGTACGAGGTCGATGCCGGTGACCTCTTCGGTGACCGGGTGTTCGACCTGGAGGCGGGTGTTGACCTCGAGGAAGGAGATCGTGCCGTCCATGCCGACGAGGAACTCCACCGTGCCGGCGCCGACGTAGCCGGCCTCCTTCAGGATGGCCTTCGACGCGGCGTAGAGCTGCTCGTTCTGCGCGTCGGTCAGGAAGGGGGCCGGCGCCTCCTCGACCAGCTTCTGGTGGCGGCGCTGCAGGGAGCAGTCGCGGGTGGAGACGACGACGACGTTGCCGTGGGTATCGGCCAGGCACTGGGTCTCGACATGGCGGGGCTTGTCGAGGTAGCGCTCGACGAAGCACTCGCCGCGGCCGAAGGCGGCGACGGCCTCGCGGACGGCGGAGTCGTACAGCTCGGGCACCTCTTCGAGGGTGCGGGCGACCTTCAGACCGCGGCCGCCGCCGCCGAAGGCGGCCTTGATCGCGATCGGCAGCCCGTGCTCCTGGGCGAAGGCGACGACCTCGTCCGCGCCGGAGACCGGGTCGGGCGTGCCGGCCACCAGCGGGGCGCCGGCGCGCTGGGCGATGTGCCGGGCGGCGACCTTGTCACCGAGGTCCCGGATCGCCTGCGGCGGCGGGCCGATCCAGGTCAGACCCGCGTCCAGGACCGCCTGCGCGAAGTCGGCGTTCTCGGAGAGGAAGCCGTACCCGGGGTGGATCGCGTCCGCCCCGGAGTCCTTGGCGGCCGCGAGCACCTTGGCCATGTCCAGATAGCTGGCGGCCGGGGTGTCACCGCCCAGGGCGAACGCCTCGTCGGCCGCGCGGACGTGCAGAGCGTCCCGGTCCGGCTCGGCGTAGACGGCCACACTCGCGATCCCCGCGTCCCGGCACGCCCGGGCCACACGGACTGCGATTTCGCCACGGTTGGCGATGAGCACCTTGCGCACGATGGCTCCCTCCTTGAAAACAAGCTGAGTTTAGGGACTACCGACACGGCCTATCGACCCATTCCCAGTGGTGAGCTTGCCCACACGGAGCGTGATACGAGGCGTTCGGGGTCATGAAATCCCTTGCCGTACCACGGTACGCAGGACTCCTCTACGGCACAGTAGCTCCGAGGTGTGGCGCAGGTCTCTGTTCGGGCGACCAGTCGCCGATCAGGTTTCTTTGTGGAGTCCCTACTAATGGCGCAATGATTCTTTGCCCGGGAACAGTCCGTCGCCGACCCTTGTCCACGGGTTTACCCGGCAGTAGCCTTCGCGCAGTCGTTCGTACTGTCGGTAACAGCCGTACACAGGGGGTGGCCGAGGTGGCCCGCAGACCGATAGCGCTCGTGACGGCGGGGGTGCTGTTCCTGGAGGCACCGGGAATCGTGGCGCTGAACGCGGTCATGGCACGGTTCGTCGAGGCCCAGTCGATGTCCCTGGACGGGCTCGACCCGGACCACATGGTCACCGGGACCTGGGTGCTGGGCATCGTCTCCGGGCTGCTGCTCGCGCTCTGCGCCACCGTCGCGCTGGTCGCCGGCATTCGTGACCGGCGCCCCGGCCGTGCGGGGCGGGCCCTGCTCGTCGGCTGCGCCGTCGTGCACGGGCTGCTGGGCGCGGTCACGGTCGGTCTGATCGGCTGGGGCGCCTTCGCGTTCATGACCGTGGTGCTCGGCCTGATCGTGCTGACGCTCGTGGCGTACGGCAAGGGTGCCGAAACCCCCGAAGGCGCGCCGGCGCCCGCGTAGGAGCCCTTGGCGGCGGCCGTCAGTGCCAGAGGTCGGTGATGGAGACCCCGAGCTTGCCCAGGAGCCTGCGCAGCAGCGGCAGGGACAGGCCGATCACATTGCCCGGGTCGCCGTCGATGCCGTCGATGAACGGGGCCGAACGGCCGTCCAGGGTGAACGCGCCCGCCACGTGCAGCGGTTCGCCGCTCGCCACGTACGCGGCGACCTCGGCGTCGGTCGGCTCGCCGAAGCGGACCACGGTCGAGGCGGTCGCCGACTCGTAGCGCTTGGCGGCCGTGTCGTAGACGCAGTGCCCCGTCTGGAGGATGCCGACCCTGCCCCGCATCGCCTTCCAGCGGGCGGTCGCCTCCTCGGCGTCGGCGGGCTTGCCGAGGGCCTGCCCGTCGAGTTCGAGGACCGAGTCGCAGCCGATGACCAGGGCGCCGAAGACCTCGGGGCGGGCGGCCACATGGGCGGCCTTCGCCTCGGCGAGCGCGAGGGCGAGTTCGGCGGGCGTCGGCGCGTGGACCTTGTCCTCGTCGACGCCGCTCACGATGACCTCGGGAGCGAGTCCGGCCTGCCGCAGCAGTCCGAGACGGGCGGGCGAGGCGGAGGCGAGCACGACACGGCGGCGATCAGGAGTCATGGGGGAAGCCTAGCCAGTACGGGGGCTCCCGGGTGTCCCGATGGCCGGTGGCCGCGACCTCAGTGCACGCCGACCACGAACATCGCCACCACCATCGCCAGGGCCAGCAGGATCGACGCGCGACGCAGCATCGCCTGCATGTCGCGCATCTCCTTGGGCGGCTCGTTCTCGGGGTCGGACCACAGCATGCGTCCGATCCTGCTCGTGCGACGGCCGGGGCGCCTGAGTACCCGTACTCAGGCGCCCCGGTGCCGAAGGACTAGTTACGGCGAGGTGAACACCCCGGCCTCCGCCGAGGTCAGCGCCGCGCGGGCGGCCCGCTCGCCGTCCGCGGGGCCGAGCGGCTCGCGGGTGATCATGAAGCGGTAGTAGAGCGGGGCGGAGACGGCGCGCAGCAGCTCCAGTCCGTCCGTCTCGGGCGGGATCTCGCCGCGCGCCGCGCCGCGCTTCACCACCGGGGCCCACTCGTCGAGGCGGGCGCGGTAGAAGCCGTTGAGCGCCTCCGCGCACTCCTCGTCGCAGGCCGCGGCCGCGATGACCGCGCGGAAGACGCCGCCCATCCGGGGGTCGGTGAGGGTCCGGACGACGAGCGCGGCGTTGGCGCGCAGGTCGCCCGCGAGGCTCCCGGTGTCGGAGGCCGGCAGGGACCGCTCGGCCATGTCGCGCAGCAGGTCGGCGACGAGGCCGACGGGGGAGCCCCAGCGCCGGTAGACGGTCGTCTTGCCCACGCCCGCGCTCGCGGCGACGTGGTCCATGTTCAGCCCGTGGAAGCCCGTGGCGGCCAGGGCGTCCTCCGTCGCTTCGAGGACGGCCCGGCGCACCTTCGCGGTACGGCCTCCGGGACGCACGGTGCCGGGCACGGCCGGCTGGCTCTCACTCAAACGGGTCTCCTGTTCCATTAACGCCTTCGAGTCTGCTACGGTACGGGACATCTTAACGGAATCAGATTCCCATTAAGGGGTCCGCCGATGGTTGCCACCGATGTCCGGTCACAGTCGCAGGCCGGTAGCCGGCCCGCCGCCCGTATGGACGGACGGATGCGGCTCGTCCTCCTCGTCCTCCTCGTCGCCCAGTTCATGCTGGCCGTCGACTTCTCGATCCTGAACGTCGCGCTGCCCGTCATAGGCGAAGGACTCGGCTTCTCGCTGGCGAACCTCCAGTGGATCGCCACCGCCTTCGCGCTCGCCGCCGCAGGATTCACCCTCCTCTTCGGGCGCGTCGCCGACCTCGTCGGGCGCCGCCGCCTCTTCCTCGGCGGCATGGCCCTCCTCGGGATCTCCTCCCTCGCCGGCGGCCTCGCCACCGACCCCGCCCTGCTGATGGCCGCCCGCGTCGCCCAGGGCCTCGCCACCGCCGCCGTCACGCCCGCCGGGCTCTCGCTGCTCACGTCCTCCTTCCCCGAGGGCCCCCTGCGCGCCAAGGCGCTCGGCCTCAACGGCGCGCTGATGTCGGCCGGGTTCACCACGGGCGCGATCCTCGGCGGCGTCCTGACCGAGCTGCTCTCCTGGCGCTGGGCGTTCTTCATCAACGTGCCCGTCGCCCTCGCCGTCCTGCTCGTCGCGCCCGCCGTGCTCAAGGAGAGCCGCCCGGCCGTCCGCCCGCGCCTCGACGTCCCCGGCGCGATCACCGTCACCGGCGGCCTCCTCGCCCTCGTCTACGGCCTCACCACCGAGCCCCTGGCCGTGCCCGTCGGCATCGCCCTGCTCGTCGCCTTCTGGTTCGTGGAGCGCCGCGCCGCCTCACCCCTCGTACCGGTACGGATCCTCACCCGTCCCACCGTGATCTGGGGGAACCTCGCCGGGCTCGTCGCCTTCGTCACCGAGACCTCGCTGGTCTTCCTGATGACGCTCCACCTCCAGGACGTCCTCGGCTTCTCGCCGCTCGCCGCCGGCCTGTCCTTCGGCGTGCTCGGCGCGGGCACGGTCATCGGCGGCGTCCTCGCACCGCGCTTCATCGGCCGGTACGGGGCCCGGACCGCCCTCGTCGCGGGCGGACTGCTGCAGGCCGCCGCCACGGTCTCGCTCTACGCCCTCGGCGACGACCGGAGCTGGCTGTGGCTGCTGCTCGCCGGCACCTTCGTCGGCGGCGTCGGCAACATGGTCGCCATCGTCGGCTTCATGGTCACCGCCACCTCCGGGCTGCCCGACTCCGAGCAGGGCATGGCGACCGGCCTCGCCACCATGACCCAGCAGATCGGCATCACCATGGGCACACCGATCATGAGCGCCGTCGTCGTCACCTCCGCCACGGTCTTCGACGGCATCGGCCTCGCGGTCCTCGTCAACGCGGCGATCGTGGTCGTGGGCGCGGTCCTGGCCGGGATCTTCCTCCGCAGGGCGTGACCCTGCGGACGAGCCAAAGGCCGGACGAGCCGAAGGCCGGACGCGCGAAAGGCCGGGCACGCGAAAGGCCGGACGCGCGAAAGGCCGGGCACGCGAAAGGCCGGACCCCACGCAAGGGGTCCGGCCTTCGGCGTCTTCGCGCGGTTACACCGGCCAGTAGGAGCGCGCCCACGAGCGCGGTCCCGGCCGGGCCCGTACCGAACGGGCGATACGGGCCGGGTCCGACCAGCCCTCCGGGGCCTCCGGGCCGCCGCCACCGGCAGCGGCCGCCGCCGTCGCCGCGGCCCGGGCCTGGACCACCGCCAGTGCGGCGGCCAGCTCCTCCGGGGTCGGGTTACCTCGTACGACCTTGATCATGTCGACTCCCTGTCTCCCTGACTGAGGCCTAGAGGGGGATGTTGCCGTGCTTCTTCGGAGGGAGGGATTCCCGCTTCGTCCGCAGCTGACGCAGGCCCTTCACGATCTGCGGGCGGGTGTCCGACGGCAGGATGACGCCGTCGATGTAGCCGCGCTCGGCCGCCGTGTACGGGTTGAGCAGGGTGTCCTCGTACTCCTGGATCAGCCGCGCCCGCTCCGCCTCCTGGTCCTCGGCGGCGGCGATGGTGCGCCGGTGCAGGATGTTCACCGCGCCCTGCGCGCCCATGACCGCGATCTGGGCCGTCGGCCAGGCCAGGTTGAGGTCGGCGCCCAGGTGCTTGGAGCCCATGACGTCGTAGGCGCCGCCGAAGGCCTTGCGGGTGATGACGGTGATCAGCGGGACGGTCGCCTCGGCGTACGCGTAGATCAGCTTGGCGCCGCGCCGGATGATGCCGCCGTACTCCTGGTCCACGCCCGGCAGGAAGCCCGGCACGTCGACGAAGGTGATGACCGGGATGTTGAAGGCGTCGCAGGTGCGGACGAAGCGCGCGGCCTTCTCGGAGGCGTTGATGTCCAGGCAACCGGCGAACTGCATCGGCTGGTTGGCGACGATGCCGACCGGGAAGCCCTCCACGCGGCCGAAGCCGGTGAGGATGTTCGGCGCGAACAGCGCCTGCGTCTCCAGGAACTCGCCGTCGTCGACGACGTGTTCGATGACGGTGTGCATGTCGTACGGCTGGTTCGCGGAGTCCGGGATCAGGACGTCCAGCTCGCGGTCCTCGTCCGTCGCCTCCGTCTCGGCGACCTCGGGGAAGGCCGGCGGCTCGGAGAGGTTGTTCGACGGCAGGTACGAGAGCAGCGACTTGACGTACTCGATCGCGTCCTTCTCGTCGCCGGCCATGTGATGCGCCACACCGGACGTGGTGTTGTGCGTGCGCGCGCCGCCCAGCTCCTCGAAGCCGACGTCCTCACCGGTGACGGTCTTGATGACGTCCGGGCCCGTGATGAACATGTGCGAGGTCTGGTCGACCATGACGGTGAAGTCGGTGATCGCGGGAGAGTAGACCGCGCCACCCGCGCACGGGCCGACGACCAGCGAGATCTGCGGAATCACGCCCGAGGCATGGGTGTTGCGGCGGAAGATCTCGCCGTACATGCCGAGGGCCATGACGCCCTCCTGGATCCGCGCGCCGCCCGAGTCGTTGATCCCGACCACCGGGCAGCCGGTCTTCAGCGCGAAGTCCATCACCTTCATGATCTTCTGGCCGAAGACCTCGCCGAGCGCCCCGCCGAAGACCGTGAAGTCCTGCGAGAAGACGGCGACCGGACGGCCGTCGACCGTGCCGTAGCCGGTGACGACACCGTCGCCGTACGGGCGGGTCTTCTCCAGGCCGAAGTTGGTCGACCGGTGCCGGGCCAGCTCGTCCAGCTCCACGAACGAGCCTTCGTCGAGCAGGAGTGCGATCCGCTCCCGGGCGGTCAGCTTGCCCTTCGCGTGCTGCTTCTCCACCGCGCGCTCGGAACCGGCGTGGGTGGCCTCGTCGATCCGGCGCTGAAGGTCCGCGATCTTGCCAGCGGTCGTGTGAATGTCGATCTCTTGCGGCTCTACCGACTCGGACATCGGGATGCGGCTCCCTGCCTGGTCACGGGGGTTCGTCTGCTACGAATGGGCTACTGCCCGGCTACTGACCCGTAGCGTATCGACGGCGATACGGTTCGGCACTGCGGTCTTTGCCACACCTAGTCTGGCTTGCATGACGTCCTCCGATGCCTCAGGAGCGCGGTGGTCCGACCTGGACCGACCCCCGCTCAACGCCGCCGCGCTGCGCCGTGCGCTCGTCCTCCCCGACGGGCTCTGGACCTCGCTCGACCTGGTCACCACGACCGGCTCCACCAACTCCGACCTCGCCGCACGCGCCGACGAGCTGCCCGAGGGGGCCGTGCTCGTCGCCGAGGAGCAGACCTCGGGGCGCGGCCGCCTCGACCGCGACTGGGTCTCGCCGCCGCGGGCCGGGATCTGCCTGTCCGTGCTGCTCAAGCCGGACGTGCCCGTGCACCGCTGGGGCTGGCTCCCGCTCCTGACCGGCGTCGCGGCGGCGACCGGGCTCGCGAAGTCCGCGGGCGTCGACCTTTCCCTCAAGTGGCCGAACGACCTGCTGGTTTCCGTCGGGGGCGAGGAGCGGAAGGCCGGCGGGATCCTCGCCGAGCGGGCGGGCGCGGACGGGGTCGTCGTCGGCATCGGGGTCAACGTCACCCTGAAGGCGGAGGAGCTGCCGGTGCCGGCCGCCGGCTCGCTGCTCCTCGCCGACGCGATCTCCACGGACCGGGACACGCTGCTGCGCTCCGTCCTGCGGTCGATGGAGCACTGGTACGGGCGCTGGACCCGGGCCGACGGCGACCCGGTGGCCTCCGGCCTCCAGGAGGCGTACGAGGCGGGCTGCTCGACCCTCGGCCGGCACATCAGGGCCGACCTGCCGGGCGAGCGGATGCTGGAGGGCGAGGCGGTCGCCGTGGACGGCGACGGGCGCCTGGTGGTGGCGACGGAGGGCGGCGGCACCGAGGCGGTCGCGGCGGGCGACATCGTCCACGTCCGCGCCACGGGCTGACGGCGGGCCCTCCCGGGGGCCGCGGCTCGTCGGGGCCTCGGCTCCCCGGTGCCGCCGTGTGCGGGGCGGGGCTGGGCGGCGCGGGGCTGGGCCGGGCGGGACGTGCGACGTTCGCACGCGCGGAACGGCGTGAGCTGGCACACACCTGTCGTATCGTGGAGCGCGATCCAGGGCGACAGATCGGCAGGGCAGTGGGCAGGGAAACGGCAGGAGGCGGCCGGTGACCGTCGACGACGCGCGCAACGGCGGTGAGGCGGAGCCACCGCCTGAGGCGGAGCCGTCGGCGTACCCCACGCCGCACCACCACGTCGACCACACGGCCGAGCCGACCGACGACCCCCTCGCCATCCGCCTCGAACAGCTCATCCTCGGCGCGGACCGCCGCTACACCCCCTTCCAGGCCGCCCGCACGGCCGGCGTCTCCATGGAGCTCGCCTCCCGCTTCTGGCGCGCCATGGGCTTCGCCGACATCGGTCAGGCCAAGGCGCTCACCGAGGCCGACGTCCTCGCCCTGCGCCGGCTCGCCGGTCTCGTCGAGGCGGGGCTGCTCAGCGAGCCCATGGCCGTCCAGGTCGCCCGGTCCACGGGCCAGACGACCGCCCGGCTCGCCGAGTGGCAGATCGACTCGTTCCTGGAGGGCCTCACCGAGCCCCCCGAGCCCGGGATGACCCGTACCGAGGTCACGTACCCCCTGGTCGAGCTGCTCCTGCCCGAGCTGGAGGAGTTTCTGATCTACGTCTGGCGGCGCCAGCTCGCCGCCGCCACCGGCCGCGTCCTCGTGCAGGCCGCCGACGACGAGGAGATGGTCGACCGGCGGCTCGCCGTCGGCTTCGCCGACCTCGTCGGCTTCACCCGGCTGACCCGCCGCCTGGAGGAGGAGGAGCTCGGCGAGCTGGTCGAGGCCTTCGAGACCACCTGCGCCGACCTCGTCGCCGCGCACGGCGGCCGGCTCATCAAGACCCTCGGGGACGAGGTGCTGTACGCCGCCGACGACGCGGGCACCGCCGCCGAGATCGCGCTGCGCCTGATCGAGACGCTCAGCCAGGACGACACGATGCCCGCGCTGCGCGTCGGCATCGCCTTCGGCACGGTGACGACCCGGATGGGCGACGTCTTCGGCACGACGGTGAACCTGGCGAGCCGGCTCACCTCGATAGCGCCCAAGGACACCGTCCTGGTCGACGGGGCGCTCGCGGAGGAGCTGACCCGTACGGCCGAGGCGCCCGTCTCCGAGACGCAGGCGGCCGAGGAGGCGGCCCGCGCCGAGAAGGAGGGAGAGCAGGCGCCGACGTACCGCTTCGCGCTCCAGCCGATGTGGCAGCGGCCCGTGCGCGGTCTCGGCGTCGTGGAGCCCTGGCACCTCACCCGTCGCCCGACCTAGGATCCCGGTGAACAGTCGTTAACCGGGAGGGTCCAGCCATGTCCGAGCAGCGTTTCGGTGAGTTCGTCGCGGTCCGTCGGCACGAGCACGTGGCCGAGCTGGTCCTCGACCGGCCCAAGGCCATGAACGCGGTCTCCCTGGAGATGGCCCGCTCGATCAGCGCGGCCTGCGCGGCGCTCGCGGCGGACGACTCGGTACGGGTGACGGTGCTGACGTCCTCGAACGACCGGGCCTTCTGTGTCGGCGCCGACCTCAAGGAGCGCAACTCCTTCACGGACGCCGAGATGGTCCAGCAGCGTCCCGTCTCGCGCGGTGCGTACGGCGGCGTGCTCGACCTGCCGATGCCGACCGTCGCCGCCGTCCACGGCTTCGCGCTCGGCGGCGGCTACGAGCTGGCGCTCGCCTGCGACGTGATCGTGGCCGACGCGACGGCCGTGGTCGGGCTGCCCGAGGTGTCGGTGGGCGTGATCCCGGGCGGCGGCGGTACGCAGCTGCTGCCGCGCCGGGTGGGTGCGGCGCGCGCGGCCGAGCTGGTCTTCACGGCGCGCCGGGTGGAGGCGGCCGAGGCGCGCGAGCTCGGGCTCGTCGACGTGCTCGCGGAGGACGCCCGTACGGCCGCGCTGGAGCTGGCCGGGCGGATGGCGGCGAACTCGCCGGTCGGCCTGCGCGCCTCGAAGCGCGCGCTGCGGCTCGGGCAGGGCCTGGACCTGAGGGCGGGCCTGGAGGTCGAGGACGCGGCGTGGCGCGCGGTGGCCTTCTCGGGTGACCGGGCGGAGGGCGTGGCGGCGTTCAACGAGAAGCGGAAGCCGCAGTGGCCGGGGGTCTGAGCCTCGACGCTGCTGAGAATCAGCTGAGAATATGCCGATTCCACCAGGATTGTTACGTTCCGTGATGCTCCACGCGTAAAAAGGGGCGAAACATCCCTAAACTGGACGAATGGGAGAGGACGTTCGGCTGCGGGCCGTAGTGGCGCTGGCGCAGGCGATGGCGGCGGCGCACACCCCGCGCGAGTTCTGGCGGGCCGCGGCGCTGGGCGCCCGCGACGGGCTCGGCGGGACGTTCGCCGCACTCTCGGTCTGGGAGCGCGACCTCGGTCGGCTCAAGGTCCTGGTGAACGCGGGCGAGCGGGCCGTGGGGGAGGAGGAGTTCCCCGACGCGGAGACGTACCCGGTGCACCAGTTCCCCGAGATCACCGAGTTCCTGCACGCGCAGTGGGCCGGTGGCGGTGAGCCCGACGCCTGGGTGGAGACCGCGGACGACCGCGTCCCGACCGGCCGCGTCGCCGGGCTGCGGAGGCGGGGGCGCGGCTGCTGCGTGGTCGCGCCCGTGGTGCTGCACGGCCGGGCCTGGGGCGAGCTGTACGTGGCCCGGCCGGCCGGGGCGCCGGTCTTCGACCGCGACGACGCGGACTTCGCGGCGGTGCTCGCGGCCGTGGTGGCGGCGGGCATCGCCCAGGCGGAGCGCCTGGAGGAGGTGCGGAAGCTGGCCTTCACCGACCCGCTGACCGGCCTCGCGAACCGCCGCGCGGTGGACACCCGGCTCGACGAGGCGATCGAGCGCTACCGGGTCGACGGCTCCGTGGTGAGTCTCGTGGTCTGCGACCTGAACGGCCTCAAGCGGGTCAACGACACCCACGGCCACGCGGTCGGCGACCGCCTGCTGGAACGGTTCGGCTCGGTGCTCTCGCGGTGCGGGGCGATGCTCCCGGGCGCCCTCGCGGCCCGCCTCGGCGGCGACGAGTTCTGCCTCCTCTCGGTCGGCCCGACGGCGGACGAGGTGGTGGCGGTCGCGGACGAACTCTGCGTACGGGCCGGGGAGCTGGAACTCGGCGAGGGCGTCGCGTGCGGGGTGGCGTCGACGGGCGACCCGATCGGCCCCCTCAAGTCCGCGCGCCGGCTCTTCCGCCTTGCGGACGCGGCCCAGTACCAGGCGAAGGCGGCTCGCTCGGCGAAGCCGGTGGTCGCGGGCCGCGACGGCGCGGTCATCCGCCTGGCCGACGCCCCACCCGGCGCCAGAGACCGCCGCCGCTTCCGCGACGCACCTCCGGTGTAGGGCGCGGCCTCGGCAGGGCTGCCGACGGAATGAGCGGGTCGTCGTCATCTAGTGACAGGTTGGTCTTCAGTCCGTAGGGTGCTGAATATGGATATGCACTCTGTCGTCCTCGGCACGTCCGGCACCACCTTCCAGGACGTCATCGACGTCGCCCGTCGTGGCGCGCGTGTCGAGTTGTCGCCCGAGGCCGTGCAGGCGCTCGCCGAGTCGCGTGCCGTCGTCGACGCGCTCGCCGCCAAGCCCGAGCCCGTGTACGGCGTCTCGACCGGGTTCGGGGCCCTCGCCACCCGGCACATCAGCCCCGAGCTGCGGGCGCAGCTCCAGCGCAACATCGTCCGCTCGCACGCCGCCGGCATGGGGCCGCGCGTCGAGCGGGAGGTCGTGCGGGCCCTGATGTTCCTGCGGCTCAAGACCGTCGCCTCCGGGCGCACCGGCGTGCGGCCCGAGGTCGCGCAGACCATGGCCGACATCCTCAACGCGGGCATCACGCCCGTGGTGCACGAGTACGGCTCGCTCGGGTGCTCCGGCGACCTCGCGCCGCTCTCGCACTGCGCCCTGACCCTGATGGGCGAGGGGGACGCGGAGGGGCCCGACGGGGTCGTGAAGCCCGCCGGTGAGCTGCTCGCCGCCGCGGGCATCCAGGCCGTCGAGCTGCGCGAGAAGGAAGGGCTCGCGCTGCTCAACGGGACCGACGGCATGCTCGGCATGCTGATCATGGCCCTCGCCGATCTCGACAACCTGTACAAGACGGCCGACGTCACCGCCGCGCTCTCCCTGGAGGCGCTGCTCGGCACCGAGAAGGTGCTCGAACCCGAGCTGCACGCCATCCGCCCCCACCCGGGCCAGGGCGCCTCCGCCGCCAACATGCTCGCCGTCCTCAAGGGCTCCGGCCTCACCGGCCACTTCCAGGAGGAGGAGGCCCCGCGCGTCCAGGACGCGTACTCCGTGCGCTGCGCCCCGCAGGTCGCCGGCGCCGGACGCGACACCATGGCGCACGCCCGTACCGTCGCCGAGCGCGAGCTCGCCTCCGCCGTCGACAACCCCGTGGTCCTCGCGGACGGGCAGGTGCGGTCCAACGGCAACTTCCACGGCGCCCCCGTCGCGTACGTCCTCGACTTCCTCGCGATCGCCGCCGCCGACCTCGGCTCCATCGCCGAGCGCCGCACCGACCGGCTGCTCGACAAGAACCGCAGCCACGGTCTGCCGCCGTTCCTCGCCGACGACGCCGGCGTCGACTCGGGCCTGATGATCGCCCAGTACACCCAGGCCGCCCTGGTCAGCGAGTTGAAGCGGCTGGCCGTACCGGCCTCCGCCGACTCCATCCCGTCCTCCGCGATGCAGGAGGACCACGTCTCCATGGGCTGGTCCGCCGCCCGCAAGCTGCGCACCGCGATCGGCAACCTGAACCGGGTCCTCGCCGTCGAGCTGTACGCCGCCACCCGGGGCATCGAGCTGCGCCGCGGTCTGACCCCCGCCCCCGCCTCGCAGGCCGCCATCGAGGCCCTGCGCGCCGCCGGGGTCGAGGGGCCGGGCCCCGACCGCTTCCTCGCCCCCGACCTGGAGGCCGCCGACGCCTTCGTGCGGGCGGGGAAGCTCGTCGCCGCCGTGGAGCCCGTCACCGGGCCGCTCGCGTAGCGGACGCGCCCGCACGGCGAAGGGCCGCCGCCCCGGGAACGGGGTGGCGGCCCTTTGTGTGCCTCAGGAAGCGTCTGCTGCAGGAAGCGTCTGCCCAGGCGCGTACGCGCCTCAGTGCGCGCGGCCCCCGCGTCTCATCGCCAGCGCCACGAAACCGGCGCCCACCGCGAGGAAGCCCGTCCCGCCGATCACGTACGGCGTCGTGTCCGGGCCGCCCGTCTCCGCCAGCCGCGGACCGTCGGCCGCGCTCTCCTGCCCGGTCGCGGCGGTGCCGCGGCCCTCGTCGGTCGCGTTCGCGGACGGGACGAACCAGAGAGCGAAGAGCAGCGCCCCGGCCGTCGTGGCGGTCAGCAGCGGACGTCGTGCGACGGACACAGAGATTCGATCCCCTTGCGGAAAAAGCGAATTGGCGGGTTCCGCTGATGCTATTGAACACAGCGGGTCGGATGAAAGTCGAGCGCCCCCGCGGCCTACGCTCCGTCGTATGAGCACTTCCGAGACATCACGTTATGTACGGCTTCGGGTGGAAGTCGTCCTGGAGATCACCGACTCCGAGGAGCTGACCGGCGCGGCCGTCGGCCGGATCGACACCGACGAGTTCATGCCGGAGGAGGAGCGGGTGCACGCCCGGTCCGCCGTACGCGAGGACAACGCCGAGGCGCTGGCCTATCTCATCGAGCCGTTCGACCTGGTCAGCGAGGTCCCCGGGATCGAGCTCGTGCAGGCCTCGTGGAGCAGCGAGGAGGTCGACCACGACCCCGACGCCCAGGAGTGGGACCTCGACGAGGAAGATGAGGTGGACGAGGACGAGGAAGACACGGAACGGGTCTGACGGGGGCGCCACAGCGCTTCCAAGCCCCGGTGCGGCCTTCCGTACCGGGGCTTCGGCCTGTGACCGGGGCTTCGCCCTCTACGGGAACCGAACGCTCCGCGCGTACGTGTTGATCAGTGGCGTTGCCCACAAACATGCCGCGTGCGGAACCGGGCAGGGTCTCATGGATGTTCAGACGAGTGTGGGCAGGGATTCGGCGACGATGGAGAAGCGTGTGATGACGGACAGCAAGCGCCGCAGGAGCCTGGCGGCGGCTGCCGCGGTGCTCAGCGGCGTATTGGTGCTCTCGGCGTGCAGCGACGGGGACAAGAGCGGCGCGGCCGACCCCTCCAAGTCGGAGCAGTCACAGGCTCAGGTCGACGAGGCCGCGGCGCAGAAGACGTCGAAGGCCCAGATATCCATCTCGCCGAAGAACGGCGCCACCAACGCCTCGATCAACAACGACGCCAAGGTCTCCGTCACCGACGGCACGCTGACCGAGGTCACGCTCACCACCGCCGAGGGCACCGCCGTCAAGGGCGAGATCGCCGCCGACGGCAAGAGCTGGCAGCCCACCGGCGCCCTCAAGCGCGCCACCGTCTACAAGCTCTCGGCGACCGCCAAGGACGCGGACGGCCTGGAGGCGCACGAGAACTCCTCCTTCACCACCGTCTCGCAGGCCAACAGCTTCATCGGCAACTTCACCCCCGAGGACGGCTCCACCGTCGGCGTGGGCATGCCGGTCTCGATCAACTTCAACAAGGCCATCACCGACAAGGCCGCCGTCCAGGGCGGCATCAAGGTGACCTCCAGCAGCGGCCAGGAGGTCGTCGGGCACTGGTTCAACTCCCAGCGCCTCGACTTCCGCCCCGACGACTACTGGACCGAGGGCTCGACCGTCACGCTGAAGCTGAACCTCGACGGCGTCGAGGGCGCCAAGGGCGTCTTCGGTGTCCAGCAGAAGACCGTCACCTTCAAGATCGGCCGCAACCAGGTCTCGACCGTCGACGTCGCCACCAAGACCATGACGGTCAAGCAGGACGGCAAGACGGTCAAGACCATCCCGATCTCCGCCGGCTCCCCGGAGAACCCGACCTACAACGGTCAGATGGTGATCTCCGAGAAGTTCAAGGAGACCCGGATGAACGGCGCCACCGTCGGCTTCACCGACGACGACGGCAAGGGCGAGTACGACATCAAGGACGTCCCGCACGCCATGCGCCTGTCCACCTCGGGCACGTTCATCCATGGCAACTACTGGGGTCCGGACTCGATCTTCGGCTCCGCCAACACCAGCCACGGCTGCGTGGGCCTGAACGACGTCAAGGGCGCCGGCGACCCGAACCAGATGGCCGCCTGGCTCTACGACAACTCCATCGTCGGCGACGTCGTCATCGTCAAGAACTCCAAGGACAAGACGATCGCCCCGGACAACGGCCTCAACGGCTGGAACATGAGCTGGTCGGCCTGGAAGGCCGGCTCGGCGGTCTGACCTCCGGGTACGTGAACGACGACGGCGGCCCCCTCCCTCGCGGAGGGGGCCGCCGCCGTTTCCGTCACCGTACGGCTGCCGTCACCGCACGGCGTCCTGCGACTCCACGCCCCACTGCGCGAGCAGCCGCAGCGCGTCCGCCGACGCGGTCCCCGGCTCCGCCTGGTACGTCACGAGCACCAGGTCCGGGTCCGCCCCCGCCACCTTCAGGCTCTCGTACCCCAGCGTCATCTCGCCCACCAGCGGATGGTGCAGCCGCTTGGTGCCGTGCCCCTTGTCCGCGACCGTGTGCGCCGCCCACAGGGTGCGGAACTCCTCGCTGCGCACCGACAGTTCGCCCACCAGCGCCAGCAGCGCCGGATCGTCCGGGTAGCAGCCCGCGTACAGCCGCAGCACGCTCACCACTTCGGTCGCCTTGCACTCCCAGTCCTGGTACAGGTCACGTGCGTTGGGCCCGAGGAAGACCAACCGGGCCATGTTGCGCTCGGCCGGCTCCATCGCCGCGAAGTCGCCGAGCAGCGCCCGCGCCATCCGGTTCCAGGCCAGGATGTCCAGCCTGCGCCCCACGAGGAACGCCGGGACGCCGTCCATCGAGTCGAGCAGGTGCTGCAGGCCGGGACGCACCTGCTGGGGGCGGGCGATCGCGGCCCGGTGCTGCTTCTTCTTGGCCGTCGGCTTCGCCAGGTGCGTCAGATGGGCGCGCTCGGAGTCGGTCAGGCGCAGCGCCCGCGCGATCGAGTCGAGCACCTCCATGGACACGTTGCGTCCGTTGCCCTGCTCGAGGCGGGTGTAGTACGCCACGGAGACCCCGGCCAGCTGCGCCAGCTCCTCCCGGCGCAGCCCCGGTACGCGGCGGTGCCGGCCGAAGTCCGGCAGGCCCACGTCCTCCGGCTTCAGCCGGGCCCGGCGCGAGCGCAGGAATTCGCTGAGTTCGGCACTGAGGTCCATGCTGCGATCCGTGCGGCCATCCATGCTGCGATCCATGCTGCGATCCATGCTGCGATCCATGCTGCGATCCATGCTGCGATCCATGCGTCCCGATTATCCCAGGCCGGACGCCCGTACGGCCGGCTGTTCCTGTCCCTGCCAGTGGTAGGCACGCTGGTCGTAGGCAGAGCAGAGGGCTGGGTAGGTGCCGCGCGTTTCGGCACGGTGGGTGCCATGACCACGAACGCCACGACCTCCACGACCCCCACGCACCCCACCACCGTCGCCGCCTACGCCGCCCCCGCCGCGCACGCGCCGCTGGAGCGCACCACGGTGCCCCGCCGCGCCGTCGGCGCGCACGACGTCCTCATCGAGATCAAGTACGCGGGCATCTGCCACTCCGACATCCACCAGGCCCGTGACGGCTGGGGCGAGGGCATCTTCCCGATGGTCCCCGGCCACGAGATCGCCGGCGTCGTCACCGAGGTCGGCTCCGAGGTCACCCGGCACAAGGTCGGCGACCGGGTCGGCGTCGGCTGCTTCGTCGACTCCTGCCGGGAGTGCGAGTACTGCCTCAAGGGCCTGGAGCAGTACTGCGTGCAGGGCATGACCGGCACGTACAACGCCCTCGGCAAGGACGGTGAGCCGACCTACGGCGGCTACTCCACCCACATCGTCGTCGACGAGCAGTACACCCTGCGCATTCCGGACGGCATCGCGCTCGACGAGGCCGCCCCGCTGCTCTGCGCCGGCATCACCCTCTACTCGCCGCTCGCGCACTGGCAGGCGGGACCCGGCAAGAAGGTCGCGATCGTCGGACTGGGCGGCCTCGGCCACATGGGCGTCAAGATCGCCCACGCGCTCGGCGCCGAGGTGACCGTGCTCAGCCAGTCCCTGAAGAAGCAGGAGGACGGCCTCAAGCTGGGCGCCGACCACTACTACGCCACCAGCGACCCGGCGACCTTCACCGAGCTGGCCGGCACCTTCGACCTGATCGTCTCCACGGTCTCCGCCGCGCTCGACTTCGGCGCCTACCTCGGGTTGCTCAAGACCGACGGCGCCCTGGTGAACGTCGGAGCCCCCGAGGAGCCGATCGCGCTCAACCTGTTCCAGCTGATGCTCGGCCGCAAGACGCTCGCCGGATCGGCGATCGGCGGCATCGCCGAGACCCAGGAGATGCTGGACTTCTGCGCCGAGCACGGCCTGGGCGCCGAGATCGAGCTGATCCGCGCCGACCAGATCAACGAGGCGTACGAGCGGGTGCTCGCGAGCGACGTGCGGTACCGCTTCGTGATCGACACGTCGACGATCTGAGGCCCACGCGTGGCCCGCGTCGCCGGGGCATGACCTGCGAGGTAATCGACCCCGCGGGCCGTGCCCCGGCACGCTTGCGTCATGACCGCATACGCCCTCGCGAACCTCAGCCCGCAGACCGCCCTCCACGAGGACGTGCTCCTGTACATGGAGCGCGTCAAGGCCACGCTCGACCCCTTCGGCGGCCGGTTCCTCGTCCACGGCGCCCCCGACCGGGAGGTCAGGGAGGGAACCTGGCCCCAGAGCCTCGTCCTCGTCTCCTTCCCGTCGATGGACCACGCCCGCCGCTGGTACGACTCCGCCGCCTACCAGGAGCTGATCCCGCTGCGCGCCCGGCACATCCCGGGTGACCTGATGCTGATCGACGGTGTCGGCGACGACGCGTACGACCCGGCGGGCATGGCCGCGCTCCTGCGGACCGCGCAGGGATCAGGCGGCGCGGCCTGACCGCAGTTCGAGCCGGGTGCCGCCGAAGCCCGCCCGGAACCGGTGGTCGTGCGAGACCGCGACCACCGCGCCCTCGAAGGCGGCCAGAGCCGCCTCCAGCTCCTCCACCAGGGAGAGCGCCACATGGTTCGTCGGCTCGTCCAGGACCAGCAGGTCGGCGGGCCGGGTCACCAGGCGGGCCAGCTCCAGGCGGCGCCGCTGGCCCACCGAGAGCCGCGCCACGGGCACGGTCAGGTCCTCCTCCCGGAAGAGCCCGAGCGCGAGCAGCTCCGCCGCGTGCTCCTCGGGAAGGCCGGGTCGGCCGGCCGCGTACGCCGTGAGCAGCGGTTTCGGTGACGGTACGGGGGCCGGCTCCTGGGCCAGGTAGCCGACCCGGGCGGAGTGGACGACCACCGTGCCGCTGTCGGGCCGCAGGTCCCCGGCGAGGATCCGGAGCAGGGTCGTCTTCCCGGCCCCGTTGGGCCCGGAGACCAGTAGCCGGTCGCCCGTTGAGACCCGCAGCCCGTCCAGGCGCAGCCGGTCGCCGACCGCGATGCCGGCCAGCTCGGCGAGGACCTGACGCTCCTGTTCGGCGGGTGTGGCCGTGGTGAACCCCGCCCGGAAGCGCAGGGGCTCGGGCGGGGGCGGCACCGGAGAGGTACGGAGCTGTTCGAGCCGGGTCCTGGCCGCCCGTACCTGCCCGGACAGCTTGTTCTCCGAGGAGCGCCGGTGCTTGCCGAAGCCCTGCCGGGGGTCCTTGCCGGTGCCCGCGAGCCGCTGCCCGGCCGCCGCCACCAGCTCTTCCGTACGGGCCAGCTCCTCTCGCCACTCCTCGTGCTCCTGGGCCCAGCGGCGGCGGGCCGCCGCCTTCGCCGCGCGGTAGCCGGACCAGCCGTCCCCGTACCGGCTCACCGAGCGCGTGTCCCGGTCGACCTCCAGGACGGTCGTCGCCATGCCCTCCAGGAACGCCCGGTCGTGGGTGACCGCCACCACCGTGCCCCGGTGGGTGCGCAGGCGCTCCTCCAGCCAGCCAGCGGCGGTCCGGTCGAGGTGGTTCGTCGGTTCGTCGAGCAGGAGCAGTTCGGCGCCCGAGGCGAGGACGCAGGCGAGGGCGAGCCGGGACTGCTCGCCGCCGGAGAGCGTGCCGACGGGGCGCTCGTACGGGACGTGGCCGAGGCCGAGGCCGTGCAGCGCGGCGGCGACCCGGGCGTCCGCCTCGTAGCCCCCGCGCTCCTCGAAGCGGGCGGCCAGCTCGCCGTACGCGGCGAGCTCCTCTGCGGTCGCCGAGCCGAGCGACTCCTCGGCGGCCCGCATCTCGCGTTCAAGGGCGCGGAGTTCGGCGAGCGCCGCGTCGACGGTGGCGCGCACGGTGTGGTCGGGCCCGACGCCGAAGGTCTCGGCGAGGGTCTGGGCGAGGTGGCCGACGCCACCGGGGAAGCGGACGGTCACTCGCCCGCTGTCGGGGGTCTCCGCCCCGGCGAGCAGCCGCAGCAGCGTGGACTTGCCGGAGCCGTTCTCCCCGATGACGGCGGCCCGTTCACCGGGGCGCACGGTGAACGCGATCTGTTCGAGGACGGAGCGGGTCCCGTAGGACAGGGAGACGTCATGGACGGTCAACTGGGCGCGGTCGCGCATGGGTTCTTTCCCTGGGTGTGGGGTTCGTTCGGGCCGGGTGAGGGGACACCGGGACCACCGCCGCCGCGCCCGAGGGGCGCCGGATCAGCGGGTCGGACCGTGTCCGCGGCCGGAATCAGAGAAAGAAGTAGTACGAACCCATGCGATCGAGTGTAACCAGCGGGGCCCGGCGTCGGCCTGTCCTTTTCGCCGCCACCGAGCCCGCCCGCCGGGTCAGCCCGCTACTCGGCCTTCGCGACGCCGATCGGGCAGGAGACGCCCGTACCGCCGATGCCGCAGTAGCCGGCCGGGTTCTTGTCCAGGTACTGCTGGTGGTAGCCCTCCGCCGGGTAGAAGGCGCGGCCCTCGGCCGGCAGGAGTTCCGTGGTGATCGTGCCGTAGCCGGAGCCCGTCAGGACCTTCTGGTACGCGGCGCGGGAGGCCTCGGCGGCCTCCGCCTGGGCGGGGGAGTGGGTGTAGAGCGCCGAGCGGTACTGGGTGCCGACGTCGTTGCCCTGGCGGAAGCCCTGGGTCGGGTCGTGGGACTCCCAGAAGAGCTTGAGCAGCCGCTCGTACGACACCTTCGCGGGGTCGAAGACGACCCGGACGACCTCGGTGTGGCCCGTGAGGCCCGAGCAGACCTCCTCGTAGACCGGGTTCTGCGTCAGGCCGCCCTGGTAGCCGACCAGGGTCGTCCAGACGCCCTCGGTCTGCCAGAACTTGCGCTCCGCGCCCCAGAAGCAGCCGAGCGCGAAGTCGGCGACCTCAAGGCCCTCGGGGTAGGGGCCGAGCAGCGCGTTGCCCAGGACCGTGTGGCGCTCGGGCACCGCGTACTCGGGCTCGGGGCGGCCCTTCAGCGCCTGCTCGGGCGTGGGAAGGACGGGGGTGCGTGACAGGAACATGCGGCATCTCCTCGACGGTGGGCAGTACGCACAACGCCCGGGGGCCGGGAGGGATTCCCCTCCCGGCCCCCGGGCCCGCATGGCGCTCAGTCCGTGCCGTGCACCTGGCGGACCGTGTAGTCCCGCACGTTCAGGTACCGGTCCTTCGGGTCGCCGGAGTACGTCCACGGCGCGTGGCCGATCCAGCCGTCGATCAGCCGGAACTGCTCCTCCGCCTCCTGGTAGCGGTCCTGCCAGTACAGGAACCACGCCAGCAGGTGCCGGACCCGTACCGTCCGCGGATCGTCGGGGGCCGCCGCGGCCACGTCGGCCAGGGCCGCGTCCACCGCCGCCACGATCTTCGGCTCCTTCAGCCAGACGTCCGGGTCGATGTCGTTCTCGTGCTGCTCCTGCTCGAAGTACGCGTACAGCGGGAGCATCGACAGCAGCTGGCCCGGCGCGCCCTTGGCGGCGGCGGCCAGGGCGAACGCCTCCGCCTGCTCGTGCGAGCCCCGCCACTTGGCGCACCAGTACTGCAGGGCGCCGGTGTACGGGCCCAGCGAGGTCGTGGTCCGCTTGGTGATCTCGGCCCACAGCTCCTCGTACCGCTCGTGCGAGTAGCCCAGGCCCATCGCCATCGGCTGCTCGATCATGTACGGGAGGGGGTCGGCGGGGTCGGCGAGGCGGGCCGCCTCGTGCGCGGCCTCCTGCGCCTTGGCCAGCAGCTGGTGGAAGACCCGGAACTGCTCCCGCGTGGTGTGGCTGGCCCGCTTGTCGCCGCGCACGTTCCACGCGACGAGCACCGAGGCGTCCGCGTGGACCTGCGCGGCGACCGGGTCACCGGGCCGGGCGGCCTGCCACTCGAGGAGCCAGGCGTCGTCCTCGGCGGCGAGCTCGGCGAGCGCCCTGATCCGCTCCCAGCGCTCGTCCCAGTTCTGCCCGGCGGCCTCGATCCAGGTGGCTCCGGCCGCCCAGTCGCCCGCACCGACGGCGGCCACGGCGGCGGTACGGTCCGCCGCGGGCGGCGCGGCCAGCTCGGTGTTCAGGGCGTCGCCCGGTACGAAGCCCCGCGCGACGACCGCCCGCGCGGCCTCGGCCTGGTCCACCTCGGTCTGCGCCTCCAGCTCGGCCACCTCGGCCTCGAGACGCTTGGCCTTGCGGATGTAGTAGACGCCGCGCAGCACGTACACGGCGACGAACAGCAGCAGTGCGCCGAGCACCGACAGGAAGATGATCACGAGGCAAGCACCAGCTTTCGCAGCGGTTCGGTGTCGGGCCGGTCGGCGACGGCCGCGTCGAGGGCCAGGGTGAGCTGGTCCTCGAAGCCGCCGTCGGGGTAGCGGAGGTAGGCGGAGTCGGACCAGGACAGCGCCCAGCGGGTGGTGCCGCGGGTCGTCAGCTCGACGGAGACCAACTGGCTGAGGACCCGGCGGACCACCGGGCGGGCGAACTCGCGGGCCGCCCGGCCGGTCGCCGCGGTCGCCTCCTCGGACTTCGGGAAGCGGTCGGCGAGCCGCCACAGCACGGCCGGGTCCGCCTCGACGGCGTCCAGCAGCGCGGGCAGCGCCTTCTCCGCGGAGCCGCCGGTCTCGGCGGCCACGGCCTGCCGGAGGGACTCGGCGCCCTCGTCGATCATGCGGGCCATGCTCCGGTGGACGAGCTCTTCCCAGTCCACCCGGGTCAGCGCCAGCGCCTCCGGGGTGAGCATGAGCGGTTCCAGCGCGGCGAACGCGCCGGTCGGGTCGGAGAGCAGCTCCAGGGAGGGGCGGTCGGCGTCCGGCCCCTGCCGGTCCGTGCCGTCCTCCGGCAGCGCCTCGATCCGGGCGACCCGGTCGGCGAGCGGCGGGTGGGAGTCGTACGGGTCCTGCTCGGTGGGCAGTTCCCGGCGCAGCTCGTCGAACTCGTCGGCGCGGGCCGGCAGCAGGTGCCGGAAGCCGCCGAAGACCTCGCCCTCGCGGGGCAGGAGACCGGAGCCGGTGCCGATGACGGCGTAGCAGCGCAGGTAGAAGTCGTAGGCGGGGCCGAGCGCGTTGAGCTCGCGCAGCGCGGAGGCGTAGGAGTCCCGGCCGGCGATCCGCGCGGCGGCGAGGTCCGCGGCCAGTTCCTGACGGCGGCCGATGGAGCGGGTGGCGCGGAGGTAGAACTTCGCGTAGGCGGTGTAGATCTTCGCCATCGCCTTGTACGTGACGCCGGCGCCGGTGGTGTCGATCTCCTTGGCCTTCTTGCCCTTGGTGACGCGCTTGGCGGAGGCCTTCTCCTGCTTGGCGCGCTCCTTGGACTCCTTGCTCGCCGCGCGCTCCTCGAAGTGCCCGATGGTGCGGGTCAGCTGGAGGTGGCCGCGGCGGATGAGCGGGGTGAGGCGGGTGTCGGCGTTGCTGTAGTGGCCGAGCTCGTGGCCGACCACGCCGCGCAGTTGGCGCTCGTCCAGGCCGGCCATGAGCGGCAGGCCGAGCAGCAGGACGCGCCTGCCGCCGCGCAGGCCGAGGAGCGTGGCCTCCTCGTAGACGGCGGCGTTGACCTCGTCGACGAGCACGATCTCGTCCGGGGCGCGGGTGCCGACCTGCTGGGCGAGTTCACGGACGGTCCGCCAGAGCCGGGGCTCCTGCGCCTCCGTGACGCGGATGCCGACGGGCGGCTCGGGGGCGGGCGTACGGAGCATGAACATGCCGCGCACGATCGGCACGGCGAGGACCACCGACACGACCAGGATCTTCGCGGCGAGGGCGCCGGCGGTGAACTCGAACGCGAGGTAGTCCAGCAGGCCGAGGACGCCGAGCAGGACGACGCCGAGCAGGTAGAACCCGGCGAGCAGGACGAGCGCGCGGAAGGCGCGCAGATATGGGCCCATCAGGTTGGGACCCCCCCCAGGGATATGACGGGTGGTGAGTCCGCACGGTGGTGCGGCGACGGATGAGTATGCAGGGTGGCCGAAAAGCGGTGGTCGGCGGGGGTCTCGGGTGCGCGAACGGCCCGCTTCCCCGGACCGGACCGGAGCGGTACCGGAGCGGGGAAGCGGGCCGTTCGAAAGGGCCCTTCGTAGGGGCGCGGCGTCGACGTCAGGGACGCGGCGTCAACGTCACGGAGGCGGCGTCACCCGTTCAGGAACACGGCGTCACCTGCTCAGGGACGGAGCGTCGCCGGGCTGCCGCCGTTCGCCTCGTAGCCGGCCACCGCCAGGTTCCGGTACACGGTGTACTCCGCCGCCGGGTCCCCGTTCAGCGTCCACGGCAGCGCGCCCACGTGACCGTCCACGTGCACCAGCTGGTTCATCGCCTCCGCCCAGCGCTCCGCACGCACCAGGAAGAGCACGAGCAGGTGCCTGACGTGCGCCAGCATCGGGTCGTCCGGGCGCGCCGAGTGGACCGCGTACAGCGCGCCCTCCATCGCCTTGCGCACCACCTCGGTACGGAAGAAGTCCTGGACGAGCACGACGTCGGGCAGGTGCTCGTAGACCGCGAACAGCGGCAGCGCGGCCAGCAGCGAGCCCTGCGGGGCGCGCGCGGCGGAGGCCGTCGCGAACCGGTCGGCGTCCTCGCGCGAGCCGTGCCACTTCTCGCACCAGTAGTGCAGCGCCGCCAGGTGCGCGCCCATGTGCTGCGGGGCCCGGTCGATGATCTTCGCCCAGACCTGGTCGAACTCCTCGTGGCTGTAGCCGAGCCCACGGGCGACGGCGAGCTGCGTGATGTACGGGACGGGGTCGCCGGGGGCGAGCAGCGCCGCCTCCTCGCTCGCCTTCTTCGCCTCTTCGAGGATGATGCGGAACTCGTCCGTGCCGGTCGAGGAGGAGCGCCAGGCCTGCTGCACCAGGAACTCCGCGTGCACCTCGGCGCCGCCCGGGTCCTTGGGGCTGTCCGTCCGCCAGGCACGCAGCCAGGCCCCGCCGACGCCGGGCTTCTGCTGGAGCTCCAGGGAGGCCGCGCCCGCGAAGGCCTGGACGCGCTGCCAGCGCAGCTCGCCCTCCTTCTCCGTACCGGCGAGCAGCTGCGAGGCCGCCCGCCACTCCTGGGTCGCCTGCACCACGTCGAGCACGTCGAGCAGGTCCCGGTCGGGCCCCGGCATCCGTACGTCCTGCTCCTCCTGGCGAAGGAAGCCGTACGCCTCCGGATCGGCGGCGTCCGGAGAGCCCGGCGCGACCTGACGGATGCCGACGCCGGACCTGCGGCGGCGCACGAACGAACTCACCACCACGACCAGCAGAGCGGCGAGCATCAGGAACCAGAGAATCTCCATGTGTCCATTGTCCAGGACACTCCCCGAGACGATGGGCGGCGGTCCCCGGCGCTCAGGACTACGCTCCTGACCCATGAGCGACGAGCACATCCACCAGAGCTTCGAGACCCGCGCGATCCACGCGGGCAACACCGCCGACCCGCTGACCGGCGCGGTCGTCCCGCCGATCTACCAGGTGTCCACGTACAAGCAGGACGGCGTGGGCGGGCTGCGCGGCGGTTACGAGTACAGCCGGAGCGCCAACCCCACGCGCACCGCGCTCGAGGAGAACCTCGCGGCCCTTGAGGGCGGCCGGCGCGGCCTGGCCTTCGCCTCCGGTCTCGCGGCCGAGGACTGCCTGCTGCGCACGCTGCTCGCGCCGGGCGACCACGTGGTGATCCCGAACGACGCCTACGGCGGCACCTTCCGGCTCTTCGCCAAGGTCGTCCAGCGCTGGGGCGTCGACTTCTCCGTCGCGGACACCTCGGACGTCGAGTCGGTGCGCGGCGCCGTCAACGACCGTACGAAGGTGATCTGGGTCGAGACGCCGTCGAACCCGCTGCTCGGCATCACGGACATCCCCGCGGTCGCGGCCGTGGCCCGGTCGGCCGGCGCGAAGCTGGTCGTCGACAACACCTTCGCCTCGCCCTACCTGCAGCAGCCGCTCTCGCTCGGCGCGGACGTGGTCGTGCACTCGCTGACCAAGTACATGGGCGGCCACTCGGACGTCGTGGGCGGCGCGCTCGTGACGGCCGACGAGACCCTCGGCGAGGAGCTGGCGTACCACCAGAACGCGATGGGCGCGGTCGCCGGGCCGTTCGACTCGTGGATCGTGCTGCGTGGCATCAAGACGCTCGCGGTCCGCATGGACCGGCACAGCGAGAACGCGGAGAAGATCGCGGAGATGCTGACCCAGCACCCGAAGGTCACCCAGGTCCTGTACCCGGGCCTCCCGGAGCACCCGGGCCACGAGATCGCGGCCAAGCAGATGAGGTCCTTCGGCGGGATGATCTCCTTCCGGGTCGCCGGGGGCGAGGAGGCGGCGGTCGAGGTCTGCAACCGCGCGAAGCTCTTCACCCTGGGCGAGTCCCTGGGCGGTGTCGAGTCGCTGATCGAGCACCCGGGCCGGATGACGCACGCCAGCGTGGCCGGCTCCGCCCTCGAAGTACCGGCGGACCTCGTCCGGCTCTCGGTGGGCATCGAGAACGTCGACGACCTGCTGGCGGACCTGCGCCAGGCGCTGGGCTAGGCCGTTCCGCGACCGGGTGCCCCGCTCGGGGCGCCCGGTCGGGCGGTTGCGGCGGGGCGCCCGGTCGGACGGCTCGGGGCGTGCGCCCTGTCAGGCGGCGACCTTCTCGGCACGCACGCTCAGGCGGCGACCTTCTCGTCGTCCAGCGATTCGCGGACCATCGCACGCAGCTCGGGGCTGTCGGTGTGTCCGTGCACCGAGATCGCGTGCTCGGTGGCGGCCCGGACGACTTCCTCTTCCTCACCGATGATGGTGAGCGTGCACCCCATCACGCTGGGTTCCTTGCGGCAGTCGGCGACTTTCCTGGTCATGACGGCCTCCTCGACTCGCCTGTTCCTTCCAGGCTAGGCCCGCCGTCACCACCCTTCGAGCGGTGGCGTCGTCTCGGCCGGACCCTGCCAGGGTTCGACGACCGACGCCCAGACCGCGAACACGAGGACGGCGGCGACGACCAGCGCCCACAGGGCCCGGCGGACCGCCCGGTCGCGGTGCAGCAGCCGGTTCCCGCGCTCGACGGCCCGGGCGGCCAGGTCGGCGGGGACCTGCGGGTGCCGGGCTTCCAGCATCCGCCGCACCTCGTCCTCCTTGTCCTCCCACCGGCTGCTCATGACGCCGGGTCCTCCCGCCTGCTCATGACGCCGGCCTCCCGCCGCTCCCCGGGCTCCCGGGCCCCGCGGATCCGCCGCGCCGCCGGTCGCGCAGCACGGCCACGGAGCGCGCGCAGACGGCCCGTACCCGGTCCTCGGGCAGGCCGAGCAGGGCCGCGGTCTGTTCCTCGGCCACGCCCTCGTAGAGCCGGAGCACCAGGACGAGGCGTTCCTGCGGGGTGAGCGTGGAGAGGACGCCGCCCCGGCCGCGGTGGTGGCGCCAGGCGGTGCGGGCGAAGCGGGCGGCGAGGTCTGCGCGGGTGCGGTCGTACGGGTCCTCGCCGCGCAGCCGGTCCCACTGGGCGTAGGTGTGGGCGAGGGAGGCGGTCAACAGCGCCTGGGCGTGCGGATTGCGGGCCCGGGTCTCGGCCGTGAGCAGTGTCGCGGCATGCAGCAGCCGCCCCGCCGCCCCCGCCACGAACGCCTCGAACTGCCGGGTGCGGATGTGGGGTTCGCCCGTCCGCGTGTCCTGCCGATCTCGCACGTCCTCATATGAGGACAGCGCGCGGCCCCGGTCAAGAGGTCGGTCGACAGGTGGGTCAGGAGGAAGCTCAGGAGGAGGTTCAGGAGGTGGTTCGGAGGTGGCTCGGCAGGCGGGTCGAGAGGTCGGTCAGGAGGTGGCGGCGGACTCCGTGCCGGTGGCGGGCGGCAGGCCCGACTGGCGGGCGGAGAGCGCCGTGTTGAAGCGGGTGAGCAGGGTGCAGAAGGATTCGCGCTCGGCGGCCGTCCAGCCCTCCGTCACCTGTGCCATCAGCTCGCGGCGCGAGGCGCGGACCTCCTCCAGGCGGGCCAGGCCGCGCGGGGAGAGCTGGAGCACGACCGCGCGTCCGTCCTCGGGGTGCGAGGTGCGCTTGACCAGGCCGGTGTCGACGAGCGGGGCGACCTGGCGGGTGACGGTGGACGAGTCGATGCCCATGCCGGCCGCGAGCGCCTTGACGCCCATCGGGCCTTCCTGGTCGAGCCGGTTCAGGAGCAGGTAGGCGGCACGGTCCATGGAGTTGCGGAGCTGCCCGGTGCCGCCCAGACGGGTCTGTTCGGCCCGGCGGGCGAAGACGGCCACCTGGTGCTGGAGGGCATCGAGGAGACCGGGGTCAAGCTCAGTCGTCATGTCCTGAGATGTGGGCATGGCTGTGGGGGCTCTCTCGTGCGGTGGTCGGTTGGTGGGGGACAGAGTACGCGGACCCACGGGGGTGCGTACCTGCGCTGCGCAAACCGGTCGGGACGACCTTTTCCCGGGCGGCCACGAGGCCCGTGAGCTGCGAGACTTGCTGTCATGAGCTTCCGTAGGTCAGACCCCTTGCACTCGCTGATCCTCGACGATGTCCGCGGGGCGCAGAAGATGTTGTCCGGGGTGGCCAGGATGACCGCGATGGAGGGCAGCCGGTACCTGTCGTCCCTGGTGGGGGCGCCGGTCCACCTCAAGTGCGAGAACCTCCAGCGCACCGGTTCGTTCAAGCTGCGCGGCGCGTACGTGCGGATCGCCGGGCTCCGGCCCGAGCAGCGGGCGGCCGGGGTGGTCGCCGCGTCGGCGGGGAACCACGCGCAGGGCGTCGCGCTCGCCTCCGCGCTCCTCGGGGTGCGCTCGACGGTCTTCATGCCGGTCGGCGCCCCGCTGCCGAAGGTGGCGGCGACCCGGGAGTACGGCGCCGAGGTGCGGCTGCACGGCCATGTCGTGGACGAGACGCTGGCGGCGGCGGAGGAGTACGCGGCGGAGACCGGCGCGGTCCTCATCCACCCCTTCGACCACCCGGACATCATCGCGGGGCAGGGCACGGTCGGTCTGGAGATCCTGGAGCAGTGCCCGGAGGTCCGCACGATCCTCGTCGGCGTCGGCGGGGGCGGGCTGGTCGCGGGGATCGGTCTCGCGGTGAAGTCCGTACGCCCCGATGTGAAGGTGATCGGCGTGCAGGCGGCGGGCGCGGCCGCGTATCCGCCGTCGCTGGCGGCGGGGCATCCGGTCGCGATCGAGTCGCCGGTGACGATGGCGGACGGCATCAAGGTGGGCCGGCCCGGGGACGTGCCGTTCGCGATCGTCCGGGAGTACGTGGACGGGATCCGCACGGTCTCCGAGGACGCACTCTCCTCGGCGCTGCTGCTCTGTCTGGAGCGGGCGAAGCTGGTCGTGGAGCCGGCCGGGGCGAGCACGGTGGCGGCGCTGCTGAGCGACCCGAAGGCGTTCCAGGGCCCGGTGGTCGCGGTCCTGTCGGGCGGGAACGTGGATCCGGTGCTGATGCAGCGGGTCCTGCGGCACGGGATGGCGGCCGGCGGCCGGTATCTGAGCCT
This sequence comes from Streptomyces sp. NPDC014870, assembly GCF_043081505.1. NCBI lineage: Bacteria > Bacillati > Actinomycetota > Actinomycetes > Kitasatosporales > Streptomycetaceae > Streptomyces > Streptomyces sp. NPDC014870. The sequence continues at coordinate 339,618 of NZ_JBIBWQ010000013.1, forward strand.
GCGGTTGAGGGTGACGGACCGTCCGGGGGTGCTGGCGACGCTGCTCGCGGTGCTGACGGTGGTGGACGCGAACGTGCTCGACGTGAGCCACGTACGGACCGATCCGCGCCTCGGTCTGACGGAGGCGGAGGTGGAGCTGCACCTGGAGACGAAGGGCCCGGAGCACTGCCGGGAGGTGGAGGCGGCACTGCGGGACGCGGGGTACGAGGTGCTCGCATAGCGGCGGGCGGAATTCGTCCGGCCACGAGGTCTTGTGGTATCGCGATGTATCGCGTTAGCGTGTGCGGTGGGTCACACATCCACTGGGCGGCAACCGCCGTTCAAACCTAAACTTGGGTGGAAAACGCCCAAATCCCTGGGAGAACCCACATGCCAGGCGCGATCTACGCCGAGGGTCTGGTGAAGACCTTCGGCGACGTACGAGCTCTGGACGGCGTGGACCTCGACGTACCCGAGGGCACGGTCCTGGGCCTGCTCGGCCCGAACGGCGCGGGGAAGACGACCGCGGTGCGCGTGCTGACGACGCTACTGCAACCGGACAGCGGAAAGGCCCTCGTCGCCGGAATCGACGTCCTCAAGCACCCCAACGAAGTCCGGCGCTCGATCGGCCTGTCCGGCCAGTTCGCCGCCGTCGACGAGTACCTGACGGGGCGCGAGAACCTCCAGATGGTCGGGCAGCTCTACCAGCTGAACGCCAAGCGGGCGAAGGCCAGGGCGGCCGAACTGCTCGAACGCTTCAACCTCGCCGACGCGGCCGACCGCACCGCCAAGACGTACTCCGGCGGCATGCGCCGCCGCCTCGACCTCGCCGCCGCACTCGTGGTCTCGCCGCCCGTGATGTTCATGGACGAGCCGACGACCGGCCTCGACCCACGAAACCGGCAGGCGCTCTGGGAGGTCATCCAGGAGCTCGTCGCGGGCGGTACGACCCTGCTCCTGACCACGCAGTACCTGGAAGAGGCCGACCACCTGGCCCACGACATCTGCGTCATCGACCACGGCAAGGTCATCGCCCGCGGCACCTCGGACGAGCTCAAGGCCCAGACGGGCGGCGAGCGGGTCGAGGTCGTCGTCCACGAGCCGGAGATGATCTCCCCGGCCCGTGACGTCCTCGCGCGCTACGGCGTGGCCGGCATCGGCCACGGCGAGGTCTCCGTCGAGAACCACACGCGCAAGCTCACGGTCCCGGTCGCCGGCGGCGCCAAGCTGCTCGCCGAGGTCATCCGCGACCTGGACACCGTCGGCGTCGAGATCGACGACATCGGTCTGCGCCGACCCACCCTCGACGACGTCTTCATCTCGCTGACCGGCCACGCGGCCGAGCGGGAGGAAGAGGAGAACGGCGGAGCGCCGCAGGACGCCAAGGGCCGGGGCCACGGCCGGAAGGAGGCGGCGAAGTGACCGCAGTGACCGACGCCGTCGCGGCCCCGAAGCCGCGCGGCGGTATCGCCCAGTCCATCGGCGACTCGCTGGTCGTCGCCAAGCGCAACCTGATCCGGATGTCCCGCATCCCCGAGATGATCATCTTCGGGCTCATCCAGCCGATCATGTTCGTGGTGCTGTTCAGCTACGTCTTCGGCGGTTCCATGACCATCGGAGGCACGAACTCCCCGGCGGTCTACCGCGAGTTCCTGATGGCGGGCATCTTCGCCCAGACCGTCACCTTCGCCACGGCCGGCGCGGGCGCGGGCATCGCCGACGACATGCACAAGGGCCTCATCGACCGCTTCCGCTCCCTGCCGATGGCCCGCGGCGCGGTCCTCACCGGCCGCACCCTGGCCGACCTGGTGCAGACCGCCCTCACTGTCGTCGTCCTCGCCATCGTCGCCCTCCTTGTCGGCTGGCGCATCCACGAGGGCGTCCCGAAGGCGCTGGGCGCGTTCGCCCTGCTGCTCCTCCTCGGCTACGCCTTCTCCTGGATCGGCGCCCTGATCGGCCTCTCGGTCCGAACCCCGGAGGCGGCGACCTCGGGCGGCCTGATCTGGCTCTTCCCCGTCACGTTCATCTCGATCGCGTTCGTCGACTCCAGCCAGATGGCGTCCTGGCTGCAGCCCATCGCCGAATGGAACCCGTTCAGCGCGACCGTCCAGGCCTGCCGCGTCCTCTTCGGCAACCCCGGCGTCTCGACCTCGGACGCCTGGCCGATGCAGCACCCGGTGTGGGCCTCGATCCTCTGGTCGGTGCTGATCATCGTGGTGTTCCGGACGCTGTCGGTACGGAAGTACCGCTCGGCGACGGCCTGATGGCCTGAAGGTCTGAAGGTCTGAATCAGGGCGCGTAGCCCGACACGATCTGGCCGTCGAAGGTGGTGACGAAGAGCGCCCCTCCGGCGGCCAGAACGCTGTTGGCGCCCTGGCCGACGGAGCCGCCCTCCGTCGTCTCGAAACTGACGGAGTTGCCTCGGTCGTCCGACGCCCCAGGGGCGGACGGCGGCATCGACTTGACCTCCGTCCCACTTGTCGCCAGGAGCCGGTCACCGGCGAACGACAGCAACTCCGCGTTCCCGTTCTTGATGCCGCTCCAACGCTCCTTCCCGGTCGCCAGGTCGTACAGATGGAAGGTCACCCGGTCGTTGACCGCCACCACCCCCTGCGCATTCACCGCGAAGCCGCCCCAGCCCTGGATGCCGCGGGCGAAGGTCCGCACGTGCTTCAGCGTCGACCCGTCGAAGACGGCGATCCCGCCGCCGTCCCCGGCCTGGCAGAGCACGGACTCCTTGTGGACGACCAGGGAGTAGCACCCCTTCGCGCCCGCGGCCCGCGCGGTCTCCTCGCTGGTACGGGCGTCCAGCGCGACTGGCATCCCACCAGCGGGCACGTACACCCGCCCGCCCGCGGCGACCGGCCCCTCCGGGATCGACGTCAGCGGAGTGCGCCACAGCTCCTTGCCGCCCTCACCCAGCTTCACCGCCGTGACCAGGCCGGACGTCTCGTCCGCCAGATTCAGGTACGAGGTGTAGAGCACCCCGTCCAAGGCGTCGGTGCCCTTCACCGCCCAGTCGCCCTCGGGCACGGGAGTCCGGCGCAGCTCCTCGCCGTCCTTCAGGCCGTACTCGGTCATGCCGTCAGGCCCCGTGACGTACACCCGGTCCCCGAAGACCGCCGGATGCTGTGCCGGCGGGCGCGGCAGCTCGCCGCTGCCCGGCCGCGACCACAGCTTCGAGCCGTCGGCCGCCTTGAGCGCGACGACCGCGCCACCCTCACCGGAGCAGACCAGGACCTCGGGGGAGAGGGCACACGGCCCCACGGCGTGGTCCGCCTTCACCGACCACGGCGACCAGCCGGCCGGCCGGGCGGTGCGGTCCGCGCCGTCCTTGCCGTAGTCGTTGAGGTGGCCCTCGCCGCCGTAGGGCTGGATGACATGGTCGAGCGTGCGGGGCTTGTTCCCGCCCGTGGGCGTGGAGGTCGCGGTGGAGGTCGGTGCCGCAGTCGATCCGCCCGATCCGCCCGAAGCGCCCTCCTGGTCTTGGCCGTTGAGCAGCACCACACCCACCGTCGCCACTAAGGCCACCGCTACCGCACCCGCCGTGACAGCCGCCCACGGCCGACGCCGCCTCGCTCCGACCGGCGCCGTGTCGGGACGGGCCGTCATCGCCGTCGGGGAGTACGGCACCTGGGGGCCGATCGTCGGCAGGTCGGCCACGCCCGCACCGGACGCCGCCGCCTCGCCGATCCGCCGCGCCGAGTCCCCGTACTCTGCGAGCAGCGAAAGGACACCGCCCGGCCACGGGAACGCCGTCGGCACCTCCGCGCCGAGCAGCTCCACCAGCTCGGCCGCCGAAGGCCGCTCCGCCGGGTCGAGCCGCAGACAGCGCTCCACCACCGGCAGCAACTCCTCCGGTACGCCGGAGAGTTCGGCATCCGCCCGGCTGATCCGGAAGATGACCGACGCCATCTCCTCGTCGTGGAACGGACCGCGCCCGCTCGCTGCGAACGCGAGCACCGCGCCCAGACAGAACACGTCCGACGCGGGCACGACCGCCCGGCTCCCGACCAGATGCTCCGGCGACATGAACCCCGGCGAGCCCACCACGAGCCCCGTCGACGTGAGCGCCGTCGCCTCGAAGGCCTGCGCGATACCGAAGTCGATCAGCTTCGGCCCCGAGGCGCCCAGCAGGACGTTCGCCGGCTTCAGGTCCCGGTGCAGCACGGACGCCCCATGCACCGCGTCGAGCGCCCGTGCGAGCGCCGCACCCAGTGCCCGTACCGCCGCGACGGGCAGCGCCCCGGACCGTACGACGGCCTCGGCGAGCGAGGGCCCGGGCACGTACTCGGTCGCCAGCCAGGGCGAGGCGCAGTCCGCGTCGGCGTCGAGGAGCACGGCCGCGTACGGACTGCTCACCGCTCGCGCCGCCGTGATCTCCCGCCGGAACCGGGTCCGGAAGTCCCCGTCGACCTCCAGGTCCTCCCGTACGGTCTTCACGGCGACCATCCGGTACGGATCCGCCGTCGGCGCGTCCGCCCGGCACGCCAGATGGACCTCGCCCATGCCGCCCGCCCCGAGCCGGGCGAGCAGCCGGTAGGGACCGACGAGGCGCGGCGGCTGCCCGGCGGGCAGTGCTTCCAGCACCGAACACGTCCTTTCAGTACGTCACTTGGGAAGTGCGACGGAGGAGACCACGCCCTTGTCGAAGACGACGTGGGCGACCCCGCCGATGGGCAGGACCTGGGGCGGCCGGACCTGCTTGGAGATGGTGTGGCCCCAGTCGAGGTCGAAATCGTTCTCCGGGACGCGCGGACCGGGTGCCCCCGGCAGCGCCGTGGTCCGCAGCTCGCCCGGCGCGCCGTCCTTACCGAGACGCACGGTGTAGAGCGCGTCGAAGTCGGCGTAGACGACCTGGTCGCCGGCGATCAGCGGGGTGGACCAGGCCTGCTGCAGGCCCTCGGGGGCGGCCTTCGCCTCGTACGTCCCGAGCGTCTTGCCGTCCCGCAGGTCGTGCACCTTCAGACCGCCGTCGAAAACCACGACGGAGGTGGGGGTGACCACGTCCGGGCGGAGCTTCTCGGCGGGAGCGGCCAGGCTCCCCTTGGATTCGAGCGTGGCGGCGTCGAGGACGTGCAACCTGCCGTTCTGTCGAGTCGGGGCGTCGGCGCAGTACGCGCTCGCCCCCACGACCATCATCGACCAGCAGTTCTCGGCGTCATTGTCGACCTGGCCGCGCGTCTCGCCGGTCTTCGCGTCGTACGCGACGAGCCCGCCGTCGCTGAGCGCGTACACCAGTCCCCGCGCGAAGGCCACAGGCTGGAACGGCTTCTCCTCGACCCTGGAGAGGGCCGCGTTCGTGAGGGCCTTGGTCCACAGTTCCGAGCCGTCGGCGAGGGAGTACGCGGTCATGCCGGCGCCCTGCCCTCCGGTCGTGCGCGGCGAGGCGAAGACGACGCCGTCGCCGACGACCGGCCGGGTGGCGTCGTCCGTGCCGCCCAGGACGTCCTTCTCCCAGCGGACCTTCCCGGTCTGGGCGTCACGCACCTGGAGCTTGCGGGCTGCGGAGAGGACGACCGCGTCGCCGTGGACGGTCGGCCGGGTCGCGCTGTCGGCGATGAACAGTCCGCCGCTGGGACTGATCGTGCTCCGGCCGTCCTTCCCGCCACCGAGATCGGCGGACCACAGCGTCTTCCCGGTGGCCGTGTCCAAGGCCTCGTACCCGCCCGTGGTCATCCGGCAGACGAGCGCCGTCGTGCCAGCCGCGCAGCCCAGCGCGGGGCTGGAGAGCTTCGCCGTCCACGGCTTCCACCCCTTCGGCCGCTGCGCCGCGTTCTGCGGCACGATCCCGGAGGAGTCCGCCAGGCCCTTGAAGTCCACGCCGGGGATGACGGGCCCGGCGGGCGGAGCCGCCGTCGGCGGCGTCGGCTTCTTCTCGTTCTCGGGCCACAGCAGATACGTCCCGACCCCGCCGCCCACGAGCGCCAGCGCGACCACCGCCGCGATCAGCGCCCGCCGCCGCTTGCGGGGCGGCACGGGCAAGGGGGTCGCCGGCGCCACCGCCCCCATCGTCGGCAACTGGTCCATGCCCGGCACCGAAGCCGGAACGGCGGCCGGCGCCGCCGGTACCTCCACCAGCGGACCGCCCGACGCGACCAGCTGCGCGAGCTCCCGCCCGTACTCGCCGATGTGCTCCCGTACGCTCTCCGGCCACGCCGGCCGTCGCTCGCCGCCCAGCAGGGCCACGAGGTCGGCCGGGGTCGGCCGGTCCGCCGGGGCGGGGCGCAGGCAGGCGCCGATCACGTCCCGGAGCTCCTCCGGCACGCGGCTCAGGTCCGCCTCCGCCTGGGAGACGCGGTACAGGACGGCCGCCAGCGGGCCGTCGCCGAAGGGGTCCTCGCCGGTCGCCGCGTAGCAGAGCAGCGAGCCCAGGCAGAAGACGTCCGAGGCCCCCGTGACATGGCGCGCGCCCGCCACGTGCTCGGGCGACATGAAGGCGGGGGTGCCGACCATCATCCCGGTCGCGGTCATCGTCGTGGCGCCCGAGCTGCGGGCGATGCCGAAGTCGATCAGGCGCGGGCCGTCCACGGACAGCATGACGTTGCCGGGCTTGAGGTCGCGGTGCAGGACCCCGGCGGCGTGCAGGTCGACGAGCGCGCGGGCGATCCCGGCGCCCAGCTCCCGTACCGTCGCCACCGGCAGCGCGCCACCCCGCCGCACGGCCTGCGACAGGCTCGGGCCCGGGACGTACGCGGTGGCCAGCCAGGGCACCTCGGCGTCCGCGTCCCCGCCCTCCGGGGCGGCGGCGTACGCGCTGCTGACGAGCCCCGCGACCCGGATCTCGCGGCGGAAGCGGTCCCGGAAGGCGGGCTCGCTCGCGACGTCCCGCCGCACGGTCTTCACGGCGACGAACGTGCCGTCCTCGTCCCCGCGCCCCAGGAACACCTCGCCCATGCCGCCGGCTCCGAGCCGTGCCAGCAACTCGTACGGTCCGATCCGGCGTGGCGCGCCCTCGCGCAGCGGTCCCAGCACGTCTGTTCTCCCCCGTGTGACGCGACGTCAGCCCGCATCATTACATGTGCATGCAGAGCGAAGGGCCGGACCCCCGCGGGGTCCGGCCCTTGATCCAGAATGTGGGATCAGCCGTCGATACAGCCGTCGATACAGCCGTCGATACAGACGTCGATCAGCCGTGGCTCAGCCGGTGTACGGCTTGGCGCTGAGGATCTTCACCGCGGCCTTCTTGCCGTTCGGCAGCTCGTACTCGGCGTCCTCGCCGGCCTTCTTGCCGTTGACGCCCACGCCGAGCGGCGACTGCGGCGAGTACGTCTCGATGTCGCTGCTCGCGTACTCGCGGGAGGCCAGCAGGAAGGTCATCGTGTCGTCCTCGTCGCCGTCGAAGGCGATCGTGACGACCATGCCCGGCGCGACCACGCCCTCCTCGGAGGGAGACTCGCCGACCTGGGCGTGCTCCAGGAGCTGGGTCAGCTGGCGGACCCGGAGCTCCTGCTTGCCCTGCTCCTCCTTGGCCGCGTGGTACCCGCCGTTCTCGCGCAGGTCGCCCTCCTCGCGCGCCGCGGCGATCTTGGCGGCGATCTCGGTTCGCGCGGGACCAGACAGGTACTCCAGCTCGGCCTTGAGCTGGTTGTACGCCTCCTGGGTGAGCCAGGTGACGTTGTCGCTGGTCTGGGTCACAGGTGCTCCTCGTAGGTACTGGGAATACAAAGCATCGCCCTACCCGGAAGGATCGTCCTCCCTGGGTGGGCGAAACCACGAGCCTAACAATTAGTGGCGAAAAGGGGGAGGACAAAAACCATTAAGATGGCGTCACCCCTGGTCAGCGCGTAAACCGGGGTTCGGCGCGCCACCCGGTCCCTACCCACGGCTACCTCGCGCTACACCCGATGAGCTCGGCGCTGGTCGCCCGCGCGGTCGTACGGACGGTCACGAGGCTGTCGATCCGACTGCCCGCCTCGTCGACGCGGACGTCCTTCCTGCCGACCTCGGCCCCGTCCTCGGAGCGCGAGCGCAGCGTGCAGACGCCCTTGGCGTCGGCGTCCTTGCGCACCTCCAGGTGCACCTGCACCTCGGTGTCGCTCACCACGTCGAATTTGATCATTTCCGCGCTGATCTTGCTGTCGACCACGTAATACCAGCCGAACCAGCCCATCAGCCCGAGGAACAGCACGCCGAGCACGGCGCCGGCGATCCTGAGCTTGCGGTCGGCGCGCGCGTCCGCGGAACGCCCGTAGCGCCCCTCGGGCAGCTGCTCTCGCACCGCGCTCATGATCGTTCCTCTCGCCGCGGGGGTGGGAATTTTCCGCCCCCCGGTTCCGTCACTATAGAGACCCCCCTCCATGCCACATCACAGAGGATCGAGCCTTGACTGAGCAGCTGCGACTGATGGCCGTTCACGCCCACCCCGACGACGAGTCGAGCAAGGGCGCGGCGACGATGGCCAAGTACGTGTCCGAGGGGGTGGACGTGCTCGTGGTCACGTGCACGGGCGGCGAGCGCGGCTCCATCCTCAACCCCAAGCTCCAGGGTGACGCCTACATCGAGGCGAACATCCACGAGGTCCGCCGCAAGGAGATGGACGAGGCCCGCGAGATCCTCGGCGTCCAGCAGGAGTGGCTGGGCTTCGTCGACTCCGGCCTGCCGGAGGGCGACCCGCTGCCCCCGCTCCCCGAGGGCTGTTTCGCCCTGGAGGACGTCGACACGGCGGCCGGGGCCCTGGTCCGCAAGATCCGTTCCTTCCGTCCGCAGGTCGTCACGACCTACGACGAGAACGGCGGGTACCCGCACCCCGACCACATCATGACCCACAAGATCACGATGGTGGCCTTCGACGGCGCGGCCGACACCGAGAAGTACCCGGAGGCCGAGTTCGGCCCGGCGTACCAGCCGCAGAAGGTGTACTACAACCAGGGCTTCAACAAGCCGCGCACGATGGCCCTGCACCAGGCGCTGCTCGACCGGGGCATGGAGTCCCCGTACGGCGACTGGCTGAAGCGCTGGGACGAGTTCGAGCGCACGGAGCGGATCCTCACCACGCACGTGCCGTGCGCGGAGTTCTTCGAGATCCGCGACAAGGCCCTGATCGCGCACCGTACGCAGATCGACCCGGACGGTGGCTGGTTCCGGGTGCCGATGGAGATCCAGAAGGAGGTCTGGCCGACGGAGGAGTACGAGCTCAGCAAGTCGCTGGTGCCGACCTCCCTCCCCGAGGACGACCTCTTCGCGGGCATCCGCGACAATGCCTGACATGAGCGCACACCTGGCACTGACCCAGCTTGTCCCCTTCGCCGCCGAAGAGCTGGACAAGAACAAGGTGACCCCCGGCGTCCTCGGCTTCGTCGTCTTCGCCGTGATGGCCCTCGCCGTCTGGATGCTGATGAAGTCGATGAACCGCCACATGGGCAAGGTCTCCTTCGAGGAGGCCCCGGACCCGAAGGCGGCCCCCGCCACGGGCAAGGCCACCGCCCAGGAGTAGGCCCCCGGCCTTCCGGTGCGGGCTCCCCGAGCGGGAGCCCGCACCTCGGCGAACCCTCGCCGGGTCGCGTCCGGAGATCCGGCCTGGCCCGCGACGCCCTGCCGGGCGGACGGCCATACCTTCCGGACCCTCCCTAGCCCACCGCCACCGGCACCCCCATCACCTCGCGCGCGTGCCGGTTGGGGACCATGCCCAGTTGCCAGGCCTGCCAGCCCGCCTCCAGCTGCACGCCCCGCTCCAGGACCACCGCGTACGCCTCCGCGCAGTCCTCGACCTTGCCGTCCCGGGTCGCGTGCCGGTCCTGGATCAGCACCGCGAGCTCCTCCTGAGCCACCGCCGTGCCCACCTCCACCCCGCCCGGCGAGGCGTACGGCAGCAGCGTGCAGCGCAGGAAGCGGGCCCAGTCGGCGCCCCGCCGGTCCCCGTACGACAGGAACAGCCGCTCCGCCTCCCCGCACAGCTCCAGGGCCTGCGCGGTCTTGCCGTTCCCGGCGTCCACGATCGCCAGCTCCAGGCACGTCCACCCCTCGCCGTGGGCCACGCCGATGCGGTGGAAGTCCGCCCGCGCGTCCACCAGGAGCTGCCGGGCGAAGCCGGAGTTCCGCAGGTTGCCGGTCTGGGCCGCCCGCTGGTCGCGCGTGACCCGCCCCGAGTGGTGCCGGGCGCACGCGAGCCCGTACACGTCCCGCATCCGGGAGAACATCGTGCGCGCCCGCTCCAGCTCCCGTACCGCCTGGTTCAGGTCCCCGCGCTCCTCCAGGGCGTGCCCCAGGTAGTACAGCGTCCAGGCCTCGCCCCGGGCGTCCTCCTGCTCGCGGTGGCGGGCCAGCGCCTGCCGCAGCCCGTCGACCGCGGGCGCCACCTCGCCCTCGACGAGCCGGGCCCGGGCCAGCTGGGTCAGCGCCCACGCCTCGCCGCGCCCGTCACGGGTCCGCCCGTACAGATCCAGCGCCCTGCCCAGCTCGGCGTCGGCCCGCTCCACGTCGCCCATCCGCAGACAGACCTGGCCCAGCTGGAAGTGGGCCCACGCCTCGCCGTGCAGGGACTCGTTCTCCCGGTGCAGCTCCAGGGCGCCGCGCAGCAGCGTCAGCGCCTCCGCCAGGTTCGCCCGGTCCCGCTCGACCGCCGCCAGCGCGTGCATCGTCCAGCCCCGGTCGGCCGCGAGCGAGGCCGGCTCCTGGAGCACCAGCGCCTCCCGCAGCTTCGCCGAGGCCTCCGCGAGATTGCCCTGGTGGTGCAGCGTGATCCCGAGCGAGCAGAGCGCGAGCGCCGCCCCCGCGTCCTGGGCCGCCTCCTGGTAGAGCGAGACCACCGACGTCAGCGTGGTGCGCGCCTTGTCGAGCTCGCCGAGCTGCCGGGCGGCGATCCCGGTCCGCCACTGCACCGAACGCGACAGCAGTCCCTGCCCGACCGCGTCCGTCAGCTCGTTGATCTCGCCGAGCCGGTACAGGTCGCCGCGCAGCAGGCAGTAGTCGCAGAGCGCGCCGAGCAGGTTGAGCACGGCCTGCTGGTCGACGCCCTCGGCGTGCCGCAGCGCGGCGGTGATGAAGCTCGACTCGTCGTCCAGCCAGCGCAGCGCCGCGTCCAGCGAACCGAAGCCGTGCCCGTCGAAGCGGTTCGCGCGGGTCGACATCTTGCCGTCGACCATCCGGATCACCGCGTCCGCGAGCTCCGCGTAGCTCCGGATCAGCCGCTCCTGCGCCGCAGCGGTCGACGCCGCGTCCTCCTCGTCCGCCAGCCGGGCCGCCGCGAACCCGCGCACCGCGTCGTGCAGCCGGTACCGCTGCCCGCGCACATGGTCCAGGAGCCCCGCCCTGGCCAGCTCCGCGAGCAGCCGCGCACCCTCCTGCCCGCTCGCGCCGAGCAGCGCCCCGGCCGCGGCCGCGCCCAGCGAGGCCCGCCCGGCGAGCGCGAGCCGTCGCAACAGCCGCCGCCCGTCCTCGTCCAGGTCGGTGAAGTACCGTACGGACAGCGACAGTTCGACGGGATCCCCGCTCACGCGGTCTTCCAGCAGCCGCGCCAGCTCGCCCATCGACCGCCGGCCCAGAGAGGAACCGGCGACCCGCAACGCCAGCGGCAGCCCGCCGCACAGCTTCCGCACCTCCGCCAGGGCCTCGGCGTCGTACGGCCCCGGATCCGGCGCCTGGGCCGCCTCCCGCAGCAGCTCCTCCGCGCCCGCCGCGTCGAGCGCCGCCACCGGCAGCGCGTGCACCGTCGCCGGCACGTCCGCCCCCAGGTCCAGCGGCTCCCGGCAGGTGACCAGGACCAGACTGTCCGAGCGCTCCGGCAGCAGCACCCGGACCTGCTCCGCCTCCACCGCGTCGTCCAGGATCACCGTCACCGGCAGCCCGGTCACATGCTGGTGGTACAGCTCGCCCAGCCTGCGCACCTGTTGCTCCGCCGACGACCGCTCGCGGAACAGCAGCTGCTCGCGCGGCGCACCGAGCCGGTTCAGCAGGTGCAGCAGCGCCTCGCGGGTCGACAGCGGCTTCTCGCCGCGCGTCCCGCCCCGCAGGTCCACCACGCACGCCCCGCGGAACTGGTCCCGCAGCGCGTGCGCCGCCCGTACCGCCAGCGTCGTACGGCCCGCGCCCTGCTCCCCGTGCAGCATCACCACCGTCGGCCGCGTCCGGGTCGAGGCCCGGCCGGCCTGCACCCACTGCGTGATCTGCGCCAGCTCGGCCCGCCGCCCCGTGAACGGGCCGCCCGGGTCCGGCAGATGGCCGAAGGACTGCTCCAGGACGGTACGCCGCCGTGCCGCCGCGCTGCGGTCTCCACCCCGCAGCTGGGACACCACCTTCTGGGCCGGCTGCTGGGCCGTCGCGACGAGCACCCGCTGCTGGTCGAGGAACGGCCGCACCCCCCGTACGTCGAGCGCCGTCAGCCACTGCAACCGCAGCTGCTCGGCTCCGCCCGGCTGGCCGAGCGCGCCCGCTCTTCGGTGGGCGGCCGGCCAGTGCCCGGCGGTCACCTTCAGGACGGTCGCCGCCGCGCCCGCCACCGCGACCACGGCCCCGGCGCCCAGCGCCGTCCCGGTCGCCGTGCCGAGCGCCAGGTCCGCGCCGCAGGCGGCGACCGCCGCGACGGCGGTGACCAGCGCGGGTGTTCCCATCGCCGCTCTGCTGAATCGATCCCCCAGGGACCGCTGCCCGGCCTCCGTCTCCTCCAGGGCCCGCAGATAGGCCGCGTACTCCTCGCCCGCACTCGCCGCCATGGTGTCCAGCGCGGCCCGGCCGCGCGCCAGCAGGGCCGTGGCGTCGGAGCGGCCCCCGGAGCGCCGCACCTCCTCCTCCACGGCGCGTGCCAACAGCCGCTCGGCGTCGGCCCGGTGGCTGTCCCGCATGTGCGTCCCCCTCCGAGAGCTTCCGCTTCCGGCCCAAGTGTCCTGCGTGACGCGCGTCGGCGCGAGGGAGCGGGCCGCCCCGGGTACCGAACGCGTGGCCCTCGACACGGCGTCCGATGGCGTTCATCAGCCGAATACCGCGTCCGAGTGACCCCCCGGAACCAATCCATTTTCGCGCAGTTGATCAGCGTGCTTCGGCTAACGGAGCGTTCCAGGGCCCTCGAGCTCAAGAAGGAAGACTCGTGATCAAGAAGGTTCTCGCTACGGCGGCAGTTGCGGCTTCGGTCGTCGGTGTGACGGCGACCGCCGCGGCCGCGGCCGGCAACGACGGCGGCAGCGCCAACATCATCGGCAACACGTCGAAGCAGTCGATCGGTTCGAACTCGACCGGCGGCTACATGAGCCCGAACTTCGGTCTCGTCAACGGCGGCGTCCTGCACTGCTTCGACATCCAGAAGATCCAGGCGCAGGTCCCGGTCGGCGTCATCGCCGTCCCGGTCGCCGTCCAGGACGTCCTCGGCAACCCGATGTCGAACCAGACCTGCAACCAGAACGCGGTGCAGCAGAACGGCGACAACGCCCTGTCGCACATCCTGGGCGAGGTCCTCTCCCAGAACGGGAACGTCGGCGGCTGAGTCCGACCGCTCCGTTGAGGCGGCCCCGTTCCTCGCATTCGACCTGCGAGGAACGGGGCCGCTTCGCGTCTCCTATCACTGCCCCGTTTCGCGCGCCACCACCCGCGGCGTACGAACGGTCCCTCGGCACGTGCGCGAGGACGGGAACATGCCGAACAGACCGGCCCCTGGCCGGGACTGGTGCTACCGCTCCGTACGACGCAGGAAATGCCAGCCCAGTACGGCCAGGGCGAGCGTCTGCCCGAGAGAAGCGAGCATGAGCAGGGGCTGAACGACGGGAGAGCACCAGAACGCGGTCGTGCAGACCAGGGGCAGGACCAGGTATGTGAACAGGTCCACCGCGGTCTGAAGCCGCTTGCGCACGGTCCGGCCCGCAACATTGCGGTGGTAGATCTCCCAGCCGAACACGGCGCCGTGGGCGGAGGTGAGTTCCCCCAGGCGCGGTCCCAGACGGTCGCGGACGTAGCAGCCGATCGCCGAGATCTTCTCGTCGTTGACCAGGTAGGTCCAGCCCAGGATCAGACAGATCGCGGGGACGGAAAGCAGCAGTCGGGACTGTCCGCTCTGGGCGGTGATCGCCACGACCCCAGTGGCTGCGGCGAGCGTGAAGTAGAGCAGGTTGTCGCGGAACCCTATGCGGGTCTTCTGCTCCTCCTTGAGGCGCTCGTACTCGGCTAACAGGATCTTGCCCTCGGTGATGTCATCCGTGGAGGTCACAGGCACCCCTATGCTCGAGTTCAGGATCAGCCGGCGATCTGGAAGGGCGCCAGGCTGTCGGGGCCGTGCCGTTCGATCCAGCTCTTCCCGTCCGCCGCTATCCCCTCCAGGAGGCGGAAGGTGTGGGTGGAACCGGCCGCACTGAGGTTGATCTCGGCGATTTCCTGGGAGTTCTCGGTCGGCGCCAGTTGATGGGCGTCGGCGTCCTTGACGCGGATCTTCCTGGCCGGTCCGTTGGTGAGGAAGAGCTCCAGGTCGTAACCGACGTCGAGGTTCTCCGTCACCTGCACGGAGGTCAGCGCGTCGAACCGGTAGTTGCTCCGCTGCTCGTTGCTGCGCGTTCCGTCGGAGAAGTTGAACTCGGAGCTGATCTCGCGGATGCCGTCCTGGGTGAACAGGAACAGGCGGAACACGTAGTGCGAGTACCGCCATGGGCCGCCTCGGACCCGGCCACGTTTGTAGGCAGGGCCCGGGGCCACCAGGATGGTGTGGGTGATCAGGTCGCGCCAGGTGAGCCGGTGGTGCTGGAGTGCCTCATCGACGAATGACGTCTTGTCGCAGGTGAGCCAGGTCTCCATCTCGCGTTCGCTGGGGCGCAACTCATCCAGGAGCGACTGCCAGCGCTGGTGTGCGATCTGCCGTGCGGTCAGCTGTTCGCGGTACTCCCGAGTCTCCCGGGCCAGCCGGCGCTCTTCTCGCTGGACCTCCAGCCACAGGGAAGCGGCTGCGTTCCCGGACCAGGCCGCGCCGAGCAGGGTCAGCAAAGCCCACAGCGTCTGTGGCTGGGCAGCGCCCGATACCGCCGTGCCGAACGTGGCCAGAGTCGCGACGCCGAGAACGGCGAGGGCCGCCACGGCCAGGGCCTTGGTCCTGCCAGGAGTCTGGTCCTGGCGGTGCTGATCGAACAGGGTGCCGTTGTTGTGTCGATTTCGGGCGTCCTCGGCGAGGTACCGGATCAGCCAGTCGACCCGCTCCACACCGATTCGGCTCTCCCTGTAGAGGTCCGCGATCTCGGCGGCCAGGCTGCTGCGGACATGAACGGTGTGGTCGAGCCAGGCGTCCGAGGTGAACCCGTGGGGCCTGCGAACGCTGAAATAGTGATCGAACGAATGACGGACGCGCTTGGTGAACCCGTCCTCGGTGGATGCGGGATCTCGGGGAAGAGGGACGCGGGCCCCGGCCGTGAGGCCTGGGCTGGGCTCCCGGCCCCACCACCGGACGCCGAAGCGGGCTGCGGTCAGGCCCGCGCCGAGTGCCACTGGTAACTCGATGATCGCCCAGGCCGGATCCGTGATCAGTGCCAGGGCCCCGAGGAGCGCACTGCTGATGACGAACAGGACCGCCCGGAGGGGGAAGGCCGCCTTGGCGGCGGCAGCGGTGCTCGGGCGGGGCTGAACGGCCCGCGCGCCGATGGGGGTGGGCGCGAAGTAGGCCCAGACTCGCCGGGCCCGGTCATTGTCGAAGCGCTCTGCCCGGGCACGTCCGAGGGTCTCCGCCCACAGGTCGTCCTTCAGCCCTCCGGTGAGTATGACGTCGAGGTGGCGGAGGATCGCGTCGTGCTGGCGGAGCGGCAGGTCCTGCAGTTGCTTCAGCACGGGGCCGGTCTCGCTGCCGGTGGTGCTGAGTACCGCCAACAGGTCGAAGGTGACGCGCAGGGCTTCCTTCCACTCGTCCTCGGCGTAGGTCCGCACGAGCCTGGAGGCGTAGCGCAGCCGTTCGACCTCTTCGGTCGTCAGGTCGTGGTGGGAGCGTCCGCTGAGCATGGCGAGCACCCAGTGGAAACGAACCTCCGTGCCGTCGTACCCGTGGGCGATCGCATCAGTGATCATTTCGCGGGCTCGGCTGGGGACACCGTCCTCCAGGAGCTGTAAGCCGACTCGGTACTTCTCTTGCGGCGAGGCGTCCGGGTGGACGAAGTAGATGGTGGAGTCGTGTACGGTCTCGGCCTGGATTCCGATGGTGGAGTTGTACGCGGCCGAGCTGTACCGGGCGCTGTCGTCGGGGCTCATACCAGGTCACCCGCCGCCGCAACCACGGGAGCCAACGCGGACACCAGCTCAGGGCACTCTGCAACCAGTCCGCGCAGCCTCCTGAGCGTCATGACCGTCCGCTTCGACGATTCCGGGGTGCGCCCCTCGGCTGACTGGAGGGCGGAGTCCAGGTCGGTCAGGGCCTCCTGGTAGCTGTCCTCGTCAAGGGCGCCCTCGGCGAGGTGCCACCTCAGCTGATCGCGGAAGCCGTTCAGTTCCGCGATCAGGTCCGTCGGGCCGGATGCCTTCGGGGCCGCGTTCATGTGGACGCTGCTGCCCGTGACCGACCCAGCCATGATGCCGACGGTGCTGTTGTGGGCGATGTTGCTGACGCGCCGGTCGAACCGGTCCGCCGAACGGGTTCTGTCGTCCTGCGGCATTGTGGTCTCCTCTTGCTCGCCCACTAACTCCACCGCCAACCGGAGGGCGAACGCCGCCGCGTTCGCCGCGGCCCGCGGCTGCCAGTTGCGGTCCTCCGAACTGTTCTTCGTGCCGTCCGCCCGGTCGCTGATCCCGCGGACGATGGCCACCGGCGCTCCGCTGAGATGGCCGGCCTGGGCCACACCGGCCGCCTCCATCTCGATGGCGAGCGCGTCGTTGTAGTGCTGTCGGATCCACTTCGCCTCGGCGGAGATCCTCGAGTTCTGGACGATCTCGCCTGCGGCGATCGCCCCGAAACGTACCTGCGGTCCGTCCTCGTGACCGGGTGTGGGGTCTGCCCAGTCGTTCAACCGGGCCACGTGGGAGGCGAGCTGGCTGATGCCGTGCGGCGCTTCCCACACCCGGGGACGGGCCTTGAGCCCGTCGTCCTCGCTGGTCCCGCCGTGATAGGCGTACACATGTGACGCCATCACCACGTCACCCAGTCCGGTGGCGTCCCACAGGGCGCCGGCGACCCCGACGAACAGCACGGCCACCGGCGAGAACTCCTGGATCGCCCGTTCCGCGATCACCGCGGCGGAATGGTTCCCCTTGTTCGTCAGGCCGAGCGCGACGCGGCAGGATGTCCCCCGCGCGGTTCCCACCTCGAACCGTGTACCGCGCTCATGGCGATGCACCTGAAGATCCGCCAGCCTCTGGCGCACAGACTGGAATTCGAGATTGAGGGCGGTGAGAATCACCACCGGGCCGTTCGGCATCTACTCCTCTTCCCCTCTCGTGTTCTCTTCCGTCGCGGATGGCGCGGGTCGGATCAGCGGTGGGAACAGCACGGTTCTCGGGCCGGCCCGGTACAGCCGGGCGGGCCGTCCTCCCGTGGTCCTGCGGTCCGTGCCGGCGGGGACGATGAATCCCTTCGCGGCTTGGACCTTCCGGTAGAAATTGCGGGTGTCGAGTGCGGTGCCCCAGACGGCCTCGTACACCTGCTGCAGCTCTGCGATGGTGAAGCTCTCCCCGCAGAACGCGGTGGCCAGCGCCGAGAATTCGATCTTGGTGCGTGCGCGTTCGATCCCGTCCGCGGCGATTCGACGGTGGTCGAAGGCGAGGGTCACCTCGCCGGCCAGGACGGCTTCTGCGGGAACCCATGCGGCATCGGTGGCATCCGTCCCCGCGACCGGGTCGGGCAGCCCCGGTGTGATGGCCAGGTGAGCGACGGAGACGACGCGGCCCCGCGGGTCGCGGCCCGAGCTTCCGTACACGGCCAGCTGTTCAAGGTGTACCCAACCGGAGGCCAGGGCCGTTTCCTCGCTCAGTTCGCGGTGAGCGGCATCCAGGATCTCCTCACCGTCGTGACTCAGGAATCCTCCGGGCAGCGCGAGCATGCCCCGGAAGGGGGCTTCGCCCCGCTCGACCAGGAGGACGTGCAGACGACTGTCGCGCAGCGTCAGGATCACGAGATCGACCGTCAGTAGGACAGAAGGTGGTGACCATGCGTCATCTTGCATGTCCTGCAAGGTACTTCAGTTACTGTCACTTGCACAAGAAGTGGGATATCGGGATCGGCAACCGCTTGACCTCATGGTCGTGTGCGCATGGATGGTCAGCTGGTGGTCGAGGACGTCAGCTCGCGCATGCCTGCAATGTCGCGGTTCCTCAGTCCGCGGCTGGCGTGATCCACCGTCAAGGTGACCTCGATCAGCTCCTGGGCGGGCAGGGCTGACAGCTCGCTCACGAGCCGGCATGGGCGTCCGGAGGCGGTACATCCGGCCCGCCGGCGAGGAGATTTCCGATCGGCCCGTCGGCAACGACTCTCCGGACACAACCGGTCAGCTGGCGAAAGAGGGGAGGCTTACCGCCCTCACACGACCCCAAGATCGACCGTGACGGAGAAAGGCACGGTGGCCTTCACCGTGCCGGTGAACATCTCGCCGTCCCGGTACGTCTTGGTGGCGGGGTCGAGGACGTACGTATAGACGATCGGGACACCGGTGGCTGCCTGTTCGACCCGCCAGTAGAAGGGGATGCCGGCCTTGGCGTACTGGTCCACCTTCACGATCCGGTCAGTTGTCTCCGAACCGGGCGACACGACCTCGACGACCAGGAGCACGTGCTCGGGTCGGGTGGGCGTGAGGTCGATGGTTTCCGTCCGGTAGACGATGACGTCCGGACGGCGGTTGGTGAGCGGAACGTCCTGCAGGCGGACATCGAAGTCCGTGTCTGCATTCCAGTCCGGGCCCGCAGCGGCGTCCAGGGCATTGGCGAGGATGCGGGCCAGCCGGTTGTGCCGCTTCGAGGCGCTCGGGCTCACGACGACCATCCCGTCCACGATCTCGATGCCGGCGCACTGCTCCTCGGACCAGGAGTCGTACTGCTCCGCGCTGATCTGCGCGTGCATCCACGCGGGCGCCACCATCTCGGCGGTCATGGGGTACCTCCTTCGAGGAGCCTCGGCAGGTCCGGCGCTGCTGCGCTCAGCCTACTGTTCCGAGGTGGCGGGCCGCCCGGGCTGGGAACGTCGGGAAGGGTTCGAGGCCGACCCGGAGGACAGGGCGCTGCCCACGCGATGGCCCGCGGGTGCAATTCGGCCGGGCGGGCCGGGCTCGTGAGGGTTTCGTCGGTCGCGCGAGGTGCTGTGAGAGGCTGGGCCGTATGAACCGGTTGGCTGGTATGACCTCGCCTTATCTGCTTCAGCACGCTGACAACCCGGTCGACTGGTGGCCGTGGGGACCCGAGGCGTTCGAGGAAGCCAAGCGGCGCGATGTGCCCGTGCTGCTGTCAGTCGGTTACTCCGCGTGCCACTGGTGCCAATGTACTTAGACAACCAGGTAGTCCTGACCTGGGGTGTTGCCAGGGGGTAGTCGCGTGAGTACGTACGATGAGGAACTGAACACAAGCATCGACGCTTGGGTGGAGGCCGAACTCGCCGCCTCGCCCGAGTGGGGGCCCGAGAGGTACGCCAGCATCCGCCAGCGTTTGGAGGACAGCGCGCCCGCTGCCGCCGCTGGGGAGCAGGAGCGCGGAGCCGCGGACTGCGGCCCATGAGGAAGTGGCGGGGGGGGGGGGGGGGGGGGGCGCGGCCGGCCGGGCCCCGGGGGGGGGGGGGGGGGGCCCCCCCCCCCCCCCCCCCACGGCACTTGTGTCCACGGCCGCCGCCGGTGCAGGACGAGCCGGTAGCTGGCACTGAGGGTGACCAGTCGGCTGCTCGGTCAGCTCGGGCTTGCGGTCGGTAGTGCGAGCTTGACCAGGACCGGGGTGGGATTCTGCGTGTTGCCGGAGGCGTCGGCCAGTAGCCAGCCCTCAACCCGAGTGGCGCTGGTGCGCTCCACGGTGAGGTCGGTGGCCCGGTTCGCAGTGAAGGTCAGGAGTTCAGTCCAGGCCGGCGCCTTCCCGAGGTCGAGGTACTGGAGGCTTCCGTCGAGGGAGCTGCGGATGCTGGCCACGAGGATGGTGTGCTCGTCCGGACTGGCAGCCGCGCGAGGGTTGGGAACGGCGGAGACGATCCAGTTCTCCTCGTCGGCGGACGGGTTCTTGCTGACGTCGACAGGGGTGCTGTGCCCGCTGCCGCTGAGGAAGTGCCGCTCGTCGGTGAGGTGGACGGCCCGCATGCCGTTGGGGAACGGGACGTCGTGGCGGGTCTCGTCGCCGGGCCGTTCGCCGATGCGGCTGATGGTGATCGAGCCGCTGGCTAGTCCCCCGACCTGGTTGTAGACCCACAGGGTGCCGTCCCGCCCGGCTTCCAGGGTCGCGTAGCCGCCGAAGCCGCCGGCCACGAGCTGAAGGTCGCGGGTCTTGGGGTGCCAGCGTACGAGCGCGCCGCGGCACAGCACGGTCACCGAGCCGTCGATGTTGTGGACGGCCCGGTCTTCGGTGCCGGGCAGAGCCAGGGCCCACTTGGTCTTGCCGGTCGTGGTGTGGAGTTCGACGACGCCGGCGTTGGTCGTGATCAGGAGCCGGTTGGCGGGAGCGGCACTGATTCCGCTCGGGTACTGATCGGACTCCCAGACTCCGGTGAACTCCACGCTGGCGTCCACACCTTCGGCACTGGTCTTGATGATCGGCCAAGGCGGCGGGGCGGCGGCTACCCGCGTAAGCGCGGGAACGTCCGGTTCGGCGTGCCGGGGGACGACGATGTCGGCCAGGGGGACCAGCCGGTTACCGGAAGCGGCTGTCTCGCCGTAGAGCCGGTCCAGCAGCTCCTCTGGGTCGAGCAGCCCGCAAAGGGCGGCCTCGATGTGGGAGAGGTCCATCAGGAGCAGTTCGTTGTGGCGGTTGATCCACTCCAGTGCGTTCGAGTTGAACCCGCTGGCGGACAGGACGATGGCGCGGGTACCCGGCGGCCGGGTGGAGAGCCGCTCAGAGAGCTTGGTCAGAGGGTCCGCGCTCAAGGGGTCGGCTTCCCACTTGGCTTCAAGGATGTAGTTGTGGCCGATCGTGAAGAAGACGTCCGTCTCGTCCCGGCCGCCTACCCCGATCACGCTGGGCCGGGCATTGTGTCCCCACGCCTTGAGGACGTCGGCGATAAGTGTGTTGAACGCCTGCCCCCGCTTCTGGGGTGTCAGGCCGGAGTCATCGCGCAGACCCTTATAGGTGGCGAGGAGGGCACGAAGGCGCAGGGTGAGGTTCAAGTCCACCGCGTCATCCTTGCGGACCGAACGAGGATCACGGAAGGCACTAGTCGTACCTATAGGCGGCGACTCAGCGGGTGGGCCGGCACGGAGCGGTCCACAGCGCGGAGGCAACCCTGAAGCTCCCGTTGTCAGCAAGGTACTTGAGACGTACCCCACCCCAAGGGAGCTTCGGCGTATCCAGGCACACCCCAGCTGACTTGCGACGCCACAAGATCACCCAGACCTTGCGTCAGTCCTGGGGGGATGCCTGGGGGGCCTCCGGTTGCGGGCAGGCCGGAGTGAAGGAAGCTGGAAGTGCAGGCGAGGTTCGAGTCCCCTCTAGTCGTTGCGCCCCGAAGGTCTCCATGACCGCGTTGTAATTTCCTAGGTCCGATCTGGAGAGCCGCGTCACGTGCTGGCATTCAAAGAGGGCGTAAATCCCCGCGGATGCCAAGGCGCAGGGCCGGATAGTCCAACAGACCCACTTCGTTGAACGAGGCAGGTGGTTGTGATGACTGGATATGAAGCGCGAGACCGCCTCTACACGGCGAGCGAGCTGCTCGAAGGTTTCCTACCCGACGACGAGCTTGGATTTACGAAGACTCACGACTTTTCCGTCTTCCGCAGGTTCTACATGGACGGATTCACTGCGCCGCTATCGATCGAGATTCGCCAGCAGCAGGCTGCGCATGACGCGGCAATTTCAGGTGCCCTCGCGGACCATCTAACGACGGCACGACCACTCGTAGGAGTGATGGGCGGCCACAAGCTAACCCGAACGGAATCAGCGTACCTTCTGGTGGTCGACCTTGCGCGATACCTCACTAGGGAGAATTTCCTCATCGCCACCGGCGGTGGGCCTGGTGCAATGGAGGCCGCACATCTGGGGGCGATGTTCGCCTATGCCGATGATTTCCGCTTGAATGAGGCATTGAATGAGATTCAAAAAGTCCCAATTCTCCCACATTTGATCGGCCGTCTGTTCGATGATGCTGGCTCCATCCTTCCCGACCGAAGGGAGCATCTAAGAGAGGCGCACCTCTGGCTTCAGGCCGCATTGCGGGCCAAGGAGCTGTGCCCGGCACCGTATGGTGAGAGCCTAGCCATCCCTACGTGGAAATACGGGCAGGAGCCCACCACGCCATTCGCCACCGCGTACGCCAAGTACTTCCAGAACAGCATCCGGGAAGAAGCGCTGGTGGCCAAGTCGAAGACGGGAATTATTTACGCAAGGGGCGGGGGCGGAACTCTCCGTGAGATCTTCCAAGACGTCGAGGAAAACTATTACGAGGAAGAAGCGTCCGCCTTTACGCCAATGATCTTCTTTGATCCTGAAGGATATTGGCAGAACGACGCTGCCGTAGACCCGGAGACCGGGAACGTGAGCCGCCAAGGCATCAAGCTAGACGGTGTGCTGCGTGAGATATTCAAGCTCGCACGAGCCCGTCGGCGGGACACCGAGCAGTGTTGGTCGAAGATCCGGTTCACGGTCGACTTCGAGGAGATCGTGGGACTGTTGGAAAGCCACCGAGGTCCCGCCCAGGAGAGGCGCGCGCTAATGCTGCAAGGTCATGCCGGCGACCTTCCAGCTACCCCGTGACGTCGCGCGCCTCCTCCGCAACCACCGAAGCCGTGCGCTTCCATCTGCTGCACCGCGGTCTCCCGGGGCAGCACCGGAACATCCTGACCTTCGAGGTTGATCAGGTAGCGGCCAGGGTCTTCGGCCAGGGGTGCGATGAGGGTGTCTGCGGGGCCGAGATCAAGCGGCCCGACCACGACTTCGGGGCGCGGCGTGATGACGTTCAGTGCCCACCGCCCGCGGAAGGCGGAGACCTCGGCACTGTAGAGCGCCGGGAGGCCGACGTGGTCGGGGTGGGCTTCGGGTACGGGGACTCCTCTGGCACGTTCTGCACCTTCTCGCCGACCGTAACGCACGGGTACGACAGCGCCTTGCCGGTGTGCTGGCCGGGCGCGGTGGTCACCAGAGGCTGAGCGGACGGCCTTCCGCGATCACCGCTTCGACCCGTGCGGCGATCTCCGCTTCGGACTTGCCGCAGACCAGGCCGGCGCGGATGGCGGCGCCGATTGCGCGGGAGCGTCCGGCGGGGCCGCGGAGGTCCGCGAGGGGGCTACCCGGGTCGCGCCGTCGAGCCACCCACTCCGCCCGGTTCTCCGCCGCTGTGCCCAGCCGAAGGTGCGCCGGCTGTTGGCAGGAGTGGAAGCCCCTATGTTTCGTCAAGCCGCAGAAGGGAGTTGTCTCGCGGCCAGGGGCTGAATGTGTCGGTAGAGCTCGCGGGCGACGTACCGCTTGAG
>NZ_JBIBWQ010000014.1:0-136971 GCF_043081505.1 Streptomyces sp. NPDC014870
TCTCAAGGAACGGACGCTTCCTTCGTACTCACCCTCTCGGGCTTTCCTCCGGGCTTTTCCCTTCGGTCTTTCGTGTTTCCAGCTTAGCAGATCCGTTTTCCGTTTCTGCCACCCGCTGGAGCGGGCTGCCGGGCTGTTCTTCGCTTTCGCGTTTCCCCTTCCGGCGATTCCGACTTTATCAGATTCATTCCGGCCGACCTAATCGGTGGCTTTCGTGATTCGAATAAGGAATCGGGGTGGCTCCGTGGAAATCGAATCCCGACCGGAGCAAGAGAGATACTAACTCGTGGCCACCGAACTTGTCCAGTCCGAGGCAACCGTTTGAATCTACCTCCCCACGCGAACCGTGTCAACAGTTTTTTGTGGGCGAAGAGGAGACTAGCAGGTCAGCGGGGGCGTACGCACATCAGGCGGCGGTCGGTAGCTCGGCGGTGCGGTCGGCGTCGGCGAGGTCGCCGGTCTCGCCCGCGCGGGCCGCGCGACCGCCCAGGACGTAGACGTAGGCGAGGAATGCCAGCTCGGCGGCGACGCCGATCGTGATGCGTGCCCAGGTCGGGAGGCCCGACGGGGTCACGAAGCCTTCGATGAGACCCGAGAGGAAGAGGACGAGGGCGAGTCCGATGGCCATGCCGACCGCCGCGCGGCCCTGGGCTGCGAGCGCCGCCCTGCGGGTCGTCGGGCCGGGGTCGATGACCGTCCAGCCGAGCTTGAGGCCGGTGCCGGCGGCGACGAAGACCGCGGTCAGTTCGAGGAGGCCGTGCGGGAGGAGCAGGCCCAGCATGATGTCGAGGCGGCCGGCGGCGGACATCAGGCCGATGGCCACGCCGACGTTCAGCATGTTGAGGAAAAGGATCCCGATCACCGGGATCCCCAGGAACGCTCCCAGGACCAGGCACATCGCGGCGGCCCGGGCGTTGTTCGTCCAGACCTGGGCCGCGAACGAGCCGGCCGGGTTGCTCGAGTAGTACGTCTCGTACTGGCCGCCCGGGCGGGTCATCTCGCGGAGCTCCGCGGGGGCGCCGATGGCGGACTGCACCTCCGGGTGCGTGCCGATCCACCAGCCGATGACCGCCGCGAGGAGGAGGGACAGGACGGCGGTCGGGATCCACCAGTGGCGTGAGCGGTAGACCGCGGCCGGGAAGCCGGCCGTCAGGAACGTGACCGCGTCGCGCCAGGACGAGCGGCGGGTGCCGGTGACGGTGGCTCGGGCTCGGGCGACCAGTTGGGTGAGCCGGGCCGTGAGCATGGGGTCAGGCGCGCTGGACTGGATCAGGGAGAGGTGGGTGGCCGTCCGCTGGTACAGGGCCACGAGTTCGTCGGCCTCGGCGCCGGTCAGCTTGCCGCCGCGGCGCAGGAGCTGGTCGAGGCGGTCCCACTCGGCGCGGTGGGCGGTGACGAAGACGTCAAGGTCCATGATCGGCTGCTGCTCCAGGCACTGGGGGTGCTGACGGGTCCGTACTACTGCGGCGCGCTGCCGGTCAGCTTGGCAGACTGTCGTATCCAGGGGTGGGTCCGGGCAGGGCTGAGGAAGGTGGGGCTTCGTGAGCGGGGTGGTGACGGGGGACGCCGTCGTACTGGGACTGCAGCCGGCTCGGCTGCCCAGCCGGGCTCTGGCGCTCTTCCTCGATCTGGTGGTCGTCTGGACCGTCTATCTGCTGGTCATGGTCGGGCTCACGATGGCCACGGCCTCCCTTGACGAGGCCGCGCAGATGGCGGTGGGCATCGCCTGCTTCGTGCTTGTGCTCGTGGGGGCGCCCATCGCGGTGGAGACGCTGTCGCACGGGCGGTCGCTGGGGAAGCTGGCCTGCGGGCTGCGGGTGGTGCGGGACGACGGCGGGCCGGTCCGGTTCCGGCACGCGCTGGTGCGGGGCGCCATGGGGGTCGTGGAGATTCTGATGACGTTCGGGGTCGTCGCCTGTATCGCCTCGCTCGTGTCCGCGCGTGGGCGGCGGCTCGGTGATGTCTTCGCCGGGACCCTCGTCGTACGGGAGCGGGTGCCCGCGGCGCGGAACGCGTTCGTCCCTCCTCCCCCGCCGTGGCTCGTGGGCCGCTTCACCGCGCTGGACCTCTCCGGCGTGCCGGACGGGCTCTGGCTGGAGATACGGCAGTACCTGACGCGGATGGGGCAGCTGGATCCCGAGGTGGGACGGCGGATCGCCGAGCGACTCGCGGACGAGCTGGTCGCGCGGACGGGGACTCCGCCGCCCGCCGGGGTGCCCGCGGCGGCCTTTCTGGCCGGGGTCGTCGGCGAACGGCAGGCCCGGGACGCGCGGCGGGCCTTCTCCCCTTCCCCTGCCGGGACGGCGTCGGGAGTGACGGGCGGAGTGACCGGGGAAGCCGGGGTGGCCGGCATCGGGTTCGCGGGGGCTGGTGGTGCTCCGCGTGGCGGGGGTGACTCCGGCGGGGGTGTTCCGTCGGCGCCGGCCGGTCCGCCCGCCGGTCCACTGGCCGGTGCGCCCGCCGCCGAGGCCCCTCGTTCTACCGGGTTCGCGCCGCCCGCCTAGTTCCCGGTGTCGGGGAAGACGGACGGCGGGGTTTCGAGGGATTCCAGTTCGATGCCGGGGGCCGAGAGGACCACGTCTCCGGCGATGTGAACCGTGTGCTGTTCGCCCGTGTCCAGGGCGTTGACCTGGTACTCGTCCACGATCAGAGGGCCGTTGTCAGTGGCGTGCGCTTCACTGTTCACCAGGGCCCAGGACTGGTCGATCGTGAGGGGGGCGAGCACGGGATCCGTGAAGGCGACGAGCCGGACGCGGGTCGCGGGGGAAGCGGGGGTGAGGCGCAGCAGGCGCGTGATCGCGACGAGGAACGCCGGGGATGTGCCGGTGAAGGCATGGGCGCGCACATTGCCTTCGGTGGCGTGGGTTCCGGTGGGGTCCGTGCGGACCCAGGTGACGCCTTCGAGGGCGGCGCCGCGGACCTGCCAGCTCGCGGCGTGGAGTTCGAGGCGGATGGGGCGGCCGAGTTCGTCGATGGCCAGGTCGACGGAGCCGGCGTGGTCGCCGGAGGGGGTGGTGATCTGGGAGACGTAGCGCCAGCCGGAGGGGCCGGGCGCGCAGTTGAAGTGTTCTTCGCCGAGGGGGGTGTGATCGTGCGGGTCATGGAGCGAATAACGGCCGCGGGGCATGGGTCCGGGTCCTCGGGGTGCTTCGTCGGGGGGTAGAGAGGCCCGGGTGCGGGCCGGTCATACGGGGCAGGCCCCCGGCACGGGGGTGCGGGGGCCTGCCTGATCCTCTACGGGTGCTGGTGACGGGCGTGCGTCAGTGCACGGGCGCCGTCGGTGCCGGCATCAGTAGCGGTAGTGGTCCGGCTTGTACGGGCCCTCGACCTGGACGCCGATGTAGGCGGCCTGCTCGGGGCGGAGGGTCGTGAGCTTCACGCCGAGCGAGGCGAGGTGGAGTCGGGCGACCTTCTCGTCCAGGTGCTTCGGGAGGACGTAGACGTCGGTCGGGTACTCCTCCGGCTTCGTGAACAGCTCGATCTGGGCCAGGGTCTGGTCCGCGAAGGAGTTCGACATCACGAAGGAGGGGTGGCCGGTCGCGTTGCCCAGGTTCAGCAGGCGGCCCTCGGAGAGGACGATGACGACCTTGCCGTCGGGGTAGGTCCAGGTGTGGACCTGCGGCTTGACCTCGTCCTTGACGATGCCGGGGGTGGCGGCCAGGCCGGCCATGTCGATCTCGTTGTCGAAGTGGCCGATGTTTCCGACGATGGCCTGGTGCTTCATCTTGGCGATGTCGGACGCCATGATGATGTCCTTGTTGCCCGTGGTGGTGATGAAGATGTCGGCCGTCTCGACGACGTCGTCGAGGGTGGCGACCTGGTAGCCGTCCATCGCCGCCTGGAGCGCGCAGATCGGGTCGATCTCGGTGACGATGACGCGGGCGCCCTGGCCGCGCAGGGACTCGGCGCAGCCCTTGCCGACGTCGCCGTAGCCGCAGACGACGGCGGTCTTGCCGCCGATCAGGACGTCGGTCGCGCGGTTGATGCCGTCGATCAGGGAGTGGCGGCAGCCGTACTTGTTGTCGAACTTCGACTTCGTCACGGCGTCGTTCACGTTGATCGCCGGGAAGAGCAGCGAGCCGGCCTGCTGCATCTCGTACAGGCGGTGGACGCCGGTCGTGGTCTCCTCGGTGACACCGCGGATCTCGGAGGCGAGCTGGGTCCACTTCTGCGGGTTCTCGCCGAGGGTGCGGTTGAGGAGACGGAGGATGTAGCCGTACTCCTCGCTGTCCGCGGTGGACGGGTCCGGGGCGGAGCCGGCCTTCTCGAACTCGACGCCCTTGTGGACGAGGAGGGTGGCGTCACCACCGTCGTCGAGGATCATGTTCGGGCCGCCGGTGGGCGTGTTCGGCCAGGTCAGGGCCTGCTCCGTGCACCACCAGTACTCCTCCAGGGTCTCGCCCTTCCAGGCGAAGACCGGGACGCCGGCGGGGGCGTCGGGGGTGCCGTTCGGGCCGACGGCGATGGCCGCGGCGGCGTGGTCCTGGGTGGAGAAGATGTTGCAGGAGGCCCAGCGGACCTCGGCGCCGAGGGCGACCAGGGTCTCGATCAGGACGGCGGTCTGCACGGTCATGTGCAGGGAGCCGGTGATCCGGGCGCCGGCGAGGGGCTGCTGCTCGGCGTACTCGCGGCGGATCGACATCAGGCCGGGCATCTCGTGCTCGGCGAGGGTGATCTCCTTGCGGCCGAAGACGGCAAGCGACAGGTCGGCGACCTTGAAGTCCTGCTGGGTGGCGGCAGTCGTCATGACTGGGCTGCTCCTCACGATCGGTGCGATCGGTTCGAGAGTCGGTTGGGGCGCGCCTGACACCGCGACATGAGGGGGCGCGGGCACACGAATGCCCGGCGTACTCACGCGGTGCAGTCGTCGGAGGCCCTCTCTCCCTCGGCCGGTCCTCGCAGGGACCGCCCGACCGCCATCAGCAGCGACGTCTGGCTGGTCACGAATCTACACCGATCGCCGCGGCGATCCACAGCCCGCCCAGGGCGACGATTCGGCCGGATCCGGTCTCGACTTCGGGCCCTGTGGCCCGGTCGTTCGGGGCCTTACGCACTTTTGACAGCGTTGCCATCTGAGGCACGATGCGGGGGAACCACCAGCGAGCGAGTACGAGGAGAAGCCTGTGACCAGTCCAGCGAGTGAGGGGCGGAAGGTGCGGCTGCTCGCGATCACCGCCTGTCCGACCGGTATCGCCCACACCTATATGGCGGCGGAGAAGCTGGCGCAGGCCGCGCAGGCGCTCGGCGTCGAGATCAAGGTGGAGACCCAGGGGTCCATCGGGGCCGAGAGCGTGCTGACTGACAACGATGTCACCCACGCGGACGGCATCATCGTGGCCGCCGACAAGGACGTCGACCTCAGCCGGTTCGCGGGCAAGCGGGTGCTGACCGTCGGGGTGGCCGAGGGCATCCACCATCCGGAGCGGCTGATCGAGCAGGTGCGCAGCGCGCCCGTGCTCCGGTCCGGGGGCGGTGCGCCGGAGAGCGGCGGCGCAAGCGGCAGCGGGAGCGGCGGGAAGGAGCGGAGTGTCGCGTACAAGGCGCTGATGAACGGTGTCTCGTACATGATCCCGTTCGTCGTCGTCGGCGGGCTGCTGATCGCGATCTCGCTCGCCGTCGGCGGGCACGCGGGCCCCGACGGACTGGTCATCCCGGAGGACTCCTTCTGGATGGACGTCAACAACATCGGTGTCATCGGCTTCAAGCTGATGGTGCCGGTCCTGTCCGGCTACATCGCCTACGCGATCGGGGACCGGCCCGCGCTCGTACCGGGCATGATCGGCGGCTGGATCGCCGCCGACGGTTCGCTGTACCACTCCGGGGCCGGCGCGGGTTTCATCGGGGCGATCGTGACCGGTTTCCTCGCCGGCTATCTGGTGCTGTGGATCAAGAAGGTCCGCGTGCCGAAGTTCGTCCAGCCGATCATGCCGATCATCGTGATCCCCATCGTGGCGACCACGGCCCTGGGGCTGTTCTTCATCTACGTGATCGGGCAGCCGATCTCCTGGGTCTTCGAGCACCTGACGAGCTGGCTCGGCGGGATGACCGGGACCAGCGCGATCCTGCTCGGGGCGATTCTCGGCCTGATGATCGCGTTCGACATGGGCGGTCCGGTCAACAAGACGGCGTTCCTCTTCGGCGCGGGGCTGATCGCCACGGGCAACATGACCGTCATGGGCATGTGCGCCGCCGCGATTCCCGTGATGCCGCTCGGCCAGGGCCTGGCGACGCTGCTGCGGCGCAAGCTGTACTCAGAGCAGGAGCGGGAGACCGGGATGGCCTCGCTCTTCATGGGCATGTTCGGCATCTCCGAGGGCGCGATCCCGTTCGCGGCGGCGCGGCCGGCGCAGGTGATCCCCGCGAACATGCTGGGCGGCGCGGTCGCCGGTGCGCTCGCGGGCATGGCCGGGGTGACGGACGCGGTGCCGCACGGCGGGCCGATCGTGGCGGTGCTCGGCGCGGTGGGCGGTGTGCCGATGTTCTTCCTGGCCGTCGCGGTCGGCACGGTCGTCACCGCGCTCACCACGAACGCGCTGATCGACATCCGGGAGCGGCGGAACCGGGGTGGCGTGGTCGCGCCCGTGCCCGCTGTGGCCGGGGTTCCCTCGCCTGAGCTGGTGGGTGCGGCCGCTGTGTCCACGGCTGCGGCTACGGCTGCGCCCGGTTCCGTCGGCGTCGGCGTGGGTGGCTCCGGTGGCGAGCCGGCCTCCGCGCTCTCCGGGTATCTGACGGCCGCGACCGTGGACGTGCGCCTGGACGCGGGCGACAAGGACGCCGCCATCCGGGAGATGGCCGCGATGCTCGCCACGACCGGGAAGGTCAGGGACCTCGACGGGCTCGTGGCCGCCGCGTTCGCCCGGGAGGCGCAGGGCACGACCGGGCTCGGCGAGGAGATCGCCATCCCGCACGCCAAGACCGATGCCGTGACGGCGCCGGTCGTCGGGTTTGCGCGGTCGGCCGAGGGTGTGGAGTGGGGCTCCCTCGACGGCACGAAGGCGCGGCTGATCTTCATGATCACGGTGCCGGAGGCGGCGGCGGGGGACGAGCATCTGCGGATTCTGGCGATGCTGTCGCGGAAGCTGATGGATCCCGGGTTCCGGGAGCGGTTGCTGGAGGCCGGGGACGAGGCGGCGCTCCTCGGGATCCTGGGCGAGGTTCAGTAGCCGTCGCCGCAGCAACAAGGGCCCGGGGTCTTGGTGACCTCGGGCCCTCGTGGTGCGGGGCTTGAAGCGGCGCCGCTCGTCGTCGGTTGTGCCCACCCGTTCCGCCCTGCGGAACGATTGCCCACAACCAGCCAACGGGCGTCAGTGGGTGGAGCCGCCCGGGGTCTTCGCCGGGTTCTCGCCCGCCGCGGCCGCCGCCTCGCTGTAGACGTCCGGCTCCAGGTAGATGACCCGGGCGATCGGGACGGCGGCGCGGATGCGGTCCTCGGCCGCGTTGATGGCGTGGGCCACGTCGGCGGCCGTGTCGTCGTGCCGGACGGCGACCTTGGCGGCCACCAGGAGCTCCTCCGGGCCGAGGTGGAGCGTGCGCATGTGGATGAGCCGGGTGACGGTCTCGCCGTCGACGACCGCCGCCTCGATCTGCTTCACCTGCTCGAGGCCCGCGGACTCGCCCAGCAGCAGCGACTTGGTCTCGGCGGCGAGGACGATCGCGATGGCGATGAGGAGGATGCCGATGCAGAGGGTGCCGATGCCGTCCCAGACGCCGTCGCCCGTGAGGAGCGCGATGCCGACGCCGCCGAGGGCGAGGAAGAGGCCGACCAGCGCGCCCAGGTCCTCCAGGAGGACGACCGGGAGTTCGGGAGCCTTGGCCCGGCGCACGAACTCCTTCCAGGACTGGCCGCCGCGGATCGCGTTCGACTCCTTGATGGCCGTGCGGAAGGAGAAGGTCTCGGCGATGATCGCGAAGACGAGGACGCCGATCGGCCAGTACCAGTCCTCGATCGGGTGCGGGTGCTTGATCTTCTCGTAGCCCTCGTAGATGGCGAACATGCCGCCGACGGAGAAGAGGACGATCGAGACGAGGAAGGCGTAGATGTACCGCTCGCGGCCGTAGCCGAAGGGGTGCTGCGGAGTCGCCTCGCGCTTCGCCTTCTTGCCGCCGAGCAGCAGCAGGCCCTGGTTGCCGGAGTCGGCCAGCGAGTGGACGCTCTCGGCCAGCATCGAGGACGAGCCACTGAAGAGGAACGCCACGAACTTGGCTACCGCGATCGCGAGGTTCGCGGCGAGTGCCGCCACGATCGCCTTGGTTCCGCCTGACGCGCTCATGGGTGTACGTGTTCCCTTCGTCGGTACTCCGGCACTGTTGCCGCCATTCGGCCGGTCATTGTTGCATCAGGCGACGACGGTGGCGCGAAAGACCGTTCCCGTACCGGACAGTTCGGTCGATTCACCCGCCGGTACGAAGACGGACTCACCGGGAGCGAGGGTCACTTCGCCCGCCTTCGGCCGGCCCGCGACGGCGAGCAGGATCTGCGGGGTGGAGGCGGTGACGTCGGTGGGGGCGGCGCCCTCGGCGCGTACGAGGCGGGAGAGGCGGAACTCGTCGGTCGGGGTGTCGTAGACCTCCTCGCCCGACGGGGAGGCCTCGGGGCGCAGGACGCCTGGGTCGGTCGGCTCGAAGCGGACGATCCTGAGCAGCTCCGGGACGTCGACGTGCTTCGGGGTGAGACCGCAGCGGAGCACGTTGTCGGAGT
The DNA here is from genome assembly GCF_043081505.1 of Streptomyces sp. NPDC014870. Taxonomy (NCBI): domain Bacteria; kingdom Bacillati; phylum Actinomycetota; class Actinomycetes; order Kitasatosporales; family Streptomycetaceae; genus Streptomyces; species Streptomyces sp. NPDC014870. Next base: position 8,699 of record NZ_JBIBWQ010000014.1, read on the forward strand.
TGGCCATGATCTCGACGCCGAGTCCGTCGAGGTAGGCGTGCGGGACGCCCGCGCCGAGGTAGAGGGCTTCGCCGGGCTGGAGTTGGACGAGGTTGAGGAGCATGGCGGCGATGACGCCGGGGTCGCTCGGGTAGTGGTGGGCGAGCGTGGCGTACGGGGCGTGGGCGCCGCCCAGGCGCTCGGCTGCGGCCGCGGCCTCGGCGACGGTGTGCGCCATCTCGGCGGGGTCGGCGGTCAGCAGGGCCGTCAGGACCTCGCGCAGCGCGTCCTCTTCGGGGTGGGCGTGCAGGAGGTCGACGTACGGCTTGAGGGAGTCGACGCCGAGCGCGGAGAGCGCGTCGGCGGCCTCGACGGGGTCGCGGAAGCCGCAGAGGCCGGTGAACGGCGTGAGGGCGCAGACCAGTTCGGGCTTGTGGTTGGCGTCCTTGTAGTTGCGGTGGGGCGCGTCGATCGGGACGCCGGCCGCCTCCTCGGCGGCGAAGCCGGCCTTGGCCTGGGCCAGGTCGGGGTGGACCTGGAGGGAGAGCGGCGCTCCGGCGGCGAGCAGCTTGAGCAGGAACGGCAGCCGCGGGCCGAACTTGTCGACGGCCGGCGCGCCCAGTTCGCGTACGGGATCGGCCTCGATCACCTCGTTGAGCGCTCCGCGCTCCGTGCGGGAGGGGGCGCCGGGGTGGGCGCCCATCCACATCTCGGCCTGGGGCTCGCCGGTGGGCGGGGTTCCCAGGAGTTCCGGGATGGCCGTGGTGGAGCCCCAGGCGTAGGGGCGGACGGTGTTGACGAGGCGGTCCATGGAGCCTTCCAGCTTTCCTCAGTGCGGTGGCGCCTTGGCGCCGTGGCGCGATGGTGCGGTGATGGAAGTGGGGTGGGGGCGTCCGGGGGATGGCGGCGCCGTGACGGTTGGCTTACGACGGGGGTGGCGGGGGTGCGATGCCCGCGGAGGCCAGGGAGAGGTACACGGCGGCGAAGTCCGTCACCGCGAGGAGTTCGGCCAGGATCTCCAGGAGCTCGCCCGCCTCGCCGGGGGGCTCCTCCGACGCGAGCGGCTCCAGTTCGCTGATGGCCGTGCCGTGGCTGAGCGCGAGTTCGCGGGCCGCGGGCGCGGCCGTCAGGCCGCCCGCGTCGGCCGGGCGGTCTCGCAGCAGCACGACCCGGGCGCGCAGGGCCTGCTGCTCCTCGACGCGGTCGCGGAAGAAGTCGTCGGGATCGGCACCGGCCGCGTAGTCGCCCGCGAGCAGGACGCCGTGCGCGGGCAGGGCCTCGGGGAGTTCGGCGGCGAGGGCGGGCAGTCCGGCGAGTTCGGCGAGGACGGCGGCGAAGCGGCGGCCGACGGGGCCCGCGGCGTCGCCCTCGGTCCAGATCAGCGGGAGGGTGTCGGCGAGTTCGGCGGCGAGCGTCTTGGCCGGGTTGCTGTACGTGGCGATGGCGGGGCCGCAGCGCTCGGCCGTACGGTCCAGGCGGTCGGCGACCTTCTCCAGCGTCTCGGGCGGGGCCTCGACCAGGCCGACGCGGTCGAGCAGCGCGAGGAGCGGGGTGAACAGGGCCCACAGGGCGCCGGGGCCCGCGGCGAGGGACTCCTCGTACTCCTCGGGGCTCTCGTGCGGGGCCATCGCCATCGGGACGAGCAGTCCACGGGGCGCGCTGACGGTCTCGGCGAGCGGGGCGGTCTTCGGGGCGACGGCGACGACCGTGATGCCGCGCCGGTACGCCTGCTCGGCGAGGAGCGCGAGGCCGGGTTCGGAGCCGTCGGTGGTCGGGATGAGGAGGAGGTCCACGGAGCCCGCCCAGCCGGGCAGGGCCCAGCGCAGGGCTCCGGAGGCCGGGGCGACGCCGGTGGGCTGGAGGCGGATCACCGGGGCCGCGGCGCCGGCGAGGGCGCCGACCAGGTCCGCGACACCTGCGGCGGCGGTGCCGGGGCCCGCGACGAGGACGGCGCGTGGGCGGCCCTCGGGGCTGAGCTCGGCGATGCCGGCTTCGGTGGCGTGCCGGGCCGCGGTCCGCACCCGTGCGCCGGCCTCGGCGGCGCCGCGCAGCAGGCTGCGACGGTCGGCGAGGGCGAGGGCGGCCGGGGCGTCGAGGAGGGTCTCGTCGAGCATGGGGCGGTGCCTCCGGGTACGACGGGGCGGGTGCGGGCTCGTGCGGGGCTCTTGGGCGGGGGCTCTTGCGCGGTGCGGGCCCTCGTGGTGCGGGCCCTCGTGGTGCGGGGGTGCTCGGAGCGGACGCGCCCGCATGGGCGCCGTCCCGTGTGCCCACCCGTCCCTCCCCCAAGGACTTCGTCCAGGGGGGACCCCCAAGCGGGACGATTGCCCACACGGGTCCCGCACAGGCCTACTGCGGGCGGCGGGCCTCGTCGACCAGGAGGACCGGGATGGCGTCGCGGACCGGGTACGCGAGGCCGCAGTCGGGGCTGGTGCAGATCAGTTCGGGGGTCTCGGCCGCCGTGCGGTCGTTCAGCGGCGCGTGGCACGCCGGGCAGGCCAGGATCTCCAGGAGGCCGGCTTCGAGCGGCATGGGTCTTCCCCTTCGAACAGACGAATGGTGGTGCTGCCCTTCGGGCCAGGTCAGCCTACCGCCGGGGAACGGGACGCGCGGCTCCGCCGCCGTCGCCGTCCCCCGGCGGGGCGGTCGGGTCAGGACGTCGCGCGGACCAGGGCCAGGACCTCGTCGCGGATCGTGGCCATGGTGGCCTCGTCGCGGGCCTCCACGTTCAGGCGGAGCAGCGGCTCGGTGTTCGAGGGGCGGAGGTTGAACCACCAGTCGGCCGCCGCCACCGTCAGGCCGTCCAGCTCGTCGAGCGTGACGCCGTCCCGGTCGGCGTACGCGGCCCTGACGGCCGCCGTGCGGGCCGTCTGGTCGGCGACCGTGGAGTTGATCTCGCCGGAGCCCGCGTAGCGGTCGTACGAGGAGACCAGGTCCGACAGGGGGCCGTCCTGGCCACCGAGTGCGGCCAGGACGTGGAGCGCCGCGAGCATGCCCGTGTCGGCGTTCCAGAAGTCCTTGAAGTAGTAGTGCGCGGAGTGCTCGCCACCGAAGATCGCGCCCGTCTTCGCCATCTCCTCCTTGATGAAGGAGTGGCCGACACGGGTGCGGACCGGCTCGCCGCCGTTCTCGCGGACGACCTCGGGGACCGACCAGGAGGTGATCAGGTTGTGGATGACCGTGCCGCCGGGCGCCTTCGCCAGCTCGCGGGCGGCGACGAGCGCCGTGATCGCGGACGGGGAGACCGCCTCGCCCCGCTCGTCGACGACGAAGCAGCGGTCGGCGTCGCCGTCGAAGGCGAGGCCCAGGTCGGCGCCCTCGGCCCGGACGCGGGCCTGGAGGTCGACGATGTTGGCCGGGTCGAGCGGGTTGGCCTCGTGGTTCGGGAACGTGCCGTCGAGCTCGAAGTACATCGGTACGAGCGTCAGCGGGAGGCCCTCGAAGACGGTGGGGACGGTGTGGCCGCCCATGCCGTTGCCGGCGTCCACGACGACCTTCAGGGGGCGGATCGCGGTGAGGTCGACCAGCCCGGTCAGGTGGGCGGCGTACTCCTTGAGCGTGTCCCGCTCGGTGATCGTGCCGGTCGTGGGCGCAGCCTCGGGCGCACCCTCCTCCGACCAGCGCTCCGCCAAGGCGCGGATCTCGGAGAGCCCGGTGTCCTGGCCCACGGGGGCGGCGCCCGCGCGGCACATCTTGATGCCGTTGTACTGGGCCGGGTTGTGGGAGGCCGTGAACATGGCGCCCGGCAGGTTCATGCTGCCGGAGGCGAAGTAGAGCTGGTCCGTCGAGCAGAGCCCGATCAGGGTGACGTCGGCGCCGAGCCGGGCCGCGCCACGGGCGAAGGCAGCCGAGAGGCCCGGCGACGAGGGCCGCATGTCGTGGCCGATCACGATCGCGTCCGCGGCCGTCACCTGGACGAACGCGGCGCCGAACAGCTCCGCGAGCCGCTCGTCCCACTGGTCGGGCACCACCCCGCGGACGTCGTACGCCTTCACGATCTGCGACAGATCAGCAGCCACGGAACAACCCTCCTGAATACGCCTTCGTCGGCACGCGTGTGCGGCGCGTGTGCGAAGGCCCAACCTACCGGGGGCCGTGCGCGGGAGGGCAGAGCGCCTGTGTGGCGGGGCCGGAATCAGCGGCAGGGGTGCCGGAATCCGTAGCCGGGGGCCGGAATCAGTGGCCGCGGACCGGAATCAGTGGCCGGGGGCCGGGATCAGTTGTCCGGGGAGCGCAGGACGCGCAGGTGGCCCCGGCGGCCGACCTCCATGGGGTCCCCGCCGCGACCGCCGCCGCCCTTGCCGCCGGCCTCCGCCGCGCGTTCCTGGGGGCGGGCCGCCTCCCGTACCGCGTTGGCGAGGGCTTCGAGGTCGTCGCCGCTGGGGCGGGAGGGCGCGGAGGGATCGGCGAGCCGGACGACCTCCCAGCCGCGTGGCGCGGTGAGGCGCTCGCTGTGCTCGGCGCACAGGTCGTAGCAGTGGGGCTCGGCGTAGGTGGCGAGCGGGCCGAGGACCGCAGTCGAGTCGGCATAGACGTACGTCAGTGTCGCGACGGCAGGGCGGCCGCACGCGGTGCGCGAACAGCGACGTACAGGGCTCACGACGTTGGACGGTACCGCACTCTTGAGCGGGCCGCGACGACTCTCCACCAGGTCACTCCACCGTGTCGCGGTGTGACCTCGGACACGGACCCTCCCCGGGTGGCCGTCCTGACCTGCGCGTAAGGAGGGGAACGGGGGTGGGGACGGCGGTCGATCCGGACAACGTCCGACAGGAATCCGGTCAACGACGGCCAGATGGCCGATCGCGGGAACCTATGGAATCGAGCCCGCGCTTGGCTGGAATGTTCAAGTATCGACAACCCTGGTGGCGGCGGCGCCGAGGTGGCACGTGTGCGCCACGGTCGTGGACCACCGAGGAGAGTTACGCTGCGTCAGTGATGGACAGTCCTGTGCCGCCGCGCCCCTCGTCCCGCCCGGCCGAGGCCCGCGCGGGCGACTCTCCGGTGAACGAGCCCCGCTCGGGCGACCCCCTCGCGGGCGACTCCCGCGTGGGCGAGTCCGACTCCGCCGAAGCGCGTCCGGCGCCGGTGGAGCCCCGGACGCGCCGTCGTGACCGTCATGGCCGCGGGATGCGCGGGCCGGTGGCCCCGCCGCAGGTGCCGTTGTCCGCGAGCCGTGCCGACACCTTCCGCGATCTCGTCCTGGACTCGGTGGAGCGCCTGGAGCGGCGCTGGCCGCAGCTCTCGGACGTCGAGTTCCTGGTCCTCGACGTGCCGCCGTCGGTGCCCGGCGAGGCGGTGCCGCTGGGCGGCTCCGCCCCGGCGGCGAAGGACGACCCGGCCCGGGTGGTCGTCTACCGGCGGCCCGTCGAGATCCGCTCCAAGAGCCGCGACGAACGGGCCCTGCTCGTCCACGAGGTCGTCGTCGAGCAGGTCGCCGAGCTGCTCGGGCTCTCCCCCGAGTCCGTCGATCCCCGGTACGGGCAGGACTGAGGCCGCTTTCGGTACGGCGGCCCCAGGGCCTCAGTCGCCTCGGTCGTCTCAGTCGTCCAGGACCGAGAGGTCCTGCCGCGCCGTGGGGACCCGGACCGTGCCCCGGTCGTCCACCAGGGACTGGACCGTGAACATCGGGATCCCGTCCGTCGGGACCGCCAGCAGGCGGGACGCGTGGACCGGGCCGCCCGAGACCCGCTCGACGGTCAGGGCGTAGGAGCCCTTGAGGCCGGCCGGGACGAGGTCGGTGACCTTCGCCGTCGTGCCCGCCTTGACCGTGACGGTCTTGGAGACCGGTGAGCCGCCGCCCGTACCGGCCGACGCGGTGACCTTGACCTGGGCCGCCTCGCCGGGCGCGGTGAGCGAGAGCGTCGAGCCCGCCGCGCGGTTGTCGGCGACGGTGGCGCGGGCGGCGATCGCGGCGGTGGCCGGGATGAACCCGACCTCCTGCTTGTCACCCTTGCCGCGGGTGACGCGCAGCGCCGCCACGAACGGCGTCGACTTCTTCGGGTCGGACGGGGTGAGCAGGAGGGAGCCGGTCGCGCCGCGGGTGAGGTCCGGCAGGTCGACGGACGCGGTCATCCCCGACTTCACGTGCAGGGCCTGCGCGCTCGCCGGGACGATCGTGCCGGTCTCGCCGACGAGCTGGATCTTCAGCTCGGCGTCGTCCTCGCCGGGTGCGTACGCGACCAGGCGCACCGAGGTCGCGTCGGCCGGGATGCCGGGCAGGACGGCGGTGCCGGCCGGGTCGGCCGAGGCCGGGAGCCAGTCGCTGCCGAGCTTGTCGTCGGCGGCGCCGATGACGGCGCCGACGCGGCCGCTGCGGGTCGTGACGTGCACGGTCACGTCGGCCGTGGGGGCCTGGCTGGTGAGCGTGGAGAGCAGGACGGGGACGCTGGAGTGGGCCGGTACGGGGATGCCCTCGCTCAGCTGCGACTTGAGCGGGCCCTCGGGGCCGTACAGCTCGATGTCGGCGACGGCGGCGGTGTCGTCGGGGTTGGTGAGGTGGACGTAGTCCTGGCGTTCCTTGGCCGTGGAGGCGGCCGGGAACCAGAAGTCCGTGTCGGGCGCGGTGCAGGCGACGCCGAGCAGGCCGCGTGCGCCGCCGGCCGTGACGACGGTGGTCTGCTGGACGGTCCAGCCGGGGGCAAGGCCGCCCGTGGCGGCGCCGGTGAGGGCGGGGGCGGTGGGGCCGTTCGCCTCGGCGGCGACGGGCTTGCCGGGCTCGGTGACGGTGGCCGGGGCCTTGGCCGCGCCGGGCTTCTTCGCCGTGGCGCCGCCGGGCGTGGCGGCGGACGCGGCGGCCTTCAGCTCGGCCTTGGCCGTGGGCGCGGCGGAGCCGGAGCCGGTGGCCGGGGAGCCCGCTGCCTTCGCGGTCGCCGGGGTGTACGAGACGTAGTCCGTCTCGGCCACCTCGGAGTTGCTGGGCGCCGGGCACAGCAGGCTGGAGCGCTCCACGGGCAGCGTGGTCGGCGCCTTGGCCTCGGGGGCGGCGGAGCCGTCGGGCGCGGTCAGGGCGGCGAAGCCGGTGACGGCGGCGAGGGCGGTGGCGACCGCGATCAGGGAGAGGGTGGGGCGCTTCACTGGTTGCTGCTCCCGTCGGGACGCTGCTCGGTCTCGTACCCGTACGCGTACGGGTCGTAGGGCTGCTGCTGGTCGTAGCCCTGCTGCGGGTACTGCTCGTACGCCTGCTGCTGCTGTTGCTGCTGCGGGTCGTAGCCCTGCTGGGCGTACGGGTCGTACTGCTGCTGCTGGTACGGGTCGGCGCCGTAGTCGGCGTACTGCTGGGGCTGGGTGTAGTAGCCCTGCTGCCCGTACTGCTCCTGCTGCTGCCAGTCGCCGGCCGCGTACGGCTGCTCCTGGGGCACGGGAACCGGCTCGGGCTGCGCCTCGGACTCGGGCTGTGCTTCGTACGCCGGTTCCGCCTGGTCCTGGTCCTGGGCGGCTTCCGCTTCCGCCGCGGCGCGGAGGCGGCGGGCGCGGCGGCCGTCGCCCTCCATCGCCTGGGCGGGGATGACGACCTCCTCGTCGGGCAGGTCGTCGTCGATCTCGCGGCGCCGCCCGGGCAGGGCGAGCACGAGCAGGACGACGGCGAGGCCGACCTGGGTCCAGATCCACAGGGTGTGGGTGAGCGGCTGGTCGTACGTGACGTCGAGCCGACCGCCGTCGGCGGGCAGCTGGAAGCCCTGGGCCCAGCCGTCGACGGTGGTCTTCTCCAGCCTCTTGCCGTCGAGGGTGGCGGTCCAGCCCTCGTCGGCGCGGTCGGCGATGCGCAGGATGCGGCCCGCCGGGCCGGCCGGGATGTCGGTGTGCGCCTCGACGGGCCCGGCGGCGACGGCGACCGGCTTGGTCGCCGCGTCGGTGGCGCCGGAGGAGTCCGTGGTGTCGGTGGAGTCGGTGGCGCCGGTGGTGGCGCCGGACGAGCCGCTCTTGGCCGCGGGGACGATCATCGCGCGGGCGACCTCGCGGTCCACGCGCCAGAGGGCGCTGCCGTCGAGCTGGCTGAGCCTGCTGAGACCGGGGGTGGCGTCGAGGACTCGGCTCATCTCGCGCGGGGCCCCGTCGCGGACGAGGACGTAGCGGATGGCGAACCCGCTGAGCTCTTCGGTCTGGTCGGCGCCGGAGCCCGCCACCAGGTGCGCGACGACCTTGTCGAGGCGGGTGTCGTCGCCACCCGCCGCGGCCAGTTCGGCGTCGCCGAGGCGGCCGCCGGAGCCGCGGACCAGGGTGTACGCGACCTCGCCCGGCGAGCTGCCGCCGAGGACGAGGGTGCGGGGCTGGTCACGGGTGTCGCTCTCCTCGGCGACGAACGCCGGTACCTGCACGGGGTCGCGGCGGGTCAGCGGGCCGTCGGCGCCGCCGATCATCCAGCCGACGGCGGCCACGACCGGGCCGAGCGCGGCGGCGAGCGCGATGAGCGCGGCGACCGGCTGACGCCAGCCGAAGCCGTGCGCGGCGACGCGGGTCCGGCCGTACTCGGCGCCGACCATGCCGGCGGCGAGCAGCGCCGTGCCGTAGACGAGGGTGGCGGGGCCGGCCCAGCCGGTGCCGCCGGCGCCGTTGGAGAGCGCGGCGAAGAGGAGGCCGACGAGGGCGGCGGCCCAGGCGGCGAGGACGGCGGACCGGCGCTCCTCGCGGAGCAGTCCGGCCAGGGCGGCGAGGACGACGCCGATGAGCAGGAGGCCGCCCGTGGTGCCGGGGCCGCCGGGGCTGATGGCGAGCAGGTCGAGGGCGGAGGCCGTGCCCGTACGGATGTCGAGCCCGGCCTCGCGCAGGAAGGCGCTCGGGCTGGTCAGGAGGGAGAGCGACCAGGGCGCGAGCACGAGGATCGGGGTGCCGACGGTGGCGAGGAAGCGCAGACCGTAGGCGGCGATGTCGTCGCGGCGCAGGACGAGCACGGCGATGCCGAGGACGACGGCGATCGGCCAGACGATCGGCGTGAACGCCATCGTGAACGTCAGGAGGAAGGTGTACGCCCAGGTGGCGCGCCAGCTGCCGCGGGCGCTGCCGGTGGCGGTGAGGCCGAAGGCGGCGACGGCGGCGCGGGCGATCAGCGGGAGCAGGATCGCGAGGATCGCGGTGCCGAGGCGGCCGGCGGCGAGCGCGCCGGTGGCGGCGGGCAGGAAGGCGTACGCGATGGCGCCCCAGGCGCGCAGCAGGGCGGACTCGACGAGCGGGCGGGCCGCGAAGTAGGCGGTGAAGCCGGCCAGCGGGACCGAGCAGACGAGCAGCACGGTGAGCGCGAACGAGGTGGAGCCGAGGAAGAGCGCGGAGAGTCCGGCGAGCACCGCGAGGTAGGGCGGTGCGCTCTGGGTGCCGCCGGTGCCGAGGGCGTGCCAGCTGTCGGCGTACCGGCCCCACAGCTCGGAGACGGTGCCGGGGGCGGGCAGCAGCGTGCCGCCGGCGAGGGAGCCGCCGCCGAACAGGCCGCGGCAGGCGACGACGGAGATGACGAGGAGGAGGGCGAAGAGGACGGGCCCGGGCTTGCGGGCGATCTTCTTCAGCCGGGCGAACTGCTCGAGTTCGAGGAAGTCGGCGTCGTCGCCGCCGGGTCCCGATTCGACGGCGCCGTGGCGCGAGCCGCCGGAATCGGCGTCGGAGCCGCCGAAGTTCGCGACGACCTGCTCGGCGGCGGCGCGGACGGTGGCGCCGGGCGGCGGGAAGAGCGGCCGGAGCTCGCTCGCGGCGACGGCCGGGTTCTTGCGTCGCTTGCGCGCGGCGAGGATCTTCTCGGGGCGCAGCAGGGTGGCGAAGAGGCCCATGACCTCGTCGACGGCCTGTCCGGGGACCTTGCCGACGAGGTAGGCGAGGGTGCGCAGGAGTGTGCCGACGATCAGCCGGAGCAGGACGTACGGCAGGGTGGCGCCGCGGCTGTTGACGAGCAGGGTGTAGACGGCGCCGGCCTTGTCGACGCGGTGCGGGTTGGCGACGGAGCGGCCGGCGCAGTCCACCGTGCGGCGCTCGCGGGCGGAGGCCTCGGCGTGCCGCAGGACGGCGTCGGGGGCGACGAGGACGCTGTGTCCCGCGGCGTGGGCGCGCCAGCACAGATCGACGTCGTCGCGCATGAGGGGCAGCCGGCGGTCGAAGCCGCCGAGCTCCTCGAAGACGTCACGGCGGATGAGCATGCCGGCGCTGGAGACGGAGAGGACGGAGCGGACCTGGTCGTGCTGGCCCTGGTCCTGCTCGCGGCGGTCGAGGCCGGTCCAGCGGCGGCCGCTGCGGGCGATGGAGACACCGGCTTCGAGCAGCTGCCTGCGGTCGTACCAGCCGCGGAGCTTGGGGCCGACGACGGCGGCGTACGCGTCCGCGTCGGCGACGCGCAGCAGTTCGGCGAGGGCGTCGGGCTCGGGGGCGCAGTCGTCGTGGAGCAGCCAGAGCCACTGCACGGGCTCGCCGTGCGGGAGTTCGGGCAGGTCGTAGACGGCCTCGTCGCTCCAGGTCCGGCTGACCGGGTCCCAACCGCTGGGGCGCTTCAGGTACGTGAGTTCCTCGGGGCCGAGCACGGGCGCGGTGCGGGCGGCCTCCTCGACGGCGGCGCCGAAGCCCGTACGGCGGGCCAGGTGCAGTACGCGGTCGGCGCCGATCGCGTCGGCGAGCAGCCGCGCGGAGTCGTCGGCGCTGCCGGTGTCGGCGGCGATGACGTTCTGCACGGGGCGTTCCTGCGCGAGCAGCCCGGCGAGGGCGTCCGGCAGCCACCGGGCACCGTCGTGTGCGACGAGCACGGCGGTGACGACGTGTCGTGGGAACTCAGGAGTTGAGGACATCGAGGTACGGGCCCTCCGGCCGGGGGGGGTCGCCCGCGGGGGGCGTGGGTGCGTCTCGGACGGGGCCCCACACTAACGGCTGGCAGGAAAACGGTCCGCCCCCTGTGGACAGAGCACAGGGGGCGGACCGTTCGATGTGTACGGGTGTGTGCGGTTCGGCGGGTGGGTGGCGCCGTCGGCCAGTGCGGGTGGCTGGAACCGGTGGGTCGCGCCGGTGGGCCGGTGGCGCCGGAGCCGTCGGGTCAGACGGCGGCCTTCTTCAGGCGACGGCGTTCCCTTTCGGACAGACCGCCCCAGATCCCGAACCGTTCGTCGTTCTGCAGGGCGTACTCCAGGCATTCGGAGCGGACCTCACAGGCGAGGCAGACCTTCTTGGCCTCGCGGGTCGAGCCGCCCTTCTCGGGGAAGAAGGACTCGGGATCGGTCTGGGCGCACAGCGCGCGCTCCTGCCAGCCGAGTTCCTCGTCCGCGTCCTCGACCAGCAGTTCCTGGAACAACTCGGTCATGTGCGCCCCTCGTCTGTCTTCGCGTCCCCGTGGTGTGGCCGTCACCGATTCCGGCCGAACGACACGAGTGAAATTACAAGTTCGTGCTCTGTGCGAGTCAAGCCGGAATCTGCTATTGGGCCCGGTATTCACTCTGCGGAACCAAGGCTATGCGGAAAGTGTTCAAATCACCAAAAACCTGACACATGCCACCGGCCTGACCACGCCGCCCCCTCTCGCTGAGAGAGACGTCCGGAGCGTGGATCTTGTTGCGATCCAGCCACGGAAGCGATCCGGATCACAGTCTGATCACAAGACCCCGGCCGCGTTTACGGGCGCGGATGTTGCGCCATGTCTCCCGGTCGGCGACTGAACAAACCTTTCTCCAGACGATGTAACCGGATGAGGTGAAACATTCCACCCAAAACGGGCATTGAGTTGACAGTCGGGTGGCCCGCCCGTCACCTTTGATGCCATGCCAGCGACCTCAGCGCCCTCCGCGACCCACGCCCGTGGGTACCGCAGCGCTGTCCAGGCGCGCTGTTGCTGTTGCTGTTCCAGCTGTTGACGCCCCCGAGCTCCAGCGACTTCTTCTGTGTCTCCGCGTTGCCCCGCGTGACCCCTTGCACGGCTCTTTGCACGGCTTCTGTGTGACCCCCCTGCACGACTTCTGTTACTGCCGAGGAACCACCGCACCCATGAACAGCGACAGCGACCTTCAGATCGCCGGCGACATCCTCGAGGTCCCCCACCTCCTGCAGCCCGCCCGCGAGCACCCCGCCACCGTGGCCGAGTTCGTCGGCCTCGCCCGCTCCATCGCCGCCGACCGCGCGCAGTGGGCCCCGCACGTCGAGTACGACGCCACGGCCCGCTGGTACCACCGGCTGCGCACCGGCCCCGGCTACGAGGTCTGGCTGCTCTCCTGGGTGCCCGGCCAGGGCAGCGGGATGCACGACCACGGCGCCTCGTCGGGCGTCCTGACCGTCCTCCAGGGCGAACTGACGGAGCGTACGGAGCGGGGCGTGCGGAAGCTCGACGGGGGCGCGACCCGGGTCTTCGCGCCGGGGTACGTCCACGAGGTCGTCAACGACTCCCTCGAACCGGCGGTCAGCCTGCACGTCTACTACCCGGGCCTGACGTCGATGCCCATGCACGAGTCGCTGCGGGCTCAGTGCGCCCCGACGACCCACGGTGTCGTACCGGCCTGACAAGCCCGATCGTCGCCCGACCACCGCCCCTCAGAGGAGCAGGCCGCGCCTGACAGACTGTCCGCATGCGCATTGTGGTTCTGGCCGGTGGCATCGGTGGTGCCCGCTTCCTTCGCGGCCTCAAGCAGGCCGCGCCGGACGCGGAGATCACGGTCGTCGGCAACACCGGTGACGACATCCATCTCTTCGGTCTCAAGGTCTGCCCCGACCTCGACACGGTGATGTACACCCTCGGCGGTGGCATCAACGAGGAGCAGGGCTGGGGCCGGGAGGACGAGTCCTTCACGGTGAAGGAGGAGCTCGCGGCGTACGGGGTGGGGCCGGAGTGGTTCGGCCTCGGCGACCGCGACTTCGCGACGCACATCGTCCGTACGCAGATGCTGGCCGCGGGATATCCGCTCAGTGCGGTCACCGAGGCGCTGTGCGCGCGCTGGCAGCCGGGCGTACGGCTGCTGCCGATGTCCGACGACCGCGTCGAGACGCACGTCGCGATCGAGGTCGACGGCGAGTCGCGGGCGGTGCACTTCCAGGAGTACTGGGTGCGGCTGCGGGCGTCCGTGGACGCCCAGGCCGTGGTCGCGGTCGGCGCGGAGGCGTCGAAGCCGGCGCCGGGCGTCCTGGAGGCGATCGCGGAGGCGGACGTCATCCTGTTCCCGCCGTCCAACCCGGTCGTGTCGGTCGGCACGATCCTGTCCGTGCCGGGCATCCGCGAGGCGATCGCCGAGGCGGACGTGCCGGTGGTCGGCCTCTCCCCCATCGTCGGCGACGCGCCGGTACGGGGCATGGCGGACAAGGTCCTCGCGGCGGTGGGCGTGGAGTCCACGGCCTCCGCGGTGGCCCGGCACTACGGCTCGGGGCTGCTCGACGGCTGGCTGGTCGACACGGTCGACGCGGGCGCGGTGGCGGAGGTCGAGTCGGCGGGGATCCGCTGCCGTGCGGTGCCGCTGATGATGACGGACCTGGACGCGACGGCGGCGATGGCGCGCGAGGCGCTGGCGCTGGCGGAGGAGGTCCGGGCATGAGCGGGCGGGCGCTCGGGTATCGGGTGTGGGCGGTCCCCGGGCTGCCCGAGGTGCGGAGCGGGGACGATCTCGCCAAGCTGATCGCCTCCGTCTCGCCCGGTCTCGAGGACGGGGACGTCCTGCTCGTGACCTCCAAGATCGTGAGCAAGGCCGAGGGGCGGGTGATCGCCGCCGACGACCGCGAGGAGGCGATCGACGCCGAGACCGTACGGGTCGTGGCGCGGCGTGGCACCCTGCGGATCGTCGAGAACCGGCAGGGTCTGGTGATGGCCGCTGCCGGGGTCGACGCCTCCAACACCCCCGCCGGGACCGTGCTGTTGCTGCCCGTCGACCCGGACGCCTCGGCCCGCGCGATCCGCGAAGGGCTGCGGGACGCGCTCGGCGTGGACGTCGGGGTCGTGGTCACGGACACCTTCGGGCGGCCCTGGCGCAGCGGACTGACCGACGTGGCCATCGGCGCCGCCGGGGTACGCGTCCTGGACGACCTGCGCGGCGGCACGGACGCGTACGGCAACCCGCTCAGCGCCACGGTCGTCGCGACGGCGGACGAGCTGGCCGCCGCCGGTGACCTCGTGAAGGGCAAGGCGAGCGGGCTGCCGGTCGCCGTCGTGCGCGGACTGCCGCACGTCGTGGACGGTTCCGTCGAGCAGGGCGCCAGGGCGCTGGTGCGCGGCGCCGCCGACGACATGTTCCGGCTCGGGACCTCGGAGGCGGTCCGGGAGGCGGTGACCCTGCGGCGTACGGTCCGGGAGTTCACCGACGAGGCCGTGGACCCCGGCGCCGTACGGCGCGCGGTGGCCGCCGCCGTCACGGCCCCCGCGCCGCACCACACGACGCCGTGGCGGTTCGTGCTCCTGGAGTCGGAGACCTCGCGGTTGCGGCTGCTGGACGCGATGCGGGACGCGTGGATCGCGGACCTGCGGCGGGACGGCAAGTCGGAGGAGTCCGTCGCCAAGCGGGTGCGCCGCGGTGACGTGCTGCGGAACGCGCCGTACCTGGTGGTGCCGTGCCTGGTCATGGACGGCTCGCACCACTACGGCGATCCGCGCCGGGACGCGGCCGAGCGCGAGATGTTCGTGGTGGCGGCGGGGGCCGGCGTACAGAACTTCCTGGTGGCGCTCGCGGGCGAGCGGCTGGGGTCTGCGTGGGTGTCCTCGACGATGTTCTGCCGCGATGTCGTACGGGAGGTCCTCGGGCTCCCGGAGGACTGGGACCCGATGGGCGCTGTCGCGGTCGGTCACGCGGCGGCGGCGCCGAAGGAGCGGCCGGCGCGGCAGGCGGGGCGGTTCATCGAGGTGCGGTGACGCCTCGGGGGTGCGTGGCGGCTCGGAGGTGCGTGGCAGCTCGGGGGTGCGGTGACGCCTCGGGGGTGCGTGGCGGGTCAGAGGGACGCGATGTCGCCCGGGGTCATGCGCGGCGCCCTGCGTGGTGGGGTCCGGCCGCTGAGGAGGATGAGGCGGGCCGCGCGGTGGCGTTGGCCCGCGTACGGAGCGAGCAGTTCGAGCATCGCCGCGTCGTCGGTGGTGCGGTCGCCCGCGAGGGCGTAGCCGACGATGCCGGGCAGGTGGTAGTCGCCCACCGTCACCGCGTCCGGGGCGCCGTTGCTGCGCTGGATCGTCTCGGCGGAGGTCCACGGTCCGATGCCGGGGATCAACTCCAGCCGCTGCTGCGCCTGTTCGGGTTCCATGCCCGCGGCCTCCTCCAGGCGGCGGGCGACCTTGACCGCGCGGAGGACGGTGGCGGCGCGCTTGTCGTCCACGCCGGCGCGGTGCCATTCCCAGGACGGGATCAGGGCCCACGTGCGGGGGTCGGGCATCACGTGGAGACGGTGCTGCGCCCCGGGGCCGGGGGCCGGTTCGCCGTACTTCCGGACGAGGAGGCGCCAGGCGCGGTACGCCTCGGTCGTGGTGACCTTCTGCTCCAGGATCGACGGGATCAGCGCCTCCATCACCAGGCCGGTGCGGGTGAGGCGGAGGCCCGGGCGGCTGCGGTGCGTGGCGGCGAGGAGCCGGTGGCGGGGGACGAAGGCGGCGGGGTCGTCGTCGGCGCCGAGGAGTTGGGGGAGCCGGTCGAGGAGCCACTGCGCGCCGGGTCCCCAGGCTTCGGCCTCGGCGGTGCCGTGCCGGAGGGCGACGCGGAGGGTGCCCGGGCCTTCCGGGGTACGGGCGGCGCGCCAGACGGAGCCGTCGGGGGTGGTACGGAGGGTGGGGTCGCCGGTGCCTCTGCGGAGGGGGCCGAGGGTGAGGCCCAGGTCCGTGGGGGCGGCGGGGGTCCAGTGGCGGGTCACCCCGGTCGCGGGGGCGGGCGCCCTCGTGGCGGGTACGGGGATGTGGCCGCCGCGCACGGTCGTGCGGGTCGTGGGGGTACGGGGTGCGAAGCGGCCGGCCATGTGTATGAGCGTAGCCGGGCGGGGTAGCGCCCGGCGGGTGCTGCGCCCGGCCTCCGGCCGGGCTTGCCGTTTCCCACCCGCACCACCCGTACAACTGGGATGAAAGAGGTGCGGGTCTTCCCGTGGGCGGCTGTCGGCTACTGGTCCGAGGAGAAGCGGACGGCTCCTGGGGGGAGGGTCGTGTCGCACCAGATGCGGATGCCTTCGCGGAGTTCGTTGTCCGCGCCCACGTGGGCGCCGTCGCCGATGACCGCGCCGGTGAGGACCGTACGCGCGCCGATGCGGGCGCCCGCCCCGATCAGGGAGTCGGTGATCACCGCGCCCGGTTCCACCACCGCGCCCGCGTGGAGCGTCGAGCCCGTGACGCGGGCACCCTCGCCGACCACCGCGCCCGCGCCCACGACCGTGCCGCCCGTGAGCTTGGCGTCCGGGGCGACGCGGGCCGTCGGGAGGACCAGCCGGTCGCCGCAGCGGCCCGGGACCGCCGGGGACGGGGCGCGGCCGAGGACCAGGTCGGCGGAGCCCCGGACGAAGGCCTGGGGGGTGCCCAGGTCGAGCCAGTACGTGGAGTCCACCAGGCCCTGGAGGTGGGCGCCCCTGGCGAGGAGCTCCGGGAAGGTCTCGCGTTCCACCGAGACCGGGCGGCCCGTCGGAATCGTGTCGATGACCGAGCGGCGGAAGACGTAGGCGCCCGCGTTGATCTGGTCGGTCACGATCTCCTCGGGCGTCTGCGGCTTCTCCAGGAAGGCCGTCACCCGCCCGGTCGGGTCCGTCGGGACCAGGCCGAACGCCCTCGGGTCCTCGACCCGTGTCAGATGCAGGGAGACGTCCGCGCCCGAGTCGCCGTGGGCGGCGACCAGGGCCCGGATGTCCAGGCCGGTCAGGATGTCGCCGTTGAAGACGAGGACCGGGTCGTCCGGGCCCGCGTGCAGACGGGAGGCGACGTTGCGGATCGCGCCGCCGGTGCCGAGCGGCTCCTCCTCGGTCACGTACTCCAGGCTGAGCCCCAGCGAGGACCCGTCGCCGAAGTGGGGTTCGAAGACCTCGGCCAGGTACGACGTGGCCAGGACCACGTGGTCCACCCCCGCCGCCTTCGCCCGGGCCAGCTGGTGCGTCAGGAACGGCACGCCCGCCGCCGGAACCATCGGCTTCGGCGTGTTCACCGTCAGGGGCCGTAGCCGTGTGCCCTTGCCACCGACCAGGAGGATCGCTTCTGTCACCTGTCGTCTCTGCTTCCTGTCCGGGGCCGGTCTCATCGCCCGTTCGGGCCGTCTTCGCTCGTCTGGGCGATATGACCGGTCAGTTTATGCAGATGGTCGGACCGGCGACCGCATCACGGCCGCCCCTGGTACTTCGCGGAGGCGGTACGGGTGGTGCCGAGCTTTCCGTAGAGGCGGGCTCCGGGACAGGCCGTGGCGTAGCCGTCACGGTGTCCGGCGATGGTGTTGAACTTGACCTTCGTGCCCTTCTTGTACCGGTTCCCCCCACCCGAGGTGAGCGTGGCCTTCCCCTTCGGATTCCCCCCGTGCAGCCCCAGCTTCCACGCCGTCAGCCGAGCGATCGCGGTGGTCACGGCGGCCGGCGGATTGGTCGAACTGTAGGTGCCGAGGACGGCGATGCCCATGCTGTTGGTGTTGAAACCGAGCGTGTGGGCGCCGAGGACCGGCTTGGACACTCCCCCGGCGCGGCCTTCGTAGATGTTTCCGCACTTGTCGACGGCGAAGTTGTAGCCGAAGTCGCGCCAGCCGCTGCTCTGTGTGTGGTAGCGGTAGATACTGCGCAGGACGGAGGGCGCCTGCTTGCAGGTGTAGTTGTTGCCGGTGGCGCTGTGGTGGACGAAGGCCGTTTTGACCGACTTGGTGTAGACGAAGCCCTTCTCGCGGAGCTTCTCGTTCGCCCCCCAGCCCTTGCGCGTGATGATCTTCGGGCGCGGTCCGATGTACGGCTTCGCCGCGGCGGCCGCCGGGATCACGGCCGTACCGACCGGGGCGAGCTGCGCGTTCACGGAGAAGGCCGCGGCCTCCTCGACGCTCGGGCCCCGCTGGGCGGCGCGGACCCCTTGGCTCCCGTGCGACACCGTCCCGCCGTAGGCCGCGGGGGCCTTTCCGTCGAGCGCGTCGAAGCGGTCCCGGCCCTGCTCCTGCTGCTGCGCCGGGTCCTGCTCCTGCCCCGGGTCCACCAGTTCCAGGCGGAGACCCGACGGGATCAGGCCGCGGCCCGTACCGCTGCCGCCTTCCGGGAGTACGCGGATCTCGACGCCGTCCGAGTCGCCGACCCACAGCGGCGCGGTGGACCCGCGGACCGCTCCCGACACGGCCTCGGCGGTGCCGGGGTCGGCCCCGTGCTCGTCGTTGTGGACCTCCAGCTCCTGCCAGGCCGACCAGCCCCCGGTCCCGGTCGCCCGGGTGCGGACCTGGACCGTGCCGTGCAGGTGCGCCCGGGCGTCGTCCCAGACGACCCCCAGGAGGGAGAAGGGTCTGACGTCCCGTCGGGTCAGCCCCTGCACCGCTCCCGTGGCACCCGGCGCGCGGATGGCCCGACGGCCGTCCTCCAGGGGCTGGAGGGGGAGGGACTGGGTGGACCCGGCGACTTCGGCGTCCGGTCTCGCGGCGAGCGCGGCCGGCTGGTGCGACGCCGCCGGCGTCGCGAGGGACAACGGCAGGGCGAGAGCCGCCGCGCACGTGACGGCGATCGAGGAGACGAGGTAGGCACGCATGTAGGGATCGTCCGCACCGCGGGCCCGTTCCGCTCGGCGGGATCCGGGCCGGAAACTGACGGCCCGTCGGTCCGACCGGAGGACGGTGTCACCGGTACGGCGGGTCCCCGCACCCCCGCCCGCGTACCCTTGCCCGCGTGAACGCCAGCGACCGCACCCCCGCCGACCTGCTGCGATCCGCGCTCGCCGCGGACCCCGCCCGCCCCTTGGTCACCTTCTACGACGACGCCACCGGTGAGCGCGTCGAATTGTCCGTGGCCACCTTCGCCAATTGGGTGGCCAAGACGGCCAATCTGCTCCAGGGCGAGCTGTCCGCCTCCCCCGGCGACCGGCTCGCGCTGCTGCTGCCCGCGCACTGGCAGACCGCGGTCTGGCTGCTGGCCTGCTCCTCGGTCGGCGTGGTCGCCGAGATCGGCGGCGAACCGGCGGACGCCGACTACGTCGTCGCCGGACCGGGCTCCTTCGACGCCGGGCTCGCCTGCTCGGGGGACCGGATCGCGCTCTCCCTCGCCCCGCTGGGCCGCCGCTTCCCCACCCCGCCCGCCGGGTACGCGGACTACGCGGTGGAGGTACCGAGCCAGGGTGACCGGTTCGCCCCGTTCGTCCCGGTGGACGCGGACGGACCCGCGCTCCTCGTCGACGGTACGGAACTGACGGGCGCACAGCTCGTCGACCGGGCCCGCGCGGACGCCGAGGCGCTCGGCCTCGCTCCCGGGGCGCGGCTGCTCTCCGGCCGGGCCTACGACGGCTGGGACGGGCTCTCCGCCGGTCTCTACGCGCCGCTCGCGGCCGGGGCGTCCGTCGTCCTGTGCCGGAACCTGGACCAGCTGGCCCCCGAGTCGCTGGACAAGCGGGTGGAGAGCGAGCGCGTCACGGCGACCACCGTCTGACGGGCGACCGCCGCAGGGTGGGCAGCCGTCGCAGGGCGGGCGGCCGTCGCAGGGCGGGCGGCCGTCGTCCGGTCACCGGCTGAGGTTCCCCCCTTCCACCCGTATGGCGCACCGACTCGCCGAGTCCCCGGGTCCGCGCGTCAACTCCGGTACATGATCGGCGGGTACGCACCCCTCCCGCACAACCATGCGTCCGGTTCGGCCGTCCCACTCTTCGAGCGGCGGCTTCCGGGCGCGCCGCCGACGCCGCGAAGGATGGACTCAGACGTGACGGACAGTGCCGGCACGCCCGCCGAACCGGAGGCCCCGCGCAAGCGTCACTGGCTGCGCTGGACGGCTCTGGGGTGTTCGGTCGTCCTCCTCGCCGCGGCGGGTGCCGGCTGGTGGCTCTACCGCAAGCTCGACAACAACATCACCACCGACACGGACGCCGCCGCGGAACTGCGCGCGTACGAGAAGGAGCGGCCCACACCGGGGGCGCTGGGGGCGCAGAACATCCTGCTGATCGGCTCGGACACGCGGTCGGGGGCGGGCAACACCAAGTACGGGAAGGACAAGGGCACCCAGCGCTCCGACACCACGATCCTGCTGCACATCGCGGCGGGCCGGTCGAGCGCGACGGCCGTGTCGATCCCGCGTGACCTGATGGTGAGCATGCCCAGCTGCCGCACGAAGGGCGGGACGCGGACCGGGGAGATGTTCGCCCAGTTCAATTCCGCCTTCGAGATCGGCGGCACGGCGTGCACGATCCGTACCGTCGAGCGGCTCACCGCGATCCGGATCGACCACCACATGGTGATCGACTTCCGCGGCTTCAAGAAGATGGTCGACGCCGTCGACGGCGTCGAGATCTGCCTGAAGGAGCCGATCGACGACAAGGACGCCAAGCTGACGCTGCCGGCCGGGCGCCAGACCCTCCACGGCGAGCAGGCGCTGGGCTTCGTACGGGCCCGCAAGACGCTGGGCAACGGCAGCGACACGGAACGCATGGACCGCCAGCAGCAGTTCCTGGGTGCGCTGGTCAACAAGGTGCAGAGCAACGGCGTGCTGCTGAACCCGACCAGGCTCTACCCGGTCCTGGACGCGGCGACGAAGTCGATCACGACGGACCCGGGGCTCGACTCGCTGCGGGACCTGTACGACCTGGCGCGGTCGATGCGGGCGATCCCCACGGAGAAGGTGCAGTTCCTCACGGTGCCGCGACGGCCGTACTCGTACGACGCGAACCGGGACGAACTCGTACAGCCCGAGGCGAGCCAACTCTTCAAGCGGCTGCGCGAGGACAAGCCCGTGACGGTGGCTCCGGGCGCCGAGCCCTCGCCGTCCGCGGGCGCGAGCGGGGCCGGCGCGACCCCGGGCGCGCCCCAGGTCGGGGACGGGAAGCCGGACGACGCGGCCTCTCCGGGGCCGGCGCCGACGCCGACGTTCACGGGGCGCAACGCGGCGGAGGGAGCCTGCTCCTGAGGGCCGCCGAGTGACGCACAAGTAAAGGAGAGTCCAAGGAGACCGGGGGGAGGGCGGTGACGGAAGGGGTTTGGGCAGATTGCCCAGTTGTAAGGGGCGTGGAATTTGTCACGGACGTCGCCCCACGCTGAACTGGGCGGATAGTGTGACGCGGTCCGATGCTCGCGACCCTGTGGTCGCGCACTCGACGGATCGAACGACCGAGCGCCAGTCGGGGGAGGCGCCTCGCGTGGCACCGACGGAGGATTCAAGTAACCGTGGACGCGCACAGCCGTGGACAGGCGGATGAGATCGACCCCGCCGACCAGTGGGTCCTCAACCCGCAGACGGGCAACTACGAACTGCGACTGAACCACTCCGCTGGGCAGCCCCAGCGGCAGTCGCCCGCACAGTCCCGTCCCCGTGGCGCGACGCCCCCGGCTCCGAGATCCGCCGAGGGCGCACGGTCCGGCCAGCGCTCTCGTACGACCGGCGCGCCCGCCGAGGCCCCTGTTCCCGGCCAGCGCCGCCGCCGCGCCCCCGAGGGGCCCGCGGGCGGCGTCCCGCAGCAGGGCCGGCGCAAGCGCAAGACCGCGAAGTCCCGCAAGAAGAAGGTCCTGCTGTGGACCGGCGGGACGATGGCGTTCGTGCTCGTGGGCGGCGCGGTGGGCGCGTACGCCTACTACGACCACCTCAACGGGAACATCAACAAGGTCGACGTGGTCGGGGCCCAGAGCACGGGCTTCAAGAAGGACCAGGCCATCAACATCCTGCTGATCGGCACGGACAAGCGGACCGGCGACGGCAACGAGGGCTACGGCGACAAGAACAGCCCCGGCCACGCCGACACCACGATCCTCTTCCACGTCTCGAAGGACCGGACGAACGCCACGGCGATGTCCATCCCGCGCGACCTGAAGACCGAGATCCCCGAGTGCCAGACCAAGATGCCGGACGGGAAGATCAAGACGATCCCGGGCCAGTCCGACGAGCGGTTCAACGTCAGTCTCGGCCAGTCCGACCGCGACCCCGGCTGCACGATGCGTACGGTCAAGGAGCTCACCGGACTGACGGTCGACCACTTCATGATGGCCGACTTCAACGCCGTCAAGGAGCTGACGACGGCCGTCGGCGGCGTGAAGGTCTGCCTGGTCAAGCCGGTCAAGGACAAGGACTCCAAGCTCAACCTGCCGGCCGGTGAGTCGGTCATCCAGGGCGAGCAGGCCCTGGCCTTCGTCCGCACCCGCCACAGCTTCGGCAACGAGAGCGACCTCGACCGGATCAAGGTCCAGCAGCAGTTCCTCAGCTCGATGATCCGTCAGATGAAGTCGGACGAGACGCTGACCAGTCCGAGCAAGCTGCTCGACCTCGCCGAGGCGGCCACGAAGGCGCTGACCGTCGACTCCGGCATAGGAAGCATCGGGAAGCTCAAGTCGCTCGGCGAGGAACTCGCCAAGATCGACACGAAGAACATCACCTTCACGACGCTGCCGGTCATCGACAACCCCGCCGAGAAGATCAAGGCGACGGTCGTGCCCGACCCGACCAAGGCGCCGCAGCTCTTCGCCATGCTGCAGTCCGACACCTCGCTCACCGAGGTGAAGCAGAAGCAGCAGGACGCCAAGAACGCCCAGGCCGCCCTGTTGAAGGGCACCCGCTCCACCGCGCGCGAGGTGCGCGTCGACGTCTTCAACGGCAGCGGCATCCAGGGCGCCGCCCAGTCGACGATCAACTGGCTGCAGAACGAGCAGGGCGTCACCAGGTCCACGAACAAGAGCAACGCCCCCGAGAAGGCGGCGAAGACGACGCTCACCTACGCACCGAACCAGGCCGCTCAGGCCCGCAAGCTCGCGGACATGATGGGCCTGCCCGCCACGGCGCTCAAGCCGGACACGCAGGACGCCGAGGCGCTCGCACCCATGACGCTGATCCTCGGTGCCGACTTCAAGGGCGCGGGGGTGCCCATCACCGGTCCGGCAAAGGCGCCGGAGGGTGCTCAGACCGCAGACAAGAAGGTGTGCGCCCAGTGACCCGGAAACACCGGGGCTCGGCGCGCGCCTGAGGAGGGGGACCAGGGGTGGGACAGAACAGCGTGCGTGGGGAGGGGACCCGGGGTCGCGTTCCGCACGCCCGCGAATTGGGCTGGGACGAGAGTCTCTACGGGGACGAGGGCGAACGGGGACCGGGTGACCGGCCCGCCGGCGCCCCGGCTCCGGGCGACCGGCGTTCCGACAGCCCGAGCGCGGGCAAGGGCGACACGAGCGGTCCTGGCCGGAGCGACGGCGAAGGGCGTGCGAGCCACCGGCGCAAAGGACCGCGCAGGCGCGCCAAGAAGAGCGGCAAACGCAAGATACTCCGCTGGGTCGCGGCGACCCTGTCGTTCCTGATACTGGGGACGGCCGCCGCCGGATACCTGTACTACCAGCACCTCAACGACAACCTCCGCGGTGGTCACCGGGCCGGTGGCGACAGCGGTGTGAAGAAGGCCGCGCCGAACGCGCTCGGCGACACCCCGCTCAACATCCTGCTGATCGGCTCGGACGACCGCTCCGACGACAAGAACGTGGCGCTGGGCGGCGGCAAGAACGAGCGGAACCGCAAGCCGCTCGCCGATGTGCAGATGCTGCTGCACATCTCGGCGGACCGGAAGAACGCCAACATCGTCTCGATCCCGCGCGACACCATCGTCAAGATCCCCAAGTGCACGGGCGAGAAG
Organism: Streptomyces sp. NPDC014870; assembly: GCF_043081505.1. Lineage (NCBI taxonomy): Bacteria > Bacillati > Actinomycetota > Actinomycetes > Kitasatosporales > Streptomycetaceae > Streptomyces > Streptomyces sp. NPDC014870. Next base: position 32,301 of record NZ_JBIBWQ010000014.1, read on the forward strand.
GGCGAGACCTACGCGGCGACCACCACGGATCCCATCAACGACACCCTGGCCCGCGGTGGTCCCGGCTGCACGCTGACCACCTGGGAGAGCCTCACCGGGGTCTACATCGACCACTGGATGATGGTCGACTTCGCGGGCGTGGTCGCGATGGCCGACGAGGTCGGCGGCGTCCCGGTCTGTGTGAAGACCGGCGTCCACGACAGGTCGACGCGGCTGGTGAAGGGCGGCTCAGGTCTGAAGCTCAAGGAGGGCACCACCGAGATCAAGGGCGAGCAGGCGCTCCAGTGGCTGCGCACCCGGCACGCGTTCGGCAACGACCAGAACCGCGCCAAGGCCCAGCACATGTACATGAACGGCATGATGGAGAAGCTCCAGAAGCAGAACGCCTGGACCGACACCGGACGCCTCATGGGCCTGGCCGAGACCGCGACGGAGGCGCTGCAGGTCTCCGACGAGATCCGCTCGGTGACGAAGCTCTTCGATCTCTCCATGCAGCTCAAGAACGTGAAGCTGGACCGCCTCACGACGGCGACGGTCCCCACGACCGAGTGGTCGCAGGACAACAACAAGCTCGTGATGGTGCCGAGCGCCGCCGAGAAGATGTGGGCGATGCTCCGCGACGACGTCGCCTTCGACAAGAACGGCGACCCGGCCGGCGCCAAGCCGACCGCGTCCGCGAAGCCGAAGCCGCAGGGGCCGACGGCCGCCGCGCCCGCGACGCTCGCCGTCATGGTCGTCAACGGCACGGGCGGCGACGGCGCGGCGCCCACCGAGGGCCGGGCCGGCGCGATGGAGCAGACCCTGCAGGGCAAGGGGTTCACGAAGGCGGACGCCTCGCGGAACGCCGAGCCCCGCAAGGACACCGTGATCAAGTACCCCAAGTCCGGCGGCGATCAGGGCAAGGCGGACGCGCTGTCCGTGGCCAAGGCGCTCGGGCTGCCCGACTCGGCGGTCCGCGCGGACGCCACGGCGCAGAGCATCACACTTGTCATCGGCGCGGACTGGCGCGAGGGCGCCACGTACAAGAAGCCGACGTCCAAGGAGGGCGACCTGCCGGTCGGCGCGGACGACAAGGTGGACTGCATGGACGTCTACAGCGTCTACCGCTGGGACGGCAAGAGCTGACGGACCGGGTGTGACGACGGCGAACGGCCGGGCCCCGGAAGGGACCCGGCCGTTCGCCGTGTGCGTGTCCTTACGTCGTCTCAGACCTGCGACGCGGTCGTCGTCACCGCCGGACGGCGGCTCGCGATGACCTTCTTCGCGAGCGCGCGCGGGCTCGTCAGGAAGCCGTAGCCCCAGGACATGTGCATCGTCGCGAGGGCGACCGGGATCTGCAGGCGGGCCTTCAGCGGGAGGCCCTTGCCCGCCGGGACCGAGCCCGCGGTGATCGCGGCCAGGTAGCCGGCCGGGATCAGGAAGCCGAGCGGGGTGAGCACCGCGCCGACGACGACACCGGCGGCGATCGCGCAGACGGCGGTCGGCGGTGCGAGGTAGCGGAGGTTGATCGAGCCCTGGTGGTAGCGGGCCACGACGTGGCGCCAACGGCCGTAGTCCTTGTACTGCTTGGCGAGCGCGCGGACGCTCGGCCGGGGGCGGTACTGGACGCGCAGCTCGGGCGAGAACCAGATCAGGCCGCCCGCCTCGCGGATACGGAAGTTCAGCTCCCAGTCCTGGGCGCGGATGAACTCGATGTTGTAGCCGTCCTGCTGCTCCAGCGCCTCGCGCCGGAACACACCCAGGTACACGGTCTCGGCCGGGCCCGCCTGGCCGCCGGTGTGGAAGGCCGCGTTGCCGACGCCGATCTTCGAGGTCATCGCGGCGGCGACCGCGTGCTCCCAGTCGTTCTCGCCCTCGGCGTGCATGATGCCGCCGACGTTCTGCGCGCCGGTCTCCTCCAGGAGCCGGACGGCGGTCGCGATGTAGTTGGGCGACAGCATGCCGTGACCGTCGACCCGCACCACGATCGGGTGACGGGACGCCTTGATCGCCGCGTTGAGGGCGGCGGGCGTGCGGCCTGTGGGGTTGGGCACGGTGTGGACGCGGGGGTCCTCACGTATCAGTTCGGCGGCGATCTCGTCAGTGCGGTCCGTGGACGGGCCGAGCGCGATCACCACCTCCATCTCGCCGTCGTACTCCTGCTCGAGGATGTGACGGACCGAGTTGCGCAGGTGCCGCTCCTCGTTGAGGACCGGCATGATCACGGAGACGGGGGGCGTGGCGTTCATTGCCCGACACGTTACCGCGAATGGGGGACACCGAGCGCGGCGCGCGGACGGCCGCACCCTTGCGCTGATCGTATGGGCCTACGGTGCTCACGGTTCTCCCTCGTCACACCCGCGGAGGTGTCCCCCGGTGCCCACACCGCCCCGCACGCCCCGTCCCCGGCCCGTCGCCCGTCCCGTACCGGCACGCCGCGGCAGACGGGTCGCGCGGCCCCGGTGGGGCATGCGGATGGCGACCACCCTCTCCGTCGTCGTCCTCGGGGCGGGCGGCATCGGGCACGCGCTGGTCACCGGCCTGGACACCGGGATCAACCGGGTCGACCCGTTCAAGGACATGAAGAACCGCCCCCAGGCAGGGCACGGCATGAACGTGCTGGTCGTGGGGACCGACGGGCGCGACAGCATCACACCGGAGCAGCGCAAGGCGTACCGGCTGGGCGGGGCGCCCTGCCACTGCACGGACACCGTGATGCTCGTCCACATCAGCGAGGACCGGGACCGGGCGAGCGTGGTGAGCCTCCCCCGTGACTCGTACGCCGAGATGCCCGAGCACACGGACGCGACGACCGGCAAGCGGCACCAGGCGCATCCGGTGAAGCTGAACGCCGCCTACGCCGAGGGCGGGCCCGGGCTGACCGTGCGGACCGTGGAGAACATGACGGGCGTGAAGATCGACCACTATCTGGAGGTCGACTTCACCAGCTTCATGAAGACGGTCGACGCGGTCGGCGGCGTGGAGATCTGCACGCCCCGGCCGATGAAGGACACGTACACCGGCCTCGATCTGGCGGCCGGGCCGCACGAGCTGAACGGCGGGCAGGCGCTGCAGTACGTGCGCTCGCGCCATGTGGACGGCGCGGCCGACATCGGCCGGATGCAGCGCCAGCAGCGCTTCCTCGCGGCGCTCATCGACCGGATGTCCAGCGGCGGGGTGCTGCTGAACCCGGTGCGGTTCCGCGAGGTGGCCACGACCATGCTGAACTCGGTCCGGGCCGACGCGGGCTTCGGTACGGAGCAGCTGCTCTCGCTCGCCAAGGCGATGCAGGGCTTCACGCCGGCGTCGTCGGAGTTCGTCTCCGTGCCGGTCGGGGACATGAGCTTCCCCGTGCCGGGCATCGGCTCGACGGTGAAGTGGGACGCCCCCAAGGCGCAGAAGCTCTTCCAGGCGCTGCGCGAGGACCGGCCGCTGGCCGCGCCGCGGGCGGAGACGGCCGACGCGAAGGGCGGGCCGAAGCCGGTGGTGGTGGACGTGGCCCCGAAGACGATCCGGGTGCAGGTCTACAACGGGACCCGGACGGACGGCCTCGGCCGCAAGGTGGACGACGCGCTGCGCGCCACCGGCTTCGACACGACGCGTGCGCCGCGCACCGGGGAGGGCCCGGAGCGGCGGCGGACGCTGGTGGAGTACGACCCGCGCTGGGACCGCTCGGCGAAGTCCCTGGCCGCCGCGTTGCCGGGGGTGGAGCTGCGGGCGGTGAAGGGCCGGGGCGGGACGCTGCGGGTGGTCGCCGGGCTCGACTTCAAGGGCGTCACCCCGGTCAGGACGGACGAGCCGGAGGGCGGTCCGTTCGAGGCGGTCTCCGGGGACCAGGTGGTCTGTCCGTAGCTCCCTGAACGTCCGTGACATCCGGGGCATTCGGAACATCTAGGACATTCCGAAGGGGAAGCCTTCTAGGGCCTGTCCGGCGGATCAGGGCCGGATAGGACGCGGCGTCTGGTGCGGTGCATCGCAAGGCGCCGGAGCGTCTCGATAGCGGAGCTATCGGGGCGTTTCGGCAACGCGGCGAGGCGCCGTGCCAGGCGTCGCGGCCCCGGTCATGATCCGCCGGACAGGCCCTAGTCCTCGTAGCCGTCGGCGGCGCGCTGTTCGCGGAGGTCCTTGATCGCGCGGCGGCGGGCCAGGCGGTGGGTGCGGCGGATCTGGGCCTCCTGGTAACGGCGCTTGTCCCGCTCGGTCTCCGGGATGACCGGCGGCACCGGACGGGGCTTGCCGTCACCGTCGACCGCCGCGAAGACCAGGTAGGCCGAGCCGACCTGCTGGGCCGGTGTGGACTCGTTCCAGCGTTCGGCCATGACCCGGACGCCGACCTCCATGGAGGACCGGCCGGTCCAGTTGACCTGGGCCTTCACATGCAGCAGGTCGCCGACCCTGACCGGCTCCAGGAACGCCATCTCGTCCATGGACGCGGTGACCGCGGGCCCGCCCGAGTGGCGGCCCGCGACGGCGCCCGCCGCGTCGTCCACCAGCTTCATGATCACGCCGCCGTGCACCGTGCCGAGGAGGTTGGTGTCATGGCTCGTCATGATGTGGCTGAGTGTGGTGCGGGACGCCGATGTGGGCTTTCCCGGGATATCGCCCTGGTCTGTCATGCCCTCCACCTTATGCCGCGTCCCGGTCCGGTCCTCTTTGCATCAGCTTGGCAACAGCGCCGCCCCGAATCCCCACCCGCCCTGTCGGCGCCAGAGGGGCGGCCTGCAAGATGGTCCGTATGAATGACTGGCCGAACTCGCAGCCCGACGGTCCCCGCCGGATGCGTCACGTGCAGCGCCCGCAGGTGCCCCAGCAGCAGCCGCAGTACGACCAGGGCTACGACCAGGGCCAGCCGTACAACCCGAACTTCACCCAGCAGCAGGCCTCCGGCTACGACAGCGGCTACAGCAGCGGCCAGGTCTACGGCTCCCCGCAGGGCGGGGGCCGCGGCACGATTCCGCCGCAGCACGACCCGCGGTACGCGCCGCAGCCGCAGCCCGGTCGGGCAGCGCCCGACTGGCGCCGCCGGATCAAGGTCGGCTCCATCGTGCTCGTCGTCGGCGTGCTCGCCTGGAGCGTCGGCACGTACGCCTGGGCCAGCTCCCAGATGCGCAACGAGGTCGACCTCTCCAAGGTCATCGAGCGGCCGGCCGAGGGCGACTGCACGACGTACCTGATCGTCGGCTCCGACAGCCGCGAGGGCATGTCGGCCGAGGAGAAGAAGAAGCTGCACACCGGCTCCGCCGAGGGCAAGCGGACCGACTCGATGATGATCCTCGCGGCCTGCTCCAGCGGGAACACGATGGTCTCGCTCCCCCGTGACTCCTGGGTCACCATCCCGTCCTTCGTCGGCTCGGAGTCCGGCAAGAAGTTCGGGGCGCGCGGCGGCTCCAAGCTCAACGCGGCCTACGCGATGGACGGCCCGGAGCTGCTGGTCCGCACGGTCGAGTTCAACACCGGCCTTCGCATCGACCACTACGCGGAGATCGGCTTCGCCGGCTTCGCGAACATCGTGGACGCGCTCGGCGGTGTCGACATGAACATCGAGAAGGGCTTCAAGGACAAGAAGTCCGGCGCCGACTTCCAGGCCGGCGAGCAGACCCTCAACGGCGAGCAGGCCCTCGCCTTCGTCCGTACCCGGTACGCCTTCGCCGAGTCGGACCTCGCGCGGACGAAGAACCAGCAGAAGTTCCTCTCCGCCCTGGCCAACCAGGCGGCGACACCGGGCACGATCCTCAACCCGTTCAGGCTGTACCCGACGCTGGGGGCCGGCCTGGACACGCTGATCGTGGACAAGGACATGTCGCTCTACGACCTGGGCAAGATGTTCTTCGCCATGAAGGGCATCAGCGGCGGCGACGGGAAGTCGATGAACATCCCGATCTCCGGCAGCGCCCCGCAGGGCTCCCTGAAGTGGGACATGCCCAAGGTGAAGCAGTTGGTCTCGCAGATCCGGAACGACGAGCCGGTGACGGTCACGTCCGACCGCTGATTCCGGTGACCCGCGGACGGGGCCCTTCCGGGCCCCGGACCAGGGCACGAGAGCGCACGACTATGCTCGGGCAGGCATTCCGCCCGACCTCCCTGGAGTCCCGTATGGCCCTCAAGATCACGGTGATCGGCACCGGCTACCTCGGCGCCACGCACGCAGCGGCCATGGCGGAGCTGGGCTTCGAGGTGCTCGGCCTCGACGTCGTGCCCGAGAAGATCGAGCTCCTGGCCACCGGCCGCGTACCGATGTACGAGCCCGGCCTCGAGGAGCTGCTCGCCCGGCACGTCGCCGGGATCGAGGGGTCGACCGGCCGGCTGCGCTTCACCACCTCCTGGGAGGAGGTCGGCGCCTTCGGCGACGTGCACTTCGTCTGCGTGAACACGCCGCAGAAGCACGGCGAGTACGCGTGTGACATGAGCTACGTCGACGCCGCCTTCGGATCGCTGGCGGCCGTGGTGCGCGAGGGCGCCCTGGTCGTCGGCAAGTCGACGGTGCCGGTCGGCTCGGCCGAGCGGCTCGCGGAGCTGCTGCCGGAGGGCGTGGAGCTGGCCTGGAACCCGGAGTTCCTGCGCGAGGGCTTCGCCGTGAACGACACCCTGCACCCGGACCGGGTCGTCGCGGGTGTGGCGAGCGAGCGGGCCGAGAAGCTGCTGCGCGAGGTGTACGCCACCCCGATCTCCGAGGGCACGCCGTTCGTCGTCACCGACTTCCCCACCGCCGAGCTGGTGAAGACCGCCGCGAACTCCTTCCTGGCGACCAAGATCTCCTTCATCAACGCGATGGCCGAGGTCTGCGAGGCGGCCGGCGGCGACGTCGCGAAGCTGGCGGAGGCGATCGGCTACGACGAGCGGATCGGCGCCAAGTTCCTGCGGGCCGGGATCGGCTTCGGCGGCGGTTGCCTGCCGAAGGACATCCGCGCGTTCATGGCGCGGGCGGGCGAGCTGGGCGCGGACCAGGCGCTGACCTTCCTGCGCGAGATCGACTCCATCAACATGCGCCGGCGCGGCCAGATGGTCGAGATGGCCCGGGACGCGGTCGGCGGCGGCTCGTTCCTCGGCAAGCGGGTCGCGGTGCTCGGCGCGACCTTCAAGCCGGACTCGGACGACGTACGGGACTCGCCCGCGCTGAACGTGGCGGGCCAGATCCACCTGCAGGGCGGACAGGTCACGGTCTACGACCCGAAGGGCATGGAGAACGCCCGCCGGCTGTTCCCGACCCTCGGGTACGCGGAGTCGGCCCTCGAGGCCGTACGCGGCGCCGACGTCGTGCTGCACCTGACGGAGTGGCGCGAGTTCCGCGACGAGCTGGACCCGGCGGAGCTGGCGCCCGCGGTGACCTCCCGGGTGATCCTGGACGGCCGCAACGCGCTGGACGCCACCCGCTGGCGCGAGGCGGGCTGGGTGTACCGCGCGATGGGGCGCCCGCGCGCGTAGGTCTTCATACGGGAAGGGTCCCGCCGCCCGTGAGGGAGGCGGGACCCTTCCGCGTTCCTCAGGCCGCGCGGCGCAGGCGCGTCGTACGGGAGAGGAACTCCGCCTCCCGCAGGGTGCGCGTGGCGTTGCCGTGGGCGAGGGCGACCAGGTCCGGGGCGGGCCAGTCGCGGCGGAGGAGCTCCGCGAAGAGCGGCGCGTAGCCGGTGGCCGGGTCCGTGGTGCGGGAGAGCCCCACGCCGTGCGGGCCCGCCAGACCGCGGACCCGGTCGAGGGTGTCCGCGGTCGCGGACAGGTCCTCGGTCACCGGGACCATGCAGACGCCGCCGTTCCCGCCGAGCAGGCCGAGGACGTCGTCCGGCAGGCCCGCCGGCTCCGCGCGGGTCAGCAGGGCCGGGGCCCTGGTGACCGCGAGGGTACGGCGGACCGACTCCGGGTCCGCCCCGGAGAGGTCCACGACGAGGCCCAGGCGGTTCATCTCCCGTACGGCCTCGCGGCCGAAGCCGTCGAACCGGGTGAGGTTGACCGCCCGTACCCCGAGCGCGTGGTACGCCCGCAGCGCGGCGACCGAGCCGGCCAGGGCCGACCAGCTCACCGGGCCCAGGAGCACCGCGGTCCGGCCGCAGTTGACGGCGTGGGCCGTCTCGGCGGTGGTGTGCGCGAGGCGCAGGTCCTCGGGGCAGGCGGCGACCAGGGCGCGGATCGCGTCGATGCGGCGCAGGGTGCCGATGACGCCCGCCGCGTCCTCTCCGGGGCCGACGCGCAGGGACCACAGCTGCGCGCCGGCTTCCGCCGCCCGCACCGGCGGAAGGTCCTCCGGGTCGGGATCCCGGGGTGGGTCGAAGTGCCCCTCGACGACGGGCTGCGCGGCGAGAAGTGCCTGCGCGCGGGTCAACTCGTCGAGGGGCAGCGGTTGTTCGGGGGTGTCGAGGTCGCCGGACGCGGGGCCGGTGTGCTCGACGGAGAAGGGGTGATGATCTTCGAGATCTGCCATGGTGGTGACAACTCCGAACTTACTGGGCAGTACCGTCCACCGTGGCACGAAGCCCCTCGTGAGGAGCGGTGGAGTAGGCCGTTCGGGGGACGGAGGCGGTGACCGCGGGCCCTCGGGGACGGCCGTGGCCCGTCGCCGGTTCGGTCGGCGACGGGCCACTCAGTAAGTGATGGACCATCAGGAGGCGGGCGCGTCCAGGGAGTCGAGCGTCGCGTTCGACGGGCCCCGGCGGGCGCTCAGGTCACGGGAGACGGCCTCCGCGTCCCGGAGCGCGCGCACCGCGTTGGACCAGGTCAGCTTGGTCAGGTCGGCGTGGGACCAGCCCCGGTGGAGGAGCTCGGCGATCAGGTTCGGGTACCCCGCGACGTCGTCGAGGCCGGCCGGGGTGAACGCCGTACCGTCGTAGTCGCCGCCGATGCCGATGTGGTCGACGCCGGCCACCTCGCGCATGTGGTCGAGGTGGTCCGCCACCGTCGCCGGCGTGGCGATCGGGCGCGGGTTCTCGGCCTCGAAGGCGCGGTGCAGCTTCATCGCCTCCGCGGTCGTGTCGAGGTGGTGGAAGCCGTGCGCCCGCAGGTTCTCGTCGGCCCGGGCGGTCCACTCCACCGCGGCGGGCAGGATGAACTTGGGCACGAACGTGGCCATCGCGACCCCGCCGTTCGCGGGGAGCCGGCCGAGCACGTCGTCGGGCACGTTCCTCGGGTGGTCGCACACCGCGAGGGACGAGGAGTGCGAGAAGATCACCGGCGCGACCGAGGTGGCGAGCGCGTCCCGCATCGTCGTGGCCGCCACGTGCGAGAGGTCGACGAGCATGCCGACCCGGTTCATCTCCCGGACGACCTCGTGGCCGAACGGGGAGAGCCCCCCGACGCCCGGTGCGTCGGTCGCCGAGTCCGCCCACGCGGTGTTGTCGTTGTGCGTGAGCGTCATGTAGCGCACGCCCAGGGTGTGCAGCGCGCGCAGCGTGGCGAGGGAGTTGTTGATGGAGTGGCCGCCCTCGGCGCCCTTGAGCGAGGCGATCCGGCCCTGGCGGCGCGCCGCCTCCATGTCGTCCGCCGTCAGGGCGGGGGCCAGCTCGGCCGCGTACCGCACGAGGAGCTGGTCGACGACGTCGATCTGCTCCAGGGTGGCACTCACCGCGTCGTCCCCGGTCAGCTCGGTGGAGACGTACACCGACCAGAACTGCGCGCCGACGCCGCCCGCCCGCAGCCGGGCGAGGTCGGTGTGGAGCGCGCCGGTCTGGTCGGCGGCGATGTCGAGCCGGTCCAGGTCGTAGCCGGCGTTCTTGCGCAGCGCCCAGGGCAGGTCGTTGTGGCCGTCGACGACGGGGGCGGAGGCGAGGAGCCCGCGCGCCTCGGCGAGCCGCTCGGCCGCGCTCGCGCTCACCCCGGCGCTCACTTCGCGAAGCCGAACGACTCCGAGCCCTCGACCTTGGCGCGCAGCCGCTTGCCCTTGTCGGTCGCCTGGTCGTTCAGCTCCTGCTGGAACTCCCGCATCCGGCCGAGGAGTTCGGCGTCGTGGGCGGCGAGGATCCGGGCCGCGAGCAGGCCCGCGTTGCGCGCGCCGCCGACCGAGACCGTGGCCACCGGCACCCCGGCGGGCATCTGCACGATGGAGAGCAGCGAGTCCATGCCGTCGAGGTACTTCAGCGGGACCGGCACGCCGATGACCGGCAGCGGGGTCACCGAGGCGAGCATGCCCGGCAGATGGGCGGCGCCGCCGGCGCCCGCGATGATCGCCTTCAGACCGCGGTCGGCGGCCTGCTCGCCGTACGCGATCATCTCGCGCGGCATGCGGTGGGCGGAGACGACGTCGACCTCGTACGCGATCTCGAACTCGTCCAGGGCCTGGGCGGCGGCCTCCATGACGGGCCAGTCGGAGTCCGAGCCCATGACGATGCCGATGACCGGCGCGGTGGCGGTGCTCATGCTGCTCACTCGGTGATCGTTCCTCGCAGGTAGCCGGCGGCGTGACGGGCGCGCTCCAGCACGTCGTCGAGGTCGTCGCCGTAGGTGTTGACGTGTCCGACCTTGCGGCCGGGCTTCACGTCCTTGCCGTACATGTGGATCTTGAGCTGCGGGTCCCTGGCCATGCAGTGCAGGTACGCGTAGTACATGTCCGGGTAGTCGCCGCCGAGCACGTTGCACATGACCGTCCACGGCGCGCGGGGGCGGGGGTCGCCCAGCGGGAGGTCGAGGACGGCGCGGACGTGGTTGGCGAACTGCGAGGTGATCGCGCCGTCCTGGGTCCAGTGGCCGGAGTTGTGCGGGCGCATGGCCAGCTCGTTGACGAGGATCCGGCCGTCGCGCGTCTCGAACAGCTCCACGGCCAGGTGGCCGACGACGTCCAGCTCCTTGGCGATGCGCAGGGCCAGCTCCTGGGCCTGGCCCGCCAGCTCGTCGGACAGGTTCGGCGCGGGCGCGATCACGGTGTCGCAGACCCCGTCGACCTGCTGCGACTCGACGACCGGGTAGGCGACGGCCTGGCCGTGCGGGGAGCGGACGATGTTCGCGGCGAGCTCGCGCGTGAAGTCGACCTTCTCCTCGGCGAGGACCCGGACGCCGGCCCGGAACGGGTCGTGGGCGTCCTCCTCCGTGCGGACGAACCAGACGCCCTTGCCGTCGTAACCGCCGCTCACGGTCTTGAGGATGATCGGGAAGCCGCCCACCTCCGCCGCGAAGGCCGCCGCGTCCGCCGGATCGGCGACGATGCGGTGGCGGGGGCTGGGCGCGCCGATCTCGTCGAGCTTGGCGCGCATCACCCCCTTGTCCTGGGCGTGCACCAGCGCGGCGAGCCCGGGCCGGACGACGACGCCGTCCTCCTCCAGGGCGCGCAGATGACCGGCGGGGACGTGTTCGTGATCGAAGGTGATCACGTCACAGCCGCGCGCGAAGTCACGGAGCGTAGTCAGGTCGCGATAGTCGCCGATGACGACCTCGCTCACCACCTGCGCCGCCGAATCCTGCGGGGTGTCACTGAGCAGCTTGAACTTGATGCCGAGGGGGATGCCCGCCTCGTGGGTCATTCGGGCGAGCTGACCGCCACCGACCATGCCGACTACCGGGAACGTCACCCTCTTAGGGTATCCGCACCATGCGGGAAGCCTCGTCCGCCTGTGGTTTACGACAGCCGAGCCGGATTTTCCGATGTTTGCAATGTCCTCGGGCGGGTCACAGGTGGGCTGGTTAGCATGGCTGGGTTGACGAATCCGAACAGACGGGGCTGGACCATCACCATGAGTGAACAAAGCGCACTGCGTGTGCGGCTTGACCGGCTCACGCGTGAGTTCGCCAAGTTCGGCGCGGTCGGCGGTCTCGGCCTGTTGGTGGACCTCGGGGTCTTCAACCTGGTCCGCCACCTGACGGACCTGCAGGTGGTCCGGGCGAGTGTCATCGCCACGGTCGTCGCGATCGGCTTCAACTACCTGGGCTTCCGGTACTTCACCTACCGGGACCGCGACAAGAGCCAGCGGACGAAGGAGCTGACGCTCTTCCTGGTGTTCAGCGCGGCCGGGCTCGTGATCCAGAACGGGATCCTGTACGCGGCGACGTACGGCTTCGGCTGGGACACCCCGCTGCAGAGCAACGTCTTCAAGTTCCTCGGGATCGGCGTCGCGACCCTGTTCCGCTTCTGGTCGTACCGCACGTGGGTGTTCCGTACGCTGCCGGCCCGGGAGGCCGTGCAGACCGCCGAATCGTTCCTGGAGCAGACCCCGAAGCAGGGCGGCCGGAAGCAGCCGGACCGGGTGCGCTAGGGCCTGTCCGGCGGCCCCGGTCATGATCCGCCGGACAGGCCCTGGCCCGTCGGGGCGGCGCTCAGCGGACCGGGCGCTCCCGTTCTGCGTCCTTGCGGCTCCTGACCTCGCGGCTCAGGAAGAGCGCGAAGACCGGCGGGTGCTGCTGGAGCAGCTCCAGACGTCCGCCGTCCGCCTCCGCGAGGTCCCGGGCGACCGCGAGGCCGATGCCCGTGGAGCTGCGTCCGCTGACCGCGCGTTCGAAGATCCGCGCACCGAGGTCGGCGGGGACGCCGGGGCCCTCGTCGGTGACCTCGATCACGGACTGGTTGCCGGTGACGCGGGTGCGCAGGGCGACCGTGCCGCCGCCGTGCATGAGGGAGTTCTCGATCAGCGCGGCGAGCACCTGGGCCACGGCCCCGGGGGTGCCGACCGCGCGCATGCCCTGCTTGCCCGAGTGGACGATGGCGCGGCCCCCGCTGCGGTAGGCCGGGCGCCACTCCTCGATCTGCTGCTTGATGACCTCGTCGAGGTCGAAGGCGAGGGCGGAGCCCGTCCGGGGGTCGCGGGAGTTCGTGAGCAGCCGCTCCACCACGTCGGTGAGCCGCTCGACCTGGGTGAGCGCGATCGTCGCCTCCTCCTTGACCGTGTCGAGGTCGTCGGCGACGGAGACCTCCTCCAGGCGCATGGAGAGCGCCGTGAGGGGCGTACGGAGCTGGTGCGAGGCGTCGGCGGCGAGCCGGCGCTCGGCGGTGAGCATCCGGGCGATCCGCTCGGCGGAGGCGTCCAGGACGTCGGCGACCCGGTCGAGCTCCGGCACGCCGTACCGCTTGTGGCGGGGGCGCGGGTCGCCGGAGCCGAGGCGCTCGGCGGTCTCGGCGAGGTCGGTGAGCGGGGACGTCAGCTTGTTCGCCTGCCGTACGGCGAGCAGGACGGCGGCCACGACGGCGAGCAGGGCCACGGCCCCGATGATCAGCAGGGTGCGGCCGACCTCGCTGGTGATCGTGGAGCGCGATTCCTCGACGGTCACGGTCTCGCCGCGCTCGCCCTCGGCCTTGCCGCGGATGACGCTGCCCTCGGGGCGCTCGCCGATCTCGATGGGGGCGCGGCCGGGGATCTCGATGAGGGCGTACCGCTTGGCGCCGCTCTGCTCGGCGAGGATGTCGGGGTTGACGGGCTCCCCGCCGATGAGACGGCTGTCGACGATGGAGACAAGACGCACGGCCTCGGAGTCGACGCTCTCCTGGGCGCTGGAGGAGATCGTGCGCGTCTCGACGATGACGAGCGAGACGCCGAAGACAGCGATGACGACGAGGACCACGGCGAGCGTGGAGTTGATCAGACGGCGGCGCAACTGTCCCTCCGGGGGAGGCCGGCGCGGCGGTTTCCCGCCGCCTCAGCTCTTCTCGAAGCGGAAGCCGACGCCGCGGACCGTCGCGATGTACCGCGGGTTCGCCGCGTCGTCGCCCAGCTTCTTCCGCAGCCACGAGATGTGCATGTCGAGCGTCTTCGTCGAGGACCACCAGGTGGTGTCCCAGACCTCCCGCATCAGCTGGTCGCGGGTGACGACCCGGCCCGCGTCGCGGACCAGGACCCGCAGCAGGTCGAACTCCTTCGCGGTGAGCTGGAGCTCCTCGTCGCCCATCCAGGCCCGGTGCGACTCGACGTCGATCCGCACGCCGTGCGTCGCGGGGGCGACGGCCGGCTCGGTGGCGCCGCGCCGGAGCAGGGCCCGGACCCGGGCGAGGAGTTCGGCGAGCCGGAAGGGCTTCGTCACGTAGTCGTCGGCGCCCGCGTCGAGCCCGACCACCGTGTCGACCTCGTCGGCGCGGGCGGTCAGGACCAGGATCGGGACCGTGTGCCCCTCGGAGCGCAGCCGCCGCGCGACCTCGAGGCCGTCCATGCCCGGCAGCCCGAGGTCGAGCACCACGAGGTCGACGCCGCCCTGGAGTCCGGCGTCGAGGGCGGTCGGTCCGTCCTCGCGCACCTCGACCTCGTATCCCTCTCTGCGCAGCGCGCGGGCCAGTGGCTCCGAGATGGATGCGTCGTCCTCGGCGAGCAGTACACGGGTCATGGGGTGATGGTAGTCCGCGCCGCTCATGCCCCGGGGCATGATCCACAGGCTTGCCCCGTACCCTGGGGATCAAGGCGGCCATCCTGCTCATGACCTTGGAATGACATCCGTTGGTTCCTATGTCACCTGTGATCCATCTCTCAAGTCCTTCCAATTCAGTCACTGTCGTGTCGTAAGGTGGCGAGACGTCTGTAGCGGTAAACGGGGACCTTTGGAGTGCTAATCGCGCCAAAGGTCTCTTCTCTGCACAAGGTCGGCATCGCCAATCTTGAGGACAGTGAATGACCTGTGGGCCGGGTTCCGGGACGCGATGACGCGGACCGGGGCGTGGATCCCGGCGGAGTGCGACCGCTCACCGCCGGTGCCGGCCTCCCCCACCGGGCGCATCACGCTCACAAAGCGCGCGTCCCGACAGAGCAAGGATCGACATGGCGTCCAGCCTGACGACGGCTTCGACCGGAACCCCTGGTTCCGGGAAGACGTTCCTCGGCCACCCCCGCGGCCTGGCCACCCTCTTCTTCACCGAGATGTGGGAGCGCTTCTCCTACTACGGCATGAGGGCCCTCCTCGTCCTGTACCTGGTCTCCGGAGGCGCGGACGCCGCGACCGGCAGCCAGGGCGGCGGCCTCGCGATGACGGCGGCCACGGCGACGGCGATCTACTCCGTCTACGTCTCGATGGTCTACCTGATGGCCATGCCGGGCGGCTGGTTCGGCGACCGCGTCTGGGGCGCCCGCAAGACCGTCACGATCGCCGGTTTCGTGATCATGGCCGGTCACGCCTCGCTGGCCATCCCCGGTCAGGCGATGTTCTTCGTCGGTCTGGCGCTCGTGGCCGTCGGCTCGGGTCTGCTGAAGGCCAACATCTCCACGATGGTCGGCCACCTCTACAACGGCCCGGACGACCCGCGCCGTGACGGTGGCTTCACGCTCTTCTACATCGGCATCAACCTCGGTGCGTTCGTCGCCCCGTTCGCCGTCGGCACCCTCGGCGAGAAGGTCAACTGGCACCTGGGCTTCGCCCTCGCCGCGGTCGGCATGGGCCTCGGCCTCGCCTGCTTCCTGGCCTTCACCAAGAGCCTGAGCCCGAAGAGCAGCGTCGTCCCGAACCCGCTCTCCGCCGAGGAGCGCAAGAGCATCCTGGTCAAGGTCTGCCTGGCCGTCGCCGCGATCGCCGTCTTCTACGGCGCCGTCGTCGCGATGGGCATGTACACCCTGAACTGGGCGCTCGTGCCGATCACCCTCGCGGGTCTGATCATCCCGGTCGCCGTCCTGGTCCGCATCAAGCGCGACAAGGACCTCGACAAGACCGAGCAGTCGAAGATGAACGGCTACATCTGGTTCTTCGTCGCCGCCGCCGTCTTCTGGATGATCTACGACCAGGGTGGCTCCACGCTGGCGCTCTTCGCGGACAGCAAGACCTCGGACTCGCTGCTCGGCTTCAGCTTCCCGGCCACCTGGTTCCAGTCGCTGAACCCGCTCTTCGTGATGGCGCTCGCCCCGGTCTTCGCCTGGCTGTGGCTCTGGCTGGCCCGCAAGAACCAGGAGCCGAACACCATCGTGAAGTTCGCGATGGGTCTGGTCCTGGTCGGCGCGTCGTTCTTCGTCTTCGTCGTCCCGATGGGCATGGCCGGCGACGGCACCAAGGTCTCCCCGATGTGGCTCGTCTCGATCTACATGATCCAGACCATCGGTGAGCTCTGCCTCTCCCCGGTCGGCCTCTCGGTGACCACGAAGATGGCTCCGCAGAAGTACGCCTCCCAGATGATGGGTGTCTGGTTCCTCGCCGTCACCGCCGGTGACTGCACCACGGGTCTGCTCTCGCTCGCGGGCGTGGACCTCAACGGGACAGGGATCATCGGTATGCAGGCGGCGCTCGCCGTCCTCGCGGGCTTCGCGGTCTTCATGTACCGCAAGAAGGTCCAGGGGATGATGGGCAGCGTCCACTGACGCACCCCTCCGTACAAGCCTGAGGGCCGCCGCACCGGTTTCGGTGCGGCGGCCCTCGGCCGTTTTCCGGAGGCCGCTCCGGGGTCGCTCCGGGGTCAGCGCCTCAGCCGCGCCCACGGGGTGAACGTGAACACCGCGCCGCCGAGCAGGATCACCGTGCCGGCGACCAGGGCGAGCGCGCGCAGGGCGCCGTCGTCCTCGGCACCGGTGTCGGCGAGCCCGCCGCCCGAACCGGCGGAACCCGAACCGGAACCGGAGCCGCCGCCGGCCGCCGCGTCACCGCCGCCCGCCGCGCCGCCCTCGACCTTGGACGTGTCGAGTTCGAGGGAGGCCTGGACCGTGCCCTTGACCTGGCACGGGATCACGATCGGCGAGCCGCCGAGCGAGACGTTGATGGTCAGCGTGCCGGGGCTGAGCGTCGACTTGCCGTTCGCCCCCGGCTTGTACGTGCCCTTCATGTCCGGCAGGTCGACCGGCTTGCCCTGCTCCAGCGGGGCCGCGTTCGCCGGACCCTCGACCTTGACCGTGCCGCTGTCCGCGCCACCGAGCTTGACCGCCATCGACGGCTTGAGCGCGCCCGCGGGCAGCGGGGCCGGGCTGTCCATGACGCCCTTGGCGGTCTTGACCGTCAGCTCGTAGTTGCCGCCGCTCTTCTTGGCGTTGATGGTGACCTTGGAGGTGATGTTCGCCGGTCCCGGCGACTGGCAGGAGAACTGGACGGCGACTTCCTTGCCCGTGAAGTCGGTCTGCCCGCCGCCGCCCCCGGACGTGCCGCCGGAGGTGGTGCCGCCGGACGCGGTCGTGCCGCCGGAAGTGGTCCCCCCGGACGCGGTCGTGCCGCCGGAGGTCGTGGTGCCACCCGAGGTCGTGGTGCCGCCCGACGTCGTCGTACCGCCGCCGCCCTCCGTCACCTTGATCGTCGCGCCGACCGGCACCGCCTCCTTCGGCGAGCACTTCGTGTCCGTCGACAGCGGCTTCGAGACGTTGATGTTGTACTTGTCCGGCGTCAGCGTGATCTCGCCGGCCTTGTCCAGCTTCAGCTTGCCCTTCATGTCCGGCAGCTTCATCGGGCTGTTCTTCGGGATCGGCGGGTTCGAGCGCGGCCCCTCCATGGCGAGCGTGCCGCTCCCCGCGCCGCCGATCTTGATCGTGCCGGTCGGCTTGACCGTGTTCTGCTCCAGGTCGAGGACGTCGGGGTTCTTGGACGCGGCCTCGACCGTCTTCCAGACGACCTCGACCTCGTCGCCGACCTTCGCCTCCGCCGGTGCGGTGATCTCCACCTTCGTGGTGCCCTGCACCGGTGGGAGACCGGAGATGGACGGCGGTATGCACTCGGTCTTGTACGAGACCTCGGCCGCCTGCGCGGGGCTGGCGGCCAGCATGATCCCCGCGCCGCCGAGCATCAGCGCGACTCCCGCCGCGCTCATCCTCCGTTGCGTGCTCACTGGTGTCCCTTCGTCGTCGGGCTGATCTCTGACGGTGCGGACGGTGCGGAGTCCGGGGTGAACCACGGCAGGACCGTGGTGGCTGTGGTTTCGTCCCGCTCGGGCGCGGGGCGGGGTTCGGGGGTACGTACGAGGGCACGGCGCCGGCGGCGTCCGCCCGAGCCGGACCCGGAGGAGCGGGAGCCGGCGGTGCGGGACCCTGAGGAGCGGGAGCCGGCGACGGCGCCGGGGCGCACCCGGTCCACGACCGCCATCCCGATCCGGAAGAGGGCCGCCGGGACGACCACGGCGAGCAGCAGCCAGAAGAGCGTCACGCCCCAGGGCCGGCCGACCCCCCACGGCTGGTCGACCAGGACCTTCCCGGCGTACCTCACCGAGACCTCGTAGTCGCCGTGCGCGCCCGCCGACAGTTCGACGGGCAGCTTGATCTGGGCCTTCTTGCCGGGCTGGATCGTGCCGCGCCACTGCCGTTCCTCGTACTGCGGCGAGAAGACGCCGTGGCTGGTGCCGACCTGGAAGACCGGGTCCTTGACGGGGGTCTGGCCGAGGTTGCCGACGGTGAAGACGACCTCGCGGCGGGCGGGCGCGCCGAACCAGACGAGGACACCGCTGGAGCCTTCGAGGCGTACGGAGGCGAGGACGGCGAGCCGTCCGGTGCCGGTGGCCTCGGGCAGCGGGGCGGTCGGATGGCCGGCGACCGTGAACGCCACGTCCACGACGTCCTGTTGACCGGTGACCCCGGCGACGTGCACCACGCACGGGCAGGGCTTGGGCGGCTCGGCGACCGGCATCTTCTGGCTGAAGGCGCCCTGGGCGCCGACGGTGGCCGCCCGGCCCTGGGTGTTGGCGCAGGAGTTGGTGCCGCCGACGACGCCCTTGCCCGGCTCGCCCTGGCCGCAGATCAGCAGCATGAGCAGCGCGCCCGGCTTCCAGCCGGCGCCGCTCACGGTGATCTCGCCGCCCTTGCCGCCCTCGGTCTGCGACAGCGCGACGGTCGGCCCGGACTCCCGAGCCTGGGGCCGGGCCTTGGCCTGGGCTTGAGCCTGAGCTTGGGCCTCGGCCTGGGCCACGGTCGGCAGCAGGGCGAGGAGCAGGGCGGCGAGGACCGCCCCGGCGAGCGCGCCC
Source organism: Streptomyces sp. NPDC014870 (assembly GCF_043081505.1). Lineage (NCBI taxonomy): Bacteria > Bacillati > Actinomycetota > Actinomycetes > Kitasatosporales > Streptomycetaceae > Streptomyces > Streptomyces sp. NPDC014870. The sequence continues at coordinate 51,019 of NZ_JBIBWQ010000014.1, forward strand.
GCGCGCCGTCCCGTACCGCTCGTTCTCATCGGTCCGCTCCTGCCGTCACGTCGGCCAACTGGGCTTGCTCCACCGGGAATCCCTCGTCCTCCGCGGCCCGCTCCGGGGCCGGTACCCGGCGTCTTCGCAGGACGAGGGCGGCCGCGCCCGCCGCGGCGAGCAGGGCGCCCGTGCCGGTGACGGCCGCGCCCGTCGACACGAAGACCCGCTCGGCGCGGGCCTCGGCCGGCGTCGCGCCGGGGGCGGTCGCGCGGAGGTGGACGGTGACCGAGTCGAGCGCGGGCGGGTCGGGCCAGGGCTCGGCGCGGGTGGCGCGCTCACCGGGGCGGAGGGTGAGCGGCAGGGCGCGGGCCGGGCGGTCGAGGACCGTGCCGAGGACGCCGTCGGCGCGTACGGCCAGGCTCGGCGCGAGGACGGTGCTGCCCCGGTTGACCACGGTGTAGCGCAGGGTCCCGGAGGCGTCGAGCGTGACGTCCTCGACGGTGAGCGCGGCCAGACTCGGCCCGCTGACCCGCAGGTGCACCGGCACCCGCACCTCGCGCCCGTCGGCCGCCACGGTCACCGTGCCCCGATGGTCGCCGGGGGCGGTGCCGGCGGTCACGGTGACGGCGAACGGCACGTCGGCCCGGGTCCGCGCCGGTACGGTCACGGTCCGTGCGGCGAAGGCGAGCGGGGTGCCCTGCCCGCTGAGCCGCACGGCGAGCGGTCGCGTGCCCGGGTTGCTGACCGAGAGGGTGTCCTGCAGGACGCTGCCCGCCGCGCCCTCGAGGTACACGTACGGCCGCTGCTGGGTCGCCCCGGCCGCTCCCGCCGTCCACCCGGAGGCCGGTGTGGGCGCGGGCGCCGCCGCCACCGCTCCGAGCAGCGCGGTGACGGCGGTCGCGGTCCCGGCCCACGCCGTCCGCATCAGCGAGCCGTGCGCCGGGTGAGCCAGAGCACTCCGGCCGCGCCGGTCAGGAGCACCGTGCCGCCGAGCGTGCCGAGCGCCGTCGCGGACTCGAGCGGGCCGGTCTTGGGCAGTTCGCCGCCGCTCGGGGACTCGCCCCCGCCCGAGTCGGACGACCCGCCGCCGGAGTCGGCGGAGCCGCCGGCGGCCGTCACGTCCAGTTCGAGCGCGGGCGCCGGGTTGTTCTTGGGGGTGCAGACGGCCGCGTCCATGCCGAGCGCGTGGACGGTGAGCAGGCCTGCCGTGAAGGTGACCTTGCCGCTCTTCTTCGGCGTGTACGTGCCCGTCAACTGCCCGATCTTGATGGGGGTGTTGGGCGGGATCGCCTCGGTGTTCGGAGTCCCCTTGACCTTCAGCGTGCCCGAGTCGGCGCCGCCGAGCTTCAGCTCGGCGCGCGGGGTCATGACCCCCTTGGGCAGTTCGATCGGGCTGTCGGAGACGCCCTTCTCGAAGGACATGGTGATCGTGTAGCCGGAGCCGCTCTTCTCGGCCTTGATGTCGACGGGCGAGACGGCGCTCTTGGGGCCGATCTTCGTCTCGCAGGCGTAGTTCACGTCGACGACGGTGGCGTGCGCGGCGGGGGCCGAGGCCAGCACAGCCGAGCCGGCCGCCGCCGCTGCCAGCGCGAACGCTGTTCTCCTTCGGTACGGCACGATCCAAGCACCCCTCACCGCGAAGTTACTGACGGCACATCAGATTGCGCGTCAAGGTACGCCTGGGGCCTTGCGGAGGGAAGACAAAAGGAGGACCGAAAGTGGGCCCGGTCACACCGGCCGCGAAGACGCGGGCACGGGAGCCGAGGAGCGTCGGGCACGAGGAGCTGACGAGCCTCGGGCGCGAGGAACCGAGGAGCCTCGGGCACGAGGAGCTGAAGAGCCGAGGATCAGGAGGGTGCGGCCAGTTCCGCCCAGACGGTCTTGCCGGGGGTGCCCGCCGCGCGGGCGATGCCCCAGTCGAGGCAGAGCCGCTGGACGATGAACATGCCGTGCCCGCCGGGCCGCGCGGCCCGGTGCGGGGTGCGCGGCGCGGGCTGTCCCGCGCCCAGGTCGGTGACTTCGAGGCGCAGCACCTTGGCCCGGCGCAGCACGCGCAGCGTCTCGGGGCCCTCGGCGTGCAGACAGGCGTTGGTCACCAGTTCGGAGACGACGAGCAGGACGTCCTCGGCGGCCGCCCTCGCGTCGGCGGTCGCGGCCGGCAGCCAGCCCCAGTCGTAGAGCGCGGTCCGGGTGAAGTCGCGGGCGAGCGGAACGGTCCCGCTGGTGGCGCCGAGCGCGAGCGTGCGTACATCGAGAACGGCGTCCTCCACGACGGGACCCACCGACTCCTCGACCTCCCTGCCACCGGCAGCAGTGTCCATCAGCGCTTCACCTCACCGAATCCACCAGAAAGATTCACCAGACAACGGACGAAACCGGGGCTCTCCTGCCCGGTCATCTCCCGACGACACCCGCCGCGCGCTAGTCGGGCAGCGCCGCCGCGAGCGTTTCGTGCACGGTGAAGACGGCGTCCGCACCGGTGATCTCGAAGACCCTGGCCACCACCGGCCGCATCCCCGCCAGATGGACCCCGCCCCCCGCGGCATCGGCCTTCAGCCGGGCCCCGAGGAGCACGTTGAGACCGGTGGAGTCGCAGAAGTCGAGTCGTGAGCAGTCGACGACGAGCCGTGACCGGCCCGCTTCGAGCGCGCGGTCGAGTGGCGCACGCAACACCTCGGCCGTGTGGTGATCAAGCTCACCCACCGGAGTGAGGACCTCGCTCGCCCCCACGGTGCGGACCTCGACCCGCAGCCGTCCTGGCTGCGCGCTGCCGATGTGCTGGCGGTCCATGCCCGTGCCTCTTCTCGCTCTCGCGGATGCCGGATGACGTGCCTCGAACCATACAAGCGCGACGTCAAGGCTTGCACCCCAACACCGCAACACAACCCCACAAAACGGACAATTGACACTTGCAACTTTGCGCTAAGAACGGGTAGGGCTAGTAAGGAACGTTCTCGACGACCGGCTTGGAGGCGCCGCAAACCGCAGCAGGAAGACACGATGGAGGAGACCATGTCACCCCGGCTCGACGCCCCGCGTACCCACGACGCGCCGTCGGCAGAAGCACCTCAGCCCCTCACCGACACCCCCACCCGACTCCCCGCCCAACTCCCCACCCCCGAAGACTTCCACGGGATCGCCGAGATCGACGAGATCTCCGAGATCGGTCCCTTCGACCAGGTCGACCCGCTGGACGCGCGGGCGCTCTCGAAGACGCTCTTCGCTCGGCTCGACGCCCTCGAAGAGGGCACGCACGAGTACGCGTACGTCCGCAACACCCTGGTCGAACTGAACCTGGCCCTGGTCAAGTTCGCCGCCTCGCGGTTCCGCTCCCGCAGCGAGCCGATGGAGGACATCATCCAGGTCGGCACGATCGGCCTCATCAAGGCCATCGACCGCTTCGACCTGGCCCGTGGCGTGGAGTTCCCCACCTTCGCGATGCCGACCATCGTCGGCGAGATCAAGCGCTTCTTCCGCGACACCTCGTGGTCGGTGCGCGTCCCGCGCAGGCTCCAGGAACTCCGCCTCGACCTGGCCAAGGCCGGTGACGAACTGTCCCAGCGCTTCGACCGCGCCCCCACGGTCGGCGAACTCGCCGAGGAGCTCGACCTGAGCCGCGACGAGGTCGTCGAGGGCATGGCCGCGAGCAACGCGTACACCGCGAGCTCGCTGGACGCCCAGCCCGAGGAGGACGACGGCGAGGGCGCGCTCGCCGACCGCATCGGCTACGAGGACCACGGCCTCGAGGGCATCGAGTACATCGAGTCGCTCAAGCCGATGATCGCCTCGCTGCCGCCCCGTGACCGGCGCATCCTCTCCCTGCGGTTCGTCGCCGGCATGACCCAGTCGGAGATCGGCGAGGAGCTGGGCATCTCCCAGATGCACGTCTCCCGTCTTCTCTCGCGGACGCTGACACGGCTGCGCCAGGGGCTGACCCTGGAGGAGTGACGTCCTCGGGTGGCGGCTCTCCCCCGAGCCGACGCCCGCGCTCCGGCGCACCCCGCGCTCCGGCGCACCCCCGTTCCGGGCACCCCAAGTGACCTGTGGAAAGGGCCTGTTCTTCACCGGACAGGCCCTTCCGCGTTATTGACGGGGCGCCCGGAATGGGACACATTGGGCCGGGGTTCAGGGGGGAATCGCATGGTTTCTGCGTACGCGGAACTGGAAGAGCGCATGCGCGGCCGGCTCGGGGGCAGAGAGTGCCTCCATGTGCCGTCGTGCCGCTTCGGTCTCTATCTCGCGCTGCGCCACTGGTGCGCGCCCGGCGGCCGTGTCCTGATGTCACCGGTCAACGACGACGTCATCTTCTTCGTGGTCCTCGCGGCCGGGCTCCGCCCGGTGCAGGCGCCGCTGAACCCGCTCGACGGGTCGATCGACATCGCCGCCGTACCGGACTCGGTCTGGCGCGGCCTTTCCGCCGTACTGACCACCAATCTGTACGGCAACCCCGACCCGGCTCCCGAACTGCGCGCCCGATGCGACGCGTTGGGCATCCCGCTCCTGGAGGACGCGGCCCACGCGATCGGCTCCCGGGTCGGCGGGCGCCCGGTCGGCACCTGGGGAGAGGCCTCCGTGTTCAGCCTCTCCAAGCACACCGGGGCGAAGACCGGCGGCTTCCTGACGATCGCGGACCCGGCGCTGCGCGCCGAACTCGTCGCCGCGCGCGACGAGTTGCTGCACCCTGCCCGTACGACGGCCGAACTGGCCTATCTCGTAAGGCCGTACGCCGAGGCCACCGTCCGCGCGCTGCGGCTCGTGAAGGCCGCGCACGCCACGCTGCGGCTGCTGGGGATGGAGGAGCGCGAGGAGATCCGGATGCCGCTGCGGGCGGACGAGTTGAAGCAGGCGCTCGCCGCCGCGCCGGGGCTCACGCCCTTCCACTCCTGGATCCGCGTGGACATGCACGACTACCGCCTCGGCGCAGGCCCGGCCAGGCTGCGCCGTACGGACCGCCTGCTGGCCGGTCTGGACACCACGCTCGCCGTCCACCGGGCCGGTACGGAGCGGCTGGCGGCGAGCGAGTGGGGCACGTGCTCCGAACGGGCCGGGATCCAGCCGCTGTTCCGGGTCCCGCTGCTCGTCGACGACCGGGACGCGGCGATCGCCGCGCTCGCCCGCCGCCGGATCGTCACCGGCTACCTCTACGACCCGCCGCTCGACACGTACGCGGGTGAACTCTTCACCGACCCCTCGCGCGCGCCAGGGCCCGCGGCCTGGTTCGCCCGGCACGCCCTGCCGGTGGACCCCCGGCGGGCGACCGAGGTGATCGGCGCCCTTGACGCGGCGGGCGTCCGGCCGGTGCGGTACGGCGGCGACGGCGACGGCGACCGTGGCTGACGCCGTCCGGCTGCACGAGCCGGATGGGGAGGCCCGGGAGCGGGGGAAGGGGACGTCGGATCCGCCACCCGGCGCCGAGGAGGTGGGCGGGTCCGGCGGGTCCGCCGGGGACTCGATGTTCCGGAACGCGTACGCCCTCATGCTGTCCACGGGCGTCTCGGCCGCGCTCGGCCTCGGCTTCTGGCTGGTCGCCGCCCGCTACTACTCGGAGGAGGCCGTCGGGCAGGGCTCCGCCGCCATCGCCGCGCAGCGGCTGCTCGCCTCCATCACCGCGACGACGATGATCGGCGCCGTCGTGCGCTACGTCCCCCGGGCCGGGCGCGCCACCGGCCCGCTGGTCGGCCGGATCTACCTGGTCAGTTCGATCGTGGTCGCCCTGGCCTGCGGCGTCTTCCTCCTCACGCTCGACTGGTGGGGCCCGTCGTACGCACCGCTCGGCTCGCTCTCCGCCGGTCTCTTCTTCACCGCGTCCTGCGTCGGCTGGGCGCTCCTCACCCTCCAGGATGGCGTCCTCACGGGGCTCAGGCGTGCCTTCTGGGTGCCGATCGGCAACGCGGGCTTCTCCATCGGCAAGCTCCTGCTGCTCGCCGCCTTCGCCACCACGATGCCGGTGCTCGGCGTGTTCGTGTCCTGGTCGGCAGCGATCGCGCTGTCGGTCGTACCGCTCGGCTGGCTCGTCTTCCGCCGGCTCATCCCCCGGCAGGCCCGCGCCGACCGCGACCGCGAACCGCCCGGCATGCGCGAGATCGGGCGCTTCATGGCGGGGGACTCCGTCGGCGCGCTGTTCAGCCTCGCCATGATCAACCTGCTGCCGGTGATGGTCGCCGTCCGCTTCGACGCGGCGCACAACGCGTTCTTCTACACGGCGTACACCGTCGGCGGCACGATGGAGTTCATGGCCATCAACATGGCCTCCTCGCTCACCGCGCACGCCTCCCACAGCCCGGAGTCGCTCGCCGAGGGCGTACGCGGGGCGCTGCGGCGGATGGCGCTGCTGCTGGTCCCCGTGGTCCTCGTGCTCGTCGTCTTCGCACCGTACATCCTCGCGCCGTTCGGCCCCGACTACGCCGAGCACGGCACGACGGTGCTGCGCCTGCTCGCCGCCGCCGCGCTGCCCCGGGTGGCCGTCGAGCTGTACATCGGGGTGCTGCGGGTCCAGGGGCGGACGGGCGCGCTCGCCGCGCTCCAGGGCGCGATGTGCGTGCTCGTCCTGGGCAGCGCGGCCCTGCTCCTCGGCCCGGTCGGGATCTCGGGGGCCGGGCTCGCCATGCTCGGCTCGATGACCCTGATGGCGGCGGCCTCGGCGCCCGGTCTCCGCAGGGCCCTGAAGGGCGGCCGCGCGGAGACCGAGTACGGGACGAGCTGGGCGCGGCGGGCGGCCGAGCAGGAGTGGGCGCCGCGGGAGGCGTCCACGCTGGGCCTGCCGGTGTACGTACCGCGCCCGGCGAGTGCCGTCCCGGACGACGACGGCGGTCGGGAGGACCGGCCAGGGACGGTGCTGTGGCTGCTGCTCGGCCTCGCGACCGCGCTCTTCTGGCTGCCGCTCGCGCACACGGACGCGGTGGCCGCGGACCGCCTCTCGGGCACGGAGCTGATCGCGGCGCTCCCGCCGGTCACCCTCGGGGCCGGGCTCCTGCTGGTCGCCCTGCACACGGCGGCGGTCGCACGCCGCCGGGTACGGCGCCTCTACGCCGCGACGGTCCTGGCCACCACGTTCCTGGCCCTCCACGTCGCGCCGCCCCTCCTCGGCCTCCGCCCGGAGGAGGCGGCAGGACCGGGCGCGACCCTGGCCCCCGTCTTCGTCCCCACGGACGCCCTGCCGGCCCTCCCGATCACCCTCCAGGCCCTGTGCCTGACCCTCGCGACGCTCCTCCTCCGCGCCCTCGGCACGAGCGTCCGCGTCACGGCGTGCGCGGTCTGGATCCTGGTCTGGGCAGGCTGGGCCGCCCAACACCCCTTCGCCGAAGCCCCCCTCCCCATCCTCCTCGCCCTGTGCGGCGCCACGATGACGGCCCTGGCGGTCCGGGGGTTGCGGGGCGGAAGGCGTTCGGGCGGCGGGTGACGCTCAGACGACCTTGCGCAGCAGCACGAGCCAGCGCTCACCCTCCAGGTTGTCGACCCGTTCGAACTTCCAGGTCTCTTCCCGTACGGGAAAGGTCTCGCCCAGCTCCAGGTCGTACGTGCGCTCCTCGTCGGCGACCACCAAGAGCCGAATACGGAGCGGCTCGCCGGCCAGGGCATAGAGGTGGATCACCGAGAACCGGGCATTGTCCGAGTCCCCGACCACCCGGGGCCACAACCAGACTTCGTTGCTCATTTCCTTATCCCATCGTGGTGAAATCGGGCCTGGAATTGGCCCTGAGTTCCTTCGCCGTGAGCGTCGGATGGTTGAGATTGTGCGGGTTGCGCAGCTGGATGAGTCCTCGCTCGTCCACGCCGGTCACCTCGTAGACATGGCCGTCCACGAGGCCCTTGGGGAGCGGCCCCTCGTCCTTGCCGATCTTTCGGGTGCCGATCAGGATCGGGCAGCCCGCGTCGAGCTTCTCCCGGAACATGGAGAGGAGCTGCCGGTCGGGGCTGACGCCGTTCATGTCGTACTGCGTGGGGATGTCCTCGGTGTAGGCGGGCCGCCCCGTGAGCTGGGTCAGCATCTCGGCGCGGTGACTGGGGCGGGTGCCCTTGTCGAGCCGTTCGTAACCGGATGCCTTGTCGGAGAGGTCTTCCTCCCACGTCTGGTCCACTCCGGCGAAGGCCTTCTCCAGGACGGAGGGCCAAGCGACGGGTTCGGCGCCCGCACGGCCGTAGGCGGGCTTGCCCGGCTGGTCGTACTGCACGACCAGATCCGGCGTGATCGTCAGAACGGTGACGGCTCCGTTCGGTTCGCATTGGGTCAAGCCGCCGCTGTACTTCTTCTCCACTTGGTGGAGAGTCACCTCGTACGTGCCGTCTTCGTTCTCCTTGACGCACTCGGAGATCGCCTCGGGGAAGTGCGTGGCCACGGCCCCCATGGTGGCGATCACGCCACAGTCCCCGAGCTTTCCCTGCTCGGTCTGCTCGCGCCTGGGCGAACCGTCGAACAGCGGGGTGCGTTGCCCGTCCGGGCGTTCCAGGGGCTTGCCGTACTCGAAGAGGGACACGTCGAAATCCGGAATCTTCATGGCGTTGAAGTCCGGCCGTTCCACGACCGCGTACCGGTCGACGGGTCCCTCCGCGGGCTCGCGCGGACCGACAAGGGTGTCCCGCAGCTTCGAAAAGGCGTCGCCCAGGAAGGCTCGTTCGAGCTCCGGCTCCCCCGGCTCCTCGGGCTCGACCAGGTCGTCGGGCTGCTCGGGCCCGTCCGGCGCCTCGGGCTCCTCCGGCGCTTCCGGCTCGTGGCCCGTGTCCGGGGCCTCGGACACGCGGTCAGGTAACGGCGCCTTCGCCTCCGCACCGCGCTCGGCCGTGCCCAGCTCGCTCATGCCACCCGCCCCCGTCCCCTCGGTCAACAGACGCCCATCGTAGTGATCATGTCGTCCGCCGAGGATCGCGGGACTATCGACCCGCCACGCCCCGGCGGAAGTAGGGGTCCAGCCCCGCCGAGCGGTAACCGTCCAGCGCCGGACCCGAGTTGACCGTCAGGTCGCAGGCCGGGCCGCCGGGGACCGGGCGGTTCCAGTGGACGTAGGCCTTGGCTCGGGGGAGGGTGGGAGCCACGCGGGGGATCGCGGTGTACCAGTCGCGTTGGCGGTCGGGGCGGGTCGGGTCGGGGGCCGTGGCGAACTCCGCCAGCATGATCGGCTTGTTCGCGGAGATGTTCGTGCGCAGCCAGTCGTACGTGGGGCGCTGGCTCGACTCGAAGTCCAGCCAGTTCGGGGACTTGTGGCACTGGTAGTAGTTGTACTGGTCCATGCCGATCCAGTCGACGTACCTGTCCCCTGGGTACAGCGCCTTCATCAGGTCGGCGTTGCCGAGGTAGCCGGAGACCGTCCAGACCCAGACGACGTTGCGGACGCCGAGGCGTTCGAAGCGGTCGCGGAGGTGGCGGTAGGCGGCCACGTACTCCTCCGGGGTGCCCGCGCCCTCCTTGATGCGCATGTCGGTCTCCTGGTCGAAGGAGAAGAAGACCCGCTTGCCGTACGCCTTGAGGCGGCGGGCCTGCGGGTCGATGATCGAGGTGTCGTACTTCCCCGACGCTATGTTCTTCCAGCCGAGCTGGGTCTCGCTCCAGTTCGCGTGGTGCTTCTCCTTCCACACCGTGGACTCCCAGGCCAGCATCAGCAGCCGGTCCTCGCCGAGTTCCACCTCGTCGGGGGTGAGGAGTTCGCCGTCCGTCGGGTTGCCCGACATGTCGTGGTAGGTGTAGATGACGTCGAGTTTGCGGCCGATCTTCCGCTCGAAGGCGTACACCGGCCTGGTGAGCGAGCTGTCCTCGTCGTACGGGATGTACGCGCCCCACCACGCGCCGTCGCACGGCAGGACGAGCTTGCGGTCGGGCCGGCAGCGGTCGTCGGAGCCCTGGGTGCTCCAGACACCCAGCGCTGCGGCGAGGGCACCGACCGCGGCGAGGGCTATCGCCATCATGGGCGCCCTGCGCGGCGGCGGCGCGGCGTGGCCTCGGGTCATCACGCTCCACCAGGCTTCCGTTTGGCCCGGAAGCGGACGCGCACGCGCGTGCTCTCGCGCTCGACGGCGCCCCGGGTCGCGGCCGGCAGCGGCACGCCCGGCAGGGCGGCGACGACGGTCACGAAGGCGGCGAGCGCGACCAGGAACGCGGTCGTGGAGAAGGACTCCAGGAGGAAGAGCGCCGTCGCCGCGAGCGTGGCCAGCGACAGGCTGACCGGCGCGGCCAGCGCGAGCGCCTCCAGACGGGCGCCCGGCCGCAGCCCGCCCGGCTGCGGGTGGAGCAGCGCGAGACCGGGCACGAGGGCCACGAACGCGAGGACGGGGATCCAGCGCAGCGGCGAGCCGCCCGGCAGCGCGGTGGCGGCGAGCGCGACCCAGCCGGAGACCGCGAGGCCGATTCTGGGCCGGAGGTGTGCGGGTGCCATGGCGTGCGTACTCCTGAGTTCGGTCGACGTGGGCGGGTCAGCTCCGTGAGCGGGTCAGCTCTGTGGGCGGGTCAGCTCTGTGGGCGGTACTCCAGGACCAGGCCGTGTTCGCTCTCCTCCACCACACGGAAGAGCGGCGAGCGCTTGAGGTCCTCCTGAAGCGTGCGGAAGCTGCCCGGCGGCAGATAGCCCTCGCCGATGACCGCCTTCTCCTGCGTCGGCGTGAGGATGACGAACGCCGGTCGGCCCTCGGGGATGCCCCGGGCGAGGTACCCCGCGGGGTCCTTCAGCATCTTCAGGTTCTCCGGCACCTCCTGCTCGGTGAAGAACCAGCGCTCGTAGTGGTCGTAGCGGTGGTACGCGCCCGGGAAGGAGCCCGTCGTGGCGAGGATCAGCGCACCGTCCGGCGCCCGGTCGTAGGCCCGCTGGGTGAGGGCGAGTTCGGCGGGCGGGGCGTAGTGCATGCCCTCCTTGCCGTAGTACGAGGGCAGGAAGCCGGCCAGCAGGGCGGTGAGCGCGAGCGGCAGCGCGACGGCGGCGGCGCGACGGGCCGCCCGCGCGCCCCGGCCCACCGCGCCCGCCGCCGGGACGAGCGCCGCGGCGGCGAAGAACGCCGTGCCGGGCAGGCCGAACAGGTAGACGCGGAAGAGCATTTCGCCGCCGTAGTCGTTGACGGCGAACATCGGGACGGGCGCGGCGGCGGCCAGCAGCAACGGCAGCGCGCTGCGGACGAGCCGTCGGCGCAGCAACACGGCCGTGCCGGCGAGCGCGGCGAGCGCGAGGACCATCACGATGTTGGCGGCGCCGACCAGCTCGGGCCCGGGACCGGTCGGCTCACCGGCGTAACCGGCACGGGAGTTGGAGAGCAGGTCGCCCGCCGAGTCCTTGAGCGTGCTCATGGTCTCCAGGAAGAGGACCCGGCCCATCGTGAGGTCCCAGGCCAGCATGATCAGGCCGGTCACGACGAGCAGCCCGATGTTGCGGTAGCGGCGGGTGAGGCAGAGCGCGAAGAGCGTGGCGCAGAGCATCACCGGGGTCAGCTGGTGCGAGGCGTTGATCGTCGCGATCAGCGGGGCGACGATCAGCACGGCGATCGCGCGCTGCTTCACCGTCGTCGGCGGCGGCACGGCGGCCGCGGCCGGGTCGAGGAGCGTACGGTCGCGCAGCCGGCCGGCCGACCCGGGCCGCACGAAGTGCCGTACGACGGCGGCGAAGACGGTCAGATAGAGCAGGTACGCGAAGCCCTGCGGGGACAGGTAGTCCTGGCCGACCCAGTTGGCCAGCTGGAAGATCCACACGCCCGTCCACACGAGCCGCCAGTCGTCGCTGAAGGTGCGGTAGATCAGCAGGAGGACGGGGAGGGTCAGGACGCCGAGGACCACCGGCGCCCAGTTGATGAACGAGGCCGCCGACTCCACGCCGAAGGCGCGGACGAGCGCCGCGTCGAGCGAGAAGAACCCGGGCCACTGGTCGTACGCGGACATCCCGCCGGACAGCTCGCGCCGCGGGTACACCGTGCCCTCGGCGAGCAGCCGGGTGATCACGGCGTCGTGCTTGGACGCCCAGGCGTACCGGACGGAGTCGTACAGGATCGCCGGTGGCGCCTTCAGCGCGACGAGCAGGGCGACGCTGTACGCGGCGGGCCACCACGGGGCCGTGCCCGCCCGCCGCAGGGTCACCAGGAAGCCGCAGGTCAGGACGGCCAGGGAGGCGTAGAAGGCGAGCGGAAAGCGGTCGAGGAGCCCGTAGTCGGCGATGTCGCGGAAGCCGATCCGGGGCAGCGCGTACAGCCAGAGGACGGCGGCGACGAGCAGCGGGAGCGCGCTGAGGAGGGTGTGCGGGCCGGGGCGGCCCGGTACGCGCCAGGCGGGCCGGCGGCGCGGCGTGGCGGGGGCGCCGGCGTCCGGCTCCGCCTCGGACCGCGCGTCGGGAGCGTCCGGCTCCGCCTCGGACCGCCGGGCGGCGGGCGGCGGAGCGGACCCGCCGCCTTCCTCGACCGGCGCGGACACGCCGCCCTCCTCGACCGGCGCGGGCACTGGTTGCTGCACGGTGGCACTCCCCCTACGTACTGCTCGCGGATCTGTCCTGTCCTTGTCCTTGCGCCTGCTGCTCGGGCCCTGCGGATCAGCCCGCGAACTCGGGGCCCCTGACGAGCGCGCGGGCCCTGCGGTACAGCCGCCAGCCCACCGTCGGCAGCGAGTCCGGGTACGGCGCCGCCTTGGCGCCCCGGCCGTCCATCCAGTCCTCGACGTCGGCGACGGTGTGGCCGCGGCGGACGATGAGCCGGGCGATCCGGTACCGCTCGTCGGTCTCGGAGCTGAGCGCGTGCCGGACGGCGACGGCCGAGTGGTATCCGGCGGCGGCGACGGCCCTGCGCACCGCCGGGCTGTTGTAGCCGTGCGGGTAGGCGAGGTGCCGGACCGGGTGGCCGAGAACGTCCTCCAGGACGGCCTTCGGCTCGCGCAGTTCGCGCCGCAGCTCCTTCGGCGGGAGCGTGTCGAGCTGCGGGTGCGTGGCGGTGTGGGCGCCGACCTCCATCCCGTACTGCTCCAGGCGCGGCGCCTGGCCGAGGGTCATCATCGGCGCGGGCGGCAGCAGACAGGCCCGGCCCGGGCTGATCGCCCCGGTGGTCAGGTAGGCGGTGGCGGGCAGTTCGCGGGAGGCGAGCGCCTCCGCGGTCGGTCCGGGCAGGTCGGCGAAGCCGTCGTCGAAGGTGAGGACGACGGGCCGGGGCGGCAGCGGCGCGCGCCGCGCGAGGTGGTCGGCGAGTACGCCGACGGTGACGGGGGTCCGTCCGCTGTCGACGATCGCGTCGAGCTGGGCCCCGAACTCCTTGGGCGTGACCGTGAATTCGGCGATCCAGGCGGGCGGTTCGTCGCAGACGGCGTGGTAGAGCAGGACCGGGATCCGGGTGTGGGCGGGTGCGCTCATCTCGAACCCCCGTTCCGGAGACGGGCTTTGGCGTAGCCGAGAGGGCCGTAGAGCATGCCGCGTCGCTCCAGTCGGGAGAGGCCGCGAGGCCAGGGATGGGTGAGGGCGCCGTGCGCACCGGGCACTCCAGTGACTGCTCCCTCTTCCCGCCGCGCGGTGATGGACCTGGCGTGCGCGAGGCCGCGCGGCAGCCGGGCGAGGAACGCGGGCAGCAGGGCGGGGCGGCGGACGAGCGTGGCGGTGAGGTACGCGGTGAGTCCCGCGCCGTAGCCGAAGGCCTGGTTGCGCAGGTCCTGCGGGGTCTCGCGGTGGTGGTGCCAGACGAGGGCGTCGGCGGTGTAGCGGAGCCGGAAACCGGCGGAGAGGACGGCGACGAAGGCGTACAGGTCGTCCCCGCCCCGGGCCGCCGTGCCGGTGCCGGTGGCCGGGTCGAAGCCTCCCGCGGCCTGCAGGGCCCTGGTGCGGAAGGCCATGTTGGCGCCGGAGCCGAAGCTGCCGGCCGTGAACGGGAAGAGCGGTTCGTCGGCGGGCGGTCGCAGCGGGTCGTAGAGCCGGGGCGCGAAGCCCTTGGCGAAGCCGCCGTGGGATTCGAGCAGGATCTGGGCGGGCGTCCGCAGCCGGGCGGGCAGGATGAGGCCGGTGACGCAGCCGAGCCGCGGGTCGGCGGCGAAGGGCGTGGTGAGGGCGGTCAGCCAGTGCGGGTCGGCCACGACGTCGTCGTCGGTGAAGGCGACGACCTCTGCGCGGGCGTGCGCGAGGCCGGTGTTGTGGGCGACGGCGAGCCCGGGGGTGTCCTCGCGGACGTACCGGACGCGGTCGCCGTACTTGCGGGTGACCAGTTCCTCGGTCTCCCGCGTGCGCGGCGCGTTGTCGACGACGAGGATCTCGTGGTCGGGGTGGTCCTGGTCGAGGAGGGAGTCCAGGGCGCGGGCGAGCTGATCGGCGCGCTCGCGCGTGGCGACGACGACACAGGCGCGGGGCGGGAGGATGCGCGGCTCGACGGGCGGCAGACCGTGACGGTGCCGGAGGCCGTGCGGGTCGCCGTGCGGGTCGCCGTGCGGGTCGTGCGGGTCGCCGTGCGAGCGGCCGTACGACTCGCCGCCCCGGGCGGGCAGGAGCTGGTCCCGGGCCAGGGCGGACAGCACCTCGGCCGGATCGTCGCCCTCCCGGACGTGCCCCAGGAGGGTGGCGGCAGGCCGGCCCCTGAGGCGTACGAGGGCGTAGACGTCACCGGGTCCCGGCGGCGGGCCGCCGGGTGCGGGGCGCAGGGAGAGGACGGGTCCTTCGGGTGAGCCGAGGTCGAGGTCGACGACGGTTCGTGGTCGCAAGCGCATGGATCCCCCGCTGTCGGCTCAGGGCTGTCCGGCGGCGCCGCGCAGGCGGGCGAGCCGGTTGAGGGTGCGGCGGCCGCGCGCGGCGAGCGCGGGCCGGTTGCGTACGAAGCTGTGGACGCGGCGGGTGGGCTCGTGGCCGAGCCAGTGGATCGCGGCGCGTATCCCGGGCCGGGTCACGGCCCCTTCGTGGACGGTCAGTTCACCGGTCTTGAGGGCGTCCTTGTACTCGGCGGCGCCGCGGCCGAGGTCGAGCATGCCGATCCCGGCGGCCGCGGCGGCCTCGGCCATCCGCAGATGGAGGACGAGACCGGGCGAGTACTTGGCGAACTCGGGGTCGTAGGACGGGAACCAGCAGGAGAGGACGGTGCGGGAGCGCAGCCCGAAGTGGGCGGCGATCGGCCGTTCACCGGCGTACAGCACGGACAGGACTCCGGAGCAGCCGGGCTCGCGCAGCGCGTGGAGCCGTCGCACCAGGCCGCTGATCCAGTCCTTGGCGAAGCGGTCCCGGCGGCCGGTCCTGCGGTACTGGGCGGACTTCCACTCCATGAGGGTGCGCAGGGCGGCGGGGTCGCGTTCGTCGAAGACGAAGCGCAGCGGCCCGACCTGCCGCCCGAGCCGGCGCTCCTTGGCGAGGGTGGTCTTGAGGAACTTGGGCGAGTGGCCGCGCAGGAACTCCTCGTACGCGGGATAGCCCTGCCCGACGTCGATGACGGGCGAGGCGAACGCCTCGGGGGCGCCCCCTCGGAGCAGCTCCTGCCCGCGCTCCAGGTTGTCGAACTCCCACGCGGACAGCCCGCAGAGCCGGAGCAGCGCGCGGGGCGAGGGCGCGAGCCCGGGCCGCAGGACGGCGCCCTGGCAGTCGGACACCCCGAGCCCGACGGCCCGCCCGTGCCCGAACGCCCCCTTCTCGTACGGGAAGAACCCGACGGGTTCCCCGTCCTCCCACCACACGGCGACCCGCACCCGGCGCCGCACGGCGGCGACGGCGAGGGCGAACTCGGGCCCCATGAAGGCGTTCTCGGGCGCGCCGCTCTTGCCGCGCAGCTCCCGCCACGCCTCGATCTCGCGCGGCCCGAGCTCCTCCACCGTCACGACCTGCACGAACCTCGGCCGGCCTGCGTGCTTCCCCCGCACGCGGGCAGCCTGATCACGGACAGCGCTCAACTCTCCGACCCCCCGGTCTTCCCCCCTGAGTCCTGCCGCTACAGGACGGTACCGGTCGAAATCCCTCCGGGACAGGGCTACTCGACCAACCTGTGACCGAGGGGAATTCGTGGTGATCAAGCGACGAATGGGACGTGGTGGTCGGGTGCGCGCACGACGTCTCGCGCCCCCCGAATCTCAGGGGCGCTCACGCCGCCGTCGCCGCTAGGGTGGCCCGATGACGTCCCTCAGGCAGGTCCAGATCACGTTCGACTGCGCGGAACCGGAGCGGGTCGCCCGGTTCTGGTGCGAGGTGCTGGGGTACGTCGTACCGCCGCCGCCCGAGGGCTTCGCCGACTGGGCCGCGTACGACGGCTCGTTGCCGCCGGAGCGACAGGGTGCGGGGTTCGTCGCCATGGATCCCACGGGAGCCGGACCGCGCCTGTACTTCCAGCGCGTCCCCGAGGGCAAGGTCGTCAAGAACCGCGTGCACCTCGACGTCCGCGCCGCCACCGGACTCGTGGGCGAGGAGCGCCTCGCCGCCCTGGAGGCGGAGTGCGCCCGCCTGGTCGCACTCGGCGCGGTCCGCGGCCAGCTCCTGCTCGCCGACGAGTACAACGAGTCGTGCCTCAACATGCAGGACGTCGAGGGCAACGAGTTCTGCCTGGACTGAGGGGCCATGGTCTGCGCGTCGCCGATTCCTGGCTCTCGGCATCGCAGACGGTCAGCCGTACGCTCGGCGATCACGCTCGCGTGCCTCCCGGGATTCCTGGAGCCATGTGAGGGTGTCCAGGACATCGAACCGGTCGCCGGACCAAGCCCTGTGCCGCTGTGCCGGGTCTGCTCGGTCGAACTCTCCGGACGCCGTCGCGCAGTACCCGCCCGCGGAACCGACACGGTGGCGCATGACGGCGCGATGGCCCGCCGCCCGGTTCAACCGGTCGAAGTCGTCGACGAGGCACACGACGGGCCCCGGCGTGGCCGCCATGGCCCGGCACAAGGCGCTGAACTGGGGTCGCTCATCCGACAGCGCGTGATCTCCGAGGTCGATCCAGGTACCGACGATCTCCCAACCCTGCTGCTCCGCGAAGGTGCGGCAGCGAGCGAGTCGGATGTCGAGCGCCGCCGTGATGCTCGTGGCGTGACGGTCGTACAGGAAGACGCGGGTCCGCTCCTCCCCGTTTCCTCGGGTCTCCGATTCCGCATCCATGGCGTACCTCTTCCACTACGCTGTGTCATCACTCATCGGTGTTGCCACGACGGTACGAAGCACCGGCAAGGGCTTGAAGTGACCACCAGTACGGGTTCATCCGGTCTGGTCGGCACCCGAAGAGCCATGGCTGGCGCACCAGCAACGGAAGGAACGGCCTGACGACTGGCTCTCCCAATGGCTCAACGACCGCTCCGTCGCCACGGTGTCCGCGCGCCATGGTGATCGGGAACGCATGGACCACTTCATCGCCACGACCCTGAGCGCAACAGACGCAGGTGAGACGGCGAACCTGAACTACTGGGCGTACTGGATCGGCGAATCGGCCCGTGTCGAACTCTCCGACGACTTCATCGCGCGGCCCGGCTGGGGCCCATGGCACGGCGGCAGGCTGCTGGACCATCTCGTACGTGGCCTGACCCCGAACCATGGGTTCTTCGGCCTCAACATGCACACCCTGTGGGTTCTGATCGCGTCCCGGCCGCACCTTCTGAGGCGCCCCTCATCCGCGGCACGGTCCCTGCGCGACCGACTTCCGATGATGTTGGATGACACCGGGCCTTCGGCGCGGGTGCGCCGAGAGCTCGAAGGCATCCGGTACGCGATCCGCCTCGCAGAGGCGTGAAAGGAGACGGGACGGTGGCCGACAACGACCTCTCCGCCGTGGCGCACTTCCTGTTCGAGGCGGGCACGCTCAAGAACGCGCGCCGCACGGGCTGGTGGATGGCCGGAGTCCGGGACCCCGAGAGCGTGGCGGAGCACTCTTGGCGTACGGCACTGATCGCCTCGGTCATCGCGAAGCTCGAAGGCGCAGATCCGGCCCGTGCCGCGTTCCTCGCGGTGTGGCACGACACCCAGGAGTCCCGTACGGGGGACGTCAACTACCTCGGCAAGAAGTATTCGACCGCCGCCGATCCCCGAGCAGTCACGGCCGACCAGACTGCCGGCATGCCCGACGTCCTGGCCGAAACGATCCGGGACCTGGTGGACGAGTACGAGGCCAAGGGCTCGGCCGAGGCGATCTGCGCGCGGGATGCCGACAAGCTGGAGTGCCTGCTGCAGGGCATCGAGTACAAGGCGCAGGGCTACGAGAGCGCCCAGCGCTGGATCGACAACAGCCGGGGCCGGATCGTCACGGAGACGGCAGGACGCCTGGCGGACGAGTTGCTGGCGCAGGGCGGGCTGGACTGGTTGCGGAAAGCGCTCGGCGAGGCGGAGCGCTGAGTGGGTCCCGGTTTTCCGCGACCCGGTTCAGGGTCTGGCGGCGGTCCGTGAGATCCCGGGAAAGAACGTGGGGGAAGAACCATTTCCGTCCAAACCCGACAGCTCACGCTTTCGGGTCACAAGTTGGCAGAACGGCGGGTCGGCGCGGTACGGTCGCGCCAACTTGCATATGCCGCAAACGATTTCGGCCCCCGACGGGACTGGCATCCCGACCGAGGGCCTGATCATCAAGGAAGTAGGCGCTTCCCCATGACTGCTCCGCAGTTTAGTACCGTCTCACCCCCGCGCGCCGGAGTGACGCACGTACGTCACCGCCACGACGAGAAGTTCACCGTCGTGGGCAACCATCTCGCCCAGCACAAGGACCTGTCCGCCTGCGCGATCGGCATCGGCGTGTACATCCAGTCGCTGCCCGACGGCGCTCTCGTCGGGATCAGCATCCTCACCGCCCGCTTCCCGGAAGGCGCCGTGCGGATCGCGGGCGCGTTGCGGGAGCTGGAGACCGCCGGGTACCTGAAGCGGCAGGTCGTGCGCGGGAGGGGCGCCAAACTCACGACGGTCACTACCTGGTTCGAGCACCCTGGTCCCGTCGATCTCGTCAAGCGCTCCCGGCCCGTCACGCGACGGGCGCCACGGACGGCTCCGGTCGAGACCGAAGAACCGCCGCTCAGCTCGGAGTTGAAGCCTGCCGCCGAACTCCTCGCCGGTCTGCGGCAGCGCGAGTCCCGGCTGCTCCTCTCGGAGAGCGACGTACGCCGTCTGGCGCCCGAGGTCCAGCGGTGGCTGGACCGGGAGGTCACCCCGGCCGTCGTCGTCCGCACGCTCACCGCCGAACTGCCCGCCGGTACCATCCGCTGGCCCGCCCGCCTCCTCGCCCACCGGCTCCGTGAGTGGCTTCCGCCGGAACTTCCACCGGCACCTGCGGCACCACCCGGCGTCCTCCCCCTGCAGAACTGCGACCGCTGCGACCGCGCCTTCCGGGGCGCCGGCCAAGGCCTCTGCCGAGGTTGCGCAGACTAGCTTCGCTGTTGCAAGCCGTTCAGGAGCCGCCTGCGCAGAGGTGTGCGGTACACGTAGGCCTCATGCAGGTGGGCGTTGGCGCACTGCATCAGGAGTTCGTGGGACGGCGGTGAACGGGGAGAACCCCGCACCCGCTCAGACCACCCGCGTACCGCGCCGCCAGACCTCCGACACCAGGGGAACACCCGGGCGGTAGGCCAGGTGGACGTGGGACGGGGCGGACAGGACGGTGAGGTCGGCGCGGGCGCCCGGGGACAGGCGGCCGACGTCCGTGCGGCGCAGGGCTCGCGCGCCGCCCGCCGTGGCCGACCAGAGCGCCTCGTCCGGGGTCATGCCCATGTCCCGTACGGCGAGCGCGATGCAGAACGGGACGGACGACGTGAACGACGAGCCCGGGTTGCAGTCCGTCGACAGGGCCACCGTCACGCCCGCGTCGATCAGGCGGCGGGCGTCCGGCCACTGGGCCCGGGTGGAGAACTCCGCCCCCGGGAGGAGGGTGGCCACCGTGGCGCCCGAGGCCAGGGCGTCCACGTCGGCGTCCGTCAGGTGCGTGCAGTGGTCCGCGCTCGCCGCGTCGAGTTCCACCGCGAGCTGGACGCCGGGGCCGAAGCTCAGCTGGTTGGCGTGCACCCGCGGGTGCAGGCCCTTCGCCTTGCCGGCCGTGAGGATCGCCCGCGCCTGGTCCCCGTCGAAGGCGCCCTTCTCGCAGAAGACGTCCACCCAACGCGCGTACGGGGCGCAGGCGTCGAGCATCTCGCCGGTCACCAGGTCCACGTAGCCGGCCGGGTCGTCGGCGTAGTCCGGCGAGACGATGTGCGCGCCCAGGTACGTGACCTCGTCCGTGTGCGTGGACGCGATGCGCAGCGCGCGCGCCTCGTCCTCGACCGTCAGGCCGTAGCCCGACTTCGTCTCGAAGGTCGTCGTGCCCTGGCGGAGGGCTTCCGCCATGAAGCGGGCCACGTTCGACGACAGTTCCTCGTCGCTCGCCGCCCGGGTCGCCGCCACCGTCGTCCTGATGCCGCCCGCCTTGTAGGGCTGGCCGGACATCCGCGCGTTGAACTCCGCGGTGCGGTCGCCCGCGAAGACCAAGTGCGAGTGGGAGTCCACGAAGCCGGGGATCACGGCCCTGCCGTCGGCGTCGACCCGGTTGTCAGTGGCCGGTGCTTTGCTTGTCTCACCGACCCAGACGACCTGGTCGCCCTCGATGACGACGGCCGCGTCCTGGATCAGTCCAAGGGGTGTGCCGTCACCGAGGGAGGGATCGTTCGTGACCAGGCTGGCGATGTTGACGATGGCGGTGGCCTCCGTCGCCACGGCGCTGTTCGCGCTCGTGGGGGCGGAGATCGCCGCCGGGTTGTTCCTCGTCGCGGGGCCGCTGTTCATGATGAGAGGTCCTTCCTTCAGCCGCGCACGGCGGCGATCGCGTCCGCAAGGGCACCCGGCACGTCCGGGATCGTCACGTGCGCGCCGTCCCGGACGATCGTCCGGCCGCCCACGACCACATGGCGCACATCCGCGGCCGACGCTGCGAATACCGCCGTCTCGGCTGCCAGACGCGGCACCGGTCCCGCTGTCCTGACGGAGTCCAGGGCGATCGTCGTGAAGTCGGCGAGCGCGCCCGCCTCCAGGGTTCCCGCCCCGTCCCAGCCGAGCGCGGCGTGACCGTCGGCCGTCGCCGCGCGCAGCAGCGCGGCGGCCGTCCAGTGGCCGCGCGTGCGGGAGCGGAGCCGCTCGTTCAGCTCCATGGCCCGCGCCTCCTCCAGGAGGTCGATCACCGCGTGGCTGTCGCTGCCCAGCGAGAGCGGCGAGCCCGCCCGCTGGAGGGCGACGGCCGGGCCGATGCCGTCCGCGAGGTCCCGTTCCGTCGTCGGGCACATGCACGTGCCCGTGGTCGAGGAGCCGAGGAGGGAGATGTCGGTGTCGGTGAGGTGGGTGTTGTGGACGCCCGTCGTCCGCGCGCCGAGGACCCCGTGGTCCGCGAGGAGCTGTGTGGGCGTACGGCCGTGGGCCGCCAGGCACGCGTCGTTCTCGGCGGTCTGCTCCGACAGGTGGACGTGCAGCGGCACCGCGCGCGACTGCGCCCAGCCCGCGACCGTCGACAGCTGGTCCGCCGGGACCGCACGGACCGAGTGGATCGCCGCCCCGATCCGGACGCCCTTCCGCTCCTTGAGCGCCGAGACCCGCTCCGCCCACGCCTCCGCCGTGCCGTCCGAGAAGCGGAGCTGGTGCCGGTCGGGCGCCGCGCCGAAGCCGGAGGAGAGGTAGGCGGTGTCGAGGAGCGTGATCCGGATGCCCGCGTCGGCGGCCGCCTGGATCAGGGCCTCGCCCATCGCGTTGGGGTCGGCGTACGGGGTGCCGCCGGGGGCGTGGTGGAGGTAGTGGAACTCGCCGACCGACGTGATGCCGGCCAGCGCCATCTCCGCGTACACCGCGCGGGCCAGCGCGTGGTACGTGTCCGGCGTCAGCTCGGACGCCACCTGGTACATGACCTCACGCCAGGTCCAGAACGTGCCCGAGCCGACCTGGACGGTGCCGCGCAGCGCCCGGTGGAAGGCGTGCGAGTGGGCGTTCGCCAGGCCCGGGATCGTCAGGCCGCGCAGGACCTCCGCGCCCGGGGGCGGGGCGTCGAGACCGGTGCGTACGGCTGTGACGCGGCCGTCGGCCACGTCCAGCGCCACGCCCGGTTCCACGTTGGTGTCCAGCCAGGCGTGTTCCAGCCAGTACGTCGTCACCTGCACGCCAGGCCCTCCAGTACGTCCGCAAGAGCGATGACCCCCGCCACGCAGTCGTCCTCGGCCGCGAACTCGGCCGGGGAGTGCGAGACGCCCGTGGGGTTCCGTACGAAGAGCATGGCGGTCGGGATCGATTCGGACAAAATGCCCGCGTCGTGGCCCGCGCCCGTGCCGAGCACCGGGGTCTTCCCGCCGAGGAGGGAGCCAAGCTCGTCCCGCAGCGTGTGCGCGAACTCCACCACCGGCGTGAAGGACTCCCGTACGACCGTGAGGTCGATGCCGTGGCGGTTCGCGTAGTCGCGGGCCGCCGTCTCGACGCCCTCGACGACGGCGTCCAGGGAGGCCTGGTCCGCCGCCCGCGCGTCGAGCCAGCCCCGGACCAGGGACGGGATCGCGTTGACGCCGTTCGGTTCGACCGCGATCTTGCCGAAGGTGGCGACCGCACCGGCGAGTTCGGCCTCGCGCCGCGCGGCGAGGACCGTCTCGGCGTACGTCAGCATCGGGTCGCGCCGGTCGACCAGGCGGGTCGTGCCCGCGTGGTTGGCCTCGCCCGCGAAGTCGTACCGCCAGCGGCCGTGCGGCCAGATCGCGGACGCGATGCCGACGGCGTCGCCGGAGAGGTCGAGGGCGCGGCCCTGCTCGACGTGCAGCTCGACGAAGGCGCCGATCCGGGCGAGCCGCTCGGGGTCGGGGCCGATGGCCTCGGGGTCGTACCCGGCGGCCTCCATCGCCTTCGGCAGGGTGATCCCGTCGCCGTCCCTGAGCTCGTACGCCTGCTCCTTCGTCAGCCGCCCGGCCGTGAGGCGCGAGCCGACACAGGCAAGGCCGAAGCGGGCGCCCTCCTCGTCACCGAAGTTGGTGATCGCGAGGGGCCGCTTGAACACCACGCCCCGCGCGCGCAGCTCGTCGAGCGCCGCGAAGGCGGACACCACGCCGAGCGGGCCGTCGAAGGCGCCGCCGTCCGGCACGGAGTCCAGGTGCGAGCCGGTGACGACGGCGTCACCGGCCGCCGGGTCGCCGAGCCAGGCCCACTGGTTGCCGTTGCGGTCGACCTCGTAGTTCAGCCGGCGCGCCTCGGCCTGCATCTGGAACCAGAGCCGGCAGTCGGCGTCGGCGTCCGTCCAGGCGTAGCGGCGGTAGCCGCCGGAGGCGGCGCTGCGGCCGATGGGCCGCAGCGACCGCCACATGGCGTGGAACGTCTCGCTCACGCGGAGACACCGTCCACAGCGTCGTCGCCCTCGCGCATCGGGACCCGGACGCCCTTCTCGTCGGCGACCCGCTCGGCGATGTCGTAGCCCGCGTCGACGTGCCGGATGACGCCCATGCCCGGGTCGTTCGTCAGGACGCGGCGGATCTTCTCGCCGGCCAGCTTCGTGCCGTCCGCGACGGAGACCTGGCCCGCGTGGATGGAGCGGCCCATGCCGACGCCGCCGCCGTGGTGGATGGAGACCCAGGAGGCGCCGGAGGCGACGTTCACCATGGCGTTCAGGAGCGGCCAGTCCGCGATCGCGTCGGAGCCGTCGAGCATGGCCTCGGTCTCCCGGTACGGGGAGGCCACCGAGCCGCAGTCGAGGTGGTCGCGGCCGATCGCGAGCGGCGCGGCGAGGGTGCCGTTGCCGACCATGTCGTTGAACATGTCGCCCGCCTTGTCGCGCTCGCCCTGGCCGAGCCAGCAGATGCGGGCGGGCAGTCCCTGGAAGTGGACGCGCTCGCCGGCCATCTTGATCCAGCGGTGCAGGGACTCGTTCTCCGGGAAGAGGTCGAGGATCGCCTTGTCGGTCTTGTGGATGTCGCTCGCCTCGCCGGAGAGCGCGGCCCAGCGGAACGGGCCCTTGCCCTCGCAGAACAGCGGGCGGATGTAGGCGGGCACGAAGCCGGGGAAGGCGAACGCGCGGTCGTAGCCGGCCAGCTGGGCCTCGCCGCGGATGGAGTTGCCGTAGTCGAAGACCTCGGCGCCCGCGTCCATGAAGCCGACCATGGCCTCGACGTGCCGGGCCATGGACTCCCGGGCGCGGGTGGTGAAGCCCGCCGGGTCCTTGGCGGCCGCGTCGGCCATGTCGTCGAAGGCGACGCCGACCGGCAGGTACGACAGCGGGTCGTGGGCCGAGGTCTGGTCGGTGACGATGTCGATCGGCGCGCCCTCGGCCAGCATCTGTGGCAGCAGCTCCGCCGCGTTGCCGAGCAGGCCGATGGAGAGCGGACGGCGGGCGTCGCGGGCCTCGACGGCCAGCTGGAGCGCGTGGGCCAGGTTGTCGGCCTTGACGTCCAGGTAGCGGTGCTCGATACGGCGCTCGATGGCGCGCGGGTCGACGTCGATGCAGA
Source organism: Streptomyces sp. NPDC014870 (assembly GCF_043081505.1). NCBI lineage: Bacteria > Bacillati > Actinomycetota > Actinomycetes > Kitasatosporales > Streptomycetaceae > Streptomyces > Streptomyces sp. NPDC014870. Next base: position 75,281 of record NZ_JBIBWQ010000014.1, read on the forward strand.
TCGCGACGCCGTCGTTCATCGTCACGGCGAGCGGCTGGGCGCCGCCCATGCCGCCGAGACCGGCGGTGAGGGTGATCGTGCCGGCCAGCGTGCCGCCGAACTTCTTGGCGGCGACGGCGGCGAAGGTCTCGTAGGTGCCCTGGAGGATGCCCTGGGTGCCGATGTAGATCCACGAACCGGCCGTCATCTGGCCGTACATGGTGAGGCCGAGCTGCTCCAGGCGCCGGAACTCCTCCCAGTTCGCCCAGTCGCCGACCAGGTTGGAGTTGGCGATGAGGACGCGCGGAGCCCACTCGTGGGTCTGCATGACGCCGACGGGACGGCCGGACTGGACGAGCATCGTCTCGTCCTGCTTCAGGGTGCGCAGCGTGCGCACCATCGCGTCGAAGGAGCGCCAGTCGCGCGCGGCCTTGCCGGTGCCGCCGTAGACGACGAGCTTGTCGGGGTGCTCGGCGACCTCGGGGTCGAGGTTGTTCTGCAGCATCCGGAGGGCGGCTTCCTGCTGCCATCCCAGGGCGCTCAGTTCCGTACCGCGCGGGGCCCGTACGGGTCGGGGTCCTGACATGGGGCAGCCTCCTGACGATGTGAACCAGATATTCACATCCTGGACTGCTGAATACTTGTAGTCAACAGCTGCGCCGGGACCCGTCGTGGTGGTCCCATGGATCCATGGCTTCCCACCCCGCCGGAGCCCGTCGCGACCGGGCCGTCCGCGCCGCCGTCGAGCAGGGGCTCCTCTCCCCCGCCGACCCCGACCGCCAGATCCTCGCCCTCCTCGACACCGAGGGCGTCCGCGCCTCCGCCGCCGCCCTCGTCGCGGCCTTCGCCGCCGTCACCGACGCCCCCGTGCTGCACGCCTTCGCCGTGAAGGCCTGCCCGCTCGTGCCCGTCCTGCGCCTGCTGGACGCGTGCGGGCTCGGCGTGGAGGTCGCGAGCCCCGGCGAGCTGGCCCTCGCCCGCGCCGCCGGCCTCCCCGCGTCCCGCACGGTGCTCGACTCGCCCGCCAAGACCCCCGCCGACCTGCGCCAGGCCCTCGCGCTCGGGATCGCCGTCAACGCCGACAACCTCCAGGAGCTGGCCAGGCTCGACGCCCTCGTCGCCTCCGCGCCGACCGCCTCGCCCCTCGGCATCCGGGTGAACCCGCAGGTCGGGGCCGGTTCCATCGGGGCGCTCTCGACGGCGACGGCCACCTCCAAGTTCGGGGTGGCACTCCGCGACGAGGGCGCGCGGGACACGCTCGTCCGGGCCTACCTCGACCGGCCCTGGCTGACCCGGCTGCACACCCACACCGGCTCCCAGGGCGTCCCGCTCGCCCTCATGGCCGAGGGCGTCGCCGCCGTCTACGAACTCGCCGAGGAGATCAACGCCAAGGCGGGGCGGCAGCAGATCGACACGCTCGACATCGGCGGCGGGCTGCCGGTGAACTTCGCCTCCGACGAGGAGGCGCCCACGTACGCGGAGTACGCCGGGCTGCTCGCCGAGACCGTCCCCGGGCTCCTCGACGGGCGGTACGGCCTCGTCACCGAGTTCGGCCGCTCCCTGCTCGCCAAGCACGGCACGATCCTGACCCGCGTCGAGTACACCAAGACCTCCGGTTCCCGCCCGGTCGCCGTCACCCACGCGGGCGTGCAGGTGGCCACCCGTACCGTCTACGACCCGGCCTCCTGGCCGCTGCGCGTCCTCGCGTACGACGCCGAGGGCCACCCCCGCACGGGCGAGGACGTCGTCCAGGACGTGGCGGGCCCGGCCTGCTTCGCCGGGGACCTGCTCGCCACGGCGCTCCCGCTGCCGCTGCTGCGGCCGGACGACATCGTGGCCGTCCCGGACACCGGCGCGTACTACTTCGCGCACCACTACGCGTACAACAGTCTGCCCCGGCCGGCCGTCCACGGCTTCACCGTGGCGGACGAGGACGGCGGGGTCGCCTTCTCGACCGCGCGGCGGGCCCAGAGCCTGGACGAGATCGTCGCCGAGGCGGGCGGCGACCGGGCGGACGCGCTGCTGGGCTGACCCAGCTGGACCGACAACGGAGGCGGGGGTACGGACCCGGTGCTTCCATGGAGCCATGGCCATGAAGAGCATCGTCGTGGAGCGGCGGATCCAGGCGCCCCCGGGACCGGTCTGGGAAGCGATGACGGACCTGCGGAACATGGAGCGGATGCTGGGCGGCGTGGAGCGCGTCGACGTCCTCACCGAGGGCGCCTTCGGGGTGGGCACGCGGTGGCGCGAGACCCGGAAGATGTTCGGCAAGGAGGCCACGGAGGAGATGACCGTGACCGAGTCCGTGCCGCCGGACCGCTATGTGACGGTGGCCGACTCGCACGGCATGCACTACGTCTCCGAGATCGCGCTGCGCGCGGACGGGGAAGGTGCGAGCGTGGTGCGGATGACGTTCTCCGGAGGCCCGGCCGAGGGGAACCGGCTGGGATTTCTGGCCAGGTTGCTGAGCGGCCTGGGCGCCAAGGCGGCCGCCCGCGCGCTGGCCAAGGACCTCGACGACGTGGCGGCCTTCGTGGAGCGGCGCGGCTGACGCACGGGCGGCGCGGCAGGCGACCGAGGGCGCCGGGCGGTACGGCTGACCCGGCCGCGGCGGGGACTGACCGCACGCGACGGGGAGCGATCACGCGGGGGCGAATTCAAGCAAGCCTGAGGCATGTTCCGATGGAAAATGCCAGAACTCCTACCCACGACGGAAACGTTGAGTAGCGTCACCGTCACTGCCGTACGTCCGCGCGCCGCATCGGGAGGGGAATCCGCGTGCCCGGAATCGACGAGTGCCTGTGGGAGGCCATGAGCCTGCCGGGCGCACGTGGAGCCTGGCTGGTCGACTGGACCAGCGGGCTCGCCCTCGGCGCGGCGGGCGAATCGCCGGTCGGAGACCACGAGGCGACGGCCGCCGAGGCCGCCGAACTGGCCCGCGCCGCCGCGGAGTACGACTCCTTCGCCGGTACGGCCCCGCCGCCGCGACCGACCGCCCCGCCGACCGCGGGCGTGCCCGTGCCGGGCGCGGGCGTGCCCGTGCCGGCCCAGGGGACGGTCGTCCCGCCCCTGCCCACCCGACCGCCCTCCGCGTCCGCCGCCTCCACCGCCGCGAGCGCGGGCCCCCGCGGCCCCAGCACGGAGATAGCCCTGCGCCCCGGAACCGAACTCGCGCTCCGCGAGCGGACGTTGACCAAGGGACCGCCCGTCGAGGACCTGATCGTCACGACCCGGGGCGGCTACCACGTCCTCCGGTTCGTCGAGACCTCCTTCGACAGCAGCGTCTTCCTCCACCTGTGGCTCGACCGGGACAGCGGCAACCTCGCGCTCGCCCGCATGCGGCTGCGCGAACTCGCGGAGAAGCTGGTGCTCGGATGACCGTCTCCCCCATGCTCGTCCGCCTCGCCGCCGAGCGCGCCACCGGCGCCCTGCTCCGCGACCACGGCACGCTCTATCTCGTCGACGGCCGGGTGACCCACGCCGAGAGCCCCGCCGCGCCAGGGCTCGACGTCCTCCTGACCGCCGGCGGGCGGCTCGCCCGCGAGCGCTGGGACGAGGCCGTCGACCGGGCGGGCGCGCGGCGCGAGGTCGGCAGGTTCCTGGTCGAGAGCGGCCGGCTGCACGACGGTGAGCTGGAGATCTGCCACCTCGGCGCGGTCTACGACGCCGCGTTCTTCGCACTCGCCCCCGCCACGGGACCGACCCGGTTCCGCTACGGCGTCGCCCACTGGTTCGGTGCCGTACGGCCGGTCTCGACCGAGGCCGTCGAGCGCGAGACCGTCCGCCGCCGTGAACTCCTCGACAGCGTCTGGCCGTACGGCTCCGTCGACACCGCCCCCGTGGTGCCCCGCCCGCCCGCCCCGGGCCAGACGGTGAGCCTGCGTCAGCGGGCGCTGCTCGCCGCCGCCGACGGGGTCCGCACCCCGGCGGAGATCGCGCGGGTGCTCGGCCGCCCGGCCTTCCACACGCTGCTGGAGGTGCGCCGCCTCGCCGCCGCCGGCCTGGTGGAGACCCCGCCCGACCCCGTGATGGCCGCCGTGCCCACCGTCCCGGCCTGGGTCGGCGACATCGCGCCCGACCCGGACATCGCCCTGCTGCGCCGGCTCCGCGACGCCCTGGAGGCAAGTCTGTGATGAGGCGTGCCCTGCGCCTGCGCGCCGAGAGGAGATTACTGATGTCCGCAGAAGCCGAGGTGCTCGGCGAGCTGAGACGGCTGCGGGCCCGGCTGCCCCAGCTGACCGGGGCGCTCGCGGCGAGCATCGACGGCCTCGTCCTCGCCCACGACACCGTCGACGCCGAGGCGGAGGGGGTGGCCGCGCTGACGGCGGCGGCCCTCGGGGTCGCCCAGCGGATGACCGAGTCCACCGGGCAGGGCGGCTTCCGCGAGCTGCTCGTCCGGGGCGAGGGCGGCTATGTCGCCACGTACGCCGCCGGCGGCGCCGCCGTGCTCACCCTGCTCGCCGAGCCCCGGATCAACGTGGGCCGGCTCCATCTGGAGGCCCGGAGGTCCAGCGCCCGGATCGGCGAGCTGGTCGACGGGGCCCTGGACCGCAAAGACCTGAACCGACCCATCTCGTAAACCACGTGAACCGAAAAGGAAGTGCGACACCCATGGCGAACACCGAGACCGCTCTGAAGGAATCCATGACCATCGAGGGCGCCATCGGCGCCGCGCTGGTCGACTACACCAGCGGCATGGCCCTCGGCACGATCGGCGGCGGCAAGGAGCTCGACCTGAACATGGCGGCGGCCGGCAACACGGACGTGGTCCGCGCCAAACTCAGGACGATGGAGATGCTCGGCCTCAAGGAGGACATCGAGGACATCCTGATCACGCTCGGCGGCCAGTACCACATGATCCGGCTACTGAAGAGCCGGGGATCGAGCGGCCTGTTCCTGTATCTGGCCCTGGACAACAAGCGCGCGAACCTGGCGATGGCCCGCCACCAGCTGAAGAAGATCGAGGCCGAACTCGACGTCTGACGGTTCCGCGCGAGCGCCGAGCCCCTACTCCACGAACAGCCCGCGAGCCGCCGCCTTGGTGTCGAACTCCTCCAACCGCGCCTGCGCGTCGGGCAGTTCGTCGGCCATCGCCTCAAGGAGGACCCGGCCGAGGAGCATCGGCGCGCAGGCCGTGTCGAAGGCGAGGCCGGTGCCGACGGCGGCCGGGATCAGCAGGTCGCTGTGGGCGGCGACGGGTGCGAACGCCGACTCGGCGACCGTGACCACGGTGAGCCCGGCCCCCCTGGCGTACTCCAGGGCCTCCACGACCTCGCGGGGGTGGCGCGGCAGCGCGAAGCAGAGCAGGGCCGTGGCCCCCGCCCGTACCGTCGCGTCGATGCGGTCGGTCAGCATCGAGCCGCCCTCGTCGAGGAGGCGGACGTCGGGGTGGACCTTGCCGGCGAAGTACGCGAAGCCGCGCGCCTGCGAGGAGGCGGCCCGCAGCCCGAGCACGGGCAGCGGCCGGGAGGCGGCGAGCAGCCGCCCGGCGCGCTCGACGGGCGCGGGGTCGGCGAGCAGTTCGGCGAGGTGGCGGAGGTTCTCGATCTCGGCGAGGACGGCCTGCTGGTACTCGTTGTGCTCACCGGCCGCCGCGCTCGCGGGAGCCTCCCCCGCGGGGGCGACCTCGCGGAGGTGGCGGCGCAGGGCGGGGTAGCCGTCGAATCCGAGGGCCACGGCGAAGCGGGTGACCGAGGGCTGGCTGACACCGGCCAGCTCGGCCAGTTCGACGCTGGACAGGAACGCCACGTCACCGGCGCGCCGCACCATGCAGTGCGCGATCCGCCGCTGTGTCGGTGTCAGCCGGTGCCCCTCGAAGAGCGCCTGCAGCCGTCCGGCCGGACTGTCGCTCACGCCGTCCCCCTTCCGCTCGTCCCCACCCGGTTATTCATCCACCTCGCACTCTGCATGAAGATATGCAGCAGGGCAAGAAAAGCGGGGGCTACCCCTACCGACGCGGGACCCCGCGGCTGCCTACCGTGGCCATCATGGACGAGCTCAAGAACGAACTGGACGCCACCCTGCATGCCCGCCGGGAGCTGGGCACGGAGTACGAGGCGGCCCTCGTCGATTCCTTCCTCGGCAAGGTGGAGCAGGGCCTGGACGCCACGATCGACCGGCAGGTCAGGCGCAGGCTCGGCGAGCGGCAGGTGGCGACCGCGCGCGGCGAACGCCCCCGCACGCCGGGCGCCGAGGGTTTTGGCGAACGGTTCGGCTTCGGGATCATCTCGCTGGTCCTGGCGGTCCCGCTCTCCGCCATCGCCGTCACCCAGGCCGATCTGGAGGGCCTGATCGTGGCCTGGCTCGGCATCGTCGGCGTCAACGCGGTCTACGCGCTCCGCGACCGGATCCCGGCGCGCCGCGACGAGCGGGACTAGCGCCGGGACGGGCGGAAGGGCGCCGGTGCGAGGGAAGTAGCGCGGGGACCGCCGCACCCCCAGTGACTGGGGGGCGGGACGACGGCGGTCCCCGCGAGGGACACGGGCCCGGGTCAGGGCCGGTCTCCGCGTCCGCGGCGTCGCGAGGAGTTCCGGGAGCCGCTCCGTAGTCCTCGACGCCGACAACGACCAATGTGCCGTACGCGTGTTAAGCGGGTGCTGCGCGAACGTGTCGCGCTCGTACCGTTTTCACGAACGCCCGCTCGACCACGTGAGGGCACGGGCCGGTCACACCGGGTCCGCTACTTCGCGACGCCCTTCACCCCGCCGTTCGCGAGGAAGGCGAGCAGGTCCTGGCGGCTGACGACACCCGTCGGCTTGCCCTCGACCAGCACGATCGCCGCGTCCGCGGACTCGCCGAGCACGGACATCAGGTCGGCGACCGGCTCGCCGGAGCCGACCTGCGGCAGCGGCGCGCTCATGTGGCGCTCCAGCGGGTCCTCCAGGGAGGCGCGCTGGGTGAAGAGCGCGTCGAGGAGCTCCCGCTCCACGACCGAGCCGACGATCTCCGCGGCCATGACGTCCGGGTGACCGGCGCCCGGCTTGACGATCGGCATCTGCGAGACGCCGTACTCGCGCAGCACCTCGATCGCCTGGCCGACCGTCTCGTCCGGGTGCATGTGGACGAGCGAGGGCAGCACGCCTTCCTTGTGCCGGAGCACGTCGGCGACGGTGGCGGAGGTGGTGTCCTCCAGGAAGCCGTAGTCGGCCATCCACTCGTCGTTGAAGATCTTGGAGAGGTAGCCGCGGCCGGAGTCCGGCAGGAGCACGACCACGATGTCGTCCGGGCCCAGCTCCTTGGCGACCTCCAGGGCCGCCACGACCGCCATGCCGCAGGAGCCGCCCACCAGGAGACCCTCCTCCTTGGCGAGGCGGCGGGTCATCTGGAAGGAGTCCTTGTCGGAGACGGCGACGATCCGGTCCGTCACGTTCCGGTCGTACGCGGTCGGCCAGAAGTCCTCGCCGACGCCCTCCACCAGGTACGGCCGGCCGGAGCCGCCGGAGTAGACCGAGCCCTCGGGGTCGGCGCCGACGACGGTGACCTTGCCGCCGCTGACCTCCTTGAGGTAGTTGCCCGTGCCGGAGATCGTGCCGCCGGTGCCGACGCCCGCGACGAAGTGGGTGATCTTCCCGTCCGTCTGCTCCCACAGCTCGGGGCCGGTGGTCTCGTAGTGGGAGCGCGGGTTGTTCGGGTTGGAGTACTGGTCGGGCTTCCAGGCACCCGGGGTCTCCCGGACGAGCCGGTCGGAGACGTTGTAGTACGAGTCCGGGTGCTCGGGGTCGACCGCGGTGGGGCAGACCACGACCTCGGCACCGTACGCCCGCAGCACGTTGATCTTGTCCGTGGACACCTTGTCGGGGCAGACGAAGATGCACTTGTAGCCCTTCTGCTGGGCCACGATCGCGAGGCCGACCCCGGTGTTGCCGGAGGTGGGCTCGACGATGGTGCCGCCGGGCTTGAGCGCGCCGCTCTCCTCGGCCGCCTCGATCATGCGCAGGGCGATGCGGTCCTTCACCGAGCCGCCCGGGTTGAAGTACTCGACCTTGGCCAGGACGGTGGCCTGAATGCCGGCCGTCACATTGTTGAGCTTCACCAGCGGGGTGTTGCCGACGAGGCTGATCATCGAGTCGTGGAATTGCACCGTAATCTCCGGGGTCTCCGTAATGGTGCGTCCAGCGTATGCGTAGTCGGAGCGGGTTACGGGGCAGTTAGATCCTGAACGGCTTGAAGGAGGTGACTGCCCCCATGTCGAGGGCGAGGGTGGCACGGCGGATCGCGGCGGGCGCGGCCTACGGAGGCGGGTCCATCGGGCTGCTCGGCGTGGCGGCGGTGGGCGTCGTCCTGGCCGAGGTGCAGCTGGCGAAGCGGAACGTGGGCGGCGGGGTCGCCCCGCTGCCGCCCGGGGCGGACGGGCTGTACGGACGCTCCTTCGCGGGCCCGGAACCGGGCCCCGGGCCGCTGCGGCTGGCCCTTCTGGGTGATTCCACGGCGGCGGGCCAGGGGGTGCGCCGGGCGGGGCAGACCCCGGGGGCCCTGCTCGCCTCGGGGCTCGCGGCGGTCGCGGAGCGGCCGGTGGTGCTGCGGAACGTGGCGCTGCCGGGGGCGCGCTCGGACGACCTGGAGCGCCAGGTGTCGCTGCTGCTCGCCTCGCCCACCGGGCCGCCGGACGTGTGCGTGATCATGATCGGCGCCAATGACGTGACGCACCGGATGCCGGCCACGCAGTCGGTGCGGATGCTCGCTGCGGCGGTGCGGCGGCTGCGGACGGCCGGGGCGGAGGTGGTGGTGGGGACCTGCCCGGACCTGGGGACGATCGAGCCGGTGTACCAGCCGCTGCGCTGGATGGCGCGGCGGGCCTCGCGGCAGCTGGCGGCGGCGCAGACGATCGTGGTGGTGGAGCAGGGCGGGCGGACGGTGTCGCTGGGGGACCTGCTGGGCCCCGAGTTCGCGGCGAACCCCCGCGAGATGTTCGGCGCGGACAACTACCACCCGTCGGCCGAGGGGTACGCGACGGCGGCGATGGCGGTCCTGCCGACGGTCTGCGCGGTGCTCGGCGTGTGGCCCGAGACGGACCGTCTCGAGCCGGACCGCCACGAGGACATGCTGCCGGTCGCGAAGGCCGCCGCGGAGGCGGCGCGGGAGGCGGGCACCGAGGTCACGGGCGCGCGGGCGCCGTGGGCGCTGCTCAAGCACCGCCGCAGGCGGCGCCTGCCGGAGACCGCGGCCCCGGAGCCCGCCCCGTCCACGGAGGAGGCCCACCGGCCCTGAGAAGCCACGAGGAGGCTCACCGCCCCGAGGAGGCACACTGCCCCTGAGGGGGCGCGGACGACACCACGGGAGGCCCGACTGAGCGCTCGCTTAGAAAAGAGGTCCGCATCACACCGTCAAGGCGGTGACCCGTCGCGTACGTACAGGTAACTTCCCGTTCTGTCCGCCCTCTCCGCATCCTCCTGGAGCCGTGATGCCCGAAGCCGTCATCGTCTCGACCGCCCGCTCCCCGATCGGCCGGGCCTTCAAGGGCTCCCTGAAGGACCTGCGGCCCGACGACCTCACCGCGACCATCATCCAGGCGGCGCTCGCCAAGGTCCCCGAGCTGGACCCGCGCGACATCGACGACCTGATGCTGGGCTGCGGCCTCCCCGGCGGCGAGCAGGGCAACAACCTGGGCCGGATCGTCGCCGTCCAGATGGGGATGGACCACCTCCCCGGCTGCACGATCACCCGTTACTGCTCCTCGTCCCTGCAGACCTCCCGGATGGCGCTGCACGCCATCAAGGCCGGTGAGGGCGACGTCTTCATCTCGGCCGGTGTCGAGATGGTCTCCAGCTTCGCCAAGGGCAACTCCGACTCCTGGCCGGACACCCACAACCCGCTCTTCGCCGACGCCGAGGCCCGTACCGCCGCCGTCGCCGCGTCCGAGGGCTCCGCCTGGCACGACCCGCGCGAGGACGGCCTCGTCCCCGACGCGTACATCGCCATGGGCCAGACCGCCGAGAACCTGGCCCGCTGGAAGGGCATCAGCCGCCGGGAGATGGACGAGTTCGGCGTACGGTCCCAGAACCTCGCCGAGCAGGCCATCAAGAACGGCTTCTGGGAGCGCGAGATCACCCCGGTCACGACCCCGGACGGCACCGTCGTCAGCAAGGACGACGGTCCGCGCGCGGGCGTCACCCTGGAGGGCGTCGAGGGCCTCAAGCCGGTCTTCCGCCCCGACGGCCTGGTCACCGCGGGCAACTGCTGCCCGCTCAACGACGGCGCCGCCGCGCTCGTGATCATGTCCGACACCAAGGCCGCCGAGCTGGGCCTGACCCCGCTCGCCCGCATCGTCTCCACCGGCGTCTCGGGCCTCTCCCCCGAGATCATGGGCCTCGGCCCGGTCGAGGCCTCCCGGCAGGCCCTCAAGCGCGCCGGCCTGACGGTCGGCGACATCGACCTGGCCGAGATCAACGAGGCCTTCGCGGCCCAGGTGATCCCCTCCTACCAGGACCTCGGCCTGGACCTGGACAAGGTGAACGTCAACGGCGGCGCCATCGCCGTCGGTCACCCCTTCGGCATGACGGGCGCCCGCATCACCGGCACGCTCATCAACAGCCTCCAGTTCCACGACAAGCAGTTCGGCCTGGAGACCATGTGCGTGGGCGGCGGCCAGGGCATGGCGATGGTGATCGAGCGCCTGAGCTGAGCCGGGGAGCGCCTCTCCTGAGGCCCCTCTCCTAACCCCGTCGCGTCCCAGCCGTGACCGAATCTCCCCCAGGATGTGACCTACGTCCCGGGGGAGAGCCATAACCGCAGGTCACAGCAGTCACGGGACTAAACACCTGGCCCAAATACCTGTCCATTTCGTGACGTAATGCACTGACAGGGGGCGCGGTCTCACGGCAGGCTGTTGTAGGAAGTCGGGGGATCGACTCGGAATCGGGAGTACGTCAGTGAGCGCCATGTCTCTTGCCCTGCTGGTGACCACGGCCGCCGCCACGGTCGTGGGTGCCGCTGCCCTGCACGCTGCCCACGGTCTCCGTAAGCAGGTCGTCGCCCTGCGTGGTGAACTCGCCGCCGCGCACGGGGTGTCCGTCCCGCACGCCCGCCAGACGCCCGCCGCGGAGATACGCGCCGCGGTGGCCGAGGCGCTGGCCGAGGAGCGCGAGCGCGAGCTCGCCGAGGCGCGCGCCTTCTGGGCGGCCCAGGAGGCCCGTGACGCGGCCGACGCGCCCTCCCTGCTCGGCGGGCTCGGCGGTCCCGCCGAGGACGGCGGCCCGTTCTACGTCCCGCGCCAGGCCGACTTCGTGGGCCTGGAGGCGATGGAGGCCGAGGCCGCCGCGCTCGACGGCGTCGGTGCCGGCGTCGACAGCGTCCTGGAGGAGTTCCCGGAGCTGACCGAGTACGCGGAGGACTCCCCCGAGCTGGCCGCGGCCCGCCGCCGCCACCCCTCGCACCCGGACTTCGTGCCGGTCCAGACGCCGGTGGTCACCGACCACGAGCGCACGGTCTCCCGGCTCGAGGAGCTCGCCGACACGCGTACCGCGCTCACCGACGTCCGCCCCGGCCCGCTCGGCACGCTCGACGTGTACGTCTTCGCCGACGGCACCACGCTCTGCATGACCCCCGGCCACCGCGAGACCGCGGAGCGCCTCGCCGACGCGCTGCGGTCCGGCCGCACGCCGGTGCTGCTCGGCGGTTCGGGCGTCTCGGGCGCGTACGCCCTGACGTTCTCCTTCGGCGAGGCGGACGAGGAGAACGTGTACATCCTCGCCGACCGCGTGATCGCCTCGCACTGACGCGCGCGGGGCGGGCATGGGCTCCGGCCCTACACCCCGGACCGCGCCGCGGCCTCCCGCACCAGACCCACGGCCTCGCCCAGTTCCCGCTCACGGGGACCGGCCGGGGCCGTTCGCAACGCTTCGGCCAGATCGGTGCCGGCGACCAGGAGTTGGTCGGCGACGACGAACATGCCGGCGTCCGGCATCACGCGCCCCCCGGCGGACGCCCCGTCCGGAGCGCCGCCCTGCGCGCCCTCCGACGCCTCGATCCGCTCCGCCCGCAGGGCCAACTCCCTGGCCAGCGCGAGCCCTTCGGCGGCGGCGCCGCGCTGGAGGCGGCTCTGCGGGGCCGCCCGCAACCGGTCGGCGAACCGCTCGACGGCGGCGGTCAGTTCACTCGTATCAAGCACTCCGCGACCCTACGCGCCGGTCCGGCACTGTTGCCAACGCGCCGACGCTCAGGCACGGTGACCGGAAGGAGCACGACGGCACCACGCGTCCGGAGGCGCCCATGTCCCACGCATTCTCCGAAGAGACCCATCGCAAGCTGCTCGCCCGCATCCCGCACTGCACCGGTCGTGAAGTCTCCGACTGGCTCCGCACGGTCGAGGAAGGCCCCTCCCTCGTCCGCTTCGAGGAGAAGGTGAGCTGGCTCCGGGGCGCCCACGACCTCGCGTACGGCCACGCGAAGGCGATCATCCACGAGTACGACCTGCGCCGGGCCGCCCGCAGACTGCTCTGACACCCGGAGCTCGGAGAGCGCGTACAGTGGGAGAACGATGGTTCTCCCACTCCGGGGGTGAGCGGACGATGGACACCGAGACCGCCGAGCGACAGCTCCTGGAAGCCGCGGAGACGCTGTTCGACGAGCGCGGCGTGCAGGCGGTCGGCATGGACGACATCCGCACCGCGTCCGGCGTCTCGCTCAAGCGCCTCTACCAGCTCTACCCGTCCAAGGACCATCTCGTCTGGGCGGTCCTCAACCGTCGCGACGGGGCCGTGCGGGAGGCCATCGCCGCCCACGGGGCGGCGCACGCCACGAGCCCGTACGAGCGCGCCCTGGCGGTCTTCGACTACCTCGGGGAGTGGTTCGCCGACCCCGGCTTCCGGGGCTGCGCGTTCATCAACACCTTCGGGGAGATGGGCGGCATCTCACCGGACGTCGCCGCCATCGCCCGCGGCCACAAGCAGGCCCTGCGGGAGTACTTCGCCGAGCAGACGAACGCCCTCGGCGCACCGTCGGAGCTGGCCGACCAGCTGGCGCTGCTCGCCAACGGCGCCATGGCCGTCGCCGGCATCGACGGCTCCCCCGAACCGGCCGCCCACGCGAGAGACGCGGCCAGGGTCCTCCTGGACGCGGCCCTCGGGAACTGACGGCAGGGCCCGTCCGGCCGACGGGCCCTGCCGACCGACGGCGAAGGGCCCGCCCGGCGGAAGCCGGACGGGCCCTTCGTCACACACGCGTGGCGCGTCAGTCGTCGCCGCCCTGCAGGATCGACAGGAGACGCAGCATCTCCAGGTAGATCCACACCAGGGTCATGGTGAGGCCGAAGGCCGCCAGCCAGGCCTCCTCGCGCGGGGCGCCGTAGGTCACGCCGTCCTCGACCTGCTTGAAGTCCAGGGCGAGGAAGCAGGCACCGAGGATGATGCCGATGACACCGAAGAGGATGCCGAGGCCACCGCTGCGGAAGCCCAGGCCGTCACCGGCGCCGTCGAAGAGCGAGAAGAGCGCGTTGACCGCCATCAGGAGGATGAAGCCGATCGCGGCCGCCATCACGAAGCCGTAGAAGCGGCGGGTCACACGGATCCAGCGCATCTTGTACGCGATCAGCACGCCGGCGAAGACCGCCATCGTGCCGAGCACCGCCTGCACGACCACACCGGGCGAGATGTAGGTCGAGACCGCGGCCGAGATGACGCCGAGGAAGACACCCTCGAACGCCGCGTAGGCCAGGATCAGCGCCGGCGAGGCCTTGCGCTTGAAGGACTGCACCATGGCCAGGACGAACGCCACGAGGGCGGCGCCGATGGCGATGCCGTAGGACTTGCCGAGGTTCGCCGGGTCGACCGGAAGCAGGAACCACGCGAGGGCGGCGGTGACCACGACCGTGCCGAGCGTCATGGCCGTACGGCTCACGACGTCGTCGATCGTCATCACGTTGCCGCGCGCCTGCTGCGGGGCCCCGAGCTGGGTGTCCTGCGCGTACGGGTTCGTCGCGTAGGGGTTGGTCGCGCCTTCGGCGTACGGGTTGGTTCCGACGGCGGGGCCCCCGGCCTGCGGCTGCTGCGCGTTGAAACCGGCGTAGCCGTTGTCGCGGCTGAACCCCCGTCGCGAGAAGACCGGGTTGCTGCTCCTCATTTCACTCCTCCATGGCCGCACTGCGCGGCCTTGCGTCAAGAGTAATGCGGAAGCAAAGCAAACTCTCTAGTGCTCTGGGAGGATCTTTACGAGATCGTCAGCGAGGCCGCTGGAGCCGGCGGCCCGACGACGGGGGTGATGGTGCCCGGAACCGGACTCGAACCGGCACGGCCCGAAGGCCAGCGAGGTTTAAGCTCGCCGTGTCTGCATTCCACCATCCGGGCATGGGGCGCGGCTCCGCATTCGCACATGAGCCTATCGGGACGCTTCCCTCGTTCAGCGGAACGCTGGCCCGATGTTGTCTTATTTTATTGACGTCTGAGGGTGCGTCAGCGCAGGTGGGGCCTGTTCCGGCGAACTGTGACGCGGCTCGCGAGCGCGAAGGTCCGCCCGAGGGAATGACGGAAACTCGCCGCATCCGCGCCACCCGACCGGGCAATCCCCCCGGGGGTACCCCCGCCTCACCCGCCCTCAGGGGTCCCGTCATACCTCAGGAGGAGGGGCGGGCAGCCCGGTCCGACTCCAGTCGCCCCCGTGAACGGGCATGTGGGCGGACGACCCGTGCCCCAACGTTCGAAACGATGGAGTGGTTCCCGAACAGCACCGAACACCCGCAGTGACAGGAGTCCGCCTCGTGACCACCACCCCCACCGTGTCCCGCGCCACCGCGGTGGCCGCCCGCGCCCAGGATCTGTCGAAGGTCTACGGACAGGGCGAGACCCAGGTGGTCGCCCTCGACCGTGTCACCGTGGACTTCCGGCAGGGCGAGTTCACCGCGATCATGGGCCCGTCCGGTTCCGGCAAGTCGACCCTGATGCACTGCGTGGCCGGTCTGGACTCCTTCAGCTCCGGGTCGGTGCGGCTCGGCGACACCGAGCTGTCCACCCTGAAGGACAAGCAGCTGACCCAGCTGCGCCGGGACAAGATCGGCTTCATCTTCCAGGCCTTCAACCTGCTCCCGACGCTGACCGCGCTGGAGAACATCACGCTGCCGATGGACATCGCGGGCCGCAAGCCCGACAAGCAGTGGGTGGAGAAGGTCATCGACATGATCGGCCTCTCCGGCCGGCTCGGCCACCGCCCCACCGAGCTCTCCGGCGGCCAGCAGCAGCGCGTCGCCGTGGCCCGCGCGCTCGCCTCCCGCCCCGAGATCATCTTCGGTGACGAGCCGACCGGAAACCTGGACTCGCGCTCCGGCGCCGAGGTCCTCGGCTTCCTGCGCAACTCGGTGCGCGAGCTCGGCCAGACCGTCGTCATGGTCACCCACGACCCGGTCGCCGCCTCCTACGCGGACCGCGTCATCTTCCTCGCGGACGGCCGGATCGTCGACGAGATGCTGAACCCGACGGCGGACGGCGTCCTCGACCGGATGAAGGCCTTCGACGCCAAGGGCCGCACCAGCTGACGCGCCGGGGCCCACGCACCCGGCCCCGCCTCCGCTGCCCTTAGACGTTCTGCGTCCCCGCTCACCGGGGGCGCCCCACTCCAGGACACACACCCATGTTCCGTACCGCCTTGCGCAACGTGCTCGCGCACAAGGCCCGGCTGCTGATGACCGTGCTCGCCGTCATGCTCGGCGTGGCCTTCGTCTCCGGCACCCTGGTCTTCACCGACACCCTCTCCCAGGCCTTCCGCAACCAGTCCGCGAAGAGCTACGACGACGTCGCCGTCGCCGTGACCATGTACCCGCGCCCCGAAGAGGCCGCCAAGACGCCCGGTCTCTCGCAGGCCGTGCTCGACAAGGTCGGCAAGCTCGACGGCGTCGCCTCGGTCACCGGCCGCGTCGACGGCTTCGCCGGCGTGCCGGACAAGAACGGCAAGCTGATCGGCGTCGGCTGGTCCAACAAGGGCACCAACTTCGCCCCCGGCGCCGACGGCAAGGACCGGGCGTTCGACTTCACCCAGGGCGCGGGCCCGCTCCAGGACAACCAGATCGCCCTGGACAAGGACACCGCGGCCAAGGGCGGCTACAAGGTCGGCGACACCGTCCGCGTGGCCACCAACGGCCCGGTGAAGGAGTACACCCTCTCCGGCGTCTTCACGACCGAGGACGGCGCGGTCCAGGCCGGCGGCAGCCTGGTCGTGTTCGACAACTCCGTCGCGCAGCAGCAGTACGTGAAGCAGGGCTTCTACCGCGACGCCACCATCACCGCCAAGCCCGGCACGGACGCCGCCAAGCTCCTGGACGAGGTCCTGAAGGTCGTCCCGAAGTCCGCCACGGCCCAGACCGGCCAGGCCCTCGCCGACCAGCAGGCCAAGGACATCGAGGAGGGCCTCGGCGCGCTGAAGAAGGTCCTGCTCGGCTTCGCCGGCATCGCGCTCTTCGTCGGCATCTTCCTGATCGCCAACACCTTCACCATGCTGGTCGCCCAGCGCACCAGGGAACTCGCCCTGATGCGCGCCGTCGGCGCCTCCCGTCGGCAGATCACCCGGTCCGTCCTCATCGAGGCCGGCCTGGTCGGCGTCATCGCCTCGACGGTCGGCTACGCCCTGGGCATCGGGCTCGCCGTCGCGCTCCGCTCGGGCATGAACGCCTTCGACCTGAAGGTGCCCGGCGGCCCGCTGGTCCTCACCGCCACCCCGCTCATCGCCGCGCTCGCCGTCGGCGTCAAGATCACCATCGTGGCCGCCTGGCTGCCCGGCCGCCGCGCCGCGAAGATCCCGCCGGTCGCCGCCATGAGCAGCGTCCACGCGGCGGCGACCACCAAGTCGCTGGTGGTCCGCAACTCCATCGGCGCCGTGATCACCGCGATCGGCGCGGTCCTGATCGTGATGGGTGCCGGCAAGGGCGGCGACGAGGGCCAGCTGCTCATCGCGGGCGGCGCCTTCCTCACCCTCGTCGGCGTGATCGTCCTGATCCCGCTGCTCTCCCGCCCGGTGATCGCCCTGATCCGCCCGCTCTTCGTCGGTCTCTTCGGGGTCTCCGGCAAGCTCGCCGGTCTCAACGCGGTCCGCAACCCGCGCCGCACCGGCGCCACCGGCTCCGCGCTCGCCATCGGTCTGACCCTGGTGACCGGCCTCACCGTGCTCGGCACGTCGGTCGGCACGGCCCTCGACAAGATGACGACGGACCAGATCCGCGCCGACTACATGGTCACCATGGCCAGCGGCGGCGGCATGAACAAGGAGGCGCTGGCCGCGATCGAGAAGGCCCCGGGCGCCACCGCGGTCTCCCCGCAGATGGCCGGCTGGTTCACGCTCAAGGGCAAGGACGTCTCGGCCTCCGGTGTCACCCCGGGCGACATCGAGAAGCTCATCAAGGTCGAGACCGTGCAGGGCTCGCTCGGCTCGCTCCGCGAGGGCAGGATCGCCGTCGCCGACAAGACGGCGACCAAGCAGGGCTGGAAGGTCGGCGACACGCTGCCGGTCGAGTACGGCGACAAGCAGAAGGGCAAGCTGACGGTCGGCGCGATCTTCAAGGACAGCGAGTTCCTCTCGCCGGTCATGATCGACGCGAAGACGATCACGGCCCACGAGCAGGAGACGTACATCCCGCAGATCTTCGTCTCGATGGACGGCGGTGCCTCGGCGGCCAACGACAAGGCGCTCGCCAAGGCCATGGGCGACAACCCGGCCATCAAGGTCATGGACCAGAAGGACATCCGTGACGAGTTCGGCGGCCAGATCAACCTGCTCCTGAACATCATGTACGGCCTGCTGGCGATGGCCCTGATCATCGCGATCCTGGGCGTCGTCAACACCCTGGCCATGTCCGTCTTCGAGCGTCAGCAGGAGATCGGCATGCTGCGGGCGATCGGTCTCGACCGGCGCCGCGTGAAGCGGATGGTCCGTCTGGAGGCCGTGGTCATCTCGCTCTTCGGCGCCCTGGTCGGCATCGGCCTCGGCTCGTTCCTCGGCTGGGCGATCGGCGAGTCGTTCGCCAAGAGCCTGCCGGGCTACGCGCTGGTCCTGCCCTGGGACCGGATCGGGATCTTCCTGGTCCTGGCCGGACTCGTCGGTGTCCTCGCCTCGCTGTGGCCGGCCCGCAGCGCGGCCAGGCTGAACATGCTGACCGCGATCAAGACCGAGTAACTCCGGTCCGTACGGCAGCGATACGACGGCCAAGGGCCGGGCTCCCCCCGCGGGAGCCCGGCCCTTCGGCGTACGGGGAAGCCGCTACGCCTTCTCGTTCCAGACCCGCGGCCGCAGCGCCACGCCCGAGGTCCCCGACTCCGGGGTCTTCACCGCGAGGAACTGGTTGACGCCGATCCGGTTGCGCTCGAAGGAGACCGCGGAGGCGGCCATGTAGAGCCGCCAGATCCGCGCCCGGCCCGGCGAGGTGAGCCGTACGGCCCGGTCCCAGTCGGCCTCCAGGTTGGCCACCCAGCGGCGCAGCGTCAGGGCGTAGTGCTCGCGGATCGCCTCCACGTCCCGCACCTCGAAGCCGGCGTCCTCCAGGGTCGTCAGGGTGCGGCCCATCGGGGCGAGTTCGCCGTCGGGGAAGACGTACGCGTCGATGAACGCGTCCACCTCGTAGGCGGCCTCGTCCGGCTCGGGGCGGCGGGAGATCTGGTGGTTGAGCAGCCGGCCGCCGGGCTTGAGCAGGGAGTGCAGTATGTCGGCGTACTCGCGGTACTGGACCTCGCCCACGTGCTCGGCCATGCCGATCGAGGAAATCGCGTCGTACGGGCCGTCCTTGACGTCCCGGTAGTCCTGGACGCGGATCTCGATCCGGTCCGTCAGGCCCTCCTCGGCGATCCGCTTGCGGGCGAAGGCGGCCTGCTCGCGGGAGAGGGTGACACCGACGACCTGGGCGCCGTAAGCGCGGGCCGCGTGGATGGCCATGGAGCCCCAGCCGCAGCCGACGTCCAGGAGCCGGTCGCCCTCCTTCAGGCGCAGCTTGCGGGCGATCAGGTCCAGCTTGTCGCGCTGGGCGTCCTCCAGGTTCCCGCCGTCCGTCCAGTACGCGCAGGAGTACACCATCGACGGCCCGAGGACGAGCGCGTAGAAGTCGTTGCCCACGTCGTAGTGGTGACTGATCGCCTGCTTGTCGCGGTGCTTGCTGTGCCGGGAGCCGGAGCGCCTGCGGACCTCCTCGGCGGGCGGCGCGGGCGGCGGGTACGGCCCGGCCAGCTTCAGGAACGCGGCGGCCGCGGCGCGCAGCCTCGGGTCGCGTACGGACTCCAGGGCGCTCCTGGTCGCCTCGCCGCGGTCCCAGAAGACCCCGGCGAGCCGGTCGAGGACGGTGTAGAGGTCGCCCTCGACGTCGATCTCACCGGCCACCCACGCCCGGGCCAGGCCGAGTTCGCCGGGCTTCCACAGCAGCCGGCGCAAGGCCCGGCGGTGCCGGACGATCAGGACGGGGCCGTCCGCGGGCCCGGCCTCGGTGCCGTCCCAGGCTCGCAGCCGCACCGGGAGCGGGGCCCCCAGCAGGTCCTCCGCGAGAGTGGTCAGCCGCAAAGCGGCGTCGGCCATGGTGCACACCTCCGTGATGTCGTGCCCCAGAAATGCTCGTCACCACGTAAACACCCTCCGTAGGCGTTTTTCGTCCCGTAGGCGCGCAACGACTCGGCAAAACACCCGGGCGGCGCTCGGCGCGACCCGTCGGCGTCCGGACACGCCGAAGGGCCGTCCGCACCACGGATGGCGGACGGCCCTTGCGGGAACAGCGGTGAAGCGGTGGAGCTAGGAGGCCTTGGCCTTCTCCTGGCTCGCGGCGGCGGGAGCCGGGGCGGGCTTGGCCGCCTCGTAGAACTCCTCGCGCGGGGTCTCCATCGCACCGAGGGAGACGACCTCGCGCTTCAGGAACATCGCGAGGGTCCAGTCGGCGAAGACGCGGATCTTGCGGTTCCAGGTCGGCACGGCCATGCCGTGGTAGCCACGGTGCATGTACCAGGCGAGCCGGCCCTTGAGCTTGATCTTCATCTTGCCCATGACGATCATCGCGACGCCCTTGTGGAGGCCGAGACCCGCCACGGCACCCTTGTTGGCGTGCGAGTAGTCCTTCTGCGGGAAGCCCCGCATGCCGGACACCACGTTGTCGCCGAGGACCTTCGCCTGACGCAGCGCGTGCTGGGCGTTCGGCGGGCACCAGGCGCGCTCGGCCGGGACGCCGGCCTTGATCGCGGCGAGGTCCGGGACCTGGGCGTTGTCGCCGGCGGCCCAGATGTAGTCGGTGCCGGTGACCTGGAGGGTCGGCTGGGCGTCCACGTGGCCGCGCGGGCCGAGCGGGAGGCCGAAGCGGGCGAGCGCCGGGTTGGGCTTGACGCCCGCGGTCCACACGATCGTGTTGGAGTCGACCTCGAGGCCGTTCTTCAGCACGACGTGACCGTCGACGCAGGAGTCCATGGACGTCGAGAGGTAGATCTCGACTCCGCGGCTCTCCAGGTGCTCCTTGCCCCAGCGGCCCAGCTCCGGGCCGACCTCGGGGAGGATCTTGTCGGCGGCGTCGACCAGGATGAAGCGCATGTCCTCGCGCTTCACGTTGGTGTAGTACTTCGCCGCGTCCCGGGCCATGTCCTCGACCTCGCCGATGGTCTCCGCGCCGGCGAAGCCGCCGCCCACGAAGACGAAGGTCAGCGCCTTGCGGCGGACCTCCTCGTTGGTCGTGGAGTCGGCCTTGTCGAGCTGCTCCAGAACGTGGTTGCGGAGGCCGATGGCCTCCTCCACGCCCTTCATGCCGATGCCCTGCTCGGCGAGGCCGGGGATCGGGAAGGTGCGGGAGACCGCGCCCATCGCGACGACCAGGTAGTCGAACGGCAGGTCGTACGCCTCGCCGACGAGCGGCGCGATCGTGGCGACCTTGCGGTCCTGGTCGATGGTGGTCACGCGGCCGGTGAGCACCTCGGCTCCGCGCACGACGCGTCGCAGCGGGACGACGACGTGGCGGGGGGAGATGCTGCCTGCGGCGGCTTCGGGGAGGAAGGGCTGGTACGTCATGTACGAGCGCGGGTCGACGACCGTGACGGTCGCCTCTCCGTAACGCATCTTCTTGAGGATGCGTCGAGCTGCGTACAGGCCTACGTACCCACCGCCTACTACGAGGATCCTGGGACGCTCCGTGGTGCTCATGCATCCGAGTATCCACCCCTCCCAGGGGGGTCGCTCGTGCGCCCCTTCACAAGGTTGTGGACCACCTCTGCTACACTCCGCCGCCCACGTGACCCAGGTCATGGTCGTGCAAAGGAACCACAGTGCAGGGGTGAACGTTGTTCACCCCTACTGAACTGGCCCGGAGAGGCTCCGGTAACCCTGAACCATGGGGTGCGTTCACACGATGGAAACATCGAGCGAACAGGGCCGTCGGCCTACGAAAGAGCCCCGGCAGGGGTGTTGGAGGCCCAGATGGCCCTCCCCGACCCCCACCAGGGCCCTTTTCCTTGTGAAGAACTTCACGAACTTTCCCGACGCGGTGTCGCCGGTGGCCGCGCGGCGTGCCCGTTATGCCACCGAGAGTGCGATTCCGTCGAGGATGTCGTGCTCGCTGACGACGACCTCGCGGGCCCCGGTCCGCTCCATGATCTCCAGCAGGACGAGCGCCCCGGCGATGATCACGTCGACCCGCCCGGGGTGCATCACGGGGATCGCCGCGCGCTCGTCGTGGGTGGACGCGAGCAGCCGCTCGACGATCTCGGCGACCTTCTCGTACGGGACGCGGGAGTGGTGGATCTTCTCCGACTCGTACTCCGGCAGCCCGAGCGCGATGGCGGCCACCGTGGTGACCGAGCCCGCGAGCCCGACCAGGGTCCCGGCCTCGCGGATCGGCACGGTCTCCTCGGCGAGGTCCAGGGCGGCCCGGATGTCGGCGCGGATCGCGGCGACCTCGTCGGCGGCCGGCGGGTCGCTGCGCACATGGCGCTCGGTGAGCCGGACGCAGCCGATGTCGACGGAGCGGGCGGCCTCGACGTGGCTGTTGCCGACGACGAACTCGGTGGAGCCGCCGCCGATGTCGACGACGAGGTACTTCTCCGTGCCGTGCAGTTCGCCGGTGGCGCCGGTGAAGGAGAGCTCGGCCTCCTGGTCGCCCGTGATCACCTCGGGCTCGACGCCCAGGATGTCCAGGACGCCGCTCACGAACTCCGCGCGGTTCTCGGCGTCCCGGGAGGCCGAGGTGGCCACGAACCGCAGCTTCTCGGCGCCCAGTTCCTTGATGACGGCGGCGTACTCGCGGCAGGCGGCGAAGGTCCGCTCAAGGGCTTCGGGGGCGAGCCGGCCGGTCCGGTCGACGCCCTGGCCGAGGCGGACGACCTTCATCCGCCGGTCCAGCTCGACCAGCTCGCCGGTCTCGGGGTCGAGATCGGCGACGAGCAGCCGGATGGAGTTCGTACCGCAGTCGATGCCCGCGACCCGGGTCACGTCGCGTCCTCTTCCTTGTCGGCGCAGGGAGTGACGCAGGGGCCCTTGGCCCACCACTCCGGCAGCATCGCGAGCGCCTCGTCGCCGAACGGGTTCACGCCGGGGCCCGCCACCAGCGAGTGGCCGACGAGGACGTGCAGGCACTTGACCCGGTCCGGCATGCCGCCGGCGCTCGGGAAGCCCTCCAGGACCTCGATGGCGTCACGGCGGGCGATGTAGTCCTCGTGCGCGGCCCGGTAGGCGGCGGCCAGCTCCGGGTCGGTGGCGAGCCGGGCCTGCATCTCCTTCATGACCCCGTTGGCCTCCAGGGTGCCGATCGCGGAGGCGGCCCGGGGGCAGGTCAGGTAGTACGTGGTGGGGAACGGGGTGCCGTCCGGGAGCCGCGGCGCGGTCTCGACGACGTCCGGGTTGCCGCAGGGGCAGCGGTGCGCGATGGCGCGCAGCCCCCGGGGCGGGCGACCGAGCTGGGCCTCGAACGCGGCGACGTCCGCCTCGGTCGGCTCGGTGCGGGCGGTCTGCGGAGGGGGCGTTTCCATGCTGCGTCTTGTCTTCTCGTCGTCGGGTGCGGTTGCGTCGGGCGGTGCGTCGGGGCGAGTGCGGTCGGGCGGTCAGTGGTCCATCATCGCGCGTCGCCGGGTCAGCGGCCCGCGTCGGCGCGGTCGACGCCGTCCCAGAGGTCGGAGTACCAAGGCCGGTCGGCCTCGCCCTGCTCGGCGCGGCGGTCGCGCTCGGCCTCGGGGTCGTTCACGGTGAAGCCGGTCTCGCCGGGCATCACGTAGTGCAGGTGCTCACGGGCGAGCCTGCGCACGTACGCGGGGTCCTGGAGCCGGGCCTTCTCGTCCCGCAGCTCCTCCACGCGCGCGGCGGCCTCGGCGGCCCGGCGCTCCTGCTCGGCGATCTCGCCGCGCTGGGAGACGTACTGCCGCATCGGGTACGCGAGGGCGACGACGAGCGAGCAGACGACCAGGGCGAGGAAGGCCGCGCGGCCGGTGAGCCGGGAGCGGCGGGCCTGGCGGCGGGTCTGGGAGCGGTACACGCGGGCTGCGGTCTGCTCGCCGAGCAGCCGGATCCTGGTCGCGGTCGAGAACCGGTCCCGGGCCATGTACGCGCCTCCCCTTCAGAACGGACGTCCCCGCACACGGTACGGGACCGGGTGCGGGGACGTACGTAACCGAGGGTGACTCGGGGTGCTCAGGGGCTACGGATCAGCCCTTGAAGCGCGGGAACGCGCTGCGGCCGGCGTAGACCGCCGCGTCGTCGAGGATCTCCTCGATGCGCAGGAGCTGGTTGTACTTGGCGACGCGCTCGGAGCGGGCCGGGGCGCCGGTCTTGATCTGACCGCAGTTGGTGGCGACGGCGAGGTCGGCGATGGTGACGTCCTCGGTCTCGCCGGAGCGGTGCGACATCATGCACTTGAAGCCGTTGCGCTGGGCCAGCTCGACGGCGTCGAGGGTCTCGGTCAGCGAACCGATCTGGTTGACCTTGACGAGCAGCGCGTTGGCGGCGCCGTCCTCGATGCCGCGGGCCAGGCGCTCCGGGTTGGTGACGAACAGGTCGTCGCCGACGATCTGGACCTTGGTGCCCAGCTTGTCCGTGAGGACCTTCCAGCCGGCCCAGTCGTCCTCGAACAGCGGGTCCTCGATGGAGACGAGCGG
Organism: Streptomyces sp. NPDC014870; assembly: GCF_043081505.1. Lineage (NCBI taxonomy): Bacteria > Bacillati > Actinomycetota > Actinomycetes > Kitasatosporales > Streptomycetaceae > Streptomyces > Streptomyces sp. NPDC014870. The sequence goes on from NZ_JBIBWQ010000014.1 coordinate 99,265, forward strand.
GTACGCGGAGACGAGCTCCTCGTAGTACTCGGTCATCTCGGCGGCCGAGCGGGACTTGCCCTCGAACGCGTACGAGCCGTCCTTGTAGAACTCGGACGCGGCGACGTCGAGCGCCAGCGCGATGTCCTTGCCCGGGACGTAGCCGGCCTGCTTGATGGCCTCCAGGATGAGGTCGAGCGCCTCGCGGTTGGAGTCCAGGTTCGGGGCGAAGCCGCCCTCGTCGCCGAGGCCGGTGGACAGGCCCTTGGTCTTCAGGACGGACTTGAGGGTGTGGTAGACCTCGGTGCCCCAGCGCAGGGCCTCGGAGAAGGACTCCGCGCCGATCGGCGCGATCATGAACTCCTGGATGTCCACGTTGGAGTCGGCGTGCGAGCCGCCGTTCAGGATGTTCATCATCGGAACGGGCAGCAGGTGCGCGTTCGGGCCGCCGAGGTAGCGGAAGAGCGGGAGGTCCGAGGCCTCGGACGCGGCGTGCGCGACGGCGAGGGAGACGCCGAGGATGGCGTTGGCGCCGAGGGAGGCCTTGTTGTCGGTGGCGTCCAGGTCGAACATGGCCTGGTCGATCAGGCGCTGCTCGGTGGCGTCGTAGCCGACGAGCTCCGGGCCGATCTGCTCGATCACGGCGAGGACGGCCTTCTCGACGCCCTTGCCCTGGTAGCGGTTCTTGTCTCCGTCACGGAGCTCAATGGCCTCGAACGCACCGGTGGAGGCACCGGACGGAACGGCAGCACGGCCGGTGCTGCCGTCGTCGAGGCCGACCTCGACCTCGACCGTGGGGTTGCCTCGGGAGTCCAGGATTTCCCGGGCTACGACGACGTCGATGGACGGCACGAGCATCTCCTTCTGGGATGTGACGCTAGATGTGACGCTTGCGGTGCAGGGTCGCTTTGGCCTTGCGACAAGAGCCTAACCGGCTCCAGGGCTCCAGCCAGCCGGGCGCCCGCCCCCTGGGACGAAAAAGGACCCAAGGGCATGCATCTCGGGCCAAAGGGCCCCGAATCTACTCGGCGGTAACCGGGCGGGGTCCGTACCAGGGGCCGCACCGAGGACCGTCCGCGACCCGGCCCCGGACAGCGCGGAACCCCGGCCCGCAGCGCACGGGGGAAGGACGCTGCGGACCGGGGTGGTCACCGCGGGAGGGTCGTGGGGCGCGCGCGAGCCGCCGGACTCACGCGAGCCGCCGGGCTCACTTCAGGTGGAGCTGCTGGCCCGGGTAGATCAGGTCGGCGTCCTCGACGACGTCCTTGTTGAGCTCGAAGAGCTTGGCCCAGCCGCCCTTGACGTCGTGGGCGGCGGCGATCGTGCTCAGGGTGTCACCGGCGACGACCTTGTACTCGCCGTCACCCTTCTTGACCTTCTTGCCGGTCGGGGTGGTGACGGTCTTCTTGGACTCGGCCTTCTTGGCCGGGGCCTTCGGGGCGGTCCGCTGCTCGCTGCGGGTCGTCGGCTGCTCGGCCTGACGCTCCGGCTGCGGCGCGCTCTCCGCGACGACACCGGGGGTGGCGGACGAGAGGCCGACACCACAGCTCGGCCAGGCACCCTTGCCCTGGCCGGCGAGGACCTTCTCGGCGATGGCGATCTGCTGCGACTTCGAGGCCTGGTCGGCGCTCGCGGCGTACGCGGTGCCACCGAAGGCGGCCCACGTGGAGTTGGAGAACTGCAGGCCGCCGTAGTAGCCGTTGCCGGTGTTGATGGACCAGTTGCCGCCGGACTCGCACTGGGCGACCTTGTCCCACTCGGAGACGGTGGCGGCCGAGGCGGTGCCGGCGCCCATCAGGGGGGCGGCGACGGCGACACCGGCGACACCGGCGAGGGCGACGGCGCGGGTGGCCTTGGAGGGACGACGGTGTTTGCCCTTGGCGGAAAACAGCATGGGACTTCTCCTCACCGACGCCTGCGAGGTGAGCTGTCGGGTTCGGGCCATGTGAGTTGCCCGGCCGCGCGACCTTGCGCGCGGCTTCACCCCAAGCCGGTCCTTCGGCCGTCTGTCTCAACGGCCGGGGACGGCACTTACCTTGGGTCCCCCGCTCCTGCCTACGGCGCTTGACGCGACGACTGTTCCCATCGGCCGACGGCAGGATTCGGCGTTTCGGTCGACGGGGCCCGCGGTGGCGAGCGGTCACGACCGTAGACACAGACCCGGGGGAAGTTCAAAGACGTCCATGGGGGACAAATCCCCCCTACTTGCCTCGGGACAAAGGGCGTTTACGCAGGTGAGAGGTGACGGAAGGGGAGTTCGTGGACGAGACACGCCAGTTGAGACGAAGAGACCCATGTCTCACTTGCACAGAACCGGACATTCAGCCCCGAACTACCCCTGCGGCGCGTCCGCCCCGGCAGCCTTGTCCGCGGCCTTGTCCGCAGCCTTGTCCGGCGTCAGATCGAGGCTCTGGCCAGGGATGATGAGGTCCGGGTCGGCGCCCACGACCGTGCGGTTGGCGTCGTACAGGGCGCCCCAGCCGCCGGGGAGTTCGTTCCGCTGGGCGATCTCGGTGAGGTTGTCGCCGGGCTTGACGGTGTATTCGCCGATAGCGTCGGTGATGTCCTCTGCAGGCGTGTTGTCCGTACTGTCCAGTTTCGCACCGCTCTCGACGGAACCGTCCGTCGTCTGCGTGTCAGAAGGCAGGGCGTGGCGGCCCTTTTCGCGATCCTTGTCCGTATTGCCCGTCTCTTCCGGTGCCGCGTCGCCCCGGTGCTTGCCGTTGCCCGGCGCGGACGGGGTACCGGAGGTCTCGGGCGCCGTGGGGGACGTCTCGGGCGTGGCGGAGGTCTCGGGAGTGGCCGTGGACGGCGTGGAGGCCTCGGAGGAGGGGGTGGAGGACTTGTCCGAGGGGGCCGCGGACTGCGCGGAGTCCGACGGGAGGCCGGAGGTGCGGTTGGACTCGGGGAGCGGGCCCGTGGGCTCGGACGGCTTGACGCCCGGTCCGGGGTCGACGTCCGGCTTGGCGCCGTCGTTGGTCAGGCCGGCGATCGGCGCACAGGTGGCCCACTGGGTGTCGCCCGCGGCAAGGGCCTTTTCGGCCACCGCGATCTGCTGGGCGCGGCTGGCGAGGTCGGCGCTCGTCGCGTATGCGAGACCGCCGTGGCGCTCCCAGCTCTCCTGGGAGAACTGGAGTCCGCCGTAGAGCCCGTTGCCGAAGTGCGCGCTCCACTGACCACCCGAGGAGCACTCGGCGACCCGGTCCCAGGTCGCCGCGTCCGCGGCGGAGGCGGAGCCCGCCGCCAGGAGGGGCAGCGCGAGGGCCGATCCCGTCACGCCTGCGGCGACGACGATGGCGGGGGCCTGGCGGGGTCTGCGGTGTCGACCGTTCCCGGAGCGCATGCGGGCTGCCTTCCGTGTGACTGCTGAGGTGACGGTGAACGTAGCGGCATTCGAACGTCAGTCACAAGTCGATGCAGCGGAGATCACGTAAAAGTCACAGTCTTGACGGAGCGTCACTTCACAACTGGGGCAAACTCCACCGGAAGGGTGCGCAAGCCGCGCATGATGAGTCCTCCGCGCCACCGCAGTTCGTCCGGATCGGCGCCAAGTCGCAGGTCCGGAAGGCGAGTCAACAACGTCGCGAGGGCGATCTGTCCTTCGAGCCGGGCGAGCGGCGCGCCGATGCAGTAGTGGATGCCGTGCCCGTAGCCGAGGTGCTGGTTGTCGCGCCGGGCCAGATCCAGCGTGTCGGGCGCGTCGAAGCGCGCCGGGTCGCGGTCGGCGGCCGCGAGGACGACCAGGACCGGGTCGCCCGCCGGGATCTCCTGGCCGCCGATCGTCAGCGGCTCCATGGCGTACCGCCAGGTCGCCAGCTCCACCGGCCCGTCGTAGCGCAGCAACTCCTCGACACCGGTCTCCAGGAGCCCCCGCTCGCCCGCGGCGAGCGAGGCCTGCAGGCGCTCGCGCTGACCGGGGTGACCAAGTAGGGCATAGACGCCGTTACCGACCAAATTTACGGTCGTCTCGAAGCCGGCGAACAGAAGGATGAAGGCCATGGCGGCGGCCTCGTTCTCGGTGAGGTGCTCGCCGTGGTCGGAGGCCTTGATGAGCCCCGAGATCAGGTCGTCGCCGGGATCGAGCCGCTTGCGGTGGATCAGCTCCGCGAGATAGCCGCGCATCTTCTTGACCGACCGCGCCACCCCGCCGCGCGGCCCTCCGCCGTGCCGGATCATCATCCCGGCCCAGTCCCGGAAGTCGTCCTGGTCCTCCTCGGGCACCCCGAGCAGGTCGCAGATGGCGTAGATGGGCAGGGGGAAAGCGAATTCATGGATGAGGTCGGCCGAGCCCCTGGCCGCGAAGCCGCCGATCAGCCGGTCCGTCAGCTCCTGCACCCGGGGCGCGAACTCGGCGACCCGGCGCGGGGTGAACGCCTTGGAGACCAGGCGCCGCAGCCGGGTGTGGTCGGGCGGGTCGATGTTGAGCAGGTGCGTCATCAGCTCGGCCTTGCGCTCCCCCGGGATCCCCGTCTTCCCCTTGGCGTGCGCCGGCTCGTCGTGGTGTGCCGGGTTCTTCGAGAGCCGCTGGTCGGCAAGCGCTTGCCGGGCGTCCGCGTACCGCGTCACCAGCCAGGCCTCGACCCCGCTGGGCAGCTTGGCCCGGTGCACGGGCGCGTGCTCGCGCAGCCAGGCGTAGGCGGGGTACGGGTCGGTCGCGAATTCCCAGGTGAAGAGCTCGGGGGCGGGGTGCCCGGCGGGCTTGTCGGCGGGGTGCTCGGCGGTGCTGTCGGCGGGGGGCGTGCTCACCCTGCGACGTTACAAGGTCGGCGGCACGCCGGCCCTCCGGGCGACCGGTCCACGAGATGTGATCGTCCTGTGAAGGGCCGTGGCCTAGATTCTCCCGCGTGGATGCCGAGTTGCTCAGAAGCACGTTCGCCGTCGTCGAGAGACGGGCCGAGCATGCCGTCGCCTTCTTCTACTCCCATCTGTTCTGGCACAACCCGGGCGTCCGCGAACTCTTCCCCGAGGACCTGCGGGCCCAGCGCGACCGGCTCTTCGCCGCGCTCACCCATGTCGTGACCCGTCTGGAGGACCCCGGGCTCGCGGACTACCTCGCCCATCTGGGCCGCGACCACCGCAAGTTCCTGGCCTCCCCCGCGCTCTACGCCGCCGTCGGATCCAGCCTGACCGCCGCGTTCGCGCACGCCGCCGGAACCGCCTGGAGCATCGAGGCGGAGAAGGCCTGGGGCGAGGCGTACGGGCAGGTGGCCGAGCAGATGATGCGGGGCGCCGAGCAGGCCGAGGCGGAGGGCGAGCCGGCCTGGTGGGACGCCGTCGTCGTCCGGCACGAGCGGCTCGACGAGGACCTGGCGGTGCTCACGGTGAAGCCGCGCAGGCCCTTCGCGTACCGGCCGGGGCAGTACGTCGGGGTCAGCTCGCTGCGGGTGCCCCGGGTGTGGCGGACCTACTCCATGGCGAACGCGGCGCGGCCGGACGGGACGGTGGACCTGCATGTGAGCCGGATCCCGGGCGGGGCGATGAGCACGGCGCTCGTCGAGGCGGTAGGGGTGGGCGAGCCGCTCCGGCTGAGCGCGCCCGGCGGCGCGCTGACCGCGCGGACCGCGCCGGACGTCCCGCGCACGTACATCGCCGCCGGGACGGGCTGGGCGCCGGTCAAGGCGCTCCTGGAGGAGGTCGCGGCCGGCCCCGAGGGGGTCGGGGCGCGGCTCTTCCTGGTCGCCCGGGCGAAGGAGTACCTGTACGGGAAGGAGGACGCCGAGCGGCTGCGGGAGCGGATACCCGGCCTGAACGTCACGTACATCGCCTCGGCACCGGAACGTCCTCGGGAGCAGGCGACGGAGCGGCTGCTGCGGGCGCTGTACGCGTGCGGCAACTGGCGGGCGCACGACGTGTATATGGCGGGCCCGCCAGAGTTATTGGCGGAGACCCTGCCCGCCCTTGACGACCTGGGCGTCCCCCGGGTCCACCACGACCGCCTCCCGGCGCCGGCGGCGGACGCCCGCCCCCTGGGCACGGCGGAATGGTTCCTGGCCCGCCCGGAACCCCACTGGCACAACCCGGCGGCCCGTTCCCCCCACACGCCGTGAGCGGCGGAACCTACTGGTCCTCCGCCGCGAGGATCGCGTCGCGGTAGGCGCGGGCCGCCGCACGGAGGGCGGCTTCCGGGTCGACGCCCTCCGCCTCCGCCTCGGCCGCCAGGGTCAGGAGTTCGTAGCCGATGCCCTCGCCCTGGGGGAGGGGAACGTCCAGGCCGGCCGTGCGGACCCGGCCCGCGAGCTTCGCGGCGAGGGCGAGGCCCGGCTGGCCGAGGGGGACGCCGTCGGTGACCGAGTCGCGCTGCTTCTCGACGGCCTTCGTCCGCAGCCAGTGCTCCTTGACCTCCTCCGGCGTCTCGGCCTTCGCGTCGCCGAAGACGTGCGGATGGCGGTGGATCAGCTTCTCGACGATCGTGCCCGCGACGTCGTCCACGGAGAACGGCGCCTCCTCGTCCTCCTCCGCGATCCGCGCGTGGAAGACGACCTGGAGGAGCACGTCGCCGAGTTCCTCGCGCAGCTCGTCCCGGTCGCCGTCCTCGATCGCCTCGACGAGTTCGTACGACTCCTCGATGCCGTACTTGGCGAGCCCCTTGTGCGTCTGGCGCGAGGACCAGGGGCACTCGCGCCTGATCCGGTCCATGACCTGCACCAGGTCCAGGAGGCGGGCGCCCGGCAGGTCGTAGGAGCCGGGCAGCAGCTCCAGGTCGGGCATGGTGACGCGGCCCGACCCCGCGAGGCGGGCGAGCCCGTCGGTCAGTGCCCGGTCGCCCTCGCCGCCGGGCAGGACCAGCACGGTCCGGCCCCCGGCGCACGCGTCGACAAGCTCCCGCGCGTCCGGGCGGGCGTGCTCGACGGCGACACCGGCCTCGCGGAGGTACGGAAGCTGCGGGTGGTGCTCGTCGGCGCACAGCACCCGGTCGGCGCCGTGCAGCGCCTGCCAGGCGGGCCAGGACAGCAGTCCGGGGGCCACACGGTGGCTGGCGGTGAGCAGGACGACGCGACCGGGGTCGGCCGGCTGCTCCAAGGGCTCTGCGGGTGATTCGGCGTTCACCCTTCCGACCTTACGTGGCGCCGGAAAGGCCCGGGACACCCGCTACGCGCCCGCCTCCGCGGCCGCCGGGTCCTGGCTGATCTGCCGCAGCCAGGGCGCGGTGAAGGCGCCCAGCTGGATCTTCGTGTCGTCCCACGCGCCGAAGCGCGGGTTCACGTCGATGTCGAGCTCCTCGGACGCGGCCGTGAAGATCCCGAGGAGCTTCTTCTGCCCCTCCGGCGTGTTCGCGATGCCCAGCTTCTCGGCGATCTTGTTCATCAGGACCGTGCGGCGCACGACCCCGTCGATCTGGTCCGGGGCGACGCCCTGCTGCTGGAGCAGCGTCGCGGCGAGCTGCTCCTTGCCGCCGCTCTGCTTCGCGAACTCGGCGCGCGTCTGCTGGATCTCGCCGCGGCTCGCCGTGATCCCGTTGTCCTCGGCGACCTTGTCGACCACCCGGTCGAAGATCATCACGTTGAGCTTCTCGCGGCTGAGGTCGCCGGTGGCCTGGATGAGCTGCGCGGCCTGCGGGGACGCCTCCTGTGCGGTCCGCACGTCCCGCACCTGCGCCTGGAGGCTGGACACCTCGATCCGCTCGCCCCCGACGACGGCCGCCGCCCCGGGGTGGGGCTCACCGCCGCACGCGGCGAGCAGCGGGGCCGCGGCGAGGAGCGCGGCGGAGACGGAGAGCGCGGTGCGGCGGTGCAATGGAGCCTCCCGGCGTGGGTCGTGCGTCAGTAGAACGACCTTGCGGTGATCGATGGTAGGCAGTCGCCGTGGCCGGGGCCACTACTTCGACGTGACTGTCTCGATCAACGACTCACGCGTTCGGGTGGTGGCGGTGCTCGCGGACCTCGGGCGTGGAACGTCCGCGTTCGTCGCCTTCACCAGGAAGTGGGGCCGCCGTTTCACCTCGTAGTAGATACGTCCGACGTACTCGCCCACGAGCCCCAGCATCACCATCTGGACGCCGGCGAGCGCGGTGACGATCACGAGGAGGGTGACGTAGCCGGGCGTGTCGACGCCGTTGACCAACGCGTCACCGACGATCCAGGCCGCGTACGCGAGCGCCACGGAGACCAGGACCATGCCCAGGTAGACGGCGGCCCGCAGCGGCTTGTTGTTGAAGGAGAGGAGACCGTCGAGCCCGTAGTTGAGCAGCTTTCCGAAGGTCCATTTCGAGCGGCCCTCCTCACGCACCGCATTCTCGTACTCGAATGTGGTGGTGCGGAATCCGACCCAGGCGAAAAGGCCCTTGGAGAAGCGGTTGTACTCGGTGAGTTCGAGGATCGCGTCGACGGTACGGCGGGAGAGCAGCCGGAAATCGCCGACGCCGTCCACCAGCTCCACGTCGACCAGCCGGTTGATCGCCCAGTAGTAGGCGCGGGCGGTCAGCGTACGGGTCACCCGGTCGCCCTTGCGGGTGCGCTTGGCGATGACCTGGTCGTACCCCTCGGAGTGCAGCGCCAGCATGCGGTGCACGAGCTCCGGCGGGTGCTGGAGGTCGGCGTCCATGATGACGACGGCGTCGCCCTCGGCGTGCTGGAGGCCGGCCAGCATGGCGGCCTCCTTGCCGAAGTTGCGACTGAAGGAGACATAGCGGGCGCGCGGGTCGGATTCGGCGATCTCCTCCAGCAGGGGGAGGGTCCGGTCGCGACTTCCGTCGTCGACGTAGACCAGCTCGAATTCCCCGTCGAAGCGGGAGAGTTCCGAGGTCACATGGTCGTGGAAGCGACCGATGATCTCCTCTTCGTTGAAACACGGGACCACGATCGAGAGCAGCACGAAGGACACGACAACCGACGTGGATGACCCTTGCCGATTCGAAACATGACGAGGAGTCGACCATTGCGTGAACGAGGCCCGCTAGATCACTTTTTCGCCTTCCGTACTGGCATATTCGCACCATCATGCCTGCTCAGACGACATCGGCTGTCAAAAGTCGCGGCACGGGACCCGCCGCCTCGCTCGCCGCCCTCCTCACCGCGCTCGCGGTCTGCGTCGGGGACGCGGTCGCCCGCACCTTCCCCTTCGGTCCCGAGCGCCGGGGCGTCAACGACCTGGCCAACCAGTTCGTCCCGTACCACGCCCATCTCTGGGACCTGCTGCACGGACGGGCGGACGGCGGGCTGCTGCTCAACTGGCAGTCCGGCTGGGGCTCGAGCTTCCTGCCCGACCTCGGGACCTACCTGGGCAGCCCGTTCGCGCTGCTCGTCGCCCTCTTCCCGCGCGACGACATCGAGTACGCGGTCTACGCCGTCACGCTCCTGAAGATGGCCGCGGCCGGGGCCGCCATGACCCTGGCGCTGCTGCGGACGCGGCCCGGCGCGTGGTGGGCGGCGGCGGTGCTCGGCGCCTCGTACGCGCTGTGCGGCTGGTCGGTCATCGAGGCCACCTACAACCCGATGTGGCTCGACGGACTGATCGCCTTCCCGCTGCTGTGCCTGGTCGGCGAGTGGGTACGGCAGGGCCGCAGGCCGCTGCTCGGGCCACTGGTCGTCGCGCTGTGCTGGGTCGGCAACTTCTACACCGCCTACATGGCGACGATCGGCGCCGCGCTCGTCCTCCTGGTCCGGCTCGCGGTCGTCCACGAGCTGCGGGTCCGGGTGGTCGTGCGGGCGGTCGCGACCGTGCTGCTCGGCATCGGGCTCGCCGCGCCGGTCCTCGTCCCGGTGTTCCTCGGCTCCACGCGCGCGTACCCGGGCTGGACCAACCAGTTCCAGCCCGCCGCCTGGACGGACTTCTTCGCCCGGCTGCTCCCCGCCACGTACAGCTTCACCACCCCCGCCGCGTTCGTCGGCACCGGAACCCTGCTGCTCGCCGGCGCCCTCCTCTTCCACCGGAAGGTGCCCCGGCGGGAGCGGCTGCTGTGGGCCGGTTTCACGGTCGCGGTCGCCGTGTCGATGCAGTGGGGACCCACGCACCTGGTGTGGCACGTCTTCGCCACGCCCAACGGCAGCCCGTACCGGCAGACCTTCGTCCTCTCCGGAGTGCTTGTCATCGCCGCGTGGACCGTCCTCTCCCACGGCTGGCCCGGGCGGCGCGCGCTGCTCGGCGGTGTCGGCGTGGTCGCGGTGGCCGGCCTGGGCGCGATCACCAGCGACCTGGTCACCGGCTGGTCGTACCCGCTGTTCGCGCTCGGTGTCGCGGGCGCCTGCGGCGGGCTGTGGCTGGCCCGGCGCGGGAAGCTGCCGGTGGTTGCGGCCGCGCTGCTCGCGGGCGTGCTCGTCGCGCAGGCGGCGGCGACGACGGCGTACGCGGACCGGGAGCGGCTCGGCAGGCTCGACGACTACCCGGCGTGGGGCGCGGAGCAGGACCGGCGGACGGCGGCGCTCGACAAGGCCGACGGCTGGCCCGCGTACCGCACCGACTCGGGCCGCGAGCAGATCACCGGCAACGAGCCGATGCTCTTCGGTGGCCAGGGCGCCGCGTACTACAGCAGCCACACGCCGTCGGTGCTCACGACCACGCTCGCCTCGCTCGGCGGCGGCTGGACCTCGCGCGGACGCAACCTGCAGAGTCTGGACAACCCGGTGACGGACGCGCTGTTCGGCGTCGGCGCGCGCTGGCGCGGCGACCGGGTGGTGCGGACGGAGGCGGACGCGCTGCTGCCGTTGGTGACGGTCCGCCCGGAGGGCGCGCCGGCGCCCCGGTACGGGGCCTCGCCGTTCCGCAACCAGGAACTGCTGCTCGGCGCGTCGGTGTACACGCTCCCGGCGAAGGGGGCGGCCTGCCCGGTCGGCACCGAGGTCTTCCTGTGGGCGCCGGACTTCCGGGGGAAGGCCCGGCTCGGCGAGGACGGCAAGGTCGTGAAGATGACCGGCGAGCTGCCGAAGCGGCGGGCCGCGCTGACCTCCCTCGGTGAGCAGAAGGCGGCGGGCGCGCTCGTCTCCCTGAAGGGCCAGCGCGGCAAGAAGCACGAGATCGGCTGCCTGGACCGGTCCCGTCTGACGGCGGCCGTCACCGACCTGAAGGCCTCGGCCCCGGTCGCGGTCGAGGTCACCGACAGCGGCATCCGCGCGCGGCTGCTGCCGGGCACGCGGGGCACGGTCGTGATCGCCGCCCCGAGGATCGCCGGCTGGAGCTGCGAGGGCCGCCCGGCGGAGGCGTACGGCGGCCTGGTGGCGGTACGGGTGGACGGCGCGCGCACCTCGGTGGGCTGCGACTTCCGCACGCCCGGGCTGCGCGCCGGGCTCGCCGTGGGCGCGGTCGCGTTCGTGCTGCTGTGGGGGTGGCTGCTGTGGCTGGGCCGGCGCGGACGGCGCGACGGCGCGTCCCCGGAGCCGCTCGCGGAGACCGGCATCCGTCAGGACGCGCTCGTACGGACGCCGTGACACAGGAGCGGGTTCGCCACGGGGCCGCTCTCGCGGAGCCCGTGGCGAACCGCCGCCTAGGGCCTGTCCGGCGGATCAGGGCCGGATAGGACGCGGCGTCTGGTGCGGTGCATCGCAAGGCGCCGGAGCGTCTCGATAGCGGGAGCTATCGGGGCGTTTCGGCAACGCGGCGAGGCGCCGTGCCAGACGCCGCGGCCCCGGTCATGATCCGCCGGACAGGCCCTAAGGGGCCTGGTCCGACGCGGACTGGGCGGGGATCCGCCCGTCCGCCGTCGCCTGCTCCTTCTCCTTCGTCCGCCCCTTCTCCTTCGCCTTGATCCACATGTCCCGCAGGCTCTCCAGCATCGACGCGAGGAAGATGACCGCGCCGCCGAAGATCTGCGACAGGCTCAGCGACTCGCGGTTGACGAGCCCGAAGAGGCTGGCGAACACGAGGTCCAGGTTGAAGATCACCGAGGTGCGGGCGCTGCCGACGCGCCGCTGGTAGCGGGTCTGGAGGTAGATCGCCAGGGCGGTCGACAGGACGCCCATGAAGACGACCGCGATCCACACCCTGGTCTCGGTCAGCGGCGCGAGGTCCCGCTTGAACGGGAAGTACAGCAGCGCCAGGGTGCCGAACAGGACCTGGAAGAAGCCCAGGGCCAGCCGGTCGACCTGCCCGGACTCGGGCTCCGAGGTCAGCTTCCCGATGATCGAGATGGTCATCGCGATGGCGAAGGCCGCGAGCCCGCCCCACAGATAGCCGACGGAGATGTCGTCGAGGTCGGGCCCGAGCACGATGAACGCGCCGATGACACCGACGACCACCGAGGCGAGGTCCACCTTCGACGGCCACCCCTGGCCGAGCGCGGCCGAGACGAAGGGGATGAAGACGATGCACATCGTCACGCAGAACGCCGTGCTCGCCGAGGAGAGGTAGTGCAGCGCGTAGCTCTGGCTGACGATGTTGAGCGCGCTGAACAGGCCGAGCACGAGCCCGCCGAGGACGGCCTTGCGGCTGGCGCGCAGCGCGACCGGCAGGGCGAACGGCAGCAGCGCCACCGTCGCGACCAGCGAGCGGGCGAACGCGTACAGACCGGGGTCGACCACCTCCACCGCGTTGTGCGTGAGCGGAAAGCCGATGCCCCAGATCAGCGGGATCGCGAAGATCGCCGCCAGGGCGACCCGGTCACGCGTCCGCTCGGCCTTGAGGTCGGCCGGCGGCACGGCACGGTCATCGGTAGTCGACGTACCCATAGAACTTCCCCGGCTCGTAGTTCCACGTCACGGTCCGCTGCGCGTCGCCGAGCAGCATCTCGGCGCGGCGCAGGTCACGCGAGACCAGCAGCCGCTGCAGCCAGCGGTCGGTCCCGTCGTAGCGTGCCGTGAACGCGGTTCTGCCGTGCACGGTTTTGAGATTGTCGAGCAGCAGGGTCTCGCCGGGACCGAGGTCGACCGCGTACATGTTCTCGTGCAGGACCACCCGCAGCCGGTCGAGGGCGGCCTGGGCGCGGGGGTTCGTACCGGCGATGTACTCGTCGTCGTACGCGATCATCGGCGAGGCCGGGTCGCCGAACAGGACGCGGATCGCGGGGCCGTTGCCGCGCGCGGCGTCGCTGTTGCCGAAGTTGTAGTCGACGCTCGTGCGGAACTGGAACGCGGAGAGCGTCTCGATGTCCTCGGCGCTGAGCAGCGGCAGGATCTCGTCCGCGCCGATCACCAGCGTCTTGGCGACCCCGGCCGGGTCGCGGCGCAGCCCGCTCAGCATCAGGTAGTCGGGCTGGACCGGGTGGTAGATGTTCTCGTTGTGCAGGTCGAGGATGACGGCCGAGCTGTCCGAGGAGATGTTGGTCTCGTTGTGCTTGGCCGGCCGCACGTTGTGGATGATCGCGCCGTTGCGCTCCTGGCTGTAGCTGAAGGGCTCGCCGAGCAGCTTGCCGAGCATGATCAGCGTGAACTCGCTGTAGTAGGTGCCCTTCCCGTTCTCGATGTCCTCGGTGGACTCCGTGGTGGGCATCAGGTCGGGGTCGATCGCGCCGTTGCGGATGAGCAGGCGTCCGCCGGGTCCGCCCTTGCGCTTGAAGTCGAGCAGCGCGCGGACGTCGTCGTGGTCGAGGGTGGCGAGCGCCTCCTCGGCGTGCGCGGCGGTGCGCTCGAACTCCCGGTACGGGTTGGCGCGGACGGCGTGCCGACGGATCGCCTCCGACCAGGAGGAGATGTCGACGGTCGGCATGGGGATCTGGGTGGTGGTACGGGTCACAGGGCTGCCCTCGCAGTCTCGCCGCCGTCGACGATGTAGTGCTGACCGGTCATGAAACGCGCGTCGTCGGAGGCCAGGTAGACGAGGAAGCCGGCGATCTCGGACGGGTCGGCGTGCCGGCCCAGCGGGATGTTGGCGTTGACCTCGTCGAGCATCTCGTCGGTGTACTCGGCCCGCTGCATGGGCGTGAGCACGGCGCCCGGCGCGAGCGCGAGCACCCGGATCTCGGGGGCGAGCTCGACGGCCATCGTGCGCGAGAGCGCCAGGATGCCGGCCTTGGAGGCGTTGTAGTCCGCGTAGTGCGGGAACGCGGCGAGGCCGTTGATCGAGGACATGTTGACGATCACGCCCGCGTCCATGCGCCGGACGGCCTCGCTCGCGACGTAGAAGACGCCGTGGAGGTTGGTGTCGATCACGGCCCGCCACTGCGCGGGGGTGATGGAGCGGAAGCTCTCGTGCCGGACGCTGACCCCGGCGTTGTTGATCACCACGTCGAGGCGCGGGAAGGTCCGGTCCAGTTCCTGGAAGGCCGCCGCCACGGCGACGTCGTCGGACACGTCCACGGTGATCGCCGCGGCGATCTCCGGAATGGCCGCCACCGTTTCCTCGATGGCGCCCTTGTCGCGGTCGAAGAGCGCGACGAGCGCGCCTTCTTCGACGAACCGGCGGACGGTCGCCTGACCGATTCCGCTGGCGCCGCCGGTGACCAGCACTCTTTTCCCTCTGATGCCCTGCATCAAGAAACTCCCCTGGGTGTCGGATGTGGCTTCGGAACGGATCACAGCTGCTCGAATACGTTCCGGTCCGGGATCTCGAAATCCACCGGCCACTTTCCGGAGTCGACGCGCTCCTTGATGTACGGGAAGTCGCGGTAGAGCTGCCCGAGGAGGTGGTGTCCGACGACGATCCTCTCGTCGCTCGTGCCGAATTGCGGCAGCACGCTCAGTTCGGTCTCGAAGTCCAGGTTCATGAAGAAGGGGAAGCTGTAGCGCTCCTCGCCGGTCGTGACGACCCGGTGCAGGAGCGACTTCACCTTCCCGCCGGTGATGAACTGGAGCATGTCGCCGCCCATGACGAGCAGGGTGTTCTTGAAGACGGGCAGGCCGCGCCAGGACTGCGAGGCGCGGTCGTACGCCAGCAGGCCGGGCGAGGTCTGGTGGATGAGCGTGAACAGCTCGTAGTCGGTGTGCGCGCCCATGGACGTGTCGCCGCTGTTCACGAGCACGTCGTTGGGGACGTAGTGGATCAGCCGCAGCTGCGAGGCGGGGCGGGTGATCCAGGGGTCGAAGTACGCCTCGCCCTCGCCGACGCCCTGGGCGATGAGGCGCAGGATGTGGCGGGAGATGGCGAAGTTGGCGGCGTAGTACGCCTCGGCGGTCGCGGCCATCCCCTCGACGCGGGAGGGGTAGCTGTTGGGGCCGACGAGTTCGAAGCCGAGACTGCGCTCCACCGGCAGGGGCTCTGCCTGGTAGCCGATGTCGAAGGCCTCGTAGGTCCGGATGGACTCGTCGCCGTACGCGCCCTGTTCGGTGACCGGGACGTAGCCGCGGTGGTGATCGGAATCTCCGATGTAGAACTCCATCTTCGACTCCACCGGGGAGTCGAAGAAGCTCTTCGAGACGTCCTGCAAGGACTTGAAGAGCAGCGGAGAAATGACCTGGTCAAGGTCGGAGAGATAGAAGTACCCGGTGTCGGCGAGGGTTTCCAGGACGTGTGCGGGTGTCACGTCCCCGGAAAGTATTTCCTCGTAACTGATGACCGGGATGGAGTGAATCGCCATGTAGGGGCTCCCCCGAGCTCCATGCTTTCGGACAGATCTTGCCGACCGAGATTTTGATGGAGCCCGGAAAGGAACGTCAATCTTCCACTTGTGGTGGTACACAACGCAATGATTGAGCGCCGAACAACGCGGCCCGCTTTGTTCGACTTTCCTCCGGTGTCGGCGCAATGGAACAGGCCAGCCTGGCCATAACCCACCCCATGGGGTGTGACTGCGATCACACCCCACCCACCGTTTGGATTACGGGGCGGTTACGCCACCGGTCGTGCCGAATCGGACATCCAGCCGCCAGCGGACCTCGCCATCGAGCCACACGTCCGTGGGCGCGAGCCCGACGGAGGACGCCACGGCGGCGGAGGCGGCGTGGTCCGGGTGGATGTGCGCGAGGACCGCCCCCACGCGCGCGTGGGCCGTCAGCCACTCGACGAGACCCGCCACGGCCTCGCGCGCGATCCCCCGCCCCTGCCACGGCACCCCGACGACCCAGGCGACCTCGGCCTCGCCCTGCTGGACGGTGGCCTGCACGGTCCCGACGAACCGCCCGCCCTCCGGCTCCCTGACGACCCAGTTGCACCAGGAGACCCCCGGCTCCGGCGACCCGGCGGTCTGCCGCTCGTACCGCGCCCGGAGCGCCGAGACGGTGGGCGGCTCGCCCCCGATGAAGGAGTACAGCGCGGGATCGCCGAGCACCCCGGCCATCTCCTCGGCGTGCTCGACCGCCAGGGGCTGGAGGGTGAGGCGGGGCGTCGTGATGATGTCGGCCTGAATCGTGTTCACGGGCCAAGGATGACGCCTACCGGTGCGGCGGACGAGGGGCGGGCGGGACACAGGCCAGGGGCCGCGCGTACCCCGGATTCGCCGCAGTCAAGCAGGCTGGACCGCAGATGCCGCAAGGTGACGAAGGCCACCTACTCGCCGGTTGCGATCAACCTGTGCGCCGACTGTACGGTCCCTGTGCAATGTTCGTTCAAGGGGAGGCTCCCGCCATGCCCGGCATCAGGCGAGCCAGCAAGAAAGAGCCGGGCACTCGCCTCTTCGCGCTGGACGGCATACGGATCACGGCGGCACTCGTCGTGGTCCTCTACCACTACATAGGGCTCAACTCCGCGTGGGACAGGAACACCGCGGAGCTGTTCCCCGCGCTGCGGCCCTTCGCCCTGTACGGCTGGCTCGGCGTCGAGATCTTCTTCATCGTCAGCGGCTTCGTCATCTGCATGAGCGTGTGGGGACGCACGGTCGGCGACTTCGCCGTCTCCCGGGTGTCCCGGCTCTTCCCCGCCTACTGGGCGGGCATCGCGCTGACCGCGCTGGTCCTCTGGTTCGTACCGGAGGTGCACGAGCTGCGCCACATGAAGCAGTGGAGCGACGTCCTCATCAACCTGACCATGATGCAGGGCGGCCTCGGCGTCGGGAACGTGGACCACTCCTACTGGACCCTGTTCGTGGAGCTGAAGTTCTACGCCCTCTTCGCGCTCGTCGTCCTCCGCGGTGTCACCTACCGCAACTGCATCCTCTTCTGCGGTGTCTGGACCCTGGCCGCCATCGCCGCGCCGACCACCGGCTTCCGGCTCCTGCACTTCTTCGCGATGCCGCAGTACGCGCCGTACTTCATCGCCGGCATCGCCTTCTACCTGATGAGCCGCTACCGCCCCACCCTGCTGCTGTGGGCGATCGTCGCCGTCCAGTTCCTGCTCGCCCAGCACTACGTCCGCGGCCGCATGAACGTGAACCTCGGCCGGCACCTCTCCGAGCAGCTGCCCACCTGGCCCGCGCGCCTGGTCATCGCGGTCGGCTTCCTCCTGATCGCCGCCGTCGCGCTCGGCTGGCTGAACCGGATCCAGTGGCGCTGGCTGAAGACCGCCGGGGCGATCACGTACCCCCTCTACATCATCCACATGGCCATCGGCATCACGCTGATCCACCACTTCCGCGACGACGTCGCACCGGTCCCGCTGGTCGTGGCCGTGACGGCCGCGATGCTGGCCCTGGCCTGGCTGATCCACGTCTGCGTGGAACGCCCGCTGTCCAAGCGCCTGCGGACGGGGATGCGGCGCGGCATCCAGGAGATCCGCCTGAACACGCCCGCTCCGGAGCCCGCCCAGGCCCCCGAGACCGGTTCCGGCTCCCTCTCCGTCCCGGACGCCTACGAGCCCCCGCGCGAGCCTCAGGTCCGCGAGCCGGCCTTCTCCTCCTTCAGGCAGTGACCGGCCCCTCCTCCCCCTCCGCGTGGTCCTGCCGCAGGTGACTGCGGAGGAGGACGTTCGCGTCCGTCTCGGCGCTGCCGTCGAAGCACGCGCGGGCCTGCCGCCGCCGCACGGCGAGGTCGGCACAGACCTCGCAGTCGGGCACCGGGGTGGGTGGGCGGTCCGGGTCGACGGTACGGGTGCGGGTGTATGTCCGCGTGTTGGCGGCCCTGACCCCTGCGCTCAGCCGCTCCTCCGGGGTCGCCGGCCGGAGGGTCGCCGGATCGGCCTGCCACTCACGGCCACCACCGACGGGCCTGAGCATGGCGTACGGCCCGACGCTGCCGCGGAACTCCCCTACCACACAAGCCACTTTGTCGTACATGAAAGCGCCGCACTCCATGGATTCCCGCCCTCCTCGTGAATTACCCTCTGTGATCCGGGCACTACGAGAATGGACCCCGGACCGAGGAACGATGAGCGCTGCAGGGCCGTACTTCCCCACGTCGCGCGGGTAGTTCCACATCTTCCACAAGGGAACGCGTGATGCCGGCGAGACGGGTGGTGACGGGCCGCAGCCAGGAACCGCGCAAGCGGTTCGCGGAGGAGCTGCGCAAGCTGAGGGCCGAGCGAGGCGACAGCCTGCGGCGCCTCGGCGAGGTGGTCGGCTGGGACTGGTCCCTCTTCTCCAAGATGGAGAAGGGCGAGACACTCGGCGGCCCGGAGGTGGTCCAGGCGCTGGACACGTACTACGGGACGTCGGGGATGCTGCTGGTGCTGTGGGAGCTGGCGTTGGGGGACCCGACGCAGTTCAAGGAGCGGTACCGGAGGTACACGGCGCTGGAGGCGGAAGCGATCAGCCTGTGGCACTACGCGGCCTACGTGCTGCCGGGACTTCTCCAGACGGAAGCCTACGCACGCACTCTGATGGAGTCGGGGGGCGCCTTCGAGGGCGACGAGCTGACCCGGCAGGTCGCGGCGCGCATGGGGCGGCGACTGTTGCTGGAAGGGGACAGTGCACCCACATTCCGCACGATCCTCTCGGAGACGGTGCTACGCACACCGCTACCGGTCCGGGCCCAGTGGCAGGAGCAGCTGGAGCATCTCCTCACCGCAGGCGACCGTCGGAACATCACCATTCAGGTGGTACCGCACGCCGCGGGCCTGTACGCCCTCGCGAACACAGACGTGATGTTCCTGAAGCCGACGGACGGCCGAACGGTGGCATGGGTGGAGACTGCATACTCCGGCGAAGTCGTCGAGAGCACAGCCGCCGTCGACCAACTCCAGCACCGATACGATGTCGTCCGTGATCTGGCCCTTTCCCCGGCCGACTCAAGGAAGTTGATTCTGCGGACGTTGGAGGAAGCATCGTGCGAGCCATCGATCTGAGCACCGTTACATGGCGCAAGAGCTCCTACAGCAACGACGACGGCGGCCAGTGCCTCGAAGTCGCCGACGCCCTCCCCCACCTCGTCCCCGTCCGCGACAGCAAGAACCCCACCGGCCCCGCTCTTCTCATCGCCGCGCCCGCGTGGGGGGCCTTCGTCGACGGCGTCAAGGGCGGCGGGCTCAGCCAGTGAGCTGATTCCCCGTTGGTGGTTGAGTACGGGTACTCAAGCGGGCGTTGGCCCGCAGCCAGCAGAGTACGGGCATGCGATCAATTCACCTTTCGAAGTCCCTGCTGGCCGCCGCGCTCGGTGGCGTCGTCCTCTTCACCGGCGTCAGCACGCAGCAGGCCACCGCCGCGACGGTGACCAACCCCTTCGAGTCGCGGTTCCTCGAAATGGCGGACCTCATCGCACAGAGCTGCGCCCCGGCCGCACCGCTCGGTAGCGCTGCCGCGGCCGAGCCGTCCCCGGACACCACCCTGCCCGTCCTCGTCGACCCCGTGCCGCTGTCCGAGGAAGAGAGCTGCGCCGCCCAGACACACCAGGCGCGCATCAGTAGAGCGTTCTCGGGGACGGGCGCGGCCTCGTACACGGATCTGCGGAACAGGCTGATGCAGCTGAAGTACCCGCCGGCGCGCATGTACCGCATGCCGGACTTCTCGGGTGAGCCCCGGGTCAGGCTCGATCTGCGTGTCGGAGCCGAGCGGCTGGCTCTGGAGGTGACCGACCTCGGCAACGGTGTGATGGTCGAGGCCTTCGGCGTTCCGGACGGCCTGAAGGTGACCGAGGTGCGGCTGGTGCCGCAGGTGGACCACCCCACGCTGGGGCACTGACAAAAAAGTCAGTTCTTGTCCGCGGCGGGGTGGCCGCCCAGCATGGGGGACACAGCCACCCCTCCCCTCACAGACAGGAGCTCCCCCATGCCCACGCACCCTCACCCGCCCGTGACCGTCGTCGGACTCGGATCGATGGGGCGGGCTCTCGCCGAGGCGTTCCTCGACGCCGGGCACCCGACGACCGTCTGGAACCGGACGCCCGCCAAGGCGGCGCCTCTTGTCGCCAAGGGGGCCGTGCACGCGAACGGGATCGCGGACGCCGTCGCCGCGAGTCCGCTGGTCGTCGTCTGTCTGACGACGTACGAGGACACCCTGGCGGCCCTGGAGCCTGCGGCCGCGGCGCTCGACGGGCGGGCGCTCGTGACGCTCAACAGCGGGTCGCCCGCCGGGGCCCGGCGGATGAACGCCTGGGCCGTGGAGCACGGCGCGCGGCACCTCGACGGGGCTGTGAAGGACGTGCCGTCCGCCGTCGGGGGCGAGTCCACGCTCCTGTACTACGGCGGGGACCCGGGCGTCTTCGACGAGTTCGAGGCGACCCTCCGGGTCCTCGGCGGGGACACCGTCTTCCTCGGGGAGGACCCCGACCTCGCCGCTCTCTACGAGATGGCCGTCGGCGGCACCCTGCTGCCCGCGCTCGTCGGGTTCTTCCAGGGCGCGGCGGCGCTCCGGGCGCGGGGGCTGGACGCCTCGTCCATGGTGCGGTTCAGCGTCAAGTGGTTCGAGATGATCAATTCCGTACTGCCCGTCTTCGCCGAGGAGATCGACCGGCGCGACTACAGCGCGCCCGGCTCCTCCGTGAACCTGTTCCTCGCGGGGGCCGCCGGTGACGAGGAGTTCGCCCGGGAGGCCGGGCTCGACACGGGATGGCACGAGCCGTTCCAGGAGCTGCTCAGGCGCGCGGAGGCGGCCGGCCACGGCGAGCACAGCATCACCGCGCTGACGGAGGTCCTCGGAAAGGAGTGAGGGCCGGACCCCGCCGGGTCCGGCCCTCACCTGTGCCTGAAGACGCTGCCGTTACTTGACGGGGTTCAGGCAGAGCACGAACTTGTACGACTCCAGCTGCTGCGCCAGCGCGACCTCGCTCACGTCGCCGCACTTGTTGACGTCGAAGGTGTCGTCGATGACCTTCACGACCTTGTACAGGTCGGGGCCCTTCTCACCGCACGGCTTGTTCTCGACCTGGGGGTCGTTCTCCTCGCCGGTCACCTGCACGCACTCGCCGACCTTGGCGGCCACGGGCGCGTCGCCCGTGAGGTAGGGAAGGCCGAGCTTCCAGAACAGGATCGCGGCGATGGCCACGACGATGCTGAGGATGGTCTTGCCTATGCTGCGCTTCTTCTTCGCCGGCTCGGTGGGAACGGGCGCGGACTCGGGCGCGACAGGCTGCTGCTCGGGGGAGGCGGGAGGCGTCGTCATGAGAGATTCCTTGGGGACGTGAGCATGATCAGACGCGAACGCTACATCGCCCCGAACGGGCAAAACGGACCCGAAAGATCCACTTCCCCATCAGTTGTGGATCCGTGATTCTGGCGCCCCGTCAGGCTCGTCCGTCCCTCAGGCGAAGCGGCCCATCTGCTGCTGCCGGGCCAGCGCGCGCCGCAGGTCCGTCGGCAGCGCGTGGTACGGGCCGTACGCCCGCTCCGTGTCGTACAGCAGCGCCTGGAGCTGCTGGTGGGCCGCCGTGTGGTCGCCCATCGACAGGAGCAGGTTGCCGATCCGGCGGCGGATGTCGAAGTACCGCGCCTGGTCCGCGCCGTGCTCCAGGAACGGGAGCAGTGCCCGGTACTCCGTCAGCGCGGCGGCGGTCTCGCCGAGCTGCTCCAGACACTGCGCGGCCTCGTAGCGGAACTGCAGGGTCTGCGGGTCTGCCGGGCCCGCCTCGTTGGCTCGGTCCTCGGCGAGGCGGCGCAACTCCGGCAGGGCGCGGCGGTACTGGCCGTCGTCCATCAGGGTCGTCGCGTACTGCTTGCGCAGGATGCGGACGACCGGCGAGTGCTCGCCGTGCTCGGCGGCGGCCGCGGGCAGGATCGAGCCGAGCAGGTCCACGGCCCGGGTCAGCGAGCCCTCGCCGAGGAGCCGCTTGACCTCGTCCACGGTGGCGGCCACGTCCGGGCGGGAGACGGGCTGCGGCGGGACCGGCGGGGTCACCGGCGGGGGCGGGGCCGAGGGGCGGTCCGGCCAGGGCGCGTGCGGGCGCAGGAAGGGGCGGGTCGGGTCGAGCGGTCCTGCCGGGGCCCCGCGCGCGGGGAGCATCGGCAGCAGCGCCTCGTAGACCTCGTGCGCCCCGGAGGGGCGGTGCTGCGGGTCCTTGGAGAGCAGCCGCAGCACGAGCGCCTCCAGCGCCTCCGGTACCTCGGGGCGCAGCTGGCGGACCGGCAGCGGCGGCTCGTACAGGTGCCGGTGCAGGACGCCGAGCGCGGTGGAGCCGGCGAACGGGACGTTCCCGCTGAGGAGTTCGTGGAGCAGGACCCCGAGCGCGTACAGGTCGGTGAACGGGCCGACCGCGCCGCCCATGGCCTGCTCGGGCGCCATGTACGCGGGGCTGCCGATCGGCGAACCGGTGTGCGTGAGGCGGGTGGTGTCGGTGTCCAGGACGGAGGCGACACCGAGGTCGAGCACGGTGAGGGTGCCGTCGGATCGGATCATCACGTTCCGCGGCTTCAGGTCGCGGTGGACGATCGGCACCGCGTGCACGGCGGCGAGCACCGCGCACAGCTGCGCGGCGACGGAGACCGCCCACTCCCAGGGGTACGGGTCGTGCTCGGCGAGATGGTCGGCGAGGTCGGAGCCGTCGACGTACTGCATGACCAGGTACAGGTCGTCACCGTCACTGCCCGCGTCGTGCACGGTGACCAGGCCGGGGTGGTCGACCTGCGCCGTCACCCGGCACTCGCGCACGAAGCGGCGCCGCAGCTCCTCGGCGGCGGTCGCGGGTCCTGTCATGGTGGCCGGGCGGAGCAGCTTGACGGCGACCCGGCGGTCGAGCCGCCCGTCGTACGCCGTCCAGACCTGGCCCATGCCGCCCTGGCCGATGACGGTGGAGAGTTCGTACCGGCCGCCGATGACGCGTCCGTTCACTTATCGCCCTCGTCCTTGCGGAGGAGGTTGCTCAGCTCGTCCAGCTCGGCCCGCACCTGGTCGATGCGGGGGTTGGAGGGCGGCGCGGCCGGCTGCGGCGGAACCACCGGCTGGGCCTGGGGCTGGGGCTGGATCTGCGGCTGCTGCTGCGGCTGGATCTGGGGCTGCGGCTGCTGCTGGGCCGGGGGGACGTAACCGGCCTGGTGGCGCGGGACCGTCGACGCGTACGGGTTGAACGGGGCGGCGGCGGGCCGCGCGGGCGCCACGAGACCGAGGCGGACCTTGTCGTGCTTGATGTCGGCGACCAGGAAGTAGACGGCGAAGCCCAGCGCGTTGAGGAGGACGATGCTCATCGCGACGTCCGCCTGCGTGGTCTCCACGTCGTCCGGCAGGAGGACGAGGCCGGTGATCATCACGGCCGCGGAGACCCCGCAGAGCACCCAGTCGTACGCGCGCCTGGTGACCACGGCGAGCCGGATCATCGTCGCCCAGGTCAGGAACCCGATGCTGAACAGCGGCAGCAGCGCGAACAGCACGCGGAGCACGATCACCGACGCCGGAATGGCACGCTGCGGTGACGGAGGCGGTGGCGCATAGCCGTGGCCGTACATTCCTGCTCCTGGGCATTCGGTTCGGTTGCAGGGACGAGCGTATACACCGACGACGACAACGTCTCCGGGGTTGGGCCGAACCGTTGCCGGACCGATCCGTTCAGGGCGCCACCGTGCCGTCCGCGAGGCCGTCGTAGAGCCCCTGGACCAGCTGCTCGCCGAGCCTGCCCGCGAGGCGCAGGGCGTCCTCGAACTCGGCGAGGGCGCGGAAGCGCTCGCCGTACCGCCGCTGTTCGGCGAGCGGGAGCCGCGGGAGCTGGAGGCGGCGGACGTCGAGGCGGGTGGCGGTGGAGGCGTAGCTGCTGGCCTGGCGGGTGTTGGTGGTGCCGCGCAGGAAGCCGGCCAGGAACCAGGGGTCGAGGGCGGCCGGGTCGGGGCGCAGGAGCTGGAGGTTGCGGCCGAGCGCGGCGCCCGCGGTCGCGGAGTCGACGACCCGGGCGAGCGAGCCGCCGCCGAGGACGGGGACGACCACGTCGCCGGGGGCGAGCAGGACGGGCTCCTCGGGGGCGCCGTCGGGCAGGGTGCCGGAGGGCGGCTGGGCGGCGAAGACGTCGTTCTCGGTGAGGACCCGGGGCGGGGCGCCGGTGCCACCGGCGAACGCGCTCGTGCCCGTGCCGCCCGCGCGCAGTTCGAGCGCGCCCGTGCGGGCCAGTTCGCCGACGGTGACACCGGTGGGCCGGGCGGCGGCGGCCGCCGGGTCGCCCGCGCGCGTCGCGGCGTCGGCGGGCAGCGCGGGCGGCGGGGTGAGCGCGACCGTACGGCCGAGGGTCTCGGCCAGCCGGTCCCGCACCGCGAGGAGTTCGGCGGCGCCGCCGCCCGCCGCGGGCGGCGGCAGATGGCGGGCGGGCGCCAGGTCGACGTCGTCGTCGAGGAGTTCGATGACGGGCACGGAGCGGCTCGCGCCCGGGGTCTCGGTGACCGTGCCGTGCTTGTCGAAGGGCAGCCAGGCGTCGAGGACGGCGGTGTGGACGGCCTGCCAGTCGAGCTTGTCGCGGCCGGCGCCTGCCAGGTGGTCGGCGGTGGTGTCGACGAGCAGCAGCTCCGGTGAGGGGGTGACGCCGACGGCCGGCTTGCGGAGCACCCAGAGGTGGAGCGGGATGCCGTACGGCGGGGCGGCCCCTGCGGGCAGGGCGACGACGGCCCGCAGGGCGCCCCTGCGCAGGAGGTCGGCGCGGATGCGGCGTCCGGAGCGGCGGGAGGCGGCGGCGGGCGGCATGAGGAGGACGGCGGTGCCGCCGGGGCGGAGCCGGGCCAGGGCGTGCTGGACCCAGGCCAGCTCGGACTCCGTACGGGCCGGGAAGCCGTACTCCCAGCGCGGGTCGTAGGCCAGTTCGTCGTGGCCCCAGTTGCGCTCGTTGAACGGCGGGTGGCAGAGCACGGTGTCCGCAGCCAGCTGCGCGAAGGCGTCGGCGCGCAGGCTGTCGCCGGTCCGTACGCGGATGTCGGCGTCGCAGGCGAGGGCGAGCCGCAGGGCGGTCAGCGCGGCCAGCTCCGGATCGGCGTCCTGGCCGTGCAGGGCGCCCGGCTGCTCCACGGCGCGGAGCAGCGTGCCGGTGCCGGAGGCCGGGTCGAGGACGGTGGGGCGGGGGCCCGCGGCCGGGGCGGCGAGGGCGGCCATCAGGGCGGCGGGCCCTGCCGGGGTGAGCGTGTACTGGCGCGGGTTGGCGTCGAGGTGCCGTCCGAGCAGGAACTCGAAGGCCTGCCGGGCGCCCGTCTCGGCGGCGAGTTCGGCGGCCCCGCGCAACAGGGGGACAGAAGGCCCCAGTTCGGCCGGGCTCGGGGCGAGCACGGGCCTCTCCAGGCCGAGGCGTTCGGTGAGTACCTCCTCCAGGGCGACCGGCAGGGTCTCCGCGAGCCGTTCGTCGGAGACGGCGGCGAGCTTCGGCCAGGCGCTGGAGCGGTCCCGTACGAGCAGCAGGACGCAGCCCGCGTGGGCGAGCGCGGTGACGGCGCCCGCCGGGTGGCCGGCCACCTGCTGCCAGACGCGCTCGCGGAGCGGCACCTCGGCGAGCTTGCCCTGGGCGCGCAGCCACCGTTCGACGTCGGCGAGCGCGAAGGAGGGGCTGGTCTCCGTGCCGCCCACGGGGCGGGGGAAGTCGGCGTGGCGGCGCCGCCAGTTGCTCACGGCGGCCCGGCCGACCCCGGCGAGCCGGGCGATCCCGGCGGCGGTCACCTCTGCTGCGTGCTCCGGCACCTGGCGCCTCCTGTGCGTTTCCGCGCGTTGTCCCTGCGTACCCCGCGGACCCCTGTTGTGAGCCCCGATCTTACCGATGGGCGCAAGACCCACCGCTTCACAGTGTGAGTCGACATGAATCCTGTGAACCGTGTTGACTCGGTTCACAGGCTCTGGTCTTATTGGGTCATCGCTCCACGGGAATCCGGTGGGGCCTCGCTCACCACCGACTCGTCATGTCACGTCACGTCATGTCCTGGAGGACACCCATGTCGTACGACACCCAGATCCCGCAGGCGCCCCACGTCGCAATGCGCAACGGGCTCGGCACCGCGGCTCTGACCCTCGGCATCATCGGTACGGTCTCGGGCCTCATCCCACTCCTCTTCTGGCTGGCCGGCATCCTCGGCCTCATCGCGCTGATCCTGGGCCTGGTGGGCAGAGGCCGCGTCAAGCGCGGCCTGGCGAACAACAAGGGCGTGACGACGACCGGCGCGGTCCTCGGCCTCGCGGCCCTGATCCTCTCGGTGGTCGGCGCGGTGATCACGTTCACGGCCGTCAGCGACGCCGTCGACGAGATCAAGAAGGAGGTCGACGCCGCCGCCCCGAAGGACCCGTCGAGCGGTACCGGCAAGGGCGACGCGGGCAAGGGCGACGCCGGCAAGAACATCGCCAAGGGCCTCGCGGCCGGCGACACGGCGGAGTACGAGGACCTGAAGGTCTCGGTGTCCGAGGCGAAGCCGTACAAGACCGACCAGCTCGCCGAGGGCAACAAGGCGTATCAGGTGACCGTCGTCATCGAGAACAGCGGCAAGGGCAAGTTCGACGCCACGCTCGCGACGCTGTCCGCCCGCGCCGGCAAGGACGGCGTGACCGCCGAGCAGGTCTTCGACGACAAGGTCGGCACCGGCTTCAGCGGCACCGTCCTGCCCGGCAAGAAGTCCACGGTCGTCTACGCCTTCGAAGCCCCGAAGGACGCGAAGACCCTCTCCGTCGAGGTCAGCCCCGGCCTGGACCACGAGGCCTCCCAGTGGGAGCTGAAGATCGGCTGATCCCCTGGCCTCCCCCGGCCCCTCCCCCACCACCCCGTAAGCCCGTAACCGCCGCTCCCACCCCCGGAGAACCCACCATGTCTGCCGCCCGCCACCCCCGCACCCGACGCGCCCGCCGCGCGGCCCTCGTCTCCGCGCTCTGCGCAGCCGTCGCGCTCGGCGCCACCGCCTGCGGGCCCACCTCCGGCGAGGCGAAGGCGCCCGCCGGGCCGTTCGGGGACCTCACCGGACCGCAGATCGCCAACAAGGCGATCGCCGCGACCAAGAAGGCCGACTCGCTGACCCTCGACCTCGCCGCCAAGACCACGGACGGGCCGATGAAGGCCTACCTGGCGATGGACACCACCGGAAAGTGCGCCGGCACCCTGTCCGTGGACACGACGGGCACGGCCGAGCTGATCAAGGCCGACGACAAGGACGTCTACCTCCGCTTCGACGAGGCGTTCCTGAAGGCGCAGGCGAAGGGCGAGCCGGCCGAGGTCCAGGAGGCGATCCTCAAGGAGCTCAAGGGCCGCTGGGTGAAGACCCCGGTGACCGACCCGGACGCCAAGGACAACCTCGAACTGTGCGATCTGAAGGCGCTCCTCGGCGACTTCGAGGAGGGGATCAACTTCGCGGTCAAGGGCAAGGAGACCACCGTCGGCGGCAAGAAGGCGCTGACGCTCACCGAGAAGTCCGGCGGCGAGACGACGACGGTCTACGTGGCGACGGAGGGCGAGCCGGTCATCCTGAAGGTCGTCGCGGCGGGCGGCGAGGAGCCGGGGACGATGACGTTCACGGACTACGGCAAGCCGGTCCAGGCGAAGGTGCCTGCGGCCAAGGACGTCATCGACGAGAAGAAGCTCGGCTGACGCGCGAGGGACCGGGCGCGGGACCGGGCGAGCGCGGAACGTGCGAGAAGGGTGTGAGGGCCGCCGCTGGGGAGTGGCCCTCACACCCTTCTCGCACGAGAGCCCTGTTCACACGCGGGCGGTCGCGTTCACAGGCTGTGCCGGACCCATATGTTCGGCTCGACGTAGACCGCGTAGCCGCGCGAGGCCTCGCAGTGCACCGGCACCAGCGCGCCGGTCACCTCGACCGGCCCGTCCGTGTCGAAGGGCAGCCCGGTCCAGGCGCGCCACTGCTCCACGGAGGCCGCGACGGTCATCGAGGCCGGGCAGACCGCCTCCACCGTGCCGCCCGCCCGGACATGGACCCGCAGCCACGGGTCATGGGGCAGCCCGTCCGACTCCCGCGTACGGAAGGCGTACTCGTGGATGGAGGACGTGGCCTCCAGGTGCTTGCCGTTCGGCCGGACCGGGGCGACGACCTCGGCGAAGCCCAGGCGCCGGGCGTTGTCCCGCATCGCGCCCAGCATCCGCCCCGAGAGCCCCTGCCCGAGCGCGCTCGTGTCGACCGTGACCTCGATCGCGCTCACCGTGTCGGGGGCGCGGCCGTGCCGCCGGTCGGAGAACGCCCACATCAGGACCTGGTCCCAGCCCGTGGCCGGCAGCTCGCCGCGCCCCTCGGCCCGGAGCTGGAAGGGGACGCTCAGCGCGCGGGCGACGACCTTGCCCTCGGCGTCGGTGGCGACGAGGACGTACTCCGGCAGTTCGGCGACGATCCGGCCGTAGTGGGACCAGCCCACCGGATCGTTGACCGTGAACTCCGGCCAGAGGTCCTTCATCGCCCACAGCGCGCCCTGGAGTTCGGGGCGCTCGGCGAGGGTCGTGATCGTCAGTTCCATGGGGCGGAGGCTAACGACCGTTCGCGCAGGTGAGGAAACGATTTACGGCAGCTTCTGGTCCGGGCAGCGGCCGAGCACCTTCTTCATCGCCTCCTGCTCGCCCCGGGTGACCCAGACCCCGTACTTCTTCTTCACCGCGACCTGCGCCGCCACGTACGCGCAGCGGTACTCCTTGTTCGGCGGCAGCCAGGTCGCCGCGTCGCCGTCGGACTTGCGCCGGTTGGTGGCGGAGTCGACGGCGAGCAGGTTGAGCGGGTCGTTTATGTCGGCACCCGTAACTGTCTCACCGACCTCTCCGTTATGTGCGCGTACAGCTTGTCTCACACCGGGGAGGGTGGCTCGCGCGTGATGGAGTTGGAAGAGGCGGATGCCAGTGCCGGGACGCCGGTGCTACTGCACCGGACGGCGCTCGGGGCGCCACCCATCGACCCACTTCGCTTCGACGGGGGCGCGGTCCTTCAGCGAGCCGGAGCCAACGAGGGCAGACCTTTCATCCTCGGACCGGACGGCGGCTACGACCACCACCTGAACCGCTTCCTGCGCGACCTGGAGAACTGGGGCGTGCGATCGGAGAACAGCCGCATCGCCTACAGCACCGACGTCATGCTCTACTGCCGCTTCCTGCACGAGTCCCGGGGCGGCAAGTCCATCTGGGACACGAACGGTGCCGACCTCCGCGCCTACAAGGCCGTACGCCTTCACGGCGACGGACCGGGCAGCGTCTCGGTGGCGACCTGGAACCGCTCAGTCGCCGCACTCGACAAGTGGGTGCAGTGGTCGCTGTACGAGGAACTGCTGCCCGCCGAGCCGTTCCGGTACGTCGACAAGACCGTGGTGTCCCCTCAGGGGCCGAAGCGCGTACGGGTCAACGCCGACGCCGAGCCCGAGGTGCCCCGGCAGCCGATCCGGTTCCTCTCACACGAGGACTTCATGCTCTGGCGGGACGTCGGGCTGCGCGGGCTGTTGCCGGACGGCTCTCCGGACGCCAAGTGGCGCGGGCGCAACGGCGAACGCAACGCTCTCTTCGCCGACCTCCTGGTCTGCACCGGCATGCGGCTGGGCGAGGCCGCGAGCCTGCTGACGACGGAGCTGCCACCGGTGACCGGCAGACGCCTGATCGGCGACATCACCGTCTCGGCCGCCGTAGCCAAGCGCGGCAGGACACGCACGGTGTACGTCCGCCCCCGGGTGGCCCGCGACCTGCACCACTACGTCGGTATGGAGCGTGACGAGCTGGTGCAGCGGCGGCGCGTCCGAGGCGTGTACGAAACGGATGCGGACCGACTGCCGGTACGCCGGGTGAGCCGGCACGCGCTGGTGGTCGAGAACGGAACGAGCTGGTCGTACTCGCGCATCGGTGCGGCGGACCGGGCACGACTCGTCCAGGTCAACAGCCGAGGAAGCACGGTCGGTCCCCTGTGTCTGTGGCTCGGTGAGAACGGACTGCCGCTGCGGCGCAGTACCTGGCAGTCGGTCTTCCAGCGGGCGAACGAGCGGTGTGCCGCCTTCGGGATCGATTTCGACGTCCACCCGCACACCCTGCGGCACACGTTCGCGGTGCACATGCTCGGCCTGCTGCTGCGACAGACCGTCCGGGCACTCGGCATGCGTGAGGACCGCCGGTTCACCCACGCGGAAGTGAAGCGCCTGCTCATCGGCAACCCCCTGCGCAAGCTCCAACTCCTGCTCGGCCATCGCCACGAGGCGACCGTCTACACGTACCTCGACGTCCTGGACGAGGCCCAGGAGATCGTCCTCGCCGCTCTCGGCGACTGGGACGAACAGGCCGCCGCCTTCGAGCGGATCCCCTTGGATGCGGAGGAGGACCGGTGAGCCCGCGCCGCGTCCGCTTCCCTGCCGCTGTCGAGACCCCCACCGCGGCCGAGCCCGTGCCGACGATCGGCCCCGTGATCTTCACCGTGGATCTCAACGGGAGTCCCGAAAGCATCGACCTGTCAGGGCTCCCGTGTCCCCGTCTCACCCGCGCCCTCGCCACCGCACTCGCCGAAGTCATCAGCGCTCCCGGCACCCTGCGTGACCGCAATGGCGTCCGCTATGTCGTCAAACGCATCCGGGAGTTCGTCGAGTTCACGGCCGCTGTCCTACCGGACTCCGCCTCCGACCTGCGTCTCAGCGACCTGGAGCCCGATCTACTGGACGCGTTCGAGACGCGTCTGATCGCTCAGTACGGAGGGACGAGCAAGGAGCCGTACCTCACCATGACGTACCTCGTGCGGCTTCTGAAGCTGGTGCACGAGGCGCACCACGACGCCTTCGGGGCCGCCTTCCACGCCCGCCTGGGCTTCACGTCGGCGGCGGCCCATCGGGCGTCGAAGCCCCTCGACGCGTACCCGTTCCCGGTGCTCGACGCGTTGGAGAACGCCGCCCGGGACGATGTCGCCCGCATCCGTGACCGAATCCTGGAGGGCGAGAATCTGGCGGCCACGGGCCGCGACCCGCGCCAACACGGGTGGGATCGGCTGGAGAACATCCTCTGGTACATCGCACACCACGGCCCGCTGACCGTCGACGACGCCTCGTACAAGGTCCTGCGCCCCTTGGGCGGAAGAGAGGAACTCAACGGTCGTCTCCACCTCACCGCTAAGGATCTGGTGCCCTTCCTGCTCCTTCTCGCCTGTCAGACGGGCATGGAACCCGAGTGCATCCGGCAGCTGCGCTCCGACTGCCTGGCGAGTCCGGCACGCGGCTACGTCAGCATCGCCTACATCAAGAAGCGCGCCCCGGGTTCCACGCACAAGACGGTCAGGGTCACCGATGGCGGATCGCTGCGCTTCCCCGGTGGCGTGATCCGGCTGGCCCTGCGCCTGACGAAACGCACCCGCGAGCTGATCGACAGCGACGCACTGTGGTGCGACGTCGGTCGTCACGGGCAGGCCCGGGCACCCTTCGACGGTCCCCAGGGGTCGGCCGTGAGCCGGCAGTGGATGTACGAGCGTGGGCTCGACCGCCTCACCGACCGTGACGGCGGGCCGGTCGCCCTGGACCTGCGGCGGGTACGCAAGACCGTCAAGTCCCGTCAGTACCTGCGAGCCGGCGGGGTCCTTGAGGACTTCGCCTCCGGCCACACCCGGCCGGTCGCAGCGAAGCACTACGCGGACATCGGCGCGCACGAGGAAACCCACGAGCAGGCAGTGGAGGCGGGCCTTGAGCAGGCGCTCGGTGCGGCGCTTTCACCACCTGTAGTGCTGTCGGACGACGGCGCACGGCTCGACGACGGCCAGGCCTCACTGACCGCGCGCGAGATCGAGTCGGCGCTCTCCGGCGAGCAGGACGTATGGCTCGCCTCCTGCCGCGACTTTTTCGCCTCACCGTTCGCGCGCAAGCCTGGTGCTGCCTGCCCCGTCCCGGCCTGGGGCTGCCTGGAATGCCCGAACGCGGTGTTCACCAGCCGCCACCTGCCTAGCCTGCTGTCCTTTCTGGACTTCCTGGAGCGGCAGCGCGAGGAGTATCCGGCTGCTGAGTGGACCGCGCGGTTCGGCCTCGCGTGGGATCGCATCGTCCACGGTGTCCGCGCCCGATTCAGCACGCGCCAGATCGCCACGGCGCAGGTCATCGCCGAGGGCGGCGGCGATCACCTGCTGCTGCCCGCGTCGTTCCTGGAGGTCATCGCATGACTGCCGTCCCCAAGCAACGAACCGGTGATCACGACCTGCCCTCGGCCTTGGAGTACGTGCTCCCGGAGCGGCTCACGCTGGGCCTGCCGAGCCGGGGTCCGCTCCTGTCCGAGGACGTCTGGGACCTGCGGTGCGTGCTGCCCCGCACCTGGCGGACGTGGCGGCTCGACTTCGCGCAGATCGGCGATGCGGTGACACGGCGCACAGCGAAGGAGTACGTCGCCTCCCGCCTCCACCGGGGCTCCCTGGGCCTCGGCCCCATGAAGGCCACGGCAGCGGCCGGAGAGCTGCGCGTCTTCATCGCCGTGATGAAGGACCTGCGGGAGGTGGGCGCCCCACGGTTGTCCGCTGTTGGCCGTATGCACCTGGACGCCGTGTTGACGAGGTGGAAGCCCAGCCCGGGCAATGCCGTCCGCAACATCACACTTCTCAAACACCTCGCGGCGCACGGGCCGTTCCTGTCCCAGGACCGGCTGAACGTCCTGCCCTGGAACGGCCGCAGCGCCTATGCCGTCGCCGGGGTGCGGCGGGTCAAGGGAGAGAACGCCACCCCACGCATCCCAGAGGAGGTCCTCGCGCCGCTGCTGCGGGCAGCGGTCTTCTACGTGGAGAAGGCCAGCGGCGACATTCTCGCCGCCCAGCGGGAGATTGCCACGCTCGAAGCAGCACGCAAGGGCCGGAACCTCGGCCACGGCCAGGCACGCGAACGGGTTCTGGCCTTCATCGCCGAACGCCGCGCGGCCGGCCGGGGCATCCCCGCGCTCCCCCTCGAGACCGTGCACACCGTGCCCAACACCGTCACCGTCGACGGCGTACCGCAGAGCCCGAATCACCGCCTCGTCTCTCTCCTGGCCGGCTGCGGGAACGCCGCACACCTGCGACCGCTGATGGCCGAGGCCGGCAAGGACATCGGCTACGAGGAAGGCGGGTTGGACACTCCGATGTCCGAGTGGCCGACCACCGGCAGGCCGTGGCGCCCGCCGCTGAGCCCCGTCACGTTGGCCAACGAGCTGTCCTTCCTGCGCACGGCGTGCTGGATCGTCATTGCCTACCTGTCGGGAATGCGGGACGTGGAAGTGCGTGAGCTGGACCGCGACTGCGCCACTACCGAGACCGGTGCCGACGGGCGGCCCCGGTACAGACTCCGCGGACGGGTCTACAAGGGGAAGGACCGCAAGCTCAGCGGAGACGAAGCCGAGTGGGTCGTCCTGGACGTCGTACACCGCGCCGTTGCCGTGCTCAAGGAGATCAACGACGACCCCGGTCACCTCTTCGGCTACGACGGCGGTGGCCGCAACGGATACGTGCTCCTCAGCAACATGCCCCAGCGCATCAGAGCCTTCCGCAACCACCTCAACGATCTGTTCAGCACGGCGGATGAGCTCTATATCCCGCTGACGACAACGCCCCCGGACGTGCACTCACCGGACGAGGAAGACGAGGCCGAGGAAGACGCGCCAGAGCCCACGGCGCTTCCCTGGGCCTTCGACACCAGGCAGTTCCGGCGCAGCCTCGCCTGGCACATCGCCCACCAGCCCTTCGGCGTGGTCGCGGGCGCCCGCCAATACAAGCACGCCGCGATCACCATGTTCGAGGGATACGCGGGGACCTCCGCCTCCGGCTTCGCCGACGAGGTGGCCGCCGAGGAAGCCGTCGCCAAGCTCGACTACGTCGAGGACCTCTACCACGACTGGAACGAGGGCGGTCGTTCCGCAGGTGGTGCCGCTCAGCGCATCGAGGCCGAATTCGACCGCATCCGCCGTGAACTCGGTGACCTGCCGGGCGCGGTGGCCAGCCCGTCCCGGCTGAGGACACTGCTGCATCACCTGACCAAGACCCTGCACCCGGGCGTACTCAACGACTGCTTCTACCAGGCGGAGACAGCCGTGTGCCGCAAGCGGGCCAAGCCCCTGGGACGCCCCGTCCCCATGCTCGACATGTGCATGCGCTGCCCCAACTCGCGTCGCTCCGCCGTCCATCTGCCGCGCCTGGAGCGCGCACACGACATGGCACAAGCCGAACTGGGCGAGGCAACCGGCCTCCCGCGACTCCAGCAGCTGGCCATCACCGAGCACTTGGCCACGCTCACCCACTTGATCGCCGAGATCAACCACGAGGACACCCGCCGATGACGGATTCCACGAACGAGACCCTCCTGACCGTCCGCACTGCCTTCGCCCGCTTGGCCCGGGAGAACTCCGGGCTGACCGACATCGACCACAAGATCATGCGCGCCTTCGAGCAGCTCATGCTCGGCCGCCCCGAGATCACGGACGGCCGCACGTCGGCGGTGAACATCTGCGCCGAGGCCGGTGTCTCCCGAGCCTCGTACTACCGCTCTCCCGTCGCCCCGGTGATCAAGGGGATTCTCGGCTCTCCCGAGGCCAGACGTCCGGAGTCCGACGAGCTCAGGCAGGAGATCACACGCCTGAAACAGTCCGATCGGGAACTCCGGAAGGAGAAGGCGGACGAGATCAGAGAACTGCGTGCCACCGTCGCGGCGTACGCAAACCAGATCCAGGTCCTGGCCCTCAGGAACGCGGAGTTGGAGGCGGACACCCGGCGACTTCAGGCTCAACTCGACGGAGGCCGGAAAGACGTGGTCAAACAACTGAGGCGATCGCAGGAACCGGCCACCTGACTCCCTCAGTCGCAAGCAGCATGCAGGACGGTGCTCAGTCGGTGTCCGTCGCGGCCAGCACCGCCAGCCGTCGGCCTTCTGGAGAGACCGAGGCAAGGCCGATGTCCCAGGCCACGCGCTCGAACCACTTGGTGGCGGCGTCGAAGCCGTACCAGGCACACTCTCGTGCACGTGCTTCGACCGCCTCAGCAGGGACACCCTCCGCGGCCCCGGCGAGGCAGGCCAGGGACTGCCACGCGGCCAGTCGGCCGTAGGCACCGCGAGCACCGGAGTTGTAGGCCCCTCCCGAGGACGCGGCGGCGAAGAGCACCCGCCATGCCTGGTCCGGTGGACAGGCCACGACCGAGAAGGCGGTCTTCCTCCCCGCGTCCTTCAAGCACTGCAGCTCCAGCGTCAGCAACACACTCGGCACCGATTCGGCGTCCAGAGGAGCTGCCAGGCCGAAGACTCGTGCCTCGATTCGTCCGTTCGACTCCTCGGCCCAGTTCGCCACGGCCGCGCTGATGCGCTTGGCAACGGCAGGGGTCGTCGTCTCCTCGGCCGACGGCACGTGTGCCCCGCGTTCGACCGCCACACGAACGTTCTCCGACGGGCCGTACGGCATCGAGTGGCTGCTGCCCCGGGTGCTGTAGCTCGGCAGATCCGGCTGTCCCTCCACGTCTGACAGCGCCAAGGGCAGCCAACCCAGAGGATGGTGCTTCCAGTGTGGCGATGTCGCCCACCCTGCGATCCCCGGCGTCTCCGTGACTGCGACGCCCCTGAGCACGAGCTCATGGACCAGGCAGGCACGCAGCTCCTCAGAGGCGTTCCCGGTGAACGCCGCGGCGAGTTCCTCTGCGGGATGACCGGACGCCAGCAAGGATGCCGTGTAGTGATCCAACTCCCTTTGGGCGACTTCCGTCGAGGAGACCAGCCGCAGCGCCTGAACCACGTTCCCGGGGCCGGGATTGGTGGCCAGAAGCCGGAGCAGGTGGTCGAAGACGCTCCCGTACTGCCAGATCGGCCTGGGCTCGGAGCCATACGCCCCGGCGAGCGCGATGCCGAGGTCCGCGACGAAGGCAGCGTCCCCTTGTGCCAGACGACGGTCGGCCACCTTCCAGACGTCGGTAACACTCTTCAGGGCCGGCAGTTCCTTCACGATCTTCTGTATGCGATCAGCCACGGCAACGGAGCATAGGCGTCCCTCAGCGCAAAGGCGACGGCATTTCCCCAGGTCATCGAGGTGCTCTCAGTCCCCGCACTGCTTGAGCATCATTTCCTTGTCCGAGGCCGTCACTAGGAGCTCATACTTTTCCGCGACCTGTGCGAACCGCACCGCATAAGAGCACCGGATCGCCTTGTTCGGCGGCAGCCAGGACGCCGGCCCCGAGTCGCGCTTGGCAGAGTTCGTGGATCCCGAGACCGGCAGGAGGTTCAGCACGTCGTTGGCCAGCCGCTGCCGCTTCTCCTTGCTCCAGCGAGCGGCGCCCATCTGCCAGGCGTACGACAACGGCACTACATGGTCTATCTGCACTTCGGCGGCCTTCGCCTTCTTCCAGTCGATGTCCTTGCCGGTGTACGGGTCGTACAGGTCCATCGAGACGACCACGCAGTCGGAGCCGTCGCGGAACCGAACGTTCTGCCCGTGCAGCTTCAGCAAGTCATTCCGCGTGTCACAGCCGTTCCGGGCCAGTGGCACACCGTCCGCCGTGTCCATCCACGCGTAGCCGAACTCGTCCCGGTCGTATCCGGTCTTCGGCCCTCGCCCCTTGGTCGACAGCTTGAAGATCAGCTCACGCGCTGTCGTCTCGTCCTTCTCGGACGCGATCGGGGCAAGCCCGGGCTTCGTTCCGTCAGGGGCGGCCAAAGGGCTGGCTCCGTACTTGGCGGACGAGTCACCGCCTGATGAACCACTCTCGCCGGACAGTCCGCTTCCCGTACAGCCCGCCAGGAACATCCCGACAGCCAGTGCAGCACCGGCACGCAGCACGTCGCTCGTGAGACACCGTTTGGACACGCAGCCACCCCGCCCCTGAGACACGTCACCGTGAGACATCTATGCCGCCAACATAAGGTCGTTGGCGAAGCGGCGCCGCTTCTGCGCGTCCCACTTCTGCGCGCCCTTCTGCCAGGCGTCGGAGAGCGCGACGACATGGTCGATGTCGACCTTGCTGCGGCCCCGGACGAAGTCGATGCGGTTCCCGGTGTACGGGTCGTGGGCGAGGACGCCGGAGGCGACCGTGCAGCGGCCGTCCCTGAAGCGGACGTCCGTGAGGTCGCGCTTGAGGATGTCGTCGCGGGTCCCGCAGCCGTTGCCGTCGACGTCGGCCCAGGCACGGCCGAACTTCTCCCGCTCGTAGCCGGTCTTCGGCGCCCGGCCCTTCACCGTGAGCGCGTCGACGGCGAGGAGCGCGGAGCCACCCGCGCCCGGGGCGCCGGAAGCGCCTCCGGACGGGGAGCCGCCCGGGCTCTCCGTACAGCCGGAGGTTATGAGGACGGTGGCCGCGAGGGCGGCGGCGAGGGCGGAGGTCCTGAGGTAGCCGGTCACGCGGGGATCCTAGCCAGGCCGCCGCGTGGTCCAGACCATTCGGCGCTCGACGCGCGGAATCGACACCGGGCACGTAGCGTCGAATGAGCCGTACATCCCCTTCTGAAGGAGTCGTACACCATGGGGATCATGGACAAGCTCAAGGGCATGATGGGCCAGCACGGAGACAAGGCCAAGATGGGCGTCGAGAAGGCCGGCGACGCGGTCGACCAGAAGACCGGCGGCAAGCACGCGCGCCAGGTCGACCAGGCGCAGCAGAAGGCGCAGGAGTACATCGACAAGCAGCGCGGACAGGACCAGCCCCCGAGCTGACCCGACGGCTTCTCCGTCCCTCGGCTTCCGGCCGCGGGGGGGGGCCCCCCCCCCCCCCCCCCCCCCCCCCCCCCCCCGGGGGGCGGGGGGGGGGGGGCCCCACCCCCCCCAAGCGCGCACCCCCGACACCGCAACGAACAAAAAAAAAAACCCAACCGAACAGGCGGCGCGGGAGAGCGGAGCG
>NZ_JBIBWQ010000014.1:136981-276041 GCF_043081505.1 Streptomyces sp. NPDC014870
GCCCACCCGGCGGCGGCGGTTACCACCCACCCCGCGGGGCCCCCCCCCCCCCCCCGCGGGGCCCCCGCGGGCTCCCCGGGCCGGGGGGGGGCGGGGGGGGGGGCCCCCCCCCCCCCCCCCCCCGCGCCCGACGCACGTCCGGGCGGACATCGGGGCGGACATCGGGACGCGCGCCCGGCGGCCGGCGCACGCCCGGCGGCCGGCGCACGCCCGGCGGCCGGCGCACGCCTGGCGGCCGGCGCCCACCGCGCGTCCGCCATCTGACACACAGTCGACGCACACCCCGTGACGGGGAATAAGCGGAGCCGAACTCCGCTTGATCACGTGCATGACGACGATCACGCCTTTCACAACGCCCATACGCCGCACCGCCGTTGCCACCCTGACCGCCGCCGCGCTGACCGCCGCCCTGACCGCGCTCCCCCTCGCCGGCACCGCCACGGCCACCGAGCACCGGCACGGCGGATCGCAGTGGCGCGGCGCCTGGGCCACCTCGCCGCAGGCCCCGGCCGCACCCTTCGGTCCCAACTGGGCCACGGAGGGCTTCTCGAACCAGACCGTCCGTCAGGTCGTCCGGGTCACCACCGGCGGCACCAAGGCCAGGATCGAGCTGTCCAACCGGTACGGCACCACCCCGCTGCGGATCACCGGCGCGACCGTCGCCCGTACCGACAAGGGCGCCTCCGTGAAGCCCGGTTCGGTACGGCAGCTGACCTTCGGCAAGGGCCGCTCGCTGACGATCCCGGCCGGCGGGACCGCGTACAGCGACGGCGTGCCGTTCACGGTCCAGGCGCTGGAGTCGGTGACCGTCACCCTCTACCTGGCCGCGCCCACCGGCCCCGCCACCTTCCACCACTTCGCCTCCGCCACCAGCTACCGCGCCGACGGGGACCACCGCTCCGACCGCGCCGGGACGGCGTTCACGGAGACCAGCTCGTCCTGGTACTACCTCTCGGGTGTCGAGGTGACCGGCGGGAAGGCCCCGCGCCGGGACGGGATCGTGACCTTCGGCGACTCGATCACCGACGGCGTCGGCGCCGGTCCCGACGCGGACAACCGCTACCCCGACGAGCTGGCCGAGCGCTTCGCCGCCGCCGGGAAGCCGCGCTCCGTCCTCAACCACGGCATCGGCGGCAACCAGGTCACCAACGACACGACCTGGGCGGGCGAGAAGGGCATCGCCCGGTTCAAGGAGGACGTCCTGACCGAGCCGAACGTCCGCACGGTCGTCCTCCTCGAAGGCATCAACGACTTCGGCGGCAGCCTCCCCAGCGACTTCGCCACCCCCACCCCCGAGGTCTCCGTCGAGCGGCTCATCGCGGGCCACCGCGAGCTGATCCGGCAGGCCCACGCCAAGGGCATCAAGGTCGTCGGCTCCACCCTGACCCCGGTCAAGGGCTCCTTCTACGACACCCCGGAGGTCGAGGCCAAGCGGGACGCCTTCAACCACTGGGTGCGCACCTCGGGCGCGTACGACGCCGTGGTCGACTTCGACCGCGCGGTCGCCGACCCGGCCGACCCGGACCGCATCCTGCCCGCCTACGACTCGGGCGACCACCTCCACCCGGGCGACGCCGGCTACCGCGCGATGGCGCAGGCGCTGGACCTCGACGAGCTGTAGGAACCAGGAACCCGGGGCCGGCCGCACGGCCGGCCCCGGACCCGCACGCTACGACCCCAGGATCGTCGTGAGGAACTCGCCGGTCCACGCGAGCAGTTCGCGCCCGACGACCGGCTTGCCGCCGATCTTCCCGCTGGTCGGGCGGGGCACCAGGATCTGGTGGACGGCCGGCTTGATGACCGTACGCGGGTAGAGGCGCTTGAGCCGCAGCTCCTGCGACTCCCGCAGCTCCACCGGCGCGAAGCGGATGTTCGGGCCCTGGAGGACGATCTCACCGACCCCACAGGCGCGGGCCAGCATCCGCAGGCCTGCGACCAGGAGCAGGTTCTCGACCGGCTCGGGCAACTTGCCGTAGCGGTCGGTGAGTTCCTCCCGTACCGCCTTGATGTCCTCCTCCGTGTTGGCGGAGGCGATGGCCCGGTACGCCTGCAGGCGCAGCCGCTCGCCCGGCGCGTAGTCGTGCGGGACGTGCGCGTCGACCGGCAGCTCGATCTTGACCTCCAGCGGCGGCTCCTCCTCGACCCCGCCCTCCAGGGAGGCGCGGTAGTCGGCGACCGCCTCGCCCACCATCCGTACGTACAGGTCGAAGCCGACGCCCGCGATGTGACCGGACTGCTCGCCGCCCAGCAGGTTGCCCGCGCCGCGGATCTCCAGGTCCTTCATGGCCACGTACATGCCCGCGCCCATCTCGGTGTGCTGGGCGATCGTCGCGAGCCGCTCGTGCGCGGTCTCGGTCAGCGGCTTCTCCGGCGGGTACAGGAAGTAGGCGTAGCCGCGCTCGCGGCCACGGCCGACGCGGCCGCGCAGCTGGTGCAGCTGCGAGAGGCCGAAGTTGTCGCCGCGCTCCACGATCAGGGTGTTGGCGTTGGAGATGTCGATGCCGGACTCGACGATCGTCGTCGACACCAGCACGTCGAACTTCTTCTCCCAGAAGTCGACCACGACCTGCTCCAGGGCGCTCTCGCTCATCTGCCCGTGCGCGGTCGCGATCCGCGCCTCGGGGACGATCTCGCGCAGCCGAGCCGCCGCCCGGTCGATGGACTCGACCCGGTTGTGGATGTAGAAGACCTGGCCCTCGCGCAGCAGTTCACGCCGGATGGCCGCGCCGATCTGCTTCTCCTCGTACGGCCCGACGAAGGTGAGGACCGGGTGCCGCTCCTCGGGCGGGGTGGTGATCGTCGACATCTCGCGGATGCCGGTGACCGCCATTTCGAGCGTACGGGGGATGGGGGTGGCGGACATGGTGAGGACGTCTACGTTGGCGCGGAGCTTCTTCAGCTGCTCCTTGTGCTCGACGCCGAAGCGCTGCTCCTCGTCGACGATGACCAGGCCCAGGTCCTTGAACCTGGTCTCGGAGGAGAAGAGCCGGTGGGTGCCGATGACGATGTCGACCGAGCCGTCCTTCAGCCCCTCCATCGTCGCCTTCGACTCGGTCTCCGTCTGGAAGCGGGAGAGCGCGCGGGTGACGACGGGGAACTGCGCGTACCGCTCGGAGAACGTCCCGAAGTGCTGCTGCACGAGCAGCGTGGTGGGGACCAGGACCGCGACCTGCTTGCCGTCCTGGACGGCCTTGAAGGCGGCGCGGACCGCGATCTCCGTCTTGCCGTAGCCGACGTCGCCGCAGATCAGCCGGTCCATCGGGACCGTCTTCTCCATGTCCTCCTTCACCTCGGCGATGGTGGACAGCTGGTCGGGCGTCTCCGCGTACGGGAAGGCGTCCTCCAGCTCGCGCTGCCAGGGGGTGTCGGGGCCGAAGGCGTGGCCGGGGGCCGCCATCCGGGCCGAGTACAGCTTGATCAGGTCGGCGGCGATCTCCTTGACGGCCTTCTTCGCCCGCGCCTTGGTCTTCGTCCAGTCCGCGCCGCCGAGCCGGTGCAGGGTCGGCGCCTCGCCGCCGACGTACTTCGTGACCTGCTCCAGCTGGTCGGTGGGGATGTAGAGGCGGTCGCCGGGCTGGCCGCGCTTGGCGGGGGCGTACTCGACGAGGAGGTACTCGCGGGTGGCGCCCTGCACGGTCCGCTGGACCATCTCGACGTACCGGCCGACGCCGTGCTGCTCGTGCACGATGTAGTCGCCGACCTCCAGGGTCAGCGGGTCGATGGTCTTGCGGCGCTTGGCCGGCATCCGCTGGCCGTCCTTGCCGGCCGCCTTCTGGCCGGACAGGTCGGTCTCGGTGAGGACGGCGAGCTTGAGCGCCGGGTCGACGAAGCCGTAGTCGATGGAGCCGGTCGCCACGTGCACGACGGACGGCGATACGTCCGCGAGGTCGGCGTCGAGGCGGGCGGCGATGCCCTCGCCGCCGAGGACCTCGACGGTGCGGGTCGCCGGGCCGTGCGCCTCGGTGACGTAGACCGTGCGCCAGCCGTCGGCCAGCCAGCCCTTGGTGTCGGCGAGCGCGCGGGCGGTGTCGCCGCGGTAGGTCTCGGGGGCGTGCATGCCGAGCTTGAGGGTGTCGTCGTCGTGGTCCGCCGCATCGGCGGCGAACGGGGAGACCGACCACCACATCATGTCGAGTTCGCGGGCCCGGTCGCGGACGTCGGCGATCCCCCACAGGGAGGCCGCGCCGACGTCGATGGGCGCCTCGCCGCCGCCCGCGGTAGCCGCCCAGGACGCCTGGAGGAACTCCTGGCTGGTGGCGACGAGGTCGGCGGCCCGGGTACGGACCCGCTCGGGGTCGCACACGACGGCCATCGAGCCCTTCGGCATGACGTCGAGGAGCAGCTCCATGTCGTCGACGAGGACGGGCGCGAGGGACTCCATGCCCTCGACCGCGATCCCCTCGGCGATCTTGCCGAGCAGTTCGCCCAGCTCCGGGTGCTCCTCGGCGAGCGCGGCGGCCCGACCCTTCACCTCGTCGGTGAGGAGCAGCTCCCGGCAGGGCGGGGCCCACAGGCCGTGCTCGGCGACTTCGAGGGAGCGCTGGTCGGCGACCTTGAAGTAGCGGATCTCCTCGACGTCGTCGCCCCAGAACTCGATCCGCAGCGGGTGCTCCTCGGTGGGCGGGAAGACGTCCAGGATGCCGCCGCGCACGGCGAACTCGCCGCGCTTCTCGACCAGCTCGACACGGGAGTACGCGGCGGCCGCGAGGCCCTCGACGATCTCGTTCAGGTCCGCGCTCTGCCCGGTGCGCAGGGCGACCGGCTCCAGGTCGCCGAGGCCCTTGACCTGCGGCTGGAGCACGGAGCGCACGGGGGCGACGACGACGGAGACGGGGCCTGCGGCCGGGTCGTCGACGGAGGGGTGAGCGAGGCGGCGAAGCACGGCGAGGCGGCGGCCGACGGTGTCGGAGCGGGGCGAGAGCCGCTCGTGCGGGAGGGTCTCCCAGGAGGGGTAGTCGACGACCGTGTCGGGGTCGAGGAGGCTGCGCAGGGCGGCGGCCAGGTCCTCCGCCTCCCGCCCGGTCGCGGTGACGGCGAGCACGGTCCGCCCGGCGTCCCGCGCGAGCGCGGCCACCGCGAAGGGCCGGGCGGCGGGCGGGCCGACCAGGTCCACGTGCGTGCGGCGGCCGTCGGAGGCGGCCTTGACCGCTTCGGCGAGGGCGCCGTCCTTGACGACGACATCGAGCAGACCGTGCAGGCTCATGGAGCTTTCCATCCCGGGTTGACTACGGGGGCGGGCAGGGCGGGGCAACGCGAACAGCCCGACACGTCGCACGGGCCGGGTGGTCCCGGCACGCGGAGCGTCCGGGGGCTCCCCCAGCCTACGACGTGGGCGACACCCGGGCGCGGGGGATCGCCTTCACTCGGGTGGGTGAAGCGACTGGCATCCCGCGCGCCAACCCAGCTATCGCTGGCCTGGCGAACAATCCGCCCAGCCATGGGAGCCCCATTGGAAGCAGCCCTGCTCTACGACGT
This sequence comes from Streptomyces sp. NPDC014870, assembly GCF_043081505.1. Taxonomy (NCBI): domain Bacteria; kingdom Bacillati; phylum Actinomycetota; class Actinomycetes; order Kitasatosporales; family Streptomycetaceae; genus Streptomyces; species Streptomyces sp. NPDC014870. Next base: position 142,457 of record NZ_JBIBWQ010000014.1, read on the forward strand.
GCACGAGGTCGAGAGCCACTTCGACAAGATCCTCGAACTGGTCGCTGCCGGCCACGAGGTGATCATTACCAAGTCCGGGGAGCCGATCGCGAAGGTGATCCCACCGAGCGGAGCGCTCAAGCCCAGATCGAGGGGCTGACCCTCGTCACCCGGGACAAGTACATCCCGCTGTACGACGTGCCCGTGCTCACCGTCTGAGCGCGACGCCGCCGCCAGACAGGCTCACGGCCCCGGCGGATACCCACCGGGGCCGTAGGTACCCCCGTACCTCCGCCCGTTCGCGAACCGCTCGCTACTCGCTCGCGATCGCGTTCAGGACGTTCATCCGGCCCGCGCGGAACGCCGGGACCAGGGCCGCGAAGAGGCCCACGAAGGCCGAGGCGACGAAGACCGTCAGGATCGTCGGCCAGGGGATCTCCAGGACCTCCAGGCCCTCCAGGGCGAGGAGCTGCTGGGCCGAGGTGCCCCAGCCCATGCCCAGGGCCAGGCCGAGCAGCGCGCCGAAGAGGGCGATGACCACCGACTCCAGGCGGATCATGCGGCGCAGCTGCCGCCGCGAGAGGCCGATCGCCCGCATCAGGCCGATCTCCCGGGTCCGCTCGACCACCGAGAGCGCCAGCGTGTTCACCACACCGAGGACCGCGACGATGATCGCGAGCGCCAGCAGGCCGTACACGATGTTGAGCAGCTGGCCGACCTGGTCCTTCAGGTCCTGCTTGTAGTCAGCCTGGTTCTGCACCTTGTACTGCGGGTACGCCGCCAGCGCGTCCTTCAGCGCCGCGTACGCCTCGGTCTCCTTGCCGTCCTGCGCCGTCGCGAACAGGATCATGCTCTGCGGCACCCGCTCGGCCGGCAGGTACTTCTCCGCCGTCGTCAGGTTCGTGTACATCACGCCCTTGTCGACGTTGTTCTCGTCCGAGGTGATCGCCGCGACCCGCAGCTTCGCGCGATCGCCGCCCTTGAAGGCGACGGTCAGCTCGTCGCCGACCTTCACCCCGTGCTCGGTGGCGTAGTCGCTGCCCACCGACATCGCGTTCGCGCCGTACGCGGCGGTCAGCTCACCGGCCGTCGTGTCGCGCCGCAGGTCCTCCGCGTAACTCGGCTCGGCTGCGACCAGGCCCTTCTCGACCGGCTTGCCCTTCGGGTCGGTGATCGTCGCCTCGACCCAGGTGTACTCCGTCACGTGCCGCAGGCCGGGCGTCTTCTCCAGCGCCGCCTGCGCCTGCGGCACGATCGGCTGCCCGTTCGCGGACTGCACGATGAAGTCCGCGCCCACCGAACGGTCCAGTTCGTCGGTGGCCGAGGCCACCATCGACGAGCCGACCACCGACAGGCACGCCACCAGCGCGAGACCGATCATCAGGGCGGCGCCGGTCGCCCCCGTACGGCGCGGGTTGCGCAGCGCGTTCCGCTCCGCCATCCGCCCCACCGGGCCGAAGACCCGCAGGACGACGGCGCCGAGGACCCGGACGAGCCCGCCCGCGAGCAGCGGCCCGACGACGATGAAGCCGACCAGGGAGAGGACCACCCCGACCCCGAGCCAGAGCGCGCCCGGACCGGCCTCCTCCGCCCGCGTCGACACCCAGAGCGCGGCCGCGCCGCCCACCGTGAGCAGCAGGCCGAGCCCGGCCCTGACCCGCCCGGCCCTGCCGTCGGCGGGGGTGCCGGCGTCGCGCAGGGCGGCCATCGGGGAGACCTTGCCGGCCCGCCGGGCCGGGATGTACGCGGCGAGGAGGGTGACGACCACGCCGAGGACGAGACCGACGGCCGGGGTCGTCCACTTCACCGTCAGGTCGCCGGTGGACAGCTCCATGCCCATCGCGGACATCAGCTTCATCAGACCGACCGCGACTCCGACGCCCGCCGCGACGCCCGTGATCGAGCCGACGACACCGAGCAGCAGCGCCTCGACGAGCACCGAGCGGTTGACCTGGCTGCGGCTGGAGCCGATGGCCCGCATCAGGCCGATCTCGCGGGTGCGCTGGGCGACCAGCATGGAGAAGGTGTTGACGATCAGGAAGATGCCGACGAGCAGGGCGATCCCGGCGAAGCCGAGCATCGCGTACTTCATCGGGGTGAGGAAGCCCTCGACGTCCTTGCGGCCCTCGTCGGCGGACTCGGCCTGGGTGAGCAGCTTGTACTGGCCGCCCACCGCGGCGGAGACGTTCTTCTTCACCTGCTCGTGGCTGAAGCCGGGCGCGGCCGTCACCTCGATGTTGGTGAACGCGTCGGTCCTGCCGAGGAGTTGGCGCTGCGCGGTGGCGGTGTCGAAGTAGACGACGGTGGCGCCGGGGTTGGTGACCTTGAAGGAGGCGATGCCGGAGATACGGGTGGTGAAGTCACCGGTCACCGCGATCGTGCGCAGCTCGTCGCCGATCTTCAGCTTGTGCTTCTCGGCCGTACCGGCGTCCAGGAGCGCCTCGGTCGGTCCGCGCGGGGCGTGACCGGAGGTGATCTCCATGGAACGCAGTTCCCTGGGGCTCCAGTTGACGGCGATGGTGGGGGCTCCGGTGGAGGAGCCGAGGTTGTTGTTGTGCGCGTCGGCGACGGTCACGCTCAGCGAGATGACCTTGCCCTCGGCGGAGGTGACGCCCTCCGCCGCGGCGACCTTGCCGACGGCCGAGGCCGGCAGCGTCTCGGGACGGCCGGACTGAGGCATCTCGTCGCCGGTCGCGGCGTCCTTCGGACTGACGGTCACATCGGCGGCGGTCGCCGAGAAGAGCTTGTCGAACGTGGCATTCATGGTGTCCGTGAAAACGAGGGTTCCACTGACAAACGCCACGGACAGCAGGACGGCGACGGCGGAGAGCGCCATGCGGCCCTTGTGCGCGAGGAAGTTGCGCAGCGAGGTCTTGAGCACGGTCATGACGTGCGCCCCCGGGCGTCGAAGTCCTTCATCCGGTCGAGGACCATCTCGGCGGTGGGCCGGTGCATCTCGTCCACGATCCGGCCGTCCGCGAGGTAGAGGACCCGGTCGGCGTGGCTGGCGGCCACCGGGTCGTGGGTGACCATCACGATGGTCTGGCCCAGCTCGTCCACCGACTGCCGCAGGAAGCCGAGGACTTCGGCCCCGGCACGGGAGTCCAGGTTGCCGGTCGGCTCGTCGCCGAAGATGATCTCGGGGCGCGCGGCGAGGGCACGGGCCACGGCGACGCGCTGCTGCTGGCCGCCGGAGAGCTGGGTCGGCCGGTGCTTCAGCCGGTCGGCGAGCCCGACGGTGGAGACGACCCGGTCGAGCCAGGCCTGGTCCGCCTTCCGCCCTGCGATGTCCATGGGCAGAGTGATGTTCTCCAGGGCGTTGAGCGTCGGCAGCAGGTTGAACGCCTGGAAGATGAAGCCGATCCGGTCGCGGCGCAGTTGGGTGAGCCGCTTGTCCTTCAGACCGGTGATCTCGGTCTCGTCCAGGAAGATCTGGCCGCTGGTGACGGTGTCGAGCCCGGCGAGGCAGTGCATCAGGGTCGATTTGCCGGAGCCCGAGGGGCCCATGATCGCGGTGAACCGCCCGCGGGCGATGTCCACGTCCACGTGGTCGAGGGCGACGACCCGCGTCTCACCGGCGCCGTACGCCTTGACGACCTGCCGCGCCCGCGCGGCGACGGCCGTCTTCCCGCCCGCCGCCCGACCACCGCCCCCCATCGAGGCGCTCCGCGCCGCACCTTTCTCATCGTCCCCGTACTGGGGGATGGTCACAGCCGAAGTCACGGTATGTCTCCTATGTCTGGGCAGGTGCCTGGCGGTCGCCCGGGCCGATGGGATGGGGAGAGGAGGGGAGGGACTCCGAGAACGAGTCTGCGAGCAACGGGGCGGGCGAGCACTGGTGCCTGGCGCACTCTTCGCCCTGGGGTTTTCCGTAAGACCAAGGTAAGGACGGGCGGGCCCGGTCTCCTCCTCCGCCGGGACGAACGACCCCTGCCCTCTACGGGGGAGGGACCCCTAGGGGTTCTCCACCCGAGGTTCGAGTGGGAGGCTGGTCCGACGTAACTAGATGTACGACCCATCGGATGGAGGCCGGGGTGTCACGCACGACCACGCGGCAGACGGCGGCAGCGGCGACGGCCCCGCGCGGGCGCGGCCCGGTCGTCGCGGCGCTGATGCTCGGGATGGCGCTGGCCGCGCTCGACGGCACCGTCGTCTCGACCGCCGTACCGCAGATCGTCGGCGACCTCGGCGGACTGTCCGTCTTCTCCTGGCTCTTCTCCGGCTACCTGCTCGCCGTCACCGTCACCCTGCCGGTCTACGGAAAGCTCTCCGACACCTTCGGCCGCAAGCCCGTCCTGATCGCCGGAACGATCCTCTTCCTCGTCGGCTCCCTGCTGTGCGCGGCGGCCTGGAACATGGGCTCACTGATCGCCTTCCGGGTCGTCCAGGGCCTCGGCGGCGGCGCGCTCCAGGGCACGATCCAGACCATCGCGGCGGACCTGTACCCCCTGAAGGAACGCCCGAAGATCCAGGCGAAGCTCTCCTCGGTCTGGGCCACGGCCTCCGTGGCAGGCCCGGCGGCGGGCGGCCTCCTCGCCGGCTACGCCGACTGGCGCTGGATCTTCCTGATCAACCTGCCGGTCGGCCTGCTGGCCCTCTGGCTGATCGCCCGTCACCTCGTGGAACCCCACCGCGCAGCCCAGGAAGGCCCGGTCGAGGGGCGCCGGAAGGTGTCCGTCGACTGGGCGGGCGCGCTCGCCATCTTCGCGACCGGAACCCTCCTGCTCACCGCCCTCGTCCAGGGCGGCATCGCCTGGCCCTGGCTCTCCGCCCCGTCCCTCGGCCTCTTCGGCGGCGCACTGGCCCTCGCCGGAGTGACCGTCCTCATCGAACGACGGGCCGCCGAACCGATCATCCCCGGCTGGATCTGGCGCCGCCGCACGATCTCCGCCGTCAACCTCGCCATGGGCGCACTCGGCCTGCTGATGGTCGCCCCCACCGTCTTCCTGCCCACCTACGCCCAGGCCGTCCTGGGCCTGGGTCCGATAGCCGCCGGCTTCGTCCTCTCCGCGATGACCCTCAGCTGGCCCATCTCGGCCGCCTTCTCCAACCGGGTCTACAACCGCATCGGCTTCCGGCTCACCGCCGTCATCGGCATCACCCTCGCCCTGCTCGTCCTGCTCGCCTTCCCCTTCCTGCCCTTCCCCGGGGAACCCTGGCAGCCGGCCCTCCTGATGCTCCTGCTCGGCGGCGCGCTCGGCCTCTTCCAACTCCCGCTCATCGTCGGGGTCCAGTCGACCGTCCCCTACGAGGAGCGCGGCACGACGACCGCGTCCGTCCTCTTCTGCCGCCAGGTCGGCCAGAGCGTGGGCGCCGCCCTCTTCGGCGCCCTCGCCAACGGCGTCCTCGCCGCCCGCCTGGGCGCCGACACCGACCTGGACAGCCTCGCCCACGCCCTGGACAACGCCGACGACACCCTCCGCCACGCGGTCGACGCGGCCGTCGACTACGTCTACCTGGGCGCCGCGGCAGCGGCCGCCCTCGCCCTCCTGGCCCTCCTCACCCTGGCACCACGACGCTTCCCGGTCCTGAAGGAACACAAGGAGCAGTAGGCCGGGCCGGCCTGAGTACGTGCCCGCCCGGAGATGAGCATGGGCGCCCATGCCCGGGCGGCGCCCCGGCCTCGAAGATGAGGTCACCTCACCCGATAGGAACCGGCCATGACCCCCGACACGTACACGACGCTCTACGGCCCCGCCCGCCCGACGCCGTCCCCTCGCGGGACCGGCGTCGCCGTGCTGGCGGCCGTACTGTGGGCGGTCGCCCTCCTGCTGCTCTCGGGTCTGGGGTTCCTGGCGCTGTGGGCGACGGCGGACACGGGGCCGACCGAGGGGATCCCGCTGCACTGGGCGCCGATATGCCTCGCCATCGCGGCCGTACCGGTCATCCTGCTCTGCACGCCCCCCGTCCGCCGCCTGTCCGTCCCGGCCCGCGCGCTCGTCACCGGTCTCGCGATGTGCTCGATCGCGGTCGGCCTCGTGATCTGGGTGGCCTAGCCGAAGAGCCCTGCCGTCCGGCTCGGACGGCAGGGCTCTCTCGCGTACGAGTGGCAGCGGCTAGAAGACGGTGCCGTAGGACGAGTCCTGCGTCAGGCTCACCCGGGCGCCCGGCTTGAAGGGGGCCCGCCAGTCGCCCGTACCCGCGTAGAAGGTCTCGTCACCGTTCCAGGCGACGAGGTCGGCGCGTCCGTCGCCGTTGGCGTCACCGACGGCGGTGAGCCCGGTGAAGGTACCCCAGCCGGAACCGACCCGGGTCCGGGCGGCGAAGGTGCCGTCACCCTTGCCGAGGTACAGCCAGAGCACCCCGGCCTTGTCGCGGGCGAGGAGGTCTCCTGCAGGAGCGCCGGCGAGGTTGCCGATGGCGGTGACCTCGTTGTAGATCCCCCAGCCGCCGCCGATCTTCTTGCGGGCGGAGAAGGGGGCGTTGGCGTTCCCGGTACCCGGATAGAGCCACAGCGCACCGGACTTGTCGGAGGCGAGGACGTCGGACCGCCCGTCGCCGGTGACATCGCTGCCGCCGGTGATCCGGTCGTAGACCTGCCAACCGCCGCCGATCGACGTCCGGCCGGCGAGCGGCGCGTTCCGGTCGCCGGTGCCCCGGTACAGCCAGAGCGCGCCGGAGCGGTCGCGGGCGACGCTGTCGGGCTCGGAACCCCCCGCCACGTTTCCGACGGACACGAGCCGGTCGTAGATCCCCCAGCCACCGCCGACCCGGGAGCCGCCGGTGTCCGTCAGCGATCCGCCCGGCGCGGTGGGCCGGGTACCGAAGCGCCACAGCACACCGCCGGCGTCCCGGACGAGAAGGTCGGCCGTACCGTCGTCGTTGTAGTCGTGCGGAGCGGCGGGCCGGGTCACGGTGAACCGGCCGGTGGAGACCAGCTCGGGACCGATGCCCTCGTCCGGGCGGGCGGTGAGCTTCCACTCGTACGCGCCGTTGGCGGCGGGGCTCCCCCAGTCCCGGCCCTCCAGGTCCTTGCCGTCCCAGTGCCAGGTGATCCGGCGCGGTGTCCCGGCGGCGGCGCCGTTCGGGACGGGCCACCCTTCGTACACCGTCTTCCCGCTGCGGACGTGGGTCAGGGTCAGCCACACCCTGCTGTCCGCCCGGGACAGGTCCCAGCTGAAGTCGACCCCGCGCGCGACCTGGTCGCCGGTGAGCGTGGTCGGGGTGGCGGATCCGGTGAGGGTGACGACGGTCGACTGCCCGGTGGACGCGACCCGTTCGACGACCGGCTTTCCGCCGTCGGCGCGCGGCGAGATCCGGTAGAGGCCCTCGCCCTGCTCGGGGGTGCCGCCGCGCACCAGGAGGGTGCCGTCGGGGCCGGCGACGGCGGAGGAGAACGCGGTGAGGAGGACGGCCTTCTCCCCCGTCTCGATCGACTGAACGGTGAACGGCCGCTTCGTCGGGTTCGGCGCGCCGTCGGCGTACGTGGACGCGTCGATGTGGGCCTTCTGGCCGGTCGCCACCCAGCCACCGACCAGGTACAGCGGGTCCTGCACATCGGCTTCGGCGTCCGCGATCCACCGCTCGGCCCCGCCACGTCGGAAGGCGACGATCCCGTCGCCCCCCAGCCGCGCCTCGCGCCAGGCCACGTGGGTGGCGGAGACGGCGCCGTCCCACGCCCACTGGTCCCTTTCCTGGACATGCCAGGACGCCGCCCCCGTGGCGAGATCGACGTGGATCTTGGCGGGCCCCCGCGTCTCGCCGATCCGGCAGTCGTAGAGCGCGGAGGCGGTATCGGTCCATGCCTCATCGGCCGCGTCGCAGTCGACGAGGGGCCCGCCGACCAGCTTGCGGAGCTTCGGCGTGCCGCCGGCGAGCACGGCCTCGTCGAGCGTGGCGGCGTACTGCACGTGGTAGCCGCCCTCGTACTTCCCGAGGAGCAGGGTGTCGCCGGCCAGACCCGAGTAGTCGTAGCCGCCGAGCGCGTCGAGGTCGATCTCCACCGACGTCACGGCGGGTTTCGACACGTTGTGGACCCGGATCACCGAACTGACGGACAACAGAGCCCGGTTACCGGTGACGACGAGGTCCGCCCCGCCACCGGCGGCGGCGGCGCCGGGCAGCACGGTCGACGAGCCGTCCGCGTACCGGGTCCAGCGGAACTCGGGCGCGTCGCCGCGGGTCTTCGACAGGAAGCCGCTCGGCCCCGCGCCGACGACGTCCGCCTGGAGCGGGAACGCCACGGTGGTCTGCCGCGGGTCCTCCTGTGTGGCGGTCGGCGCGGCCACGGCCGGGAGTGCGGTGAGCGTGCCGCCCGTGGCGGCGAGGACGACGGTGACAGCGACGGCCGCGAGACGGCGGCCGGGTATGCGTACGTGCTTCAAGTACTTCCTCCCCTAGAGGAGGGAGGCTAACGTGCCCGTCCCCCGCGCCCCCAGGCGGCCCGGGGGACCGCGGGACGGCCGGCCGCGGGGTCGTCGGGCAGCAGCGCGCGATCCGATTCCGTGTGACGGTCCCTGGCCGCCCTGTCACCGGTCGCCCGACTCCTTACTCCGTCTCCGGGCCCTGTTCCGGTCCAGGCGCCGACTCCTCCTGTGCGGGGTTCCCTCCCACCCTCCCCGTCAGCCCCGCCAGCGAGGCGCGGATGTGTTCCATGTGGGCGTGGATCTCCTCGCGGGCCTCGTCGTGTTCCCGCAGCACGCGTTCCGTCGCGCGTTCCGTCCGCTCGCCCCTGGCACGGGCCTCGGCCAGGAGGTCCGCCGCCCTCGTCTCGGCGTCCTGCTGGTCGCGGCGGGCCCGTTCCTCCGTGCGCGCGAGGTCGCGTTCGGCCTCCGCGAGGCGGGCGTGCGCGGCGGCGACGAGTTCCTCGTGGTGGGCGTCCTGTTCCTCCGCCCGGGACAGCGCCGTGCGCTCGGCCTTCTCCCGTACGACCGCCTGCTGCGCACGCTGCTTCTCCAGCAGCGCCGCGCCCCTGCGGGACGTCTCCTCGACGGCGGCCCGGGCCTGCGCCCGCTGCTCCCCCGCCTCCTCGCGGGCCTCGACGCGCAGCGCCTCGGCCTCCGCGCCCGCCACTTCGAGGGTCGCGCGGGCCGCGTCCTCCGCCTCCGTCCGCACCCCCTCCGCGTACGCCCGGGCCGCCTCCGCCGCAGAACCCGCCGCCTCCTCGGCCGCCCCGGCGAGGGACTGCGCCTCGGCCTCCGCCGCCCGCACCAGACGCTCGTCCTCCGCCTCAGCGAGTTCGAGGATCCGCCGCGCCCCCTCGCCCAGCGACTCGTACCGCTGCGGCGCCAGCGCCTCGACCGCCGCCCGCAGCCGGGCCGCCTCCGCCCCCATCTCCTTCGCGAGCACCGTCAGCCGGGCCGCCCGCTCCCACGCCGCGTCCCGTTCGTCGGAGAGCGCGGCCAGGTGACGATCGACCTGCGCGGGGCGGTAGCCGCGCCCCCGTCCGACGGCGAAATCCATCCCTGACGCCCCTTCCCTCATGGCCATATGAGCCCTAATCGCTCATATGCCAAGGATGCGGCATCGGACATGACGAAAGGCGCCCGACGTGTCCTCCACGCCGGGCGCCTTTCGTCACATATGGCCTACGGTCGGCCTGCAGGGGCCTACAGCAGGCCGTCCCACATCTGCTCCAGGAGCACCGACCACCAGTTCTCCGGCGACGCGAGCGCCGCCGGGTCCAGCATCGCCAACTGCGCCTGGAAGTCGACCGTCCAGCGGCCCGCCTGCTCCGGGTTGAGCCCGAACCGCAGCCGCCACATCCGCCCCAGCAGCGCCATCGACCGCGCGAACTCCGGCAGCCCGCTGTTCACGAACTGCGGCGGCACCGGCGCACCGCCCGGACCGGCCTCGACCGGTACGGCGACGATGTGCGCGGTCCCGTACTGGACGCAGATCGCCCGTCCGAAGTCCGAACCGATCACGAGGTACGAGCCCGCGTCCGACGCCGGCTGGATCTGCCGCTGCGCCGCCAGCTCCGCGAGCGTCGGCACCACCGGCTGGGCCGGCTGCGCCCAGAAGAACGGACTGAAGTCGGCCGGAAGACCCGCCCAGACGAGCGTCAGCGCCACGACCTCCGGCACGCCCTGCCGCGACACCGCCCGCTGGTCGAACCGGCAGATACCGGGCCCGAACGCGCCCGCCATCTCCTGCGCGATCCCGTCCGGCGGGATCGGCGGCGCCGGCTGCACCTGCGGCAGCGGCGCCCGCACCGGCGCGGGGCGCGCCGGGCCGTCCGCGACCTGGTGCAACTCCCCCTGGTGCGTCAGGAGTTGCCGCATGCCCTGCTGACGGCCCGCGTGATCCCTGCCGTACGGAGCGATGTTGGTGATCCGCGCCTGCGGCCACGTCTCCCGGATCATCCGCGCGCAGTAGCCACCCGGCAGCTCACAGGACTCCAGCTCCGTGTGCAGCTCAAGGACCTGCTGCGGCGGCACGTTCATCGCGCGCAGCTCGTGCAGGATCTGCCACTCGGGGTGCGGAGTACCGGGAGCGGACCGCCGGATGATCTGCGCCTCGGAACCGTCCGGCGCGCGGTAGCGCAGCACGGCCTGGTAGCCGGGGCCGACGGTCGGCTGACCGGTCGGCTGCTGCGGATACCCGTACGCGGGCGGCGCCTGCGGCGCACCCTGCACGGACGGCGGCGGCCCCGGCGGAGCCGGCGGCCCACCCGGGCCCGGCTGCGCCAGCATCGTCGCCGCGTGGTGCACCCCACCGGGCGGAGTACCGGGCGCGCCAGGGGCCCCGGGAGCACCGGGAGCGCCAGGTGCGCCAGGGGGGCCGGGCGGGGCGATCCCGCCGGGGCCGGGGTGCGCGAGCATCGTCGCCGCGTGCGCGACGCCGGCACCGTCCGACCCACCGGGCGCGCCGGGTGCACCGGGAGCGCCGGGCATGCCGGGCGGCGCGGGCGGGGGCACCGGCGCACCGGGGCCGCCCTGGCTCGGGTGCGCGAGCATGGTCGCCGCCTGGTGCACGGGCTGCGGCGGCGTGGCCGGACCGGGAGGCGCGGGAGGCCCGGGAGGACCGGGAGGCCCGGGAGGACCGGGAGGCGTCGGCGCACCGGGGGCACCCGGCGCACCCGGAGCTCCCGGCGGGCCGGGAGGCTGGGGGCCGTCGGGGCCGAGCTGCGACACCAGCTGCGTCCGTACGTAACCGCCCGCGGGCGCACCGGGCACCCCCGGGGCCTGCGGCGGCGGAGGGGTGCTGCCCCCGCCCCCGCGCGCACCGCGCGGCGGCAGCGCCGCCTTGCTGGTCGCGGCGTCCGCGATGTCCCCGGCCCCCGGCACACCCAGCGCCGGCGGCGGCGTCGGCGTCCCCGGAGCGGGCGGGGCGGCGGGCGGTGGCGTCGGCGTACCGGGCGGTGGCACCGCGACACCGGATCCGAGCGACGCGCCGCCCGGCGGCGGGGCGTTCGGGTCCAGGGCCTGAGCGATCGCCGTCGGCGGGAGCGCGCTGCCACCCGCCATCAGGGCCGTCGGGGCGTCCGCACCCACGATCGGCAGCGGCGTGTCGTCGTCGTCCGCGCCCGAGAGCGGCGGCGCGAAGACGGTCGCCGGCAGCGGTACGGAGCCGTCCGCCCCGCCCGAACTCGCGTTGGCGTCCGCCCACGGGCTCGCGGCCACCGGCGCGGCAGCCGGAGCCGGACTCGGAACCGGAGCAGGGGCTGGAGCCGAAGCAGGGGCCGGGACCGGAGCAGGGGTCTCGGCAGGCACGCCGTCGGAAGCCGTCGGCTCGTAGTCGACCGGCCGCCCCTCCGACGCACCAGGCACCGGCTCCGAGGGCGAGGGCGAAGGCGAACCGTCACCCGTAGCCTCACCGCTCGTCGAACTCCCGCCCGCCTGAGACGCGTTCGGGCCCCTCGGCGGCAGCCCCAGCTTGTCCGCCGCGTCCTGCAGCCACTCCGGCGGGCTCAACAGGAACGACGTCGCGTTCAGATCAACCCGCTCGGGCGGCGCCGGCGGCGCGCCCGCGCCCGGCTCGTCCTCGACCGTGCCGTACTCCTCCTCGTACCGCCGGATCACCTCACCCACCGGCAGCCCCGGCCACAGCGTCACCTCGCCGCTGTCCCGGGCGATGACAAGGCGCTGACGGCCGCCGTCCGAGATCGGGCCGCCCTCGCGGTCCTCCGCCCAGACCACGAACCCGAGCCCGAACTCCCGGACCCGCACCTCACGGTGCTGGTAGCCGGGCACATCGCCGTTGATCCACTCCTCGGCGCGCTCCTGCGCCTGCGCGAACGTCACCACAGCCAGTTCACTCCCCCACCGGGACCACGGGCACAGCGCGCGCGAAGCCGCCGTCCACCATCAGGTTCGCCACCGTCTCCAGCTCCGGCGGATTGCCCGCGAGACGCTGCAGGAACGCGTCGAAGTCCTCGCCGCACGGCTGCAGCAGCCGCTCCGCGCGCTCGCCCACGCTCCACGCCGCCGCCGTCTCACCGGCGTCGCGCGCGTCGTCGTACCCGCAGAACCACACCGTCCCGATCCGGTCGCCCTTCACCTTCACCGCCAGGATCCCGCCCTGGGCGAACGCGACACCCAGATAGTCCTTGGTCAGATGGTCGCGCAGACACTTGTTGACGTAGACGAGGTCATTGACCCCCGCCTCCTCGCGGACCGTGAAGAACGGCTGGTCGAACAGCAGCCCCAGCTCCGCGTCCAGCGCCGCGCCCACCGGCGCGCAGCCACCCGCCGCCTTCAGGAAGGAGCGGTACGCGCCCGGTAGGCGGTACCCCAAGTCCTCCTCCACCCCGAGCAGTTGCTGCTCGGACACCGACACCAGGCCCTTCGGCAGACCGAAGTGGGCCGGCCGGGTCTCCTGCAGCGGACGCGTACCGCGCTTGCCGTGGTCGACAGCCGCCGTCGCCACCCCGCCGTGGTGCCGCAGCAGCGCCTTCACCTCGACCGGGACCAACTCCATCCGCCGGCCGCCCGCCACGTGATGCCACGTCCAGCCGTGCGGGGTCGCCACCGCCGGAATCGTGTCCCACAGCTCGTGGCCGGTCGCGGCGAGCGCCGCGTTCGCCGACACGTAGTCCGTCAGCCGCAACTCGTCGACGCCGAAGCCCTCCGGCGGGTCCGCGATCTCCGCCGCGACCCGGGCGTACGGCGAGAAGTCCGGATAGCCGTGTTCGTCCACCCGCACCCCTCGGGGATGCCGGGAAGCCCGGACCGGGTCCGGGAAATGCACGACCTGCCCGGCGTAAGCCGCGTTCGGTGGCGCGGCGTGCTGCCCGAGCCGACCTGTCGTCATGGCGGTTGCCCCCTGCGCTGGCTGCTGGCTGATTCCGCACAGCCTATGCGGTGCCACAAGCCCGCGACCCGGCCCGATCCCCCCATCCTCCCCATGAACACAGCGCGTGACCAACTGTCACGAACGGATGACGCACCGGCGATAGTTACGACACACCACCGGCGGGTTCGAGTACCCCGCTTCCACATAGGGCGTCCCATTTGGCACTCTGTTCCAGCAACTCCGGGGGGATTGCAGGAGGGGAAGACGCACCATGTACGCAGCACCGACGCCCACGCAGGGTGACCCACGCCTCAACTGGAGCAGCACCGAATCCACCACCGCCCCGTTACTGCGCTTCCGCCGCGACGGCATCCTCCCCACCGTCGGCGCAGCGCTCTCCGTGCGGGGCGAAACCCTCACCTGCACCGCCGGCCGAGGCGACCGGCCACCCGCCCTGCACCCACTCGTCCAGGACTTCCTCGACACCCTCACCAGCGGGCAGCGCGAACGCTTCACCGGACGCTGCCCCGAAGCCATCCTGCTCTCCCGCCACCTGACCGCCACCGAGACCGGCCGCTCCAAGCGAGCCCAGCGCAAACCCCTCACCCACAGCGAAGCGCGCCGCTCCCTCAAGCAGGCCAAACTCACCGCCCGCCGCATCCGGGAGGACGGCGACCCCCTGCACGGCAGCTACGCAGCGCCCTGCCGCTCCTGTACGGCGATGCTCGCGCACTTCGGTGTCCGCACCGTCGACCCCACCTCGACTGTCGAGAACGGCTGACCGCACCTCCATGCCCGACCACCTCAGCACCACCCGCTTCCCGGTCAACGTCGACGCCGCCCTCCGCGAGGCGGGATGGCAGCCCGGCCGCTGGGACATAAAGCTCGCCGAACAGTGGGCCGACGCCCTGCGCGCCCACGTCTCACCCGGCGGGCACCGGCTCAGCGTCTTCCCCGCGGCCGTCGAGGCATGGGCGGAATTCGGCGGCCTCCAGGTCATCGCACCCGGCGCGGGCCGCCAGATCGCCCCGGCCACCCTCCGCTTCGACCCCCTCGCCGGCCTCCACCTGGCCCGCACCTTCGCCGACCTCGGCCGAGCACTCGGCACGGAGATCTCCCCCCTGGGCGAAGAAGGCGAACACCAGGCGGTCCTCGCGATAGACCTCGAAGGGCGGGTCTACTGCATGGACCACACCGGCGACTGGTTCCTGGGCCGCGACATCGACGCGGCCCTGTCGACCCTCATCACAGGAACCCAGCCGACGCGCCTGGTCACCGGCTGAGCCACGCCCAGGCCGCCCGCTCAGTCCGGTCCAGTCCGGTCCAGTCCGGTCCAGGCCAGTCCAGGCCGGTCCAGGCCAGTCCAGGCCGGTCCAGGCCGGTCCAGCCGGGTCACGGGCTGGGCCACGACGCCTACGCCGCCCGCTCCCCCACCGGCAGCACCGCCGACACCCGGAACCCGCCCCCGTCCGTCGGACCCGACACGAACACCCCGCCCAGCCGCGTCACACGCTCCCGCATACCGACCAGACCGTTGCCCCCGCTCGGCAGATGCGCGTCCGCCGCCTCGGCGTCGGAAGGACCGTTCTCCACCTGCATCGCGACCTCCGCCGCACGATGCGCGAGCCGGACCACGACCTTGGCGCCCGCCGCGTGCTTGTGCACGTTCGTCAGCGCCTCCTGGACCACCCGGTACGCCGTCCGCTCGACCTCCGCCGCATACGCACGCGCCTCACCGAGCACCGTCAGCTCAACGACCGCACCCGCCTGCCGCGACTGCTCGACCAGCTCCTCCAGCGCGTCCAGACACGGACCGTCCTCCGACGCCGCCTCGGCCGCGGCCGCGGCAGCCCGCCCCACCGCCGCCAGGGGCACGGGCGCGGGCACCTCCGCCGCGGCACCCTCCCGCAGCACCCCCAGCATCTCCCGCAGCTCCGTCAGCGCCTGCCGCCCCATGTCACCGACCAGCGCCGCGTTCTTCACCGCCTTCTGCGGATCCTTCAACGCCACCGCCTGCAACGCCGCCGCGTGCACCACCATCAACGACACCCGGTGCGCGACCACGTCATGCATCTCCCGCGCGATCCGCGTCCGCTCCTCCTGCCGCGCCCACTGCGCCCGCTGCTCCGCACGGTCCGCGAGCAGGGACAACTCCTGCTCCAGGCTGTCCGCCCGCTCCCGCAGACTCTCCATCAGCCGCCGCCGCGCCCCTATGTACAGGCCGAACAGCACCGGCGGCGCGTTCAGCCCCAGGGTCAGAAAGACCGCGACGACCGGGACGTACCAGCCACTGGCATCGAAATCCGGCTGGCCGGCATCGGCCTGGGCGACGTCCTGGCGCACGCGCACCATCGTCACGACGAAGACCGCGACCGTCGACATACCGGCGAGCGCCGCCGTGATCCGGCGCGGCACCTCGGAGGCGGCGAGCGTGTACAGCCCGACGATCCCCATCAGGTAGCCCATCTCGGCGGGCGTGACGGAGATCGACACAAGGACCACGACGATCGGCCACCGGCGCCGCACCAGCAGCACCGAGCCGACCATCAGCCCGAACAGCACCCCCACGGGCACCGGCAGCCCCGCCTGACCGGCGAAACCGACCCCCTGGATCGCGCACTCCAGCGCCGACGCGGCGGCCAGCCCGATGTCGAGCACCGCGCTGCGCCGTCTCCCCCACCACCACAGTCCGCCGGGCGTCATGCCCGTCGCGTCCTGGTGTGCCCCCGTTGTGGTCATGCCCTCCAGCGTACGGGCGGGCGCGAGCCATTTTCCGAAGAGTGCCGGACCCCGGGAGCGGCGCACGTCGACCGCGTACACGCGTCGATCCCTGATCCCTACCGTCGCATGGAGGGGGCTTGGTACGGCATAGTGTGGGGTGCTGGCCCGGCGACCTGACCAGATGTCCGGTTTAGTCGGTTTCCATCCCCTGTGGTGTAATTGGCAGCACTGAGGCTTTTGGTGCCTTATGTCCGGGTTCGAGTCCTGGCGGGGGAGCGTCTTGTCACGGGTCCTGACTTTCTGCGTCAGGACCCGCACTCATATCCGGCCCTGTACCCCCCGGTATCCTGCGGGTGTCCACCACCCGAAGCCGAAGGGCATTCCCGTGAGCGCCAACCGCCCGGCCGCCGTCGTCGTCCTCGCAGCGGGTGAGGGCACCCGCATGAAGTCGAAGACCCCCAAGGTCCTGCACGAAATCGCCGGACGTTCCCTTGTCGGGCACGTCGTGTCCGCCGCGCGTGAGCTGGAGCCCGAGCACCTCGTCGTGGTCGTCGGGCACGCCCGTGAGCAGGTCACCGCGCATCTCGACGCGCACTACGCCGGTACCCGCACCGCCGTCCAGTACGAGCAGAACGGCACCGGTCACGCCGTTCGCATGGGACTCGAAGAGCTGGGCCAGGCTCCCGACGGGACCGTCGTCGTCGTGTGCGGTGACACCCCGCTGCTCTCCGGGGAGACCCTGAAGGCCCTGGCCGGTACGCACGCCGCCGACGGCAACGCCGTCACCGTGCTGACCGCCGAGGTGCCGGACTCCACCGGCTACGGGCGCATCGTGCGGGACGCCTCGGGCGCCGTGACCGCGATCGTGGAGCACAAGGACGCCTCCGACGAGCAGCGGGCGATCCGGGAGATCAACTCCGGGGTGTTCGCGTTCGACGGGCGTCTGCTCGCGGACGCGCTGGGCAAGGTGCGGACGGACAACAGCCAGGGCGAGGAGTACCTCACCGACGTGCTGTCGATCCTCCGTGAGGCCGGTCACCGGGTGGGCGCGTCGGTGGCGGGCGACCACCGGGAGATCCTGGGGATCAACAACCGGGTGCAGCTGTCGGAGGCGCGTGCGCTGCTGAACCAGCGGCTGCTCGAGCGGGCGATGACGGCCGGTGTGACCGTGGTCGACCCGGCCTCCGTCTTCGTCGACGTCACCGTGACGTTCGAGCGGGACGCGATCATCCACCCGGGTACGCAGCTGCTCGGCGCGACGCACATCGGTGAGGACGCCGAGGTCGGTCCGAACACGCGGCTGAAGGACACGACGGTCGGCAAGGGTGCCCGGGTGGACAACACGGTCGCCGACTCGGCCGTGATCGGCGAGAGCGCGTCTGTGGGGCCGTTCGCGTACCTGCGTCCGGGGACGAACCTGGGGCTGAAGGCCAAGGCCGGAACGTACGTGGAGATGAAGAACGCGACGATCGGCGAGGGCACGAAGGTGCCGCACCTGTCGTACGTGGGCGACGCGACGATCGGTGAGTACACGAACATCGGCGCGGCGAGCGTGTTCGTGAACTACGACGGTGAGGCGAAGCACCACACGACGATCGGGTCGCACTGCCGGACCGGGTCGGACAACATGTTTGTGGCACCCATCACGATCGGGGACGGTGCGTACACCGCTGCCGGGTCCGTCATCACGAAGGACGTGCCCGCGGGCTCGCTCGCCGTCGCCCGTGGCCAGCAGCGGAATATCGAGGGTTGGGTTGCCCGGAAGCGGCCCGGCAGCGCTGCGGCGCAGGCCGCTCAGCTGGCCACCGAGGACTCCGCCGGCGAAAGCTGACCGGAAACAGGTGCGTCGAACTCGGCGTACCGTGATACGTGCACATAAATTCGGCTGGCTCGCTCACCCGCACGGGAGCGCGGTGGTCGCGACCAGAAGACACGTCTGAGGAGACAGTGCTGTGACCGGGATCAAGACGACCGGCGAGAAGAAGCTGATGCTCTTCTCCGGCCGCGCCCACCCCGAGCTGGCCGAGGAGGTCGCGCACCAGCTGGGTGTCGGCCTCGTGCCGACCAAGGCCTTCGACTTCGCGAACGGTGAGATCTACGTCCGTTTCCAGGAGTCGGCGCGTGGCGCGGACTGCTTCCTGATCCAGAGCCACACGGCTCCGATCAACAAGTGGATCATGGAGCAGCTGATCATGATCGATGCGCTGAAGCGTGCTTCGGCGCGGAGCATCACCGTGATCATCCCGTCGTACGGCTACGCCCGTCAGGACAAGAAGCACCGTGGCCGTGAGCCGATCTCGGCCCGTCTGGTCGCCGATCTGCTGAAGACGGCGGGTGCGGACCGGATTCTCACGGTCGACCTGCACACGGACCAGATCCAGGGCTTCTTCGACGGCCCGGTGGACCACCTGTCGGCGCTGCCGGTCCTGGCGGACTACGTGGGCAGCAAGGTGGACCGTACGAAGCTGACGATCGTGTCCCCGGACGCGGGTCGTGTGCGGGTGGCGGACCGCTGGTGCGACCGGCTGGACGCGCCGCTGGCGATCGTGCACAAGCGTCGTGACAAGGACGTCGCCAACCAGGTGACGGTCCACGAGGTCGTCGGTGACGTCCGTGGCCGTGTCTGTGTCCTGGTGGACGACATGGTGGACACGGGCGGCACGATCTGCGCCGCGGCCGAGGCGCTGTTCGCGCACGGTGCGGAGGACGTGATCGTGACGGCGACGCACGGCATCCTGTCGGGTCCTGCCGCCGACCGCCTGAAGAACTCGAAGGTGAGCGAGTTCGTGTTCACGGACACGCTGCCGGTGCCGAGCTCGCTGGAGCTGGACAAGATCACGGTGCTGTCGATCGCGCCGACGATCGCGGCCGCCGTGCGTGAGGTGTTCGAGGACGGTTCGGTGACGAGCCTCTTCGAGGAGCACTGAGTCGCCGGAGCTGAGTCACCAGAGCTGATCAAGGCTGACTGAGTCGGGCCCGCTTCCCTTCGGGGAGGCGGGCCTTTCTCATGCCCTGCCGAGGGTTCGGTCCGCCCTCAGGGCGTCCACGGCGATCCTCGCCGCCGTGCCGATCGCGGCGTCGGCCGCCGGGAGGGTGACGGTGGTGGCGGCGGCGTCTTCGCGGAGGGTGGTGGAGCGGCTCGGGTTCGGCGGGGCCGGTGATCCGGGACGTGCTGCGCGAGGTGTCGACGGGCCGGTGATCCGTGGCGGAGGGCGGGCGCCGGCCCGGGGCGGACCCTCGACCGCCTGCCCGGGGCACCGCGCCGACCTGGGGTGATCCCGTCGGCCGGTGATCCAATTGGGTGGCGGGCGCGGTGCCGAGTAGACTGCCGTAGTTGCTCGGCGAGGGAGGCCGTACCCGTGGTACGGCGGTCCGTTATCGACGCGCTCTTCGTAGCAGGCCATCGCCAGTCGTGGCCGGGTGACAGGTCACATTCGTCACCATTACTACGAGGAGTGCACATGTCCGAGGTGAAGCTCGCCACCGAGACCCGTACCGAGTTCGGCAAGGGTGCGGCGCGCCGCGTCCGCCGCGAGGGCAAGGTCCCCGGCGTTCTCTACGGTCACGGCACCGACCCGGTCCACATCACCCTGCCGGGCCACGAGCTGCTGCTCGCCCTGCGTACCCCGAACGTCCTGCTCTCCCTCGAGCTCGAGGGCAAGAACGAGCTGGCGATCCCGAAGGCCGTGCAGCGCGACCCGCTGAAGGGCTTCCTGGAGCACGTCGACCTGCTCCTCGTGAAGCGCGGCGAGAAGGTCACCGTCGAGGTTCCGGTCCAGGCCGAGGGTGAGCTGGCCGCCGGCGGCAACCTGCTCGAGCACGTCCTGAACACGCTCTCCGTCGAGGCCGAGGCCACGCACCTCCCCGAGGCCATCACGGTCTCCGTCGAGGGCCTGGAGGCCGGTGCCTCCATCCTCGCCAAGGACATCACGCTGCCGAAGGGCTCGACCCTGGTGACCGACGCCGACGCCGTCGTGCTGCAGGTCCTGGCCGCGCAGGCCGAGGAGCCGGCCGAGGAGGCCGCCGAGGGCGAGACCGCCGAGGCCGCCGAGGGCGCCGAGGCCTGAGCCGTAGGCTCTGCTTGACGCGACGGGGTGACGGGCCGTTCGGGCCCGTCACCCCGTTTCTTCTGTCCCCCGCCTGTTCTTCTGTTCCCCCGCCTGTTCCACGCCTGTACGCACACGAGGAGACGAGACCCCATGACGGACGACGCGAACGCCCCCTGGCTGATCGTCGGCCTCGGCAACCCGGGGCCGGAGTACGCGGCCAACCGCCACAACGTGGGCTTCATGGTGGTGGATCTGCTCGCGGACCGGATCGGCGGGAAGTTCAAGCGGGCGCAGAAGGCCCAGGCCCAGGTGGTGGAGGGCCGGATGGGTCCCCCCGGACCTGCCAACCGGCGCGTGATCCTCGTGAAGCCGATGTCGTACATGAACCTGTCGGGCGGTCCTGTGACGGCGCTGCGCGACTTCTACAAGGTGCCGACGGCGCACGTCGTGGCGGTCCACGACGAGCTGGACATCGACTACGGGGTGCTGCGGTTGAAGCTCGGCGGCGGTGACAACGGGCACAACGGTCTGAAGTCGATGACGAAGGCGATGACCGCGGAGTACCACCGGGTGCGGTTCGGCATCGGGCGGCCGCCGGGACGGATGCAGGTCGCGGACTTCGTTCTGAAGGACTTCTCCTCGACGGAGCGCAAGGAACTCGACTACTTCGTGGACCGGGCGGCGGACTCCGTCGAGTGCCTGGTGGCGGAAGGTCTGGAGCGCGCGCAGTCGGCGTACAACTCCTGACGGTCGGGCCGTCACCGGTACGAATGGCTGACGGTCGGGCCGGCGCGGTACGACTGTACGATCGCGGGTCATGACGCACGCCCGTAACGCCGCCATGGCTCTGGTCGCCCTGCTGCTCCTCGTCGCGGGAGCCTGGTCGTCGTGGGGATCGGCACAGCACGTCCTGCTCTCCAAGGGCCGGGAGCACGGCACGCTGACCGTGACCGGCTGCAACGAGGAGACGTGCAGCGGCCGTTATGTCCCGTCCGGCCCGCCGTCGCCGCACCACACGCTGACCATCGACCACTCGGTGGCGGCGGCCAAGGGCCAGACGCTGCCGGTGGTGGTGAAGCCGGGGACGAGCGAGGCGGTGCGCACGGGTTGGGGCGGCGGTCTGCACGCCTGGCTGCCGCTGGGCGGCGCGCTGTTGCTCGCGGCGCCGCTGGTCGGGGGCGGGCTGCGGCTGACGCGGACGGCGTGGTCGATGGCGGGCGCGGGTGGGGTGTTGCTGGTGGGGACGTTCTTCGCGCTCTGATTGTTATCCGGCCATGACTTAAAGATGGCTTAAAACTGCCGCTAAGCTGCGTCCGCCGCCCCCCATGGCATCCCTCACCCCATCTGGACGAGTGCACATGCGACGTTCCCTCATCCCTGCAGGCGCGCTGGTCGCCGCCATGGCGGGCTCTCTCCTGCTGGCCCCCGCGGCTTCGGCCTCGGGCAAGCCCAACGGTGACAACGGCACCGTGAAGATCCACGACTCGAAGACGGGCGAAGAGCTCCGTAAGAACGAGCCCAAGGTCTGCTCCTTCTACCTCGACGCCTTCGGCTTCGACGCCGGCCAGAAGGTGAACTGGCACATCGAGGCGTGGGCCAACAACGAGCAGGACAAGGGCACCACGGTGAAGACCGGTGTCATCACGCTCGACGCCGACGGCCACGAGCGCACCGAGGACATGACCCTCCCGAACGGCCAGTACAAGCTGTTCTGGAACTGGGAGGGCGAGAAGGGCAGCGCCAAGCACAAGGTCTTCAAGACCGACTGCCCGCCCGCCGAGACCCCGAGCACCGGCACCCCGAGCACCGGGACCCCCGGCACGGAGACGCCCGGCACGGAGACCCCCGGTACCGAGACCCCGGGCACGGAGACCCCCGGCGCGACGCCGTCCGCCACGGACTCCGCCTCCGCCGGCGCGACGCCGTCCGCGTCCGCGAGCGGCGGCAGCACCGGTGGCGACCTCGCCGAGACCGGCTCCGGCGCCCCCGTCGGGGTCATCGCGGCCGTCGCCGTCGCCCTCGCGGGTGCCGGTTCCGTCCTGGTGATGCGCCGCCGCAAGGGCGGACAGCAGCACTGACTCGCTCCTGAGTCGCTCCACAGCGAAGTGCCCCCATCGGTCCTGCCGATGGGGGCACTTCGCGTTGCGCGTACGGGGCGGGGGTCAGCCGGTGTTGCGCAGGCCCGCCGCGACGCCGTTGACCGTGAGCAGCAGGGCGCGGGCCAGCAGCGGGTCCGCGTCCTCGCCGCGCTCGGCGGCGGCCCGCTGGCGGGCCAGCAGGGAGACCTGGAGGTAGGAGATCGGGTCCAGGTAGGCGTCGCGGATGGCGAAGGTCTGCTGGAGCACCGGGTTGGAGTCCAGGAGCTTCTCGCCGCCGGTGACCTTCAGGACCTCGGCGACGGTGAGCGCGTGCTCCTCCTCGATGGTGGCGAAGACGTGCTTGAGCTCGTCGGGCACCAGGGTGTCGATGTAGTGGCGGGAGATCCGCAGGTCCGTCTTGGCGAGCGTCATCTCGACGTTGGAGAGGAAGTTGCGGAAGAAGTGCCAGCGCTCGTACATCTCGCCGAGGACCTCGTCGAGGCCGGCCTCGCGGAGCGCCTTGAGGCCGGAGCCGACGCCGAACCAGCCGGGGATGATCTGGCGGGACTGGGTCCAGCCGAAGACCCACGGGATGGCGCGCAGGCCGTCGAGCGAGACGCCCGAGCCGGGGCGGCGGGCGGGCCGCGAGCCCAGGTGCAGGTCGGCGAGCTGGTCGACCGGCGTGGAGGCGAGGAAGTACGTCGGCAGGTCGGGGTCCTCGACGAAGGCGCGGTAGGCGGCGTGGGCGGCTTCGGAGACGACGTCCATCGCGGCGTCCCAGCGGGCGAGGGCCTCGTCGGACTGGCGCGGCGCGGTGTGCAGGGCGGAGGCCTGGAGGGTGGCCGCGACGGTCAGCTCCAGGTTCTCCCGCGCCAGGGACGGGATGAGGTACTTGTCGGAGATGACCTCGCCCTGTTCGGTCACCTTGATCTCGCCCTCCAGGGTGCCCCAGGGCTGGGCGAGGATGGCGTCGTGCGAGGGGCCGCCGCCGCGGCCGACGGTGCCGCCGCGGCCGTGGAAGAGCCGCAGGCGCACGCCGTAGCGGTGGGCGACGTCGCGGAGCCTGCGCTGGGCGCGGTGGATCTCCCACTGGCTGGTGGTGATGCCGCCGAACTTGGAGGAGTCGGAGTAGCCGAGCATGACCTCCTGGACGTCGCCGCGGAGCGAGACGAGGCGCCGGTAGGAGGGGTCGGCCAGCATGTCGTTGAGGATGACGTCGGCGGCCTTGAGCTCGTCGGTGGTCTCCAGGAGCGGCACGATGCCGATCTTGGCCCAGCCGGCGTGCAGGTCGATGAGGCCGGCCTCGCGGGCGAGCACGGTGGCGGCGAAGACGTCGTCGGCGCCCTGGCACATCGAGATGATGTACGACTCGATGACCTCGGGGCCGAAGCGCTCGAAGGCCTCCTTGACGGTGCCGAACACGCCGAGGGTCTTCTGTCCGGCGGCGTCCAGCGGAGCGGGCGTCGGGCCGAGCGGGCGGCGGGAGCGGAGCTCCTTGGCGAGCAGCTTCTGCCGGTAGTCGCGGGGCATGTCCGCGTACCGCCAGGACTCCTCGCCGAGCCGGTCGAAGAGCTGGCCGAGCGCGTGGTGGTGGGCGTCGGCGTGCTCGCGGACGTCCATGGTGGCGAGCTGGAGGCCGAACGCGGACAGGGTGCGGATGGTGCGGTCCATCCGGCCGTCGGCGAACAGGCCGCCGCGGTGCTCGCGCAGCGAGGTCTGGATCAGGGTGAGGTCGTGGAGGAGCTCGGACGTGCCGAGGTAGTCGCGGCCCTCCTGGTGCGGGGTGCCCTTGGCGAGCCGCTCGCGGGTGTTGACGAGCTTCTGCCGGATGCAGGTGGCCTTGAGGCGGTACGGCTCCTCGGCGTTGAGGCGCTTGTAGCGGGGGCTGATCTCCGGGAGGCGCTCCAGGTCGCGCTGGAGGGAGGTGAGGAGCTCCTCGGTGGCGCCGGTGTAGCGGATCGAGTTGGAGAGCAGTCCGCGCAGGTAGTCGACGAGTTCGAGGGCGTCGGTGATGCCGTGCTCGTGCTGGAGGATCAGCACGTCCCAGGTGACCTGCGGGGTGACGTTGGGGTTGCCGTCGCGGTCGCCGCCGATCCAGGTGCCGAAGGTGAGCGGGCGGGTGCCGGCGGGCAGTTCGACGCCGACGCGCTCCAGCTCGGCGGCGAGGTCCTCCAGGACGTCGCCGACGGCGCCGGCGTGCAGCTCGTCGAGGTAGTAGATGGCGTTGCGGGCCTCGTCGGCGGGCTCGGGGCGGACGACCCGCAGCTCGTCGGTCTGCCAGATGAGGTCGATGTTCTCGGCGAGCCGCAGGTCCAGGCGGCGCCGGTCGGCCGCGATCACCGGGGTCTCCAGGAGGGCGGCGATCCGGCGGAGCTTGTTGAGGACCGAGCGGCGGGCGGCCTCGGTGGGGTGCGCCGTGAACACCGGGCGCACGTTGAGGTTCCGTACCGTCTCGCGGACGTGGGCCGGGTCGCCGTCCTTGAGCATGTCGGCGGTGCGGGCCAGCAGGCCGCCCTCGGCGGCGCGCTTCTCGCGCATCTCGCGGCCGCGGTGCACCTGCTCGGTGACGTTGGCCAGGTGGAAGTAGGTGGAGAAGGCGCGCACCAGCTTGGTGGCGGTCTCCAGATCGGTCTCGCCCAGCAGCTCGGCCGCCGCCTCGCCGTCCTCGCGGGTGAGGCGGCGGACCTTCTCGACGAGGTCGAGGAGGTCGCGGCCCTCCTGCCGGACGAGGGTCTCGCCCAGCAGGTCGCCCAGTCGGCGGATGTCGGAACGCAGCTCGGCGCTGGCGGTGGGGGTCTGGTCGGCACTGCTCACAGGTGCGGCTCCTTGCAGTGTTCGGGCACATCTGGAGGGGTACTGGAGGCTTGCGGACCGCGCTGTCCGACGCACACAGGATAGGTGTCCATCCCTTGGACACCAGCTAGCCCCTCGTGTGCCCTCTTGCCGCGCGCCCCGGCGCTGCCATACTTACGTCGCCGTAGGTTACGGTCGCGTAGCCACGGCTCCTTTCCCTCGCTTCTCACCCCCCAGGGGACACCTATGACCTCCAGTCCCGAGGTGCTCGAAACCACCGGCCAGGACCTCTCCGACCCGGATCGGCTGCCCTCCGCCACGCTCGGCGGGGACAGCAAGCGGTCGATCGAGCAGATCACCCTGCTGCTGTTCATCACGGTTCCGTTCCTGGCGCTGCTCGCTGCGGTTCCGCTGGCCTGGGGCTGGGGCGTGAGCTGGCTCGACCTTGGCCTGATGGTGGCGATGTACTACATCGGCTGCCACGGCATCACGATCGGCTTCCACCGGTACTTCACGCACGGTTCCTTCAAGGCGAAGCGGCCGCTGCGGATCGCCCTGGCGATCATGGGTTCGCTGGCCGTGGAGGGCCCGCTGGTGCGGTGGGTGGCGGACCACCGCAAGCACCACAAGTTCTCCGACGCGGAGGGCGACCCGCACTCGCCGTGGCGGTTCGGCGAGACGGTGCCGGCGCTGATGAAGGGCCTGTGGTGGGCGCACATCGGCTGGATGTTCGACGAGGAGCAGACGCCGCAGCACAAGTACGCGCCCGATCTGATCAAGGACCCGGCGATCCGGGCGATCTCGCGCCAGTTCATCTACTGGACGATCCTGTCGCTCGCGATCCCGCCGATCGTCGGCGGTCTGGTGACGATGTCCTGGTGGGGCGCGTTCACGGCGTTCTTCTGGGGCTCGCTGGTACGGGTCGCGCTGCTGCACCACGTGACGTGGTCGATCAACTCCATCTGCCACGCGGTCGGCAAGCGGCCCTTCAAGTCCCGTGACCGTTCGGGCAACGTGTGGTGGCTGGCCGTCCTGTCGTGCGGCGAGTCCTGGCACAACCTGCACCACGCGGACCCGACGTCGGCGCGCCACGGGGTGCTGCGCGGGCAGGTCGACTCCAGCGCGCGGCTGATCCGCTGGTTCGAGCAGCTGGGCTGGGCGTCCGATGTGCGGTGGCCGAACGCCTCGCGGATCGAAGCCCGGCGCCGGGGCGAGCCCGTCGACGCGGCATGATGGAGGACGTGGCGATCGACGGCAGTACCAGCGGCATCAGTGGCACCGGATCCAGCGAGAGCAAGCCCCGGCGTGGCCGCCGGGTGCGGATGACGGGTGCGGAGCGCCGGGAGCAGCTGCTGGACATCGGTCGGACGCTCTTCGCCGAGAAGGGCTTCGAGGGCACGTCGGTGGAGGAGATCGCGGCGAAGGCCGGGGTGTCCAAGCCGGTGGTGTACGAGCACTTCGGCGGCAAGGAGGGGCTGTACGCGGTCGTGGTCGACCGGGAGATGCGGCAGCTGCTCGACATGGTGACGGGGGCGCTGACGGCGGGCCATCCGCGCGAGCTCCTGGAGCAGGCGGCGTTCGCGCTGCTCGACTACATCGAGCGGTACACGGACGGTTTCCGGATCCTGGTCCGTGATTCGCCGGTGGCGCAGTCGACGGGCACGTTCGCGTCGCTGATCAGCGATATCGCGACGCAGGTGGAGGACATCCTGGGCCTTGAGTTCAAGGCCAGGGGCTTCGACCCGAAGCTGGCGCCGCTGTACGCGCAGGCGCTGGTGGGGAGCGTGGCGCTGACGGGCCAGTGGTGGCTGGACGTCCGCAAGCCGAAGAAGGCGGAGGTCGCGGCGCACCTGGTGAACCTGGCGTGGCACGGCCTGGACGGCCTGGAGCAGAAGCCACGGTTGATAGGGCACCGCAAGAACTGACGGGCCGCGGGGCAAGGGCTTTCCGCACACCCCTGACGCGCGGCCCCCACGCCGGGGGTGGCGCGTGTGAACAGGGTGGAAATTCCACGACTGTTTAGCGGTGAACAGATGTATGCTCCCCTCACATCCGGGGGGGTGTTCGCCCTTCGTACGCGCTTTCTGTCCCGCGTACGAAGGCGTCGCGGACCCCTGCGCCCGGTCCGTTGATTTTTCCTAGGTCCCTGGGGGGGATCTCTTGCGTTCTGCGCGTTCCACGCACTCCCGCCGTGCGCGCCGCGTCGCGGCCTGCACCGCTCTCGTTCTCTCCGCCGGCATGCTGCTCGCGGCGCCCGCCTCGGCCGACGACGTCTCGCCGCGTCCCGTCGCCGAAGTGCCCGAGCCCACGCTGACGCTGCCCGAGAAGCTGGACCTGCCGAAGAAGGACTCCGCCCGCGCCGGGACGACGGCGACCACCGCCGGTACGCAGCGGCTGCGGTCCGACCTCGACCACGACGGCGTCAGCGACCTGATC
This sequence comes from Streptomyces sp. NPDC014870, assembly GCF_043081505.1. NCBI lineage: Bacteria > Bacillati > Actinomycetota > Actinomycetes > Kitasatosporales > Streptomycetaceae > Streptomyces > Streptomyces sp. NPDC014870. The sequence continues at coordinate 169,689 of NZ_JBIBWQ010000014.1, forward strand.
TTCCGGGCCGCCGACGGCAATATCCACACCCTGCCGACGACCGAGACCGGCAGCGAGTTCTACCGCAACGACGGCACGACCTCCGTGCCCAAGGACATCATCCCGATCGGCGACCAGGACGGGGACGGCTCGGGCCTCCCCGAGGTCCTCGTGCTGTCGCAGACCGGCACGCTCTCCCTGTACGGGGACGCCAACACCACCTACGGCGACCACCGCTGGTCCGGCGGCGGTTGGACCATCTACAACAAGGTCGTCTCGCCGGGCGACATCGACGGCGACGGCCGGGCGGACCTGCTGGCCCGCCAGCCCAACGGCGAGCTGTACGTGTACCAGGCGACGGGCAACCCGACCGTCCCGTTCAAGGCGCGCGTCAAGGTCGGCGCGGGCTGGGGCGTCTACGACCACCTGGTGGGCGTCGCCGACAACGACGGGGACGGCCTGGCCGACCTCATCGCCCGCGCGCCGTCCGGTCTTCTCTTCTTCTACGGCAGCACGGGCGACGCGGCCGCGCCGTTCAAGGTGCGGAAGGAGATCGGTACCGGCTGGAACACGTACAACCAGATCATCGGCATCGACGACTTCAGCGGTGACGGCTTCGGCGACCTGCTGGCCCGGGGCCAGGACGGCTCGGTGTGGCAGTACAAGGGCGTCGGCAACGGCGGCTTCACCCCGCGCGAGCAGATCGGCAGCGCCGGTGCCTGGGAGAACATCGCCCAGATCGGCGGCGCGGGCAACGTGCCGACCTCCGGCAAGGAGGGCTTCATCGCCCGGGACGGCCAGGGCACGCTCTTCTGGTACGCGTCGACCTTCACCAACAAGATCACGTCGCGCTACCAGATCAGCGACACGGGCGGCTGGTCCGGCACGACGGTGGTCCACGCGTCGGACGTGAACGCGGACGGCGACTCGGAGATCGTGGAGCTGTACGACGGCCGCCTGTGGGTCGCCGGCCAGTACATCGGCGCCGGCTGGGGCATCTACAACCACGTCTTCGGTCCCGGCGACCTGAACGGCGACGGCCGCGGCGACCTGCTGGCCCGTGACAAGTCCGGCAACCTCTACCTGTACCGCACCAACGCCTCGGGCACGGGCTTCCAGACCCGGGTCAAGGTCGGTGCGGGCTGGGGCGCGTACGACCGGATCGTCGGTGCGGGCGACCTCACCAACGACGGTCTGACCGACATCGTGGCCCGCGCCACGGGCGGTCAGCTGTACCTCTACCCGGGCACGGGTCAGGCCGGCTACGCGTTCAAGGGCCGGGTGCAGATCGGCACCGGCTGGAACACGTACACCAAGCTGATCGCCCCGGGTGACCTCAGCGGCGACGGGCAGGGCGACCTGCTCGGCGTGACCGCCGGCGGCGACCTCTACCGGTACACCGGTGGCGCCTCGCAGAGCACGCTCAGCCCCCGGGTCAAGATCGGCTACGGCTACGGCATCTACAACACCATGTCCTGACGCCCCGCGTCCCTCGGACAGCAGGACGCCCCGCACCGGCCCTTCGGTGCGGGGCGTCCGCGCGTCCGGCGCACCCGGGCTTCATCCGGCGGCCGTCCGACGCTCACGCCGCCGCCGTGCGGCGTTGCTCTCGTCCCACCCGACAAGGAGGTATTCTCCCTGCACACCCGGGGGGGCGTTCGCCCTTCGTACGCGCTTTCCGACCTGCGTACGGAGGCGTCGCGGACCCCACGCCCGGTCCGTTGATTTCTAGATCCCTGGGGGGGATCTCTTGCGTACCGCTTTCTCCAAGCGCGCGCGCCGCGTCGCGACGTGCACCGCGCTCGCTCTCTCCGCCGGCATGCTGCTGGCGTCTCCCGCCGCCGCCGACCCGGTTCCCGGGCCCGTCGCGAAGCCGGAGCGCTCCTTCACCCAGCCCGCGAAGCCCGACCTGTCCAAGCTCGGCGCGGACAACGCCCGCGCCGGCCGCCAGGCGACGACCGCGGGCGTGTCGCCGATCCGCTTCGACGCGGACGGCGACGGCAAGAACGACCTGATCTACCGCGCCTGGGACGGCGGCACCTACACGACGCCGTCCACCGCCGAGAACGGCGAGTTCTTCGGTGACGACGGCAACGCCGCGCCCGCGCAGGACATCGTCCCGATCGGCGACCAGGACGGCAACGGCAAGCCCGAGGTCCTCGTCCTGTCGCCGTACGGCACGCTGCGCATGTACGGGGACGCGTCGACGACCTTCGGCACGTACCGCTGGCAGGGCGCCGGCTGGACCATCTACAACAAGGTCTTCTCGCCCGGCGACGTGAACGGCGACGGCCGGGCGGACGTGATCGGCCGCCAGCACAACGGCGACCTGTACCTCTACCTCGCCACCGGCAACACGTCGGCCCCGCTGGGCACCCGCGCCAAGATCGGCAACGGCTGGAACGTCTACGACCAGGTCGTGGGTCTCGGCGACAACGACGGCGACGGCAAGGGCGACCTCCTCGCCCGCTCCTACGACGGCAAGCTGTGGTTCTACGGCTCCACCGGCTCCACCACCGCGCCCTTCAAGACCCGCGTCGAGGTCGGCACCGGCTGGAACATCTACAACCAGCTCATCCCGATGGACGACCTGAACGGCGACGGCGCGGCCGAGCTGTTCGCGCGCGACCTGAACGGCGCGCTCTGGGGGTACACCGGCCTCGGCAACGGCCGTCTGGCCACCCGCACGCTGGTCGCCGCCAACGGCGAGTTCCAGCAGGTCGACCAGTTCGGCGGCGGTGGCGCCATGCCGGCCTTCGGCAAGCGGGCGCTCATGGCCAAGGACAAGGCCGGCGCGCTCTTCTGGTACGGGGCGATGAACAACGGTCTCCTCAGCGCGCGCGAGCAGGTCGAGGGGGGCAACACCTGGGGCCCCGCGAACCTCTCCTACGTCTCGTCCCTGAACAACTCCGGCGTGGCCACGCTGCTCGAGCTGTTCAACAACCACCTGTACGACGACTTCGACCAGCACGACTTCGGCTCCGGCTGGAGCGTGTACAACCTGCTGGTCGGCCCGGGCGACCTGAACGGCGACGGCAAGGGCGACCTTCTGGCCCGTGACAAGTCCGGCGTCCTGTACCTGTACAACGGCAACGGCCTGGGCAACGGCCTGGCCACCCGGATCAAGGTCGGTGCGGGCTGGGGCGGGTTCAACCAGATCGTCGGCGCGGGTGACTACTCGGGCGACGGCCGGGCGGACATCGTGGCCCGTGACGGCGCGGGCAACCTGTTCCTGTACCGGGGCACCGGCTCCGCCACCGCGCCGTTCATGGCGAGCGTGAAGATCGGCGCCGGCTGGAACACGTACACCAAGCTGGTGGCCCCCGGTGACCTCAACGGCGACGGCAAGGCCGAGCTGCTGGGCATCAACGCGGCGGGCGAGCTGTGGCGCTACTCGCCGAGCGGCTCCGCCTCCTTCGGCACGCGGGTCAAGATCGGCCCCGGCTGGCAGACCTACACCGGCGTCTACTAGTCCTAGCCGGCGGAACGTGGTCGACGGAACGTAGTCGACGGGAAGACGCCCCGCACCGGGTCTCCGGTGCGGGGCGTCTTCGTGTGTGCCGCTGTTCTGTCCGTGCCGACCGCTCTAACCGTCCCCCCGTCACGCCGGCTTCGTCGCCACGGCGAAGATCCGCCGGAACGGGAAGACCGTGCCGTGCGGGCCCGGCGGGTAGGCGGCGCGCAGGAGGTCGCGGTACTGGGTGAGGAAGGCCTCCGTCGCCTCCTCGTCGCCCTCCAGCGCGGTCAGGACGGGGCGCAGCGCCGTGCCCTTGACCCAGTCGAGGACGGGGTCCTCGCCGGTGAGGAGCTGGGAGTAGGTGGTCTCCCAGACCTCGGTCGCGCAGCCGAGTCCGGTGAGGCGCAGCAGGTAGTCGGCGGGCTGGAGGATGTGGACGAAGCGGCGGCCCTCGCCGTCGAGCCGGGCGCGCCACTGGGGCATGTCGCAGAGTTCGCCGAGCAGGGCGTGGCTGGGCGCGGTGAAGTTGCCGGGGACCTGGAAGGCGAACGATCCGCCGGGCTTGAGGGCGTCGACCCACGGAGCGAAGGACTCCGGGTGGTTGGGGACCCATTGCAGCGCGGCGTTGGAGACGATCAGGTCGTAGGGCTCGTCGGGCGTCCAGTGCGCGGCGTCGGCGGGGCGGAAGTCGAGCCAGCCGCCCCCGGCCGTGGTGCCCGCCCAGTCCTTCTCCGCCCGTTCCAGCATGTCCGGGGAGAGGTCGAAACCGGTGATGTGGGCGTCGGGCCAGCGGTCGGCGAGCAGGACGGTCACATTTCCGGGGCCGCAGCCGAGGTCGGCGATCCGGGCGGGTGTGGCGACGGAGGGAAGTCGCGGTATTCGGGAGAGCAGGTCGAGAAACGGACGTGTGCGGTGGCCGGAATGCCGCAGGTACTGCTGGGGATCCCAGGTTGGCGCGGTGGACGCGGAGGATGGTGCGGAATACATGTTCGAGCCCCCTTGCTGGAACGAGCTGCCGAAGCGGAACTAGGTCCCGGCCCCGTCCTTCCCCATAGTCCATCCGAATATATCTTGACGTCAAGAGACTTTATGTCAACAGACCCTCTACACTGATCGTCATGGAGGACGAGGTCGACCGGTTGGTCGCTGCATGGCGCCGCGAGCGCCCGGACCTCGACGTGGAACCGCTCGAGGTGCTCAGCCGCGTCTCCCGGCTCGCCCGGCACCTCGACCGCGCCCGTCGGCTCGCCTTCTCCGAGCACCAGCTGGAGCCCTGGGAGTTCGACGTCCTCACCTCGCTGCGCCGCGCGGGCGCGCCGTACCAGCTCTCCCCCGGCCAGCTCCTCACCCAGACCCTGGTCACCTCGGGCACGATGACCAACCGCATCGACCGGCTCACCAAGAAGGGCCTGGTCGAGCGGCTGCCCGACCCCAGCGACCGGCGCGGCGTCCTGGTCCGGCTGACCCCCGAGGGACGCGACAGGGCCGACCAGGCACTGGCCGGGCTGCTCGCCCAGGAGCGGGCCATCCTCGCCCAGCTCTCCCGCGGCGAGCGCGGCGAACTGGCGGCGCTGCTACGCCAGCTGACCGCCCCGTTCGACAACATCCCCGGATAGCTCCGCCGGACCGACACCGGCCCGGCGCGCGAGGGCCACGGCGGCCAGCGTGGAGTGCACTCCCAGCTTCCCCAGCACGTTCTGCATGTGCGTGCGGACGGTGTGCGGGGAGAGGAAGAGCCGCTCGGCGACCGCCTTGCGGCCCAGACCCGCCACCATGCAGCGCAGCACCTCACGCTCGCGCGGGGTCAGCGACTCCACCAGCTGCTCGCTCTCGGTGCGGTGCCTGCGGGCCGCCGTCAGCTCCTTCAGGACGCCGGTGAGCAGGGCGGGCGGGAGATGCGTCTCGTCGCGCAGGACGCCCCGGATGACCGCGAGGAGCCGCTGGAGCGAGCAGTCCTTGGCCACCCAGCCCGAGGCGCCGGCCTGCAGGGCGAGCGCGGCCCGGTGCGGGTCGTCCTTCTCGGCGAGCACGACCGTACGGACGGCGGGCTGCACCGAACGGACCCCGGCGACCAGGGAGATGCCGTCGACGAGCCCCTCGCCGCCGTCCGGTACGGCCTGGGCGATGGCCGGGACGCCGGCCGGTCCCACGGCAGCGCCCAGGTCGGCGTCGACCAGCATCACGTCGTACCGGCGCGCCTCGGCGACCGAGCGGTCCAGACAGCGCAGCGCGGCAGGGCCGCTGCCCGCGGCGGACACGTCGACGTCGGGCTCCGCCGCGAGGGCGGCGGCCAGCGACTCGGCGAAGATGCGGTGATCGTCCACCACCAGGACCCGGATACGAGCCACGGACACCCCCAAGTGTCGAGGAGCGGAACCGGCGCGGGTACGGCGCCGGGGACGAGGGTCCGTCGATCGCACGGCCGCCGCCGTGCAGTGACTGCTACCCCGTCCCGGGCCCCGTACCCGACTGGCCTTACCCCCTGATGCGCGCCGGCCCCCACCGGCGCTGTGCACAGCGTACGGGTGGGGGACGGCCGGGGTAGCCGATTGGGAGAACTGACCGAACACGGTGGATACAAGTGCGTCGCCCGGACACGGACGCGACAGAAGTCGACAGTTCCGCGCGCCGGCTTCGAGGGATCCGGGGTGCGCTCACACGCGACGCGCTCCGGCGGACGGCACCGCGGGGAAGATGCCCGGCGCGGCGAACCCGGCCCCGGCGAAGGCCTTCTCGACCGCGGCGGCCACGGACTCGGCCCGCTCCTCGGTCACGAGGACGATCGCGGAGCCGCCGAAGCCGCCGCCGGTCATGCGCGCGCCGAGCGCGCCGGCCGCGTTCGCCGCCTCGACGACGAGGTCCAACTCGGCGCAGGAGACCCGCAGATCGTCCCGGAGCGAGGCGTGGCCCTCGGTGAGCACGGGTCCGACGGCGGCCGCGTCAACGGCGTCGAGGAGGGCGATCGTCCGCTCGACCCGGTGGTTGTCCGAAACCACGTGCCGGACATAGCGACGAACCGATTCCTCGCTCAAACGCGCGAGGGATTCGGGCAGTTGCACGTACGGGACTTCACGCAGGGAGCGCACGCCGAGCGCCCGCGCACCCGCCTCGCACCCGGCGCGCCGCTCCGCGTACGCGCCGTCCCCGAGGGCGTGCTTCACCCGGGTGTCCACGACGAGGAGCCGCAGCCCCTGCGCGGCCAGGTCGAAGGGCACCTGCCGGTACGAGAGGTCACGGGTGTCCAGGAAGAGCGCGTGGCCCTCGATCGCGCACGCGGACGCCATCTGGTCCATCACCCCGCACGGGACGCCGACGAAGGCGTTCTCCGCGCGCTGGGCGAGGACGGCGAGTTCGGGGCGGGAGAGCCCGAGGCCGAAGAGGTCGTTCAGGGCGAGCGCGCAGACGACCTCCAGGGCGGCGGAGGACGACAGGCCCGCGCCGGTCGGCACGGTGGAGGCGAGGTGGATGTCCGCCCCGGTGACCGGGTGCCCGGCCGCGCGCAGCGCCCAGACGACCCCGGCCGGGTAGGCGGCCCAGCCGAGGTCGCCCCGGAGCGGCGCGAGGGCGGCCACGTCCAGGACGACGCCGCCCTCGACGTCGGCGGAGTGGAGCCGCAACAGCCCGTCGTCGCGCCGGGAGACGGCGGCGACGGCCGTGTGCGGCAGGGCCAGCGGCATCACGAAGCCGTCGTTGAAGTCGGTGTACTCGCCGATCAGGTTGACCCGCCCGGGGGCGGCCCAGACGCCCTGGGGCGCCGTCCCGTACAGCGCCTCGAACGCGCCGGTGACGTCTCTGCGCGCAGCCTCTCCCGTCACGCTCATCCGCGCTCCCGCTCCCTCTCCCTCGCGAACGCCCAGGCGTCCCGCACGATGTCCGCCAGGTCCGGGCGGGACGGAATCCAGCCGAGCCGCTCCCGGGCGGTCTCGGCCGAGGCGACGAGCACCGCGGGGTCGCCGGGGCGGCGCGCGGCCATGACCTCGGGGACCGGGTGCCCGGTCACCTTGCGGACGGTGTCGACGACCTCGCGCACGGAGAAGCCGTTGCCGTTGCCGAGGTTGCAGATCAGGTGGTCGCCCGGGGTCATGGCGTCCAGGGCGAGGAGGTGGGCCTCGGCGAGGTCGGCGACGTGGATGTAGTCGCGGACGCAGGTGCCGTCCGGGGTCGGGTAGTCGTCGCCGTAGACGTTGATCGCCTCGCGGCGGCCCAGGGCGACGTCGAGGACGAGCGGGATGAGGTGCGACTCGGGGTCGTGGCGCTCGCCGCAGCCGCCGTAGGCGCCGGCCACGTTGAAGTAGCGCAGCGAGACCGCGGCCAGGCCGTGGGCGGCGCACTCGCCGCCGATCATGTGGTCGACGGCCAGCTTGGACGCCCCGTACGGGCTCGTCGGGGCGGTCGGCGCGGCCTCGGTGATCGGGACGGAGGCGGGCTCGCCGTAGGTGGCGGCCGTGGAGGAGAAGACGAGCCTGCGGACGCCCGCCGTGCGCATCGCGGCGAGCAGCGCCATCGTGCCGCCGACGTTGTTCTCCCAGTACTTCTCCGGCTTGGCGACCGACTCGCCGACCTGGGAGAAGGCCGCGAAGTGCAGCACGCCGTCGTAGGAGCCGTCCAGCCACCGCGCGGCGTCCTGGATGCGGCCCTCGACGAACTCGACGCCGTCCGGGACTCCCGCGGCGAAGCCGGTGGAGAGGTCGTCGAGGACGGTCACCGCGTGGCCGGCCTCGATCAGATGGCGGGCGACGGTGCTCCCCACGTAGCCCGCGCCGCCTGTCACCAGGTACCTCATGGGGTTGCCACCTCTCGGAGTCGTGCGGCCGCCGTCTCCGGCGGTACGTCGTTCATGAACGCGCCCATGCCGGACTCGGTGCCCGCGAGGTACTTCAGTCTGCCGGGAGCCCGTCTGACGGTGAAAAGCTCCAGGTGCAGCCCGAACTCCGCGCGGTCCGCGTCGTTGACCGGCGCCTGGTGCCAGGCGGCGATGTACGGCGTGGGCGGCTCGCCGGGTCCGAAGGTCCGGTCGAAGCGCCTCAAGAGTTCCAGATACGTCTGTGGGAAGGCTGTGCGGGCCGCCTCGTCGAGCGCCGTCAGGTCAGGCACCCGGCGGGCGGGGTACAGGTGCACCTCGTACGGCCAGTGCGCGGCGTACGGGACGAAGGCGATCCAGTGCTCGTTCTCCAGGACCACGCGGGCCTTGTCGTCCCGCTCGCGGGCGACGACGTCGTCGAAGAGATTGCGCCCCGTGGCGGCCCGGTGCTCGGCGGCCCGGCGCCGCATCAGGTCCGTACGAGGGGTCACGTACGGGAAGGCGTAGATCTGGCCGTGCGGGTGGCCGAGGGTGACGCCGATCTCGGCGCCCCGGTTCTCGAAGCAGTAGACCTGCTCGACGCCGGGCCGGGCGGCGAGTTCGGCGGTGCGGTCGGTCCAGGCCGCGAGGACGAGCGCGGCGCGTTCGGGGGTGAGGTCGGCGAAGGAGGCCTCGTGGTCGGAGGTGAAGCAGACGACCTCGCACCGGCCGTTCTCCCCGGAGAGCGAGGGGAAGCGGTTCTCGAAGACGGCGACCTCGTAGTCGGGGGCCGGGATCTCCGTCGGACGCCCGTCCCGGGAGGGGCAGAGCGGACAGGCGTCGGCCGGCGGGTGGTAGGTCCGGCCCTGCCGGTGCGAGGCCACGGCGACCCGGTCGCCGAGGAGCACGTCGTGGCGGATCTCGGAGGCGGAGGAGACGGGGTCGAGCGGCCGGGAGTCGACGGCGTCCCGGACGGCGTCGTCCCGCGCGTCGTAGTAGATGAGCTCGCGGCCGTCGGCGAGGGTGGTGACGGTCTTCTTCACGGCGATGTCCTCAAGAGGGAACCAATCAGAACCTCACACAAAGAACCATAATCCAACATCGGCAGTCAATCCCCGAACCCCCGACGCCTTCCTTGGTCTGGACCTGTCACACACAGGGCCTCAAGCTGACCGTATGGACTTGGAGTTGCGGCACCTGAAGACGGTCCGGGCCATCGCCGAGGCCGGCAGCCTCACCCGCGCGGCCACCGCTCTCGGACTGGCGCAGCCCGCCCTGAGCGCCCAGCTCAAGCGGATCGAACGCGCCCTGGGCGGCTGCCTGTTCGAGCGCGGCCGGGACGGGGTGCGCGCCACGGCCCTGGGCGACCTGGTCCTCGAACGGGCCCGGGTGGTCCTCCCGGCCGTCTGCGAACTCCAGGAGGAGGCCGTCCGGTTCGCCCGGGAAGGCGCCGCCGGCTACCGGCTCGGCGGAACCCACGGACCGCTGCTCGGCGGGCTCGTCGACCGGCTCGCGCAGACCGAGCCGGAGGCCCAGGTCAGCACGTGGACCTCGTGGTCGGAACGGGAGATCGCCGGCGCGGTGGTGGCAGGACGCCTCGACTTCGCGCTCGTCGGCGCCTGCGGCGAGAGCCCGCCGCCCGAGGCTGGGCGCCTCGCGTGGACGGAGGTGGCCCGCGACCCGGTGCACGTGATGCTCACGGCCGGCCACCCGCTCGCCTCCCGGCCGCAGGTGGAGCTGGCCGAGCTGGCCGCCGAGGACTGGACGGACGTACCGGGCGACGGCTGCTTCGGCGACTGCTTCGCCGCCGCGTGCGTGCGGGCCGGGTTCACCCCGGCCCGGGTCTACGAGACCGACACCGCGTCCTGCGTCCACCTGGTCCAGGTCGGCCGGGCGGCGGGCCTGTGCCGGGCGACCTTCCCCGCCACCCCCGGCATCGTGACCCGGCCGCTCGCCGGGACCCCGCTGATCTGGCGTCACCTCCTCGGCTGGCACCCCGAGGGCCGGGCGGCACGCCGCGCCTCCGCCGTCCTGGCCCATGCCCGCGACGCCCACGCGGAGGCCCTGACCGGCAGCGCGAGCCACACGACGGCGACCGCCTGAAGGGCACGCCCCTCAGGCGGCCATACCGCGAGGGGAGGGGCCGACCGACAGCTCCCCGCGCACCGCGGGCGTCCCTACGGTTCTCGGCAGATCCCCCACCGAGAACCGAGGAGACGACCCATGCTCCGACGACACGCCCGTGCGGCGTGTACCGCGCTGGCCGCGGCCGGGCTTGTCCTGGCCGGACTTCAGGCCGGTTCCGCCACCGCCGCCCAGCCCTCCCCCGGTACCGCGCCGCCCGTACGGAGTGCCGCCGAGACCCTTGGAGCGGCCGAGGCACAGCCCGAGCTGCTCGCGGCGATGGGCCGCGACCTGGGCCTCACCCGCGCCCAGGCCGAGCGGCGGCTCGTCAACGAGGCCGAGGCGGGGACCGCCGCCGCCCGGCTCCGCGACCGGCTCGGCGCCTCCTTCGCCGGGGCCTGGGTCGCGGGTGCCGAGTCCGGCTCACTGACCGTCGCGACCACCCGCACCGACGCCCTGGCGGCCATCCGGGCGACGGGCGCCACGGCCCGGCTCGTCCGCCACGAACTGGCCGCCCTGGAAAGGGCGAAGGCGTCCCTCGACCGGTCGGCCGGGGCCGAGACGCCGGTCCGGTACGTGGACGTGCGGGCCAACGTGCTCGTCGTCGAGGAGACCCGCGCCGGCGCGGCCGCACGGCTCACCGAGGCCACGGGAGTGCCGCGTGAGCTCGTACGGGCGGTGCGGGCGGCCGAGGCACCGCGTCCGCTGTACGACATCCGGGGCGGCGACGCGTACTACATGGGCGGCGGCGGCCGCTGCTCGGTCGGCTTCGCCGTGACCCGGGGCACCACGCAGGGCTTCGCGACGGCGGGTCACTGCGGGCGGGTCGGCACGAGCACCAGCGGCTACAACCAGGTGGCTCAGGGCACGTTCCAGGGCTCGACCTTCCCCGGCACCGACATGGCCTGGGTGGCGGCCAACACCAACTGGACGTCCACCCCGTACGTGAAGGGCGCGGGCGGCGCGAACACGCAGGTCACCGGCTCGGTTCTGCAGCCGGTCGGCTCCTCCGTGTGCCGCTCCGGGTCGACCACCGGCTGGCACTGCGGCACAATCCAGCAGCACAACACGAGCGTGACCTACCCGGAGGGCACGATCAGCGGCGTGACCCGCACGACCGTGTGCGCCGAGCCGGGCGACTCGGGCGGCTCGTACATATCCGGCAGCCAGGCCCAGGGCGTGACCTCCGGCGGCTCCGGCAACTGCTCCAGCGGCGGCACCACCTTCTTCCAGCCGCTCAACCCGCTGCTGCAGACCTACGGTCTGACGCTCAGGACAACCGGGACCGACCCGGGCCCCGGCCCGGGCGAGCCGGAGCCGGGCGGCACGTGGGCCGCGGGCAAGGTGTACGCGGCCGGTGCCACGGTCACGTACGGCGGTGCCACCTACCGCTGCCTCCAGGGCCACCAGGCGCAGACCGGCTGGGAACCGCCGAACGTGCCGGCGCTCTGGCAGCGGGTCTGACCACACCCCGGAACCTCCCCGCGTACGAAGCGCCACCCGCCCCCGCCGGGCGGGTGGCGCTTCCGCGTGGTGAGGCGCGAGTGCGCGACGACCCGCTGAGGGGCGTGGTGACGCGCCGCGCGGCGCGGTCATGATCCGCCGGACAGGCCCTAAGGAGCCTCGGTCCGCGCCCCCGGTACCGGGGCGCGGTCCAGGAGGCCGGTGCGGGCCGCCAGGGCCGCCGCCTCCAGGCGGGAGCCCACGCCCAGCTTCATCAACACCCGCTGCACATGCGTCCGCGCCGTGCTCGGCGCGATCCCCATGCCCGCCGCGATCAGCCGGGTGTCCTCGCCCTCCGCCACGCGGACCAGGACCTCCACCTCACGCGGCGTCAGCATCCGCAGCAGCCGCTGCCCCTCGTCGTCGGGCTGCGCCGACGGGTTGAGCAGCTCCGTGAACGCCCCCTGGAGGAGCTGCGGCGCCACCGCCGACTCCCCCGCCCGCGCCTTGACCAGCGCCCGCTCCACGCCCTCGATGCGCTCGTCGTGCCGTACGTACCCCGACGCGCCGGCCGCGAAGGCCGCCGCGATCCCGCGCGGCGACGGCACCGGGCCGAGCACGACCACGGCCACCTGCGGCCGCTCGCGCTTGATCCGCACGATCGGGTCGAAGGCCCCCGGCTCGGCCGGGGCGGCCGTGCCGAGCAGGCACACCTCGGGTGCCCGGCTCACCACCAGGTCCGCCGCGCCCGCCACCGGGGCCGCCGCCGCGAGCACCCGGTGCCCACGCAGTTTCAGTGCCGAGGCGAGCGCCTCGGCGAGCAGACGGTGGTCGTCGACCACCATGAGCCGCACGCCCATCGAGCAACCCCTTAGATCCCCCCTGGGGCCGTCCCCCGGCCCCAGTCACTCCGATGACCCGGCAAACTACACGTTCGTCCCCCCGGACTTCGAATACCTCGCCCGCCGGGGGCCCACGCAAACAGCCCGGCGCGCCGAGTGAATCGACGCGCCGGGCTGTGCGATTGCGAGCCGGGGCCAGAGCCGGGGCTCAGGGCCAGGGCTCAGGTGCCGGGGCTCAGTTGGTGGAGAAGCCCAGCGCCAGGTACTCCTTGTAGCTGCTCGACCCGCTCGGCTTGCTGATCATGACGTCCGAGATGAACATCCGGCCGTTGGCGTACAGGATCTCGGCGTAGTCGCCGGAGAAGGTGCCCTCCGCGTCGCGGACCGTCTTGTCGGACGGGTTCTCCATCAGCACGGTCGGCTTCATCGTGCCGCCGTCGATGGAGACGATCTGCCCACCCTTGTCGTACGGCGGCATCTTGTACGCCAGCAGGTTGCCGCCGTCCATGCGCAGCGGGACCATCGTCCACCGGTCGCCCGCGTCCGCCTTCTGGACGATCTGCTTGCCCGTGGTCAGGTCGAAGGCGAGGATCTCGTTGGTCTCGTCGCCGTACTCCCCGGTGCTGCCCTCGCGCTCCTCGGTCGGCAGGTAGAGCCGGCCGTTGCCGACGACGACCTTGCTGCAGGTCTCGACCTCGGTGGAACGGCACTTGGCCGCGAACCGGTCGGCGTCCGCCGCGATCTTGACCTTCAGCTTGCCGGTCTTCTCGTCGATGGAGAAGAAGTCCGAGATGCCGCTGCCGTCACCGGCGGTGTCGCCGACGTCGGCCGCGACCACGAGCGGCTTGGTGGAGACGATCGCCGCGTACTCGACGCCCGTGGGCATCTTGAACTGGGAGATCGGCGCGCCGGTGATCGGGTTCAGGTTCTGGATGACGACGTACTGGCTGCCGTACGAGCCGCACTTGCGCGCCGCGACGAGACCCTCGCCGCCGCCGTAGCCCATGTCGTAGCAGCTCTCCGCGTTGGCCTTGGGCTTCCAGCGCGGGTTGCCGTTGGCCAGGTCGAAGGCGGCGCCGCCGTCGGTGCCGCCGGCCGCGACGGTCGTCCCGCTGAGGGTGACCTCGCTGAACCGCGCCTTGTCGTCACCCGCGTTGCCGCCGGTGACGGAGGCGGTCCAGACCAGCTTCCCGGCGTTCAGGTCGACGACGCCGACCTCGGTGCACGGCTGGTAGAACTTCGGCCCGACCCGCTTGGTCGCCTCGAAGAGGATCGCGGTCTTGTTGTCCGCGGTGGTGTGCCGCGAGGTGCCGCAGACCTGACCGGGCAGGGCCAGGGTCCAGATCGGGGTGCCCTTGTCGAGGTCGCGGCCGATGATCGCGTTGACGTCCGTCTTCACGTACGCCTTGTCGGTGATCCAGGAGCCGCTGACGTCCGTGGTGTCGTCGACCTTGGGCTGCGGAAGCTGGAACGAGAGCGAGGACTTGGTGTCGGCGGGCACCTTCTCCTTGCCGTTGCCGCCGAGGCCCGCGCTGTCGCCCTTGTTCTGGCCGCCGGTCGCGCCGGTCGTGCCGCCCGCGTTGTTGTTCTCCTCGCCGCCGCCGGAGCCGGCGTACCAGACCCCGCCGCCGACGATGAGGACGACGGCGACGACCGCGGCGATGATGATCTGCATCTGCGTGGACAGCTTCTTGCCGCCACCTGCGCCGGGAGCCACGACCGTGGACGGCTGGTGCTGCTGCGGGTAGCCGTAGGGCTGCTGCGGCTGCGTCGGATAGCCGTACGGCTGCTGCGGCTGCGTCGGCGGCTGCTGCGGGTACCCGTACGGGGGCTGCCCGGGCTGCTGCGGAGGCTGCTGCGGGTAGCCGTACTGGGGCTGCGTCGGCGGCTGCTGGGGGTAGCCGTACGCGGGCTGGCCGGGGGCCTGGCCGGGCGGCTGGTTCGGCGGCGGCGTGGGCGCGCCGAAACCACCGGGCGGCGGGTCCTGGGGCGCGCCGAAACCGCCGGACGGCGGGGTCGGGGGCTGGTTGGGCGGCGGCGGAGGTGGCTGCGTCATGGTGTGGATACCTCGGAAGTCATGCGGGCGTCGGCCGTGCCGACGGCGACAAGCGCCGCCACGACCGCCGTGTGCACGGCGGTCGTGGGGCGCTCGCCCGGCTGCTGCGGTGGGGTCATCGGTGACGGACCGGCGTCACTTGCTGAAGGACATCATCGTCTTGGTCTCCTTCTCCTCCGCGTCGTTCTGGGCGCTGACGCGCCCCGCCGCCACGATGAAGTGGCCGCCGGAGTAGAGGTAGGCCGGGCTGTAGTAGTCGTCCTCGATCTCGGCGGTCGAGAGCGGGTGCTGCTGCAGGATCTTCGGCGAGCCGCCGGTCGGGGCGATGGTCGCGACGGCGCCGCCCTTGTCGTACAGCGCCTTCATGTAGACCACGACCTCCGAACCCTCCATGCGCAGCGGGGTGATCGTGCGCTCGGCGGGGGCGGCGGCGCGCCACTTCTGCTTGCCGGTGTTCAGGTCGAACGCGACGACGGCGTTGGCCTGGCGGTACTCCGAGTCCGTCGCCATGTAGAAGGTGTTGGCGTCGGCGGTCACACCGTTGCAGCCCTGGAGGTTGCGGCCGAAGACGACGAACGCGCCGCCGCCGCAGTCGGGGGCGTACTTGTCGGTGCCGCCCTGGATCTGCGAACGGAGCTTGCCGTCCGCGGTGACCGCGAAGACGGTCCACTTCTTCTCGTCGCGCTGCTGGGCGGAGACGACCAGCGGGTCCACCGAGTAGACCTTGTCGACCTCCCAGGTGGGCTTGAGCTTGAAGGTCCACTTCGGCTTGCCGGTCAGCGGGTCGACCTCGCTGACCTGCTCCTGCGGCTTGTTGACGTCACCGGTGCGGCAGGCCGCGGCAGCGATCAGCTTGGAGCCGCCCGCGAAGGCGTACGGCTGGCACTGGCCGTCGGCCGGCTTGCCGAAGAGCTGCTTGCCGTCGGCGAGCGAGAAGCCCCAGGAGTGGTTCATGCCGGCCGCCGTCACCGTGGAGCCGCTGATGGCGAGGGTGATGTCGGAGAACGAGCTGAAGCCGGTGCCCTTGTCGAGCGACTTCTTCCAGCCCGCCTTGCCCGTCTTCAGGTCGATCTGCTGAAGGACGTTGCAGTCGGCGCGGTCGCCCGCCTTGTCGTTGATGGCGATGACGAGGAGGCCGTCGGCGGAGGGCTCGGGAGCGGCGGCGCAGACCTCGAAGGGCGTGTCCAGGTTCCACTTGGGCGCGCCGTCGGCGAGGCCGAAGCCGCTGACGCCCTTGTACATCGCCTTGGCGACGACGTCGCCCGCCACCCACGGGCCGAAGACGTCGGCGCCGTTGCGGGGCAGGTCGACGTTGTTCTTCAGCAGCCAGTCGATCTTCGCCTCGCCCTGCTGGCGACCGGCGTTGAGGTCGTCCTCGGCGTTGCGGCCGTCGCCGTCACCGTTGCCGTCGCCCTGGTCGACGGACTCGGACGGCTTCGGGGTGCCGCTGGTGGCAGGCGGCTTGGCGACCGGCTTCTCCTCGTCGTCGCCGCTGAGCGCGAACCAGGAGCCGAGGCCGATGACGAGCGCGGCGGCCACGGCCGCGCCGATGACGACGGCCGGCTTGCCCTTGAACGGGTTCTTGCCGCCGGGCGCGGGCGCCATGGGCTGGGTGGGGTAGCCACCGCCGCCGTACGGGTTCGGCTGCTGGCCGTACGGACCGGGCTGCTGCCCGTACGGACCCGGCTGTTGCGGGTACCCGTAACCGGGCTGCGGTGCCTGCTGCTGCGGGTAGCCGTAACCGGGCTGCGGCGGCTGGTTGTACGGGCCGGGCGCGGCGGGCGGCGGCGTCTGCGCGGCGGCCTGCGGCGGCTGGGGAGCCTGCGGCGGGACCGGCGGCGCGGCCGGGGCCTGCGGCGGCATCGGAGGCACCGGCGGCATGCCCTGCGGCGGGTTCGGCGCCGGTGTCTGCGGCGGGTTCTGAGCCGGGTCCGGGTTCGGTGCGCCGAAGCCCGGCGGCTGGTTGCTGGGCGGCTGGGTCATCAGCGCGTTCCCCCTTGGTGTGAGCGGGTTTTCTTTCTACCACTCACCAGATGACGCAAAAGCGACCGGTCCACCCCTTGTTCCCAAGGGAGGACCGGCCCGTGATGCCCTCGTTACGCGTTTCGCACGGCTTCTCTACGCATCCTCACGCGTCCTCCGCCAACTCCAGCCACCGCATCTCCAACTCCTCCCGCTCCCCCGCGAGTTCCCGGAGCTCCGCGTCGAGCTTCGCGACGAGCTCGAAATCCGTCGCGTTCTCGGCGATCCGGGCGTGCAGCTTCGCCTCCTTCTCGGAGACCTTGTCCAGCTGCCGCTCGACCTTCTGCAGCTCCTTCTTCGCGGCGCGCGCGTCGGCCGCCGAGAGGCCCGGCTTCGCCTGCGCGGGCGCGGCCGCGGGGGCGGCGGCGGGGACCGACGCCTCGATCATCCTCTGGCGCCGCTCCAGGTACTCGTCGATGCCGCGCGGCAGCATCCGCAGCGTCTGGTCGCCGAGCAGCGCGAACGTGCGGTCGGTGGTGCGCTCGATGAAGAACCGGTCGTGGGAGATGACGACCATGGAGCCCGGCCAGCCGTCGAGGAGGTCCTCCAGCTGGGTCAGGGTCTCGATGTCCAGGTCGTTGGTGGGCTCGTCGAGGAAGAGGACGTTCGGCTCGTCCATCAGCAGGCGCAGCAGCTGGAGGCGGCGGCGCTCACCGCCGGAGAGGTCGGCGACCGGCGTCCACTGCTTCTCCTTCGAGAAGCCGAACTGCTCGCAGAGCTGACCGGCGGACATCTCACGGCCCTTGCCGAGGTCGACCCGGTCGCGGATCTGCTGGACGGCCTCCAGGACCCGCAGCGTGCCGGGGAGTTCGGTGACGTCCTGGGAGAGGTAGGCCAGCCGTACGGTCTTGCCGACGACGACCTTCCCGTCGGCGGGCTGCTTCTCGCCCTGGCTGGCGGCGGCGTCCGCGAGCACCCGCAGGAGGGAGGTCTTGCCGGCGCCGTTGACGCCGACCAGGCCGATGCGGTCGCCGGGGCCGAGCTGCCAGGTGAGGTGCTTGAGCAGCGTCTTGGGTCCCGCGGTGACGGTGACGTTCTCCAGGTCGAAGACCGTCTTGCCGAGCCGGGCGTTGGCGAACTTCATCAGCTCGGAGGTGTCGCGCGGCGGCGGCACGTCGGCGATCAGCTCGTTGGCGGCCTCGATGCGGTAGCGCGGCTTGGACGTACGGGCGGGGGCGCCGCGCCGCAGCCAGGCCAGCTCCTTGCGCATCAGGTTCTGCCGCTTGGTCTCCTCGGTCGCCGCCCTTCGCTCGCGCTCGGCGCGGGCGAAGACGTAGTCGGAGTAGCCGCCCTCGTACTCGTGGACGTCACCGCGCTGCACGTCCCACATGCGGGTGCAGACCTGGTCGAGGAACCAGCGGTCGTGGGTGACGCAGACGAGCGCGGAGCGGCGCGTCTGGAGGTGCTTGGCGAGCCAGGCGATGCCCTCGACGTCGAGGTGGTTGGTGGGCTCGTCCAGGATGAGCAGGTCCTGGTCCTCGATGAGGAGCTTGGCGAGCGCGATCCGGCGGCGCTCACCACCGGAGAGCGGGCCGATGACGGTGTCGAGGCCCTTCTCGAAGCCGGGCAGGTCGAGCCCGCCGAAGAGCCCGGTGAGCACGTCGCGGATCTTCGCGCTGCCGGCCCACTCGTGGTCGGCCATGACGCCGATGACCTCGTGCCGGATGGTGGCGGCCGGGTCGAGCGAGTCGTGCTGCGTGAGCACCCCGAGCCGCAGCCCGCCGCTGTGCGTGACGCGGCCGGTGTCGGCCTCCTCCAGCTTGGCGAGCATCCGGATGAGGGTGGTCTTGCCGTCGCCGTTGCGGCCCACGACGCCGATCCGCTCGCCCTCGGAGACGCCGAGCGAGACGCCGTCGAGCAGGGCACGGGTGCCGTACACCTTGCTGACAGCCTCGACATTGACCAGGTTGACGGCCACTTTGACTCCTGTAGCGGGGAATGGATCGAGGTCCAAGGGTAGACGCCGGGCCGCGGGGACGGCGTCCGGCGTTCCTCCCCGCCCAGGCAGGGCCCAGGGCCGCCTAGCAGCGGTTGAGGTTGCCGCTTCCCCCGGTGGTCTTGTCGGCGAACACCCAGCCCTCGGTCTCCGTGCCCTGGATCCGGGCGTGGATCCACTTGTTGCCGTGGGCGTTGGTGACGTAGCAGTGGTAGTAGATCTTCACGCCGTCCTTGACCGGGGACACCCAGCCGCAGTCCGCGTACGGCCCGGTGTAGAGGTGCGAGTTCTGCGACAGGTAGCCGTAGCCGTCGCTGCGGTTGGCGTAGCTCCAGCCGGTGCACGCCGTGGAGACCGGGGTGGGCTCCGTGGCCGTGGAGGTGGGCGTGGGCCGCGCGGACGTGGACGGCTTCGCGGAGGGGCTCGCGGACGGCTTGTCGTCGGGCCGCGTGGGGGTGGGAGTCGGCCGGGTGGGGGTGGCGGACCGGGTCTCGCCGGGGTCCATGGAGGTCAGGTCGCCCGGGGAGGTCGGCTCGTCGGCACCCGCGCCGCCGGTGCCGGACATGTCGCCGTCGGACGGCCCGCTCGCCGCGGGCGGCGCCGCGTGCGAGCCGCCGCCGCCCGGTTCGTCGCCCGTGTTCATGAGCGCGTAGGCGACGCCGCCGCCCACGAGGACGGTGGCGACCGCGGCCGCGAGGACGGTCCGGCTGCGGCGGCGCCGGGCGCGGACGGTCTCGGTGCGGCTCTCGGAGCGGCTCGCGGGCGGGGCGGCGGGCTGCGGGGCGCCGGGTACGGGGGCAGCCGGGTGCGGGTACTGCTGCGGGGCCGGGTGCGGGTGGGGGTACTGCTGCTGGAACGGTTCGGCGCCGGGGCCGAAGGCACCGGGCGGGGCCTGTACGGGTACGGGTGCGGGGGCCGGGGTCTGAGCCGGTACGGGTGCGGGTGCGGGTACGGGCCCGGGTGCGAGGTTCGTCGTCGCGCTGTCCGGCGTCCCGCCCGTGGCGACCGCTTCAAGCAGCTCGCGGGCGCGTGCCGCGTCGGGCCGCTGCCGCGGGTCCTTCGCCATGAGCGCCCGGAGCACGGGGCCGAGGGGCCCGGCCCGCAGGGGCTCCGGCAGGGGCTCGTTGACGATGGCCGCCAGCGTGGACCAGACCGAGGTGCGGCGGAACGCGGAGGCGCCCTCCACGGCCGCGTACAGCGTCATGCCGAGCGCCCAGATGTCCGAGGCGGCCCCCGGCTCCTGGCCCTGGGCGCGCTCGGGCGGCAGGTAGTCGAGGGAGCCGACGATCTGACCGCTCTGGGTCAGCTTGGCCAGGGCCTCGTCGCCGGAGGTGTCCATGCTGGCGATGCCGAAGTCGGTGAGCACGACTCGGCCCCCGCGCTCCAGGAGCACGTTCCCCGGCTTCACGTCCCGGTGCAGGACCCCGGCCCGGTGGGCCGCGTCGAGCGCGTCCATCAGCCGGGCGCCGATCGCGGCCGCCTCGCGCGGGTCCAGCGGGCCGCGCTCCGCGAGGACGTCGTCGAGGGAGGGCCCGTCGACCAGCTCCATGACGATGACGGGCAGCCCCCGCTCCTCGACCACGTCGTGGACGGTGACCACACCGCTGTGCCGGATCCGGGCGGCGGCCTGCGCCTCCCGCTCCATCCGGACCCGGAGGTCGGCCAGTTCGGCGGGGGAGGCGTCGGTGAAGGCCCGCACGACCTTGACCGCGACCTCGCGGTTCAGGACCAGGTCCACCGCCCGGGCGACCACGCCCATGCCACCGCGCCCGATCGTCGCGGTCACGCGGTACCGCCCGCCGAGCACCTCGCCGACCAGCTCCGCGCCGTTCGCCCCCGTCACCCGTACCGCTCCGATCCGTCGTACCGCGCCGCGCCCTCCGCGACGCCAAAGGCACCAGGGTAGGCACAGCCGACCGGGCCCTCGTCAACGGCTCCGCCCACTCCCTCACCCGACCCTCACTCGGCGGGGCGCGCCCCTCGCCCCACCCGTTCCACGAGGAGCCAGCCGGCGAGGGCCATCGCGACCGCCGCGGGCGCGGTGATCCGCAGGGCGACCAGGGTGGCCGAACGGCCCTCCAGGAGCCCGCCGAAGCCGACCATCGACAGGCCGAGGACGCCGAAGAGGGCCAGGGTGATGCCGAGGGCGGCGACGGGGCCGCCGGCCGAGGTCGGGCCCGTGGGCGCGGCCCGTCGGGCCGGTGGGCGTTCGAAGCGGCGGAAGGCGGCGACGAGCAGCCCCGTGAGGAGGGCCGCGGCGGCGATCCGCAGCGGGACCTGCGCCCACCAGGCCCCGGTCGCGGGCGCGGGCAGCGTGACGTCGAGGGCGAGAAGGGCGCCGTACACGCCGAGCATGGCGGTCAGGTGCCACAGGAAGGCGGTCATGGCGATCCCGTTGGCGACGACGACCTTGTGCCAGACCCCGGCGCGCGCGACGAACCGGGCGCCCGGGCCCTTCAGCAGCTCGACGGCGCCGACCAGCCAGAGGCCGTGCGCGAGGAGGGCCAGGGTCGGCGGGGCCATGTTGGAGACCTTCTCGCCGGGCATCCCGACCATGGAGAGCGGGTAGGGGCCGAGGGCGACGAGCCCGGCGGCGGCGAGCAGCCCCGCGCCGGCGAGGACGACGGGGAGCCGGATCATGCCGTCGGCGCGCAGGAAGCCGAGCTGGTGGATCGCCAGCCAGACGAAGGCGAAGTTCAGGAACTCCACGAAGGGCACGTCGAACGCGAAGCGGAGCACGTCCACGGCCACCGCCCCGCCGACGAGCGCGCCGAAGGCGCCCCAGCCCCACCGCTCGTGCAGCTTCACCAGCGGCGGGGTGAACGCCACCATGGCGAGGTAGATGCCGATGAACCACAGCGGCTGCGTGACGAGCCGCAGCGCGACCCCGGTCAGCCCTCCGTCGGCCCCGAGCAGCTGTATCACCAGCGCGGCGGCGCCCCAGACGGCGACGAACACCATCGTCGGCCGCAGCAGCCGCTGGAGCCGGGCGCGCAGGAAGGCGGCGTACGCGGGGCGGGAACGGTGCGCGAGGGCGTGCGAGAAGCCGCCGACGAAGAAGAAGACCGGCATGACCTGGAGCGCCCAGGTGACGATCTGCAGCTCGGGGACGACGGCGAGCAGGTTGCCCGCCGAACCGTCGGAGGTCACCGCCGCGATCAGCCAGTGCCCGAGGACCACGACCCCGAGCGAGGCGACCCGCAGCAGATCGACGTACCGGTCACGTGTCGCAGGCGTGGCGGCGGCGAGCTCCCGCGCGCTGACGCCCGTGGCGTCTCCGACTCCCCTGATTCCCATGGGCGTACGGTCCCGCGCCCACCCCACGGCCCGTCAGGGCGCGGATACTCAACCGGCCTCTGAGTACGTTCACAGGACGACGTACGTGACGATCGCCTGCGGCAGGCCGAGCAGCAGGATGACCCAGGTCCGGCGCCGGTAGGTGTCGGGCAGCGGGGGCCGGGAGCCCGGCGGCGCCGTCGCGGCCCACGGCTGCGCCGTCCCGGCCGCGGGCGGCAAGGGCGGCTGCGGGGGCACCGCCCGAGCGCCGGGAGGCACGGGGCCTGGAGGCACGGGATGAACCGGAGGTACGGGGCCCGGAGGTACGGGGCCCGGAGGTACGGGACCTGGAGGTGGCGACCCGGGCGGTACGGCGTCCGCGTCCCCGCCCGCACCGACCACGTCCGTCAGCAGGGCGGCGAAGGCGGCGTCCCGGGCGACCTCGTCCGCCAGGACCTCCGCGGCGATCGAGGCGGCCGCGTCGCCCGGCTCGTGCCACAGCCGCTCCAGAGCGGCCGCGCCCAGCTTCCCGCGGCTGAGCCGGTCCTCGACCAGCACACGGACCTTCGCCCGCCGCTCGGCCCCCCTCCCGGGTGGTGGGCGCGCCCTGCGTCAGTAACCGGATCGCCGCACGCGCCAGTTCCCTACCGTGCACCCCAGCCTCCCCCGCCGACCTTCGCCGAAGGCGAGCGTATCCACATCAACTCCCGGAACCCACAAGTCCGTTGGAAGTCGATGACTGGAGACGACCTAGGGAGTGTCCGGCTTCCACTCCTCGGCGAGGAGCCCGAGAAGCACCTCGTCGAGGAACTCGCCCATCACCCACGCCGAGGCACGCAGGACGCCCTCGCGCACGAAGCCGTTGCGCTCGGCGGAGCGGAGCATCGCCGCGTTGTCCGCGAGCGTCTCGATCCCCAGCCGTTGCAGGCCCCGCACGACGAAGCCGTAGTGGCAGAGCACCGCGACCACATCGGTGCCGTAGCCCTTGCCGCGGGCCGCCGGCAGCAGGCCGAGGCCGATGTGCGCGGAGCGGTTGTGGTTGTCGATGCCCCACAGCGTCGCGGTGCCGACGAGCGTCCCGCCCTCCAACTCCACGACGGAGAACGGGACGTGCCCCTGCTCCGTGTCGTCCACCACCAGCCGCGGGTCCTTCGAGCCGGGTGAGACCGGCCGCCACGGGCCGCTCTCGGCCCGCGCGGAGTTGACCACGTCGTCGTAGAGCTCGGCTCGCAGGATCGGGACGTCTTCTTCATGCCGGGCCCTGAGCCCGACCTTGGTTCCCCTCAGCATGCGAGCTTCCTATCCGACCGGATACACCGACGGCAATCGGATAAGGCCCGGTCAGAGGACGACGGCTCCCACGGCCGGGGACGTCGCCACCCGTGCCGTGCGGCAGGTGCCCGAGGCGATCAGCGCGTCGGCGACCGCGCGGGCCGCCTCCTCGTCCTTCACCAGGAAGGCGGTCGTCGGGCCCGAGCCCGACACCAGGGCGGCCAGGGCGCCGGCCGCCGTACCCGCCTCCAGGGTGGCCGTCAGGGACGGACGCAGGGAGACCGCGGCCTGCTGGAGGTCGTTCGCCAGGGCGCCGGCCAGGGCGGTCGTGTCACCGGTGCGCAGGGCCTCCAGGAGCGCGGGAGAGGCGACCGGCTCGGGGACGGCGACGCCCTCGTTGAGGCGGTCGAACTCGCCGTACACCGCCGGGGTCGACAGGCCGCCGTCGGCGACGGCGAAGACCCAGTGGAAGCCGCCGCCGACCGGCAGCTCGGTCAGCCGCTCACCGCGGCCGACGCCGAGCGCCGCCCCGCCGACGAGGCTGAACGGCACGTCGCTGCCGAGCTCCGCGCAGATCTCCAGGAGTTCGGCGCGCGAGGAGTTCAGGCCCCACAGCGCGTCGCACGCGAGCAGCGCGCCCGCGCCGTCGGCGCTGCCGCCCGCCATGCCGCCGGCGACCGGGATGTCCTTGGCGATGTGCAGGTGGACGTCAGGGGAGATCCCGTGCCGGGCGGCGAGCAGCTCGGCGGCGCGCGCGGCCAGGTTGGTGCGGTCCAGCGGGACCTTGTCCGCGTCGGGCCCCTCGCAGGTGATCATCAGCTCGGCGGCGGGGGTCGCCGTCACCTCGTCGTGGAGGGAGACGGCGAGGAAGACGTTCGCCAGGTCGTGGAAGCCGTCGGGCCGCGCCCCGCCGACCGCGAGCTGCACATTGACCTTCGCGGGCACCCGGACGGTCACACTCCGCGCGGCCGCGCCCGGCCCCGTACCGGACCCGCTCATGCCTTCGCCTCCGCGATCCTCGCGAACTCCTCGACCGTCAGCGACTCGCCGCGCGCCTGCGGCGAGACGCCCGCCTTCACCAGCGCCTCCTCCGCCGCGGCGGGCGAGCCCGCCCAGCCGGCGAGGGCGGCGCGCAGGGTCTTGCGGCGCTGCGCGAAGGCCGCGTCCACGACGGCGAAGACCTCCGCCTTCGAGGCGGTCGTCTCGACCGGTTCCGTACGGCGGACCAGCGAGACCAGGCCCGAGTCGACGTTCGGCGCCGGCCAGAAGACGTTGCGGCCGATGGAGCCGGCCCGCTTCACGTCGGCGTACCAGTTCGCCTTCACCGACGGCACGCCGTACACCTTGTTGCCGGGCTTGGCCGCGAGCCGGTCGGCGACCTCCGCCTGGACCATGACGAGCGTCCGCTCGATGGTCGGGAAGCGGTCCAGCATGTGCAGCAGGACCGGCACCGCCACGTTGTACGGGAGGTTCGCGACCAGCGCCGTGGGCGGCGGGCCGGGCAGCTCCTGGACGTCCATGGCGTCGGAGTGGACCAGCGCGAACCGGTCCTGCTTCGCCGGCAGCCGGGCGGCGATCGTCGACGGCAGCGCGGCGGCCAGGATGTCGTCGATCTCGACGGCCGTCACCCGGTCCGCCGCTTCGAGCAGCGCCAGGGTCAGCGAGCCGAGCCCGGGGCCCACCTCGACGACCACGTCGTCGGGGCGCACCTCGGCCGTGCGGACGATCCGCCGGACCGTGTTGGCGTCGATGACGAAGTTCTGCCCCTTCTGCTTCGTGGGGCGTACGCCAAGGGCTGCTGCCAGTTCACGGATGTCGGCGGGGCCGAGGAGGGCGTCGGGGCCTTCGGGGCCGGTGGTGGTGCTCACCGCTACAGCCTAGCGAGGTCGCGGCGGCGCACCGGTACAGCCTGCTGCCGCAGTGAGGCGGCTCACCGGTACAGCCTGCGGCCGCAGTGCGGCCAGGGACTCGCGCCGCGGCTCACGTACAGCTTCTTCGCCCGGTACGTCTGCTCCGACGCGGTCGCGTCCTGGGCGACGCCGCTGCCGCCGAGCGAGCGCCAGGTGCCGGGGTCGAACTGGTAGAGCCCGCCGTACGTCCCCGAGGGGTCGACCGCGTTCGGCCGGCCGCCGGACTCGCAGGCGGCGAGGGCGCCCCAGTCGAGCCCGTCCGCGCCCGCGACGGAGGTGGGCAGCGGCCGGGTGCCGACCTTCACCAGCTGGGTGACGGGCTCCCGGACGATCTCCTCGCCGGTCCTCCGCGGCTTCTGCCGGACGCCGTTGACGGTCCGCAGCGCGTACGTGACGCGGCGCACGCCCTGGGCGCCCTGCCGTTCGACGACCTCGGTGCCCGCGAACAGCTCGGGGTCGCGGGTCCGCTCGACGGCGTACGGGATCGGCTCCTCGCGGATCTCCTGGCTGCCGGTGATCCGCAGGACGGTGATCGTCTGGCCGTCGCGCGGGAAGGAGCCGGGCGGCACGGAGGTGGTGTCCTGGCCGGAGAGCGTGATCCCGGCCTCCGCGACGGCCTCGCGGACGGTGGCGGCGTTGGTGCGCAGGGTCCGCTCGCGGCCGTCGGCGAGGAGGGTGACGGTCCGTTCCGTCCGGACGTCGAGGGTGAGCCCCCGCCGGGAGATGGGGGCGGAGCGGGAGACGGAGAGGAACGCGCCCTCGGCCCGTACCCCGAGCTGGCGCAGGGCGCCGTCGACGGTCCTGGCCGTCGTCCACACCTGGCGGCGCTGCCCGTCGAGGGTGAGGGCGACCGGGCGGCCGTAGCGGACGACGACCTCGTCGCCGCTGGCCAGGTCGGCGCCGGGGGCCGGGGCGACGATGTCGTGGGAGCCGACGGCGAGGCCCTCGTCGGCGAGGAGCTCGTCGACGTCGTCGGCGAAGGTGTGCAGGGTGCGCGGGACGCCGTCCACGGAGAGCCGGATCGCCTTGTCGTTGGCGACGAAGGCGCTGGTGCCGCCGGCCAGGAAGGCGACGACCAGGGCCTGCGGGACGATCCGCCGCAGGCTCTCGCCAGGGCCCGGCCTGGCCTTGCGGCGCCTGGCCGCCCGCCGGGCCTCGGCGCGGGAGCCCTGGGGCTGGGACTGGGTCCGGTCCTGGCCCTGCGGCGGCAGGAGGACCGCCGCCTGCGTCAGCTGCTCGTGGAGGGGCACGGGCACGGGCGTGGGCGCCTGCGCGGGGGCGGGCGCGGAACGCCGCGGGGAGCGGTGACTGCCCTGGGAAGTGCTCACGAGGCCGGGACCCTAGCCCCGGCCGCGATCACTCTCCAAAACGACCCGACTACAACACGTAACCGTTATGCATCAGTAATCGAAGGCGCGGGCCGTGTTCACGGCGATCGCCTCGCACAGCTCCTCCTCCGTGATCCCGCGCACGGCGGCCATCGCGCGGACGGTCACCGGGATGAGGTACGGAGCGTTCGGCCGCCCCCGGTACGGCGCGGGCGTCAGGAAGGGGGCGTCCGTCTCGACCAGGACGAGGCCGAGCGGGGCGACGGCGAGGGCGTCGCGCAGCGGCTGCGCGTTCTTGAAGGTCATGTTGCCGGCGAAGGACATGTAGTAGCCCTTGGCGGCGCAGATCTCGGCCATCTCGGCGTCGCCCGAGTAGCAGTGGAAGACGGTCCGCTCCGGCGCGCCCTCCTCGTCCAGGACCCGCAGGACGTCGGCGTGGGCGTCGCGGTCGTGGATCACGAGCGCCTTGCCGTGCCGCTTGGCGATCTCGATGTGGGCGCGGAAGGAGCGCTCCTGGGCGGCGATGCCCTCGGGACCGGTGCGGAAGAAGTCGAGCCCGGTCTCGCCGACGGCGCGGACGTACGGCAGGGCGGCGAGCCGGTCGATCTCGGCGAGCGCGTCGTCCAGGGCGGCGTCCCCGCCGGCGTCGCGGGCGCCCTGCCGGGACCAGCCGTCGGGGTCGCCGAGGACGATCCGGGGCGCCTCGTTGGGGTGCAGGGCGACGGCCGCGTGCACGTTCTCGTGGGCGGCGGCGGTCTCGGCGGCCCACTGGGAGCCCTTGATGTCGCAGCCGACCTGGACGACCGTGGTGACGCCGACGGCGGCGGCCTTGGTGAGGGCCTCCTCGACGGTGCCGGACTGCATGTCCAGATGCGTGTGGGAATCCGCCACCGGGAGGGGAAGCGGCTCGGGCAGCGGCGGCGGGGCGTCCTTCGAACTCATGGTCCCGATCGTACGAGGACCATGAGTTCGGCCGCGAAGGATTACGGGCGGGCGGACGGCAACCGCTCCCGTGCCGGAGCCGGCTACGTACGCCGGAGCGGGCTCCGCGCACCCGAGCCGCTACTTGCCGCGGAACGGGCGGAGCAGATCCGAGAACCGCCAGTGTCGGCGCTCCTCCTCGATGTGGACGGGACCGGGGACGTCCCCTGTGGGAGCCGCGGGGGCCGACGCGGCGACGGCCGTCGTCGTCTCCTCGCGCTCCAGGTCCTGACCGATCGGCCCCGCCAGGCCGATCGGTCCGGCCGGGACGGCCGTGCCGCGGGGCGTCCCGGCGGCGTCGCGGTGGTAGGCCTGCTCCCAGGAGTGCAGGACCGAGGAAACCTGACCCGCGCGCATGATGCGGACGACGTGCCCGCCGCAGTTCATGCAGGTCGGACTGGACAGCGGCGAGGGAACCCGCTCACCACCGGCCTTGTAGACGATGAATTCCTGGCCGGCGGCGTCGACGTGGTGCTCGATGTCGTACGCCTGCTCCCAGCCGTACCCGCAGCGCATGCAGGCGAAGGCGTACGCCTCGTGGGCGACGGGTATGCCGGTGCCGGTGATCTCACTCATGCCAGCTCCTCTCCACCGACCAGTGGACGCCTTTTCGGGCCGGAGCGCATCAGCGCCGGTCGAACAATGGAAGGCTCTTGGGCCTTCCCTTGCTCTCAGGCCCTCAGGAGGCCCGCCGCACGGGGTTTCGCTTTGCTTTTCACGATAGCTCTTTACCCATTCCTGAGCTTCTCAGGGAATTCCCGGGGATTGCCCGACCCGCTTTTTTCCTTTCCGCCCGGCTCGGCTCAGCCGCGCTCGGCGTTCTTCGCGGCGACGACGGCGTCGAAGACCTCGCGCTTGGGCAGGCCCGCCTCGGCGGCGACCGCCGCGATGGCCTCCTTGCGCCGCTCCCCCGCCTCCTCGCGCACCCGCACCCTGCGCACCAGTTCCTCGGCGTCCAGCTCGGCGGGGGCGGCCTCGGGGGCGCCCTCGACGACGACGGTGATCTCGCCCCGCACACCGTCCTTCGCCCACTCGGCGAGTTCGCCGAGCGGGCCGCGCTTGATCTCCTCGTACGTCTTGGTCAGTTCGCGGCAGACGGCGGCGCGCCGGTCGGCGCCGAAGACCTCGGCCATCGCGGCGAGGGTGTCGTCGAGGCGGTGCGGGGCCTCGAAGTAGACGAGGGTGCGGCGCTCGTCGGCGACCTCGCGGAGCCGGCCGAGCCGCTCGCCGGCCTTGCGCGGCAGGAAGCCCTCGAAGCAGAAGCGGTCCACGGGCAGCCCGGACAGGGCGAGCGCGGTGAGCACGGCGGAGGGGCCGGGGACGGCGGTGACCTTGATGTCCTGCTCGACGGCGGCGGCGACGAGCCGGTAGCCGGGGTCGGAGACGGAGGGCATGCCCGCGTCGGTGACCAGGAGCACCCGGGCGCCGCCGACGAGCGCCTCGACCAGTTCGGGCGTACGGGCGGACTCGTTGCCCTCGAAGTAGGAGACGACCCGGCCCGAGGTGTGCACGCCGAGGGCCCTGGTCAGGCCGCGCAGCCGCCGGGTGTCCTCGGCCGCGACGATGTCGGCGGTCTCCAGCTCGGCCGCGAGCCGAGGCGGCGCGTCCGCGATGTCCCCGATGGGCGTTCCTGCGAGTACCAGCGTTCCTGTCACAAGGGTCATCCTCGCAGCCCGGACGGAGGACTCGCACAGAAGCGTTCCCTACGATGGCGCGGTGACCAGTACCGCACCCGAGACCCTGCAGGGTCAGCGCGCCGTGGAAGAGCCCCCGTCGTGGCAGCAGCGTCTGCGGCGCTTCGGCTACACGCCCCCCGCGAAGAGCGTCGCGGGCCCGGGCCTCCGGGAGCGTCTCGTACCGCCGTACACGCGGCCCTCGGAGCGGATGTGGTCGCTGCTCGGGCTCTCGGCGGGCGCCGGGGAGCGGGTGTGGCGGCTGGCCGGCTGGGGCGGTCCGCTGCTCGTCGCGCTGGTCGCGGGCGTGCTCCGGTTCTGGAACCTGGGCAAGCCGCACGCGGTGATATTCGACGAGACGTACTACGCGAAGGACTCCTGGGCGCTGATCAACCAGGGGTACGAGGGCGCCTGGCCGAAGGACATCGACAAGACGATCCTGAACGACCCGGACTCGGTGCTGATCCCGACGGACCCGGGCTATGTCGTCCATCCGCCGATGGGCAAGTGGGTCATCGGTCTGGGCGAGAAGCTCATCGGCTTCGAGCCGTTCGGCTGGCGCTTCATGGTGGCGCTGCTCGGCACGCTGTCGGTCCTGATGCTCTGCCGTATCGGCCGCCGCCTGTTCCGCTCCACGTTCCTGGGCTGCCTGGCGGGCCTGCTGCTCGCGGTGGACGGCCTGCACTTCGTGATGAGCCGTACGGCGCTGCTCGACCAGGTCCTGATGTTCTTCGTGCTCGCGTCGTTCGCGTGCCTGGTCCTGGACCGGGACTGGGCGAGGCGGCGGCTCGCGGCGGCGCTGCCGGTGGACGAGGAGGGGGTGCTGCGGCCGGACGCGGACGTCGCGGAGACGCTGCGGCTCGGCTGGCGGCCGTGGCGGATCGCGGCGGGCGTGTCGCTGGGGCTCGCGGCGGCGACGAAGTGGAACGGCCTGTACGTGATGGTCGCCTTCGGGCTGCTCACGGTGCTGTGGGACGTGGGCGCCCGTCGCACGGCGGGCGCGTTCCGCCCGTACGTGGCGGTGCTGAAGCGGGACCTGATCCCGGCGTTCGTCTCGGTGGTGCCTGTCGCGATCGTCACGTACCTGGTGACGTGGACGGGCTGGATCGTCACGGACAAGGGCTACTTCCGCAACTGGGCGGAGGAGCAGGACAAGGTGAACGGCGGCGGCTTCTGGTCGGCCGTCCTGCCGGACTGGCTGCGCAGCCTGTGGCACTACGAGAGCGAGGTCTACACGTTCCACGTGGGCCTGAACTCGCCGCACACGTACGAGTCGAACCCGTGGAGCTGGATCGTCCTCGGCCGCCCGGTCTCGTACTTCTACGAGTCCCCGGCCCCGGGCACGGCGGGCTGCCCGTCGACCGCGACGGAGAAGTGCGCCCAGGAGGTCCTGGCCCTCGGCACGCCCCTGCTGTGGTGGGCGGCCTGCTTCGCGATCCTGTACGTCCTGTGGCGCTGGTTCTTCCGCCGCGACTGGCGCGCGGGCGCGATCGCGTGCGGCATCGCAGCGGGCTGGCTGCCGTGGTTCCTCTACCAGGAACGCACGATCTTCCTCTTCTACGCGGTCGTCTTCGTCCCCTTCCTGTGCCTCGCGGTGACGATGATGCTCGGCGCGATGATCGGCCCAGCGGGCTCCTCGGAACGCCGCCGGACGTTCGGGGCGGTGGGCGCGGGAGTCCTGGTCCTGCTCATCGTCTGGAACTTCATCTACTTCTGGCCGATCTACACGGGCACGTCGATCCCGATGGACCAGTGGCGCAACCGGATGTGGCTGGACACCTGGGTCTAGCTGCTGAGACACCCCAAGAGGGCCCGACCGCCGGTCGGGCCCTCTTGGTCGTTGTGGGTGGCCGTCGGCGGCCCCTCGACGGCCCACAGACGGCCCGGGAGGGCCCCGGAGGCCAGCCACGGGACCGTCCCGGCGCAGGACTTCCACTCGGGTGGCCGCTCGCGGTCGCGATGCGAACAGGGCGAGGCGAGACTGTGTCGGAGGCGGCGGCCCGCCCTCTTGGTGCGTGACGGTCGCTGCTCTGTTCAGGAAGGTGGAGACCATGGCGGAGATGTCCGGCGGGGCGCGGAAAGGCACGACGCGGTCCCACGACAGCCAATGGGTCACCGGCCCGCACCTCTTCGCGGGTGTGGCTCTGGAGTTGAGTGGGACGCTCAGCATTCTCATGGGCGCCGCCGGCATCGGACAGGAATCCATCTTCAGGGCACCCGGGTACGCATACCGGTTCGACGTGACGGCCTGGGGCTGGCTGCACGTGGCCATCGGGGTCGTGCTGATCGCCGCGGGTCTGGGGGTGCTGCTCGGCCAGAGCTGGGCCAAGGGCGCCGGTGTGGCGGTGGGTGCGGTGAGCCTCATCAGCCAGTTCATGTTCATCCCGTACTACCCGGGGTGGTCGATCATCGTGATGGTCCTCGACCTCGCCGCCATTTGGACACTGGCAAGATTCAGCGCGCCGTAGAGCGCGTCCTGCGTGTGCGGCGGATAGCCCTGCGCGGTCTCCGCCGCTGCTCAGGTCCGTGTTGCTTCTGGCCGATCTACACGGGCACGTCGATCCCGATGGACCAGTGGCGCAACCGGATGTGGCTGGACACCTGGGTCTAGTGGGGGGCACGCGTGCCGATTTCCGAGACGAGAGACCAGCCCACCGCGCTGCGGAGGCCGGTGGGTTCTTCGTTCTCCGCACGGGGCCCTGGCTTGTCGCCCCCTTGTCGCTTGTCGCTTGTCTTGTCGCTTGTCGCCACGCAGGTCAGAGGCCGTTTCCGCGCCTCGGGAGGGCACACAGACACCCATACGACAAGTGACAAGCGACAAGACAAGTCGCAGAGCGCATAGGACTTCGCTCCGACGGCGGCGGCACCGCAGCGCGAGCGAAGCGAGCTGCCAAGGGTCGAGCGGCCAGCGGCCGCCCCTTCTAGTCGTTGTGAGCGTGCGTGATCCCGGATCTTCGAGTGCGATGGAGGGATGAGAGTGGGACGGCCACGGCCGCGTCGGTTGGCGGTCCATCGGCGGGCTGCGGCAGGAGAACGCCGGATCCGCGGCGGCCGTCGGGGCGACGGCGGCGCGGGCGGGTCGGTGTGGCTGGCTCTGGCAGCAAGCCTGCCAGGCCTAGCTGCGCTGGGTGCGCTGCTGTTCACCTGGATGTCGGTGCGGCAAACCGGGACAGAGCTGCGGATCGCCGAGGAGGGCCAGATCACCAACCGCTTCAACGCAGCTGTTGCGCATCTGGGGTCAGACTCGCAGGATGTGCGTTTCGGGGGCATTTACGCGCTCGAACGCATCATGCAGGACTCTCCCCGCGACCAGGCCAGGGTCGTTTCGGTGCTGTCGGCGTACGTCCGTACCCACGCAGGAGTCCCCAAAAGCGGCTTCGCTCCTATGAAGGAAAGCGAGAAGCTCTCGCCGCCCACCGACGTGGAGGCCGTAGCGCAGGTGCTCGCCGGTCGCCCACGTGGTCAGGACGGACGGGCGAAGGTCGACTTGGCGGGTGCGGATCTGCGAGGTATGGAGCTGCGGCATGACGCCGCCCCGCCCCAGGGAGCTCCTCCGGTCCCTCGCCTCTTCCTTGATGCCGCGAGGCTGAACCAGGCAGATCTACGAAAGGCGACCCTCGCGGGCGTTGACCTGAACGCTGCCTCGTGCGGCAGAGTTAACCTGGCCAATGCCTACCTCCTGGACGTTGATCTGGACCGCGCGAACATGCAGGGGGCAGACCTGACGCGTGCGCGCCTGAAGGGCACCACGAGTCTGGTGGGGTCGTACCTAGGCGGCGCGACCCTCGTCGAGGCCGATCTGACCAGCACGAACCTGCGGCAAGTAGACCTGCGGAACGCGAAGCTGACCGGCGCCGACCTGACCGGCGCGGATCTGTCCGGAGCCACCCTGGCCGGCGCCGACCTGCGGAACAGCACCCTGTATGGCGCCCACCTGAGCAAGGCGAACCTGATCGAGGCGAAGCTGGCCCGCGCCGACCTGCGGAACGCGAAGCTGGGCGCCTCGTCTCTGTCCCGCGCCAACCTGAGCAGAACGCGCCTTTGGTACGCCGACCTGGGTGGCGCCAACCTTAGCGGTGCGGACCTTCGGGGGGCCGACCTCCTAGAGACCAAGCTGACCGGCGCGAACCTGACGAACGCTGACCTGTCGAAGGCCTTCCTCGTGAGCGTCGATCTCTCCGGCGCGATCCTCACCGGCGCGCGGTTCGACGGGGCGGTCCTCAGCGGCAGCGTGCGGTTCGACGGGGCCATTGGAGTTCCGGACGGCGTGCGGTAGAGGTTCTGCCTCAGCAAGGAGCGTCCCTATTGCAGCTGGAAGGCAGACCGACCTCTGTTGCTAGACCTAGCAACAGAGGTCGCTAGGGACTGGATCACGCACGGCCTTTCGCGAGGTCAACCCCGACCCCACGCCAGCGCCGCCCTGGACGACGGACTCATCACCAAGAACCCCTGCAAGGCTCGCTCGATCCAGATCTCGAAGGCCAGTCCGCCCCGCGTTGTCCCCTGGACGGTGAACCAGGTGTTCGCCGTCCGGGACGCGCTGCCGGAACACCTGCGGGCGGCCGTCGGCGTGGCCGGCGGCTGCGGGCTGCGGGCTGCGCCAGGGCAAGGTGTTCGGGCTCTCCGAGGAGGAGCTGGGCTGCGACGGCGGGTGGCTCTCCGCAGGGCACCAACTCAAATGAATTCGGGGCAAGTTCGTCGTCGCTCTACCCAAGGGCGGCAAAGTCCGTGACGTGCCGTTGCCCGCCACGGTGGGCGCCCTTCGGATGCCCACCCTCCTCCCACGAGCGAGCCTCAAGCGGATATCCCACTGAGGTATCGGCCCTCCCGAAGTAGTCTGCGCCCGTGGCTGAGGAATGGGACGTGCGGCAACTGACGGCAGACGGATTCGAGCATGTCTACGTCGAGTTGGACTGGTACGACGGCCTGTCCGCAGGGCTGGTCGACATCATCGGGGTTGCCCACTACTTCCAGCGTCACGATGTCGACTTCTCCGTGGCCCCGGAGAACTACTTCGTCTGGCCGGCGGACGCGGCGTCGGTCGCGCTGGAGCGGGAACAGTGGGCCATCTTCGTCGACTGGAACAACCGCTTCGAGCAGGGAACAGCGAGCGGCGCACAGCACCCGGGGATTGGCGGCGTCCATGCTCGGTACGACGAGCTGACGGCATTGCTCTCCGCCCAACGGCACGCACCCGCCGACGCAAAGCTGCTGCGAGCCGAATGGCGCCTCGACGACGGGGCCCGCTACCGCGCGGACGGGCTCGACGTCTGGGTGAGATGGCATGAGCCGACGGGGCAGACAGGGACTTGATCACGGCCCAGGGACGGTCCAGTAGCCGCCGTACGGGCCTTGATGGTGGTTGTTGGCGGGCCAGCGGTGCCCGTTGGCGGCCCTCGGGCGGCCCGGGCGTGCAGGAGCTGGAGGGGGGTGCTCTGTCCAGCAACCTCCTGAGGAACTCCCGCCGACGAGGCAGGCTGACTATCCTCGCGTCGTGAACAGCGACGCGTACCACCTGATGTGGGGAGGCATCGCTCTCGTGGGCGGGGGGCTCCTAGCCGCGAACGTCTGGAGGGCGGCCGACCGGTTCCAGGCGATGTCCTACGCCTACCGAGCTTGGCCGGGCAGCGTCATCACGTGCAGGGTGATGGGAGGCGTCTTCTCCCTCTTGGGGGCGGGGGTCCTTGTTGCCGCCGCGCTCTGAACCGCGCGCGCGGGACAAGGGCGCCCGGACCGCTCCGTGACAGCACCCACCGCACCAAGGCCTTCAAGGCTGCCCGCATCGCACGTTCAGGATGAAGTCTCCGCGCGCTCGGGCACCTCACGGTCGAGCGTCGCCGCGGTTGCTTCCCGGCTGCGGATCAACTTCCGTGTCTGGGTCCAGCACTCCATGACTCCGGCGACGCCCATGAAGACGTACAGGACTCGCGAGACCAGCAACTGCGCATCAGCGGCAAGGAAGCAACCGAGCACACCAAGCGCTAGTGGCCCTCCGGCGTTGCGGAGCCAGAGCTCGATCCTGTCCCACATGTCCCCGCCCCTCGCTCCCGCCGCCTGAGGGCGGGAGCATGAGAGTACGAGGCGAGCGGAACGGTCTTCGAGTGGGGGCTTCTCGTGACGAGCTGTGGCGAGGGTAGCGGCGCTCTACTCGTAGATGGTGGCGGCGTGGAGGGCTCGGGCCATGAAGGTCGAGTCTCCGTCGGCCGGAAACTGCTCTCCCGCGTTGCGGTACGCACCGTGGGCGTCGTGCACCCACGCGGCGAGCGCTTCAAGGAAGTCGTCGAGGGTGCCGTTCTCCCACTCGTGGCCACGGGAGCGGAAGTCTTTGTGCAGGTCGCGCAGGAAGGCGACCATGTCTTCACGAGTGCGAGGTTCGGGGAGCATGACCAGAAACGTACCCGGCGTGCTTGCACCGAGAGTTACCGGAGAGTGGTCACGCGGTCAGCGGCGGAGCCGCCTCATGTTCGAGCTGCGTCGAGCTCGGCCGCCAGCACAGCCGACTCGTACAGGAGAGCGAAGTACTTGGTCGCGTACTCGTCATCGGCAATGGACGGAAGGGTCTTGCCAAGGACCTCGATGCGTGCCAGCAGGACGCCTCGGCGCCAGTCGTCCAGGGGGCCTGTCAAGGCAGACACGACGCAGCCGGACAGCATCGTGTCCACCATCGCCATGCACACACCCTCGGGCTCTCGCTGGGTGAAGCCCGGAGGAAAGGGCATGACCCTGGACTCGTCCCACAGTCGTTGCAGCCGATCCGGCTTCGTCTCCGCCATGCCGGTGATCATGCCTTGCGACCGCGTGCCACGGGATCACGCTCCCCGACCCACCTTGCTCCGCCTCTGAGGTGGTCGACCGGGGTGGGTGCGTACGATTCGGGGTGGTGAGAAGGATCAAGGGGCGGGTCGTGAGCCTCGTTTGTGCTGCCGCGTTGCTCGGCGGCGGCGGGTGGTTCGTCACTCAGAGCGTGCACTCCGAGTGTGACGTCGCGGTCTCGTACTTCGCCGACAGCAACGGCGACCCCTTGCCCGACAAGGACGGGGTTGTCCGGAGCGTCGACGAACTCGCCGAGCTCGCCTACTGGGAGAAGGTGCGTGCCGGGGACTGCGAGCCGCCTGCCGCTCGTTGGCGGCAGTGGTTCCGCTGAGGAGGAGCACCCGGGGGGCCGGGTGCTCCCCCGTTCGGTTCAGGCCGCCGTGCAGGTCGCTTCCGCGGTGACCTTCTGGGCCGTGCCCGTGGGGTTCTCGGCGGTGATCTGCCATCCGGTGCCGTCGGGGAGCGGGCGGGAGGCGCCGATGAAGGCCTGGCCGCTGGGGAACGAGCCGCCGCCGCTGGCCACTTGGCCGGGGTCGCAGTGGGCGGTCGCGATCCCCTCGGCGCCGGGCTGAAGGGTGATCTGGCTGCTGAGGCGCGGCTCATGGACGATCGTCGAGCACAGGACGACCGCGTTGAAGCTCTGCGTGGTGTTCGAGTTGTTGAACACCACGGCGTGGTACGAGCGGGTCCCCCCGGAGAACCGCAGGCCGACGACGTCCGTGCCCGACGTCTCCCAGCCTCCGCCGGTGGGCGACTGGTTGGTGGGGCAGCTGAGGAAGCTGCTGACGCTCTGCTGGTGGGGGTCGACCGTGAGAGGGGAGTCGGCCAGGCGGGTGTGGGACCCGGTGGCGCAGACGACGAAGGCCGCCCCGCGCCGCTCGACGCCCGACTCGTTGCTGAACTTGACCTCCCACCCGTTGCCGCGGGGCGTGGAGGCGGTCATGAAGAGCCCCGTGCCCGACCTGACGGCGCCGCCCCCGCTCGGTTGACGGCCGGCTGGGCAGGGCGCGAAGGCCGTTCTGGTCTGCCCCGCCGGGACGACGACGGTGCCGCCCTGACTCCCGACGTGGTCTGCGGGCGCCGCGGCCCTGGATCCGGGGGTGGGCGCGCCGATCGCGGCGTCGGCCATCCCCGCGGTGAGGGGCAGGGCGGCCACCGCGGCCATCAGGGGAATCTTGATCCACTTCACTTCGTACTCCTTGGTTCCGGTACGGGTACGGGTGCTCGTGCGGTTTGGCACATGCCAAGCGGATATGACCCTTCGAACCGGGTGAATCACTCGGGTGCGTCGATTCGGTTCAAGACCTTCACCCGCGCGAGCGGCGCCGCCCCGGTCCGGCCGCGCCCTGCGCCACGTCCGCGGCCGCCTGACGAGGTCATGGCGGCCCAGGAAGCGGCCTCAACCCCCTCCGCATACGAACACGCGATCGACAGCCGCCCGTGACAACGTGCGCACTGGATGCTTGACTGAGCAACCTGAGACTGCTGGGGCTTCTGGGGAGGGGAACCACAGGGATGCGCAGTGGGGTGAAGGTTGCGATCGTCGGCGGGGTCTTCGTCGTCGTGGCGGGCGGGGTCGCCTACGGGGGGTACAACCTCTGGCAGGGCGTCAGCGGGGGTGCCGGTGGAGGCGTCTCCGCCGCGAAGTCCGAGGAGAAGCGGAGCGGTCCCGTCACCGCGGAGGAGATCACCAACACCGCCGCGGAGTTCCTCGCCGCGTGGGCGGCCGGTGAGCCCGAGAAGGCCGGGCAGTTGACCAACAACCCGGTCGACGCCGGGCCGGCCGTGGCCGACTTCGGGGTGGGCGCGAAGGTCTCCGCGGCCGAGATCGTCCCCGGCACGCCCGTCGGGCCGAAGGTGCCGTTCACGGTGAAGGCGACCGTGACGTACGAAGGCCAGTCGAAGCCCTGGACGTACACCTCCGAACTGACCGTCGTCCGCGGGCTCTCCACCGGACGGGCCCTCGTCGACTGGAAGCCGGCCGTCATCCACCCCAAGCTCACCGAGGGCGCGACCCTGCGCACCGGACCGGCCAAGACCGGCGAGATCAAGGCGGTCGACCGCAAGGGCGTGGAGCTGACGGCGGAGAAGTACCCGTCCCTCGGCCCGATCCTGGCCCAGCTCCGTGAGAAGTACGGGGCGAAGGTCGGCGGGCAGCCGGGGGTGGAGACCTGGATCGAGTCCGGTACGGAAGGCGGACCGGTCACCACGCTCGCCACCCACGTCAAGGGCAAGCCCGGGCGTCTTCAGACGACCATCGACGCCCCGACGCAGGCCGCCGCCGAGCGGGCCGTGCAGCAGTACGGGGAGGGGTCGGTGGTGGCGGTCAAGCCGTCCACCGGTGAGGTGCGCGCCGTCGCCAACGCCCCCGCGGCCGGCTTCAACGCGGCGTTCGAGGGCAAGCAGGCCCCCGGCTCCACGTGGAAGATCGTCACCGCGGCGCTGCTCCTGGAGAAGGGGCTCGTGACCGCGAACGGACCCGCGGAGTGTCCGCCGACCGCCCGCTACTACACCCGTACGATCAGCAACCTCAAGGACTTCTCGCTCGGCACCGTCCCCTTCAAGCGGAGCTTCGCCCGGTCCTGCAACACCGCCTTCGTCAAGCTGATCGACGACGTCGACGACGACTCCGCGCTCGCCAAGGAGGCCCGGGACGTCTTCGGCATCGGCCTCGACTGGAAGACCGGCATCGTCTCGGTCGACGGGTCCATCCCCGAGGAGACGCAGGGTGCGGCGGCGGAGCAGTACATCGGGCAGGGCACGGTCCAGATGAACGTGCTCAACATCGCCTCGGTCACCGCCACCGCGAAGTACGGCACGTTCAAGCAGCCCTTCCTGGTGTCGAAGGACCTCGACGGGCGGACCTTCGCCGAGGCCTCGCGCTCCCTGTCGCCCTCGGTGTCGAGCCAGCTGCGCGCGATGATGCGGGCGGCGGCGACCGGCGAGGGAACGGCCGCCGGGGCGATGGCCTCGGTCGGCGGGCAGGACAAGGGCGCGAAGACGGGGTCGGCCGAGGTCGACGGCCAGGCCACCTCCAACAGCTGGTTCACCGGCTACTCCGACGACCTCGTGGCGGCCGCCGTCGTCCAGTCCGGCGGGCACGGCGGGGACGCGGCGGGGAAGGTCGTCGCGAGCGTGCTCCGGGCGGGGTAGGCGGTGCCAGGGTCGGGCGGTGCACGGTACGGGCGGTGAGGTCCTGCTTCGGGCCTGGCCCGTGCGGCGTGAGGACCCGCTTCGTCCGGCGGGAATACAGTCGCGTGGTCCGTACACCGAACGCTAGCGTGCGGGCCATGAGCTCACCCGAATCCCCCGCGCACCCCCAGTTCGCCGCCGCACTTCGGGACCTCGGTCTCGACGACGTCGAGATCCGCCGCTTCCCCGACGAGACCCGCACGGCCCTCCAGGCCGCCGAGGCCATCGGCTGCGAGGTGGCCGAGATCGTCAAGTCGCTGGTCTTCGCGGCGGACGGGGTTCCGGTGCTCGTGCTGATGGACGGCGCGTCGCGGGTGGACGTGGAGCGGGTGCGGGCCGAGCTGGGCGCCGAGGCCGTGACGCGGGTCGACGCGAAGGTCGTCCGGGAGACGACCGGGTACGCGATCGGGGGCGTCCCGCCTTTCGGTCACCGCACCCGGACCCGGGTGCTGGCCGACCGGGGGCTGCTCGACCACACTGTGGTCTGGGCCGCCGCCGGCAACCCGCACACCGTGTTCGCCCTCGACCCGAAGTCGCTGATCGCCCACGCGGGCGGCGCGCTGGTGGACGTCCGCGAGCGGACCGCGTGACCCCCCTGGTCGTCGCGGCGGTGCTGCTGGCCGCCGTGACCCACGCCGCCTGGAACGCGATGGCCCACACCGTCCGCGACCAGCTGCTCTCGTTCACCCTCATATCCGGCGGCGGCGCGCTGATCGGTGGCGTCGCGGCCGTCTTCGTACCGCTGCCGGCGGCCGGGGCGTGGCCGTACCTCGTCGCCTCCGCCGTCCTGCACGTGGCGTACATGATGCTGCTGATGCGGTCGTTCACGCTGGGCGACTTCGGGCAGATGTATCCGATCGCGCGCGGTACGGCCCCGCTGGCGGTGACCTTCCTCGCGGCGGTCTTCGTCGACGAGATCCCCAGCGGCCCGCAGCTCGCCGGAGTCGCGGTCGCCTGCGCCGGCCTGACCGGCCTGGCCCTGTGGGGCATCCGGGGCTCGGGCCGCCGCCCCGACTGGGCGGCGCTGCTCGCGGCCGGGGCGACGGGCCTCGCCATCGCGGGCTACACGGTCGTCGACGGCGTCGGGGTCCGCGCCTCCGGCACACCGCTCGGGTACATCGCCTGGCTGATGGTCCTGGAGGGCGTGGCCATCCCGGCGTACGCCCTGTGGACCCGGCGCGGGGCCCTGCCGTCGCAGCTCCGCCCGTACGCCGCCCGGGGCATGCTCGGGGCGGCCCTGTCGGTCGCCGCGTACGGACTCGTCCTGTGGGCCCAGACCCGGGCGCCGCTCGCGCCGATCGCGGCGCTGCGCGAGTCGTCGATCATCGTGGGTGCCGCGATCGGGGCGCTGCTCTTCAAGGAGCGCTTCGGCGGACCGAGGATCGCGGCGGCGGGGCTGATGGTGGTCGGCATCGGTCTGATGCTGACCACGGCGTAGGAGCCGCCGGGACCGCAGGTCGAGTGCCGACCACGGCCTAGGAGCTCCGAGGACCGCAGGTCGAGTGCCGACCACGGCCTAGGAGCTCCGAGGACCGCAGGTCGAGTGCCGACCACGGCGTAGGGCTGCTAGGACCGCAGGTCGAGGCGCATCAGGACGCGGGGGTGGCCGGCGAGCACGGAGGTGGTGTCGGCGGCGTGGACGAACCCGGCCCGTTCGAAGTTCTTCCGCAGCCCGGCGTACGCCATGGTCAGATCGACCTTCGCGTCCCCGTTGTCGAGCGGGTACGCCTCGATCGCCGGGGCGCCGTGGGCGCGGGCGAACTCGACGGCGCCGGTGATGAGGGCGTGCGAGATCCCCTGCTTGCGGTGGCCGGGGCGGACCCGCACGCACCACAGCGACCAGACCGGCAGGTCGTCGACGTACGGGATCTTCCGGCTGCGCGCGAAGGAGGTGTCCGCGCGGGGCGCGACGGCGGCCCAGCCGACGGGCTCGTCCCCGTCGTAGGCCAGCACCCCCGGGGGCGTCGCGCCCCGGCACAGCTCGGCGACGTACGCGCCGCGCTCCGGCCCGCGCAGCTCGTTGTTGAGCTTGGACGGGACGCGGTAGCTCAGGCACCAGCAGACGTTGGCGTCCGGCGACTTCGGGCCGAGCACGGCCCGCACGTCCGCGAATTCGGAGGCCGGCCGCACGTTGATGGTCATGGCACCAGCCTGCCACGACGTGCGCTCGCCGCGACGTCGACTGCCGCCCGTCAGAACTCCCCGAGCACCTCGCCGAAGTGCGTGTTGACGGCCAGCAGCCCGCCGTCCACCCGCAGCGTGGTGCCGGTGACCCAGGCGGCGTCCGCCGAGGCGAGGAAGGCGACGGCGCCCGCGACGTCGTCGGGGGTGCCGACCCGGCCGAGCGGGTACACGCGCTCGGCGAGCGCGGTGAGTTGCTCCTGCCGGTCCTGCCAGCCGCGCGTGGCGATGGTCCCGGGCGTGACCTGGTTGACCCGTACGCCGTGCGGGGCCGCCTCGCCGGCGAGGGTACGGGTGAAGGAGGCGAGTCCTGCCTTGGCGGCGCTGTAGGCGTGTTTGCCGAAGTACGCCTCGGCGTTGACGGATCCGATGTTGACGATCGCCCCTCGTCCGCCGGCCGCGGCGAGCAGCGGCATGGCGGCCCGCGCGCACCGGACGGCCCCCATGAGGGTCACGTCCCACTGCTCCCGCCACTCCTCGTCGTGGTCCTCCGCGAGGTCGGGCGCGAAGGCGTTGTTAACGAGCACGTCGAGCCGTCCGAACGCGTCACGGGCGTACGCGACGGCCGCCGCCACCGAGTCGGCGTCCCCCACGTCGCACCGCACGACCCGCACCCCGCCCACCCCGTCGAAGGTCTTCCGCGCGGCGTCCTCGTCCACGTCCGCGACGACGACCCGCGCCCCTTCCCAGCGAAGCCGCCGCACCACGGCGGCCCCGATCCCCTGCGCCCCACCGGTGACGAACGCCGTATACCCCTGAAACCTGTCCATGCCCCGATCTCACACCGCTGTCACCGAACACACCAGTCTCCCCCGTGATACGTTGCCGTCGCCGTGCGTGACCATGCGAAACGAAGGAGGTGAGACCGATCAACGCTTCGACAGATCGGGACTCCCTCCTCCGCATGGCCGGGGAGTGCCCGAAGTAGGCATTCCGAAAGGCTGAAACGCTATGCGCTTCATCTCCGAGACGTCGGCCGACGGCGTCCGTGAACAACTCTTCCTGCTCGACGAGATCCCCGGTGTCCTGTGGACGCCCGAAGGGGCCGTCGGCGCACGCCCGTTGGTCGTCATGGGACACGGCGGCGGACAGCACAAGAAGGCGCCGGGCGTGCTGGGCAGGGCGCGGCGGTTCGTCGAGGAGTGCGGGTTCGCCGTGGTGGCGGTCGATGTACCGGCCCATGGCGACCGGCCGAAGGTCGAGGAGTTCGACCGGATCGTGGCCGACAACCAGGCACGGGTGGAGGCCGGTGAGGAACTGGCCCCGCTGATCGCCGAGTTCCAGGCCCTCGTGGCCCGTCGGACCGTGCCCGAGTGGCGGGCCGTCGTCGATGCCGTACAGGGTGTCGCGCACGTGGGGGCCGGGCCCGTCGGGTACTGGGGCGTGTCGTTGGGCTGCGGGCTCGGCGTACCGTTCGTCGCCGCCGAACCCCGGGTCCGTGCGGCGGTCCTGGGTCTCGGCGGGGCGCTCGCCACCGCCGAGGACGCCGCGCGGATCACCGTCCCCGTCGAGTTCCTCGTCCAGTGGGACGACGAACGCGTGCCCCGGGACCAGAGCCTGGCCCTCTTCAGCGCGCTGGGATCCGCCGAGAAGTCGCTGCACGCCAACCCGGGCCGGCACGGGGAGATCCCCGGCTTCGAACTGGACAGCGCCGTACGGTTCTTCGCCCGGCACCTGCGCTGAGACATCCCATACGGATTCCACGGCGGCGCCCGACGGCGTACGCCCGATGACGCGCGACAACGCCCGAAGACGTCCGCCGTGGATCCGCCCTTGACCAACAACACCGAGCAGTCGAACAGGAAGACGCGCACGATGACGCAGGAATTCACCGACCGCCAGAGCCGCCGCGTGGCGCTGGAGGAGATCGACGACGACAACTGGCGGGCCGTCGCGGACGTGGCCCCGGCCGACGACCAGCGTCGGTTCGTGGCCGCCCTCGGAGCCCGCTACCTGCTGCTCTCCGCACGCGGTGGGGTCTGGAACTCCCTCGGGGTCCGGGCCGGCGAGGAGATCGTGGGGCACGTGATGTGGGCCTTCGACGACGAGGACGCCTCCCACTGGATCGGCGGCATGATCGTCAACGCCGCCGAGCAGGGGAAGGGCGTCGGCCAGGCCACCATGCGGGCCATGATCGAGCGCCTCTCGGCCCTTCCGGAGTGCCGGGAGATCCGCCTCTCGTACCACCCGGACAACGCGCACGCCGCCCGCCTCTACGCCTCCCTCGGCTTCGCGCCCACCGGCGACCGGGAGGACGAGGAGATCGTGGCGGCCCTGGCCGTGGCGCGGGCGGCCTGACGCCGGGGCGGGGCGGGCGGAACGCTCCGCCCCGCCCCGCCCCGCCGTGCCCGCGCTCGGCTACACGCCCGTCCGGCCGTCGAGGAGTTCGCGGACGACGTCCAGGTGCCCGTTGTGGCGGGAGGTCTCCTCGATGAGGTGCAGGTACACCCAGCGGAGGTCCACGTACCGGCCGTCGCGAATGGGGCGCTTGGCCTTCGCGTCCAGGTCGTGGTCCGCGAGGAGTTCGCGGTAGCGGGCGCTCTGCTCCTCGTACTCGGCGAGGAGTTGCGGCAGCGGGATGTCCACCGCGGTCCGCATCTCGGGGTCGGGGTCCTCCTCCGTCGCGTCGACGAGCGGGCCTCCGTCCTCCTGGCCGAGGAAGACGACGTGCACCCACCAGTGCTCGACCCAGCGCAGGTGGCTGATCAGCCCGCACAGGGTCATCAGCGGCGAGTCGGGGAGCGGGGACCGGCGGGCGTCCTCCGGCGACACGCCCTCGCACTTGGCGCGGGCCGTGTCACGGGCGTAGTCGAGGAAGGTGTTCAGCTGCGTGCGCTCGTCCCAGGCGGGAGGCGTATCGGTTCGTCGAGTCATCGCGGGAAGTGTGCAGGAGGCCGGGGTGGGTGTCGAGCGGATTTGGCGCCGCGCCCCCGACGCGGCTGCGTCGGGCCTGCGATGAGCCTGCGACGCGCCTGTGCGCCTGGGCCGTTGGGCCTCTGGCGGGCCCTGTGCGTCGCCTAGGTCGTCGGTCCTCCGCCTCCGTACGTACAAGATCGTTCCGGCGGCCGATGCGGCCTCCCGTGCCCGCGCGACAGCATGACAGCGGAGACCGAAACGATCCTGCCGAAGGAGCGCACATGTCCTACCCCGAAGACCTCGTCTACCCCGAGCCGCGCTACGACGGAGACAAGGGGGAGGTGAACGCCGTCTTCCGGCCCGCGACCACTCCCGCCGACATCTCCTCGCCCGGCGGCTCCACCCACTACCTCGCCACCAACACCTCGACCGGTGGCGAATACGGCTTCTACAAGGTCGACCTGGCCGCCCGCGCCGCCGGGGCCAAGCCGCACTTCCACAAGGCCATGTCGGAGTCCTTCTACATCCTCTCCGGTGAACTGGAGCTCTACGACGGCGACAAGTGGGTCACGGGCCGCGAGGGCGACTTCCTCTACGTGCCGGTCGGCGGAGTGCACGGCTTCAAGAACGTGACCGACGAGCCCATGTCCATGCTCATGCT
This sequence comes from Streptomyces sp. NPDC014870, assembly GCF_043081505.1. Lineage (NCBI taxonomy): Bacteria > Bacillati > Actinomycetota > Actinomycetes > Kitasatosporales > Streptomycetaceae > Streptomyces > Streptomyces sp. NPDC014870. The sequence goes on from NZ_JBIBWQ010000014.1 coordinate 214,471, forward strand.
CTTCTCCCCCGGCGCCCCGCGCGAGGAGTACTTCGAGCAGGTCGCGGAGGTCGCGCGGCGCGGGCCCGAGGAGCTGAAGCGGTTCCGCGTCCGGCACGACAGCTACTTCGTCGAGGACTTCGAGGACTAGCGCCCCTGGAGGCTCGCCCCGACCGCCCGGACCAGCGCCTGGGCGCGCGGGTCCGCCGTCACCGTCTTGCGCATGCCGTTCGTGACGTAGCCGAAGGCGATCGAGGACTCCGGGTCCGCGAAGCCCAGGGAGCCGCCGCGGCCGGGGTGGCCGAAGGAGGTGGGGCCGAGGAGCGGGGACGCCGGGCCGTGCAGCATGTGGCCCAGGCCGAAGCGGGTGCCGACCATCAGGACGCGGTCGGGGCCCGCGGACTCCTCCGTGCGGGCCAGGGTGAGCGTCGCCGGGGCGAAGAGGCGGGGGCCGCCGTCGACCGGGCCGAGGGCGGAGGCGTAGAAGCGGGCGAGAGCGCGGGCCGTGGAGACGCCGCCCGAGCCGGGCAGTTCGGCGGCCCGGTAGACCGGGTCGTTCTCGTCGGGCTTGGGGTCGATCACGCCGAACGCGCGGCGCGTGAGCGAGTTCGGGTCGCGGTAGGCCTCGGTGACCGAGCGCTTGGGGCGGAGCCTGAGCGCGCCGCTGTCCGAGGGCTCGACCTCCTCGATCGGACCGAGGCGGCCGACGCGGTGCGCCTCGTCGGCCGGCAGGCCTATCCAGAGGTCGAGGCCGAGCGGGCGGGCGATCTCCTCGGCGACCCAGCGCCCGATCGTGCGGCCGGTGACCCGGTGGACGAGGCCGGAGAGCAGCCAGCTGAAGGTGTGCGCGTGGTAGCCGTGGGCGGTCCCCGGTGCCCAGACGGGGGCCTGCGCGGCGATCGCCGCCTGGGCGATCTGCGGGTCGACGGCCTCCGCGAGCGTCAGCGGACGGTCCAGGACCGGCACCCCGGCCTGGTGCGCCAGGAGCTGCCGTACGCTCACCCGCTCCTTGCCGGCCGCCTTGAACTCCGGCCAGTACGTGCCGACCGGCGCGTCCAGGTCGAGCTGGCCGCGCTGGTGCAGCAGCAGGGGTACGGCGGCGGCGACGCCCTTGGTCGCCGAGCGGACCACCTGCGCGGTGTCCACGGCCCAGGGCTCCTGGCCGTCGACATCACGCGTCCCGGCCCACAGGTCGACGACCTTGACCCCGTCGCGGTAGACGGCGACCGCGGCGCCCCGCTCGCCCCGCTGCTCGAAGTTGCGCAGGAACGCGTCCCTGACCGGCTCGAACCCCGCCGCCACCGTGCCCCGGACGTCCACGTCCCCACGCTCCTTCCCACTCGTCTGCCCCCATGGTGCAACGTCGGCCCGAAGGCTCCGATTCCGGGGTGGTGAAGGGGCGGGAACGGCGGGAACGGTCAGGCCGTCGTCTTCGGCACGAAGCCGTACGGGAGCTCCAGGCGGTTGCGCGCCATCAGCTCCTCGTCCGCGAGGACGTCCGCCGTGGGCCCGTCGCCCGCGATGACGCCCTCGCTGAGGATCACCGAGCGCGGGCAGAGCTCCGCCGCGTACGGGAGGTCGTGGGTGACCATCAGGACGGTCACGTCCAGCGAGCGCAGCACGTCCGCGAGCTCGCGGCGCGAGGCCGGGTCCAGGTTGGAGGAGGGTTCGTCCAGGACGAGGATCTCCGGCTCCATCGCGAGCACGGTCGCGACCGCCACCCGCCGCCGCTGCCCGAACGACAGGTGGTGGGGCGGCCGGTCCGCGTACTCCGCCATGCCGACCCGCGCGAGCGCCTTCGTCACGACGGCTTCCAGTTCGGCGCCGCGCAGCCCGGCCGCCGCCGGGCCGAAGGCGACGTCCTCGCGGACGGTCGGCATGAACAGCTGGTCGTCCGGGTCCTGGAAGACGATCCCGACCCGGCGCCGGATCTCGGCCAGGTTCCGCTTCTCCACCGGCAGCCCGGCGACGGAGACCGTGCCCGCGCCGCCGGTGAGGATGCCGTTGAGGTGGAGGACGAGGGTGGTCTTGCCGGCGCCGTTGGGGCCGAGGAGCGCGACCCGCTCGCCGCGTCCGACGGTCAGGTCGACGCCGAAGAGGGCCTGGTGGCCGTCGGGGTAGGCGTAGGCGAGGCCGCGGACTTCCAACGAGGGGGCGGGGGTCGTCATCGGAGGGTCCATCCCAGGAGGCAGATCAGGAGTGCGGTGAACGGGAGTGAGGCTGCCAGGACCCACTGGGACCGGGTCGCCGTCACCTCGTCGATGACGGGCATGGTGCCCGCGTACCCCCGGCTGACCATCGCCAGGTGGACACGTTCGCCGCGCTCGTAGGAGCGGATGAAGAGCGCGCCGGCGGACTTGGCGAGGACGCCCCAGTGCCGGACGCCCCGCGCCTCGAAGCCGCGGGAGCGGCGGGCGATCGACATCCGGCGCATCTCGTCCGTGATCACGTCGCCGTACCGGATCATGAAGGAGGCGATCTGGACGAGGAGCGGCGGGAGCTTCAGCCGCTGGAGGCCGAGGAGCAGCTCGCGCAGTTCGGTGGTGGCGGCGAGGAGCACGGAGGCGGCGACGCCGAGGGTGCCCTTGGCGAGCACGTTCCAGGCGCCCCAGAGGCCGGGGACGGAGAGCGAGATCCCGAGGACCTCGGTCCGCTCGCCCGGCACCACGAAGGGCATGAGGACCGCGAAGGCGACGAAGGGGATCTCGATCAGCAGGCGGCGCAGCAGGAAGCCGGCCGGGATCCTGGCCTTCGCGGCGACGAGCGCGAGGAGCAGGGCGTAGCCGCCGAAGGCCCAGACCGCCTCGCGGGGCGTGGAGACCACGACCACCACGAAGGCGAGGACGGCGGCGAGCTTGGTGTGCGGGGGCAGCGCGTGGACCGGCGAGTCGCCTCGCCGGTACAGCTTGTGCGCGTGTCCCGCACCCATGTCGTCGGAGCCGGTCAGACCTGGGCGCCGTCGCTCTGCTTGCGGCGGCGTACGGCCCAGAAGGCGCCGGTGCCGACGGCGAGGGTCGCGCCGACCCCGATCACGCCCGCGAGACCGCCGGAGAGACGGGCCGCCTCGATGCCCTTGACGCCGTAGTCGGCGAGCGGGGAGTCGGCCGCGGCGTGGTCCTCGACCTTCGCGTCGATGCCCTGGTCGGCGGCGACCTTCTCCAGGCCGTCGGGGCTGGCGGAGGCGTAGAAGGAGACGAAGCCGGCCAGCACGAGGGCGGCGACCAGGCCGCCGATCCAGACCTTCTTCGGGGAGCCCGCCGCGGGGGCCGCTTCGGTGGCGGGCTCGGCGTCGACCAGTTCGCCGTTCACGCGCAGCTTGAGCGGGGCGGTCAGGCCACGGGCGCCGTACACGAGGTCGGGGCGGACGGCGATGACCGCGCCGACGGTCAGCATGGTGATGGCGGCCTCACCGATGCCGATCAGGGTGTGCACGCCGACCATCGCGGTGAGCACCTTGCCGAGCGGTACGTCGGTGGTGCCGCCGATCGCGTACACGAGGGTGAAGGCGGCGGCCGCGGCCGGCACGGAGACCAGCGCGGCGGCGAAGGAGGCCACGGTCACCGAGCGGCGGGTGCGGGGCAGGATCAGGACGAGGCCGCGGAAGAGCGCGTAGGCGACGACGACCGTGACCACGCCCATGACGGTGATGTTCACGCCGAGCGCGGTGAGTCCGCCGTCGGCGAAGAGGATGCCCTGCATCAGCAGGACGACGGCGATCACGAGGACGCCGGTGTACGGCCCCACCAGGATGGCTGCCAGGGCGCCGCCGAGCAGATGGCCACTGGTGCCGGCCGCTACGGGGAAGTTCAGCATCTGCACGGCGAAGATGAACGCGGCGACGAGCCCGGCCAGCGGCGCGGCCCGCTCGTCCAGCTCCTTGCGCGCTCCGCGCAGGCTGACGGCGACGGCGCCGGCGGCGACGAGCCCGGCGGCGACCGATACGGGGGCGTTGATGAATCCGTCAGGTACATGCACGTCCCGAATGATGAGCGCTGCTGCAAAGCACTTGCAAGAGCGCACAGATCACAGAAAGGCAGCGCTCGCCACGCGCGCGCCCCAAAATATGGGACATTAGTGGATAAATAAGACGAGTGTGAGGAGTGGCTCCATGTCCCCCACCGCGGACGACCATGAGGTCGAGGATCACGCCAAAGGCCGGATCATCAGCGACGCACCCCTCTCCCGCCCCGTCCCGGTCGCGCTGCGCTACGACCCCGACTTCACCCCCGCCACCGTCCGCTTCGTCTTCCCCGGCAACATCGAGTGGTCCTTCCCCCGAGCCCTCCTCGAAACGGGTCTGCGCGCCCCCACGCGCCGCGGCGACATAGGCGTCTGGCCCTGCGGGCGGGTGCAGACCGTGGTCGAGTTCCATACGGACGACGGAGTGGCGGTCGTCCAGTTCGACACCACGGCCCTGCTCCGCTTCCTCAAGCACACGTACGCCGTGACGGCGACGATCAGCCCCTGAGGCAGCCGCTGAATCAGGCCCTGATACAGCCGTGAAGGGGCCCTCCGCTCAGGCCTCCGGCACCGGCGTGGCCTGGTGGTAGTACATCCGCCACCCCGACGCCTCGTCCCGCTTCCGCCAGATCGAGCTCCGCCGGGCCCGCCTGCCGTCGACGACCGTCTCGAACGTCAGGTGCACGATCCCCGGCGCCAGGACGGTGCCGGTCATCCCGCTCGGCACGTACTGCGGGCCGTCCTCGTCCGCGCCCTGCATGCCCGGCAGCGCCGCGAGCATCGACGCGCGGTCCCACCTGCGCCCCGAGGCGCCCACTTCGACGAACTCCGGGTCGAGGAGCCGACCCGACAGCTCCACCGACGACCGCACGGCCGGACTCAGCAGCTCCAACTCCCGCTCGACGACCTCGGCCACGATGGATTCGCTGTCCCTGTTCATCCGGGCATCCTGCCCCGGCCGACCTGGGCGGGCGCAAGCGGGTTTCGGAGCCGGCCGCCCCGGAACGCACCTGCGCCGCCCCCGCGTCGCGTACGACACGGAGGCGGCGCAGGGCCGCGTCGGCTCCCGTCCCCACAGGTTCCGGCGCGATCCGGGGCCCGGGCGCTCCTCCGCTCAAAGGAGCCGGCCCCGCGGGTCCGGGGCGTACCGCGCCGCTCACGCGGTCGCCCCGGAGTTCTCAGGAGCGGGTCAGACCTTCACCAGCTCACGGTCCTGGCCGTCGAGTGGCCCGTCCGCGTCCTTCTCCGTCTCCGTGGCCAGGCCCTCGCCCTCCACGTCCACGTTCGGCAGCGCCCGGTCCAGCCACTTCGGCAGCCACCACGCCTTGTGGCCGAGCAGTGCGAGCACCGCCGGGACGATAGCCATGCGGACCACGAAGGCGTCGAAGAGGACGGCCACCGCGAGACCGAAGCCGATCATCTTGATCATCTGGTCGGTCATGCCGATGAAGCCGGAGAAGACCGCGATCATGATCACGGCGGCGGCGGTGACCACCCGGGCGCTGTGCCGGAAGCCGGTCACGATCGCCTCGCCGGGGCGCTCCCCGTGGACGTACGCCTCGCGCATCCGGGTGACGAGGAAGACCTCGTAGTCCATGGCCAGACCGAAGACGACACCCACCATGAAGATCGGCATCATCGACATGATCGGGCCGGTCTGCTCGACGCCGAACAGCGAGCCGAGCCAGCCCCACTGGAAGACCGCGACGACCGCGCCGAGGGCGGCGACCACCGAGAGCAGGAAGCCGAGGGCCGCCTTCAGCGGGACCAGGATCGAGCGGAACACCACCATCAGGAGCAGGAAGGCGAGCCCGACCACCAGCGCCAGGTACGGCACGAGCGCGTCGTTCATCTTCTGCGAGAAGTCGATGTTCATCGCCGTCTGACCGCTGACCAGGACGTTGTCGCCGGTCGCGCCGCGGATGTCGTGGACCAGCTCCTCGGTCGCCACCGAGGACGGGCGGTCCTTCGGGATCACGGTGATCATCGCGGTGTCGCCGGCCTTGTTCGGCATCGGCGGCATGACCGCGGCGGCGCCGTCCAGGCCCTTGATCGTCTCCATGGTGGCGTCGGCGGCGGCCTTGTCGCCGTCGACGACGACCATCAGCGGGCCGTTGAAGCCGGGGCCGAAGCCGTCCGACAGCATGTCGTACGCGCGCCGCTCGGTGGCGGAGACGGGCTTGGCGCCGTCGTCCGGCAGACCCATCTCCAGGGAGGCGGCCGGCAGTGCGATCGCGCCGAGGCCGAGGACACCGACGAGCAGGACCATGACCGGGCGGCGGATGACGAACCGGGCCCAGCGGGTACCCATGTTGGGCTTCTCGCCCTTGTCGCCCGCCTTCTTCAGGCCCTCGCCCGCCCTGCGGTCCTTGCGGCCGAGCACCCTGGCGCCCGCGAAGCCGAGCAGGGCCGGGATCAGGGTCAGCGCGATCAGGACCGCGATCACGACCGTACCGGCCGCGGCGAAGCCCATCTTCGTCAGCATCGGGATGTTGACCACGGCCAGGCCCACCAGGGCGATGACGACGGTCAGACCGGCGAAGACGACGGCCGAACCGGCCGTGCCGACCGCGCGGCCCGCGGCCTCCTCGCGCTCCCGGCCCTCGGCCAGCTCCGCGCGGTAGCGGGAGACGATGAAGAGGGCGTAGTCGATGCCGACCGCGAGGCCGATCATCATCGCGAGGGTGGAGGTGGTGGAGCCGAGGTCGAGGACGTTCGCGAGCGCCGTGATCGTGGAGACGCCGATGCCGACGCCGATGATCGCGGTCAGCAGCGGGAGTCCGGCGGCGACGAGCGAGCCGAAGGTGATGACGAGGACGATGCCGGCGATGACCACGCCGACGATCTCGCCCGCGCCGGTCTCGGGCATGGTCTGGAGGGCGTCACCGCCGATCTCGACGGTCAGCCCCTTCCCCTGCGCGTCGTGCCCGGTCTTCTGCAGGGCCTCGCGCGTCGCGTCGCTCAGCTCCATGCCGGAGACCTTGTAGCTGACGGAGACGTAGGCGGTCGAACCGTCCTTGGAGACCGCCTGCGCGGTGTACGGGTCGGTGACCGAGGCCACCTCGTCGGAGCCGGCCTTCAGCTCGGCGACGACGTCCTGGACCTTGGCCTTGTTGGCCGGGTCGGTCATCTTCTGGCCCTCGGGGGCCTTGAAGACGACCCGGGCGGTGCCCCCGTCGGCGTTGCCGCCGGGGTAGCGCTGCTCGAGGAGGTCGAAGGCCTTCTGGGCCTCCGTGCCGGGGATCGAGAAGGACGAGGAGGTCGCGGCGGGCGCGGTGGCCGCGCCGACCCCGGCGACGGCGAGGAGCGCCACCCAGAGGAGGGCGACGAGCCGTCGGCGCCGGAAGGCGGAGCGACCCAGCTTGTAGAGGAACGTGGCCACGGGGGCGTACTCCCATTTCGTGGTGGGACAGGGCATGGGGAGCCGGCCCGACGGCGTGAGCGGTTCGACGTCAGGTGGTGCGGATGGTGCGGGTGATGCGAGTGGTGCTGCGGGGAGGTCAGACGCCGAGTGAGGGGAGCACCACGGCGTTGACGTAGTCGATGATGAAGGCGTGGTCGATCGGCTGATCGTCGATCAGCGGACGGGCGACGAACGCCCCGATGATCATGTGCGGGACGTACTTCAGCGCCGGGTTGTCGGCGCTGATCTCACCCCGCGCCACCGCTCGGTCCAGGGTTTCGCGCAGGCTGTTCATCTCGGGTTCGATGAGCAGTTCGCGCAGCGCCTGGTGCAGATCGGGGTTGGTGTGGACCGCATGGGCGAGACCCCGCATCAGCGCGGTGTCCTTCTCCATCTGGCAGTCGTCGGTCAGCTCCATCATGGCCTGGAAGTCGCCACGCAAGGTGCCCGTGTCGATCTCGGTGAGCTGGATGGGCTTGTTGTGGCGCATGGCCTTGGCGACCAGCTCCGGCTTGCTCCCCCACTGGCGGTAGAGGGTGGCCTTGCTGGAGTGGGTGCGGGCGGCGACGGCGTCCATGGTGAGGGCGTCGTAACCGACCTCGCGCAGGAGCTCCAGCACGGCTCCGTACAGCTCCGACTCACGCTCTGGTGTGAGCCTGCTGCGAGCCATGACCGGCCTCCCATTCGAACGAAACGGTTTCGTACAGTTCGAAGATACCCTCCCCGCCAGCGAAACGAAACCGTTTCGTACGTGTCCTGGGCCACAGGGCCACGGCGCCACGGGCGTCCGAACGTCCCCCGCCCACACACCCGTACGAGTTGCCGCACCCCCTCCCCGCGGAAAGCATGAGGAGGTGAGTGAAGACGCCGCGTACCTCCGCTTCCCGCACCTCCACGACGATCTGCTGTGCTTCGCGGCCGAGGACGACCTCTGGGTCGCGCCCCTCGTGCCCGAGGGCCACCACCCCGGCCGGGCCTGGCGGGTGACCGTCGACCGGACCCGGGTCGGCCACCCCCGCTTCTCGCCCGACGGCCGCCACATCGCGTACACGACCTGGCGCAGCCTCGATCCCGAGATCCATCTCGCGCCGGTCGAGGGCGGCCCCTCGCGACGGCTCACCTACTGGGGCTCCACCGACACCCGGGTCTGCTCCTGGTCACCGGAGGGCGACATCCTCGCGGTCTCCTCGCACGGCCAGCCGTTCTCGTACTACTCCTGGGCCTACACCGTCCCCACCGACGGCTCCCCCGGCGGCCGGATGCCCTGGGGGCCCGTGTCGGACATCGCGGTGGCCGACCTGGCGGGCGAGCGCCGCACGCTCCTGCTCACCGGGAAGCCCCCGCACGAGCCGGCCTCCTGGAAGCGCTACCGCGGCGGCGCCACCGGGCGGCTCTGGCTGCACGGGGACCAGCTGGTGCCGGACATCGGCGGCCATCTCGACGCCCCGATGTTCGTGGCCGGCCGGATCGCGTTCCTCTCCGACCACGAGGGCGTCGGCAACCTCTACTCCTGTCTGCCCGACGGCACCGACCTGCGCCGCCACACCGACCACGACGCCTTCTACGCCCGGCACGCCTCCAGCGACGGGCGGCGCGTGGTCTACCAGTGCGCGGGCGACCTGTGGATCGTCGACGACCTGACCGTCCCCGACGCCGTGCCGCGCAAGCTGGAGGTACGGCTCGGGGGCCCGCGCGCCGGACGGCGGCGGTACCAGGTCCCGGCGGCCAACCACGTGGACGCGCTCTCGGTCGACGACACCGGGCGGGCCAGCGCGGTCTCGGTGCGCGGCAGCCTGTACTGGCTCACCCACCGCGACGGCCCGGCCCGCACGATCACCGACACACCGGGGGTACGGGTCCGGCTGCCGGAGATGCTGGGCAGCGGCGGCCAGGTCGCGTACGTCACCGACGCCGAGGGCGAGGACGCCATCGAGGTCGCGTATCTGCCGCGCGCCAGCGGCGACCGCGAGCCACGCCGGCTCGCGAGCGGCGAACTGGGCCGGGTCGAGGAGATGATCGCCGACCCGGACGGCGAACGGCTCGCCATCGCCTCCAACGACGGCCGGCTGCTTCTCATCGACGCGACCGAGGACTCCGACGGGGAGGCGACCGAGCTGATCCGGTCCGTCAACGGGCCGGTCCGCGATCTGGCGTTCTCCCCCGACGGGACCTGGCTGACCTGGGCGCACCCGGGCATCGGCCGCTCGCTGCGGCAGATCAAGATGGCCCGGATCGGAGGGCCGGGACCCAGAACCATCGTCGACGTCACCAACGGCCGCTTCGAGGACGAGAACCCGGTCTTCACCCGCGACGGCCGCTACCTCGCCTTCCTCTCCTGGCGCGGCTTCGACCCGGTGTACGACGTGCACACCGGCGACCTGTCCTTCCCGCTCGGCTGCCGCCCCTATCTCGTGCCGCTCTCCTCCGCGACCCCGTCCCCCTTCGCACTGCTGCCCGACGGGCGCCCCGCGGCGGGCGGCATGGACCCGGCGGAGACGGAGCCCGAGGGCGGTGCGGTCGCCGCGGAGGGCATGACGATCGTGGAGGTGGAGGGGCTCGCGGACCGGGTCACCCCGTTCCCGGTGTCCGCCTCCAAGTACTCGGCGCTGCACCCGGTGAGCGGCGGCGGGCTCGTCTGGCTGCGCTGGCCGATCTCCGGTGCGCTCGGCGAGACCTTCGCCAACCCGGCCGACATGACGGGCCGGCCGACCCTGGAGTACTTCAACATCACCAAGGCCCGCAAGACCGAACTGGTCCAGCACCTCGACTGGTTCGCGGTCAGCGGCGACGGCTCGCGGCTCGTCGTCGCCGACGAGGGCGAGCTGCGGGCGGTGCCGTCGACGGAGTCCGGGGACGGCGACTCGACCGTCTACATCGACCTGCGGCGGATCATGCACGAGGTCGACCCCGAGGCGGAGTGGCGCGACGCCTACGAGGAGGCGGGCCGGATCGTCGCCTCGTACTTCTGGGACCCGAACATGTGCGGCGTGGACTGGCCGGCCGTCCTCGACCAGTACCGGCCGCTCGTCGAACGGGTCGCGTCCCCCGACGACTTCGCCGATCTGCTGCGCGAGGTCATGGGCGAGCTGGGCACCTCGCACGCGTATGTGACACCCGCGCGACGCAACGAGGGACCCCCGCACTACCAGCGGGCGATGGGGCTGCTCGGCGCCAACCTCGTGCACCGGGAGGGCGGTTGGATGGTCAAGCGGATCCTGCCCGGCGACTCCTCCGACTCCAAGGCCCGCTCGCCGCTCGCGGGCACCGGCATCCGGGAGGGCGCGGTCCTCACCCATGTGGACGGCCGCCCGGTGGACCCGGTGACCGGCCCGTATCCGCTGCTGGCCGCCTCGGGCGGCACGACGGTCGAGCTGACCTTCCAGCCGGCGGAGGGCCAGGGGCGCGCCCGCCGGGTGGCGATCGTGCCGCTGGTCGACGAGCGGCCGCTGCGCTACCAGGACTGGGTGGCCAAACGGCGGGCGGTGGTACGGGAGATCAGCGGCGGCAAGTGCGGGTATCTGCACATCCCCGACATGGGCGGCTCCGGCTGGGCCCAGTTCAACCGGGACCTGCGGATGGAGGTCTCCCGGCCGGCCCTCATCGTGGACGTGCGCGGCAACGCCGGCGGGCACATCAGCGAACTGGTCGTGGAGAAGCTGACCCGCAAGATCCTTGGCTGGGACCTGACGAGGAACGCCCAGCCGGTCAGTTACGCCTCGAACGCCCCGCGCGGCCCGGTCGTCGCCCTCGCCGACGAGGCGACCTCCTCCGACGGTGACATGATCACGGCCGCCTTCAAACTCCTCGGTCTCGGCCCGGTCGTGGGCCAGCGGACCTGGGGCGGGGTGGTCGGCATGACCGGCCGCCACCGGCTCGGCGACGGCACGCAGATCACGGTGCCGATGAACGCGGCCTGGTTCCCGGAGTACGGCTGGTCCGTCGAGAACCAGGGCGTGGACCCGGACCTGGCGATCCTGCGCACCCCGCTGGACTGGGCCGAGGGCCGGCACGCCCAGCTGGACGACGCGGTCGAGGTGGCGCTCTCGCTCCTCGCGGAGACCCCGGCGGCGGCCCCGCCGGGCTACGACGACGTGCCGGACCGCTCCCGGCCGAAGCTGCCGCCGAGGTCGTGATCCCGGCCGGCGCCGGCGAGGTCTGCGAGGTCCAACTCGTAGGCGACTCCGGGCTTCCCGTCGAGGGTGACGCTGCCGACGGCGCCGAAGCCGAGGCGGGTGAGGACAGAGCGGGAGGCGGTGTTGTCGACGGTCGTGACGGCGCTCAGCCGGCTCAGGCCGTACTCCTCGACGGCGAGCCGGCACAGCTCCCGTACGCCGGACGAGGCCACCCCGCGGCGGGTGGCCTTCTCGGCGACCCGGTACCCGAGGTCGGCACCGCCGTCGGCCAGGTCGACGAGGTTGAACCGGCCGAGGACCTCGCCCCCGTCCCCCACCAGCACGTGCATCCGGACCGTGCCGGCCTCCTGCTCGTCGAGCAGCGCCCGGTGCCGGTCACCGAACTCCTCGAAGTACGCGTCCCCGCGGTCGGGCACATGGGCGGCGAAGTACGCCCGGTTCTCCGTCTCGAAGGAGAGGAGCGCGGGCGCGTGGTCGGCACGGAGCAGCTGCAGTTCGGGCATGATCCGCACGCTACGCGGACGGCGGACGCGTAGCGTGTGATGTACGACACCCCCGGTACGCGCGCGAAAGGCGCACCCGGCGTCCCGGGTGCGCCTTCCGGGAGGACCTGAGCGGTCCTCGTCGGACAGACGTCAGGCGTCGTAGTCCTGGTCGAAGCGGTCCTGGGCCTCCTGCTGGGCCCGGCGCTGCTCCTCGTCGGAGGGGCGCTTGGCCTGGGAGGCTCGCTCGGACGCCTCGTCCCGCGCGTTGCCCATACGCTGCTTCGCCTGCTCGGCGGCCTGCTTCGCCTTGTCCTGGAACTGGTCCTTCATGCCCATGAAAGTTCACTCCTAGACGGGTGTGAGGGGATCGGGGCGTCTCGCCCCTGGGCCTCGACCAGCGTGGCACGGCGGAACATTCCGCGCATTTCGATCAGGCACTCTCCGTACGCGCCGCCTCGTCGGCCGCCCCTCCGGCGCCCACGAGGCCCTTGGAGACCCCGGCCAGTCGCGGCTCGAAGCGCTTCATCTCGCGCTGGCCGACCGTGGCGATGATCCCCGGCAGATAGCCGCGCGTCGCCTGCATCCCGCGCAGCCACCACTGGGCGTAGACATGTGCGGAGCGCCGCTCGATGCCGGCCACGATCCGGTCCACGGCCGGGCCCAGCGGGTACGTGCGGTTCGACGGCCAGGGCAGCCGCTGCCGCAGCTCCTTCATCACGTCGTCCTGGTCCGCGCCCCGCACCATGTCCGTGTCGGTCCAGGAGAGGTAGCCCACGCCGACCCTCACGCCCTTGTAGCCGACCTCGGCGCGCAGGCTGTGCGCGAAGGCCTCGACGCCCGACTTGGAGGCGCAGTAGGCCGTCATCATCGGCGCCGGGGTCATCGCGGCGAGCGAGGCGATCTGCAGGAAGTAGCCGCGCGACTCCATCAGGACCGGCAGGAACGCGCGTCCCGTCACGGCCCCGCCGATCAGGTTCACCTCGATGACCCGCCGCCAGGCGGCCGGGTCGGAGTCCACGAACGGGCCGCCCGCCGCGACGCCCGCGTTGGCCACGACGATGTCGACCTTCCCGAAGCGCTCCTTGACCTCGGCGGCCACCCGGGCCATCGCCTCGTGGTCGGTGACGTCGGCGTGCCACCAGTCCGCCTCGGTGTGCAGCCGGCCCGCGACCTGCTTGAGTTCGTCCGGCTCCAGGCCGACGAGCGCGAGCTTCGCGCCGCGCGCCGAGAGCTTGCGGGCGAGGAGTTCGCCGACCCCGCGGGCCGCCCCGGTGACGACCGCGACCTGGCCCTCCAGGCTGACCCTGCTCATGCCACTTCCTCCTTCTTCTGCTGCTGCTCCACGGGCAGGTACGTCGTGACGAGTGCGCGGATCCGCGCGGTCACCGCCTCCGGCGCCTCCACCGGCGTCATGTGACCCATACCCGCCAGCTCCTCCAGGCCCACGCACCGGGGCAGCGCCGCCGCCAGGCCCCGCGAGTGGACGGGCGGGGTGAGCCGGTCGGCCGTGCCCGCGATCACGGCCACGGGCAGCTCCAGCTCCCGTACGCCCGCCTCCAGATCCAGCTCCGCGAGGACGTGGGACCAGGCCACCCGGGCGCGGCGCGGGCAGGCGTGCACGATCCGGGCGCAGGCGTCGACCCGCTCGGGCGCCGAACCGGGGCCCATCGTGGCGTACTTGAGGATCTTCCGGGACACCGCGTTGACCGGCCCGAGCGGCGCCCGCGCGCCGAGGATCGCCTTCGTGAGCCGGGTCCGTACGCCGCCCGCCGACAGCGGCAGCACGAGGGACTCGGCCACGAGCCGGGACGGTCCCGTGGAGCAGAGCAGGGCCGCGGCGGCGTGCTCGCGGAAGGCGGGGCGGGTGGCGGCCGCCATCAGCGTCATGCCGCCCATGGAGTGCCCGGCCAGGACCGCGCGCTCGCCCGGGGCGAGGGTCGCGGCGAGCACCGCCTCCAGGTCGTCGGCGAGCGCCCGGGTCGAGTAGCCGGCCGGGCCCGCGGGGGCGGGGGTGAGGCCGTGGCCGCGCTGGTCGTAGGCGATGACCCGGTGGTCGCGGGCGAGGTCGCGGATCTGCTCGGACCAGAAGGCGATCGAGCAGGTCCAGCCGTGGGCCAGGACCACGGCCGGGGCGCCCTCGGGCCCGTACACCTCGACGTGGACGCGGGCGCCGTCGGCGGAGACGGCGATGACCTCCTGCGGGTGCGGGAGCGATCCCGTACGGGGTCCGAAGAGCCGGCTCACTTGACCGTCTCCTTCTTCCGGGGCGTACGGCCCGGCCGCTTCGGCCGCTCCTCCGCGGCCGCCGGCCTCAACACCTCGTACTCGGCGAGGTCCACCCGTCGTGTCTCGCGCCGGAACTCACTCGTCGTGCCCGGCCAGAGCGTGGTGTTGCGGCCGTCGGCGTCGAGGTACCAGCTGTCGCAGCCGCCCGACTTCCACACGGTCCGCTCCATCCGGTCCTGCACCCGGCGGTTCCAGGCGCCGACGGCGGAGGGCCGGGCGGCGAGGGCGGCGCGGCCTCCGAGGACGTCGAGCTGGCGGAGGTAGTCGGCCATGTAGTTCAGCTGGGACTCGATCATCAGGATCATGGAGGAGTTCCCGAGGCCCGTGTTGGGCCCGATGATCGTCATCCAGTTGGGGAAGCCGTCGACGGTCGCGCCGCGCAGCGACTGGACCCCGCCCTTCCACGCCTCGGAGAGCGCGACGCCGTCCGCGCCCACCACCCGGTCGGCGATCGGCATGTCGGTGACGTGGAAGCCCGTGCCGAAGACGATCGCGTCGACCTCGGTCTCCGTCCCGTCGGCGGCCACGACGGTCGAGCCGCGCACCTCGCGAAGGCCGGAGGCGACGACGTCGACATTCGGCTGGGCGAGCGCCGGGTAGTAGGCGTTGGAGAGCAGGATCCGCTTGCAGCCGATGCGGTACGAGGGGGTCAGCTTGGCCCGCAGCGCCGGGTCCTTGATCGACTTGGCCATGTTGGCCTTGGCGAGGGACTCGACGAGCCCCAGCTCGCCGGGTCGCTTGGTGAAGGCGCTCACCTGGAGTTCACGGATGCCCCAGAGCAGGCCCCGGCGCGCGGTGCCGGTGAACGGGAGCGTGCGGTGGAGCCAGCGCTCGGCGCCCGTGATGGCGCGGTCCATCCGGGGCATCACCCACGGGGGCGTGCGCTGGAAGAGGGTGAGCCGGCCGACCAGCGGCTGAATCGCGGGCACGATCTGGATCGCGGAGGCGCCGGTGCCGACCATGGCGACGCGCTTGCCGGTCAGGTCGTAGTCGTGGTCCCAGCGCGCCGAGTGGAAGACCTTGCCGGGGAAGTCGGCGAGCCCCGGGATGTCGGGGACCTTCGGGTCCGAGAGCGGGCCGGTCGCCGAGACGATGACGTCGGCGGTGAAGGAGCCCTGGCTGGTCTCGATCTCCCAGCGCAGCTCGTCGCCGTCCCAGCGCATCAGGGTCACCTCGTGGTTCAGCCGCAGGTGCGGGCGGAGCCGGAAGGTGTCGGTGACGTGCTCCAGATAGGCGCGGATGTGGCGCTGCCCCGAGAAGGTGCGGGGCCAGTCCGGGTTGGGCGCGAAGGAGAAGGAGTACAGGTGCGACGGGACGTCGCAGGCGCAGCCCGGGTAGCTGTTGTCGCGCCAGGTGCCGCCGACGGAGTCGGCCCGCTCCAGGACGACGAAGTCGGTGATCCCCTCGCGGCGCAGCCGGACGGCCGCCCCGAGTCCGCCGAACCCCGATCCGATCACCGCCACTCGTACGTGCTCGTGCTTCGCCATGCCGCCTCCCATGCGCCCGGCCCTGCTCATTGCGCCAGCAATCACTGGCACAATCGGGACTGTAGAGCAGCGGCATACCGAGCGGTAGGGGTCCGGCAAGGGAAAGTTACCGGCGGTACAACATAGGCTGGCGGGCGTGGCAGAACGATCGGAAGACGTGAAGGCGGACGGGAAGGCGGGCGTGACAGGCGTACGCGAGTACCGCATGGACGAGCTCGCCGCCGAGGCCGGCATCACCGTGCGCACCCTGCGCTTCTACCGCGAGCGCGGACTGATCGCACCGCCCCGCCGCGAGGGCCGGATCGCCTGGTACGACGAGCACCACCTGGCCAAGCTCCGCACGATCGCCGCCCTCCTCGAACGGGGCCACACCCTCAACGGCATCGCCGACCTCAACACCGCCTTCGAGAGCGGCAAGGACGTCAGCGAGGTCCTCGGCCTCGGCGAACCGACCGAGGAGGAGCCGGTCCGGCTCACCCCGCAGGAACTCGCCGACTACTTCGCGGGCGAGGTCACCCCCGAGAACCTGCTGGCCGCCCTCGACCTCGGCTACCTCGCCACCGACGGCGACGCCATCGTCCACATCAGCCGCCGGCTGCTCGACGTCTCCGCCGCCCTGGTGAAGGAGGGCGTCCCGCTCGCGGCCGTCCTGGAGGCGGGGCGGGCGGTGCGCGAGCACGCGGACGCGCTGGCCGGGCTCTTCACCGAACTCCTGCGCACCCACGCGGAGGAGAAGGACATCCAGCGGCTGCGCCCGCTCGCGAAGAGCGTGGTCGAGGCGGAACTCTCGATGGCCCTCGACCGGCGGCTGCGCGAGCCCTGAGCCCCACCTGAGGGTGCCGGCTCACCCTCATGATCGCGTGACAGGTTCTTCAAAGGTTCTTCATCACCTCCGCCCTACGGTCGCCCCATGAGGACGACCAACCGCGTACTGATGGCCGCCGCCGCGTCGGCCATGACCCTGGCACTCGCCGGATGCGGCAGCGACGACGGCGGCTCGAAGGTCCCGACGGCCGGGGGCTCCACCACCGCCGCCGCATCGGGAGGTTCGGGCGGCGCCGGCGGTGACGGCAGCGGCGGTGGCGAGCTCGCCGCGTACATCGACGGCAAGCGCGCCTTCGTGAAGTGCCTGCGGGAGAACGGCTTCGACGCCCCCGACCCCGACGCCAAGGGCCAGATCGACCTCGGCGACAACGCCGCACTGAAGAAGGACCCGACGTATCTGCGGGCCTCGCAGAAGTGCGCCTCGCTCAACCCGCCCGTACCCGAGAGCGTGGAGAAGAGCCTCGCGCCGAAGCTCTCGCCCGAGCAGATCAAGGTCCGGCGCGAGTACGCGGAGTGCATGCAGAAGAACGGCGCGCCCGACTTCCCCGAACCCGGAGCCGACGGCAACGTCTACGGCGACGCCCAGTGGGACCAGACCTCGGCCGGCGCCAAGCGTGCCACGCGCACCTGCGCGCCGATCATCGGCGACCCCGTCGACACGGGCACGGGCAAGGGCTGACCGGACATGACGGGCACGGAGACGTACGGCACGGGCCCGCAGGCCACGGGGCCGGACGGCACGAAGTCGTACGCCGCGGAGTCTTACGCCACGGAGGAGACCGAACCGGTCGCCGAGGCGCCCGCGCCGACGCGGCGGCGCCGCGCGCGGACCCTGCTCGTGGCCTCGGGGTTCGTGGTGGTGACGGCGGTCGCCATAGGAGGCGCGCTCGGCCTCGGTGGCGGCGGCCCGGAGAACCCGGCGGCGCCCCCGCGCACGGACTCCACGGTCGCGGTCACCCGGGCCACCCTCGTCGAACGGACCAAGGTGGACGGCCAGTTGGGATACGGGGCCGAGATACCGCTGCCGGTCAAGGCGACCGGCACCGTCACCTGGCTCCCCGAGCCGGGCGCGCGCGCCGAGCGCGGGGACGCGCTGCTGCGGGTGGACGACCGGCCCGTGGTGCTGCTGTACGGAACCCTGCCGATGTACCGCGAACTCGGGCTCGGGCGCGCGGAGAACGAGAACGTCCGGCCCTCCGGGGCACCGACGCCGGGGGGCGCCGGTGCTTCGGAAGGGCCGGACTCGGGGACGACGGGGAACTCGGGCACCCCCGGAAGCTCGGGAACGACCGGGAACTCCGGGGCCCCCGGGAAGGGGTCGGCGGCACCCACGTCGCCGCCGGCCGGGCCCCCGCCGGCCGCCGTCCCGATGCGCGGCATGGACGTCCTGCAGTTCGAGTCGAACCTGGCCGCGCTCGGCTACAAGGGCTTCACGGTGGACGAGAAGTACACCTCCGGCACCGTCGACGCGGTCAAGCGCTGGCAGAAGTCCCTGGGGCTCCCCCAGACCGGCCGGATCGGTGTCGGTGACGTCGTCTACGGCTCGGGGACGGTCAGGATCGGCCACGCGGGCGTCCGCCTGGGCGCGGCGGTCTCCGAGAACGCCCTGACGTACACGGGCACGAGCCGGAAGGTCGTCGTGGACGCCTCGGCCCTGGAGGCGACCTGGGCCGTACGGGACACCGAGGTCACCGTGCACCTGCCCGACGGACGCCCGGTCGGAGGCAAGGTGACGTCCGTCGGGAACCGCGCGACCGCGCCCGAGGGGGGTGGCGGAGCGGACGGCGGCACCTCGGGCGGCTCGGGCGGGGCGGCCGCGACCGTTCCGGTGACGATCACGATCGCGGACCAGCGGGCGATCGGGCGGCTGGAGAGCGGCCCCGTCACGGTCGAGTACGTGGGGCGCGAGCGCAAGGACGTCCTGACCGTCCCGGTCGCCGCGCTCGTCGCCCTCGCCGAGGGCGGGCACGGCCTGGAGACCTCTGAAGGCACGTTCGTCGCGGTGAAGACCGGTCTCTTCGCCGACGGCCGGGTCGAAGTGAGCGGCGCGGCGGTCCGCGAGGGCCTGAAGGTGAGGGTCCCGCAGTGACGGATTCTCCCGCTTCCGCGGCGCCGGTCGTGGAGTTCGAAGCGGTCTCGAAGACGTACCCCGGGGGTGTCGCGGCCGTACGGGACGTGAGCCTGCGGGTCGGCCGGGGCGAACTGGTCGCGATCGTCGGCCCGTCGGGCTCGGGCAAGTCCAGCATGCTGAACCTGATGGGCAGCCTGGACCGGCCCTCGGCCGGCCGGGTCCTGGTCGACGGTCACGACGTGGCGGCGCTGACCGACCGCGAGGTCTCGGCGCTGCGGGCCACCCGGATCGGCTTCGTCTTCCAGCAGTTCCACCTGGCGGTCGGCGTACCGGTCCTGGACTCGGTCGCCGACGGGCTGCTCTACGCCGGAGCGCCACTGCGCCGCCGACGGGACCGCGCGGCGGCCGCCCTGGACCGGGTCGGTCTCAGCCACCGCGTCCACCACCTGCCCCACCAGCTCTCCGGCGGCGAACGCCAGCGGGTGGCGGTGGCCCGCGCGGTCGTCGGCGAACCGGCGGTCCTGCTCGCGGACGAGCCGACCGGCAACCTGGACTCCGCGTCGGGCGCCGCGGTCCTCGGCCTGCTCCGCGAACTCCACGCGTCCGGCACGACGGTCGTGATCATCACCCACGACCGCGACATCGCCGCCGCGCTGCCCCGCCGCATCGAGATGCGCGACGGACACGTCGTCGCGGACACAGCGGCGGAGGCCGTCCGATGACGCACGAAGGCGGACGGGGCGCCCGGTACGAGCAAGGCGGGCCGACCGGCCCGGACAGGCGGCCGACCGCCCCCGACAGCAGACCCCTGCGCGCCGCGCGCCTGCGCCCCGCCGACATCGTGCGGCTCGGCGGCACCGGGCTGCGCACCCGCCCGCTCCGGGTGTTCCTGTCCGCGCTCGGCATCGCGATCGGCGTCGCCGCCATGATCGCCGTCGTCGGGATCTCCGGCTCGGGCCGGGCCGAGGTGGACCGCAGGCTCGACGCGCTCGGGACCAACCTGCTGCGGGTCGCCCCGGGCAACACCCTCGACGGCGGCAGGGCCGAACTCCCCGCCGAGTCCGTGACGATGATCGACCGCATCCCGCCCGTGCGCCAGGTCGCAGCCACCGGCGCGACCGAGGCCCACGTCTACCGCAACGAACGGATCGCCGTCGGCCGTACCGGCTCGCTCGACGTGCTCGCCGCGGGCCGCGAGCTGCTGCCCGCCGTGGGCGGCCGGCTCCACCGCGGACGCTGGCTGGACGCGGCCACCGAGACGTACCCGGCCGTCGTACTCGGCTCCACCGCCGCCCAGCGGCTGGACGTGTACACCCCCGGCACCCGGGTCTGGCTCGGTGGCCGCTGGTTCTCGCTGGTCGGCGTACTCGATCCGGTGCCCCTCGCCCCGGAGCTGGACAACGCGGCGCTCGTCGGCTGGCCGGCGGCCCGGACGTACCTCCGCTTCGGCGGACATCCGTCGACCGTGTACGTACGGACCGAGGACAGCCAGGTCTCGGCCGTACGGTCCGTGCTCGCCGCCACCGCCTTCCCCGAGAAGCCCGGCGAGGTGCAGATCTCCCGCCCGTCCGACGCCCTCGCGGCCCGCGAGGCCACCGAGTCCGCCCTCACCGGGCTGCTCCTCGGCCTCGGCGGGGTCGCCCTGCTCGTCGGCGGGGTCGGGGTCGGCAACACCATGGTCATCTCGGTCCTGGAGCGTCGCCCGGAGATCGGCCTGCGCCGGGCCCTGGGCGCCACCCGGGGCCAGATCCGCACCCAGTTCGTGACGGAGTCGCTGCTCCTGTCCGTGATCGGCGGCCTTGGCGGCACCGTGCTCGGCACACTGATCACCGCCGTGTACGCGACCTCCCGCGGCTGGCCGACGGTCGTCCCCGTCTGGGCGAGCGCGGCGGGGGTGGCGTCCACGCTCCTGATCGGGGTGATCGCCGGCCTCTACCCGGCGGTCCGGGCGAGCCGACTGTCCCCGACGGAGGCGCTGGCGGGCACCTGAGCGACGGCCGAGCGCCGCCTGACGGACCGACAGAAAGTGGCCAACCTGCCGGACGGACCCCCGGGATCGGGCTGGCCGCTTTCCACCGACCCGGTACGGGAGCCTCCGGTGGGACCGGACGGCCGAGGCGCCGACGGGCCCCGCAGACAGGGCGCGCGGAATATCGCCGACCGGAATTCGGAGCCTCCTCGACGAACGCCCGCGCAACAGTCCGGAAATACTCACGAGCGCCGCGCGAATCCCCTTGTGCGCCACCGCACAAAAGCGGCCGAGGAGGCCGTCGGCCATTGAACTGCCCTACTCGGCGAGGCAATTCTTTCTCCGTACTCGAACGAACGAACAGGTCCCGCTCGGACGGAGCGGGAATTCCCCAGAGTTCAGGAGAGATTGATGCGTCTTCGGACGAAGCTCGCCGCGGTGGCCTTCGGTGCCGCCGTGGCCACCGGTGGACTTGTCCTGCCCACCACGGCCGTCGCGGCGCCCAGTGGCGCCGCCGCGTGCACCCAGCCCGGCTGGTCGAACAAGGACAACGCGGGGGGCGGCACGAACAGCAACGCCGTGAACATCCGCTCCGGCCCCACGACCGAGTGCGTGTCCCACGGCCAGGCGCAGATGAGCCACAGCCTCACCCTGCACTGTTGGGTGAGCGGCCAGGGCGGCACGTGGTCCCACATCCGGGACAACAGCACCGGCGTCTCGGGCTGGATCAAGGACAGTCTGCTCAACAACAACGGCGCCGCCAACCGGTGCTGACCTAGCGAGGCGGCCCCCGGGGACTCCCCCGGGGGCCGTTCCCCCAGCCGTCGGGCCAGGACCTCTCGTTCGGATCATGCCGGGCTCTAGGACGGCGCGGGCAGCACGATCGTGAAGACGGTGCCGACGCCCACCTCGCTCTCCACCTCGATGGCCCCGTGGTGGTCGGCCACGATCTGCCGGGCGATCGACAGACCGAGGCCGCTGCCCCCGGTCGCCCGCCCGCGCGCCGCGTCCGCCCGCCAGAAGCGGTCGAAGAGGCGGGGCAGCTGCTCCGCCGGGATCCCGGTGCCCGTGTCCCTGACCGCGATCCGGACCATCTCGTCCCGCTCGGCCAGTTCCAGCCGGATACCGCCCCCGGGAGCCGTATGCCGCACCGCGTTGCCGACCAGGTTGCTCAGCGCCTGGCGCAGCCGCCCCGGATCGCCGTACAGCGGCACTCGACCGGCCGCGTCGGCGGTCTCGCTGGTGAGCAGCACCCCGGCGGCCGAGGCCAGCGCGCTGTGCGCGGTACGGCAGGCCTCCACGAGCTCGCGCGCGTCCAGTTCGTGCCGGTGGTACGTGAGGGCTCCCGCCTCCGCGAGCGCGAGGTCCTGCAGGTCGTCGACGATCCGCTGCTGGAGGAGCACCTCCTCGTGGAGCGAGTCGAGCAGCTCGGGATCGGGCTCAAGGACCCCGTCGCGCAGCGCCTCCAGATAGCCCCGGAGGTTGGCCAGCGGGGTCCGCAGCTCGTGGGCGATGTCCCCGACGAGGCGCCGCTGGCGCTCCTCGCTCTCCTGGAGCGAGTCGGCCATGCGGTTGAAGGAGCGCCCGAGTTCGGCGATCTCGTCCCGGCCCGCGCCGGGGACGCGCCGCGCCAGGTCGCCCTCGCCGAGGCCCCGGGAGGCCGCGGTGAGCGCCCGTACCGGCCGCAGGACCGCCCGGCTCAGGAGCAGCGCGCAGACGACGGCCGCCCCCGCGACGCCCGCGGCGACGGCCGCGGTGGGGCCGACGGCGAGCGTCCGGCCCGCCCCGGTGTCGTCCAGGGCGCCGAGGTGGACGCTGAGGGGCTGCGGGGCGACGCTCGCGGTCCGCTCGTGGAACACCCGCTGCAGGCAGGCGGGGCGCGCCGCGTCTTGGACGACCTCGCAGGCGAGGACGGCGTCGAGGTCGCCGCCGGCGGCCCGGACCCGCTCCTGCTTGACGCAGGAGGCGCCCCGGCCGGTCTCCGCGCCCCGGGCCCCGGCGTCGGTGAAGACGGGAACGCCGGCGTCGCCGGGGCGGGCGGTGACGGTGTGCCCGGCGCGGGTCAGGCAGGCGGCGTAGGCCACGCCGTTCGCGTACGCGTCGATGGCGCTCGCGGTGACCTTGGCGACGGACGGGAAGTACTCCCAGCCGGGCAGGGCCAGCGTGGGCCGAGGGTCGACGAGGAGGGGCGGTGCGGTGCCGCCGGGGCGCGGTTCACGGCCGAGGACGGTGTCGGAGTCGGCGATCTGGCCCTGGTCGGCCGTACTGATCCGGATCCGCTGACCGGTGTCGAGGGCGAGGGTACGGACGACCCCGGCGACCCCGTCCCAGGTGCCGTGGGTCTGCCCGTACCGGAGCAGTTCGTCGGTGATCCGGGCGGTCACCCGGCGGTCGGCGGCGGCCGACTCGCGGAGCTGGCTGGTGGCCTGCCGCAGGGTCAGCCAGGCGGTCGCGGCGGTGGCGGCGACGGCGACGAGCAGCACGAGCCCGAGTACCCGCACACGGAAGCTCACGACTCGCTCCCGGCCGCTCCGTCGCCGTCGCGGTCGCTGTCGCTGTCGCTGTCGCTGTCGCTGTCGCTGTCGCTGTCGCTGTCGCTGTCGGCGAGCCGGTACCCGCGCCCGTACACGGTCTCCAGGTACCGCGGCCGGTTCGGTTCGTCCTCGACCTTGAGCCGCAGGTTGCGCATGTGCGCGTCGACGGTCCGCTCCAGGACGTCCCGGTCGAAGCCGAAGACGCGCTCGATGATCTGGGCCCGGGTGAAGACCCGGCCCGGTTCGCGGGCCAGGGTCTCCAGGATGGAGAACTCCTTCGAGGTCAGCGCCACGGGCCGGCCCGCCACGCGTACCTCGAACCGCGCGGTGTCCAGCTCGACGTCACCGACCCGGAGCAGGGCGTCCCCGGCGGCCGCCGCCGCGCCCCGCGCCGAGCGTCGGAGCAGGGCCCGTACCCGCGCGGTGAGTTCGCGGGGGCTGTAGGGCTTGGTGAGGTAGTCGTCGGCGCCGAGGTCGAGGCCGAGGAGCATGTCCTCCTCGGTGGAGCGGGCGGTGAGCAGCAGGATCGGTACGTCGGAGGCCTCGGCTCGCAGAATGCGGCACACGTCGAGGCCGTCGACGTACGGGAGCATCACGTCGAGCACGATCAGATCGGGCCGGCCGGCGCGGGCCTTCTCCAGCGCGCTGCGCCCGTCGGCCACGACCTGAACGGCGTGCCCCTCGCGTTCGAGATAGACACGAATGAGCCGTGACTGTTTCGCGTCGTCCTCGGCGACCAGAATGCGAGCGCTCAACGATTCCCCCCGGCACGGCTCCATGGAATTCCCGAGCACGCTAATACAGAAGGCCGGGCACTCACGGGGAGGTGTCCGAAAAGCACCGCAGAAATGCGCGCCTAGAGCTCGTAGACCGCGGTGACGGGCGCGTGGTCGCTCCAGCGCTCCGCGTGGGTGGCGGCCCGCTCGACGTAGGCCTTCACGGCCTTGGCGGCGAGTCCCGGGGTAGCGACCTGGTAGTCGATGCGCCAGCCGCTGTCGTTGTCGAAGGCGCGGCCGCGGTAGGACCACCAGGAGTAGGGCCCGTCCTGATCGGGGTGGAGCGCGCGCACGACGTCCACGTACGTCGCCTCGTCGAAGACCCGTCCGAGCCAGGCCCGCTCCTCGGGCAGGAAGCCGGCGTTCTTCTGGTTGGCCTTCCAGTTCTTGAGGTCGGCCTCGCGGTGGGCGATGTTCCAGTCGCCGCAGACGACGACCTCGCGGCCGTCGGCGGCGGCGCGCTCCTTGAGCTCCTTCAGGTACGGCAGGAACTCGTCCATGAAGCGGATCTTCTCGTCCTGGCGCTCGGTGCCGACCTCGCCGCTGGGCAGGTAGAGGCTGGCGACGGTGACGCCGGGAAGATCGGCCTCGATGTACCGCCCACTGGAGTCGAACTCGCTCGAACCGAAGCCGACGCGCACGGCGTCCGGCTCGCGCCGGGTGTAGAGGGAGACCCCGGCGCGCCCCTTGGCGGCGGCGGGCGCGTGCGCGGTGAACCAGCCCTCGGGGGCGCGCACCTCGGCGGGGAGCTGGGACTCCTCGGCACGGACTTCCTGCAGGCAGACGGCGTCGGCGGAGGTACCGGCGAGCCACTCCACGAAGCCCTTCCTGGCGGCGGCACGGAGACCATTGACATTGACGGACGTCACAGTGAGCATCCAAGGAGAGTACCGACCACCTGACCCCGCATACCCATACACTCGTCAACATGAACATACGCCCCACCACCTACGACCACCCCGACGCGGTGAAGCTCCAGGACGAGGTCATGCTGGAGTACATGGCCCGCTACGGCGGTGAGGGCGACGCCACCCCCCTCGACCCCGGGATGTTCGCGCCGCCGCACGGCCTCTACCTCCTCGCGTACGACGACGAGGGCCGCCCGGTCGCGTCCGGCGCCTGGCGCACCCAGGACACGAACGACCAGGGCTACGCCGACGGCGACGCCGAGCTCAAGCGCATGTACGTGATCCCCGAGGCCCGCGGCCTTGGCCTGGCCCGCCGCATCCTGGCGGCCCTGGAGGACGACGCCCGCGCGGCGGGCCGCACGCGCATGGTCCTGGAGACGGGCACGGCCCAGCCGGAGGCGATCGCCCTCTACACCTCCAGCGGCTACGAGCCCTGCGCGAAGTTCGGCCACTACCGCGACTACGACAACAGCCGCTGCTTCGCGAAGCCCCTGAAGCCCTGACGCCCTGACCGCCGGGGTGGGGCCGGGAATGCGGCATTCGGGTGGAGTAGGGCTGCCCCCGCAACCCCCCTGGGCCCGACCGCTGTCCCCTCCCTCAGTGGCAGGACAACCCAGGAGGCACGCATGACCGAGCTCCGTCCTTTTCCCACGGCCCCGACGTCGCTGTCGGACTTCGACCCGTACCGGTTCCCCGCCGCGTACCTCGCCGATCTCCCGGAGGAGCCGCCGGCGGCCCACGGCGCGCCGCTGCCCCCTCCCGCTCCGGCGGCACGCCTCTCCGTCCCGCTGGAGCCGACGGACCGCCGCCGCCTCGACCTGCACGCGGCCCTCACCACGGCCGGCATCGCGCCGCTGCCGGGTGACCTCGCCGCCATCGAGGCGCTGTGCAGGCTGGACGACGCCACACACCTCGCGCTCCAGCGCTGGATCACCCGGGCGCCCTGAGCCAGGCTCAGAACTCGTCGGCCCCGTTGCGCAGCTCCGGCGTCCAGTAGCCCGTCTTCGCGACCGCGTCGTTGACGGCGATGCCGCCGGCAGGCGCGGAGACGACCTTGCTGCCCTCGGCCGGCCCGTCGGCGGCGAACAGGTTGACGTTGAAGGAGGACACGACGCGGTTGTCCTCGTGGACACCACCACCGCTGATCCGCACGGCGGCGTAGGCCGGGGCGCCGGGGTTGAGGACGACGGCGGTGGCGGGCCGGCTCTTGGCCACGGACGGGACGTCCTTGGCGGTCTGGATGTCGCCGAACGCGATCAGCGGGTACTTGAGCAGCGTGCAGGAGCGGCCCGAGACGTTGGTGGCGGTCAGGGTGATGTGGGTGGTGGGCACCCCGTCCTGCTTGGCGGCGGTGATCTTCACGTCACGCACGGTGCAGGCGGGGACGGTGCGGGAGCCGGGCTTCTTGGTGGCCCGGGTCTGCGCGGCGGCGGTACGGGTACCGGCGGAGGCGGAGTCGGCCCCAGGGTCGGAGGCCGCGGCGGAGGCGGACGGGGTGACGGTCACGGACGGCGCGGCGGCCGGCGCGGCCGAGGCACCGGCCCCCGTCTGCGCCGCCGTACCCTTCTCACCCCCGCAAGCGGTGAGCGAGAGGGCGAGCGCCGCGGTGACGGCGGCGAGGACGGTGGTGCGGGTGCGGTAGGTACGCATGGGAACTCCCCGTTGAAGTACGGCGCGATGGCCGGGCTGTCGCCGCCCTGTCGAGCGGCCTCGGCAGGACTCTCCAGCCCCACCGGCCCCCACCACCAGCCCCACCGCCCCCTCCGGGAAACGGAAACGTTCCACCCCCGCTGACCTGCAGGAACACCGACATCCCGAACGCGGCCTGGAACAAGAAGGAGCGATCCGGATGCGCCGATCACCGCGTTCCCCTCCCGGGCCCGTCATCACTTCCGGCCGCGACGCAGGAACTCCAGAGCGGCGTCCTGGAGCTCCTTCTCGGGCCTGTCCGCCTGATAGTCCCGGGACTTGATGTAGGCGTAGAACTCCGCATCGGGCGCGACGCCGTGCTGCTCCAGGTAGTAGGCGTGGGCCAGCGTCCAGATCCAGGCCCGATCGGTCACCGTCGCGATGGGAACCACCCTTCCCTTCGACGCGTCGAGCTGATCCTGGGCAAACCCGGCCGCCCGCTCGATGACGACGCCGCCCTCCGACAGAAACGCGAGCAGGCGTTCGCGCTCCACAGGGTCGGCGATGCGCGGCCTGGATCCGTCGAAGTACGGCCCGGACTCCGGGTCGACACCGTCGAACAGCCGCGCACGCTTGAATTCCACCGCTTCTCTCCTCAGTTCTCGCCGACTCGGCTCGAGCCTGCCCCGGTAGGACAGCGCGGGGCAAGGACCGTTCCCGCCCTCAGGCGTGGCGGTGGTACGCCTTGTTGGCGATGCGCCAGCCGTCGTCGACGTGGGCCAGGAGGAAGAGGTCCGTGAAGGTGTCCGCGCCGTGGTGGAGCGTCATCGTGGCGGTCGCGACGGTGCCGTGGACGGCGGTGACGTCGATGCGGCGGGAGCGGGTCGGTTCGTCCGGGGCCGGGTGACCGGGGAAGAGGGCGCAGTACTCGTCCAGGTCCCAGGAGACGAACGCGCCGTCCCGGAGCCCCTCGATGTGGGCGGTGGGCAGGAAGGCGTCGCGGAAGTGGGCCGGGTCGCCGGTGGCGTGGCCGCGGATGTAGACGCGGAGCGGTTCGAGCACGGCGTCGTCGACGCCGGGGCCCGTCGCGGCGACGGCGATGTCCGCGTCGGGGACTCCCAGGGATGCGGCGAGTCCGGCCGCGTCACGCAAGGGGGTGTCCGACGCGGCGGCCAGCAGGTCCATGTCCTTGGCGAGCGCACCGAGGGTGAACTCGGCTGTGCCGGCGGTCGGCGGACCGGTGAGGAAGGGGCGCTTGCGGGCCACGAGCCCGCCGAGCTGGCCGAGTTCGAGGACGTCGAGCACCTGGTCGCGCGGAAGCCCCAGCGCGTCGCCCTGCCGCAGCGCGTCGCGCAGGGCGAGGACGGCCCCGGCGAGGCTGTTGTTGGCGATCAGCTTGAGCGCCGCCGCGGTGGGGGCGTCGTCGACGCGGTGCGGGGCCCCGAGCGCCTC
Source organism: Streptomyces sp. NPDC014870 (assembly GCF_043081505.1). Classification (NCBI taxonomy): domain Bacteria; kingdom Bacillati; phylum Actinomycetota; class Actinomycetes; order Kitasatosporales; family Streptomycetaceae; genus Streptomyces; species Streptomyces sp. NPDC014870. Next base: position 242,368 of record NZ_JBIBWQ010000014.1, read on the forward strand.
CAGGACCGGGCGGACGCCGTCGAACGTGTCCTGGTCCGCGGCGACGAGGATCCGCAGGGCGCCCGCCGTGGCGGCCGGAACCGAGCCGAGTACGGGCGCGTGGACGTAGGACCGGCCGATCCGCCGGGCGAACTCCGCCGCCTCGGCGGGGGCGATGGTGCTGGTGTTCAGCACGACCGTGCCCGCCCGCAGCGCGTCGCCGACGTCGTCGAGGACCTCCCGGCAGGCGGGCCCGTCGAACAGCGACAGGATCACGACGTCGGCCTTCGCCACGGCGGCGCCCGGATCGGCGGTCACCTCGACGGGGCCGGGCGCCCGCCCGGAGCGTGTCCAGCCGACGACGTCCCAGCCCTGGGCGGCGAGTCGGGTCGCGAGTGCGGCGCCCATGCGGCCGAGGCCGAGGACTGCGATCGTGTGCGGTGCGGTCATGCGCGCCACAGTGGTGCACCACGAGGGCCGCGAAAAGCGAGGATCTCGCAGGCCCGCCCTGCGGAACGCGCATACCGCCCGGTCATACTGGCGCGATGGACCTGGCTGTGTGGCGGACCTTCGTGACCGTGTGCCGTCTCGGGTCGCTCGCGGCCGCCGCCGACGAGCTCCACCACACGCAGTCGGCCGTCTCCCGGCAGATCGCCGGTCTCGAGCGGCAGATCGGCGTGCCGTTGCTCGAGCGCCATCCACGCGGTGTGCGCCCGACCCCCGCGGGCGAGGTGTTCCGGCGCCATGCCCTCACCACCCTCAACGAGGCCGACCGCGCAGTACGCGCGGCACGGGACGTCCGTGACGGGGCGTCCGGCCGGCCACTGGCCGTGGGCGCCGCGCCGTCGCTGGCCTCCGGCATCGTCCCCGAGGCCGTCCGGGACCTGCTCCGGCAGGCCGGGTCCATCCGCTGGAGCCTGTCGCCCGGACTGAGCGCGGGGTTGCACCAGCGCGTGATCGACGGCGACCTCGACATCGCCGTCGTCACCGACGCCCCACCGGGGCTGCCCCAGGACCCGCGGGTCGAGCGCCGGTTCCTCGGCCTGGACGACATGGTCGTCGTGCTCCCCGTCGACCACCCCCGGGCCGGGGGCGGCCCGGTGCACATGAGGACGCTCGCCGACGAGACCTGGGTCGAGGACAACGACGGCTCGGCGGCACTCCTGCGCCAACACGCCGCCCGCGCCGGAGTCAGTCCCCGTATCGACCTGGCCGCGGCCGACCTGCACGGCAAGCTGGCCCTGGTCGCGACCGGTCACGCCATCGCCCTGATCCCCGGGGTCCTGACCAGCGCACTACGTGCCGACGTCACCACCGTGTCCCTGGTGGACCCCCCGACCCGCGGCATCTACACACTCACCCCCCACCAGGACCCCCACCCCTGGGCGGCCCCCCTCCACGACCACCTCGCCACTGCGTTCACCCCGGCCGACTGAAGACCGCTTCCCGCTGATCCGGCACGCCCTCGATACGGAGTGGAGTACGAACGGCCGCGCGAGGCAGAGCTACCGGGAAGCCTCACGGCTGGGTACCGACCGCTCGATCGCGGAACTGCTGGAAGGCGGGCCGAACGTACTCTGCGCGGGACGCGCGAAGGCCCGGCGCCACCAGGGGAATGGGTGACGCCGGGCCGGCTCGGTGGTGTGCTTGTGCGCCGAGGTTCACTTGCCGAGGAAGGCGTTGTGGACGGTGACCGCCGACCGGTTGTCCTGCTTGTCGGTGACGACGGCCTTCAGGGAGAGCGCCTTGCCCGTCTCCGGCGCGCGCACGGTGATCTTGCCCGCGACGACCGGGACGGACCGCCAGTTCCGGCCGTCGGACGAGACCTGGACCCGCAGGGCCTTGAGGTTGGCTCCGGCCGCCGCGCCCTGGACGACGACGGGGAAGGTCTGGAGGACGCCGGCCGGAGCGGTGGAGTCCAGCGCGAGCTTCGGCTGGAAGCGGACCATGGAGACGGGCAGTTCCGTCGGGGCGCCGGCGCTGCGGGCCGAGGTGAAGGTCCACGAGGCGTCGATGCGCGTGCCGGTCCGGTTGTACTTCGGGTCGCGGTCGACCGTGGTCGCCACCGTGTACGTCGCGGACTCCGCCGGCAGCGTGAAGCTCTCCCGGTCGACGGCGCCGTCCTTCTGCGCGTACAGCACACCGTTGCGGTGGACGGTGGTGGTCGCGCTGGAGTAGCGGGCGTTCCCGTAGTGGCCCGCTCCGTCGCTGACCATGGTGAACGCGCCGTAGATGTCGTCGCCGGAGCGGACGATCCCCTCGCCCGGCTCCATCCGGGGTCCGACCACACCGACGTTGACGTTCCTGGTGTAGGTGTTCCCCGGCTTCAGCTGGGGCTCGGTGCCGAGGGAGTACACCACGTCGATGGGTCGGCCGCCGTCGGCGTCCGCCTCGCCCAGAACGAGCGCGGTGACGCTCCAGCCGATCCCGTCGTCCGTGCTCAGATACAGCTTCTGGGTGCCCGGTGCCGGGTGGGCGGGGTAGAAGTCGACGAAGCCGCCCGCGTCCGGCACCGAGCCCTCAGCCGAGAGAGCTCCGGCGACGCCGGGCGCGGACGCCCCGAAACCTACCTTGACCAGGGCGAGATCCTTGGCCGCGTAGACCTTCTCGTAGCCGGTGGGCAGTTCCTTGACCACGCCGCCCGCGAGGGTCTGGTAGACGCTCGTGCCCCGCTCCCAGCGGGCCGACCACTGCTGCATGAGGGTGGCGTCCGCTCCTACCGAGCCCTGCCGTGCCATGCGGACGTTGTCGAAGCTCCGCGCGTCGAAGCCCTGGGCGAACCCGGCCTCGGGCGTCGAGACCATGTAGAACATCCCCGCGCGCGTCTGCCGGGCCGCCGCGTCCGGCACCTTGACCGTCACCGGCCGGGTGGTCCTGGCGTCGAGGGTGACGGTGGCGGGTCCGGTCACCGTGAGCCGGGGGTTGTGGATCAGGTCGAGGCCCATGCGCGGGTCCGCGGGGTCGACCTGCATGTCGGCCTGGAGGTTGTAGGTGCCGCGGGGCAGGCGGACCGTCGCGGAACCCGAGGACAGGTCCGGGCGGAACTGCCGTTCCGAGGCGAGGCCCTGGTAGCCGTACAGATCGGCGCCCCAGACGGCGCCGGGCGCGTCGGGCCGCCCCACCGTCTCGAAGGTGACGTCGTAGGACTCGACCTCACGGTCCACCGTGGCCGGGGTGCGCACGCTCTGGCCCGCCCCGTACGCGACGACCGTGGCCGCGTACGAGCCGTCGACCGCGCCGCCGATACGGGTGTCGGCCGTCAGGCCCACCGAGGCGGTGCCGCCCGCCGGGACCGTGATCCGCTGCGCCCCGAGGGTGAAGAACCCGGCAGGCGCGGGCTGCCCGTCGCCGCCGGTGGGCACCTCGAGCGACAGGTCGAGCGTCACATCGGCGGTGCCGCCGTTGCGGTAGGTGACCTGCTTGGTGACCGGCGCGTCGTCGTCGTGGGGCCACTGCTGGCGACCCAGGTGGAGCGGTCCGCCCTCGGAGAGGACGGTCTGGTCGATCGCCCGGTCGACGGAGAGGCGGCCCGCACCCTGCTCGAAGACCGAGTGCGCGCCGCCCTTGGCCGAGCCGGTCAAGGCCGCCTTGAGCTGCGCCCCCGTCCAGGTGGGGTTCTTCTGCTTGAGGATCGCCGCGGCGCCCGCGACGTGCGGGGTCGCCATCGACGTACCGTCCAGGCCGACGTAGCCAGGCGGGTTCTGGTCCGGGGTGCCGGTCGCGGCGGCGGCCGTGATCCGCACACCGGGAGCGCTGATGTCGGGCTTGACCGCGTGGTCCTCCTTACGGGGACCGTGCGCGGAGAAGGGGGCGAGCCGGTCGTCGTCGTCGACGGCACCGACGGTCAGGGCCGCTTCGGCGGTGCCCGGCGAGTTGACCGTGCCGGGGCGGGGGTCCCAGAGGTTGCCCGCGGCGACGGCGAACAGGACGCCCCTCTCCGTGGAGACCTTGTTGATGTGGGCTTCCAGTGGGTCGATCCCGGGCCGGTCGGCGCTGCCGAGGCTCATGTTGATGATGTCGGCGCCCTGGGCCACGGCCCAGTCGATCCCCGCGATGGACTCGGAGTCGCTGCCGTTGCCGTAGTCGTCGAGAACCTTGGCGCTGATCAGCCGCGCCCCGGGAGCCACGCCCTTGAAGCGGCTGTCCTTCGCTCCCGTACCGGCCGCGGTGGAGGCGACGTGCGTGCCGTGCCCGACGCGGTCCACGGTGTCCGCGGAGCGGCTGAAGTTGCGTGCCGCCGCGACCCGTCCGGCCAGGTCCGGGTGGGTGTCGTCGATACCGGTGTCCAGGACCGCGATCTTCACGCCGGTGCCGTCGAGCGAGCGGCTCCAGGCCGCGGGGGCGCCTATCTGACCGGTGGAGCGGTCGAGCGAAGCCTTCCGCACGCCGTCCAGCCAGACCTTCGCGATGCCGGAGGTACTCGCCGCCGAGCCGTCGGTCTGGGGGCGGGTCAGGGCCTCCCACAGCGCCTCGGTGCTGTCGGTGGCGCTGGTGACGGCATCGGCGCCGAGAGAGGGCAGGGTCCGGTTGACGGTGGTGCCCTCGGAAGCCCGCACCTCGCTGCGGGCGGACTGGGCCGCGGCTCCCCGGTAGCCGACGATCACCTTGAGCCCGCCCCGGTAGGCCTTGCGGCTCTCCGGCTCGGCGAGTCCGGTGACGTCGAACAGCCGCTGGTCGAGCGTGCCGTCGGCGACAAGCCGCCGGGCATCGCGCGGCATCACGTAGGTGCGGCCTTCGTGGACCTGGGTGAAGAAGGGGATGTCCTCCCGGCCCTTGGCACGCTCGATGCCCGCGATCCGGCCCTTGGCGTCCACGAGGACCCGGTCGCCGGTGATCAGGACGACGGAGTGCACGTTCCTGCCCGGCCCGGCGCTCTTGCCGCCGGCCGGTGACGCTGTGGTGAGGCCGCCGTCCTGCGCCGACACCGGGCTGGTCATACCCGCTGTCAGAGCCACGGCGGCAGCGGCGGCGACCGTGACCGCGTACGCCTTGTTCACTGGTGTGCGCAAAACTCCCCCTGCTCAGGAGCGAATCGGGCGGGCGGGGGCCTGGCCCGAACGGGGGCGTACTCAGACATGCGTACGCCCCGGATTCCTGAAGTATGTCGAGGGCGTTCCGGGGCACTCAATGATCGTTCTGTGACGGGACGTTGACCATTCAAAGACGTACCGGAAGGCGTGGGCGGGTTTCCCCCTCCACCGCGAACGGCCTGATCAGCAGCACATCTTGAGACCGCGTTCGGGCACCTCCTCGAACACACCCCACAAACGCCAAGATCCCGCCCCGCCTTTCGGCGGAACGGGATCTCGTGACGATCCTTGAGAGCTACTCAAGAACAGTCGCTTGTGGACCTGTGGGGATTTGAACCCCAGACCCCCTCGATGCGAACGAGGTGCGCTACCAGACTGCGCCACAGGCCCTTGCGACGTGTGAAACATTAGCATCCCGATCGGGGTGCATGGAAATCCGCTCCCCCGCAGGTCAGCCGAGGGCTTCGGGGAGCCCTCGGCCGGGGGTCATTCGTTGGCCGCGCGGGGGCGGTCGTCGTCCGCGTACTGGTCGAAGAGGGGCGTGCGGCCGTGGTCGCGGCGGGGGCGGGGCGGGGTCGTGCGCCGGCGCGGGGCCGGGCTCGGGTTCGGGGTGGCCGCCGGGGCGGCCGGGGCCGCCGTGTCCGGGGTCGCCGTGGAGGAGCGGGCCGAGCTCCAGGTCTCCGGGTCCGTGATGTCGATGCCGCTCGTGGCGCGCGGGGCGACCGGGGCTGTGACGTAGGTGGGGAGCGGCACCGGGACCGGGTCCCAGCTGTCGCCGCGGGCCGGGCCGCGCTCGCGCTGCTGGTCCACCCACTCCGCGTGGTCCGTCTGCTCGACGAGCGCGCGGCGGCCGGCCTCCTGCGGGGAGACCTCGGGGGCCGCTTCGGGCTCGGGTCGGGCCGGTTCCTCCTCCGGCTCGGCGGGCGCGGCCGGGCGGCGCGGGCGGTTCTCCCGCAGCCGGGCCGCCGCCGCCTCCGCGCGCCGACGGTCCATCACGTACACGAACCGCCGGCGCTCCGTCGTCCGCAGATGCACGATGTACGCGCTCAGGAGCACGGCCGGGACGGCCGGCGCCCACAGGAACGCGAGCCCACCGACCGCCGCGACGACCGCGCCGAGGGTGAAGGCGAGGAAGAGGACGACCGTCGTCCGGCGGCGCCGGGCGAGGACCTTGCCGCGCCGGGCCCGTTCGACGGACTCCTTGGAGGGCCGCCGCACCCGGGCGGCGGGCGCGGGTTCCGGGGCCTCCAACCGGGCTTCCGTCCTGGCCGCGGGCGCGGAGAAGGCCCGGACGTCGACCGAGCTCAGATGCTCGGTCTCCGCGTCCGGGTCGACGCCGGGCTCCCGGTCCTTCAGCTCCTTGGCGTACCGACGCTCCATTCCCGCCCGTCCGGACAGCAGCCGGATGGCGGTGCTGAAGCGTTCCGTCGGACGGGCCTCGTTGAGCTCGTCCTGCCTGCGGAGCCACATCGGCACCAAGTAGGCGGCCCAGGCCCCGACAATGACTGCGTAGATGAGGCCGCTGCTGCTCACGCCTCACACGGTAGAGGGGTTCGCGGGAGGGCATCGGCCAATTGGCCCGGTGTGTCGCACGATCTGGCTGATATCACTGAACTTTTTTGTGATTGTTCAGATCGATTGGCGGTCAACTGCTGATTGAATTCGAACGTTTATTTCATTGTGCGGGATGCGGAGGACGTGCCTGGTGCCAGCGGCGCACCAGGCCCTCGGGGACTTCCTCGGCCGTCAGCGCGAAGACGAGGTGGTCCCGCCACGCCCCGTCGATGTGGAGGTAGCGCGGACGCAGCCCCTCCTCACGGAATCCCAATTTCTCCACGACCCGCCGCGAGGGCAGGTTCTCCGGCCGAATGCAGACCTCGATCCGGTGCAGCCCCACGTTGCGGAAGCAGTGGTCGACGACGAGCGCGACCGCCGTCGGCATGACGCCCCGGCCCGCCACCGCGCTGTCCACCCAGTACCCCACATGGCCCGAGCACATCGAGCCCCACGTGATCCCCGCGACCGTCAGCTGACCGACCAGCTGGCCCCGGAACTCGATCACGAACGGCAGCATCCGGCCCGCGTTCGCCTCGCCCCGCAGATGGCGGACCATCTGCCGGTACGTCGGCCGCTGCGTGACCGGGGCGCCCGGCGCGGGCGGCGGGATGGTCGCCTCCCAGGGGCGCAGCCAGTCACGGTTGCGCCGGTTCACCTCGCGCCAGGCCCGCTGATCGCGCAGCTTTATCGGCCGCAGCACGACATCGCCGTCGGCGAGGATCACGGGCCAGGACGGGATCATGACGGTCTCGGGTGGTCGCCGCCGCGGATCTGGTCGACGGCGTGGACGAGCAGGTGCTCCAGTACGGCGAGACCGTCACGGACCCCGCCGGAGGAACCGGGCAGGTTCACGATCAGCGTCCCGCCCGCGACCCCCGCGAGGCCCCGCGACAGCGCCGCCGTCGGCACCTTGTCCCGGCCGTACGCGCGGATCGCCTCGGGGATGCCGGGGATCTCCCGGTCGAGGACCCGGCCGGTCGCCTCGGGCGTGGCGTCGGTGGGCGAGATGCCCGTACCGCCGGTGGTGAGGATGACGTCGTACCCGGCTTCGACGCCCGCCCGCAGCGCCGCCTCGACGGGCGCGCCGTCGGGCACGACCTGCGGGCCGTCGACCGCGAAGCCGAGCCGCGTCAGGCCCTCCGCGATCAGCGGGCCTCCCTTGTCCTCGTACACCCCGGCCGACGCCCGGTTGGAGGCGGTGACGACGAGCGCGGCGTACGGGGCGGTGAGGGCGGCGCCCGAGGGAGTACGGGGCTCGGGTGCCGTGCCGTCGGCCGCCGCGGTCGCATCCGTCGTCATGACCCGGACCTCGTCCACGTGCCCGACTTGCCGCCCGTCTTCTCCTCCACCCGTACGTCGGAGATGACCGCGCCCTTGTCGACCGCCTTGACCATGTCGACCACGGTCAGCGCCGCCACCGAGACCGCCGTGAGGGCCTCCATCTCGACGCCCGTGCGGTCCGTGGTCTTGACGGTCGCCAGGATCTCCACGGCGTCGTCCGCGACCGTGAGGTCGAGGGTCACGCCCGAGACCGCCAGCGGGTGGCAGAGCGGGATCAGGTCCGGGGTCTTCTTGGCGCCCATGATGCCCGCGATCCGGGCGGTGGCGAGTGCGTCGCCCTTCGGGACGCCCTCGCCGCGCAGCAGCTCGATCACGCGCGGCGAGACGAGGACACGGCCGCTGGCCCGCGCGGTCCGCGCCGTGACGTCCTTCCCCGAGACGTCGACCATGCGGGCCGCCCCCGCCTCGTCGATGTGGGTGAGTCCTTGCTGCGTGCTCATGGCCGTGACACTCCCGGTCGCTGTGTGGGACGCCACGGTACCGCCACGAGGGCCTCCTCAGCCGAGGAGGACCACGTCGAGCTCGGCGCCGGGCGCCACCTCCGTATTCTCCTCCGGTACGACGAGCAGGGCGTTCGCGTGCGCGAGCGCGGCGATCAGGTGCGAGCCCGCTCCGCCCACCGGAGTGACGGTGCCGGCCTGGGCGTCGTACGTCCCGCGCAGGAACTGGCGGCGGCCGGCCGGGGACGACAGGGCCTTGTCGGCGGTGACGACGGCCCTGACCGTCGGCCGGTGGAGGTCCTCCAGGCCCATGAGCGCCCGGATCGCGGGGCGCACGAACAGCTCGAAGGAGACGTACGAAGAGACCGGGTTGCCCGGCAGGGCGAGCAGCGGTGTGTGGTCGGGGCCGATCGTCCCGAACCCCTGCGGCTTGCCCGGCTGCATGGCGAGCTTGCGGAAGTCGACCTGGCCCTCGAACTGTCCCGCCGCCGTCAGCGCCTCCTTGACCACGTCGTACGCGCCGACGCTGACCCCGCCCGTGGTGACCAGGAGGTCGGCGCGGATCAGCTGGTCCTCGATGGTGGCGCGCAGGGTCTCGGCCTCGTCGGTGACGGAGCCGACGCGGTACGCGATGGCTCCGGCGTCGCGGGCGGCGGCGGCGAGCGCGAAGCTGTTGGAGTCGTAGATCTGGCCCTCGGCCAACTCCTCGCCCGGCTGCGCCAGTTCGCTGCCCGTGGAGATCACGACAACCCGCGGGCGCGGGCGTACGCGCACGGTGGCGCGGCCGATCGCCGCGAGCAGTCCGATCTGCGGCGGGCCGAGGACCGTGCCCGCCTCCAGGGCCAGGTCGCCGGCCTGGACGTCGCTGCCGCGCGCGCGGACGTGCGCGCGCGCCTCGGCGGCCCGGTGGACCCGGACCTCGCCGCCCGCGCCCTCGGGGGCGGCGCTGGCGGCGCGCATCCCGCTCGCCGCTCCCCCGCCCGTCCCGCCGTCGGTCCACTCGACCGGCACCACGGCCTCGGCGCCGGGCGGCAGCGGGGCGCCGGTCATGATCCGGGCGGCCTCGCCGGGGCCGACGACCGGGAGGCCGTCGGCGCCCGCGGCCACGTCACCGATGACGGTCAGGACCGCCGGGAACTCCTCGGTGGCACCGGCGACATCGGCGACCCGGACCGCGTAGCCGTCCATGGAGCTGTTGTCGAAGGGCGGCAGCGCGACCGGCACCGTGACGTCCTCGACGAGGACGCAGCCCTGGGCGTCCGGCAGTTGCAGCTCGATCGGTTCGAGCGGGGTGATCGCCCCGAGGACGTCCGCCAGGTGCTCGTCCACCGACCACAGTCCTCGGGCCGGGCCCGCGCAGGGATCGCCGGACGTGCCGTGGGCGCCCTCGGTGCCCTCCGGGGCGTCCGCGACCACCTCGCCGGACGATGCCTCGACCTCGGTCCCGTCCCCCGCCGGGTCGCCGCCCGCCACCGGTGCCGTGCTGCTGCTCAAGGTGCTACATCTCCTCACTGACGTACTTGCGGAGCCAGGCCCGGAAGTCCGGTCCCAGGTCTTCACGTTCGCACGCCAGTCTGACAATGGCACGCAGATAGTCCCCGCGGTCACCGGTGTCATAGCGCCGGCCCTTGAAGACCACGCCGTGGACCGGGCCGCCGATCTTCTCGTCCTTGGCGAGTTTCTGCAGGGCGTCGGTCAGCTGGATCTCGTTGCCGCGGCCCGGCTCGGTCTCCCGCAGTATCCCGAAGACGGCCGGATCCAGCACATAGCGGCCGATGATCGCGTAGTTGCTGGGCGCCTCGTGCACGTCCGGCTTCTCGACCAGGTCGGTCACCTTCACGACGTCGGAGTCGACCGTCGCCTCCACCGCGGCGCAGCCGTAGAGGTGGATCTGGGAGGGCTCGACCTCCATGAGCGCGATCACACTGCCGCCCTCGCGCTCCTGGATGTCCACCATCCGCGAGAGCAGCGGGTCGCGCGGGTCGATCAGGTCGTCGCCGAGCAGCACGGCGAAGGGCTGGTCGCCGACGTGCGGGGCCGCGCACAGCACGGCGTGGCCGAGGCCGCGCGGGGCGCCCTGGCGCACGTAGTGCATGGTGGCGAGGTCGCTGGACTCCTGCACCTTGGAGAGGCGTTCCTCGTCGCCCTTGCGGGCCAGCGCCTCTTCCAGCTCGTAGTTCCGGTCGAAGTGGTCCTCCAGGGGACGCTTGTTCCGGCCGGTGATCATGAGGACGTCGGAGAGTCCGGCCGCGACGGCCTCCTCGACGACGTACTGGATCGCGGGCTTGTCGACGACCGGCAGCATTTCCTTGGGGGTGGCCTTGGTGGCCGGGAGGAACCGCGTACCGAGACCGGCGGCCGGGATGACAGCCTTGGTGATCCTGGGGGGCGACTGAGTCATGCGGAGCACCATAGCCGTTCGGTATGAGAGGAAGATGGGGCTCCGATTAACTTCCTGTGCATAAAGACAGTTACGAGAGGTTCGTGAAGTCAGGTGAATGACCGGTGAGCGCCGACATGATCGAAAAGGCCGCCTTGCGCCGCCAACTCCTCGCCGCCCGAGCGCAGCTGACCGGCCATGATGTCGACTCCGCCGCCGAGCGGCTCGCCCGGGGGGCGCGTGAGCTGCCCGAACTGGCCGGGGCCTCGACCGTCGCCGCCTATGTGTCCGTGGGCCGCGAACCGGGCACGCGCGCGTTGCTGGACGCGCTGCGCGCCCGTGGCGTCCGCGTCCTGCTGCCGGTCCTGCTGCCCGACAACGACCTCGACTGGGCCGCGTACGAGGGCGCCGAGGGCCTGGCGAAGGCCGGGCGCGGGCTTCTGGAGCCGACCGGTCCGCGGCTCGGCCCGGAGGCGGTGTGCGCGGCGGACGTGGTCCTCCTGCCGGGCCTCGCGGTCGACGCGCGCGGGATGCGGCTCGGGCGTGGCGGCGGCTCGTACGACCGGGTCCTGGCCCGGCTCGCCAAGGCCGGCGCGGACCCGGCGCTCGTGGTGCTCCTGTACGCGGACGAGGTGGTCGCCCGGGTCCCGGAGGAACCGCACGACCACCCCGTGCACGCGGTGGTGACCCCGGAGGGGATCAGGCACTTCTAGCGCCGGCTACGGCTTCAGGACCAGTGTGTCCTTCGCCGAGGCGTCGACCGCCGCCTTGCCGAAGGGCCAGTCGAGCAGTTCGCCCTTGACCCACTTGTCGGTCTGGTCGGTGTAGTTGTCGTGGTACGCGTGGCCCGAGGCGCCCGACAGGTTGATCCAGCGGGACCGGTCCCAGTCGCCGACGTTCACGACCATGCGCATCGACGGGACCCAGATGACCCCGTAGCCGCCGGCCGCGTTCCAGCCGGTGGCGTTGACGGCCGCCTCGCCGCCGCCCAGGTTCCACGGGCCGCGGTTGAGCAGGGACTGGACGAGGCCCGGGCCGGCGGTGCCGAGGGTCTGGTTCTGCAGGGTCAGCTGGTGCAGCCGGCCCCAGCTCCAGGTGGAGACGTCCTTGCCCAGCTCGGCGGTCAGCTCCCAGCGGGCGTCCTCCATGGCGCGGGCGAGCAGCTGGTCACGGGTCTCGGTGGCCGCGTCGGTGCGGTTGGCCTCGGTCTTCCACCACTCGCTGTTCTCCTGCTTGAGCAGCGGGCGGACCACCTCGTACCAGCGGTCGCCGCCGTCCGGCTGCGCCGTGTCGGCGTCACGCTCGCCGCACTCGCGGACCTTCTTGTTCTGCTCGTCGACCGGGAGCCCGGTCAGGTCCGCGGGGAGGACGCTGATGCAGTCGCCCTCGGCCCGCAGCTCCTTGGGCAGCTTGTCGCCGAAGGCGAGCTTGAGGACGTTGCGCCAGACCGCGTTGAAGTACGCGGCGGCGGCCGAGTCGGGCTCCTGGGTGTAGTCCCAGCCTTCGAGCAGCTTCTGCGCCTCGCGGACGTACGGGTCCGAGATGTCGATCTTCAGCAGGAGCGGGTTGAGCAGGGTCGCGATCTCGCTGCGGTTGTCCATCTGCATGGTCCGCATGTCGTCGGGCGAGATCTTCCCGCCGTCCTTGATCTTCGACTCGACGAGGTCGTTTATCCGCTGGCTGCGCGAGCCGTAGCCCCAGTCCGCGGTCAGGAGGTAGGGGTACTTCTTCTTGTCGACGACGGCCTGGTTGGCGGTGACGATGTAGCCGCGCTCGGGGTTCAGCTCGTACGGCAGCTCGTCGTACGGGATGTAGCCCTTCCACTTGTACGAGGAGTCCCAGCCCGGCGCGGGCACGGTGCCGTCGCCCTTGGCGCGCACCGGGATCTTGCCGGGTGCCTGGTAGCCGATGTTCTCGGCGTCGGCGTAGATCAGGTTCTGGGAGGGGACCTCGAAGTTCTTGGCCGCGGCGCGGAACTCCTTGAAGTTCTTGGCGCGGTTGAGCTGGAAGATCGCGTCCATGGACTTGCCCGGCTGCAGGGCGGTCCACTGCAGGGAGACCGCGTAGCCGTTGCCCCGGTCGGGGGCCGCGTTGCCGACGGGGGCCTTCTGGCCGACCTTCTCCAGTTCGGAGGAGCGGTCGGAGACCAGGGGGCCGTGCCCGGTGGAGCGGATGGTGATCTTCCGGTCGCCGCCGCCGGCGACCTTGATGGTCTCCTCGCGGGTCGTGAACGGCTTGACCTTGCCGTCGACCACGTAACCCTCGTTCGAGACCTTCTCCAGGTAGAGGTCGGTGACGTCGGCGCCGAGGTTGGTGAGGCCCCAGGCGACGGTGTCGTTGTGGCCGATGATCACGCCGGGCGTGCCGGAGAAGGTGTAGCCCGAGACGTCGTAGCGGCAGGTGGCCGAGACGGAGCGGCAGTGCAGGCCCATCTGGTACCAGAGGGACGGCAGCATCGGGGCGAGGTGCGGGTCGTTGGCGAGCAGCGGCTTGCCGGAGGTCGTGTACTGCCCGGAGACGACCCACGAGTTCGAGCCGATGCCGTTGCCGTTCGGGCCGAGGAGGGCCGGGATCTCGTCGAGGGCGTCGGAGAGGGCGCCCAGCTGGCTCTGCACGCCCCCCAGCGCGCTGCCGGAGTCGTTGCCCGTGCCGGCACCGTCGCCGTTCTTCGCGGGGGTGGCCTTGGGGTCGAACTTCCCCGTCTCCTCGTCGACCGCGCCGGTCTGCACGATCGGCTGGTGCAGGTCGGTCGGGTATCCGGGGTAGAGCTGCTTGATCTGCGCCGGGCTCAGCCGGCTCGTCATCAGGGAGCGGTCGATCTCGTCCTGCATGTTGCCGCGCAGGTCCCAGGCCATCGCCTTGAGCCAGGCCACCGAGTCGACCGGGGTCCAGGGCTCGATCGTGTAGTCGCCGGTGAGGGCGAGCGCCGCGTACTCGACGGAGACCTCGGAGGTGTCCCGCCCCTTGAGATAGGCGTTGACTCCCTCGGCATATGCCTGGAGGTTCTTCTTCGTCTCCTCCGACAGGACCTTGTCGTACTCCTCCTGCGCGACCTGGCGCCAGCCGAGCGTCCGCAGGAACGCGTCGGTGTCGATCTGGCTCTTGCCGAACATCTCCGAGAGGCGGCCCGCCGTCATGTGACGGCGCACGTCCATCTCGTAGAACCGGTCCTGCGCCTGGACGTAGCCCTGGGCGCGGAAGAGGTCGGCCTCGGTGTCGGCGTAGATCTGCGGCACCCCGTAGGCGTCCCGCTTGACCTCGACCTCGCCGGACAGGCTGTCCAGCCGGATCTCGCCCGAGGTCTGCGGGAACGAGGCGCGGACGGTGCTGACGCCCCAGTACCCGCCGAAGCCGACGCCCGCGACCAGCGCGAGGGCCAGGACGAGGACGATCAGGCGGGCACGTCGCCCCTTCTTCTTGGCGGGGGGCGCGGTCGTGTTGGAGGGCATCGCTGTCCTTCGAGGGGCAGGGTGGTCCTGGAGTACGGGAGCAACCTTAGGCGCAGCGTCCGGGAGGCCCGGACGCGGTGTCCCAAGGAGGCCGCCCAAGATCGCACTGGCGATCGAGGTGAGGCAAGGAGGGCGTCAAGAAAACGTTAAAGATTAGGTAAGGTAACGAAGTACCGGCTGCTGGAGGAACGATCCGGCCGCGCGTGAGGGGAAGGAACGGGTCACTGTCTGTCCACGAGCTCAATGAACTCCTGCTCATCTGCTCGCTCGTGCTGCTCATCGCTGTCGCGGCGGTGCGGATCTCGTCCCGGAGCGGGCTCCCCAGCCTGCTCCTCTACCTGGGGATCGGGATCGCGATAGGGCAGGACGGCATCGGCAACGTCGAGTTCGACAACGCCGAGCTGACGCAGGTGATCGGCTATGCCGCACTGGTGGTGATCCTGGCCGAGGGTGGCCTGGGCACCAAGTGGAAGGAGATCAAACCCGCGTTGCCCGCGGCGGTCGTGCTGTCGACCGTCGGCGTCGCGGTGAGCGTGGGCATCACGGCGTCCGCCGCCCACTACCTGGTCGGCCTGGAGTGGCAGCAGGCACTGATCATCGGCGCCGTCGTCTCCTCCACGGACGCCGCCGCCGTCTTCTCCGTCCTGCGCAAGGTCCCGCTGCCCTCCCGGGTCACCGGCGTCCTGGAGGCCGAGTCCGGCTTCAACGACGCCCCGGTCGTCATCCTCGTCGTCGCCTTCTCGACGGTCGGCCCGATCGACAGCTGGTACGTCCTGGTCGGCACGATCGCCATGGAGCTGGCCATCGGCGCCGCCGTCGGCCTCGGGGTCGGCTTCCTCGGCGCCTACGGGCTCCGGCACATCGCCCTGCCCGCCTCCGGCCTGTACCCGATCGCCGTCATGGCCATCGCCGTCACCGCGTACGCGGCCGGCGCCCTGGCCCACGGCTCCGGCTTCCTCGCCGTCTACCTGGCCGCGATGGTCCTCGGCAACGCCAAGCTGCCGCACGCCCCGGCCAACCGCGGCTTCGCCGAGGGGCTCGGCTGGATCGCCCAGATCGGCATGTTCGTCCTGCTCGGTCTGCTGGTGACGCCGTCCAAGCTGGGCGACGACATCCTGCCCGCGGTGATCATCGGCCTGGTCCTCACGGTGGTGGCGCGGCCCCTGGAGGTCTTCGTCAGCCTGCTGCCGTTCCGTATCCCCTGGCAGGAGCAGGCCCTGATGTCCTGGGCCGGACTGCGCGGAGCCGTCCCCATCATCCTGGCCACGATCCCGATGGTCTCCGGGATCGAGGGCAGCGAACGCGTCTTCAACATCGTCTTCGTGCTCGTCGTCGTCTACACCCTCGTCCAGGGCCCGACGCTGCCCTGGCTGGCGAAGGCGCTCAAGCTCGGCGACTCCTCCGAGGCGGCCGACCTCGGCGTCGAGTCGGCCCCGCTGGAGCGGCTGCGCGGCCACCTGCTGTCGGTCGCCATCCCGCAGGGCTCGAAGATGCACGGCGTGGAGGTCGCGGAGCTGCGGCTGCCGCCCGGCGCCGCGGTCACCCTCGTCGTCCGCGAGGAGAAGAGCTTCGTACCGAGTCCGGCGACCGTGCTGCGGCGCGGGGACGAACTGCTGGTGGTCGCGACCGACCCCGTACGGGACGCCACCGAGCGGCGGCTGCGGGCCGTCGGACAGGGCGGAAAGCTGGCCGGCTGGCTCGGTACGGGCGGCTCGACGGCGGTCTCCACGCCCAAGGGGCCGCACTCGCACTGGCCGCATCTGCCCTTCACCAAGCGAACGTCCGGTTAATCACAGGCATAGATTCGTCAAGAAGGGCGTTTTCCCAGGCGGGGAGACGCCCTTCCCTGTACCATGAAGGCACACTTGATCGAACCAACTCTGCCTGACGCAGAGCTGGCGCGACCGTATGGCGGCCGAGAAACCCTCCGCAGGGGCCCGGTATCTACCGCAGTTCCGCGCAAGAGGACAGCTCTCGGCTACGCCCGCACCACCGTGCAGGGGCCCGCTACCAGGCGGCAGAAAGGCAAGGACCGTGGTGTCCACGGTCACTTCTGACACGCCTGACACGGCCGACACCGCTGTGCAGGCCGCGGGAGAGCCCGGCAGGGGCAAGGGCCGCAAGCGCGCCGGTTACGGACAGCTGCTGCGTACGCCCGGCGCGCTGTCGTTCCTGATCCCCGGCTTCGCCGCCCGCCAGCCGTTCGCGATGCTGACGATCGGCATCGTCCTGCTCGTCCAGCACACCACCGGCTCCTACGGCAGCGCCGGTGCCGTCGCCGCCGTCACCGGCGTCTCGATGGCGCTCTTCGCCCCGCAGAGCGGCAAGCTCGCCGACCGTTTCGGCCAGCGCGCCGTCCTGGTCCCCGGTGTCCTCATCCACGCCACCGCCGTCTCCCTGCTCGTCGTGCTCGCGCTCGCGGGCGCCCCGATGTGGGCCCTGTTCCTCGCGGCCGTACCGGCCGGCGCCTCCGTCCCGCAGATCGGCCCGATGGTCCGGGCCCGCTGGGCGGCGAAGCTGGAGAACTCCCCGCTGATGCCGACGGCCGCTGCCTTCGAGTCGGTCACGGACGAGTTCACCTTCGTCGTCGGCCCGGTCCTCGCCACCGCGCTGTGCACCGGCGTCCACCCGGCGGCCGGCCTGATCGCCGAGGCCGCCCTGACGCTGTTCGGCGGTCTGTTCTTCGCCGCCCAGCGCCGCACCCAGCCCGTCCACGGCCTTGTCGCGGCGGCCTCCGGCAAGGCGCACGCCTCCGCGCTCTCCATCCCCGGCGTCCGCGTCCTGGCCATCGCCTTCCTGGGCATCGGCTCGGTCTTCGGCGGCATGCAGGTCTCGCTCACCGCGTTCAGCGAGGAGATCGGCAACCCCGGCGTGAACGGTCTGCTGTACGGGACCTTCGCCGCGGGCAACATGCTCGCGGGCATCGCGTGCGGTGCCATCGCCTGGAAGATCGGCCCGCGCAAGCGGCTGATCCTGGGCTACGCCGGACTCACCGCGGCCGCCTCGCTGCTCTGGTCCGCGCACTCGGTGCTGCTGCTCGGCGCCCTCGGCCTGATCGTGGGCCTGTGCATCGCCCCCGCCCTGATCTCCGGCTACACCATCGTCGAGACCCTGGTCCCGGCCTCCTCCAGGACCGAGGCCTTCACCTGGCTCACCGGCGCCGTGGCGCTCGGCCAGGCGGGCGCCGTGACGGTCGCCGGCCGGCTGGCCGACGCGCACGGCGCGAGCACCGGATTTCTGGTCCCGCTGGTCGGCACGGCGCTCGCGCTGGCCACGCTCGTCGCGCTCCGCTCGCGGCTGAGCCCCCGGGCTCCGGGGCGCGTGGCGGCACGTGGTATCGGTCACCGAGTGCCGGTGACGGTGGACTGATCCGGCGGAATACGTCACTATGGATCGTCGTTAGCACTCGATGAGTGTGAGTGCCAGGAGGAAGACAAGTGCCGACCTACCAGTACCAGTGCACCGAGTGCGGCGAGGGCCTCGAGGCGGTGCAGAAGTTCACCGATGACGCGCTGACGGAGTGCCCGAGCTGCAAGGGACGCCTGAAGAAGGTGTTCTCGGCGGTCGGCATCGTCTTCAAGGGTTCCGGCTTCTACCGGAACGACAGCCGCGGCTCGTCGAGCTCCAGCTCCCCCGCGTCGAAGTCCTCCACGACTTCTTCCTCGTCCTCGTCGACGTCCTCGTCGTCGTCCGCTTCGTCGTCCTCCTCGGACGCGAAGCCGGCCGCTTCGTCGAGCACGTCCAGCGCGTCGAGCTCCAGCTCGGCCGCCTGATCGGGGGCGCCCGCACCGGGTGCCCGACCGAGTTCTTACGAAAGCCTCACCGCCGCGCGCGGTGGGGCTTTCGGCCATTCCCGGGCCGTTAATCTGACCGGCATGGCGACCAAGGCGTTTGCGGACATCGGTGTGATCGGCGGATCGGGGTTCTACTCCTTCCTGGAGGACGTGACGGAGGTGTCCGTGGACACCCCGTACGGCAGCCCCAGCGACGCGCTCTTCCTCGGCGAGGTCGCGGGGCGCAGGGTCGCGTTCCTGCCCCGGCACGGCCGCGGCCACACCGTGCCGCCGCACCGGATCAACTACCGCGCCAACCTGTGGGCCTTGCGCTCGGTGGGCGTACGGCAGGTCCTCGGGCCGTGTGCGGTGGGCGGCCTGCGGGCGGAGTACGGGCCCGGCACCCTCGTCGTCCCCGACCAGCTCGTCGACCGTACGAAGACGCGCGTGCAGACGTACTTCGACGGGGAGCCGCTGCCGGAGGCCTGGGGCGGGGCCGTGCCGAAGGTCGTCCACACCACCTTCGCCGACCCGTACTGCCCGGACGGGCGGCGGGCGGCGCTGAAGGCGGCCCGCGGCAAGGGCTGGGACGCGGTGGACGGCGGCACCATGGTCGTCGTCGAGGGGCCGCGCTTCTCCACGCGCGCGGAGTCCCGGATGCATGCGGCGGCGGGCTGGTCGGTGGTCGGCATGACCGGTCACCCCGAGGCGGTCCTCGCCCGCGAACTGGGCCTCTGCTACTCCTCGCTGGCGCTCGTCACGGACCTCGACGCGGGCACGGAGACCGGCGAGGGCGTCTCGCACACCGAGGTCATGCGGGTGTTCCGCGCGAACCTCGGGCGGCTGCGCGAGGTGCTCTTCGACGCGGTGGGCGCGCTGCCGGACACGGCGGACCGCGACTGCCTGTGCACCCACGCCCACGACGGCTGGGACCTGGGGATCGAGCTGCCGTGAGTGCGCCTGTGGATCCTCTGTGAATCCCCCTGGGGAGTGAGGGAGTTGTCCACAGGCGGCGGTTGATCCACAGGCGGGAGCGGGATCTGCGGCGGGGCGGGATGGTGGGAGCGGTTCGGTTCTCCGACTCTCCGATCCTCCGACTCGACTCCCGACAGGCGGTGTCCCCCATGACGACTCCTCACTCTCTCGACCACTCCCCCGTTCCCGCGCCGCTCGGTGTCCCGCCGTTCGAGCCGCTGCGGGTGCGGAGCGGGCGGCGGCGGTGGCTGCGGGCGCTGCGGCGCAGGGGGCGGGCGCCGGCGGTGATCCTCGCGATGAGCGCGGCCGCGGTGGCGGTGGCGGGCGGCGGCACGGTGTCCGCCGGCCCGGCGCCGACCGCGGCGGTGCCGGCCGAGCAGCGCCGGGCGCCCGTGGTGCGGATGGTGTCGGCGCCGGTGCGGATCGCCGACGCGGAGACCGTGCGGCTGGTGCGGCCCGGGGACCGGGTGGACGTGATCGCCGCGCCCAACTCGCCGATGGGCGGGGCCGGTGAGGCGCGCGTGGTGGCTGCGGGCGCCCGAGTGGCCGAAGTTCCGCGCCCGGGTGAGACTCGTTCGGACGGTGGGGCGTTGCTCGTCCTCTCGGTTCCACGGTCGACGGCGACGGCGCTGGCCGGTGCGGGTGTCACGTCCCAACTGGCGGTGACGCTGTGTTGATTCGCACGGACTGTCTGTCAAGTCACCGTCCCGTGTGTACGGATTGGACGGATCTGCGCTGTTCGCTGCGTAATGGCTCCACCAACTGCACACGCGACGAAAGGCATCCGGGTGAGCCCGAAGAAGGAAAGCGTGATGGCAGGCTTCAAGGCCTTCCTCATGCGCGGCAATGTGATCGACCTGGCGGTGGCGGTCGTGATCGGCGCCGCGTTCACCAACATCGTGAACTCGGTGGTGAAGGGCATCATCAACCCGGTGGTCGGCGCCTTCGGCACGAAGAACCTGGAGAGCTACAAGAGCTGCATCAAGGACTCGTGCGTGGTGGTGAACGGCGAGGTGCAGGGCATCGAGCTCCAGTGGGGCCTGGTGCTCAGCGCCGTCCTCAGCTTCCTGATCACGGCCGCCGTCGTGTACTTCCTGATGGTCCTGCCCATGGCGAAGTACCTGGCCAAGCGGGCCGCGCACGACAAGGCGAAGGAAGGCGTCCAGGAGACTTTGGAGATCAGCGAGCTGGAGGTGCTGAAGGAGATCCGCGACGCGCTCGTCACCCAGCGCGGTCCGAGCGCGGGGGCGGGGTCGCACCCCACCCCCTAGCCGGCGCCTCGCACCGGCGTCAGAGGTGGTGCGGCGGCTTCTCTTCGAGGAAGCGCGCGAGATCGGCGGAGCTGTCGCTGCCGCCGGGAGGCCGCTCGCCCCACCCGCGGTCCGTATCGTCCGCGGACTGCTGGTCCAGCGGATCGTCGAAGATCAGCTTCGGCTTCGTGGTGTTCTCGGGGACTGACTGGTTGCCGGGCTGCTTCGCGTCTCGCGGACCGTGGGCGGGGGCGGTGCTCATACCTCCAGGGTACGCCGGGGATTCGGCCGTGGACCCGGTCCGATCAGCGGTCCTTCGGGTCGAGCAGCCAGAGGCCGAGTACGACGAGGAACGACAGGACGAGGAAGCCGGCGCCCCACCAGGCGGTGCCGGTGTCGCCCGCCATCCACTCGTCGACCACGATCGTCAGCCCCCACAGCTGGCCGACGACGACGGTGAGGGCCAGGGCCAGGCGCGCGTTCAGCTTCGAGGACCGCTCGGGCTCCTGTTCCGTACCGGCACCGGGGCCCGGGCCGGTGTGGCGGACCCGGGGGTCGCCGTAGCCGCTGGTGGGACGGATCTGCGGGTAGCGCTCCCGGACCGGGCGGTTGAGGCGGGGCTGCGCGCTCCCGGGGGTGTAGGCGGGGCGCGGCGGATACGCGGCGCCGCCGTCGGGTGCCTGGTCGGCAGTGCCCGGGGGGCGATCGGGGACTTCCGGGTCGCGGGGGAAGGGGGTGTCGCTCATGTGCGCTCGCTCCTCGTGGCCGCTCCCCCTGCCGAGGCGCCCGGGCAGCCGAGGCGCTCGGCCAGGCCGGGCCGTTCCTCGCCGAGCTGGCGGCAGAGGCCCTCCTGGACGCTCTCGCCGGAGCGGGTCGTGCCGACGGCCCAGATACTGCCGTCGACCTCCTCGACCAGGAGCACCTTGGGCAGCGCCCGGGGCGGCGGGCCCGCTGTCACCTCTCCCGTACGGGCGTCGAAGACGCCTTCGTGGCAGGGGCAGTACAGCTCGCCCTCGCTGCCCCGGTCCTTGCGCCACAGCACGGCGCAGGCGAGATGGGTGCAGACCGCCGAGTAGCCGGCGAGGGTGCCGTCCTCCATGCGGAGGGCGACCGCCCGGTCCGCCTCCTCGGGGTAGCGGAAGGCGAGGGACTCGCCGGGCAGCAGCTGGTCGGCGATCTTCTTCACCTCGGGTGTCCCGTCGGCGTCGCCGTGGCGGTGCAGGATGCCGGAGGCGACGCCGATCCCGCCGAGGGCGAGGCCGCCGGAGACGGTGGCCACGATCCGCAGGTAGTCGCGCCGGGTGGTGAGGGAGTCGGCGGCGATGCGGTCGTGCAGCGCCTCCTGGGCGGCGTCGGTCCCGCCGGGGCCCTCGGCCGGTGGCTGTTCGGTGACGCTCATCGGCCCCCCTCCCGTACGTCCCTGCCGTTGATCTCGACGACCGGCAGGCCACCAGGGACCGGCCATTGGACCTTGTCGGCGGGGACGACCATCGCCACTCCCGTGGAGACCGTGGTCGTGCCGAAGGTGAAGGAGTCGGCGACCTGGACGCCGGGGCGCTCGTTCTGGAGCTCGTCGAGGGTCCCGTAGAACAGGGCGCCGGTGGGGCAGACGGTCGCGCACATCGGGGCGAGGCCGTAGGCGGTGCGGTCGTAGCAGAGGTTGCACTTCATCTGCAGCTTCGCCTGGAGGTCGATCTTCGGGACGCCGAAGGGGCAGGCGTTGACGCAGTTGGCGCAGCCGATGCAGCGGGTGGTGTCGGCCTGCTGCACCACGCCGTCGGCGGTGACGAGGATGGCGTCGGCGGGGCAGACCTCGGCGCAGGGGGCGACCGGGTCCTCGCAGTGCATGCAGACCGTGGGGAGGGAGGCGACGGAGTGGCCCTCGTCGGGGTAGTCGAGGTGGATCATCGACTTGCCGCGGTGCGAGTCGCACTCGCGGCAGGCCGAGACGCACGCCTGGCAGCCGATGCAGCGCCCGGGGTCGATGAAGATCGTGCGGCCCATCATGAGCGGCGTCAGCTCCTCTCCGCGGTGCCACGGCCCTGCGGGGACGTGGGCGGCAGGGGGTCGGTTCGGGAGACCTGGGTCTCGGGGTAGGCGAGCTGCCCGGGGGCGGTCGGGGGCGCGGGGACCTCGTCGATCCGCTCGGCGGCCTCGATACGGGCCGCGCAGACCTTGTACTCGGGGATCTTGGAGCGCGGGTCGAGGGCGTCGATGGTGAGGGCGTTGGCGGCGGTCGGGACGGGCCAGTGGTACGGCACGAAGACGGTGTCGGGCCGGATCGCCTCGGTCACCAGGGCGGGGAAGACCTCGCTGCCCCGGCGGGTGACGACGCGGACCGGGTCGCCGTTGCGGAAGCCGTGCGAGGGGTGGACCTCGACCCAGGGCCGCGGGGTCTGTTCGACGAGGCCGCCCAGGCGGCGGGTCTGGTTGCCGGAGAGGAAGTGGGCGACGGTGCGGCCGGTGGTGAGGGAGAGGGGGTACTCCTCGCTGTAGGGGTCCATGGGCGGGTGCCATTCGACGACCTGCATGTGGATCCTGCCGTCCGGGTGGTAGGTCTTCCCGTCCTCGAAGAGGCGGGGGGTGCCCGGGTGGTCGGTGCTGGGGCAGGGCCAGGCGATGCCGCCGGTCTCCTCCAGGCGTTCGTAGGTGATGCCGTAGTAGTCGTTGACCGTGCCGGCGGAGGCGATGCGCAGCTCCTCGAAGACGGAGCGGGAGTCGGCGAAGTCGAACTTGTCGCCGGCGCCGAGGCGCTTGGCGAGTTCGCAGATCACCCAGGTGTCCGTGCGGACCCCGGCGGGCGGTTCCTGCGCCTTGTTGTGCTTGACGACCCGGGCCTCGGCGTTGGCCATCACGCCCTCGTCCTCGGCCCAGACGGTGACGGGGAAGACGACGTGCGCGTTGGCGGCCGTCTCGGAGAGGAAGAAGTCGAACTGGGCGTGGAACTGGAGGGTGTCGTAGCCGTTCTTGACGGTCGCGTAGTTCGGGAGGGAGACGAAGGGGTTGTTGCAGATGCCGATCAGGCCGCGGATCTCCTCGCGCTGCATCTGCCAGACCATCTCCATCATGGAGGTGCCGGCGGGCGGGAGTTCGGACTCGTCGATACCCCAGATCTCGCAGATCTGTCGGCGGTGCTCGGGGTTGGTGATGGAGCGGCCGCCGGGCAGCAGGTCGGACTTCTGGCCGTGTTCCCGGCCGCCCTGACCGTTGCCCTGGCCGGTGATGGTGCCGTAGCCGGCGCCGGGCTTGCCGATGTTCCCGGTGGCGGTGCACAGGTTGATGATCGTCAGGCAGTTCTCCACACCCTGGGAGTGGTGCTCGACGCCACGGGCGTGCCAGGCCATGGCCCTGTCCGCGCCGGCGAACATCCGGGCCGTCCGGACGATCTGCTCCTCGGGGACGCCGCAGATCTCGGCGGCGCGGGAGGGCGGGTAGGCCTCGACGGTCCGCTTCACCTCCTCCCAGCCGGTGGTGTGCTCGGCGAGGAACGTCTCGTCGGCGAGGCCCTCGGCGACGACCACGTGCAGGACGGCGCTGAAGAACGCGGAGTCGGTGCCGGGCTTGAGGGCGACGTGCAGGTCGGCGGTGCGGGCGATGGCCGTCTCGCGGGGGTCGACGACGATCAGGGAGGCGCCCCGGTCCCGGGCTCCCCAGAGGTACTGGGTCATCACCGGGAAGCACTCGCCGACGTTGGATCCCGCGATGAGGAGGCAGTCCGTGAGGAGGATGTCGGAGAAGGGGTTGCCGGCGCGGTCGATGCCGAAGGAGAGCTTGTTGGCACCGGCGGCGGAGACCATGCACAGGCGGCCGTTGTAGTCGACGTGCCGGGACTTGAGGGCGACGCGGGCGAACTTGCCGACGAGATACGTCTTCTCCGAGTAGAGGCTGGCTCCGCCGAGCAGGCCGAAGGAGTCGTTGCCGTACTCCTCCTGGATGCGGCGGATCTCGGCGACGGTGAAGTCGAGCGCCTCCTCCCAGCTCGCCTCGCGGAACTCCTCGTCGCGATTGCGGCGCATGAGCGGGGCGGTGAGCCGGTCGGGGTGGTTGACCTGCTGGTAGGCGTTGATGCCCTTGGGGCAGAGCCGCATCCGGTTGATGTCGTGGTTGCGGGGTTCGACGCCGAAGACCTTGCCGCCGTGGTCGACCCGCAGGTACATGCCGCACTGCACGCCGCAGAAGCAGCAGTGGGTGGGGACGAGCGTCTCGCCCTCCTGGTCGGCGTGCCAGCGGTCGGCGGGGATGCCGCCGGCGTCACGGAAGTTGCGGGTGCCGGGCGGGGCGAGGGAGGGGTCGAGGGGGAGACGGTCGGAGCGGCCCACGTGCTGCTGGGTCACTTGAAGCCCTTCTTGACGTGGGTGAGGTAGGCGTTGCCGCGCATGACCCGCTTGCAGCGGGGGCAGTACCGGGGCCCTTCGGCGAAGCCGAGGTCGAGGTCGCGCATGGTCCCCTGGAGGTTCTCGACGTACGGGCCGGTGTCGATGGGCTCCCCGCAGCGGAGGCAGCCGAGGACCTCGTCGCCGTCCTTCTTGCGGGAGGTGTACTTGAAGAGCTGCATGCCGACGGCGGCGGGCCGCTGCACGATGTGGAAGAACTTCCCGAACGGGATGTAGATGAGCGTGAAGACCACCGACACCATGTGCAGGATCGCCAGGAACTCGTAGCCGCCGCCGTGCAGGAAGATCGACGAGAAGGTGAGCAGCAGCCCGGTCACGGCGATGACGATGAGGGCGATCAGCGGCACCAGGTCGTAGGCGAAGCGCTGCCCGGTGATGGCGCCGCGGTCCTTCATCCGGCGCCACAGGAAGTAGGACGCGCCGGGGATGACGAGGACGGCGGCGATGTCGAGGCCGTGGAACATCAGCCAGCCGACGATGTTCAGCGAGTCGAAGCCGAGCACCTTGAAGCCCCAGATCCGCATCTCGTAGCCGGGCCCGGACCCGGTGGACGAGGTGAAGGTGAACCAGCCCCAGGTGAGCGGGAAGGTGATGAGGGCGGCCAGCACGCAGCCCCAGAAGATCAGCTGGTGGGCGGCCCAGCGGGCGTGCGAGCGGGCGCCGAGGAACTTCTGGAAGCCGAGATAGGTGGCGATCATCCGCGGCAGCGCGGTGGGCGCCCTGCGGAAGTTGGCGGCCGAGAAGAAGGAGCGCCAGCCCTGCTTGAAGAGGCGGCGGGCACCGGGCGCGGAGATCCACACGGTGTAGCGGTAGGCGACGCCGAACGCGAGGAAGACGGTGGCGACGGCGTACGGGAGGAGCGCCGAGTCGAAGTCGCGCAGGAGTCGGCTGCCGAGCACGATCGCGACGATCAGCAGGGCGGAGACGACGGTTCCGGCGAGGGCGGCCCGGCGGCGCACGTCGGCCGGGGTCTGGCGGCGGACGTCGGGGGACGCCGGGGCGACGGGCGCGGGGCCCTCGGGGGGCTCCGTCACGCGGGCAGGTGGCTCGGTCACGCGGACACGGTAGGACGCTATGCCCCATTTGGGCATGTTCTCCGCGTCGGGAGGGTGAACGTTCCCTCAGATGGCGTTCAGGCCGTGGGACAGGAAGACGGCCCGGGCGCCGGCGACCTCGTCCGGGGTCGGGGACGGGGTGTCGTGGAGCGTGAAGGGCTTGGCGAGTGCTTGCCACTTCGCTTCGCCGAGCTTGTGGAAGGGGAGGATGTCGACGCGCGAGACATTGCCCAGGCCGGCGGCGAAGGCGGCGACTCCCTCGATGTTGTCGGGGTCGTCGGTGAGGCCCGGGACGAGCACGAAGCGGACGTGGACCTCCTGGCCGAGGTCGGCGAGGCGGTGGGCGAAGTCCAGGGTCGGCCCCAGCGGCCGGCCGGTGACCTTCTGGTACGTGTCCGGGTCCCAGGACTTGATGTCCAGGAGGACGAGGTCGGTGTCGCGCAGCAGGGCGTCGGTGGCGCGGACGCCCAGGAAGCCGGAGGTGTCGAGGGCGGTGTGGAAGCCGAGCTCGTGCTTCATCCGGTGGAGCAGCTCACCGGTGAAGACGGGCTGCAGGAGGGGTTCGCCGCCGGAGACGGTGGCCCCGCCGCCGGACGCCTGGATGAAGCGGGTGTACTTCGCGGCTTCGGCGATCACGGCGTCGGCGGAGGTGCGGGTGCCGTTGCGCATCCGCCAGGTGTCGGGGTTGTGGCAGTAGAGACAGGTCAGCGGGCAGCCGGAGAGGAAGGTGACGAAGCGGGTGCCGGGGCCGTCGACACCGGTCGACAGGTCCCAGGAGTGCACCGAGCCCTCGGAGGGGCGCCGGGTCGCGGCGGCGGCCGGCGTCGCGGGACCGGGTGTGGTGATCGACGTGACCTGCGCGGTCGTCGTGGTCGTGGTGGTCGTCGTGGTCGTCGTGGTCATGGCAGGACCTCTCCGTTCCGAAGGGGACGGCCCCGGGGCCGGGGTGAGGGTGAGGCCCGGCCCCGGGGCGCTGAGGGCTACGGCGTCGCCGCTACAGCGCGCCGTGGAAGGTGCGGTTGATGACGTCGAGCTGCTGGTCGCGGGTCAGCCGGACGAAGTTGACCGCGTATCCGGAGACCCGGATGGTCAGCTGCGGGTAGTTCTCCGGGTGCTCTATGGCGTCCATCAGCACATCCCGGTTGAGGACGTTGACGTTCATGTGGAAGCCACCGCCGGCCATGTAGCCGTCCAGGACACCCGCCAGGTTGGTGATCCGCTCCTCGGGGGTGCGGCCCAGGCCGTCCGGGGTGACCGTGTTGGTCAGCGAGATGCCGTCCTCGGCGTCGTCGTAGGGGAGCTTGGCGACCGACAGCGCCGAGGCCACGTAGCCGTGGCTGTCGCGGCCGTTCATCGGGTTGGCACCCGGGGCGAACGGCTCGCCGGCGCGGCGGCCGTCGGGGGTGTTGCCGGTCTTCTTCCCGTAGACGACGTTCGAGGTGATCGTCAGGATGGACTGGGTGTGCGTCGCATCCCGGTAGGTCGGGTACTGACGGAGCTTCTCCATGAAGTCGTGCACGATCCGCACGGCGATGTCGTCCGCCGCGTCGTCGTTGTTGCCGTACGCCGGGTAGTCGCCGTCGATCTCGAAGTCGACCACGAGCCCGCTCTCGTCGCGGACCGGCCGGACGGTGGCGTGCTTGATCGCCGACAGGGAGTCCGCCGCGACCGAGAGGCCCGCCGCGCCGAAGGCCATCGTCCGCATCGGGGCGTAGTCGTGCAGGGCCATCTCGATGCGCTCGTAGGCGTACTTGTCGTGCATGTAGTGGATGACGTTCATCGCGTGCACGTACGTCTTGGCCAGCCAGTCGAGCATCGCGTCGTACCGCTCGGCGACGGTCTCGTAGTCGAGGACCTCGCCCTCGACCGGCTCGAAGCCCTCGGCGACGACCTTGCCGGACTTCTCGTCCCGGCCGCCGTTGATCGCGTAGAGCAGGGCCTTGGCGACGTTGACCCGGGCGCCGAAGAACTGCATCTGCTTGCCCACGGCGGACGGCGAGACACAGCAGGCGATCGCGGTGTCGTCCCCGTACTTGGGTCGCATCAGCTCGTCGGACTCGAACTGGATGGCCGAGGTGTCGATGGCGACCTTGGAGGCGAAGTCCTTGAAGCCCTGCGGCAGTCGGGCCGACCAGAAGACCGTCAGGTTGGGCTCGGGGGCCGGGCCGAGGTTGTACAGCGTCTGCAGGTAGCGGAAGGAGGAGCGGGTCACCAGCGGACGGCCGTCGGCGCCGATGCCCCCGATGGACTCCGTCACCCAGGTCGGGTCGCCGGAGAAGCCCTGGTTGAAGTCCTCGGTGCGCAGGAAGCGGACGATGCGCAGCTTGATGACGAAGTCGTCGATCAGCTCCTGTGCCTGCTCCTCGGTCAGCACACCCGCCTCGATGTCGCGCTGCAGGTAGATGTCGACGAACGTGGAGGTGCGGCCGAGGGACATCGCCGCGCCGTTCTGCTCCTTCACCGCGGCCAGGTACGCGAAGTACGTCCACTGGATCGCCTCGCGGCCGGTCGCGGCGGGCCGGGAGATGTCGTACCCGTACGACCGCGCCATCGCCTTCAGCTCGCCCAGGGCCTTGATCTGCTCGGCCAGTTCCTCGCGGTCGCGGATGACGGAGTCCGTGGGCCACTCCTTCTCGACCCCGGCCTTCTCGTCCTGCTTGGCCGCGATGAGCCGGTCCACGCCGTAGAGGGCGACGCGGCGGTAGTCGCCGATGATGCGGCCCCGGCCGTAGGCGTCCGGAAGGCCGGTGATCACGCCGGAGGAGCGGCAGGCCCTGATCTCGGGCGTGTACGCGTCGAAGGTGCCCTCGTTGTGGGTCTTGCGCAGCCGCGTGTAGACCTCCTTGACCCGCGGGTCGGGCTCGTAGCCGTAGTCCCGCAGCGAGGACTCCACCATCCGCCAGCCGCCGTTCGGCATGATGGCGCGCTTCAGCGGGGCGTCGGTCTGCAGGCCGACGATCAGGTCGAGGTCCTGGTCGATGTAGCCGGGGGCGAAGGCGTCGATCGCCGACGGGGTCGTCACGTCGACGTCGTACACGCCGCGCTCGCGCTCCACGGGGAAGAGCGCGAGAAGCTTGTCCCACACCGCCGTCGTGCGCTCGGTGGGGCCGGCGAGGAAGGAGGCGTCGCCCTCGTACGGCGTGTAGTTCTGCTGGATGAAGTCGCGGACGTCGACGGCGTCGCGCCACAGTCCGCCCTTGAAGCCCTTCCAGGCCGTCTCGGCCCGCTCGTTCACCGTTGCCTCAGCAGGGGTCGCAGTCATCGCCCGCACCGCCTTCTCGAATCATTCGATCGCGTCGTTGCCTGCTTCCATTGCACGCCTTTTGATCGATCAAATGAGTCGGCATTGGTCACCGGTCGACGGCCATTGGTCCCCTTCCCCAGATGCGGAAAGGCCCCGCCTGAGCGGGGCCTTCGCCGTGGTGCCGGACGCGCCGGTCAGCTGGGCGCCTCCGCGCCCTTGCGGGCGTAGAACCACCAGGTCACGACCGTACAGCTGGCGTAGAAGGCCACGAAGCCCCACATCGCGCTGGTCACGGCCACCGAGCCGAACAGGGCCGGGATGAAGAAGAAGCCGTAGGCGGCGATGGCCGAGGTGAAGCCGGTGACCGCGCCGGACTCCATCTCGCACTGCTTCAGCGCCTTCGTGTACTCCGGCGTGCCCTCCGTGAGCCCCTTCAGATGGGTCGAGCGGAAGATCACCGGGATCTGCCGGAAGGTCGAGCCGTTGCCGATGCCGGAGAAGAAGAACGCGGCGAGGAAGCAGAAGAAGAAGCCGTAGAAGCTGCCCGCGTCCGCGCCGGACGGCAGGAAGGTGATGACGCCGATGATCGAGGCCGCCATGCCCACGAAGGACAGGATCGTCACCCGGGCGCCGCCCAGCTTGTCCGCGACCCAGCCGCCCGCCCACCGGGCAAGCGCGCCGACGGCCGGGCCCATCCAGGCGTAGGTGGCGACGGAGTAGTCCGGGAACGTGGTCTTGATCAGCATCGGCAGCGCGGCGGCGAAGCCGATGAAGGAGCCGAAGGTGCCGACGTACAGCCAGGTCATCAGCCAGT
Source organism: Streptomyces sp. NPDC014870 (assembly GCF_043081505.1). NCBI lineage: Bacteria > Bacillati > Actinomycetota > Actinomycetes > Kitasatosporales > Streptomycetaceae > Streptomyces > Streptomyces sp. NPDC014870. Next base: position 272,049 of record NZ_JBIBWQ010000014.1, read on the forward strand.
TGTGCTTGCGCTTGAAGATGATCTTCTGCTGGCTGAAGGGGGTGGACGCCACCTTCAGGTCGTTCTGGCCGAACCAGGCCACGGCCGCGAGGACCAGCAGCACCGGCACCCAGATGAAGGCCGCGTTCTGCAGGTAGACCGGGGTGCCGTCGGCCTTGTGCTGGGCCGAGCCGATCGCGATGGTCGAGAAGGTGATGACGATCGGGGTCAGCAGCTGGACCACCGAGACGCCCAGGTTGCCGAGCCCGCCGTTGATACCGGTCGCGCTGCCCTTCCTCGCCTTCGGGAAGAAGAAGCCGATGTTCGCGAGCGAGGAGGCGAAGTTGGCGCCGCCGATGCCGCACAGGGCGGCGATGGCGACCATCACGCCGTACGGGGTCGAGGGGTTCTGGATCGCGATGCCCAGCCAGATCAGCGGCACGATCAGCACGACCGTCGACAGCGCGGTGAAGCGGCGCTGGCCGACGCGCGGGCCGAGGAAGGTGTAGAAGATCCGGGCCGTACCACCGGTCAGGCCGGGGATCGCCGTCAGCCAGAACAGCTGCGAGGTCGAGAAGCCGAAGCCGACGTCCTTCAGGTTCGTGGCGGTGACGCTCCACACCTGCCAGACCACGAAGGCCACCAGGAGCGCCGGGACCGCGATCCACAGGTTGCGGTTGGCGACGCGCTTGCCGATCGACTTCCAGAAGAGCTCGTTCTCGGGCTCCCAGTCGGTGATCGGCGTGCCGGGGCGGTACTGCTCCGCGTCGTACGAGGGTGCCGGCCCGCTCGTCGCCGCTCTGCTGTCCTGGACTACGGAACTCATGGCGCTTCCCTGGGGGTGGGGACTAGGGGACCGTCGGGGTCCTTCCTTGCTCCTCCACCGTGCGCTTCCACAGGAGGGGTACGTGAGAGGCCATGGTCGCGACCCGGGCGGGCGGAGGTCCCGTCAGTCGCGGGCCGTAGGGACACCCGACACGACCTCGTGGACCGGCAGCGCCACCGACGGGTCGTCCAGGCAGACCCCGGTCCGCAGGGAGAACTCCTGCTTGAGCATCGGCGAGGCCACCACCGGCTCCCCGTCCCGCGTCCCCATGATCCCGTCGGCGATCACGTCCGCCCCGGAGAACGGGTCGCGGTTGCCCACCGCGTAGACCTCGCCCCCGCCGTCCTTGAAGAGCGCCGCCTCGCCGCCGTCCGCGAGCACCGTGGCCCGCCCGCGCCCCGGCTCCAGGAACTCCACCCCGTCCCCGTACGGGCCGAAGCGGGCCAGCGCCTCGGGGTCGTCGAGGACCGCGCGCCACTCGTCGCGGTAGGCCGCCACGTGCCGCTCCATCTGGGCCTCGAGCTCCGCGCCGATCCCGAGCCGGTCCTCGACGAGCACCTCCCGCAGATGGTCGAGCCCGCCGTCGAGCCGCTCCAGCCACGCCGACGTCCGCTCCAGGCGCTCCCCGGTCCGTACGTAGTACATGAGGAACCGGTCGATCAGCGCGAAGAGTCCGGCCGCCGAGAGGTCGGCGGCGAGCAGGTCGGCGTGGCGGGGGCTGGTGCCGCCGTTGCCGCAGACGTACAGGTTCCAGCCGCCTGCGGTGGCGATCACGCCGATGTCCTTGCCGCGCGCCTCCGCGCACTCGCGCAGACAGCCCGACACCCCGCCCTTGAGCTTGTGCGGCGCCCGCAGGCCCCGGTAGCGCAGCTCCAGGTCGATCGCGAGCTGCACCGAGTCGCCCTGCCCGAAGCGGCAGAACTTCGACCCGACACAGGACTTCACCGTCCGCAGCGACTTGCCGTACGCGTGCCCCGACTCGAAGCCGGCATCGATCAGCCGGCGCCAGATGACCGGCAGTTCCGCCTTCCGCGCGCCGAAGAGGTCGATCCGCTGCCCGCCGGTGATCTTCGTGTAGAGGCCGTGGTCACGGGCGACCTCGCCGATGACGATCAGCTGCTCGGCGGTGATCTCACCGCCGGGGACGCGCGGGACGACCGAGTACGTGCCGTCCTTCTGGAGGTTGGCGAGGAAGAGGTCGTTGGAGTCCTGCAGGGCGGCCTGCTCTCCCTCCAGGATGTGGCGCAGCCCGAGTTCGGGGGCGAGGGTGCCGAGGACGTTCGCGACGACCGGCTTGCAGACGACGCAGCCCTCACCGCCGCTCCCGTACTTCTCCGTCAACTCGCTGAAGGAGCGGATGTGTTCGTCTCGCACGCGGGCGTAGACGTCCGAGCGGGACAGTTCGGGGAAGTGCTCGCAGAGGCCGCGCGGCTTCTCGACCCCGGCGGCGTCGAGGACGGCCTGGAGGGTGTTCACGCAGCCGCCGCAGCCGGTGCCCGCCTTCGTGCAGCGCTTGACCCCGCCGACGTCCGTCAGGCCGTGCTCGGTGATCGCGGCGCGGACCGCGCCCTTGGTGACGTTGTGGCACGAGCAGACGACGGCGTCGTCGGGCAGGCTGTCCGCACCCGGCAGCTCGCCGCCCCCGCCGCCGGCGGGCAGCAGGAACGCCTCGGGAGGAGCGGGCAGGAGCCGCCCGGCGTGCGGCTTCAGCGAGCCGTACGCCTCCGCGTCACCGACCAGGATGCCGCCGAGCAACTGCCCTTCGGGGCCGAGCAGCAGCTTCTTGTAGACGCCCTCGCGGCCGTCCGAGAAGACGACCTCGGTGGCCTGCGGCCCGGCGGCGAACGGGTCGCCGAAGGAGGCCACGTCCGCGCCGAGAAGCTTCAGCTTGGTGGAGGTGTCGGCGCCGGTGAAGACGAGGTCGCCCGCGCCCGCGAGCCGGTCGGCGACGGTCTCGGCCATCTGGTAGCCGGGCGCCACGAGCCCGTAGACCCGCCCGTCGCAGGTCTGGGCGCACTCGCCGATCGCGTAGACGTACGGGTCGGTCGTGCGGCAGTGCTCGTCGACCGCGACGCCCCCGCGGTCGCCGACCGCGAGCCCCGACTCCCGCGCGAGCCGGTCCCGTGGCCGCACTCCGGCCGAGAAGACGACCAGGTCGGCCGGGATGCGGGTGCCGTCGGAGAGCTTCAGGCAGCGTGCCCGCCCGTCGGCGTCCGTCTCGATCTCGGCGGCGCCGACACCGGTGTGCACGGCGACGCCCATCGACTCGATGGTGGCCCGCAGCGCCGCCGCCCCGCCGTCGTCGACCTGGAGCGGCATCAGCCGGGGCGCGAACTCGACGACGTGCGTGGCGAGACCGAGGGTCCGCAGCGCGCCCGCCGCCTCCAGACCGAGGAGCCCGCCGCCGACGACGACACCGGTACGGCGGCCGTCGGCGCCGCGGTCCCGCGCGTACGAGCGGAGGGCGTCGACGTCGTAGAGCGTGCGGTACGTGAAGCAGCCGGGCGCGTCGGCGCCGGGGATCGGCGGGACGAACGGGTACGAGCCGGTGGCCAGGACGAGCGCGTCGTACGCGACGACGGCGCCGGAGGTGGTCGTGACCGTGCGGGCGGCCGTGTCGACCTGCTCGGCGGGGTCGCCCAGGCGCAGGTCGATGCCGTGGGCGGCGAGGAAGTCCGGCGCGGCGAGCCCGAGATCGGCCGGGTCCGTGCCCGTGAAGACGGACGAGAGGTGGACCCGGTCGTAGGCCGGTACGTCCTCCTCGGCGAGCACCACGACCCGCCAGCCGGGGCCCGTCGGATCGGCGGGGTCGGCGAGGGCGCCGCGCTCGGCGAGCGCCTCCAGGAGGCGGTGGCCGACCATGCCGTGGCCGATCAGCACGAGGGTCTGGGTGGGGGTGGCCATGGCGGGCTCTCCGTGGGGTAGAGGGGTGTCCGTCTCCGACCGTAGGCGGGCTCCGGGGGCGGTTCGGGGCCGTGAAAGGCCCGAGGCGAGGGGACTTGTGGCCCGCGCGCCCGGGCCCAACGACGGTGCCCGGGGCGCGGCGGTCCGGCTTAGCGTGAGGAGGGTGGGGGCCGTGGGGTGTAGGGCCTGTCGTTTGGATCAGGCCGGATCAGGGAGCGGGGTCTGGTGCATGGGGTCTCCCCAGGCCCTCTGGGCCTAGGGGACGGATCGCAAGGCGGAGGAGG
>NZ_JBIBWQ010000015.1:0-259131 GCF_043081505.1 Streptomyces sp. NPDC014870
TTCCCGAACGACGCCGTCTCCGAGGTGAACCTGTCACCCGTCAACTGCATACCGTCACCGGAGTCACCGGCGAACCGAATGATCACCCGATCGAGCTGGTGCACCTCTTTGCGGGTCGCGGCCCGCTCGCTCAACGTACCGGTGTCCGTCATGGGTTGTCCTTAGGGAAGAAGAGGGGAAGCCGTGGCGAGGGCGATGGCCGCCGCGTACGAGGGCAGGGGCGTCGGCACGTCGTGCACGGCGAAGTCGGCCAGCTCGGCGGCGGTCTCGGACACGCCCACGTAGGGGTCGGCGACGCCGTACGCGAGGCCGACCCCGGTCGCCTTCAGGTACGCCTCCTTACGGGTCCACACCCGGGCGAGGGCCTCGGGACGGGCCGCGTCCGGGAGTGCGCGCAGGGCGCTCTGCTCGCGCGGGTGGAGAGACGGCAGGAGTTCGTCGGTGATGGCCGGGCGCGGGACGCCCTCGACGTCGGCGCCCACCTTCACCCCCGAGACGGCGATCAGGGCGAGCCCGTCGCTGTGCGAGAGCGAGAAGTGCGGTCCACCGCCGGCCAGTGCGGGCCGCCCGTGCGGCGCGCCGCAGCACGGGCAGTCCTCGCGGACCAGGCCGAGGGCCTCGGGGGCGAGCCCCGTGTACCCGCCGAGGACGAGCCGCAGCCCGATGTGGGCGGCCCGGTAGCGGTGCCGGTCACCGGGACGGCGCAGACGGGCGGACCGCTCCCGTTCCTCCGGGCTGAGGGGCGTCCCCTCGGCCGCCACCGGGTGGCCGCCGACGATCTCCCGGTCCGTGTCCAGCCACCACAGGGCGACCTCGCCGCCCTTCGGCGGTCGGCCCGGCTCCGGAAGGGCGCTCTCCGGAACATGGAGGGTGGGGAAGGCGGCGCGGGAGGCGCCGAAGGCCTCGACCGTCCGAAGGCTCTCAGCCATCGACGCCGCCCGCCCCGGCGAGTTCGCGGATCGTGGGCGTGCGGAACAGGTCCCGCAGCGGTACGGCGGGCAGACCGCGAGCCCTCAGGGCGGCGCTGATGCGCACCGCGAGCAGGGAGTTGCCGCCGAGCTCGAAGAAGTCGTCGTCGAGGCCGACCGGCGTCCCCAGCATCGCCGACCAGACCTCCTGGAGCACCGCCGCCTTGTCCTCGCTCTCGGCCGCACCGTCGCCCGCGCCCACGCGCTCGCCCGCCGCCGCGGCGACCGGCGGGGGCGTCGCCGTCCGGGTCGGCTCCGGCAGCCGGGCGGTGTCCAGCTTCCCGTTGGTGGTCAGCGGCAGGGAGTCGAGCGGCGTGACGGTCGCCGGGAGCATGTACGCGGGCAGGACGGTCGCGGCCCGCTTGCGTACCCCTACGGGGTCGAGGTCCGCCGGGACGACGTAGGCGTCGAGGCGCGCGGTCGCCGGGTCGGCCGGGTCGTCGCGGCGCACCACCACGGCCGCCGCGCGGACGTCGGGGTCCTCCAGGAGCACGGACCGGATCTCGTCCAGCTCGATGCGGAAGCCCCGGATCTTCACCTGGCTGTCGATGCGGCCCAGGTGTTCGAGGGTGCCGTCGGGGCGCAGCCGGCCGAGGTCGCCGCTGTGGTACTGGCGGCCCTCCGCGTACGGGTCGGCGGTGAAGCGGGCGGCCGTGAGTTCGGGCTGCCCGAGGTAGCCGAGGGCCACGCCCGCGCCGCCGACACGGATCTCACCGGTGACGCCGGGCGGGACGAGCCGGCCGCGCACGTCGGTCACGTACAGGTGCCAGCCGGGCAGCGCCGGGCCGACGGACTTCGAACCCGCGAGGGCCAGTTCGCGGGTGAGCGTCTGCGCGGTGACGTGCACGGTGGTCTCGGTGATGCCGAACATGTTGACCATGCGGCACTCGTCCTCGGGGTGCCGGTCGAACCAGCGCAGCAGCATGCGGGCGTCGAGCGGCTCGCCGCCGAAGACGACCAGGCGTACGGCGAGGGCGGCGTGGTCGGTCTCCAGGAGCTGGGAGAAGGCGGAGGGCGTCTGGCTGAGGACGGTGACGCCCTCGCGCTCCAGCAGGTCGCGGAACTCCTCGGGTTCGCGGGAGACGACGTACGGGACGACCACGAGCCGGCCGCCGGTCAGCAGGCAGCCCCAGATCTCCCAGACGGAGAAGTCGAAGGCGCCGGAATGGAAGAACGTCCACACGTCGTCCGGGCCGAGGCCGTACTCCTCGCGGGTCGCGTCGACGAGCGCGCCGACGTTGCGGTGCGGGACGACGACGCCCTTGGGGCGGCCGGTGGAACCCGAGGTGTAGATGACGTACGCGGGGTCGTCCGGGCCGCCGGCGCCGGGGAGTGAGGCGGAGTCGACGGAGTCGGCCACCAGGAGGTCGTCGGGGGTGACGGGCGTGCCCGCGCCGGCCGGGTACTCGGTGTGCCGGGTGATCACCAGCTCGAGGCCCGCGTCCTGCGCGGTGTGGGCGAGGCGGTCGGCCGGGTACGCCGGGTCGGTGGGGACGTAGGCCGCGCCCGCCTTGAGGACGCCGAGCATGGCGGCGACGATCTCGTGGGTGCGCTCCAGGCAGATGCCGACCCGGTCGCCGGGCGCGACCCCGCGGGCCACGAGGCCACGGGCCAGGCGGTCGGCCAGGCGGTCGAGTTCGCGGTAGGTGAGGGTCGTCGTGCCGTCGCCGACCGCCGGGGCGTCCGGGCGCTCGGCGACGACCCGCGCGAGGGCGTCGGTGAGCCGCTCGGGCGCGCCGGTCAGGACGGCGTCCGGCCGGCCGAGGGCGGCGACCCGCTCGCGCTCGACGGCGTCCAGGAGTTCGGCGTCGTCGGCGCGCAGGTCCGGTGTCTCACCGAACTGGCTCAGGACGTGGGCGAGATGCCGCAGGAATGCGTCGACCGTCTCCGGAGAGAAGTGACTGCGCCGGTACGCGGCCCAGAGTCGCGGGCCGCCCTCGCCCGCGTCCCCGCCCTCGACCGTGCCCTGCAGCACGGTGACCGTGAGCGGGAACGGTGGTGCCAGGCAGGGCAGGTACTCCCCCGTGTACGGGAACGGCCCTTCCCCGAGGGCCGGTTCGAGCAGGCCGACGGTGACCGGGCGGTCCGTGGGCGACGGTACGGCAGCGTGCAGCGAGGCGAGCGTGGCGTCCGCCGGGACGGTGTGGGCGAGGGATCCGCGCCGATCGGTGGCGAGCGTGATGTCGCCGGTGGCGCCGTGGCCCTCGTACCGGTGCAGGGTGAGGGCGAGGGCGGCGCGCAGCGCGGCCGGGTCCGCCTCGGCCGGCAGGTCGAGGGAACCGGTCGCCCAGGCGGTGGTGCCGCTCGTGCCGCCGCCCCAGTCGGGGGCGGGCCCGGTGGCGACGGCCCGGGGGGCGGCGGCCCCGGAACCGCCCGCCGTGACCCCCTCGCACGCTGCCCCGTCGACGAGGACGGCGGCCAGGCGGGTGAGGTCGTTCCGGTCGAGCACCGAGCGGTCGGCGACGAGGATCAGGTCCTCGACGCCGTCCCCGTGGCGCAGCAGCACGCACCGAACGGCCGGGGTCGGCCGGTTCAGCTCGGTCTGCCGGCGGCGCAGGGCCACGGGCTCGCCGGCACCGGCGGCGACGTCCTCCACCCACAGCCGCCAGGGGCCCGCCGCGCCCAGGCGGGCGGTCAGCTCGGCGGCGGTCACCCGACTGCTCAGCCGGACGCGTAGGGCGTGGCAACGCTCACCCACCATGGGGTGTCCTCCCTCTCAACTCTCACAACGGTCACAACTGCTGGTCCCGCGCCGGTCAGCGCGCGGTGAAGCCGCCGTCCACGGTCACGACGGAGCCGGTCACCTGCCGGGCGTCGTCCGAGACGAGATAGACGACGGCGGCGGCCACGTCCTCGGGCTCGATGAGGGCGTTCATCGGCTGCGCCTCGGTGAACGTCTGCTCGTGCTCGCCCACCTCCACCTCGAGGGCGCGGGCGATCTCCGCGAGCATCCGGCCCTCGGCGGTCGAGTCGTCGCGCACCGAACCGGGACAGACGGCGTTGACCCGGACCTTGGTGGGCGCGTAGTCGAGCGCCGCGGCCTTCGTCAGTCCGATGAGGCCGTGCTTGGCGGCGACGTAACCGGCGAAGTGCCGGTAGCCGACCAGGCCGGCCGTCGAGGAGATGTTGACGATGGAGCCGGAGCGGCGGGCGCTCATCGCCCCGGCGACGGTACGGATCACCCGCCAGGCGCCGGACAGGTCGACGTCGATCATCAGCGCCCACTCGTCCTCGCCGATCTCGTGCGCCGGCCGACCCGAAGGGGCGGCGATTCCCGCGTTGTTGACGGCGGCGTCGATGCGGCCGAAGCGGTCCTCGGCGAGGGCCACGGCGGCCTCCACGGAGGACAGGTCGCGGACGTCGCAGGCCGCGGTGAGCACGGCGGCGCCGTTCTTGCGGCAGAGGGCGGCGGTGTGTTCCAGCTGGCCGCGGGTGCCCAGCGGGTACGGGACGCCGTCGAGGTCCTCGCAGAGGTCGAGCAGCGCGAGGTCGGCGCCCTCGGCGGCGCAGGCGACGGCGGTGGCCCGGCCCAGGCCCCGCGCGGCGCCGGTGACGAGGACGGTCTTGCCGGTCAGACGCACAGTTCCGCCTCCTCGGCCGAGGCCGCCAGCTCCTCGGCGACGATCCGGAGCAGCTCCGGCGCCGACTCGGTGAGGTACATGTGGCCGCCGTCCAGCTCGACGTGGCGGTGGCCGCGGTCCGTGGTGCGGTCCCAGGCCTCGGCCTCGGCGCGGCGCACGAGGGTGTCGGTCGTACCGCGCAGGGTGGTGACCGGGACCGACAGGGTCCGGGCGTCGGCGGGTACGTAGGACTCGTGCATCTCCACGTCGGCGCGGAGCGTGGGCAGGACCAGCTCGCGCAGTTCCGGGTCGTCCAGGGCCTCGTCCGCGTAACCGGCGAACTCGTTGACGCGCGCGAGGAACGCGTCGTCGTCGAGACCCGTCGCGCGGGCGGCACGCGGTTCGGCCGGGTGCGGGGAGCCGCTGGCGAAGAGCCGTACGAGGTGGACGTCCGGGGTGGTCGCCAGGCGCCGGGCCAGCTCGTACGCGAGGACCGCGCCGAGGCTGTGGCCGTAGAGCGCGACCCGGCGCGGGGCGGCCTCGCCGGGCAGGGCCGCGAGGGCCGTCAGGAGGTCGGCGTGGAGGGCGTCGGCGGCGGCGTGCGCGTCGCGGAACGGCTCCTCGTCGATGAGGCGTTCGCGGCCGGGGAGCTGCAGCGGCAGGACGTCGAGGCCGAGCGGCTCGGCGTGGCGCTGCCACGGGCGGTAGAAGGAGGCTCCGGCGCCGGCGAAGGGCAGGCAGACGAGGGTGATGCGGTCGGATGACATGTCAGTGTTCCCCGGTCTGGTCGGCGGCGGCGGTCGGCTCGGCGGCCGCGGCGGCGGTCGGCTCGGCGGTGGCGGTCGGCTCGGCGGCCGCGGGCTCGGGCTCGGGTGCGTCGGCCGGCAGGCGGATGTCGTAGGTGATCGGGAGCTTGACCAGACCACGGCTGGTGGAGTTGTCGAAGAGCCACTCCAGCTCCTCTGCGGGCACGGCCAGGCGCAGGCCGGGGAGGCGGCGCAGCAGGGTCGTGAACGCTATCTGGCCCTCGACCCGGGAGAGCGGCGCGCCGACGCAGAAGTGCGGGCCCTGGCCGAAGGCCAGGTGGCGGTTGGCGGTGCGGGTGATGTCGAGCCGGTCCGGGTCGTCGAACGCCTCGGGGTCGCGGTTGGCGGAGCCCATGAGGAGGTGGACGAAGGCCTCCTTGGGGATCGGGCAGCCGCCGATCTCCATGTCCTCGGCGGCGACCCGCAGGGTGCCCCGGTAGACGGGCGACTCGAAGCGCAGGAACTCCTCGACCGCCGAGCCGGCCAGGTCGGGCCGGGAGCGGAGCAGTTCGAGCTGGTCGGGGTGGGTGAGCAGGGCCTGCACGCCGTTGCCGATGAGGTTGGCGGTGGTCTTGTGTCCGGCGATGATCAGCAGGACGAGGGTGGAGACCAGCTCGTCGTTGGTGAAGCGGCCCTCCTCGTCGGCGGCCCGGAGCAGGATGCTGACCAGGTCGTCGCCGAGGTCGGTGCGCCGGTCGGCGAGCAGGTCGAGCAGATAGCGCTCGATGTTCTCGCTGGCGTCCTTGAGCTTCTCGTTGGACTCGGCGTCCGGGTACGGGGCGCCGCTCAGCCAGTTGCCCCAGCTGTGCAGCTGCGGGCGGTCGTCGACCGGGACGCCGAGGAACTCGCAGATGACGCGCATCGGCAGGGAGAAGGCGAACTCCATCAGGTTCGCCTCGCCGTGCTCGGGCAGGGCGTCGATGAGCTCGTCGGTGATCTCCTGGATGCGCGGGCGGAGCAGCTCCATCCGGCGCGGTACGAAGGCGCGGCTGACGAGCTTGCGCAGCCGGGTGTGCTCCGGCGGGTCGGCGGTGAGCATGTTGCGGATGAGGACGGGACTGGCGTCCTTGACGAGGTCACGGAACCAGGCGGGGGCGTTGTCGATCTGCTTCGACAGCCGCGGGTCGCTGAAGGCCTTGAGCGTGGTCTCGTAGTCGGCGACGACGTAACCCTCGCCGCCCACCGGGTAGTTGATCGCGTGGACCGGGCAACCGGTGGCACGCAGCTTGGCGTTGGGGGTATGGAGGTCGTTGCCCTCGGGCGCGGTGAAGAACGCGGGGGGCAGCTGGTCCGTGGTGCGGGGCAGCTCGGTGGTCATCGGGCTTCTCCTTCCTTGCCGGAGCGGTCGCTCTCAGAAGTGGTGGCGTCGGCGACCGGTGCCGCGTCGGCCGTGGCGGTGTCCGCGTACGCCTCCGGGGGCGCCAGGTTGCGGATGCGCGGGCTGAGCGTGGGCAGCGCGGCCAGGCCGGAGACGACGGCCATGACGGTGAACACCCAGACCGGGCCGGCCGCCTCGAAGACGGTGCCGATGGCGAAGACACCGACCGGGGCGGCGATCATCGACATGAACATCACCGCGCCCAGGACCCGGCCCTGCGCCTTGTCGGGCACCATCGCCGCGAGGTAGGCGAGGAACAGCGCGCTGGTGATGGGGCCGCGCAGGAACACGCAGGCGACGATGATGCCGAGCGGGACGAGCCCGGAGACGTTCGCGAGCAGGATCGCGGCGACCGGGCCGATCCAGGCGGCGGCCAGGAAGAGCTTGGCCGGGGCGACCCTCTTGATGACCGGTCCCGCGACGAGCGAGCCGACCAGGCCGCCGATGCCGGCGATGGACAGCAGCATGCCGGTGAAGCTCGCGGAGGCGCCCCGGCTCTCGGCGGTGGCGATCAGGGCGAGGAAGACGCCGGAGTGGGTGAACGCCATGTTCGAGCCCATGATCCAGACGATCAGCAGCCGCAGGACCGGCTGGTTGCCCAGGATCCTGAAGCCCTCGGCGGTGTTGCGCTTCTCCCCCGGGGTGATCTGCTCCACCTTCATCGGCTTGCGGATGAAGAGCAGCAGGACCGTGGAGACGAGGAAGCCGATCGAGGCGCTCAGGAACGGGAACGCGCGCGCCACGCCGAACAGCGCGCCGCCGACCGGCGGGCCGCCCATGGTCGCCGCGAAGTAGCGGACCTGGTTCTGGGCGGTGGCCTGGGTGAGCTGGGAGGGTGGGACGAGCTGCTTGATGGCGGCGAGCCCGGTGGGGTTGGAGATGCCCAGGCAGGCGGCCGAGCCGACCGCGACGGCGAAGACCAGGACGGGGTGGGTCTGGTCGGCGAAGATCAGCAGGCTGAAGACGCCGAGCAGGACGACCCGGACCAGGTTGCAGATGATCATCAGCAGCCGGCGGTCCACCCGGTCGGCGAGCGTGCCGCCGGGGATGGACATCAGACTGGCGGTGATGAGCTGCGCCGAGCCGACCGCGCCCGCGTAGAAGGCGGAACCGGAGGAGGCGAGGATGAGCAGCGGGTACGCCACCTCCGCGGTCTCCTTGGCGAGCGCGGCGAACGCCTCGCTGGTCCACAGCGCCTGGAAGTCGCGGTTCTTCAGGAGCGGCTTCTCGGCGGGCTCCTTCTTCCGGTTCTCCCCTCCGTCCTTCGCCTCTTCCGGGGCCGTCGCCTCGTCCGGGCCCTTCGGCTCGTCCGGGGCCGTCGCCTCGTCCGCAGCGCTGTCGGGCGGTGTCTGCGAGACCGTCATGAGTCCTTCCTCTCCTTGGATTCCTCTGTCAGTGCTTCGTCGAGGCGGGCGGCGAGCTCGTCGACGTACGGGGGCCGCAGCATCGACCAGTGGTCGCCCGCGACCGGGACCACGCGCAGCCCCGCCGGGTACAGACCTGCCAGGCGGCGCGCGAGCCGGGCGGCCGCCCGCGGGTCCGCGTCCGCCTTGAAGAGCACGGCCGGGCAGTCCACCGGGCCGGGCCGGTGGGCCAGTACGGCGGCCTGACCGGCCAGGAACCGGCGGCGCGCCTCGGGGTCGCGGCGCAGCGCTCCGGCCGTCGGGCCGACGCGGAGCAGGGTGTCGAGGCCGGCCCGAACCCCGCCGAGCAGGAAGTCGGGGGCGGCGGCGACGGGGAGCGGACGGGTGTCGGGGACGTAGCCGTCGAGGGAGACCAGGAGGTCCACCTCCCGCCCGTGACCGATGAGCAGCCGGGCCGTCTCCTGCGCGACGACGGCGCCGAAGGACCAGCCGCCGAGGGTGTACGGCCCCGTCGGCTGGGCCCGCAGCAGGGTGCGGGCGTGCGCGGCGGCGAGGGCCCTGATCGTTCCGGGCCGTGCCGCGGACCGTTCCAGGGCGAGAACCGGGCGGTCGCCGTGCGGGGCGAGCCGTGCGGCCAACTCCCGGTAGGGCAGGGCGTTTCCGAGGGCGTCCGCGACGAGGAAGAACGGGCGGCCGGCGCCTTCGCGGAGGGTGGCCACGCCGGGGGGCAGCGCGGTACCCGGATCGCTTTGGCCGGGCAGCCGTCGCTCGACGAGTTCGAGCAGCCCGGCGAAGGTGCCCTTCAGGGCGAACTCGGTGACGGAGACCTCCGCGCCGAGCCGCTCGCGAACGGCGGTGGTCAGGGCGAGGGCGAGCAGCGACTCGCCGCCGAGGACGAAGAAGTCGTCCCCGTCCGCGACCGCCGGAACGCCGAGGGTCTGGCGCCAGATCTCTTCGAGGGCCCGGCGCGGGGACCCCACGGCCACGGCGGCCTTCACGGCCACCTCGGGCCTCACGGTCTCCGCGGGCCTCACGACCCCCGCGGGCCTCGCCGCCGGAGCCTCTCGTACCGGATCCGGGTCCTCCCCCAGGAACGGGTGGGCGGGCAGCGAGCATCGCAGGGGCCGGTCCTCGGGGTCGGCGTACCGGGTCTCCAGGACCGTGTCGAGGGCGCCGTCCACGCCGAGTTCCCAGAGCGCGCCGAGCGCGTCGAGCAGCCCGGACTCGGGCTCGACCCGGCCGCCCGGGGCGAGCCGTACGGTCCGGTGGCGCGGGTTCCAGCCCGGCGCGACCCGCAGCGAGCCGGTCATGGAGCCGCCGGGGCCCAGCTCCAGGTACGTCGTGCAGCCGGCGGCGAGCAGGGTCGCGGTGCCGGAGTCGAGCCGGACCGGCTCGCGCAGATGGGCGGCCCAGTGGCCGGGGGTGACCACGGACTCGGGATCGGCCCAGTCGCCCGTGGTGTTGGAGATGTACGGCAGCCGTGGCGGGCGGGCGGGCATCGACGACAGATGGTCCCGCACCGCCTCGGCTGCCGAGTTCATGGCCGGCGAGTGGAAGGCCCGCCGGGTGTGGACGGGGGTGACGCGCAGTCCGGTCAGCGCGTCCCCCGAGAGAAGGAGGTCCATGGCGGCTTCGGGGCCCGAGAGGACCGCCGAACCGTTTCCTCGTACGGCGACGGTGACACCGCAGTCCGCGGGCAGCCGGGCCTCGACCTCGGCGGGGGCCGCCTCGACCACGGCCATCCGGCCGGGGTCGGCGTCGCGCATGGCCACCGCGCGCCGGTGGACCAGGCCGACGGCGTCGGGCAGGCTCCACACCTCGGCGAGCGCGGCGGCTGCGTACTCGCCGATGCTGTTGCCGAGCATGGCGTGCGGAGTGACGCCCCACGCGGCCAGCTGCCGCCCGTAGGCGAAGCCCAGCGCGAAGAGCCCGAGTTGCTGGTGGACGGTGTCCGCGTACCAGTCGTCGGAGTCGGGCGACTCGGTCGCCGCGCTCTCCTCGACCGGGACGACCACGGGATCCAGGTCCACCCCGCAGTCGTCGGAGGCGATCTTGCGGATCTCGTCGAAGGCCGCGCGGAACTCCGGCAGCAGCCGGTACGCGGCGTCGCCCACGGCGCTCTTGAGGGTGCCCTGCCCCGGGAAGAGGAAGGCCACCTTGCCCAACCGGCCCGGAGTGCTCGGCCGTTCGGCCGCGGCCGCGCTCGCCGTGCGCAGGGCGTCGGCCGCGTGGGCACGGTCGCGGACGACCACGGCCTGACGGTGCTTGTGGACGCGACGCCCGGACAAGGTCCGTGCCACCGCGTCGAGTTCGAGCGGCGAGGACGCGTCGGTGTCGGCCCCCTCGGCCTCCCCCGTCTCCTCGGCCTCGAGGCGATCCGCCAGGGCCTCGTCCAGGCGAGCCAGCGAGGCCGGGCTGTACCCGGACAGCGGGAGGAGCCGCGGTCCGCCGACGCGCCCCCCGGCGCGCCGGCGGGACGTCGCGACCGTCGGCGCCTCGATCAGCACCGCGTGCGCGTTGGTGCCGCCGACGCCGAACGAACTCACCGCTCCGGCCCGCCGCTCCTGGCCCGCGCCCAGCTCCCACGTACGGAGGGACTCGGTCACGCGGAACGGTGAACGCTCCAGCTCCAGAAGCGGGTTGGCGGTCGTGTAGTGAGCGGTCGGGTAGATCTCGTGGTGCTCCAGCATCAGGGCCGTCTTGATCAGGCCCGTCACACCGGCCGCCGCCCCGGTGTGGCCGATGTTGCCCTTCACGGCGCCGAGCGCGCACCAGCCGGTCGCCGCACCGGTCGGGCGGGCCGGGCCGAAGACCTCGGTGAGCGCCTGCAGTTCGATGGGGTCGCCGAGCCGGGTCGCCGTCCCGTGCGCCTCCACGTGGCCGATCGCGGTGGCGGGGAGTCCGGCCGCGTCCAGGGCCGCGCGGACGACCTCGCTCTGGCCGGCGGCCGAGGGCGCGGTGTACGCCATCTTGTCCGCGCCGTCGTTGTTGACGGCGGTGCCCGCGATGACGGCGGCGATCCGGTCGCCGTCGCGCAGGGCGTCGGCGAGCCGCTTGAGCACGACCACGCCCACGCCCTCACTGGGCACGGTCCCGGCGGACCGGGCGTCGAACGGACGGCAGTGTCCGTCCGGCGCCAGGATCCCGCCGGGTTCGAAGAGGTAGCCCCACTCGCCGGCCGGCATCACGGTGACACCGCCCGCGAGGGCCGCGTCGCACTCGCCGCCGCGCAGAGCGCCGACCGCGAGGTGGACGGCGGTCAGCGAGGTGGAGCAGGCGGTCTGCACGGTGATCGCGGGGCCGCGCAGGCCGAGCTTGTACGCCACCCTGGTGGCGACGAAGTCCTTCTCCCGCCCGATGTAGCGGGCCAGTTCGCCCAGTGCGGCGTCGTTCCGACCAGGCCCCGAGCGGTCGGCGCCCGCGTAGACGCCGACGCGGCCCCGGAACCGTACGGGATCGAGTCCGGCGTCGTCGACGGCGGTGGCGGCGCACTCCAGGAAGACCCGCTGCTGGGGGTCCATCGCCGCCGCCTCCGCCCGGCTGTAGCGGAAGAAGGACCAGTCGAAGCGGCGGGAGTCCTCGATGACGCCCATGGCCGGTACGAAGTTCTCCCGCCCGGCGTAGGCGGGGTCCACACCGCTCGCGAGCAGCTCCTCGCGGGTGGGGCGGCTGATGCCGTCCCGGCCCGCGCGGAGCAGGGCGCGGAAGGCGCGGACATCGTGCGCGCCGGGCAGCCGGCAGGCCATGCCGACGACGGCGACGGCGTCTTCGAGGGACATGTCAGACCTCTCCTCCCAGGTCGACGTACAGGTGGTCGAGACCGACGTAGCTGAGGTTGGGGCCCCAGACGGCGGCCTCGTCGGACAGCCGGGCGTGCGGGAACCGCGCGGCCAGCCGGCGCAGCAGGACGGCGGCCTCCAGACGGGCCAGCGGCGCGCCGACGCAGTAGTGCGGGCCATGGCCGAAGACGAGGTTCCGCTCCCCCTCCGCGAGCGCGGCGGGGATCGCGGCATGCGTTTCGGCCGTCCCCGCGGCCGCCCCCGCCGTCGCCCCGGTCACCGGGCAGACCGCCGCCGGGGGGACGCTCTCCGACTCGACCGGCTCGACCGGCTCGACCTCGTCGAGCGGCCCCTGGCCGGTGAGGCTCACCAGGACGAGGTCCCCCTCGCTCAGCCGTGCCCCGGCGAACTCCTGGTCGTAGGCGACGACCCGGCCGAGGTGCCGCAGCGGCGGCTTGCGGACGAGAACCGACTCGACGAGGTCCGTGATCGCGCCCGGCTCGTCGCGCTTGACGGTCTCCCAGAGGCCGGGGTCGCCGAGGGCGGTGAGGACCGTGGAGCCGAGCAGCGAGGCCGTGGTCTCCAGGCCGCCGAAGAGGCACATGGCCCAGGTCGCGGTGGTCCTGGCCCGGTCCTCCGGCGTGTCGGTGGGGAAGCCCTCCATGGCCCGGGCGCCGGCGAGCGCCTCGGCCATCTCCTCCATCACCTGGTGCGCGGCCAGCGCGTGGTCGCGGCGGTACATGGCGCCGATGAACAGCGACAGGGTCCGCGACCAGCGGTGCA
The DNA here is from genome assembly GCF_043081505.1 of Streptomyces sp. NPDC014870. Classification (NCBI taxonomy): domain Bacteria; kingdom Bacillati; phylum Actinomycetota; class Actinomycetes; order Kitasatosporales; family Streptomycetaceae; genus Streptomyces; species Streptomyces sp. NPDC014870. The sequence goes on from NZ_JBIBWQ010000015.1 coordinate 12,639, forward strand.
GGACGGGCGGGTCCACGTCGACGCCGACGACGTGTGCCATGACCTTGCCGGAGATACCCTCGGCCACGGCCGGCACGAGGTCCTGCGGGCGGTCGGCGGCGGCCAGTTCGGTCAGGCACTCGTCCGTGATCTCCTCGATGCGCGACGCGAGCGAGCGCACGTACGAGGCGGACAGCATGCGCTGCACCGGGCGCCGCAGCGCCATGTGTTCGGGGGCGTCGGCCTGCACGAACCAGAGCCGCAGGAACTCGGTGAGCTCCCGGTACTCGGCGCGGGCCGCGTCCGTCATGTAGAGCTGGAAGGAGCGCTCGAAGGTCCCCGAGGCGAAGCCGGGGTGGTTGAGGACCTGCTGGGCCAGGCGCGGGTCGGCGACGACCCAGCAGTCGAGGCCCTCGTCCCACTCGGGGGCCCGGACGCCGTCCGCGAGGGACGGCGCCGGGACCGGTGCCGCGGTACGGGTCATCAGTCCGCGGCCTTCTCGATGAGGGCACTGAGCCCGGCGGGCGTGGGCGACAGCAGGAAGTCCCGCAGCCGTACGTTCGCGCCCAGCTCCTGCTTGACCTTGCGCATCAGGCGTACGGCGCCGAGGGAGTTGCCGCCGACCATGAAGAAGTCGGTGTCCTCGGTGACCTGGGTGAGCGGGTCGCCGTCGATGACGCCGTCGAACAGCGCGGCGATGCGCTCCAGGTCCACCCCGGCCGGGGCGACGAGCTCCTCCGCGACAGGCACCGGCGCCGGGGCTGCGGCCGACCGCTTCGCCGGCCCCGCCACGGCCGCGAGGGCGCGTCGGTCGACCTTGCCGTTGGCGGTCACCGGGAGCCGGTCCACGACGGCCCACAGGTTCGGCACCATGTAGGAGGGCAGGGCCTCGGCGAGCAGGGCGCGCAGGCCGACCGCGTCGACGGACGCGCCCGGGGCGAGGACCACGGCCGCCACGAGCCTCTTGTCGGCACCCTCGCCGTCGGTCACGATCACCACGGCGTCCTGGACCTCGTCGTGCGCGGCGAGGACGTCGCTGATGGCGCTCAGCTCGACCCGGTAGCCGCGCAGTTTGACCTGGTCGTCGGCGCGGCCGAGGAAGCGGACGCGGCCGCTGGTGTCGACGCGGACGAGGTCGCCGGTGCGGTAGAGCCGCTCGGGGACGTCCGGGGAGAGGTTCCCGAAGACGCGGGCGGTCTCCTTCTCGTCGCCGAGGTAGCCGTCGGCGAGGCCGGCGCCGCTGGTGTACAGCTCGCCGACCGCGCCGGGCGGGAGCTGGCGGCGCCGGGCGTCGAGGACGTACACACGGGTGCCGGGGACCGGGCGGCCGATGGGCAGCGGGCCGTCCACGTCCTCCACGCGGGCCACCGAGTGGGTGGTGGTGAAGGTGGTGTTCTCGGTCGGCCCGTAGCCGTTGGTGAGGACGATGCCGGGGTGCCGGGCGAGCAGTCGGGCGGTGTGCTCGTGGGGCACCACGTCGCCGCCGGTGAGGAGCTGGCGCAGGCCGCCGAGGGAGTCCGGGGCGAACTCCTCGACCAGCCGGAAGAGTCCTGCGGTCAGCCAGGCGACGGTGACACCGCGCTCCTGGAGGAAGGCGCCCAGCTCGGTCGGCGAGGCGAGCCCCGCCGGGTGTACTTCGAGGGAGGCGCCGGTGAGCAGGGCGCCCCACAGCTCCAGGGTGGAGGCGTCGAAGGAGAGCGGGGAGAGCCGCAGCATCCGCTCGCCCGCGCCCAGGCGGACGTAACCGGCCTCGTGGACCAGGCGGATGACGGCCCGGTGCGGTACGCACACGCCCTTCGGCTGCCCGGTGGAGCCGGAGGTGAAGGCCACGTACGCGAGGCGCGCCGGGTCGGCGGGCGGGGTGGGTACGGCGTCGGCCGGGCCCGGCCGCCAGTCGGGCTCCCAGGTGGCGACGGCGGGGACACCGAGGCCGGCGAAGCGCTCGGCGACGGTGGAGTCGACGGGGCCGGTGAGAGCGGCGGTCGGCTTCGCCCGCTCCAGGATCTTGGTGAGGTGGCTGTCGGGCAGCGTGGGGTCGATGCCGACGTACGCGGCGCCCGCCCAGGCCACGCCGAGGACGGCGACGGCCTCGGCGACCGAGCGGTCCACCCCGACGAGGACCCGGTCCCCCGGCCTGACGCCGGCGTCGAGCAGCAGCCGGGCCTGTTCGGCCGCGGCCTGCTCCAGCTGCCCGTACGTCAGGGTGTGGGCGGCGTCGCGGACGGCGACGGCGCCGGGCTCGCGGACGGCGACCTCGCGGAAGAGGGCGTCGAGGGAGGTGACGGGGAAGTCCCGGCCGCTCTCGTTGATCTCGTCCAGGAGGGCGCGGCCCTCCACGGAGATGCCCCGGACGTCCTCCAGCCGGGCGTCGGGCGCGTCGGCGAGCTGGGCGACCGCGGTCCGGAAGTCGGCGAGGAACGCCTCCGCCTCCGCCTGGCGCCAGACGCTCGTCGCGTACTCCAGGTGGCCGGCGTACGACGGGTCGGCGTGGCCGATGAGCATGGTGAGGTCGAACTGGGAGCCGCCGCCGTGGCCCTCCTCGACGCGTACCCGCAGCGGTCCCGCGGTCAGCTCGCGGGGCACGAGCTGGTCGTGCATGCCGAAGCAGACCTGGACGAGCGGGTGGCAGCCGAGGCTCCGCTCGACGCCGAGGCGGGCGACGAGCTCCTCGAAGGGCAGGTCGCCGGCGTCGATGGCGGCGCCGAGCGAACGGTGCACTCCGCGCAGGTAGTCGGCGACGTCGAGGTCGTCGTCCACGTCCACGCGGACCGGTACGAGGTTGCCCGCGACGGCGACGAGCCGGCGGAGTTCGGAGGAGCCGCGGCCGAGCAGCGGCACGCCGACCAGGAGGCGGCGGGCGCCGGTGCGGCGGGCCAGGGTGAGGCCGAAGGCGCCGAGCAGGAAGGCGTACGGCGTGATGCCGAGGGCGCGCGCCTGTGCGGCGACCCGCTCGGTGACGCCGGGGCCGAGGTCGAGGCCGAGGCGGTCCCCGGCGCCGTCCTGGACGGCGGGGCGCTGCTGGTCGGCGGGGAGTTCGAGGACAGAGGGCACGCCGTCGAGGTGGGAGCGCCAGAACGCGGTCTGCTCGTCCCAGGCGCCCCGGGCGCGGGCCTCCTCCTGGTGGCGGCGGAGCGCGGCCAGCGGGGTGCCGGGGTCGCGGGGCGCGGCCTCGCCGATCTGGTCGGCTTCGACGGCGAGTTCGGCGTACGTCTCGAATATCTCGCGCAGCAGGTGTCCGACGGCGTAGCCGTCGAGGACCATGTGGTGCGCGGCGAGGACGAGGGCGCCGCGCTCGTCCTCGGCGGCGGCGGGGGCCCAGTGACCGAACCGGTAGGCGGGGGCGGCCGCCAGGTCGAAGGGCTCACGGCCCAGCTCCGCGCCCTCGCGACGGACCTGGTTCTCGAAGGCCTCGGCCGGGCCGACGTAGGTGTGCCCGACGAGTTCGGGGGTGTGCGCGGGCAGGATCTCCTGGACCACGTCGTCGGCGGTCTCGCGGAAGACGGTGCGCAGCCCCTCGTGGCGGGCGACGGTGGCGGCGATGGCCTTGGTGAGCAGGTCGCGGTCGAGCCGGCCGCCCTCGGTGAAGCAGTGGAAGACGAGGTTGTAGGGGGAGCCGCCGGCGACCCGCTCGATCAGCCACATGCCGCGCTGGGCGGGGGTGAGGGCCTGTTCGGCGCTGCCGGTGAGCAGGGCGGCGGGGGCCGGGTCGGCGGGCGCGACGGGCGTGGCGCCGTCGAGCACCTGGCCGAGGGGGGCCTCGCCGAGGAGGTCCATGATGGCGACGCGCAGTCCGAGCTTCTCCTGCAGGACGGCGGCGAGGCGCATGGCGCGCAGCGAGTCGCCGCCGAGGGCGATGAAGCTCTCGTCGCCGAAGGCGTCCGGGCCGTCCGGGAGGTCGAGGACCTCGGCGGCCAGCGCGCGGGCCGTCATCGGGCGGCTCCGGTGGACTGGGTGCGGGCGGCGGCGAGGAGTGCGGCGCGGTCGCCGCCGGCGCCGGGGGCGGCGGCCGGGGCAGCGGCGGCGGCGATCAGCTCGGCCTGGCCCTCGACGGTGGGCGAGCGGAACAGGTCCATGGTGCGGACCTCGCGACCGGAGACCTGGCCGAGCCGCTCGACGAGGAGGACGAGGAGCAGCGAGTCGCCGCCGGACTCGAAGAAGCTGACGTCGTCGGCGACCTCGTCGGTCTCCAGGACCTCGCGCCAGATGGAGCGTACGAGTTCGAGGCGGGCCTCCGGGTCGTCCAGGTCGACGGCCGGGGCGGTGGCGTGGGGGCGTACGGACTCTTCGAGCACGGGATTCTCCGGGAAGGTGGCGAGGTCCGCGGCGCTGCGCCGCAGAGCGTTGAGGAAGTCCTGGACTTCGCCGGTGCCGAACACGTGGACCGGGTAGTCGAGGGACAGCCCGAGCCGCCGTCCGTCGGGCGTGTCCTCCAGCCGGACGAACAGGGCCAGGTCGTACTTGATGAACATCGGGTCGAGCGGGCGCAGCCGGCCGGTGGTGCCGGGGATCAGGTCGAGGGACCGGGGCGCCTCGTCGAGGTTGACCAGGACCGGCGACAGTGGCGGCCACAGGGCGTTGCGGTCGGGGTTGAGCGCGGCGGAGACCGCGTCGAGAGGCACGTCGCTGTCGACGAAGGCCTCCATGCCGGCGATCCGTACGCCGCCGAGCAGGTCGTGCCAGGTGTCGTCGGCGTCGACGGTGACCCGGAGCACGACGGTGGTCATGAACATCCCGATCACCTCGGCGGTGGCGGGGTCGTCGCGGCCCGGCCAGGCGAAGGCGATGAGGAAGTCCCGCTGGGGCCCGGTGCGGGCGAGGGTCGCGGCGAGGAGCGCGACGCCGACCATGAAGGGCGTGCAGCCCTCGCGGGCGGCGACCTCCATGATCCGCGCGGTGGTCGCGGGGTCGAGGGAGTCGGCGACGGTGGCGCCGAGGAGCGACTCCTCGGTGCCGTCGTGGTCGGTACGGGTGAAGGGCAGGCGCACCTCGGCGGGTGCGCCGCGCAGCCGGTCGACGACCTCGGCGACCTGCTCGGCGATCGCGTCCGGGTCGCGGTCGGCGACGACGGAGGCGGGGTGCGGTGGGGTGCTCAGGAGCGGTTCGGCCCCGTCGGCGACGGCCCGGTAGAGGGCGACGATGTCGTCGAGGAGCATCCCGCGGGAGACCCCGTCGAAGATGATGTGGTGCACGTTGAGGACGAGGAGGGTGCGCTCGGGGCCGAGTCGCACGACCTCCGCCCGGGCGGGCGCGTCCTTCGCGAGGTCGAACGGCGCGGAGCACAGGGCCCGTACCAGGTTGTCGACCTCCTCCTCGGTCCAGCCCTCGGCCTCGGCGTCGAGGAAGCCGGGCTCGGCGGGCGGTCCTTCGGTCGTGTACTCGACCTGGCGGCGCTTGACGTCGAGCCGGAAGCGGGCACGGAGCGAGGGGTGCCGGGAGAGGGACCGTCCGACCGCCGTGACCAGCGCCGCGTGGTCCACGGGGCCGCTGAACTCGACGACCGTGGGAACCAGTTGCGTGGGGCGCAGCAGCTCGTCCCGGTCCAGGACCCAGATGCCTTGCTGCACCCTCGTGGCCGGATACCAGACGTGTCCGGTCGGTGACGTACCGTACGGCGCTGCGGGCAGCACGAATGGACCTCCGAATTCTGTGGGAACGGTGAGAGCCGTGAGCGGCGGGACCTCTGGGCCCGTGAGGCCTCTGGGCCCGGCGGAAGTCGGGACTCCGTGGAAGTCGGAACTCCGTGGAAGTCAGGGACTGGTGGGCCGGCCCGCGGGGGCCGACGACGCGTTCAGGCCAATATGGTCGGCCGGGCCCGTCCTCAGCCCCACTGCGAGTCGTCGAGCGGCGCGACCGGGGTCACGGGGGTCTTCGGCGGGGTCGGACCCCACTGCGAGTCGGCCAGGACGGTGGCGGCGGGAGCGTCGGTGGTCGTGACGGCCAGTCCCGCGATGGCCGGAATCGCCAGCGCGAGAACAGCCAGAGCGCGGACGGAAACGTGCTTGAACATCTCTATACCTTGCCTTTTCACTGTGGTCGGAAGTGACGCTGCATGGTTTAGACCTGTGTGGTTCCCCGTCCGGAATCATGCGCTGTCCTGACGCGCCGGGTCACCCATGATCGGGGAGGATGATCCTGCAATGCGGAAACCAGCAGGGTGGGGAAATGTGCACGAGAGCGGACAATGGAAGCGAAGATCGCACCGTCGAGATCTGCGCGAACGGACTGCAGTACTACGCGGACTCCCTGGGAGGCCGGCCGACCGCGGGCGAATGCCCTCGCTGCCTGCTTGACCTGGGACTTGTCCAGCGCGTGCCCGACGGGAACCTGGCCCCGATTCCGCCTCGGCTGGCCTCCGGCGCGCAGATGGACCGTATGGAACGCGTCATCGAGGAGAAGAAGAACGCCCTCGCGACGATGCGCGCCTCCATCGCCCAGGCGCAGGAGGTCTATCTGGACAGTTACGGCCAGGGGGATTCGCATCTGATTCGCGTCGTGCAGGGGGCCGACGCGATCAGCGCGACGCTTTCGGCGGCCGTGCACGCCTGTGAAGAGGAACTCCTGACGGCGCAGCCGGGCGGGGGCCGGCCGCAGGAACTGCTGGACAAGGCGCTCGCCAGCGATCTGGAGGCGATCGGGCGGGGGGTCGCCCAGCGCACGATCTACCAGCACACGATCCGCTCCCACCAACCGACGCTGACCTACGTCGAGCACATCGCCCGGGCGGGCGGCGAGGTCCGCACGCTGGACGAGGTGTTCGACCGGCTGATCGTCTGCGACCGGAAGATCGCCTTCATCCCGGACCCGAGCTCGGAGCGGAGCGAGATCGCGCTCGCCGTGGAGCATCCGGGCGTGGTCCGGTATCTGGTGGGCATCTTCGAGCACGCCTGGCAGCGGGCCTCGCCGCTGCGGAACTTCCCCAGCACCCGGCTGCCCCCGCTGCTGACGGACGAGGTACGGCGGGCGATCCTGCGGCACATGGTGAACGGCTACACCGACGACGCGATCGCGGCCCGCCTCGGCATGAGCACGCGCAGCGTGGCCAACCACATGCGGTGGGCGGCGGAGCTCTTCGGCAGCCGCAGCCGGGCCCAACTGGCCTATCTGATCGCCAAGAGCGGTTTCCTGGACGACGCCGCCCCGGAGTGACAAGGCGGCGGCGCGGGGGGACGCTTCACGTTCGTGGCGGTGTCATGTACGTTGTGCCCACAGCACCACCCCCCGCGCGGCCGTCTCCGGCCGCAGCACAGCGCAGACCGGCTGGTTCCCCGTCGCGCCACGCAGGACCCTGCCCCGGGTCGTCGACCCCGGTGGCTGCTGGTCCGTTCCTCCGCACGCGCCCCGCGCCGTCGTCTCCGTACGCCGCGAGCCCGCGTGTCCTGGCGCGTTCCCACCGCCCACCCCGGCGAAAGGAAGACGGGTCTTGACCGTCCACGCCACCACACCGTCCGCCACACCACCGTCTGCCACCACACCGTCCGCCACACCACCGTCCGCCGCACCACCCCTCGTACCGCCGCCCGGCTGCCCGATGCACGCGGCGGCCACCGGTCCCGCCGACGCCCTCGACCTGGTCGACCCGAAGCTCTACAGCGACGGGGACCCGCACCCGGTCTGGGCCCGGATGCGCACGCTCGACACCCTGACCCGGCACGAGGTCGACGCCGACCGCTGGTTCTGGAACGTCGTCCGCTTCGACGACTCCGACCAGGTCCTGCGCGACACCGCGACGTTCACCTCCGAGCGCGGCACCATGCTCGACCTGCTCGGGCTCGACGACCCGGCCAGCGGCAAGCAGCTCGCGGCCACCGACCCGCCCCGCCACACCGAGATGCAGGGCCGCCTCAAGAAGGCCCTGGCCATCAAGTCGGTCGACCGGCAGCGGGAGATGATCCGCGACCTCGTCGTCCCGCTCATCGAACCGCTCGGCGACGGCGGTACGTTCGACTTCGCGCAGGCCATGCTGGCGATGCCGATGTCGGTGACCGGCACCATGATGGGCCTGCCCACCTCGGACTGGTCCTGGCTCAACCGGCTCACCACCGTGTGCATCGCCGCCGACGACCCCGAGTACCAGGACGCGGGCGGCCGGGACGCCACCCTGAAGGCGGCCCACCGGGACCTGTTCGCGTACTTCCAGGACCTGGTCAGGTTCCGCCGCAACAACCTGGGCGACGACCTGCTGAGCGTCCTGATCGCCACCGAGTTCGAGGGCCGGCACATGGCGCCCGACGAGATCGTCGCCAACTGCTACAGCCTGCTGCTCGGCGCGAACGTCACCACCCCGCACGCGCCGAACTTCGTCATGGCCGAGTTCATCGAGTCCGGCGTGCTCCAGGACTGGGCCGCGCACCCGGAGGCCGACGCCACCGGCTTGGAGGAGTCCCTGCGCTGGGCCTCCCCCGTCAACCACTTCCTGCGGTACGCCACCCGCGACATCGAGATCCGCAACACGCTGATCAAGGCCGGGGACGCCGTCGTCGTCTGGCTCGGCTCCGCCAACCGCGACGACCGGGTCTTCACCCACGGGAGCGCGTTCGACATCCGGCGCAAGCCCAACAAGCACCTCGCCTTCGGCATCGGCCCGCACTACTGCATCGGCCACAGCGTCGCCCGCGTCACCCTCAAGACGCTCTACCACGAGCTGTTCACCCGCTTCGAGGACTTCCGGCCCGCCGGTGCCCCCGAGCGGCTGCGCTCCAACTTCGTCTCCGGCTACAAGCACATCCCGATCACCGCCCGCCCCGCGCGCGGCGGCGACGGCCGGGCGCGGAGGACGGCGTGACGACCCCGGCCACCAGGACGGCCGCCGCGCCGACCGGGTCCCGGTGGCTGCGCCGCTTCCACACCGCCCCGGCCGGCGCCCCGCGCCTGCTGGTCCTCCCGCACGCGGGCGGCAACGCCTCCTACTACTTCCCGCTCTCGGCGGCCCTGGCCGAGCACGCCGAGGTCCTGGTGGTGCAGTACCCGGGCCGCCAGGAGCGGTTCGGCGAACCGTGCGTGGAATCGCTGCACGAGCTGGCCGACCTCGTGACCGCCGAACTGCTCGGCGCCCGGGAGACCCTCCTGGACCGGCCGTTCACCGTCTTCGGGCACAGCATGGGCGCCTCGCTCGCCTTCGAGGTGTCCTGCCGGCTCCGCGACGCGGGCTTCCCGCCCGCCGCGCTCGCCGTCTCCGGCCGGCGGGCGCCGTCCATCGCCGCGCCCGGCGCGGTGCACCTCGCCTCCGACGAGCGGCTGATCGCGGACATGAAACTGCTCGGCGGCACCGACGAGCGGATGCTCGACCACCCCGAGCTGCTCGCCGCGATCCTGCCCGCCGTCCGCAGCGACTACGTGGCCACGGAGACGTACCGCTTCCGTGGCGCGATCCCGCTGGACTGCCCCGTCACCGCGCTCATCGGCGACATCGACCCCCGGGTCGACGAGCCGCAGGCGCTGGCCTGGCGCACCCACACCACGGGCGCGTTCCGGCTGCGCTCGTACGCGGGCGGCCACTTCTACCTCGTACCCCATCTGGACGCCATCGTGTCCGAGCTGCTCGCCGATCTCCCGGCCGGCGGCGCGGACACCGTCTCCACCGGCGCACCCACCCACCCCTGATCCGAAAGGACCGTCCGTCATGAAGTACCGCGTCATCGGAAGTTCGCCCGCAACGCGCCGCGAGGTCAGTGTGCTGAGCCTCGGAGCCATGACCTTCGGCACCACGGTGGACGAGGCGACCTCGTACGCGATCCTCGACCGCTTCGTGGAGGCCGGCGGCACGTTCATCGACACCTCCAACAACTACGCGTTCTGGGTCAACGGCACGCAGGGCGGGGAGAGCGAGGAGCTGGTCGGCCGCTGGCTGAAGAGCCGGGGCGTCGGCGACGAGATCACCATCGCCACCAAGCTGGGCGCCCGCCCCAACCAGCCCACCTCGGGCTTCAGCCTGGACGTCGAGGGCCTCTCCGCCAAGGTCGTCCGCGAGTCGTCCGAGCGCAGCCGTGAGCGGCTCGGCATCGAGAAGATCCACCTGCTGTACGCGCACATCATGGACGAGCACACCCCGCTGGAGGAGACCGTCCAGGGCTTCGCCGACGTCGTCGCGGACGGCGTGGCGGGCCTGCTCGGCGCGAGCAACCACTGGGCCTGGCGCGTCGAGCGCGCCCGCGCGCTGGCCGCCGCGGCGGGGGTGCCCGGCTACGAGGTGCTCCAGCACCACCACACCTACCTCCGCCAGCGCATGGACGTCCCGAGCCTGCGCTCCCCCGACGGCAACCAGGGTCTGGTCAGCGGCGACCTGCTCAGCTACCTGCGCGCCAACCCCGAGCTCACGCAGGTCTCGTACTCGCCGCTGATCTCGGGCGCGTACGTACGGGACGACAAGCCGCTCGGCCCGGGCTTCGACCACGCGGGCACGCAGCCCCGGCTCAAGGCGATCCGCGAGGTGGCGGCGGAGACCGGCGCCACGGTCAACCAGGTGGCGCTCGCCTGGCTGATGGGCGGCGACATCCCGGTCCTGCCGCTCGTCGGCGCCTCCTCGGTGGCCCAGCTGGACGAGAGCCTCGGCGCGGTCGAGCTCGAACTGACCGTGGAACAGCGGACGAAGCTCGACTCCGTCAACTGACGCACGTCCGCCACCGCATGCCCCGCGTCTCGAAGGTGGAGACGCGGGGCATGCGGCGTCTACGGCGTCTGCTCGCCGCTGTCCTCCACATGCCGGTCGATCCACTCGTTCCAGCCCAGCGGCCGGTCGTAACCGGGGCGGCCCACGTTGCCGCTCGTGCGGAACGGCTTGCCGTCGTCGTCGATCCGTACCGTGCCGCGCCGCGTGCCGCTGGACCAGTCCAGTTCGAGGTACCAGCTGACGTCGTGCGCCTGGGCGCGCGCCTTCACGTAGAAGACCTCGGGGTCGGACTCGCTGACCTTGTACGGGAAGTCCCGCTGGCCGGCGACGGGGCCCGCGTCGGGGCGGGGCGAGTCGAGGTCCACGGCGAAGGACTTGGTGGACACCTCGCCGCCGCAGCCGACGCCCATGGTGTAGTCGTTCCAGGCGAGCGGGGCGCCCTTCTTCACGACGCGGACGTGCAGGGCCTCCAGGACCACGGTCCGCTGTCCGGTGCCCTGCACGGTCAGCGCGAGCAGGTGCTCGCCGCTCGCCACCCCGCCGAGCGCCGAGACCCAGCCGGGCGCTTCCGCCTCCGAGGGCGGCGGGGGGACCTGCGCGGGCTCCCGGTCCAGCAAGTAGTGCTGGCTGCACGGGTCTTCCCACTTGTACGCGTTGGTGGCGACGGTCGGCGCGGTGGCCTCGGCCGCTTCCGTACGCGCGTCGGCGCCGTTGCCCGCGCCCGTGCCTGTGCCCGTGTTCGTGCTCGGTGACGTGGAGGGGGTCGGGCCCGTGGTGCTGCCGCCCTTGCCCGACGCGGACGGGGGCGGGGTGACGGGGCCGGTCGGCGGGCGTTCGGAGACGGACGAGGAGGAGCCCGCGGCCCCCCGCTTGTCGTCACCGCCCGCGCCGTCGGCGAGGTTCAGCACGAGGGCCACCGAGACGACGGCCGCGACGACGGCCGCACCGGCGACGGCGAGGGTACGCCTGCGCGGGCCGCGCCGGGGGTTCGGCTCGGGGGCGAGCGCGGGGGCGGGAGTTGGGGCGGCGGCGGGGGCGGTGACGACCAGTTCGCTGTCGGCGGGGGCCTCCTTCTCGGCGGCCTCCTCAACCGGCTCCTGCGGTGCGGGAGAGGCAGCGGGTGCGGCGGGAGCGGGTGCGGCCTCGGGCGCCGCGCCCTTGCGCTGGCGTGTCACGTCCGCGTGCACCCAGAGGCGGTGCAGCTCGACGAGTTCGTCCGGCGTGGCCTTGCAGATCCGGGCGAAGCGCTCCACGGGCGCGTAGTCGGCCGGTACGGCCTCCCCGGTGACGTACCGATGCAGTGTGGAACCGCTCAGGTGCAGCCGCTTCCCCAGCGAGCCGTAGCTCAGTCCCGACCGCTCCTTGAGCCGCCCCAGCAGCGTCGCGAACTCGTCCCCGACCACCGATTCATCCTCTCCCGCATCCCGCCCCCGCATCCCGGGGATCGACAACTCCCCAGGTCAGCGGCGCAACTTCGTCCCAGTGTCCCGTACCACGCGGTGGTTCTGGCGGGCGGGACGGATCTTGGCACACGCTCTGGTCATCCAAGCACGCCGCAGCGGCCCGACCGCCCGGCCCGCACTCGACCCACCCAAATCCAGGGGGATCTGTCATGTCCGGACGCCTCACCCGAACCCGCCTCCTCGCCGCGACGACGGTCGCCCTCGCCGCACTCTCGGTGACCGCGTGCGGCGGCACCGACGCCTCCGCCGTACGGAACGAAGGCCCCGCCACCTCGTCGACCCCCGGCTCCCCCACCGCCTCCCACTCCCCCACCGCTTCCGCCTCCACCTCCCCGACGGCGCGGCCCACCACGCAGCCTCCGGCCACCAGCGCGACGACGCGGGCGCCCGAGAAGCCCGCCACGGGCAAGGTCGGAGGCGGGGAGTCCGGGGGCGGGGAGTCCGGAGGCGGAGAGTCCGGGGGCGGGGAGTCCAGGAACCCGCAGTGCGGCGCGGGCACCACACGGACCATCGCCACTCCTGTCGCCCGTCCCCTGAACCACCTCCTCATCACCGTCACCAACACCGGCAAGAAGAACTGCGACCTGCTCGGCTACCCGTACGCCCGCTTCGGCGAGGCCCAGGCCGTACCCCCGGTGGACGAGTCCACCCACCCCCAGGCGGTCGTCACCCTCGCCCCGGGCGAGTCCGGCTACGCGGGCGTCCGGCTGTCGGCCGCGGACGGCAGCGGTACGCACGGCTACACGACGAAGAGCCTCACGGTCGGCTTCAGGAACGGCACGGCCGCGAACCCCTCACTCGCGGGGAAGGGTGTGTACGTCGACTCCTCGCTCCGGGTGACGTACTGGCAGCAGAACATGGGCGACGCCCTCAACTGACCGCCTGGCGCGGCAGGACGATCGCGGTGCAGAGCAGTCCGTCGCGTACGGTCCAGCGTCCGGTCATCCTTCGCCCCGTCGGCCAGGGTCCCTCGACGAGGAGTTCGGCCAGGAACTCGCCCGAGGCGCGGCCGCGGCTGTCGCCGCCGACGTCCAGGTCGATCGTCGCCTCCTCGAAGCCGATGAAGCGTTCGGTCAGCGGGAACCACGCCTTGTAGACGGACTCCTTCGCGCTGAAGAGCAGCCTGTCCCAGCACACGGCGGTGTTCACACGCGCCAGCGCGTGAACGGCCGAGCTCTCCTCCGGGAAGGCGACGGCCTCCAGGACGCCGTCCGGCAGGGGTTCGTTCGGCTCGGCGTCGATCCCGATGGTCAGGGTCCGGTCAGCGCGGGCCACCGCCGCGGCGCGGTAGCCGTCGCAGTGCGTCATGCTGCCGACGACGCCCGCGGGCCACCGCGGCGCCCCGCGCCGTCCCGGCAGGATCGGCACGGAGGGAACGCCGAGACCGGCCAGCGCCTTGCGGGCGCAGGCGCGGGTGGTGGTGAACTCCCGCCGTCGGACGTCGACGGCGAGGGCGATGAGCTGCTCCTCCTCCGGGTGGAGCGGCTCGTGCGGGAGGTCGGTGCGGGAGTCCGCGTACCGGACGCCGGCCGGAAGTATGTCGCCGATCATCCGCGCGGCTCGTCCTGGAGCACCGGGCGCAGCAGTGTCTTCGGCAGCCCTCTCCTGCCCCACTCGCGCGGATAGCCGAGCGAGACCTCCTTGAAGGGGACCCCGTCGTACCGCGTGTCCCGGGGGATGTGCAGGTGTCCGTAAATCGCGGCGGCGGTACGGAACCTGCGGTGCCAGTCGGCGGTGAGCACGGTGCCGCACCACTGGGCGAAGTCGGGGAACCACAGCACCGAGGTGGGCTCCTGGACGAGCGGGAAGTGGTTCACGAGGACGAGCGGGATCTCCGGGTCGCAGGCGGCGAGCCGCTCCTCGGTGGCGGCGACACGGGCGCGGCACCAGGCCTCGCGGCTCGGGTACGGGTCGGGGTGCAGCAGGAACTCGTCGCTGCAGACCACGCCCGCGTCGTAGGCGCGGGCCAGGGCCTGCTCCTGGGTGAGTCCGGGGGCGCGGAAGGTGTAGTCGTACAGCAGGAAGAGCGGCGCGACGGTCACGGGTCCGTCGGCACCGCGCCAGACCGGATAGGGGTCTTCCGGGGTGTGCACGCCCAGGGTCCGGCAGAACGCGACCAGGTGGTCGTAGCGGGCCTGTCCGCGCAGCTGGACCGGGTCCGCCGGGTGGGTCCACAGCTCGTGGTTGCCCGGCGCCCACACCACCTCGGCGAAACGGCCGCGCAGCAGGGTGAGGGCCCACTCGATGTCCGTGGTCAGTTCGCCGATGTCGCCGGCGATGAGCAGCCAGTCGCCCGCGGTCTCCGGCTTCATCTCCTCGACGATGCGCCGGTTCTCGGCGTGGGAGACGTGCAGGTCGCTGACGGCGAGGAGCCGGCCGGTCTTCGGGTCGGTCACGGGTCTCACACCTGCGCTTCCGGTCCGAATTCACTCACCGGATTCCGCGCGGTGGCGCCGCCCTCCAGAAAGGAAAGGTGAATCGAGGTGTTCCCGACGAGCGGGTGCGAAATTCGCGCCGCCGCGTGTCGCGGCGGCGATACGCCGACGCCGACTAAATGCCCCTGCCCAGACACAACGCATCCCCACAACGTCGTCGATAAAAGCAGACTTTCAGTAAATCCCCCGCCAGGCCGCCTCAAGCTATACCAGTGGCCGATCCACTCGCAAGGCATTCGCCGGTGAACCGGCGGGCGGCACACCGGGGTCGGGCCGACGTCCGCGGCCCGACCCCGGGTGCTCGACTCGGCGCCATGGAGCCGTTACTCGACCTTGGCGCTCTGGATGACGACGGGCTCGACCGGCACGTCCTGGAAGCCGTCACGGCGGCCGGTGGGGACAGCGGCGATCTTGTCGACCACGTCGAGCCCCTCGACGACCTTGCCGAACACCGCGTAGCCCCAGCCCTGCGGGGACGGCGCGGTGTGGTTGAGGAAGTCGTTCTTCGCGGTGTTGATGAAGAACTGCGCCGTCGCCGACTGCGGGTCGGACGTACGGGCCATGGCCACGGTGTAGCGGCCGTTGGTCAGCCCGTTGCGCGCCTCGTTCTCGACCGGCGCGTGGGTGGGCTTCTGCGTCATGTCCTCCAGGAAACCTCCGCCCTGGATCATGAACGTCTGGATGACGCGGTGAAAGACGGTGTTGTCGTAGTGCCCCTCGTTGACATAGGTCAAGAAGTTCTCGACCGTCTTCGGCGCCTTCTCGGCGTCGAGCTTGAGCTTGATCACACCGAAGTTGGTGGTGAGCACGACCTGCGTCATCGTGGCTTTCCTCCGCGAACTGTCTGGCCTTCAAGAATGCGCGCACCACCCTATATGACCTGGGGCTGACATCCTCCAGGACCATGTCGCGGCGAGCGGAGTGTTCAATTCCTCCTACGAACGGCCGAAATCACGACCGGGCGGCCGCCCGGTTTCAGGCGCAGCAGCGACAGCCACTCGGCGCGGGTGCGGCCGGGACCGGCGTCTCGGCCTGTGCCGAACGACCGGCGAGGTCGAAGGGGCCGGGGAAGATCGGCAGCGACGTTCGACGGTACGGGGTCGACCGATCCGCGGCACGGGGCGCGGATCGGAGCGCGGCGTGGGCGGGCAGGTGCTTCGCGCGTCCGGCGCGGATGCCGTTGCCGATGACGAGCACTTCGGCGAGTTCGTGGACGGCGACCACGGTGGCCAGACCCAGTGCGCCGGTGGCGGCCAGCGGGACGAGCGCGACCAGGATCCCGCCGGACATCAGCAGGTTCTGGGTGAACACCCGGCGGGCCGCTCGGGTGTGGGCGACCGCGTCGGGCAGGCGGCGCAGGTCCTCGCCCATGAGCGCGATGTCGGCGGCTTCGACGGCGACGTCGCTGCCCATGGCGCCCATCGCGATGCCCGCGTCGGCTGTGGCCAGGGCGGGCGCGTCGTTGATGCCGTCGCCGACCATCGCGACGGGGCCGTGGGCGGCCCGGAGTTCGGTGACGATACGGGACTTGTCCCGAGGGAGGAGTTCGGCGCGTACGTCCCCGATGCCCGCGGCGGCGCCGATGGCCGCGGCGGTACGGGTGTTGTCGCCGGTGAGCATGACGACCCGGATGCCCTGCCCGCGCAGGGCCTTGACGGCCTCGGCGGCCTCGGGACGTATCTCGTCGCGTACGGCGACGGCGCCGAGCAGGACACGGTCGTGCTCGACCAGGACGACGGTGGCTCCGGCGTCCTGGAGCCGCACGACGTCGGCGGCCAGCGGGCCGGCCTCGACGAAACCGGGCTTGCCCAGGCGGGCGGGGCGGCCTTCGACCGTACCGGTGAGGCCGTTGCCTGGGACGGCTTCCACGTCCTCGCCCGGGACCGGGTCCCGCGCCGCGTCGACGGCGGCGAGGATCGCGGCGGCGAGCGGGTGCTCGCTGCGGGCCTCCAGGGCGGCGGCCACGGCCAGCACCCGGTCCCGGGCGGTGCCGGCGACGGGTACGACGTCGATGACGACGGGTTCGTTACGGGTGAGGGTGCCGGTCTTGTCCAGGGCGACCACCTTCACCTGGCCCAGGGCCTCCACCGCCGCGCCGCCCTTGACCAGGACGCCCGCCTTGGAGGCCGCGCCTATCGCGGCGACGACGGCCACGGGCACGGACAGGGCGAAGGCGCACGGGGCCGCGGCGACCAGCACGACCAGGGACCGCTCGATCCACACACCGGGGTCGCCGAAGAGGCTGCCCAGAGCGCCGATCAGGGCGGCGAGCACGAGGACGCCGGGGACGAGGGGCCGGGCGAAGCGCTGCGCGAGGCGCTGACTGGCTCCCTTGCGCTCCTGTGCCTCGTGGACGATGTGGACGAGCCGGGCGAGGGAGTTGTCCCGCGCGGTCGCGGTGACGGTGATCTCCAGGGCGCCGGCGCCGTTGACGCAGCCCGCGAACACCTCGGCGCCGGGGCCGGCTTCGACGGGCACGGACTCACCGGTCACCACCGACGTGTCGAGCGCGCTGCGGCCGGCGGCGACGACGCCGTCGGTGGCGAGCCGCTCGCCGGGCTTGACGAGAAGGACGTCGCCGACCCCGAGTTCGCCCACCGGCACCTCGGTGTCCGTACCCCCGCGTCGCACGGTGGCGGAGGGCGGGACGAGGTCGAGCAGGGCGCGCAGGCCGTGCCGGGTGCGGGCGACGGCGTACCCCTCGAGGCCCTCGGCGACGGAGAAGAGGAAGGCCAGCGTGGCGGCCTCACCGTACTGGCCGAGCGCGACGGCGCCGACGGCGGCGACCGTCATCAGCAGCCCGACGCCGAGCCGCCCCTTGAGCAGTCCGCGCAGAGTGCCGGGCACGAAGGTCGCCGCCCCGACGAGGAGCGCCGCCCAGGTGGCGCCGGTGCTCCAGGGGGCCGGAAGGAAGAGGGAGAGCAGGAGCAGCACTCCGGAGGCGGCGGCCGCCTGGAGTTCACGCACCCGCCATACCGCTGCGACCGGGGGTGTCGCGACCGCCTCTGCGGCCGAGACGGCACGGGGCGCGTCGGTCGCGCAGCACGCGTCAGCCATGGAGGTCCTCTTCGTCGGCGCAGTCGGCGTCGGCGGAGTCGACGAGCAGGACCAGGGAGGCCAGCTCGGCCAGGGCGTGGGCCAGCTTCGGATCGGCCAGCTCGTAGCGGACCCGCCGGCCTACGGCTTCGGTGCGCACGAGACCGCAGCCGCGCAGGCAGGACAGGTGGTTCGACACGTTCCCACGGGTCATGCCGAGGGCTTCGGCAAGGTCGGAGGGATAGGCGGGCGCCTCCAGCAGGGCCAGCAGCAGCCTGCGCCGGTTCTCGTCGGCCAGCGCGGTACCGACCCGGGCGAGCGCGGCGGCGTCGACGGCGACCGCGAGGCCGCGGGGGTGACTCGTCTCCATGAGAGGCACAGTACAGCCATTGCTGAATCAAGCACAGCCTGAATTAAGCACAGCCTGAAGCGGGGGCATTCTGAATCGTCGCGGACGCCAACCGAGACCACCACCGGCCACCTGCGAGGATGAGCCGCGAGACGATCGCCCGGCGGGGGCGTCGGGCGACAGGAAAGAGCAGGGCGGCGTGGAGCTGGAGCCCCGGGAGTCCAAGGGCCTGGTCGAGCGGATGGACGACCATCAGATCGCGATCTACCTCGTGGCGATGGCCGTCGGCGGCCTCCTCGGTCGGCTCGCCCCGGCCGCAGGACCCGGCTTGGAACACGCCATCAACCCCGTCCTCGGGGCGCTGCTGTTCGTGACCTTCCTCCAGGTACCGGCCGGCGAACTGTTCCGCTCCCTGCGCGACGGGCGCTTTCTGGCGGCGGCCCTGGTCGTGAACTTCGTCGTGGTCCCCCTCGTGGTGGCGGCGATGTTCGCGTTCCTCCCGGCCGACCAGGCGGTCCGCCTCGGAGTCCTGCTCGTGCTGCTGTGCCCGTGCGTCGACTACGTGATCGTCTTCTCGGGCCTGGCCGGGGGGTCGAGCCGCCGACTGCTCGCCGCCACTCCGCTGCTCCTGGTGGCGCAGATGCTGCTGCTCCCGGGTTTCCTCTACCTCTTCATGGGCCCCGACCTCGCCGACATCGTCGAGCCCGGCCCGTTCCTGGAGGCGTTCCTCGTCCTGATCGTGGTCCCGCTCGCCCTCGCCTGGGCCCTCCAGGCCTGGGCGTCCCGCCGCCCCACGGGCCGGAGGGTGTCGGACGCGGCGACCACCACGATGGTCCCCCTGATGGCGGCGACCCTCCTCACGGTGGTCGCCTCGCAGGTCCCGAAGCTCGGCGACAGCCTCACGGACGTCGCGGCCGTGATCCCCTTCTACGCGGCGTTCCTCGTGGTGATGGCCTTCGCGGGCAAGGCCGTCGCCCGCCTCTTCCGCCTCGACACCGGCGCCGCCCGCGCGATCGTCTTCACGGGCGCGACCCGCAACTCACTGGTGGTCCTCCCGCTGGCGCTGTCCCTCCCGGACACCCTGGCCGTCGCGGCGGCGGTGGTCGTCACCCAGACCCTCGTCGAAGTCCTGGGCATGATCGCGTACGTCCGCCTGGTCCCGCGCCTGGTCCCGGCACGGCCCCCCATGTGACTTCCGGGCAAACCAGGTCACTCACGGTCAGGTTGGAGTCGAAATTGATCGAACTCTAGGATGTTGACGGCGAGTTCGATCGACAGAGTCGGGGCTGCGTCAACCCCACGCCTCACGAGCCGCCGTCACCATCCACGGGGGACACGCGATGAGCGAGCTCGACACGACCGCGACGACCAGGGCGGACACGGTACCGCCACCTCGCGTACCGGACACACAGGAGCCGGTCGGGGAACCCGAGGAACCGCGGCGGGAAGCCGACGCGCCCTCCGGCCCGGACGCGAAGTCGGCGGAGAGGACCGAGGGCAGCGCCGACAGGGACAGCGGGGACGCCGGGGACGCCGAACCGGAGGAGCCGCTGGCCCCCAGGGAGCGCTTCGACTCGACGGACGGCCGGGATCTCGCGGAAGAGCCGGAGGAACCGGAGGAGCCTGAGGAACCGGAGGAGCCCGAGGAGCCGGAAGGCCTGGAGGAACCGGAGGACCGGGAGGAGCCGGAGGAGCCGGAGGAGCCGGAAGCCCCGGAGGGATTCGTCGACCAGGAGGACGCGGAGAACTCGGACGCCGCGGAGGACGCGGACGACCCGGCCAACTCGGAGGGCGCGGACGACCTTGACGCCACAGACGGCCCTGACGACCCTGACGCCCCGGACGACGAGCTTCCCGAGCTGGAGCTGGAACTCGCGCCGTACCGCGACTCCGTGCCGTACTCGACCACGTACACGGCATCACTCGGCGCCGGGGAGGCAGGCAGGGCCGACGCGCCGGACCTGTCGCGCGAGGAGGGACACGCCGAAGCCCCCGAACGGGCGGACGGTCCGGACTCCGAACCGGAGGAAGCCGATCACGGCGCCGAGGTCGAGGACCGGTCTCCGGCACGGGACTTCTCCAGCAACGACGAGGGCGCCGAGTACGGCCGGACGGAATGGGCCGACGCGCAGAGCCGTCTCACCGACGAGCAGCGGGAGGCGTTCTACGGCTACAGCCTGGAGAAGTACCCCGGCGACGAGGGGCCCCCTGACTACAAGGAGATCAACGGCTTCCTGCGCGGCTACGCTCCAGGCTCCGCGGAGGTCGACGACAGCATCCAGAGGATGGACGAGGGGATGGAGCTTCATCCCGTACCCGAGGACCTCACCGTCATGCGGGAGACCGGCCTCGACTCCTTCACCTGCCCGATCGAGGACATCGAAGGCAGCGTCCAGAGCGACCGGGGATACCTGTCGACCGCTCTCGGGTCCGATCCGGACTTCGACACCAGCAAGGAAGTGGTGCTTCACCTCAGGGTCCCGGAGGGTACCCCCGCCATGTACTTGGAAGGAGTCTCCGAGTACGGCTCGGAACGAGAACTGCTTCTCGGCCGCGGCCTCGAATACCTCGTCACGGAGCTCGACTACAACGAGGACGACGACCGCTATCACGTCCACGGTGAGATCATTCGCTGATGAACGCGCCACAGGGAGAGGGAGAGAAGATGCGACGCGGACCGATGTCCGAGGACCCGCAGTTCACCACGGTGAGCATGCCGGACGACTACGCACGACAGACGGACACCGCCGTCGTGTACGCACCGGTCGTCCGGGGCGATGTGACCGTGGGGCATGTGTGGGCATCGGCCACGGAAGCCGCTGCGGGCTTCCTCGCCTCACCCGCCGCAGGAACCGCCTCACGACCGGCGGCCATCGCCTGGACCCGCCGGCTACGGGAGTCGAAGGCACAGGGGCTCACCGCGCTGGAGGCGCTGCGACGCTGGACCGGGCAGCCGGACGACCCGAAGGCCGGACACGTGCCCACGGACGCCGAGGGCCACGCGCCGAACCTGGCCGCGCTCGTAGCCGACAAGGGCTGAGCCTCACCGAACGGCGCTGCCCGTTCCGGTGAGCGGTGAGCACCGGTGCCGAGACAGACCCTCCGGACTCACCGTCAAACCCCTTACGGCCGCCGGTCCGGAACGGTCGTGAACACCCTTCAACCGGCGAGGCGCCGGATCCGGAGCCCGGGCTCAACCGCCTCCTGACGCCCCGTCGAGCCAGGCGCCGACCCTCGGCAGCGCCTCCGGCCCGCTGTCCCCCTCCACCGACGCGGCGAGGTCGGCGATCGTGACGGCTGCCAGCGAGGCCCGCCATGCCGCGTCGGCGGCTCCCATCGCCCGGGCGATGGGGCATGCCTTCGTGCACTGCTCGGGCGGCGTCCCCAGCGGTCCGCGCTGACGGATCTCGGTGCACACGAAGGCCGGGCTCGCCCCGTCGACGGCCTGCACCACGTCCAGCAGCGAGATGTCCTCGGCCTTGCGGGTGAGGACATATCCGCCGGTCTTCCCCTGGATCGAGTGCACCAGACCCGCCCGCGACAGCGCCTGCATCTGCTTGGCGAGGTAGCTCGGCGACACGTCGTGCAGCGCGGCGAGCCGTGCCGCCGGCACGGGCGCGCTCGCCGCGGTCAGCACCACACAGCAGTGCAGCGCCCACTCGACACCCCCGGACAGTTTCATGCCACCTCCCTTTGACTCAGACACAGAATATCCGAGTATAATCTCGGACAAGATGTATCCGAGTTTGAGTCAGGAAGGCACACCATGAAGATCACCATCATCGGCACGGGCCTGATCGGGTCCCAGCTCGCCGACAAGCTCACCGCCCAGGGCCACGACGTCACGACGGCATCGCTGTCGTCCGGCGTCGACCTGCTCACGGGCGCCGGTCTCGACAAGGCGCTCGCCGACGCCCACACGGTCGTCAACGTGACCAACTCCCCCACCTTCGACGAGAAGTCCGTCGAGTTCTTCCGGACCACGGTGGGCAACCTGCTCGCCGCCGGCGAGCGCGCGGGCGTGGCCCACCAGGTCGTTCTGTCCATCGTCGGCGTGGACCGGGTGCCGCAGCTGGACTACTACCGCGCCAAGCTGCTCCAGGAGGAGCTGCTGCGCGGCGGCCCGACACCGTACTCGATCGTGCGCGCCACGCAGTTCTTCGAGTTCATGGAGCCGACCATGTCGTGGACGTCGGACGAGACGTCCGTACGCCTGCCCGCGACGCCGGTGCAGCCGATCGCCAGCGCGGAGGTGGTCGACGCCCTCGCGGACGTGGCGACCGCCCCACCGCTCGACGGCATCCTCGAGGTCGCGGGACCCGACCGCTTCACCCTCGACGAGATCGGCCGCATCACCCTGACCGCCCGCGGCGACGACCGCCCCGTCGTCGTGGACGCGCAAGCAGGCCTCTTCGCCGCCGTCCAGGGCGACGTCCTCACCCCCGGCCCGAACGCCCGCCTGGCCCCGACCCACTACAGGGACTGGCTCACCACCTGACCGCGGCGGGAGCAGGGGCACACACGCGCACGCGCCCCGGCCCGGCATTGATCTCCTCGTGGACCGCCGCCCGTGCGGCGCTGCTCGCCTCGGCCCTGGCGGTCCAGGCGGTGCTGTTCACGGCGGCCCTGGGCACCGGCCCCGCAAGGAGTCAGCGGGCGGAGGTCTCGCGTACCGGGCGCCTACTCAGGATCGGGCGGAGGTCTCCCGTACGGGGTGCTTGCTCAGGATCGAGACCCGGTTGAAGGCGTTGATCGTGATCGCCACCCAGACCACGGCGGAGACCTCGTCGTCGTTCAGCACCTGCCGCGCCTCCGCGTACGCCCGCTCCTGGGCGAGGGCGTCGGCGGGGTGCGTGGTGGCCTCGGCCAGGGCGAGGGACGCGCGCTCGCGGGCGGTGAAGAGCTCGGCGTCCCGCCAGGCGGCGAGCACCCCGAGGCGCCGGGTGGTCTCCCCGGCGCGGAGCGCGGCCCGGGTGTGGACGTCGAGACAGAAGGCGCAGCCGTTGAGCTGGGACACGCGGAGGTTGACCAGCTCGACCAGGATCCGGCCGAGCCCGGCCTCGGCCGCCGTCGTACGGACGACGTCCGCCGTCCCGACCAGTGCCTGGTACGCGGCCGGGCTCTGCTTGTCGAGGTAGATCCTGCCGTTGGACCGGCGGGTTTCCGAGGCCTGCGCCGTCTCGATCACCGTTGCTCCTTCGTCTGTTGTCCCGGGTTGCCTTCGAGACTATGATCACCCATAGTTGTTGAAAGTAAAACCACTTTGGGGAGGGAGGGCCAGGGAGATGGATCACACGGAGGTCGAGACGGACGTCGAGATCGAGGCCGGAGTCGAGGTCCTCACCGCCCGGGACGTTCCGCTGGGCGGACCGCGGGCGATGACCGTACGGCGCACCCTGCCGCAGCGGACGAGGACGCTGATCGGCGCCTGGTGCTTCGCCGACCACTACGGCCCGGACCGCGTGGCCGACACCGGAGGAATGGACGTCGCCCCCCACCCCCACACCGGGCTCCAGACCGTCAGCTGGCTGTTCAGCGGGGAGATCGAGCACCGCGACAGCCTGGGCACCCACGCCTTCGTACGGCCCGGCGAGATCAACCTCATGACCGGGGGTCACGGCATCAGCCACACGGAGGTCTCCACCCCAGGCACCACCGTGCTCCACGGCGTCCAGCTCTGGGTGGCCCTCCCCGACCAACACCGCCACGCCCCGCGCGACTTCCAGCACCACGCACCCGAGCCGCTCCGCCTCGTCGGAGCGGAACTGCGGGTCTTCCTGGGCACCCTCGCCGGCGGCACCTCCCCCGTGCGCACCTTCACCCCGCTCCTCGGCGCCGAGGTCGTCATCGACGCCGGCGCCACCGTCACCCTCGACGTCGACCCCGGCTTCGAACACGGGCTCCTACGTGCGCTTCGCCGGCACCGCCCTGCGCCCGGCCGAACTCGGGTACGTCGCCCCCGGCCGTACCACCCTCACCCTCACCAACGCCTCCGACCGCCCGGCCCGCACCGTCCTCCTGGGTGGCCCGCCGTTCGAGGAGGAGATCGTGATGTGGTGGAACTTCATCGGCCGCAGCCACGAGGACATCGTCGAGGCGCGGGAGGACTGGGAGCGCGCCTCCGACCGCTTCGGCACCGTCGAGGGCTACCCCGGCGCCAGGCTTCCCGCCCCCGCCCTGCCCAACGCCACCATCGCCCCCCGCAAGAACCCCACCCGCCACTGAACCCCGCACCGAGAGGACCTTCACCATGAGCGAGCAGACCGAAAGCACCGCCACCATCGCCCCCGTCGTCCGCCATGTCGACGCCCGCCATCGCTACGAGATCCTGGTCGCCGACAACCGCGCCGGCCTGACCGCCTACCGCGACCGCGACGACCAGCGGGTCTTCTTCCACACCGAGATCGACGACGCGTACGCCGGCCAGGGACTCGCCGCGATCCTCGTCGAGCAGGCCCTCGCCGACGTCCGCGCCTCCGGGCTGCGGATCGCCCCCGTCTGCCCGTACGTGGCCAAGTTCCTCACCAAGCACGGGGAGTTCGCGGACATCACCGACCCCGTCACGCCCGAGGTCCTCACCTGGCTCGACTCCCAGCTGAAGCGCTGAAGGCGACCGTTCCTGCCCGCACGTGTATGCCGAGACCTGATCACGGTCTCGGCATCGGCGCGATCAGAGCGTGCGGCGCACGCCCGCCTGGCGTTCCAGGTTGCGGAGCTGGACGGACAGATCGCCTTCCACGGCGAGGTGCGCGGGACCGCTGCGCCCGATGGGCAGAACCTCCTTGCTGCGCATGTCCTCCAGCATCAGGGCGAAGGCCGTGTACATGGCCACGAGGGCCACGACGAGGCCGAGGGCGCCCGCCGTACGGGACAGCCATTCGGCCCCGGTGGTGCGGGCGAGTCCGGTGGCCGCCCAGAGGGGCAGGGAGGACCGCCGGCACGAGCCACAGGGCGCGCTTCGGCCGGGTCACGCCCGCCACCCCGAAACAGAGCAGCGCCAGGTTGAAGACGCCCAGGACCTGAAGGTCGTCGGCAGCGCCGCTGAACATGACGAGGGCGCAGGCCAGCCAGCTGCCGGCGAACACCGCCGTCAGCGTCGCCGCGGTCACGTCACGGGCCCCGAAGGCCAGATGAGCCACGAGAAGCTGCAGGACGAAGGCAGGCAGCACGGTACAGGCGACGGCCGCTCCACCACGATCCCCGCCCACCCGGAAGAAGCACAGCTGCACAACCCGCCCTACGGCGGCCGTAGCCCCCGGTCCCATCCCGTCTGCTCCGAGCGGCCCGAACCATGAAGAACCTGGTCATCGCGAGACCGAACCTGTGCAGTTCTGGCTGTGCAGCCTGCTCGCCGACACGGCGCCGGCCACCTCGGTGCGCACCGACCGCCGGCGCCGATATCAACCTGACCAGGCCCTACTAAGTGGCCGCACAAGGCGGGTCGTACGCCAGTTGGGGAACGTATCGGCTCCATTGCTGTCGGCTCAGGGCGCCGGAGCTCGCGGCGCAGATACGGCTGATGGCGGACTCGACGTTCAGGTCCCAGAGCGTGGCCACGCCGTCGTCTGTGGTGGCAGCCAGGGTTTGACCGTCCGGGCTGAACGCCAGAACTGCGACGAATCCGGTCTCCACGGCCAGCGGGCGGCCGATGGGGGTGGGGTGGTCGGGATCAGTGACGTTCCACAGGTTGATGGTGCCGCTGTCGGTGTGGCCGGCCGCTGCGAGGGTGCGCCCGTCAGGGCTGAACGCCACCGACCACATGCTGCCGCCGGGCACGGTCAGGGGACTGCCCCTGCGCGTGAGGTGGTTGGGGTCGGTGGCATTCCACAGGGTGACGGTGCCGCGGCTGTTCCCGGTGGCGAGCGTCCGGCCGTCCGGACTGAAGGCCACCCACGTGCTGGTGGCGGTCGGCTGGTCGATCGGCTTCCCGATGCGGACCCCTGGGTCCGTCGTACTCCACAGTCCGACAGCGCCGTTGCTGCCGTCGCCGCCGGCCGCCAGCATCGTGCCGTCGGGACTGAACGCCAGAGAGAGGACGGACCCAGCCGACGACGGTGTCCCCGTCCAGCGCGAGCGCGGCGGTGAATCCGGGCCTGTGCACGTCGTCACCCAGCCGGCGCAGGTAGGCGACGGCCTGCTCCGGTCCCTCGCCCCAGTGTGGGGAGCCGAACGCGTCCGAGTACACGGCACGGACACCTGCCGCGTACGTGAGGAGGCGGCTACCGGACACCTGCCGGACGAGGGCGGTCATCAGGCGACTCTTGCCGGGGGCGCGGGCAACGGGGTGAGGGAGGCGTACTCCAGGGGCGCCGACGGGTCGATCGACACCCCCAGCGGGGCGGGCTCGGCGCCGGACCGGACGAGGAGGTCGCCGACGGCCGCGATCATGGCGCCGTTGTCCGTGCACAGCGTCATCGGCGGCACGCGCAGCTCCACCCCGGCAGCGGCGCACCGCTGCTCGGCCAGGCCCCGGACCCGGGAGTTCGCTGCGACGCCGCCGACGACGATCAGTGTCTTCACGTCGTACGCCTTGCAGGCCGCGAGCGCCTTGCGGGTCAGGACGTCGGCGACGGCCTCCTGGAGGGCGGCGGCCCCGTCCGCGACGGGCAGGTCCAGGCCCCGGGTCCGGTGCTTCTCGACCCAGCGGGCGGCGGCCGTCTTGAGTCCGGAGAAGGAGAAGGCGTACGGGTCGTCGCCGGGGCGCGTGAGCGGGCGGGGAAAGTCGACCGCACGCGGGTTACCGTCCCGGGCGGCCCGGTCGACGGCCGGCCCGCCGGGGTAGGACAGGCCCATGATGCGGGCGACCTTGTCGAAGCACTCCCCCGCCGCGTCGTCGAGCGTGTCGCCCAGGTGCAGGATCGGCTCGCGCACGAGGTCCCGGACGAGCAGGAGGGACGTGTGCCCGCCGGAGACGATCAGGACGACGCACGGGCTGGGCAGCGGGCCGTGCTCCAGGGTGTCAGCAGCGACGTGACCGGCCAGGTGGTGCACCCCGTAGAGCGGCACACCCGCCGCGTAGGCAAGGGTCTTCGCCCCGGCAAGACCGACCTGGAGGGCGCCGGAGAGGCCGGGACCGGTGGTGACGGCGACCGCGTCGATCTGCCCCAGCCGCAGCCCCGCCTGTTCCAGGGCTTCACGCACGACCGGGTTGAACGCCTGGAGGTGCGCCCGGGCCGCGATCTCCGGCACCACGCCGCCGAAGAGAGCGTGCTCGTCCATGCTCGACGCCACGACATGTGCGAGCAGCTTCCCGTCCCGCACGATCCCCGCACCGGTCTCGTCGCACGACGACTCGATTCCCAGGACGATCGGTCCACCCACTGCCCACTCCTTCTGCCTCACTCTTGCAGTTGCAATATATGTGCAACAAGGGCGCAAGGGGCTAACTTGCGGGCAGTGGGCGCTGGTCGGGGCCGTTGTAGGCGCCCAGGGGGCGGATCAGGGCGTTGTGTTCGAGCTGCTCGGTGATGTGGGCGGTCCAGCCGGTGATGCGGCTCATGACGAAGAGGGGCGTGAAGGTGGGGATGTCGAAGCCCATGAGGTGGTAGGCGAGGCCTGCCGGGTAGTCGAGGTTGGGGTGGATGCCCTTGCGGCTGATCATGGCGTGGCGCAGGGCCGCGTGCAGGGTCGCGAGGCGGGTGACGTCCGGGGCGGCGGCGCGGGCGACGAGGCGGTCGGTGGCCTCCTGCATGATCGGTACGCGGGAGTCCCCGTGCTTGTAGACGCGGTGGCCGAAGCCCATGATCTTGCGCTTGGAGGCCAGCGCCTCGTCCAGCCACCGCTCCGCCCGGTCCGGGTCGCCGATCTCGTTCAGCATGTGCATCACGGCCTCGTTGGCGCCGCCGTGGAGGGGGCCCTTCAGGGCGCCGATGGCCGCCGTGACAGCGCTGTAGAGGTCGGAGAGGGTGGAGGTCACCACCCGGGCGGTGAAGGTGGAGGCGTTGAAGCTGTGCTCGGCGTAGAGGATCAGGGAGATCTCGAAGCAGCGGACCACCGCCGGGTCGGGGACCTCACCGAAGCACATCCGGAAGAAGTTCTCGGCGTAGCCCAGTGCGGGGTCGGGCTGGACGGGGTCGAGCCCGTGCCGGCGGCGGTGGTCGGCCGCGACGACGACGGGGAGCTTCGCCAGCAGGGAGAGGGACTTGGCGCGGTTGGCCGTGGTGCTGCTGTCGTCCTCGGCGGGGTCCTCCGAGCCGAAGAAGCTGACCGCGGTGCGCAGCACGTCCATCGGGTGGCAGGTCTCGGGGAGCCGCGCGAGGACCTCGGCGGTGGTGCGGTCCAGGGGGCGCAGGGCACGTTCCTGCGCCTGGAACTCCCGCAGTTGGCTCGCGTCGGGGAGTTCGCCGTACCAGAGGAGGTACGCGACCTCCTCGAAGGCGCAGCGGGCGGCGAGGTCCTGGACCGGGTAGCCGCGGTAGGTGAGGGAGTTGGTCTCCTGGATGACGGTGGAGATCGCGGTGGTGTCGACGACGACACCGGCCAGTCCGCGGTGGATCTCGGGGGCGGTGGCGGTCATGGTGGCCTCCGGTGCTGTCGGTCAGTTGCCGGGCGGGAGCGTGAAGTCGAAGACGGCCGCGTCGAACGTGCTGTAGTCCTCGTAGCCGAGCACCTCGTACAGACGGGAGCGGGTCTGCATGCGGGGCAGCAGGGACTCCTGGGTGCCTTCGGCGGCCAGGGTGCGCAGTCCGTCCTCGACAGCCCCCATCGCGAGGCGGAAGAAGGTGACGGGGTAGAGCGCGATGTTGTAGCCCAGGTCCTCCAGGGTCGCCGCGTCGAGCAGCCGGCTCTTGCCGAACTCCGTCATGTTGGCGAGCAGGGGGACGTCCACAGCCTTGCGGAACGCATCGAACTCGGCCTCGTCGGCGAGGGCTTCGGGGAAGATCGCGTCGGCACCCGCGTCCACGTACGCCTTGGCGCGGTCGATGGCGGCGTCGAGCCCCTCGACCGAGCGCGCGTCGGTGCGGGCCATGAGGAGGAAGTCCGGGTCGCGGCGGGCGTCGACGGCGGCGCGGAGCCGCCGGACCATGTCCTCGCTGGGTACGACGGTCTTCCCGTCGAGGTGGCCGCAGCGCTTGGGGTTGATCTGGTCCTCCAGGTGGAGGCCGGCCAGTCCGGCGTCCTCCATGAGCTGGACGGTGCGGGCCGCGTTCATGGGCTCGCCGAAGCCGGTGTCCGCGTCGATGAGGACCGGGAGGTCGGTGACCCGTGCGACCTGCTGGGCCCGGGCGGCGATCTCGGTGGAGGTGGTCAGGCCGATGTCGGGCAGGCCCAGGTCGGCGGCGAGCACGGCGCCGGAGAGGTAGGCGGCGTCGAAGCCGGTCTCCTGGATGAGGCGGGCCGAGTACGGGTTGATCGCGCCCGGAATCCGCAGCAGTCGGCCGGAGGCGAGCTGTTCGCGGAAGCGGCGGCGACGGGCGGCGGGGGTGGTGTGGGTGTGCAGCATCAGAACAGGCCCTTCGGGAGGGTCGCGTCGTACGCGGCGACCGCGTCGGTGTCGACGGCCGGGAAGAGGCCCGCGAGCGCGTCGGTGTCCAGCTCCGCGAGCCGGCCGGCGGACCGGAGGAAGGCGTCCTGGGCGGCGGGGGCGACGATGCCGTCGGTGAGGGTGCGGAACTTCGCGGTGTAGCCGGACCGGTCGAAGGGGCGGGCGCCCGCGGGATGGGCGTCGGCGACGGCGAGTTCGTCCTCGACGACGGTGCCGTCTTCGAGGGTGATCACGGCGCGGCCGCCGAAGGCCCGGCGGGCCGGGTCGGGGTCGTGGTAGCGGCGGGTCCACTCGGGGTCCTCGACGGTGGAGATCTTCTGCCACAGCTCGACCGTCGCCGGACGCTGGGCGCGCTCCGGGGCGTAGGAGCGCTCGTGGTGCCAGCCGCCGTCCTCCAGGGCGACGGCGAAGATGTACGGCACCGAGTGGTCGAGGGTCTCGCGGCTGGCGGTCGGGTCGTACTTCTGCGGGTCGCCGGAGCCGGAGCCGATCACCTGGTGGGTGTGGTGACTGGTGTGGAGCACGATCGAGCGGACCTTCTCCAGCGGTCCGGTCTTCTCGCGCAGCCCCCGGGCCAGGTCGATGATCGCCTGCGCCTGGTACTCCGCGGAGTGCTCCTTGGTGTACGTGTCGAGGATCGCGCGGCGTGCTTCGCCGGGCTCGGGCAGCGACACGGTGTACGCGGCCTCGGGTCCGTCGAGCATCCAGGCGAGGAAGCCGTCCTCGCCCTCGTAGATCGGCGAGGGCGACCCCTCGCCGCGCATGGCCCGGTCCACGGCCTCGATGGCGGCCTTCCCCGCGAAGGCCGGGGCGAACGCCTTCCAGCTGGAGATCTCGCCCTTGCGGGACTGCCGGGTCGCGGTCGTGATGTGCACGGCCTGCTGGATGGCCTGGTACACGGTCTCGGTGTCCAGGCGCAGCATCGCTCCGATGCCGCCCGCGGTGGCGGCGCTGAGGTGGGCGACGTGGTCGATGCGGTGGGCGTGCAGGCAGATGCCCTTGACCAGGGCGACGTGGATCTCGTAGGCGGCGGTGATGCCGCGCAGCAGGTCGGCCCCGGAGCGGCCGGTGTGCTGGGCGACGGCGAGCAGCGGCGGGATGTTGTCGCCGGGGTGGGAGTAGTCGGCGGCCAGGTAGGTGTCGTGGAAGTCCAGCTCGCGCACGGCGGTGCCGTTGGCCCAGGCCGCCCACTCCGGCGAGAGCGCGGTCCCGGCCGGGAGGCCGAAGGCCGAGGCACCCGGGGCCGCCGGGTGGCCGGCGGCCTGGGCACGGGCGACGGCGACCGGTCGGCGGCGCAGCGAGGCCACGGCGACCGAGGCGTTGTCGATGATCCGGTTGATCACCATCTCCGAGGCCTCGGGGTCGAGGTCCTGCGCTTCCTGGGTGCCGGTGGCGACGACGGCCAGTTTCCAGGCGAGCTGCTCCTCGCGCGGCAGGCGGTCGGCACTGGGGTGGACGCGAACCTGGTGGTCGATCACGGGACTCCTCGCGGCGTGCGGTGGGAACGGCGTTCGTCGGCGAGTCTTCCCCGCCGACAGGGCCGGATCGAGGGAGCCACTGTGCGTAATCCGTCCACGCCACAGCTGCGAAACTGCGAATCTTGCGAAATCTGCGGATGCTACCTTCACAGGCGAAGGGGACGGAGAGGAGTCTGATCCGCATGGGACGGCCTGCCGGACGGAAGATCTACGCGCACGCGAAGCTGCGCAGGCTGCGCCGGGAGCGCGGCATGAACCAGGTCGAGCTGGCCCGTGCCCTGGGACTGTCCACCAGCTACCTCAACCAGATCGAGCACAGCCGGCGTCCGCTGACCGCGCCGGTGCTGCTGCGGATCGCCGAGGTGTTCGGCATCGACCCGGAGTTCTTCTCCGAGGCCGGGGAGGAGCGCCTGGCCACGGATCTGCGGACGGCGCTCGGGGACGAGGCCTGCGGGGCCCCTATAGCGCAGGACGAGATCGCGGACGTGGCCCGCGACCATCCCGAGGTGGCCCGGGCCCTCGTCACCCTTCACCAGCGCTACCGGGACGCCTCCGAGCGGGTGGCGGCCCTGGCCTCGCCCGAGGAGACCGTGGGGCTCCTGCCCGCCGAACCCCACGACGAGGTACGGGACTTCTTCTACGCCCACCACAACCACTTCGCCGCCCTGGAGACGGAGGCCGAGACGACCGCCGCGGCCCTGAACACGGGCCGGGCCGGCCGCGCGGCCGACGCGCTCACGGACCGACTCACGGTCGGGCACGGCGTCAAGGTGCTCCGGTCGGGCCCGGAAAGGTCCGCCGACGCCCGGCGCTTCGACGCGGAGAGCGGCCTGCTTCTGCTGTCTCCCTGGCTCAGCGAGGGGCAGCGTGCCTTCCAACTCGCCACCCAGCTCGCGTTCTTGGAGCACGGCACCCTGCTGGCCGAACTGGTCGACACGGCCGGACTCACCTCTCCCCAGGCGGAGGGCCTGGCACGCATCGGCCTCGCCAACTACTTCGCCGGCGCGGTCCTCATGCCGTACACCGCCTTCCACACAGCGGCCGAGGAACTCCGCTACGACGTCGAACTGCTCCAGGCGCGCTTCGGCGTGGGGTTCGAGACCGTGTGCCACCGGCTGAGCACGCTCCAACGCCCCGACCGCCGTGGGGTGCCCTTCTCCTTCCTGCGGGCCGACCGCGCGGGCAACATCTCGAAACGCCAGTCCGCCACCGACTTCCACTTCTCCCGGCTTGGCGGCACCTGCCCCCTGTGGACCGTGTACGAGGCGTTCTCCGCGCCCGGCCGGATCCTCACCCAGGTGGCCGAGATGCCGGACGGCAAGAAGTACTTCTGGATCGCCCGGACGGTGACCCGGGGAGGGTTCGGCCACCACGCGGCGCGTGCCGACTTCGCCGTCGCGCTGGGCTGCGAGCTGCGCCACGCGCCACGCCTCGTCTACGCCGAGGGCATCGCCCTGCAGGACCCGCGTGCCGCCACCCCGATCGGTCTGGGCTGCCGGATCTGCGAACGGCAGGACTGCGCGCAGCGCGCCCGGCCGCCCGCCGGCGGTGTCCTCGCCGTCGACCCCGACCGGCGGGCCCTGGTGCCGTACCCGGTGGTGTCCGAGCGCTGAATACGTACGGCTCACCGCCCGGCGCTCCCCTCTCCTCAGCCATCTGTCTCATTTTCATGTCCGTATGGCGGACAAGGGCTCGCCGCTGAGCGATCCGGCACCCTAGTCTGGCCGGGCAGCTGGTTCGCCCCGTCCGCCAGGCGGGATGCGTCGTAAGAGGGAACCCGGTGGGAATCCGGGACTGCCCCGCAGCGGTGAGCGGGAACGACCGCCGTCAGACGCACTGGGATCGGACAACGGTCCTGGGAAGCGACGGCCAGTAGGTGTCCTCCGGTCAGTTCCGGAGAGCGTGCCCGCGAGTCCGAAGACCTGCCCGTTGCCCGCACGCGGACGATTCCGCGCGCGGACATTCCGGTGACCTCGTGGGCGGGTCGGCGTACACAGCGAGCGGCATGCACGGATTTCTCCCGTGCCGTGGTCCGCGCGTTCTGTCGTTCCCTTCGCGTCCGCGTCTCGTCATCCGGGATGTTTTCTGGACACATCTCGCGAAGGAGAGTTCCGTGACAGCGAAGCCCGCAGCCGCGGCAGCACGAGCCACCGTGTACGGCTACCCCCGCCAGGGTCAGAACCGCGAACTGAAGAAGGCCATCGAGGGCTACTGGAAGGGCCGTGTCACCGCCGACGCCCTCCGGGCCGCCGCCACCGACCTGCGCCGTTCGAACTGGCAGCAGCTGGCCGACGCCGGCATCCACGAGGTGCCGACCGGTGACTTCTCGTACTACGACCACGTCCTGGACACCAGTGTCATGGTCGGCGCTGTCCCCGCACGCCACCGCGCCGCAGTCGAGACGGACGCGCTCGACGGGTACTTCGCGATGGCCCGCGGCACGCAGGACGTCGCGCCGCTGGAGATGACCAAGTGGTTCGACACCAACTACCACTACCTGGTGCCCGAACTCGGCCCCGACACCGTCTTCACCGCCGACTCCGCCAAGCAGGTCGCCGAGCTGAAGGAAGCCCTCGCCCTCGGCCTGACCGCCCGCCCGGTCCTCGTCGGCCCCGTCACCTACCTCCTCCTCGCCAAGCCCGCCCCCGGAGTCGCCGCCGACTTCGACCCGCTCACCCTCATCGACCGGCTGCTCCCGGTCTACGCCGAGGTCCTCGCCGACCTGCGCGCGGCGGGCGCCGACTGGGTCCAGCTGGACGAGCCCGCCCTCGTCCAGGACCGCACCCCGGCCGAGCTGAACGCCGCCGCCCGCGCCTACCGGGACCTCGGAGCACTCACCGACCGGCCCAAGCTGCTCGTCGCCTCCTACTTCGACCGGCTCGGCGACGCCCTCCAGGTGCTCGCCTCAGCCCCCGTCGACGGCCTCGCCCTGGACTTCACCGAGCGCGCCGCCGCCAACCTCGACGACCTCGCGGGCGTCGGCGGACTGCCCGGAAAGCGCCTGGTCGCGGGCGTCGTCAACGGCCGCAACATCTGGATCAACGACTACCAGAAGTCCCTGGCCACCCTCGCCACCCTGCTCGGTCTCGCCGACCGCGTCGACGTGGCCGCCTCCTGCTCGCTGCTGCACGTCCCGCTGGACGCGACCGCCGAACGCGACATCGACCCGCAGATCCGACGCTGGCTCGCCTTCGCCCGCCAGAAGACCAGCGAGGTCGTGACCCTCGCCAAGGGCCTCGCCAGCGGAACCGACGCGATCAGCGCCGAACTGGCCGCCAACCGGGCCGACCTGGCCTCCCGCGCCGGCTCCGCCCTCACCCGCGACCCGGCCGTACGCGCCCGCACCGCCGCGATCACCGACGCGGACGGCTGCCGCTCCCAGCCGTACGCCGAGCGGTCCGCCGCCCAGCGCGCCCACCTCGGTCTGCCGCTGCTGCCGACCACCACCATCGGCTCCTTCCCGCAGACCGACGAGCTCCGCGTGGCCCGCGCCGACCTGCGCGCCGGCCGCATCGACACGGCCGGCTACGAGGAGCGGATCAAGGACGAGATCCGCGAGGTCCTGTCCTTCCAGGAGAAGACCGGCGTCGACGTGCTCGTGCACGGCGAGCCCGAACGCAACGACATGGTCCAGTACTTCGCCGAGCAGCTCACCGGCTATGTCGCCACGCAGCACGGCTGGGTGCAGTCGTACGGCACCCGGTACGTCCGGCCGCCGATCCTGGCCGGAGACATCTCGCGCCCCGAGCCGATGACGGTGCGTTGGACCACGTACGCGCAGGCGCAGACCAGCAAGCCGGTCAAGGGCATGCTCACCGGTCCGGTCACCATGCTCGCGTGGTCGTTCGTCCGCGACGACCAGCCGCTCGGCGACACGGCCCGACAGGTGGCGCTCGCTCTGCGCGACGAGGTGAACGACCTGGAGGCCGCGGGCACCTCGGTCATCCAGGTCGACGAGCCCGCGCTCCGGGAGACCCTCCCGTTGCGTGCCGCGGACCACGCCGCCTACCTCGACTGGGCGACGGAGTCCTTCCGGCTCTCCACCAGCGGTGTCCGGCCCGACACCCAGATCCACACCCACATGTGCTACGCCGAGTTCGGCGACATCGTCCAGGCCATCGACGACCTCGACGCGGACGTCATCAGTCTGGAAGCCGCCCGCTCCCACATGCAGGTCGCCGGTGAACTCGCCGAGCACGGCTACCCGCGCGAGGCCGGTCCGGGCGTCTGGGACATCCACTCCCCCCGCGTGCCCAGCACCGACGAAGCCGCCGCGCTCCTGCGCAAGGGCCTGGAGGCCATCCCGGCCGAGCGGCTCTGGGTCAACCCCGACTGCGGACTCAAGACCCGCGGCTGGACCGAGACCCGAGCCTCCCTGGAGAACCTCGTCGCCGCCGCGCGCGAGGTCAGGGCGGGGCTGGCCGGCGACAACGGCTGACGCCCGGCGGACCCGGGCCGGACGCTTCGCCGTCCTGCCCGGGCTCCTACGACCGGACAGCGGCGGAGCGGCCCGGCGATCGGGCGACCCCGGTGACGAAGGGTTCTCACGTGGCGAAGCCGAAACCCCGGCACATCACCCTCGACGGGCAGCCCATGGTGGCTCTCACACCCCGGGAATACGCCGCCCTCCTGGCCATGCGCCGTCAGCTCGGAGCGCTGGGATCCCGGTTGCGCGTCGTCCGCCAGACCCTCAAGACCACGAGCGACCTCTTGTCGGCGCTGGTCGACGCACTCGAAGCGGAGCACCTCACCGGGCGCGGGACGGCCGCGGAGGCCGGGCGCCCGGTGACCGTGCTGCTCTCGTCGGCACCCGACCTTCTCGCCCGCGCCCAGCGTGTGGCGGGGAAGGGCCGCGACCGCGCCGGGCGACGGCGGAGGCGGTGACGGCCCGGCCCCACCGGCGAGGGCGCCCCGGCGCTTTCAGGGATCCCGCGAAAGCGGCCTCATGACGGAGAAACACAGCATGTCCACCCCCGAGACGACTCACCACGTCGAAGTCCTCGGCCCCCCGGGCGACCACCACTTCGAGATCCTGAACCCCGAGGCGCTGGACTTCGTGGCGCGGCTCGACGCCGCGTTCACACGCCGTCGCCGCGAGATCCTCACGGCACGCCGCCACCGTTCGGACAGCCTGGCGTCGGGCCACCCGCTGGACTTCCCCCGCGCCACCTCGGCCGTCCGCGACGATCCGAACTGGCGGGTGGCACCAACGGCGCAGGCGCTCACCGGCCGGCGTGCGGAGATCACCGCGCCGCCGGCCCCCCGGACGGCGGCGAATGCCCTCGGATCAGGTGCCGACGTATGGATCGCCGACTTCGAGGAGACTCCCTCACCGCTCTGGGAGAACGTCCTCGCCGGTCACCTCACCCTGCTCGACATCTGCCGACGCCGCACCGGACCCGCCCCGGCGCGCGGCCGGGACACCCGACCCGGCGGCAGCGTCCCCACCCTCGTCGTCCGCCCCCGCGGCTGGCACCTGGAGGAGGAGTGCTTCCTGGTCGACGGCCACCCCGTCTCCGCCGCGCTCGTCGACTTCGGCCTGTACTTCTTCCACTGCGCGCGGCGCCTGATCGACGCTGGTTCCGGCCCCTACCTCCACCTCGCCCGGCTGGAGAACCGGTTCGAGGCGCGCCTGTGGAACGACGTGTTCGTGCTGGCCCAGGATCTCCTCGGCATCCCGCAAGGGACGGTCCGGGCCACTGCCGTCATCGACACGGTCACGGCCGCGTTCGAGATGGAGGAGATCCTCTACGAACTGCGCGAACACAGTTCCGGACTCGCCGCAGATCGTTGGCACTACCTCTTCAGCGTCATCGGCGCCTTCGGCCACCGGACCCCCTTCCTGCTCCCGGACACCACCGAGGCCGCCCTGGCCGCCCCCTTCATGCGGGCGTACTCCGAACTCCTCGTCCGTACCTGTCACCGCAGGAGCGCCCGTCCGACCGGCGATGTCGCCGAGATCACCGGTGTGCCCGACGACGCGCCGGTGCGCGCCGCCGACCTGCTGTCCGTACACCGGCCCGGTCCGGCGGAAGCGCCGACGAGGCAACAGGTCCGGTCCGCCGTGACCCTCGCGCTGCGTCATGTCGAAGCCTGGCTGCGCGGCCGGGGGACGGCCGTCCTCGGCGGGCAGCCCGCGGGCAGGTCGGCCGCCGAGCTCACCCGTGCCCGGCTGTGGCAGTGGCGAAGGCAGCGTCTGGTCTCCCCGACGGATCTCCGGGCTCTCATCGACGTCGAGTCCGCCGCGATGGCCCGCGAACACTCCGGCGCACTGGTCGCCGAGGCCCGGGAGGTCCTCGAAAGGACCCTGTTGGGGGACGAGCTGCCACCTCCGCTTACTCCGGACACCTACCGCCGGCGCCTGATCTGCCGTACGGAGGGCCCGGCGTGAATCGGCTCCAGGCCCCGACGGGAGTACCACGGCCGTACGGCGACGAGGGCATGGGCAGCGTCGCCGGGTTGCCTCGATGGGATCGGTGCGCCGTCATGGGGGTGGTGAACGTGACCCCCGACTCCTTCTCCGACGGCGGCCGCTGGTTCGACCCGACAACGGCGGTGAAGCACGGTCTGGATCTCGCCGCCGGGGGCGCCGACCTGGTCGACGTCGGCGGCGAGTCGACCCGGCCCGGCGCCTCCCGGGTCGACGAGGAGGAGGAGCTGCGACGCGTCGTGCCGGTCGTGCGCGAACTCGCGGCCGAAGGCGTGCTCGTGTCCGTCGACACCATGCGCGCATCGGTCGCCACGCGGGCGATCGAGGCCGGCGCGGTCCTCGTCAACGACGTCAGCGGGGGACTGGCCGACCCCGGAATGGTCCCTGCCGTCGCCGCCGGCGGCGTCCCCTTCGTCGTCATGCACTGGCGGGGTTTCAGCCACGACATGAACCGACGGGCGGTGTACGGGGACGTGGTCCGCGAGGTCGTCGCGGAGGTCGGCGCCCGTGTGGAGGCTGTGGTGGCCGCGGGCGTTCCCCGGGAGCGGCTGGTGGTGGACCCGGGGCTGGGATTCGCCAAGCGGCCGGAACACGATCTCCGCCTGGTCGCCGGACTGGCCGAGCTCCGTGCGCTGGGCCGCCCCGTCCTGGTCGCCGGCTCGCGCAAGAGGTTCCTGGGCCACATCCTGTCCGACGCGGACGGCACGCCCCCCAGCGCCCACGACCGGGACGCCGCGACGGCCGCCCTCTCCGCGATCGTCGCCCACCAGGGTGCCTGGGCGGTCCGGGTCCATGACGTACGCGCCACGGCGGACGCGGTCAGGGTCGCCCGTGCGCTCGCGTCCGCCTCCTGACCGGCAGCCGCGTACGCCGCCGGCGGCCGCTTCCTCTCCGTGGCGCGAGGAAGCGGCCGTGCGGGTCAGCGGTGGGTGAAGTCCGGGGCCCGCTTCTCCACGAAGGCCGACATGCCTTCCTTCTGGTCGGCCGTGGCGAACACCGCGTGGAACAGGCGTCGTTCGAAGCGGACGCCTTCGGTGAGCGTGGTCTCGAAGGCGCGGTTCACGGCCTCCTTGGCCATCATGGCGACCGGCTTCGACATCCCCGCCACGGTCGTGGCGACCTTGAGAGCCTCGGGAAGAAGGTCGTCGGCGGGGACGATCCGGGAGACCAGACCCGCCCGCTCCGCCTCGACCGCGTCCATCGTCCGCCCCGTCAGGCACAGTTCCATCGCCTTCGCCTTGCCGACGGCCCGGGTGAGGCGCTGGGAGCCGCCGATGCCCGGGATCACACCCAGCTTGATCTCCGGCTGCCCGAAGACCGCCGTGTCGGAGGCCAGCAGGATGTCGCAGAGCATGGCGAGTTCGCAGCCGCCGCCCAGGGCGTAGCCGGAGACGGCCGCGATCGTGGGGGTGCGGAGGTTCCCAAGCCGGTCCCAGGCGGTGAACCAGTCGGTGAGGTACATGTCCATGTACCCCTGGGGCTGCATCTCCTTGATGTCCGCGCCGGCGGCGAAGGCCTTCGGAGAGCCGGTGATCACGACGCAGCCGATGTCCGGGTCCCGGTCGAGAGCCTCGGTGGCGGCCACGACCTCTTCCATGACCTGGAGGTTCAGGGCGTTGAGCGCCTTCGGCCTGTTGAGGGTGAGCAGTGCCGTACGGCCGCCCGTACGCTCGACAGTGATCGTCTCGTAGTCGGTCGCGGTCATGCGGTGGTCGTTCCCTTCGGTGCTTCTGCGGCGGTGTCGCGCAGGGCGTGGACGATCCCGGAGAAGTCCTGTGCCGCTCCCGGCCCTTCGGCGAACGCGGCGTACATCTCGGCGGCCCGCAGCCCGAGCCCCGCGTCGATGCCTCCCGCGCGCAGGGCGTTGGCGGCGAGTCCCAGGTCCTTGGCCATGAGCGGGGCGGCGAATCCGGGGCGGTAGTCGCGGTTGGCGGGGCTGGCCGGTACGGGGCCGGGTACGGGGCAGTTGGTGGTGAGGGCCCAGCACTGGCCGGAGGCGGTGGAGGCGACGTCGTAGAGCGCCTGATGGGAGAGGCCGAGGCTCTCTCCGAGAACGAAGGCCTCGCTCACGGCGATCATCGAGATGCCGAGGATCATGTTGTTGCAGATCTTGGCGGCCTGCCCGGCGCCCGCGCCACCGCAGTGCACGGCTCGCTTCCCCATGGCCGCGAGCAGCGGTTCGGCCTCGGTGAACTCGGCTTCTCCGCCGCCCGCCATGAAGGTGAGGGTGGCGGCCTCGGCGCCGACGACACCGCCCGACACGGGGGCGTCCAGGGCGCGGTGCCCGGCGGCCACGGCGGCCTCGTGGGCGGCGCGCGCGTCGGCGACGTCGATGGTGGAGCAGTCGATGAACAGGGTGCCGGGCCGGGCGGCCGCGAGGAGGCCCTCATCCCGGTAGAGGGCGAGGACATGGCGGCCCGCGGGCAGCATCGTGATCACGACGTCCGCTGCGGCGGCGGCCGCCCGTGCCGAGTCCGCCGTCTCGACCCCGGCCGCGGCGGCGGTGTCCAGAGCCTCCGGGACGAGGTCGAACCCGAGCACGCGATGGCCGGCGGCGACGAGGTTGGCGGCCATGGGGCCGCCCATGTGGCCGAGGCCGATGAAGCCGATGACGGGGGTCACCAGGGCACCTCCTGAAGCGGGTCGGGGGATGTGAGCCGCAGCTCACGGTCGGCTCCGAGCGGGGTGAAGAAGCGGGCCACGTCCTCGTCTGTGACACCTGCGAGCTGGGCAGGGGACCAGCGGGGGTCACGGTCCTTGTCGATGACCTGGGCCCGGATTCCCTCGACCAGGTCGGGCGAGGTCAGCGCCGCGCACGAGACGCGGTACTCCTGCTCCAGGACCCGCTCCAGCGGGCCGAGCGAGCGGGCGCGGCGCAGCGACGTCAACGTCACCTTGAGCGCGGTCGGCGACTTGGTGGCCAGGGTGGTGGCAGCCTCCTTGGCGGCCGGCACACCACTTCCGACGAGTCGGTCGACGATCTCCTCGACGGTGCCGGCGGCGTAGCAGTGGTCGATCCACTCCCGGCGGGCGGCCAGTTCACCGGGTGGTGCCTGGCCGACGTGCTCGGCCAGGGCGTCGTGCACGGAGGTCCGCGAGAGGTCCGCCACCAGCCGGTCGAGCCGTTCGGACGGTACGAAGTGGTCGGCGAGCCCGCACAGCAGGGCGTCGGCGGCGCCGACGGGCGCCCCCGTCAGGGCGAGGTGGGTGCCCAGCTCGCCGGGCGCCAGAGCCAGGAGGTAGGTGCCGCCGACGTCGGGTACGAAGCCGATGCCGGTCTCCGGCATGGCGACGCGGGAACGCTCGGTGACGATCCGCACGGTGCCGTGGGCCGAGACGCCGACGCCGCCGCCCATCACGATGCCGTCCATGAGGGCGACGTACGGCTTCGGGTAGCGGGCGATGAGCGCGTTGAGCCGGTACTCGTCCCGCCAGAAGTCCGCCGAGGCTGTGCCTCCCGCCCGCGCGTCCTCGTGGATGGCCCGGATGTCGCCGCCCGCGCACAGTCCCCGCTCCCCCGCGCCGGAGATCACCACCACTTCGACGGCGGGATCGTCCCTCCAGGCGGTGAGCGCCTCCTCGATGCGCAGCACCATGGGATGGGTGAGCGCGTTCAGCGCCCGGGGGCGGTCGAGGATCAGACGGCCCGTCCGGCCCTCGGTCCTGACGAGCACGTCCTCGGTCATCGGAGACTCTCCGTCAGGCCGCGCGCGACGATGACGTTCATGATCTCGTTGGTCCCTTCCAGGATCCGGTGGACCCGCAGGTCGCGGACGATCTTCTCGATGCCGTACTCGCTCAGGTAGCCGTAGCCGCCGTGCAGTTGGAGGGCGCGGTCGGCGACGGAGAACCCGGTGTCGGTCGCGAACCGCTTGGCCATGGCGCAGAGCTGCACCGCTCCCGGGTCACCGCGGTCGAGGGCCTCGGCGGCCTGCCGTACCAGTGCGCGGGCGGCGGTGAGTTCGGTGGCCATGTCGGCCAGCCGGAACTGCAGGGCCTGGGCGTCGAGCAGTCGTGCGCCGAAGGCCTCACGGTCGGCGAGGTGGGTGAGGCTTCTGTCGAGGGCGCTCTGCGCGCCACCGAGGGAGCAGGCGGCGATGCCGAGGCGGCCGCCGTTGAGGCCGTGCATGGCGATGCGGAAACCGTCGCCCTCGGCGCCGAGGCGCCGGTCGGCGGGGATCCGCACGCCGTCGAGAACGACCTGGCGGGTGGGCTGGGCGTTCCAGCCCATCTTGCGTTCGTTCGCGCCGAAGGAGACACCCGGGTCCGCACGTTCGACTACGAAGGCGGAGATCCCACCGGGGCCACCCCCTCCGGTGCGGGCCAGGACGATGTACAGGTCGGAGGCTCCTGCGCCGGAGATGAACTGCTTCACTCCGGTCAGGACGTAGTGGTCGCCGTCCCGTTCGGCGCGGGTGCGCAGTGCGGCGGCGTCCGAGCCCGCCCCGGGTTCGGTGAGGCAGTAGCTGCCCAGGGTCTCGGCGGAGCAGAGGCCGGGGAGCCATCGGGCCCGCTGGGCGGGGTCTCCGTACCGGTCGATCATCCAGGCGACCATGTTGTGGATGGAGAGGTATCCGGCGATCGAGGGGCAGCCGGTCGCCAGGGTCTCGAAGACGAGGACGCCGTCGGCGCGGGTGAGTCCGGAGCCGCCGTGCTCCTCGCGTACGTAGACACCGCCGAGGCCGAGCGCGGCGGCCCTGCGGATGACGTCGACGGGGAAGTGCTTGTCCTGGTCCCAGGCCACGGCGTGCGGGGCGAGCTGTTCCTGGGCGAAGTCGAGGGTGACTTCGGCGAGGGCGAGCTGGTCCTCGGTGAAAGTGGTCATGGCGGTCATCCCATCGTCGGGATGGTGAAGCTCGCGCCTTCCTTGACCCCGGAGGGCCAGCGCGAGGTGACGGTCTTGGTGCGGGTGTAGAAGCGGACGGCGTCCGGCCCGTGCTGGTTCAGGTCGCCGAATCCGGATCGCTTCCAGCCGCCGAACGTGTGGTAAGCCACGGGCACCGGAATGGGGACGTTGACGCCGACCATGCCGGTGTTGACGCGGCGGGTGAAGTCGCGGGCGGTGTCGCCGTCGCGGGTGAAGATGGCCACGCCGTTGCCGTACGGGTGCTCGCTCGGCAGCCGGAGCGCGCTCTCGTAGTCGGCGGCCCGTGCGACGCAGAGGACCGGGCCGAAGATCTCTTCCTGGTAGATCCGCATGTCCGGGGTGACGCGGTCGAAGAGCGAAGCTCCGGCGAAGAAGCCGTTCTCGTGTCCGGGAAGGGTGAACCCCCGTCCGTCGACGACGAGTTCCGCTCCCTCGTCGACGCCGATGCCGACGTAGTGGTCGACCCGGTCCAGGGCGTCCCGGCTGACGAGGGGACCGAAGTCGGCGTCCGGGTCGTCGGAGGTGCCGATACGCAGGGAGGCGATGCGCTCCCTCAATTTCGCCACCAGCGCGTCGGCGGTCTCCTCGCCGACGGGGACGGCGACGGAGATCGCCATGCAGCGCTCGCCCGCGGAGCCGTAGCCGGCGCCGATCAGCGCGTCGGCGGCCTGGTCGAGGTCGGCGTCCGGCATCACGATCATGTGGTTCTTGGCCCCGCCGAAGCACTGGGCGCGCTTGCCGTTCGCGGCCGCGGTGGCGTAGATGTGCGCCGCGATCGGGGTGGAGCCGACGAAGCCGAGGGCCTGGACGCGGGGGTCGTCGAGGAGGGTGTCGACGGCCTCCTTGCCGCCGTTGACCACGTTCAGCACACCGGGCGGCAGTCCGGCCTCCAGGAACAGCTCGGCGAGCCGCAGCGGTACGGAGGGGTCACGCTCGGAGGGCTTGAGGATGAACGCGTTTCCGCAGGCCAGGGCCGGTGCCGCCTTCCACAGCGGGATCATCGCCGGGAAGTTGAAGGGGGTGATCCCGGCGACGACGCCCAGCGGGCCGCGGAGCGAGTGCACGTCGATGCCGGTACCGGCGTTGTCGGTGAACTCGCCCTTGAGAAGGTGCGGGATCCCGGCGGCGAACTCCACGACCTCCAGGCCGCGTTGCAGGTCGCCGTGGGCGTCGGCGACGGTCTTTCCGTGCTCGGCGGAGAGCAGTCGGGCGAGGGATTCCCTTTCGCCCTCGACGAGTTGGAGGAACCGCAGCAGGACGCGGGCGCGTCGCTGCGGGTTCCACTGGCCCCACTCGCGCTGGGCCTCCTCCGCGTCGGCGATCGCCGCCTCGGTGTCGGCGCGCCCGGCCAGGGGCACCCTGGCCTGGACGGCGCCGGTGTTGGGGTCGTACACGTCGGCGAAGAGACCGGACGTGCCGGCGGTGTGCTTTCCGCCGATGAAATGGGTGAGTTCGCGGACCATCGAAGCCTGCTCTCGTCAGGTACGGATCCGAGGAAGGCGCGGCGAGGGCCGCGAGGACGCACCGATCGGGGCGCGCGCACGCGGGTCCTTCCGCGAGACAGGGGAGGGCGAGGACGCCCTCGTCGAGTCACGAACGCGGGGACAGGGCCTCGGGGTTCGGGTACTCCGCCGGATCACCAGGGTCGTGGTCAC
Source organism: Streptomyces sp. NPDC014870 (assembly GCF_043081505.1). Lineage (NCBI taxonomy): Bacteria > Bacillati > Actinomycetota > Actinomycetes > Kitasatosporales > Streptomycetaceae > Streptomyces > Streptomyces sp. NPDC014870. The sequence goes on from NZ_JBIBWQ010000015.1 coordinate 56,422, forward strand.
GTACCGGTGCCATGCGTGTCTGCTCCATCCTCGTGGACAACACGGAACACCCCACGGCCGGTATCCTGACTCCCGGATCAGCGCATGCTCTCCGGCCTTCCCGACGGATGGTTTCCGTCAGTGGCCTGACCTGCTGGAAGAGCACACTCCCCGGTCACAGTGGCGGGACCGCGCCGGAATCACACCGGCTTCCCTGCACCGCGGGCTCGCCACGAACATATAGTTGGACGTCCTAGTAAGTCCAGCCCCACCCCTGGCGCGGCGGTTCTGGCGCACGTCCTCCACGGGGTCGGGGCGGGAGACCCCGTGTCGACGGCCGAGGCGTTCCTCCTGCCCTGATCCACGGCTCAGGCCGGAGGATCGGCGACGGGGTACGGGACGAAGGTGCTGGCGTTCTGGTCGATCCTGAGCGGGCGCCCGAGGGGCGGGGCCGCGCGCTGGGGGCAGTCGAGGCGCTCGCAGACGCGGCAGCCCATGCCGATGGGGGTGGCGGCGGCCACGTTGTCGAGGTCGAGTCCGTCCGAGTACACGAGCCGGTGGGCGTGGCGGATCTCGCAACCGAGGCCGATCGCGAAGGTCTTTCCGGGCTCGCCCCAGCCGCCCCGGTGCCGGGTGACGGCGCGGGCCGTCCACAGGTGGCGCTGCCCGTCGGGCATGGCGGCGATCTGGACGTGGATACGGCCCGGTGCGGCGAACGCCTCGTACACGTTCCACAGCGGGCAGGTGCCGCCGGCCCGGGAGAAGTGGAACCCGGTGGCGGACTGCCGTTTGGACATGTTGCCCGCCCGGTCGACGCGGACGAACGAGAAGGGGACACCGCGCAGCCTGGGGCGCTGAAGGGTGCTGAGGCGGTGGCAGACCGTCTCGTAGCCGAGCCCGAAGCGGTCGGTGAGCCGTTCGATGTCGTACCGGAACTCCTCCGCCGCCGCGTGGAACGCCCCGTAGGGGAGGATCAGCGCGGCGGCGAAGTAGTTGGCGATGCCGATGCGCGCCAGCTGGTGGGCCGGGCCGCCCGGCGGGAAGTCCTCGGCCGCCTGTCGGTCCAGGCCGTCCCCGTACTCCAGCAGCGCGAGCTGCGTGGCCATGCGGAAAGCGCGCTGACCGGGGCGGAGACGGGTGGACAGCCGCAGGGTGCGGGTCTTCTCGTCGTAGGAGTGCAGCCTGTCTCCCGTCTCGGTGGAGAAACGGACGCCGTGCCGGTCGGAGAGCCGCCCGCTCAGGGCACTGATGATGTCGCCGGGCCTGATGCCGATCTCCGCCGCGAGTGCCTCCGCAGCGAGATCGGTCTCGTGGAGGTAGTTCTGCCGACGGTAGAAGAAGTCTCGGATCTCCTCGTGCGGGGAGCGCGGCAGCTCCGGGTCCGATCCACGCGGGTCCGCCGCGTCGGCGATGCGTTCGGAGAGACGCTGGTTGCGCCGCCCCAGGTCGACCAGGACGTGGGCGACCGCCGGAATCCGTGCGGCCAGGTCGGTGAGGTCGGACGGGGAGACCCGGGCCGCGGCGAGCTCTCCGGACAGTGCTTCACGGAGGTCCGCGACGAGGCGACTGGTGTCCCGCTCGGAGAAGAAGCCGGGATCGACGCCGAAGGCCTCGGTGAGGCGCAGCAGCACGGGCACGGTGAGCGGTCGGGCGTCGTGCTCCATCTGGTTGAGGTAGCTGGGAGAGATGGCGAGGGTGCGCGCCAGCTCGGCCTGGCTCATTCCGCGATCCTCGCGAAGTCGCCGCAGCCGTGCCCCCGCGTACGTCTTGCTCACCCTCGGCCTCCCGATCGTTCAGGACCTCGGCGTCAGCGTATGTCAGCCGGACTCGCCCGCACCATTGGCAAGCTTGGCAAAACGCAGCGGAATGATTCGCAAAACTTGGCACGGGTCCACGGTTGATGGCACTGGGTGCCAGTGCCAGAGTCTGAGTGCGGCCCGCCGGACCCGACAGGTCCAGGGCAAGATCGGGACCCGATTCATGCCCTGACTTCGGCAATCCCGGCCTAAGCACACCCCGGATCGGCACAGATTGCTCATCTCCGCCCGTCCGGGCACCGGCGGGCCGCGCTCCCTTGACAAGACACTTAGTGCCAGACCGCACAGAACCATGGCGGCATTGGCAAAGCACGACCGAAGGAGACGGTGACGGTCATGGCAGACACGAATACGACGACGGCGGCCGCGGCGAACCTGGCCGCGCGCTGGGCGACGGACCCCCGCTGGGCGGGGATCGAGCGCACGTACTCCGCCGAGGACGTGGTCCGGCTCTCCGGCAGCGTCCGTGAGGAGCACACCCTGGCCCGGCGCGGCGCCGAGCGCCTGTGGCGGCAGCTGCACGACCTGGACTACGTGCACGCGCTCGGCGCGCTGACCGGCGGCCAGGCCGTGCAGCAGGTCCGGGCCGGGCTCCAGGCGATCTACCTGTCGGGCTGGCAGGTCGCCGCCGACGCCAACCAGGCCGGCCACACCTACCCCGACCAGAGCCTCTACCCGGTCAACTCCGTCCCGCAGGTGGTACGCCGGATCAACAACGCCCTGCTGCGCGCCGACCAGATCGCCACCGCCGAGGGCGGCACGGACACCACCGACTGGCTGGCCCCGATCGTCGCCGACGCCGAGGCCGGCTTCGGCGGCCCGCTGAACGCCTTCGAGCTGACCAAGGCGATGATCGCGGCGGGCGCGGCCGGCATCCACTACGAGGACCAGCTCGCCTCCGAGAAGAAGTGCGGCCACCTCGGCGGCAAGGTCCTCGTCCCGACCTCGCAGCACATCCGCACGCTCAACGCGGCCCGGCTCGCCGCCGACATCGCGGACACCCCGACTCTGATCATCGCCCGCACCGACGCCCTCGCCGCCACCCTGCTGACCAGCGACATCGACGAGCGCGACGCCCCGTTCGTCACCGGCGAGCGCACCTCGGAGGGCTTCTACCACGTCCAGAACGGCATGGGCCCGGTCATCGCCCGCGGTCTCGCCTACGCCCCGTACGCCGATCTCATCTGGGTCGAGACCGGCACCCCGGACCTGGCGCAGGCCCGCGAGTTCGCCGAGGCGATCCACGCGCAGTACCCGGACCAGATGCTCGCGTACAACTGCTCGCCCTCCTTCAACTGGAAGGCCGCGCTCGACGACGACCAGATCGCCAAGTTCCAGCGTGAACTCGGCGCGATGGGCTACAAGTTCCAGTTCATCACCCTGGCCGGCTTCCACTCCCTCAACCACGGCATGTTCGACCTCGCCCGCGGCTACGCCGAGCACGGCATGACCGCCTACGTCGACCTCCAGGAGCGCGAGTTCGCCGCGCAGGCCCAGGGCTTCACCGCCGTCAAGCACCAGCGCGAGGTCGGCACGGGCTACTTCGACCTGGTCTCCACCGCCGTCAACCCGGCCTCCTCCACCACGGCCCTCGCCGGCTCCACGGAGGAAGAGCAGTTCCACTAAGCAACACCGTGACCGCGACCGGACAGTTCGCGTCCCGGCCGAACGGGGGCGAGCGACCGTCTCCGCCCGCCCCCGTTCCCCTCGCAGCTCAGGAGAGTCCGATGACCATCAGCGCCCCGACCCGTCAGGTCCGTGTCCTGGCCGCCCCCGGTGACCGCCACGACGAGATCCTCACCCCCGCCGCCCTCGACTTCGTCGGCAAGCTGGCCTCCGCCTTCGGCGAGCGCCGCCAGTGGCTCCTCAAGGAGCGCCGCCGTCAGGCCATCAGGCTCGCCGCCGGAACACCGCTCGACTTCCCCGTCGCCACCTCGGACGTCCGCGCCGACCGCAGTTGGAAGGTCGCCGCTCCCGCGCCGGGCCTGACCGACCGCCGCGTCGAGATCACCGGCCCGCCCGAGCGCCGCATGGCCGTGAACGCGCTCAACTCCGGCGCCCGGGTGTGGATGGCGGACTTCGAGGACGCCACCGCCCCGACCTGGGACAACGTCATCGGCGGGCAGCTGGTCCTGCTCGACGCGATCGAGCGGCGCATCGACTTCACGACACCCGAGGGCAAGGAGTACCGCCTCGGGAAGAGCCCCGCCACCATCATGGTCCGCCCGCGCGGCTGGCACCTCGACGAGTCGCACCTGGAGCTCGACGGCCGCCCGGTCCCCGCCTCGCTCGTCGACTTCGGCCTGTACTTCTTCCACTGCGCCCAGCGGCAGATCGACGCCGGCCACGGCCCGTACTTCTACCTCCCCAAGCTGGAGAACCACTACGAGGCACGCCTGTGGAACGACGTGTTCCTCCTCGCCCAGGAACTCCTGGGCATCCCGCGGGGCACCGTCCGCGCCACCGTCCTCATCGAGACGATCACCGCCGCATTCCAGATGGAGGAGATCCTCCACGAACTGCGCGAGCACAGCGCCGGCCTCAACGCCGGTCGCTGGGACTACCTGTTCAGCCTGATCAAGACCTTCGGCCACCGCACCGACTTCCTCCTGCCCGACCGGGCGAAGGTCACCATGACCGCCCCGTTCATGCGTGCCTACACCGAACTCCTCGTCCGCACCTGTCACCGGCGCGGCGCCCACGCCATCGGCGGCATGGCCGCCCAGGTCCCCAGCAAGGACCCGGATGCGAACGAGGCCGCCCTCGCCAAGGTGCGACTCGACAAGGAACGTGAGGTCGAGGACGGCTTCGACGGCTCCTGGGTCGCCCACCCGGGGCTCGTCCCCGTCTGCCGGGAGGTCTTCGACAACGTCCTGGGCCGGCAGCAGGAGCAGATCCACCGGACCCGCGACGACGTGGAGACCACGGCGGCGGACCTTCTCTCCGTCCGCCGGATCAGCGGCCCGCCCACCGCGGAGGGGGTGCGCACCAACATCGCCGTGACCCTGCGCTACTTCGACGCCTGGCTGCGCGGCCAGGGCGCCGTCGCCATCGACGGCCTGATGGAGGACGCCGCCACCGCCGAGATCGCCCGCGTCCAGATCTGGCAGTGGCTGCGCCACCGGGTGATCGACCGGGAGGATGTGCTCCTGGTCCTCGACGAGGAGCTGGCACGGCTCGGCGCGGAGTACCCGTGGGCCGCGCTCGACGAGATCCGCGAACTCTTCGAGCGAACGTCGCTCGCCGCCGAACTGCCCCTCTTCTTCACCCCCGAGGCCTACACGCGCCACCTCGTCCGGACCGCCACCACGGGAGCGACGGCATGAGCGCCGCCCACATCCGCCGCGTAGGGATCGTCGGTGGCGGCCAGATGGGCGCCGGTATCGCCGAGGTGTGCGCGCGAGCCGGTCTCGACACCCTGCTCTGCGAAGCGACCGGCCCCGCCGCCACCTCCGCCCGCGAGCGGATCGCCGTCTCCCTCGAACGAGCCGTCCAGCGAGGCAAGCTCGACCGCTCCTCGGCCGAAGCCGCCCTCGACCGGATCACGACCACAACCGAACTCGCCGATCTGGCCGACCGGCAGCTCGTCGTCGAGGCCGTCACCGAGGACGCCGACGTCAAGACGGCGGTGTTCACCGCCCTCGACAAGATCGTCGAGGATCCGGCGGCGATCCTGGCCACGAACACCTCCTCCCTCCCCGTGATGCGGCTGGGCATGACCACCGGCCGGGCCGACCGGGTCGTCGGGCTGCACTTCTTCAACCCCGTACCCGTGCTCCCCCTCGTCGAGGTCGTCACCACCCTGCACACCTCCGCCGAGGTGACCGGTGCCGTGACGGAGTTCGCCACCCACACCCTCGGAAAGACCGTCATCCACTCGCACGACCGGGCCGGCTTCGTGGTCAACGCCCTGCTCGTTCCCTACCTGCTCTCCGCGATCCGCATGACCGAGTCGGGCTTCGCGACCGCCACGGACGTCGACCGCGGCATGGAGCTCGGCTGCGCCCACCCGATGGGCCCGCTCCGGCTGGCCGACCTGATCGGCCTCGACACGGTCGCCTCCATCGCCGAGTCGCTGTACGACGAGTTCAAGGAACCCCTGTACGCCCCACCGCCCCTGCTCATGCGCATGGTCGAGGCGGGGCTGCTCGGCCGGAAGGCGGGGCGTGGGTTCCACACGTACGACCGGGAGGAGAGACCCGGTAGCCCGGGCTGAGGGCCCTGGGCGGCGCGCAACCATCGGGTCAGGGGCCGGTGGGTGCGACTGGAGGGCGGGAGGCGTGGAGGCTTCCCGCCCTCCTTCGTGTTCCCCCTGTCACCACACCGGCCGGGCGACCGGCGCGGGCCGTTCCGTAACCTGGCCCGGTCCGCCCTCACCGGATGCGTTCCGGACGGGTCCGCAGGGTGGAGGGGATCGGTGGCATCGAAGGGGGAGCAGCGTTGGACGGCACGAGGCACATCGCGGTGATCGGGATCGGATCCGGGGATCCCGACCAACTGACGCTCGGTGCGGTGAAGGCCATGCGGAGGACGGACGTCTTCTTCGTTCTGGAGAAGGGCGAGGAGAAGTCGTCCCTCACCCGCCTCCGACGGGCCATGCTGGCCGAACACGTCCCCGGTCCGCACCGCGTGGTCGAGGCCGAGGATCCGTGGCGCGACCGCGCACAGGGCGCCCGGGGCGGCTACACCGACGCCGTCCACGAGTGGCGGCGACGGCGCGCCGACATCTGCGAGCGGCTGATCCGCGAGGAACTCGCGACCGGGCAGCGCGGAGCGTTCCTGGTGTGGGGCGACCCCTCGCTGTACGACAGCACGCTCGCCGTACTGGAGGAGATCGCGGCCCGCGGGAACGTGACGTTCACCTACGACGTCGTCCCGGGGGTCAGCAGCGTGTCCACGCTGGCGGCGCGCCACCGCGTCGGCCTCAACCGGGTGGGCCGCCCGATCCATATCACGCCCGGACGAAGGCTGGCCGAGACAGTGGGCAACGACGACGGAGACATCGTCGTCATGCTCGATGCTCACGAGTCGTTCCGGCAGTTCGCCGGCGGTGGCACGTGGATCTACTGGGGTGCCTACCTCGGTACCCCGGACGAGATCCTGATCTCCGGCCCGCTCGACGAGGTCGCCGACGACATCCGTCGGGCACGCGCCGCGGCCAGGGCGAAGCACGGCTGGATCATGGACACGTATCTGCTCAGGCCCTGCTCCGACGACACGGTCGGCTGACCGACCCGGACGGACAGCGAGAGCACAGACGTCGCCCTACCTCTCCGGGGTGAGATCCGTCGTCGACTTCCGCATGCCGGCGGCTCGACGGGCGCGGTCGAGGCGCCGGTGTGTCTCGCCGAGGAGGACCACCGCGCCGTCCGCGCCGATGTCGTCCGCTGTGCCCTCGCCGGTGACCGCCTGGTTCCGTCGGTCGAGTAGGGCCGTTCCGAGGGATTCGGCGAGCTCGACCACGTCGAGGAGCGCTTCGCGCACCTTGGCCAACCGGGCCACCTGCGAGCCCAGTTGGCGCCGGGACGAGACCAGGGCCTCGTATTCCTGCTCGCTGAGCAGGACCATGGGCCGGCCGTCGACTGTCATGGTCGTGGGCTCGCTCCTGGCGGCCATTCCTTCTCCGTCCTCCTGCTGGTGGTTCGTGGGACTCAGAGGCGCCCAGAACGGCCCGGCATCCGGTCCGAGCCGACGCCGCAGGCCACTTCCCGAGTGCTCCCGGTCCGGCGCCGCGGCGGGTGAGGGCCCGGCAGCGGGCCCCCACCCCCTGGGGCCTCAGGCGCCCCAGCGCAGCGCGATGGTGTCGCCGACGTTGATCGTCTTCTCGCGCAGGGCGCCCGCGAACGAGGAGCCGTCGACGCTGACCTTCCAGGTGTTCGAGCCGCTGTTGGCCTTGCCGTTGACCTCGGTGATCGCGCCGGTTCCCGACGCCGGGGTCACGGAGGTGACGCAGCCGGTCGGGCTCGCGGCGCTCGTCGCGGCGGCGAGAACATCGCCGAGCGTCGTGGTCGTCCCCGTGGGCGTGAAGGACACCGAGCACACCTTGAGGTTGCCGGCGCCGTCGTCGACGGTCAGGGCCAGCTTGGTGGCGGTGCCCGCCGTGAAGGTGGGCTGGGCGACCCACTGGGTGGCCCCGGGGGTGACCGGGACCGGCGGGGCCGTGGTGAAGCCGCCGCCGGCGACCGCGCGCAGCGCGTCGATGGAGGAATAGGCCGAGGGAACGGTGTCGGCTGGCTTGTACTTGAATCCGCCCGCCGGGTTGTACTGGTTGGCGATGAGGAAGTCGACCGGCGTCTTGCCGCTGATCGTGGTGAAGTCGGCCGACTGCGGGTTGAAACCACAGGCGTTGAGGCCCGCGATGCCCCAGCCGTTGGAGCTGGTGTTGACCCCGTAGAGGGAGTTGAAGGCGCCGGAGGAGGCGACCAGCTTGCCCTTGAGGAAGTTCTTGGCCTGGACGACGTCGGTGTCGGTGTTGGGGACGCCGGAGACGCACAGGGCGGCCATCCCGGCACCGGTCATGTCGATGTCGCTCGCCGAGGCGAGACCCGTGGGGTTGCCCTCGACCTTCTGGTAGGTCCAGCCGCCGTCGTTGTGCTGGTTGGCACGGAGGCGGGTGACGATCGCGTCGGTGAGTGCCTGCGGGACGCGGGCGGTGCCGCCTTGGGTCTTCGCGCCGCCCAGCGAAAGGGCCGCGAAGACCGTGCCGTTGAAGTTCGCGGACGGGCCGAAGTAGCCCGGCTCCGCGGTCTGCCAGTAGGAGTAGATGTTCGCGATGAGGTTGCGTGAGGCCGAGACACGGGCCGGGTCGATGCCCGCGGCGTACGCGTTGAGCGTTCCGCGCTCGTAGTCCGTGACGACCGGGGTCGCCGAGGGCCAGGCGGCCGTCGACAGCAGATTCCGGTAGACGGTTCTGGCGTTCTTGGTGGTGTCTCCGCCCGGGGCCACGTCGACGACGGCCGTGCCGGCCGCGGCGAAGGCGCTGAACGCCCACTCGTTGGACAGACCCGAGCCGGCGTACGAACCGTCAGCCGCCTGAAGGGACTTGAGGTACGCGACGCCGTTGGTCTTGGACGTGGCTATCTGCGCGGGGGTCGAGGTCGCGAGAGCGGGAAGCGTGCCGAGGGCGAGGGCGCCGAGCGCCGCCGGCACCACGAGTGAGAGGCGACGGGAGGTACGGGAACGAGACATGACCTGCTCCTGGAAGTCGGCGGACGCCGGCCGCTCCAGTGCACACCTCGCGTCACCGTGTCGGAGCACGGCCGGGCATCGCCGGGGAGCCGCCGTCCGGAACGCGTGGTACGGCTTCGTGTACTGCATCGCCGTCTGGGCATTCGGGCTCGAAAGACGGCCCCCGCCGTCTCATACCGCTGCGCGTCAGCTCCGGATTCGCACCGGATTCCCCCATGTGGCAGCCCAGGACGCTACCTGAACGATCAAGGTACCGCCAGCGGTGCCGCAGGGAGCGGGCGAGGGCCGGTGCCGGGGATCCCCGTGAGACGGACACCATCTTGACGGTCTCAACGGATCCGTGTTGCACTCCGGCTGACAAGCAATCAGCACCAGGGGAAGCCGGTCGAATTCCGGCGCTGACCCGCAACCGTAGACCCGGATCGTCCCGGGTGAGTCGGAATGCCTGGGGCTGGGACTCAGTACGAAGAACGCCGTCGCGGACTACGGCGTGGTCGTCACCGCCTCGCCATGGCATCTCCACTGTGCGGGGCGCATCGCCACGCACGCAGCCGCCCGGCAGAGACGAGGGGCCGCGGTGGGGACCGAACAGCAGGCGAGACGGTGGTGGAGGGCGAGACGGCGGCTTCTGTCCGTCCTGACCGCCTCCTTTCTGACGCTCGGTGCGGGCCTGACCCACCTCACGGCGGCGGCCCCGGCGAGCGCCGACCCGATCGGGAAGTGCACCCGCACGAAGGGCGCCATCGTCGCCGTCGACTTCGGCCACTGGGGCGGCCCTGTGGTGCGCGGCTGCGACACCACTCCCACGACCGGCTACGAACTCCTGCGCTCCGGCGGGTTCAGCACGGCCGGAACGGAGCACGACGGTCCCGCGTTCATCTGCCGCATAGGCAACGGCTCGTTCAACAGCGGTAAGCAGTACCCCACTCCGGCCCAGGAGGACTGCGTCCTCACCCCGCAGGCCACCGCCTACTGGTCGTACTGGATCGCCTCACCCGGCCAGCGGAAGTGGACGTACAGCCCGCTGGGCGCCATGTCCCGCACCCTCAAGCCCGGTGACGTGGACGCCTGGGTCTTCGGCGGCACGGACATCGGCGGCACCAAGGGCAGGCCCTCGTTCACCCCCGACGACGTCCGGGCCGAGGGCGGCGACCCGCCGAACCCCAGCGATCCGCCGGCGCCCAACGTGCCCCCGGGCACGGTCGATCTGCCCGCCGCGACCCGCTGGCTCACCGACCGGCTGACCAACGGGCAGCGCGTCGTCAACGACGGCGACACCACGCCGAACTACCTCGCCACCACCGAGGTCGCCTACGCACTGGCCTCACTCGACAACGAGAACCCCACAGCCCGGCGAATCGCCGACTTCCTCGCCAGGCCTGAACACACCGACGCCTACGCCTACCCCGCCGGGAAGGACGAGGCGCCCGACGCCACCGCCGCCGCCCGCCTCGCGCTCGTCGCCGAGGCCACCGGCAAGGACCCCCGCGCCTTCGGCGGCCACGACCTCCTCGGCGACCTCATGGCGAACGTCTGCCTCAGCGGCTCGGACGCGCCGCAGCCCGTCCCCGGCTGCGCGACCAAGGGCGACTTCCGGACCACCGGACAGACCGAGGGGCAGACCCTCGCCGTCATCGCCCTGCTCAACGGCGGAGTGACGCCGCCTGCCGAGTCGGTGGCGCGCCTGACCCAACTGCAGTGCGACGACGGCGGGTTCCCCAGCTTCCTGATCCTCGACGGCCAGGTGTGCGAGAGCGAGGCACCGACCACCGCGCTCGTCACGCTCGCCCTCCAGCGCGCCGGCGGCCACACCCCGGTGGTCACCAAGGCCCGCTCCTCCCTCAAGAAGGCCCAGTTCAAGACAGGGGCCTGGCCGGCCGCCTCGTACAGCGTCCCCGGCAGCGCGTACGCCACCGGCTGGGTGGCCCAGACACTGCGTGCCCTGGGTGACCGTGCCCACGCGAACGCCGCGGTCTCCTGGCTCTCCCGCCAGCAGCTCCCCGGTGGTTCCTTCGCCTTCGAGGAGGGCACCACGGACCCACTGCTCTATGCCACCACCGCGGCCGTCATCGCCGGGGCGAAGAGCGATCTGGTGACGCTCACGACGAAGGAGCCCGTCCCGCCGACGACGCCCCCGACGACTCCTCCGACCACCCCGCCCACCACGCCGCCTACGACGGGGCCCACCGCTCCCCCGGCCGGTGAGGGACCGGACCTCAAGAAGGGCTCGGCCTACCTCGCCGACCACAAGCGGCTGATCCAGGGCCGGTACTACGAGGGCAGCCCCCGCTTCGCCGACTACGGCCTGACCATCGACGGCGCCTACGCGCTCGCCGCCACCGGCCACGACAACGCCACCCTGCGCAACATCGTCGACTTCCTCGACAAGGGCGGCAAGGACGCCTCGGGCCGTGGCGTCCACCACTGGACGAAGATAGACACGAAGTACGCGGGCGGCGGATTCATCGGCAAGACCGCCGTGCTCGCCGAGTCCGTGGGCCGCGACCCCCGCGACTTCGGCGGGAAGGACCTGATCGCAGCGCTCGCCAAGGGCACCTGCCAGGCCGCGACGCCGGCCGAGCCCCGCAAGTGCGCGGGCAAGGGCAACTACACGTACGCCACCTCGGTCTTCTCCCAGTCCCTCGGCGTCATCGCCCAGGTCAGGGCGGGCGAGACGGCCGCCGCGGCCGACCCGATCACGTACCTCAAGGGTCTCCGCGACCCGTCGACCGGTGCCTGGCCCAGCCTCATCGGTGAGGCCAGCGCCATCGAGGTCGACTCGACCGCGATGGCGGCCATGGCCCTGGACCTGCTGCCCGACGCCGACACGCAGGCGGCCGTGGACCGTGCTCTCGTCTGGCTCGCCGATCAGCAGCTCCCCGACGGCGGCTTCACCGGCGCCTCCGGCAACTCCGTGAACTCGGCGGCGCTCGCCGTCCAGGGCCTGTCACTCGATGCCGACAAGTACGCGACCGAGATCGGCAAGGCCCGGAAGTTCCTGGCCTCGCAGCAGAACAAGGACGGCGGCTTCAACGTCAGCAAGGGCGGGCAGGCGGGATCGGACGTCCGCGCGTCCGCCCAGGCGGTCGGCGGCGCCACCGGTATCTCCTTCGGCGTACTGACCCGTGACATGAGCGGCACCACCCCGGAACCCGTCCCGAGCATCACCGGGCCCGGCGCCTCCACACCCGTGATCATCACCCCGGGCGAGGATGGCGGAGGCTCCGGTTCCGGCGGCGGTCTCGCCGCCACCGGATCCCAGATCACCGGACTCGCCCTCGCCGCCGTCCTCCTCGTCCTCGCCGGCTGGGGCACGACCCATGCCGCGCGCCGCCGCCGCGAGACAGACGGCGGTCAGGCATGACCGCCCGTCGGGGCACCCGCACCCGCACCCTCGCCCGTACGACAGCCGCGCTGGGGCTCACCGTGGCCGCCTTCAGCGGCACCACGGCCCCGGCCGGAGCCGCGCCCCAGCCGATGGGGCAGTGCACCACCTCCTCCGGTGTGGTCCTCGCGGTCGACTTCAGCCGCTGGGGCGGGCCGATCTACCGTTCCTGCGGTACGACGCCCACCACCGGGTACGAGCTGTTGAACCAGGGCGGCTGGCGGACCACCGGCACGGGCCACGACGGCCCCGCCTTCATCTGCCGTATCGGCTACAGCGGCCACCAGGGCGGCAAGCAGTACCCGACGCCCCAGCAGGACGACTGCGTCCTGACCCCGCCGGCCTCCGCCTACTGGTCGTACTGGCACGCCGACCCGGGCCAGAACACCTGGACGTACAGCCAGCTCGGGGCGATGCTCTACAAGCCCAAGCCCGGCAGCGTCGACCTCTGGATCTTCGGCGGCACCAACATCGAGGGCACCGAGGGGCGTCCGACCGTCACCCCCGACCACCTGCGCGCCAAGAACACGAAGCCGACCGGCGGCAGCAAGCCCGTTCCCAAGGACACCCGGACGGCAGCCCCGCTGCCGCCGAACGTCGACACCGGGCCCGCCCCGGAGAACCCGCCTCCCACCGGTCCGGCGTCTCCCTCGACGAGTGCCCCCTCGGTGACGAACAGCCCGACGCCTTCGACGACCTCCTCACCGAGCCCGTCGAACAGCGTCTCCCCACCCGCTTCGCCCAAAACGGCCGCCTCGGGTCCCAAGGTGGTGGACGCGGCACCTGCGGCGGACGCGGCCCACGACACGGGTTCCTGGGTTCCCGCCGTCATCACCGGTGTCCTGGGCCTGGTGATCGGCGCCGCCGCCGTGTTCGCGGCCAAGCGCCGCCGTCGTACGGAGTAGCCGCGTGCCTCGCACGACCACGGCAGCCGCCGAGCCGTCCGCTTCCGGCCTCGCGCCGGACGCGGGCGGCCGCCGCCTGCCCCGTACCCTGCATCCCGTGGCCTGGTGGATCTGGGCCCTGGCGCTCGCCACCGCCGTCAGCCGCACCAACAACCCGCTGCTGCTGTTCCTGGTACTGGCGGTCCTCGGATACGTCATCACCATGCGCCGCACCGAGGCCCCCTGGGCACGCGGCTTCAAGTACTACCTCTACCTGGCGCTCACCGTCGTCGCGATCCGGGTGGTGTTCCGCGCGGTCTTCGCCACGGGCATCACCCCCCACGACCACTTCCTCTTCTCCCTCCCCCACCTCCCCACTCCCGACTGGTACGCCGGCATTCAGATCGGCGGACCGGTCTCCCTGGAAGCGCTGCTCTCCGCGGCCACAGACGGACTCCGGCTGGCGTGCATGCTCTGCTGCATCGGCGCCGCCAACACCCTCGCCAACCCCAAGCGCGCCCTGCGGGTCCTGCCCGGCGCGCTGTACGAACTCGGCGTCGCCGTCACCGTCTCCATCAGCGTGGCACCCCAACTGGTGCAGAGCGTCCAGCGCGTTCATCGGGCCCGACGCCTGCGCGCCGGGCGTTCCAAGGGACTGCGTGCCTTGCGGGGCATCATCGTCCCGGTGCTCGAAGACGCTCTGGAACGCTCCCTGCGGCTTGCCGCAGCCATGGACTCCCGCGGTTACGGCCGGGCCGGAACGGCCACCCGCCGTTCGCGCCGGGCCACCGGCGCCCTGATGCTGCTCGGCATGTGCGGCCTGTGCGCCGGCGCGTACGGACTGCTCGACGCCACCGCCCCCACGCTGCTCGGCTTCCCGGCACTCGCGGCCGGCGGACTGCTGTGTGTGGCGGGGCTCCGCCTCGGCGGGCGCCGTATCACGCGCACCACCTACCGCCCCGACCCCTGGCAGGCAGCCGAATGGGCCGTCGCCGGCTGCGGCGTCCTGTCCGCCGTACTCCTCTTCAGCAACGCGGGCTTCAACGCCGCCGAACTCAACCCGTCCATCTACCCGCTCAGCTGGCCCACGCTCCCGCTGGTCCCGGCCGCCGCGATCCTCCTCGCGGGGACCGCCGGATTCCTGGCCCCGCCTCCCAGCCCGCCGGTCCGTCCGGCCGTCCCCGCGCAGCGCGCCGAGGAAGCCACGTGATCACCTTCGACCAGGTCACCGTCCAGTACGAGGACACGGCCGAGCCCGTCCTGCGAGACGTGAACCTGACGGTCGAGGAGGGCGAACTCTGTCTTGTCGTCGGCCACACCGGCGTCGGCAAGTCGACCCTCCTCGGAGCCGTCAACGGGCTCGTCCCGCACTTCACCGGCGGCACCCTCCACGGCCGGGTCACCGTCGACGGCCGGGACACCGCCGACCACCCGCCGCGCGAACTCGCCGACGTGGTGGGGGTCGTCGGCCAGGACCCCCTCGACGGCTTCGTCACCGACACCGTCGAGGAAGAACTCGCCTACGCCATGGAACAGTTGGCGGTCCCACCGGCCACGATGCGCAAGCGCGTCGAGGAGACCCTGGACCTCCTCGGCCTGGCCGACCTCCGCCACCGAGCCCTCCACGAACTCTCCGGCGGCCAGCAGCAGCGCGTCGCCATCGGCTCGGTCCTCACCGCGCACCCCCGGATCCTGGTCCTCGACGAACCGACCTCCGCGCTGGACCCGACGGCCGCCGAGGAGGTCCTGGCCGCCGTCACCCGGCTCGTCCACGACCTCGGAGTCACCGTCCTGCTCGCCGAACACCGCCTGGAGCGGGTCGTCCAGTACGCCGACCGCGTCATCCACCTCCCCGGGGACGGCCGAGTCGTCTCCGGCCCGCCTGCGGACATCTTCCGTACGTCGTCCATCGCCCCGCCCATCGTCGAGCTGGGCCGCACCGCCGCCTGGTCTCCGCTGCCCCTGTCCATCCGCGACGCCCGACGGGCAGCGGCACCGCTGCGGACCCGGCTTACAGGTGTCGTGCCCCCGCCGGTCCGGCGCGCGCCCGACGCGGACCGGGCCGTCCTCCTGACGGCGCGCGGTATCACCGTGACGTACCAGGGCGTTCCCGCCGTCCGTGAGGTCGACCTCGACCTCCGCAGCGGGGAGATCACCGCCCTGATGGGCCGCAACGGCTCCGGCAAGTCCTCCCTGCTCTGGGCGCTCCAGGGCTCCGGCCCCCGCAAGGCGGGTTCGGTCTCGGTCGGGGAACCCGGCGACCCGAAGACCCCGGACCCCCGGAAGGTCTCGGCGACCGAGGCCCGCCGCCTCGTCGGTCTGGTCCCGCAGACTCCCACCGACCTCCTCTACCTGGAGAGCGTCAAGCAGGAACTCGACCAGGCCGACGCCGAATCCGGAGTGAAGGCCGACGGAATCCCGGCCCGCACCCTCCTGGACCGGCTCGCTCCCGGCATCCCGGACACCACCCACCCCCGCGATCTGTCCGAGGGCCAGAAGCTCGCCCTCGTCCTGGCGATCCAGCTCGCCGCCGCCCCTCGGGTGGTGCTCCTCGACGAGCCCACGCGAGGGCTCGACTACCGGGCCAAGGGCGAGCTGATCGAGATCGTGGACGGGCTCGCGGCAGAAGGCCGCACGGTCGTCATCTCCACCCACGACGTGGAGTTCGTCGCCCGCGCCGCCGACCGGGTGGTCGTCATGGCCGAGGGGGACATCGTCGCCGACGGCCCCACCACCGAGGTCATCGTCGCCTCCCCGGTCTTCGCTCCGCAGACGGCGAAGATCCTCGCTCCCCTGCCCTACCTCACCGTGGACCAACTGGCCTCGGTCCTCGACGCCGACGGAACGGACCCGGACGCGTGAGCCCCTCCCCCGCAGCCATCCGCATCCGCCCACGGGCCGCGATCGTCATCACCATGGCGGCCTTCCTCGGCGTCGTCGCGTTCTTCTGGCCGTTCCTCGTCGCACCGGGGAAGTTCGGCTCGAACTACGCCCCTCCCCTCATCTTCGGCGTCCTGCTCGTGATCGTGCTCTCGGTCGTGATATCGGAGATCGCCGAAGGCGGCATCAACTCCAAGGCCCTGGCCATGCTGGGCGTGCTCTCCGCGGTCAACGCCGCGATCCGCCCCCTCGGGGCGGGCACCGCCGGCATCGAGACGGTCTTCTTCATCCTCGTGCTGGCAGGCCGGGTGTACGGCCCAGGGTTCGGGTTCACCCTCGGCTGCACCTCGCTCTTCGCGTCGGCGCTCATCACCGGCGGCGTGGGGCCGTGGATGCCCTACCAGATGTTCGGCTGCGCCTTCGTGGGCATGCTCGCGGGCCTCCTCCCGAAGGCCACAGGGCGGCGGGAGGTCGCCCTCCTCGCGGTGTACGGCTCGCTCTCCGGCTACCTGTTCGGCTTCCTCCTGAACCTCTCCTTCTGGCCCTTCTCCCTGGATCCGAACAGCTCCATCGCCTACCTGCCGGGACTGCCGTTCACCGAGCAGTTCCGGCGGTACATCGCCTTCGACCTGGCGACCTCGCTCGGCTGGGACACCGGCCGCGCCGTCACCAACCTCGTCGCCATCACCCTGGCCGGACCGGCCGTCCTCACCGTCTTCCGTCGCGCTGCCCGCAAGGCCCGTTTCCAAGCCCCGATCAGGTTCTCCGGTCGGGGCGGCGCGAGCCCGGACACCACGGCTGGATGAACACGCACCACCCACCTCGTCCCTTACCGAAAGGCACACCATGCGCACGACCCTGCTCCGCCGCGCCGCCGTGACCACCGCCGCGCTCGGCCTCGCCCTGACCACCGCACCCGCCGTCGCGCAGGCCGAGACCGCGGCCACGTACACGAACGCCCCGGTGAGAGTCACCGTCACCGTCCAGGGCCCCGACGGCCTGCTCTTCCAGAAGAAGATCTTCACCTGGGGCCACGACGTCACGACCGCCACCGGCGGCACCCACAAGTGCGACGGCACCAACGGCTCCGCGCACGCCACCAAGGTCCCGACCCCGACGGCCGCCCTCGACCACGCGGCCAAGCGCAACGGCTTCACCTGGGACGGCACCTGGTACGCGTCCTTCGACGACTACGCGGTGGAGACCGTGAAGGGCGTGAGCGGGGGCGGCTCGGCCTACTGGAGCATCTCGGTGAACGGCACCCCGACCCCGGTCGGCGGCTGCCAGTTCGAGATAGAGAACGGCGACCAGGTCGCCTTCACCTGGACCTCCTTCTGACGGACGGCACTCCAAGAGCGGTCCGGGCTCCGGAAGCCCGGACCGCTGCGTCGTACCGCGCGGAGCCAACAGCCGGACGACATGCCTAGGAGTGGTCATGTGGCTCGTGTGGCTCGTACGGGGTGTCAGCCGGCCAGCCAGGCGAACGGGCTGCCCACCAGGTGGTACTGGACCAACATGCTCGTCATCGCGCACGCGCCCGCGGCCGTGAGGGTGAACAGGACGCGGCCCGCGATCTTCCACCAACCGCGGAACCAGGCCGCGATCGCCCCCGCCACAAGGCCCAGCGTCAGCGGCACGAGTGCCGTGCCCAGCATGGTGACGGAGGACAGCAGCGGTGATCCCAACAGTACCGTTTCCATCATCGCGTTGCTGTCCGAGACGACCGCGGCGAGGGCGGCGGCGAACGCGGCGGCGGTCAGCCCGGTCGCCACGGCGGTTGCCCTCGCGGCCCGTGCCGCGGGCGGGTGCGGGGCCGAACCCCGAAGCCGCCGTACCAGGGCGGTCGCGGGAAGGACGGTCGCGGCGAGGAGCAGCACAGCGACGCCGGTGCCGAGCAGTCCCTGGTGCAGGACCGGAGACTGGCGCCATGTCAGCTTCTCGTACGCCGTCGACGGCAGCGCCGAAGAGACGAGCACCCCGCCCTTGGCGAAGGCGAGCGTCGCTCGGCTTCCGCCGCGCTCCTGGAACAAGCCGTCGCCGAGCGCGAGCCAGATCTGTTCGGGCTGGTCGGGGTCGAGCGAGAGCCCGGTGGTGCGCAGTCCGTTCCTGCCGTCCTTCTCGACGGTGACGCCCCCGACAAGGCCCTCCGTCGCCATGAGGCCCGTGCGGCTGACCCGCGCCGAACGGTAGGTGCCGGCATACGAGTCCAGGAAGGGGTCGACGGAGGATTCGGTCGTGGCGCTCGGGGCGGTGGCCGGGCCGTCCGGGAGGAGTGCGGCCACGACCCGGTTGATCAGGTCCTTGCCGTCCCAGGCGGCGCGCCCGTCGGTGCCGTCGCCGTTGAAGACGACGAACACCCCGACATCGTGACCGGGGACGAGCAGCAGGTTGGCGTGGAAGCCGGGGATGTCGCCGTCCTTGAACCAGCCGGTCTGCCCGCCGCGCCGCCACTCCTCGAACCCGTAGCCGAGGCCGGGCAGGCGGGCATCCTGCCGGTAGTGCACCTGCTGCATGAGGCGGTTCGCCGGTGTGTCGTCGGTGAGCTGCCCGGTCATCCAGCGACCCATGTCGGCGGCGGTGCTGACCGCACCGGGCCCGGCCGGGCTCCACGCGCCGTACTGGCCCTTGTCCTGTGTCCAGCCGGATGCGCCGTCGGGGCGGTAGCCGCGGGCGAGGTCGGCTGCGATCGGGGCCGGCTGCGGCTGGGCGAAGGTGGAACGGGTCATGCCCAGCGGCTTGAGAATGTGCTCGTCGACGTAGGCGGGGAAGGACTGGCCGGAAGCCTCGGCGACGAGCTGGCCCGCGAGTGCGTAGCCGTAGTTGTCGTAGGCGGCGAGGGTGCCCGGGGCGCGGACCCGGGGCGGACGGCGCGTCACCAGGCTTTCGGCGAGCGGTTCGACCTCTGTCGCGCGAGGCCTGTTGCGGCCGATGAGGTCGCTGTCGAAGCCCGCGGTGTGGGTGAGGAGCCGGTCCAGGGTGACGGGGCGTCCGGGGTGTGTGTCGGGGACGGTGACCGCCTGGAGGTAGTCGTTGACGTCGGCATGGGGGTCGACCGCGCCCCGGGCCACGAGCTGGGAGGCCGCCTGGGCCGTGAACAGCTTGGCGAGCGATCCGAGGAAGAAGACGGTGCGGTGCGGGTCGACCGGGGTGCGGGCGTGGATGTCGGCGACGCCGTATCCCTTGGCCAGGACCGTCCGGCCGCCGGCCACCACGGTGACGGCCGCCCCGGGAATGCGGTCGTCCTCGAGGTACTCGGCGACGGCGGTGTCGACGAGGGAGTCGAGGCGGGTCGGAGCAGCCGTGTGAGCGGGGGCCGCGAAGGCAAGCAGCGCGGCGGAGGTGATCGTGATCGTGGCGGCCATCGTGGTGAGGGTCCGTATCGACGTCGTACGCATACGTCGACGATCCCGTTCAGGGGTGGGTCGGCGGCAGTGCGAGACACACCGGCCGATGTGTATTTCACATGGGTGGGCGGATGTGGTGGACGCGGGTGCCTCTAACGTGACCTCATGCCCGGCCCCGTCACCGATCCCGATCCCGATTCCGACGCCGGTCCGACGCCGACGGTCGTATCGGTGATCCTCGTCGTCGTCATCCTCGGATTCTCCTTCGAGCCCGGTGTCGTCCTGCCGCGCCCGGCCGCCGTGCCGATGCTGCTGCTCCAGTTGGCCACCTGCCTGCCCTCGACGCGCCGGCTGCGCGGAGCCTGGACCCTGGCCGCACAGATCCTGCTCGCGCCCTGGTCCGGCCTGCTCGGATTCCTCGGCGCCTCCGTGCTGCTGGTCGTCGAACGGCCCGTCCGATGGGCCCTGTTCACGGTCGTCGTGCTGGCCGCCGGGCTACTCGCACCCGGCGACGGCGGCTTCCATTCCGTGCTCAACGGCATCGGCAACGCCCTCGCCCACGGTTTGATCATCTATGCGCTGACCCGGCTCACCGACCTCTACACCGAACTTCGCTCCACCCGTGGCGCGCTGGCGGAGGCCCTGGTCGCGGCCGAGCGGGAGCGCGCAGGGCGGAGCCTGGACGCGGTACTGGGAACGGCCCTGGCGGAGATCACCCGGCTGGCCGGGCAGGGCACGGCCGCCGCACGAGAACTGGTGGCGGTGGCACGGAAGGCGACGGAGCGCGTGAGGGCCGCGCCGCCCGCGCAGTCGGCCGACGGGGCCGGCATCCCTTCGGCTGCCCTGACGCCCAGGATGGTGTGGCCCATCGTGGTCGCCACGCACCTCGAGTACCTGGTGGTGGGTACGGCCTTCCTGCTCGGTACCGGGGTCCCGGGTGGGCGGGTCGTCGCGTACGTGGCCGCGCTGACGGCGGTGGTCGGACTGCAGGCGTACCACTCCTTGCCGCGTCCGCCGGGTGTGCGCCCCCCGTACGCCGCGTGGACGCTGGGCGCGGAACTCGCTCTCGCCCTGGGCGTGCTGGCCGCTCCGGACGGGCCGCACCCCCAACTGGTGGCGTTCGCGGCCGCTTCGGTGCTGATCGTGCTTCCCGGGCGCACCGCCTGGCCGGCGGCCGGGGCGCTGACCGCACTGGCGGCGATCGCGGTGCTGGTACGGACGGACGGGCCCACAACCGGTGGCACCGCGCTCCTCCTGCTGGACATCGTGGTGATCGCCTTGGTCTTCTACGGCCTTGCCCTGCTCACCGCCCTGGTCCACCAGGTACAGGAGGCCCGCGCGGCCTTGGCCGCGCTGGCCGTGGCGCGAGAGCGGCGGCGCATCGCCCGGGACGTCCACGACCTGCTGGGCTACGGGCTGTCGGCGATTGCGCTGAAGGGCGAGCTGGCGGTCCGCGACCCCGACCGGGAGCGGGCCGCGGCTCATCTCGCCGATGCTGCCGCGATGGCGGACCGGGCGCTGGCGGACCTTCGGGCCATACCGGGAGACGGACCGGATCTCACGCTGGGCGGGGAAGTGGCCTCGGCACGGAAGGTACTGGCCGCGGCGGGCGTCGCCGTGCGGGTGCGCGGCGAGGCGAACACGGTGGAGGGGGTGTCCGAGGCGCTGTTCGCCACGGTGCTGCGGGAGGCCGTGACGAACGTGCTGCGGCACGCGACGGGAGCCCGGCGGTGCGAGGTGGATCTCGGGCCAGGACTGCTGCGGGTGGCGGACGACGGCCGTGCGCTTCCCGCACCGGCCCAGGCGGAAGGCACCGAAGCGGGAGCCGACAGTACCGGCGGCAACGGTCTGGGCAACCTCAGGGAGCGAGTGGCCGCGCTCGGCGGTGTCCTCGATGCCGGACCTGCCCCGCACGGGCGCGGCTACGTCCTGACCGTCCGCCTGGAATCCGTGGGATCCGTCCTCGTCTCCCCCTCCGGATGACGCCGTGTCACCCCAACCAGCCCTGATCACGGGCGATCCGTACCGCGTCGAGCCGGTTGCGGGCATCGAGCTTGGCGACGGCCGCGCCCAGGTAGTTCCGTACGGTGCCCTGGGAGAGGTGCAGGTCGCGGGCGATTTCGTCGAGTTCGGCACCGTCGGCGGCCAGCCGGAGCACGTCGGTTTCGCGAGGGGTGAGCGGGCTCTCCTTGGCGGTGAGCGCCGCGGCTGCCAGCCTCGGATCGATGACGTGCTCCCCCGCGGCCACGCTGCGGATCGCGGCGGCAAGCTGATCCGGCTGGGCGTCCTTGAGCATGAACCCGCCCACCCGGGCGGCGAGTGCCGACCGCAGGGCCTCGGGTCGGCCCAGCGCGGTGAGGATCAGGATCCGGCAGTCGGGAAGCGCGGCTCCGAGGTCGCGGGCGGCGGAGAGCCCGTCGGCGCCGGGCATGTCCAGGTCGAGCACCGCGACGGTGGGCCTGTGGGTGAGCGCGGCGGCGACGACGGCGTCACCCCGGGCCACCTGCGCGACGACTTCCATGTCGGCCTCAAGGCCCAGCAGGGCGGCCAGCGCCCCCCGGACCATGTGCATGTCCTCGGCCAGCAGAATACGGATCACTTCGGACGCCCTACCGGACCGGCTCCAGAATCGCCACGCACTCCACGTGATGCGTCATCGGGAACAGGTCGAACGCCCGCAGCGTGCGCACCCGGTAGCCGCCGTCCTTGAAGTAGGCCAGGTCGCGGGCCAGGGCCGCCGGGTCGCAGGCCACGTAGGCGATGCGGCGGGCGCCCAGGCTCGCGAGGTGCTTGACCGTCTGCTTGCCCGCGCCCGCGCGGGGCGGGTCGAGGACGATGAGGTCGACCTCGGTGATCCGGGTGCGCGGGAGGACGGTCTCCACCTTGCCCTGCTCGATGCGCACGCGGTCGTAGGCCTCGAGGTTGTGGCGGGCGTCCTCGACGGCGCGCTTGCCGGACTCGATGCCGAGGACCGCGCCCTGGTCGCCGACGCGGTCGGCGATGGCGCCCGCGAAGAGGCCGACGCCGCAGTAGAGGTCCAGGGCCGTGTCGCCCTTGCGGGGCATCAGGCCCTGCATGACCGCGAGGACCAGGGTCTGGGCAGCCTTCGGGTGGACCTGCCAGAAGCCGCCGTTGCCGACGCGGTACGTGCGGTCGTCGGCCCGCTCGCGGACGAACGGGCGGCCGTGGACCCGGTGCACCCCGCCGTCGTTCTCGTCCACGCGGAGGACCGAGACCGGCTTGTCCAGTTCGACGAGCGGGAGCCGGGCGCCGGGACGCGGGGTCAGGACCACCTGGCGGTCGCCCGAGCCCGTCGCCGCGATCGCCTCGACCGAGGCCATGCCCTCCCAGGTGCGCTTCTCCACACCCAGCTCGGTGACCCCGGGCGCCGCGATCATGCAGTGGTCGATCACCTCGACCTCGTGCGAGCGGTGCCGCCGCAGGCCCGCGTGCCCTTCGGCGTCGACGGCGTACTGCACCCGCGTGCGCCACTGCGGGACCTCGCCCGCCGGGAGCTTGTCGCCCTCGGCCGGCATCACGGTGCCGTCCCAGCCGGCCTCCTCCGGGGTGAGCCCGGCGAGCCGCTGGAGCTGTTCGGCGATGACCTCGCCCTTGAGGCGGCGCTGCGCGCCCGGCTTGGCGTGCTGCCAGTCGCAGCCGCCGCACTTGCCCGGGCCCGCGAAGGGGCAGGGGGCTGCCACCCGGTCCTTGGAGGCCTCCAGGACCGTGACCGCGTCCGCGCGCAGGTAGCGGGAGGTCTCGTCGCCCTCCGTCACCTTCGCCACGACCCGCTCGCCCGGCAGCGCGTGCCGGACGAAGAGGACCCGGCCGCCCTCCGTCCGCGCGATGCAGTGGCCGCCGTGCGCCACCGGGCCGACCTCGACCTCGTACTCTTCCCCGACCAACGAGGGAACAGGTGCGTTCTGCATGATCGGGTGACTCCAGAGGAAAGAGGAAGAGGTGGCGCGGCAGCCCACCAGTCTACGTGCCCTTTCCGGCCGGTTCCTTCGCGCGCTTCTCGACCGGGCCGCGGCGCACCGAACCCGGCGCGTTCCAGTCCTGTCCCTTCCTGGCCCGCTTCTTCGCCGCCTCGGAGGACCGCAGCTGGTACGGGACCGAGGTCACCATCACGCCCGGGGTGAAGAGCAGCCTGCCCTTGAGCCGCAGGGCGCTCTGGTTGTGCAGAAGGTGCTCGTACCAGTGGCCGACGACGTACTCCGGGATGTAGACGGAAACGGCGTCCCGCGGGCTCTCGCGGCGGATGTTCTTGACGTACTCGACGACCGGCCGGGTGATCTCGCGGTACGGCGAGTCGAGGATCTTGAGCGGCACGTTGATCCCGCGCCGGTCCCACTCCTCCCGCAGCGCCTTGGTCTCGACCGGGTCGACGTTGACGCTCAGCGCCTCCAGTTCGTGGGCGTGCAGCAGCTTCGCGTACGCGAGGGCGCGCAGCGTCGGCTTGTGCAGCTTCGAGACGAGGACGACGGAGCGGACGCGGGAGGGGCGGACGTACTCGTCGGGGCGCTCCTCGGCCGCCGCGATCTCCTCGGCCACCGAGTCGTAGTGGCGGCGGATCGCGGCCATCGTCACGTAGAAGATGACCATGCCGAGCAGGGCCACCCAGGCGCCGTGCGTGAACTTGGTCGCGAGGACGACGACGAGGACCAGGCCGGTGAAGAAGGCGCCGAAGGTGTTGATCGCGCGGGAGCGGATCATGTGGCGGCGCTTGGCCGGGTCCTTCTCGGTCCGCAGGTGCCGGTTCCAGTGCCGGACCATGCCGGTCTGGCTGAGGGTGAAGGAGACGAAGACGCCGACGATGTACAGCTGGATCAGCTTCGTCGAGTCGGCTCCGTAGATCCACACCAGCAGCATGGCGGCGCCGGCGAGGAGCACGATGCCGTTGGAGAAGGTGAGCCGGTCGCCGCGGGTGTGCAGCTGGCGCGGCAGGTACCGGTCCTGGGCGAGGATCGAGCCGAGGAGCGGGAAGCCGTTGTACGCCGTGTTGGCGGCGAGGAAGAGGACGAGCGCCGTGGCGGCGGCGAGGAGCACGAAGAAGAACGTTCCGTCACCGAAGACCGCCGCGGCGACCTGCGAGATGACCGGGTCCTGTACGTAGCTCTCGCCGACGGGCTGCCCGTTGCTCAGCAGGTCGTGGGCGGGGTTCTCGGCCATCCGCACGTCGGTGGCGAGCGCCAGGAAGATGATGCCGCAGAACATGGTGACGGCCAGGCCGCCCATCAGGAGCAGCGTGGTGGCCGCGTTCTTCGACTTCGGCTTGCGGAAGGCGGGGACGCCGTTGGAGATCGCCTCGACGCCGGTGAGGGCGGCACAGCCGGAGGAGAACGCGCGGAGGAGCAGGAAGAACAGCGCGAAGCCGGCCAGGCCCTCGTGCTCGGGTTTGATCTCGAAGTCGGCGGTGGGGGCCTTCATGGTCTCGTCGAGGACGATCCCCTTGTAGGCGCCCCAGGCGATCATGATGAAGACGCCGACGACGAAGACGTACGTCGGGATGGCGAAGAGGCTGCCCGACTCCTTGACCCCGCGCAGGTTCATCAGCGTCAGCAGCAGGATGACGGCGACGGCGCAGAGGACCTTGTTCTCGACGACGAACGGAATGGCCGAGCCGAGGTTCTCGATCCCGGAGGAGATCGAGACGGCGACGGTCAGGACGTAGTCGACGAGCAGCGCGCTGGCGACGGTCAGACCGGCCTTCGGACCGAGGTTGGTGTTGGCGACCTCGTAGTCGCCGCCGCCGCTCGGATAGGCGTGCACGTTCTGCCGGTAGGAGGCGACGACCGTGAACATCAGGACGACGACCGCCAGCGCGATCCACGGGCTGAAGTGGTAGGCCGACAGACCCGCGATCGACAGGACGAGCAGCACCTCGCCGGGTGCGTACGCCACCGAGGACAGCGGGTCGGAGGCGAAGACGGGGAGGGCGATGCGCTTCGGAAGCAGGGTCTCTCCGAGCTTGTCGCTGCGCAGAGCCCGTCCGATCAGGATCCGTTTGGGCAGGTCGGTCAGTTTGGGCACGCAGAGGATCGTAAGCGTTAGGAAATCGTCAGGCTCACCACCTCCCCCAATCCGCACCGAATCTCCCAGCCGGCGACGTGACGACGCACTGGACCGGGCCCGCGGCGACCTCGGATGCGGTCCTGTCAGCCGTTGCCGCATAAGCTCGGATCGGGCAGCTCGGCAGGGCGCTGCCCGCCACAGCCCGGGCCAGTCGGGTGAGGAAAGTTGTGAGCAGGGTGTTTTCGCAGGTCAGCAAGACGATCAGGAGTGCGGGGTAAGGGGACGTGCACATCGTCATCATGGGCTGCGGGCGAGTGGGAGCCGCTCTCGCGCAGACCCTGGAGCAGCAGGGGCACACCGTCGCGGTCGTGGACCAGGACCCGACGGCTTTCCGCCGCCTCGGCTCCGGTTTCGGCGGACGCCGTGTCACCGGCGTCGGGTTCGACCAGGACACCCTGCGTGAGGCGGGGATCGAGGAGGCCGGCGCCTTCGCCGCCGTGAGCAGCGGCGACAACTCGAACATCATCGCGGCGCGGGTCGCGCGCGAGATGTTCGGCATCGAGAACGTGGCGGCGCGGATCTACGACCCCCGGCGCGCCGAGGTCTACCAGCGGCTCGGCATCCCGACGGTCGCGACGGTCCGCTGGACCGCCGACCAGATGCTGCGGCGGCTGCTGCCGTCCGGCGCGGAGCCGCTGTGGAGCGACCCGAGCGGGGGCGTGCAGCTGGCGGAGGTGCACACCTCCCCCGCCTGGATCGGCCACAAGGTCAGCAAGCTGCAGGACGAGACGGGTGTGCGCGTGGCGTTCCTCACCCGGCTGGGCGAGGCGGTCATCCCGTCCTCGCAGACGGTGCTGCAGGAGGGCGACCTCGTGCACGTGATGATGCGGACCGACGAGGTCGCCAAGGTCGAGGCGGCCTTCGCCGAGGGTCCTGAGGAGGGCGGTCACTGATGCGTGTCGCAATCGCGGGCGCGGGTGCGGTGGGCCGTTCCATCGCGGGCGAGCTCCTGGAGAACGGCCACGAGATCCTGCTGATCGACAAGGCGCCCACCGCCATCTCGGTGGAGCGGGTGCCGCAGGCGGAGTGGCTGCTCGCCGACGCCTGCGAGATCACGTCCCTGGACGAGGCGGCGCTGCAGCGCTGCAACGTGGTCATCGCGGCCACCGGCGACGACAAGGTGAACCTGGTCGTCTCGCTGCTCGCGAAGACCGAGTACGGCGTGCCGCGCGTCGTCGCCCGGGTGAACAACCCGAAGAACGAGTGGCTCTTCAACGAGTCGTGGGGCGTGGACGTCGCCGTCTCGACGCCGCGTCTGATGTCGGCCCTGGTGGAGGAGGCGGTGAGCGTCGGCGACCTGGTCCGGCTGCTGCGCTTCAGCCACGGCGACGCCAACCTGGTGGAGCTGACGCTGCCGCCGGAGTCGGCCGTCGCGGGCACGGCGGTGGGCGACGTGGCCTGGCCGCAGGACACCTCCCTGGTGACGATCATCCGCGGCTCCCGGGTCCTGACCCCGAGCGCTGAGGAGACCCTGGAGGCCGGCGACGAGCTGCTCTTCGTGGCCGCGCAGGCCCGCGAGGAGCAGCTGGAGGACCTCCTCTCGGTCCGCCGCGACGAGGGCGCGTAAGCGCACCTACCCGTGCGCGCACGGGTACGGGGAACGGCCCGGGACCTCTCAAGGTCCCGGGCCCTTCCCCGTGAACGAGCTACGAGCTACCAGCCACGCGCCACCGGCTATGCCTCCGGCTGCCCGGCGGCCGCCTCCTTGCGGGCCTTCTCGGCCGCCTCCTCCGCCTCCATCTCGGCGAAGACGTCGATCGGCGGCGGGGCCTTCGCCAGGAAGACCCACGTCAGGTAGACCGCGAGCAGGAACGGTGGGATCTTCAGCGCGACGAGCACCCAGCCGAACTGGGTGGTGTCCGCCCACCAGTACAGCGGGAAGAGGATCGCGCACTTGGCGAGCAGGATCAGGCCCCAGGCCCAGCTCGCCTTGGTGTAGGCCTTCTTCCGGCCGGGGTTACGGGTCCGCCAGGAGAGGTTCTCCTTGAAGACCGGGCCCAGGATGAGGCCGATCAGCGGCACACCGGCGAGCGCGGTGATGATGTACGCGAGGGCGAGGCCCAGCGTGTACAGCATGCCCGGCAGGTAGAAGTCCTTGGCGTTGCCGGTCATCATCGCGAAGACCACACCGAACGCCACGCCGAAGACGCCGCTGAAGGCGTGCTTGACCGTGTCCCGGCGGATCAGCCGGACGGCGACCAGGACCAGCGAGACCGCGAGCGCCGCGATCGCCGAGACGTGCAGGTTCTTGTTGATCGTGAAGATCGTGACGAAGAGCAGACCGGGCACGACCGTCTCGATCATGCCGCGCAGGCCGCCGAAGGCCTCGAAGAGCGCGGCCTCGGTGACCTCCTTCGAGGCCTGGTCCTGCTGGGCGCCCTGGCTGTCCGGGGCGTCCTGATCCGTCGTCGGCTTGTCGAGCGACGTCACCGGCTACTCCTGTCCGAGCGGTCGGAGCTCGTATTTGGGGTTGAAGAGGACCCGCCGGCCATGGCTCATGGAGATCCGGCCGGAGGCGATCAGCTTGCGGCCCGGCTCTATGCCCACGATGGACCGCCGGCCGAGCCACACCACGTCCAGCGGGGCCGTGCCGTCGAACAGCTCGGCCTCCAGGGCCGGCACACCGGCCCGAGGACGCAGCGTGACCGTGCGCAAGGTACCAGTCACCTTGACTATCTGGCGGTCGGAACAGTCGGAGATGCGCGTGCAGCCCGATGCCTCGGCGTCCTCCTGGAGCTCTTCGGACTCCAGTTCCTCCTGCGAGGAGGACAGCCGGTCGAGCATCCGGCGAAAGCGGCCGGCCGGCTTCTCTGTACGGGGTGCGGCACTCATACAGAAAGCGTACCGGCCCCCGCCGACAGCGGAACCGGCCCGGATCGTCCCGGACTCCGGCGGCCGGGACGGCCCTGGACCGGCGGCCCAGGACTCACCCGGGCCTTCGGCCAGGACCGCCCGGACCGGCGGCCCGTATCAGTGCTCGAAGCGGTAGCCCATTCCCGGCTCCGTGACGAAGTGCTTCGGGTGCGAGGGGTCGGCCTCCAGCTTGCGCCGCAGCTGGGCCATGTACACCCGCAGGTAGTTGGTCTCGGTGCCGTACGACGGGCCCCAGACCTCCTGCAGGAGCTGCTTCTGGCTCACCAGCCGGCCGCTGTTGCGGACGAGGACCTCCAGCAGGTGCCACTCGGTGGGGGTGAGACGGACGTCCCGACCGTCCCGGTGGACCTTCTTCGCGGCCAGGTCAACGGTGAAGTCCTCCGTCTCGACGGTCACGACGCCGTCGTCCCCGCCGCCGACCGGCTCGGCCCGGCGCACCGCGGCCCGCAGCCGGGCCAGCAGCTCGTCCATGCCGAAGGGCTTGGTGACGTAGTCGTCGGCGCCGGCGTCGAGCGCCTCGACCTTCTCGTCGGAGGTCTGGCGCGCCGAGAGCACCAGGATCGGCACGCGGGTCCAGCCGCGCAGGCCCTTGATGACCTCGACGCCGTCGAGGTCCGGCAGGCCGAGGTCGAGGACGACCACGTCGGGGTGGCGTTCGGCGGCGAGCCGAAGGGCGGTGGCGCCGTCGGGGGCGGCGTCCACCTCGTACTTGCGCGCCTTGAGGTTGATCACCAGCGCGCGGACGATCTGCGGCTCGTCGTCGACGACGAGAACCCGGGTCATCGAAGGCTTCCTTCTCTCTGCTTCGTACGTCTGGAGGAACGGGGTCGTCCCGGAGGACGGGGGGACGGGGAGGGCGGGAGGGGCGAGGAGGACGGGGAGGGTCGTGCGGTCACGTGGTGATCCGGGCGGCGGGCACGTCGGAGTCCGAGGGCGGCAGCTGCCCGGTCACGGCCTTGAGGGACAGCGTCATCGTCAGGCCGCCACCGGGCGTGTCCTCCGCGGTGATCGTGCCCCCCATGGCCTCGACGAAGCCCCGGGCGACCGCGAGACCGAGGCCGACGCCCGACCCCTGCGGGGCGTCCCCGAAGCGCTGGAACGGCTCGAAGATCCGCTCCTTGCTCTCGTCCGGCACTCCCGGGCCCCGGTCGACGACGCGCAGTTCGACCCGGTCGCCCAGCGCGCTGGCGGAGACGGTCACCGGCGTTCCGTCCGGGCTGTACTTGACGGCGTTCTCGACGACGTTGGCGACGACCCGCTCCAGGAGCCCCTTGTCGACCTCCACCATCGGCAGGGTCTCCGGGACGTCCAGCTCGGCGCTCCCGTCCGGCACGCCACCGAGCGCCATGGGGACCACCTCGTCCAGGTCGATGGGGCGGATCAGGGGGGTGACGGTACCGGTCTGGAGCCGGGACATGTCGAGCAGATTACCGACCAGGTGGTCGAGCCGGTCCGCTCCTTCCTCGATGCCCGCGAGGAGTTCCGCCCGGTCCTCCTCGGACCAGTCGACGTCGTCGGAGCGCAGGGAGGAGACGGAGGCCTTGATGCCGGCCAGCGGGGTACGCAGGTCGTGGCTGACGGCCGCCAGGAGCGAGGTGCGGATCTTGTTGCCCTCGGCCAGTTTGCGGGCCTGTTCCGCCTCGCCCACGAGCCGCTGCCGGTCCAGGACGACCGCGGCCTGGGCGGCGAAGGCGCCGAGTACGCGACGGTCCTCGGCGGGCAGGACCCGGCCGGTCAGCGCGAGCGCCAGGTGCTCGCCGACGGGCATGTCCACCTCCGCGTCCTCGGGGCGGGTGACGGGGTGCTGTCCGACGCTGGCGGCGCAGACCCACGGCTCGACGTCGCTCTCGCGTTCGAGGAGGGCGACCGACTCCATGGAGAAGGTCTCGCGGACCCGTTCGAGCAGGGCCTCCAGGCTGGACTCCCCACGCAGCACGCTCCCGGCCAGGTACGAGAGCACCTCGGACTCGGCCCGCAGCCGGGCGGCCTGGTGGGTGCGCCGGGCGGCGAGGTCGACGACGGAGGCGACGGAGACGGCGACGCCGAAGAAGACGGCGATGGCGACGATGTTCCTGGGGTCGGCGATGGTCAGCTGGTGGACCGGCGGGGTGAAGAACCAGTTGAGCAGGAACGAGCCGAAGGCCACCGACGCCAGGGCCGGCAGCAGCCCGCCGAGCAGTGCCGAGGCCACGGTCAGCGCCAGGAACAGCAGCATGTCGTTGGCGAGGCCGAGGTCGGCGTCGACGTGCGTCAGGAGCAGGGTGAGCAGCGCGGGGCCCGCGATGCCGACCAGCCAGCCCCAGATGATCCGGGAGCGGCCGAGCCGGGCGCCGCGGGCGACGGGCAGGCCGCGGCCCTTGGCGACCTCGTCGTGGGTGACGATGTGGACGTCCAGGTCGGGGCCCGACTCGCGGGCCACGGTCTGGCCGACGCCGGGCCCGAACATGTACTGCCAGGTCTTGCGGCGGCTGGAGCCGAGCACGATCTGCGTGGCGTTGACGCCCCGGGCGAACTCCAGGAGGGCCGAGGGGATGTCGTCGCCGATAACGTGGTGGAACGTTCCGCCCAGGTCCTCGACCAGCGTCCGCTGGACGGCCAGCTCCTTGGGCGAGGCGGCGGTGAGGCCGTCGCTGCGGGCGATGTAGACGGCGAGCACCTCGCCGCCCGCGCCCTTCTCGGCGAGGCGCGCGGCGCGCCGGATGAGGGTACGGCCCTCCGGGCCGCCGGTGAGGCCCACGACGATCCGCTCGCGGGCCTGCCAGGTGGAGCGGATGCCGTGCTCGCCCCGGTACTGCTGGAGGTACTCGTCGACCCGGTCGGCGGTCCACAGCAGGGCCAGCTCGCGCAGGGCCGTCAGGTTGCCGGGGCGGAAGTAGTTGGCGAGGGACGCGTCGATCCGGTCGGGTTTGTAGATGTTGCCGTGGGCCATGCGTCTGCGCAGGGCCTGGGGCGACATGTCGACGAGTTCGATCTGGTCGGCGCGGCGCACGACCTCGTCGGGGACGGTCTCCTGCTGGCGCACACCGGTGATCGACTCGACGACGTCGCCCAGCGATTCGAGGTGCTGGATGTTGACCGTGGATATGACGTCGATCCCCGCCGCGAGCAGCTCCTCGACGTCCTGCCAGCGCTTGGAGTTCCGGGAGCCCGGCACGTTGGTGTGGGCCAGTTCGTCCACCAGCGCGACGGCGGGCTTCCGCGCGAGGACGCCGTCGACGTCCATCTCGGTGAAGGTGGTGTCGCGGTACTCGAGGGTGCGGCGCGGGACCTGCTCCAGGCCGTGCAGCATCACTTCGGTACGCGGCCGCCCATGGTGCTCCACGAGCGCGACGACGCAGTCGGTGCCTCGTTCGACGCGGCGATGTGCCTCGGAGAGCATCGCGTACGTCTTGCCGACGCCCGGTGCCGCGCCGAGGTAGATCCGTAGCTTGCCGCGTCCCATGCCATGACCTTACGTCCAGAGAATCGGACATTCCGCACCAGGGGCAAGCCCGACAAGCTGTATTGACGTGATTCTGATGGGCCCCGCGGCGATACGGCGGAAAGGTGGCTGGCGCTTCCTCTCGGCGCCACCATCGGCCTGCGTGGGATGCCCTGGGTTCGGCGGCGCGCGGCGGTCAGTGCTCGATGATCTCGCCGTCGTTCAGTTCGAGCACGCGGTCCGCGAGGCCCAGGAGCTGGGCGTCGTGGGTCGCCACCAGGGCTGTCACGCCCTCGCTGCGGACCACGGCGCGCAGCAGGTGCATCACGGCGAGTCCGGTCTCCGCGTCGAGCTGGCCGGTCGGCTCGTCGGCGATCAGCAGGGCCGGCTTGTTGGCGAGGGCCCGGGCGATGGCGACGCGCTGCTGCTGGCCGCCCGAGAGCTCGCCGGGCCGCTGGGCCGCGTGGTCGGCGAGGCCGACCAGGGCGAGCAGGAGGGCCACCCGCTCCTCGCGCTCCTTGGGGTCGGCCTTGCGCAGCCGCAGCGGTACACCCACGTTCTCGGCGGCGGTCAGGATCGGGATGAGCCCGAAGGACTGGAAGATGAAGCCGATGCGGTCCCGGCGCAGCGCGAGCAGCCCGTCCTCGCCCAGCTCGGCGAGGTCGGTGCCGTCGATGGTGATCCGGCCGTCGTCGGGGCCGTCCAGACCGCCGACCAGGTTGAGCAGGGTGGTCTTGCCGGAGCCTGAGCGGCCCTTCAGCGCGACGAGCTCCCCGCGCGCGAGGTCGAAGGAGACCCCGCGCAGGGCGTGGACGGCGGCCTCGCCCGTACCGTACGAGCGGCGCAGCTCCTCGACGCGGACCATGGGTCCACCGGTCGGGTCCTCGGCGACGGCCGTGCCGGACCGGGCGCTGCTCTCACTCATCGCTGTGCTCCCCCTCGTCGAACGTGTGCGCCCGCCAGTATGGGCCGCCGAGGGCCCGCCAGGCCAGGGTCCGGACATGCCGGTGGGCCGTATTCCGGACAGCTTGTCCGGAATACGGCCCACCGGGCTCACTCACGAGGGAGTACGAATGCCAGGTCAGCGGACCTCGGTGATCTCCGGTCCGCGCTGGAGCTGGCCCATGCCGCCGGAGAAGCGGGAGCCCTCCTGCTCGTCCTGCTGCACGCCGTCCGGCACCATCTGCGCGTCGTTGGGCAGCTTGAGGACGATCGGGTCGCGCGGGGCCATCGGGCCCTCGCCCCGGACCACCACGGTGTCCCGGACGATCTGCTCCAGCAGACCGGCGGCCTCGGGCTGCACCGCGCCCTGACCGGAGATGACTCCGCGCAGGAACCAGCGGGGCCCGTCGACACCCACGAAACGCACCAGCTGCACACCGCCGGTGCCGTCCGGCAGCTGCACCGGGACCTGGGCCCGCAGCTCCCAGCCCAGCGGCCCCTCGACCTCGTCGATGACACCGCCCTGCTGGGTGATGCCGGAGGCGATCTCCTCGCGGACCTCGCCCCAGATGCCTTCCTTCTTCGGCGCGGCGAAGGCCTGCAGCTGTACGGCGCTGTTCTGCAGCACCACGGTGGCCGCGACGATCGCGTCGCCCGCCACCTCGACCCGGAGCTCCATGCCCTCGACTCCGGGCACGAAGATCCCGCCGAGGTCCACCCGGCCGTCCTCCGGCTTGGAGACCTCGGAGATGTCCCACGGTCCGTCGGGCCGGGGCGCCGGCGGAAGGTTCACCCGACGCGGCGCACCGGCCGTGTCGTCAGTGTCGACCTCGTCGACGACCTGCTCGGCCTCGCCCGCCGCGTCCTCAGCGGTACCGCTCTTCTTGCGACGTCCGAACACGTCACTGTCCTTCCCGGTCGGATACGACCGAAGCGTATCGATTCCCACCCGTTGTGCCGTCCACGGCGGCATGACCGCCGGTGGACCCGAAGCCCCCCTCGGCCCGCGCCGAGCCGGGAAGCTCCGCCACCTCGTGGAAGCGCACCTTCTCGACCTGCTGGACGACCAGTTGGGCAATCCGGTCGAACCGCTCGAACCGCACGCTCTCGCGCGGGTCCAGATTGACCACGATCACCTTGATCTCTCCACGGTACCCGGCATCCACCGTCCCTGGGGCATTCACGAGTGCCACTCCGCACCGAGCGGCCAGGCCGGAGCGGGGGTGCACGAACGCGGCGTAGCCGTCGGGGAGCGCGATGGAGACCCCGGTGGGCAGCACGGCCCGCTCACCGGGGGCCAGGACGGCCGCCTCGGTGGTCACCAGATCGGCCCCGGCGTCGCCGGGGTGGCCGTAGGCCGGGATGGGCACGTCGGGGTCGACGCGGCGGATCAGGACGTCGAGAGGGGGGTTGCTCATCAGGGGTTCACCTCGAAGGCGCGGGCGCGCCGGACCTGGTCGGGGTCGGACATGGCGGCCTGGATCTCCTCCGGGCGGCCGTTGTCGATGAAGTGGTCGACCTTGACCTCGATGAAGAGGGCGTCGGCGCGGACGGCGACGGGGCCTTCGGGCCCGCCGATCCGGCCGACGGCGGTCGAGTAGATCTTGCGCCCGTGCACGGCGGTGACCTCGGCCTCCAGGTGCAGGACGGTGCCGACGGGAACGGGCCGGGCGAAGTCCGTCTCCAGGCGTCCGGTGACGGCGATGACCCGCAGCAGCCAGTTCAGGGAGCCGAGGGTCTCGTCGAGCGCGGTGGCGAGGACGCCGCCGTGCGCGAGGCCGGGGGCGCCCTGGTGGTCGGGGGTCACCGTGAACTCGGCGGTGACGCGCACACCCTCGCCGGCCCGCGCCTCCAGGTGCAGCCCGTGGGGCTGCCCGCCGCCGCACCCGAAGCAGTACGCGTAGTGCGCGCCGAGCAGCTCGCCCGGGGCGGGCGCGTCGGGGTGGCGTACCGGCGGTATGGCGTCGGCCGGCGGGGTGAGGGCAGGAGATGTCGCGGTCACAGGCGCAGACCTTACCCGCGAGTCCGGGCGCCGGTCGCGCCGTGCCAAGCTTGGACGCATGCAGCCTTCCGCCTCCTCCCCCGTTCCGCCTGCCGCCGCGGCCTCGGAGCCGCGTTTCGACGAGCGGCTGACCGCCCCGGGATCCTGGTGGGTCATCGCGGCTCTGCTGGGCCTCAGCGGCGGCCTGGTGACGTTCCCGCTGGGCACGGTCCCGTTGCTGGGCGGTGTGATCGCCGCGGGTGCGCTGGCGGCGGTGGCCGTGTCCTCGTACGGCTCGGCGCGGATCCGGGTGGTGGCCGGTTCGCTGGTCGCGGGCGACGCGCGGATCCCGGCGTCGGCGCTCGGGACGCCGGAGGTGCTCGACGAGGAGGAGGCGCGCGCCTGGCGCACCTTCAAGGCCGATCCGCGCGCCTTCATGCTGCTGCGCAGCTATGTGCCGCGGGCGGTCCGGATCGAGGTCACGGACCCCGCGGACCCGACCCCGTACGTCTACCTCTCCAGCCGCGACCCGGAGGGTCTGGCGGCCGCGATCGAGGCGGCCCGCGCGGAGGGCTGAGCCGGCCCGCGCCCGCCGCACCAGGGGTCGGCGGCTAGAAGCCGATCTGCTTGGGGTTCTCGGGCTGCTCCAGCGGGGGCAGCCCCTCCAGGGCGTCCCAGGGGACCTGTCGCGCCCGCAGGTCCTTGCGGACGTGCTGGGCGAGCTTCCTGGTGTCCCGGCGGTTCATCACGGCGCCTACGGCCGCGCCGACCATGAACGGCATGAGGTTGGGCAGGTTGCGCACCATGCGCTTCATGATCTGCTGGCGCAGCTCGCGCTTGAGCTGTCCGCCGAGCGCCGCGTTCACGGTGGTCGGCTTGGTGGGGTCGATGCCCCGCTCCTCGGTCCAGGACGTCAGATAGGCGGTCGACCGCTGGGTGATACCGCCGGGGGGCCTGAGTCCGTACACCTCGTGGAGTTCGGCGATGAGCTTGAGCTCGATCGCGGCGACTCCGGTGATCTCCGCGGCCAGCTCGGCGGGCATGGCCGGGGGTACGGGCAGCATGGCGGCCGCGCCGACGCCGGCGCCGACGGTCGAGCTGGCGTTGCAGGCGCCCGTGACGAGTTTGTCGGCGATCTGCTCGGGGCCGAGCCCGGGGAAGTGCTTGCGCAGGGTCGCCAGGTCCCGGACGGGAACGCGCGGGGCGATCTCGATGATCCGGTCGGCGAGGTAGCCGATACCCGCTCTGGCGCTCTCGCCGCCGCGCTTCACGCCGCGTTTGACGGCGTCGATCCGCGCGCGGTCGAGTTTCATACGGTCCAGCTGGGCGCGCGCCGGGTCGGCGACGCGTTTGGCGAGGCGGCCGCCGCGTGAGGCGTCCCGCTCCTCCGGTTCCGGAGCCGTGGCTGCTTCGAGCGAGGCCGAGGGGCCTCGCTCGTCGTCACGTGCGCCGAGGGAGGGCAGGAGGGCGGTCTGCTCGGCCGGCGCGGCCTCCTGGGCCACGTCGGCCGCGTTCGAGCCGCCCTGGTACGTCTCCGGCCTCCCAGGAAGCCGGAAGCGTCGCTTCCGAGACGGTGAGTCGCCTGCCACGGTCGACCGATCTCAGTCGCAGTCGCGGCAGATCGGCTGGCCGTTCTTCTCCCGAGCCAGCTGGCTGCGGTGGTGCACGAGGAAGCAGCTCATGCAGGTGAACTCGTCGGCCTGCTTCGGCAGGACCCGGACGGCCAGCTCCTCGTTCGAGAGGTCGGCCCCGGGCAGCTCCAGGCCTTCGGCGGCCTCGAACTCGTCGACGTCGACCGTCGAGGTCGACTTGTCGTTCCGGCGGGCCTTCAGTTCCTCAAGGCTGTCCGAATCGACGTCGTCGTCGGTCTTGCGTGGGGTGTCGTAATCCGTTGCCATGTCGCTCTCCCCCTCTGGGTGGTTGCGGTGTCTCCAGCGCACGTAACGCGTGAGAGGCCGGACTTGTGCCCGACCCGAGGCGGAGATTTTGCCTCACATCAAGGTCTGTTACTCAATCGACACCCAACCGGCCCTCTCACGAGTGATCGGCGTTGGGTGGCGAACCGGACCGTACACGGTCCTCCTGCCGCCCTTCACGGGCGCCACCCCGTGTACTTCCCGTCATCCAGGGCCCGGGAAACCCGGACTTTTCCGGGTTTTCCCATGAATTCTCGATCACGGAGAGTAGAGCGCCGGATGCGCGTCCCTGTGATCGATCACACACGTGCGTCTCAGGAACGGGACCCGGGAATTCCGCGCAAAGCGAACGGAACCGGTTGGTACTCGAAGTGTGTCAGATCGGCAGAGTGACACGCATCACGAGACCGCCGCCTTCGCGGGGCTCCGCGATGATACGGCCACTGTGGGCCCGCGCGACGGATCGGGCGATCGACAGGCCGAGTCCGACGCCCTTGTCGCTCCCGGTCCGCTCCTGCCGGAGCCTTCTGAACGGCTCGAAGAGGTTGTCGATCTCGTACGCGGGAACCACGGGACCCGTGTTCGAGACGACGAGGACCGCCTGACCGTGCTCGGTCGCGGTGGTGACCTCGACCCAGCCTTCCTCCGGCACGTTGTACCGCACGGCGTTCTGGACCAGGTTCAGGGCGATCCGCTCCAGGAGCACGCCGTTGCCCTGCACGACGGCCAGGGCGCGCTCGCCACGGATCTCCACGCCCTTGGCCTGGGCCTCGGCGTGCACCTGGTCGATGGCGCGCGAGGCGACCTCCGCGAGGTCGACCGGCTTGCGCTCGACGATCTGGTTGTCGCTGCGGGCGAGCAGCAGCAGGCCCTCGACCAGCTGCTCGCTGCGCTCGTTGGTGGCGAGCAGGGTCTTGCCGAGCTGCTGGAGCTCGACCGGCGCCCCGGGGTCGGAGAGATGGACCTCCAGGAGCGTGCGGTTGATCGCCAGCGGGGTGCGGAGCTCGTGCGAGGCGTTGGCGACGAACCGCTGCTGGGCGGTGAAGGCCCGCTCCAGGCGCTCCAGCATCTCGTCGAAGGTGTCCGCGAGCTCCTTCAGCTCGTCGTCCGGGCCGTCCAGCTCGATCCGGCGCGCCAGGTCGGAGCCGGCCACCTGGCGGGCGGTCCGGGTGATCCGGCCCAGCGGGGACAGGACGCGGCCGGCCATGGCGTAGCCGAAGGCGAAGGCGATGATGCTCAACCCCATGAGGGCGAACAGGGAGCGCCGCAGGAGGTCGCCGAGCGCCATGTCCCGCTGGTGCTGCAGACAGGCCGAGACGGCTTCGTTGAGCTGCTCGCCGGTGCCCTGGACGGGGAGCTGGCACCAGGAGGTGGTCGGCTGGACCTTGCCCTCGACGACCTTGAAGGGCAGCTCGGACGCGCTGTCGCCGAGGGCCTGCGCGGTGAAGAGGTAGATGATCGACAGCAGCAGGATGCCGGCGATCAGGAACATGCCGCCGTACAGCAGCGTGAGCCGTATCCGGATGGTCGGGCGGAGCAGGGGCCTGACCGGGTCCCTCGGGTCCCAGGTCGGCTTCGGGGGCGCCTGTGGGTGCGCCGGTGTCGAGGCCACCGCGTCAGATCCGGTAGCCGGAGCCGGGCACGGTGACGATGACCGGCGGCTCGCCCAGCTTGCGGCGCAGGGTCATGACCGTGACCCGTACGACGTTGGTGAACGGGTCGGTGTTCTCGTCCCAGGCCTTCTCCAGGAGCTGCTCGGCCGAGACGACCGCGCCCTCGCTGCGCATGAGGACCTCCAGGACCGCGAACTCCTTCGGCGCGAGCTGGACCTCCTTGCCCTCGCGGAAGACCTCGCGGCGGTTCGGGTCGAGCTTGATGCCCGCGCGCTCCAGGACGGGCGGCAGGGGCACGGTGGTGCGGCGGCCGAGGGCGCGCACGCGCGCGGTGAGCTCGCTGAAGGCGAAGGGCTTCGGCAGGTAGTCGTCGGCGCCGAGCTCCAGGCCCTCGACACGGTCGCTGACGTCGCCCGCGGCGGTGAGCATCAGGATCCGGGTGGGCATGCCGAGCTCGACGATCTTGCGGCAGACGTCGTCGCCGTGGACCAGCGGAAGGTCGCGGTCGAGGACGACCACGTCGTAGTCGTTCACCCCGACCCGCTCCAGGGCGGCGGCGCCGTCGTACACGACGTCGACGGCCATGGCCTCCCGGCGCAGTCCGGTGGCCACCGCATCGGCGAGCAGCTGCTCGTCCTCGACGACGAGTACGCGCACGTCGGTCATTCCTTCCTGTGGGCCCCTGCCCTCAACGCGGACCGGGCGGTCTGAGCACTACTCCGAGCACTGACTGTGCGTGTCCATCCTGCCCCGTACGCGCGTAAACCGGCTGTAAGACGGCCTGCGGGAGGCGGGCCCGGGGCGTCACGGAAGGTGGGGGGCGTACGGAAGCACGGCGGGGGCCAGAGGGGGGCGTGCGAAGAATTCACCTTGTTCTCGGGCCAGTTGAGGTTTCTCTGAGGAAACAGCTGGGGAGGACGTCTGCACACCCCGTGATCACACTCTGCTTCGTGGCACGCGTACGTGGCCGCCACTGGCCGCTCTGTCCCCCCAGAGGCTCGCAGCGTGTGGTCCACCCACCCTCGGCACACCCCCGTGCCAACGACCCATGACGAGGGGGCGCAACCATGGACGCTTTCACCGCAGGACTGCTGCAGCGCATAAGGACCGCGCAGACCGACCTCACACGGGCACGCGAGACGGGCGACGACTTCCTCGCGGAGGTCGAGCAGGCCGAGCTCGACGACCTGCACCGACTGGCCGCCGAGCACGGCGTGGAGGTCGGCGCCGCCAGCGTCTGACCTCGTGCGGAGAGGCCCCGGTGTCCACAGCACCGGGGCCTCTCCGCATGTCCGGACCCTGGCGGGCACGGGGCGCTCAGTCGTGCCAGGCCCCGAGCTCCTCCAGGAGCGTCTGGAGGGGCTCGAAGACGCCCGGCGGGGCCGCGACGGCCAGTTCGCCCG
Source organism: Streptomyces sp. NPDC014870 (assembly GCF_043081505.1). Lineage (NCBI taxonomy): Bacteria > Bacillati > Actinomycetota > Actinomycetes > Kitasatosporales > Streptomycetaceae > Streptomyces > Streptomyces sp. NPDC014870. Next base: position 96,124 of record NZ_JBIBWQ010000015.1, read on the forward strand.
ACGGGCGCTCGCCGGGCCGTCCACCGGTCAGGGCGCCCGCCTCCCGGGCGATCAAGTCCCCGGCGGCGAGGTCCCAGGGGTTCAGGCCCCGCTCGTAGTAGCCGTCGAGCCGGCCGGCGGCGACGTCGCAGAGGTCGATGGCGGCCGACCCACCGCGCCGGATGTCACGCAGCCGCGGGATCATCCGCTGGGCGATGTCGGCCTGGTGGGCACGGCGGGTCTGGACGTAGGCGAAGCCGGTGGAGATCAGCGCCTGGTCCATCGGGGGCGCGGGGCGGACCGCGAGGCGGCGCTCGCCGTCCGGGGCGGTGACGTACGCACCGCCGCCGAGCACCGCCCGGTACGTCTCGTTCCGCATCGGTGCCTCGACGACGCCGATGAGGGTCTCGCCGTCGCGCTCGGCGGCGATGGAGACGGACCAGGTCGGCAGCCCGTAGAGGTAGTTCACGGTCCCGTCGAGGGGGTCGATGACCCAGCGGACGCCGCTGGTGCCGGGGGCCGCGGCGCCCTCCTCGCCGAGGAAGCCGTCGTCCGGCCGGTGCTCGGCGAGGAAGCCGGTGATCAGCTTCTCCGCCGCGATGTCCATCTCCGTGACGACGTCGATGGGGCTGGTCTTGGTCTTGGCGACCGCCAGGTCGTCCGGCCGGCCGTCACGCAGCAGCGCGCCGGCCAGGCGTGCCGCCTCCAGGGCGAGGCCGAGCAGCTCGGTCGACAGGGCGTCGTGCGGTGCGGGGTTCTCGGTCACGGGGCTCCTCAGGCGTACGGGCTGTCGGCGCCGGCCGCGGCGGGTCGCTCCGCGCGGGCGGGGCAGCAGCCGATCGGGCAGAGGTCGTGGGAGGCGCCCAGGCTGCCGAGCGCGCAGCGCTCGACCCGGGCACCGCGCTCGCCCGCCGCGCGCTCCAGGACCAGGTCCCGTACGGCGGCGGCGAACCGGGGGTCGGAGCCGACGGTCGCGGAGCGGCGCACCGGCAGGCCCAGCTCGGCGGCCTTCGCGGTGGCTTCGGTGTCGAGGTCGTAGAGGACCTCCATGTGGTCCGAGACGAAGCCGATCGGGACCATCACCGCGGCCGGGGCGCCGGCGCCGTGCAGCTCCTCCAGGTGGTCGCAGATGTCCGGCTCCAGCCACGGGATGTGGGGGGCGCCGCTGCGCGACTGGTAGACGAGCTTCCAGGGGTGGGCGACACCGGTCTCCTCGCGGACGGCGTCGACGATCACCCGGGCCACGTCCAGGTGCTGGCGCACATAGGCGCCGCCCTCCCCGTGGTCCCCGAGGGGGCCGGAGGAGTCCGCCGCCGAGTCCGGGATGGAGTGCGTGGTGAAGGCGAGGTGCGCCTCGGCCCGGACGGACTCGTCCAGCTCGGAGAGCGAGGTGAGCACGCCCTCGACCATGGGGCGGACGAAGCCGGGGTGGTTGAAGTAGTGCCGGAGCTTGTCGACGCGGGGCAGCGGCAGCCCCTCCGCCTCCAGCTCCGAGAGCGCGTCGGCGAGGTTCTCGCGGTACTGGCGGCAGCCGGAGTACGAGGCGTAGGCGCTGGTGGTGAGGACGGCGATGTGGCGCCGGCCGTCGGTGACCATCTCCCGCAGGGTGTCGGTGAGGTACGGCGCCCAGTTCCGGTTTCCCCAGTAGACCGGCAGGTCGAGGCCGGCCCGCGCGAAGTCCTCGCGCAGCGCGTCGAGCAGCGCGCGGTTCTGGTCGTTGATCGGGCTGACGCCGCCGAACAGGAAGTAGTGCTGCCCCACTTCCTTCAGCCGTTCCTTCGGGATGCCTCGGCCGCGCGTCACGTTCTCCAGGAACGGGACCACGTCGTCCGGGCCCTCGGGGCCGCCGAAGGAGAGCAGCAGAAGGGCGTCGTACGGGGCGGGATCGTGCTGATCGGACATGGCACCGATCCTCCCACCCTTCCCCCGCCCGCGGCGGGGAGGCCCCGGTGGTCGGCCTTCGACGGCCCTCGGTCCAGCCCGACCGAAAAAGTGGCTGCGGCATCCAGTTCAAAGCCGTAGGCTTTAGCTATTAATTACACGTTTGAGTCGCAGCCCGCCCGGAGATCACCTTGCCCAGTCCCTACCGCGCGATCTTCGCGGCGCCCGGCACCGCGTCGTTCTCCGTGGCCGGTTTCATCGGCCGGATGCCGCTGTCCATGATGGGCATCGGCATCGTCACCATGATCTCGCAGGTCACCGGCCGTTACGGCCTCGCCGGCGCGCTCTCCGCGACCATGGCGATGTCGGCCGCCGTCCTCGGCCCGCTGGTCTCCCGGCTCGTCGACCGGTACGGCCAGCGCCGCGTCCTGCGCCCGGTCACCCTCGTCTCGCTCGTCGCCGCCGCAGGGCTGCTGCTCTGCGTGCAGCAGAAGGCCCCGGACTGGACGCTGTTCGTCTTCACCGCGGTCATCGGCTGCGTGCCGAGCCTCGGTGCCATGACCCGGGCCCGCTGGGCGTCCATCTACCGGGGCGAGGCCCGCCGGCTGCACACCGCGTACTCCTGGGAGTCGATCGTCGACGAGGTGTGCTTCATCTTCGGCCCGATCATCTCCATCGGTCTGTCGACGATCTGGTTCCCCGAGGCGGGCCCGCTCTTCGCCGCCGTCTTCCTGGCGATCGGCGTCTTCTGGTTGACCTCGCTGCGGGCCACCGAGCCCGCGCCGCACCCCAAGGACGCCCACTCCGGCGGCTCGGCGCTCCGCTCCCCCGGCCTGCAGGTCCTCGCGCTCGCCTTCGTCGCCACCGGCGCGATCTTCGGCTCGGTCGACGTGGTCACCGTGGCCTTCGCCGAGGAGCAGGGCCACAAGGCCGCCGCCAGCCTGGTCCTCGCGGTCTACGCGCTGGGCTCCTGCCTGGCCGGTGCCGTCTTCGGGCTGCTGCACCTCAAGGGCGAGCCGTCCCGCAGGTGGCTGGTGGGTGTCGTCGCGATGGCCGTGAGTATGATCCCCCTCCTACTGGCCGGGAACTTGCCGTTGCTGGCCGTGGCGCTCTTTGTCGCGGGCCTCTCCATCGCACCGACGATGGTGACCACGATGGCCCTCGTCGAAGCACACGTACCGCGCACACAACTGACCGAGGGCATGACCTGGACAGGGACCGGGCTGGCGATCGGTGTGGCGCTCGGCTCCTCGGCCGCCGGCTGGGTGGTCGACGCGTCGGGTGCGGAGGCGGGGTACGTGGTGCCCGTCGTCTCGGGCGCGCTCGCGGTCGCGGTGGGTCTCCTGGGGTACCGCCGGCTACGCAGGCCGGTGCCGACGCGGGAGGGGCAGCGTGAGCACGAAGCCGAGAACACGGTGGACGAGCACGAGGGCGGCGAGCAGCCCGTGGCGTAACTGGGCCGGGAACGTCACCTCCCGCCCCGCGCGGGAGGTGAGCCCCGCCTCGGCCGACGAGCTGGCCGAGGCCGTCAGGGCGGCCGCCGCCGAGGGGCTGCGGGTGAAGACGGTCGGCACCGGCCACTCGTTCACCTCGATCGCCGCCACGGACGGCCTGCTCGTCCGGCCGGACCTGCTGACGGGCATCCGGCGGATCGACCGCGAGGCGATGACCGTGACCGTGGAGTCCGGCACTCCGCTCAAGCGGCTCAACGTGGCGCTGGCACGCGAGGGCCTGTCGCTCACGAACATGGGCGACATCATGGAGCAGACGGTCGCCGGGGCCACCTCCACCGGGACGCACGGCACCGGCCGCGACTCCGCCTCGATCGCCGCGCAGATCCGGGAGCTGGAGCTGGTCACCGCGGACGGCGGACTCCTGACCTGTTCCGAGAAGGAGAACCCGGAGGTCTTCGCGGCCGCCCGGATCGGGCTCGGCGCACTGGGCGTGGTCACGGCGATCACCTTCGCCGTCGAGCCGATATTCCTGCTCACCGCGCGCGAGGAGCCGATGACCTTCGACAGGGTCACTTCGGAGTTCGAAGCGCTGCACGCGGAGAACGAGCACTTCGAGTTCTACTGGTTCCCCCACACGGACAACTGCAACACCAAGCGCAACAACCGGAGCGCGGGCCCCGCGGCCCCGCCCGGCCGTGTCGGCGCCTGGATCGACGACGAGCTGCTGTCGAACGGCGTCTTCCAGCTCGCGTGTTCGGTGGGCCGGGCGGTGCCCCCGGTGATCCCGTCGATCGCCAAGGTCTCCAGCCGTGCCCTGTCGGCCCGTACGTACACCGACATCCCGTACAAGGTGTTCACCTCCCCGCGCCGGGTGCGCTTCGTGGAGATGGAGTACGCCCTGCCGCGCGAGGCTGCCGTCGCGGCGCTGCGCGAGCTGAAGGAGATGGTCGAGCGTTCGCCGCTGAAGGTCAGCTTCCCGGTGGAGGTGCGGACGGCGCCCGCCGACGACATCGCGCTCTCCACGGCCTCGGGCCGCGAGACGGCGTACATCGCCGTGCACCTCTACAAGGGCACGCCCCACCGCGCGTACTTCACCGCGGTGGAGCGCATCATGACCGCGCACGGCGGCCGACCGCACTGGGGCAAGGTGCACACGCGGGACGCGGCGTACTTCTCCGAGGTCTATCCGCGCTTCGCCGAGTTCACCGCGCTGCGCGACCGGCTCGACCCCGACCGGCTCTTCGCCAACGACTACCTGCGCCGCGTCCTGGGCGACTGACGGTCCACCAGGTGGTATGTCACCCGGCGGGCGTTCCGGCCTGCTCCGGAGCGCCCGCGCCGGTGGACGGTGTGTCCGTCGGGGGCGTCGTGGGCGTCGTCGGACCGCTGGGGGTCGGGGTCGGCGTGGGGGTCGGCGGCGGGGTCGGCGTGGGCGTCGGGTCGCCGCCGGCGTCCGAGGGGGTGGGCGTGGGGTCGGGGGTGCGATTCCCGGAGTCGGGCGTCCCGCCGTCGGTGGGAGCGCCGCCACCCTTCTCCTGCTGGTCCTGCCGCTGTTGGGTGGGCTCGTCACGGGACGGCTGCTGCTCCTTCGCCTCGCCGCCGCGTCCGACGACCGTGCCGAAGGTCGTCGTCCCCTTCGTGCCGCTGAAGTCCTGATCGGAGATCAGCTCGTAGGCGGTGATGCCGCCCATGGCGACCACGAAGACGAGCGCGGCCCCGACGGCCGACCGCTTCCAGCCCCGGACGCGGGTGCCGTGCGTGGTCGCCTCGCTGAACTCCTCGTCGTACGGGGGTACGGCGGGCCCGCCGACGGTCGTGAGCAGTTGGGTGCGGTCGGGCGCGGGGAGATCGACCCGGACCCTGGACGGCTCGGCATGGACGGTGACCTCCCGGATCTGCTCGCCCGTGCGCTTGAAGACGTGCTGGAAGATCGAGCCGCCGCAGGTGGCGATGACACTGATCACACCGGCGCCGAGGATCGTGCCGTACACACCGAGCGTGGAGGCGAGTTTGGCCGCCACGACGGCGGCGACCGCGGAGCCCGAGACCTGAGCGACGCTCAGGTCGAGCTTCTTCTTCTCACCGTTCTTCTCCTGCTCCATACCCACAAGGGACAAATGGGCGAAGTGAATAGTTCCGTTTCCGGGGTTTCTGTGAAGAGCGCCACGTGCGGTCGGAGATCACGGAGACTCAACTCCCGTACCTCCGGAGAAGTTGAGCGGCGCGCCGGTCCACCCAGGTGGCCCGAATGGAGTACTGTGGCGATCCCTGGGTCCGGGCTCCCTCATGGGTACCGGGTCACGGGGAGGGGGCCGAACGTGGCACTCGAACCGGCGGTGCCGCGGCACCGCACGATCGCCCACTGCGGAGCGTGACCGTCCGTCACTCTGCGTCGTAGATGGGTAACCGTGCCATAACGGCGTTCCAGGGTCCATGCCCGACACGCCGGGCAACTCGGCAAGGTTGTGGCAGGCTGCACCCGGGCAGGCCACACTCGACTAGCGGAAGCAGCGACGCACGTGACGTCGGCAGGCACCACCCGGGAGGTCCCCATGCCCGAACTGCGTGTCGTGGCCGTCTCCAACGACGGCACACGACTGGTGCTGAAGGCTGCTGACAGCACGGAGTACACGCTTCCGATCGACGAGCGGCTGCGCGCCGCCGTGCGCAACGACCGCGCGCGGCTCGGTCAGATCGAGATCGAGGTGGAGAGCCACCTCCGCCCGCGCGACATCCAGGCGCGGATACGTGCCGGTGCCTCCGCCGAGGAGGTCGCCCAGCTCGCCGGCATCCCCGTCGACCGCGTACGGCGCTTCGAGGGCCCCGTACTCGCGGAGCGGGCGTTCATGGCCGAGCGGGCCCGCAAGACGCCCGTGCGCCGGCCCGGTGAGAACACCGGACCGCAGCTCGGCGAGGCGGTGCAGGAGCGGCTGCTGCTGCGCGGCGCCGAGAAGGACACCGTGCAGTGGGACTCCTGGCGCCGGGACGACGGCACCTGGGAGGTCCTGCTCGTCTACCGCGTCGCCGGTGAGGTGCACACGGCGAGCTGGACGTACGACCCGCCCCGGCGGCTCGTCCAGGCCGTGGACGACGAGGCGCGCGCGCTGATCGGCGAGACCGACGACACCCTCGCGGCCGCGCCGGAGCCGAGCTTCCCGTTCGTGCCCCGGATCGCCCGGCTGCCGCGCGACCGGCCCCTGGACCGCACGCTCGACCGTCAGATCGAGCGCCCGGCTCCGGTGCCCGAGCCCGAGGAGGAGCGGGACTCGCTGACCAGCCTGCTGGAAGCGGTACCCAACTTCCGGGGCGACATGGTCGTCCCGGACCGGACCACCGAACCGGCCTCGACCGAGCCCGGCGAGGAGCCCGAGGCCGAGGAGCCCCCGGCTCCCGCCGCCTCGGCGGGGGCGGGATCGGCCTACGCCGACGTCCTGATGCCCCGCGCGGTCTCGGGCCACCGCGACCGCCTGACCGGCACCACGGACCGCCAGGCGGAAGCGGACGGCGTCCGCCCTGGCCGCCGCGCGGCGGTCCCGAGCTGGGACGAGATCGTCTTCGGTACGCGAAGGAAGAAGCAGGACTGACGCCCGTACAGCCGGACGGCCGGACGGCCGGACGGAACACGTCATACGGAGAAGGGGCTCGCGCCGGGATCGGTGCGAGCCCCTTCGGCTTGTCGACTCTCGGCCTGTCGGCTACTGCGGGTCCGGGCCCTTGGCCACCGGGCGCGCGGGGTCGTTGGACCATTCCGACCAGGAGCCCGCGTAGAGGGCGGACGGGATGCCCGCGATCGCCAGGGCGAGGACCTCGTGCGCGCCCGAGACGCCGGAACCGCAGTAGACGCCGACCAGGCCGTCCTCCTGGGCGCCGAGCCCGTTGAAGCGGGCCGCCAGCTCCCGCGCGGGCAGGAAGCGGCCGGTCTCGTCCACGTTCTCCGCCGTCGGGGCGGAGACCGCGCCCGGGATGTGACCGCCGACCGGATCGATCGGCTCCACGTCACCGCGATAGCGCTCCGCGGCCCGCGCGTCGAGCAGCAGGCCCGTGCGGGCCAGGGCCGCGGCGGCGTCCGCGTCGAGCAGCCCGACCTCGCTCGGGCGCGGCGCGAAGTCGCCGGGCTCCGGGCTCGGGGTCTCCTTCGACAGCTCGTGCCCTGCCGCCGTCCAGGCCGCGAGGCCGCCGTCGAGGACCCGTACGTCCGTGTGCCCGGTCCAGCGCAGCAGCCACCAGGCCCGCGCGGCACCCCAGCCGAGCCCGCCGTCGTAGACGACGACCGGCGTGCCGGCGGAGACACCCGCCCGGCGCATCGCCGCACCGAAGACCTCCAGGTCCGGCAGCGGGTGACGGCCGCCCGAGCCGGGCGGAGCGGCCAGTTCCGCGTCCAGGTCGACGTAGACCGCGCCGGGCACGTGCCCGGCCTCGTAGTCGGGTCGTCCGGGCGGGCCGCCGAGCTGCCAGCGGACGTCGAGGAGCACCGGGCGGCGCGCCGCGGCCAGGTCGCTCGCGAGATCGCTTGCGGAGATGATGGGCTTCATGGGTGCCATCCTCGCGCAGCCCGCGCCTGAACGGACCACGGCCTAGACCTCCCCGGGAGACCGCCGGGCCGCGGGAAACCGGCGCGGCCGAGGCGCGCGCGGCGCCCGTCGGTGCGAGCATCGTGCACGGGCGCGCCCGAGGGGCGTGTACGGGGCGTGGTCGGCGGGCAGGAAACCCGCTGCGGAAGCCGAGACATCCCCAGGGCCCCCGCTCCCACCCCGCCCGCACGGATGCGTGCGCCCGGGTCCCCCGCACGGCCACGACGATGGTCCGAGGAGAGAGTGACGATGACCGAGGTGACTCGGCGCACACCCGGTACACCCTCTTGGGTGAGCTTGATGGTGCATGGGCTTGACGCGACGCGGGAGTTCTACGGCGCGCTCTTCGGCTGGGAGTTCGTCCCCGGTCCGCAGCAGCTCGGGCCGTACGACCGTGCCCTGCTCGACGGCAAGGAGGTGGCGGGCATCGGCCAGCTGCCGCCCGACCGGCACCTGCCGGTCGCCTGGACCACGTACCTGGCGACCGACGACGCCGACGAGGCCGCGGAGACCATCCGCTGCTGCGGCGGCACGGTCGCCGTCGGCCCGCTCGACGCGGGCGAGGCCGGCCGCCTGGTGATCTGTTCGGACCCGGTCGGCGCCGTCTTCGGCGTCTGGCAGTCCGGGGCGCACCGCGGCACGGCGACCGCCGGGACGCCCGGGACGCCGGTCTGGAACGAACTCCTGACGTACGAGACCTCGGCGGTCGCGAAGTTCTACCAGACGGTGTTCCGGTACGAGGTCGAGCCGGTCGTCTCCGCCGACTTCGACTATCTGACCCTCCACCTGGACGGACGCCCGGTGGCGGCCCTGCACGGCGTCGGCACCGCGCTCCCCCGTGACCGGGGTCCGCACTGGATGACGTACTTCGAGGTCGCCGACACGGACGCGGCCGCGCGGCTCGTCACCGAGCTGGGCGGCCAGGTCATGCGGCCGCCCAGGGAGGGCGCGACGGGGCGGATGGCGCTGGTGGCGGACCCGGAGGGGGCGGTCTTCACGATCGTCCACTCGGCGGCAACGGCCTGACGAGCGCAGTCGGCGGAGGCCCCGCGGTCTCGGGCCTCGCCGTGTTCGGGCCTCGTCGTGCGGCCCCGCCGTTCAGCCCCGTCGTTCAGCCCTTGCCTGTGCGGATCAGGCTCCGGCGGAGTCGGGAGGACGCCCCGACGCGCGGGGCCGGGCCGCCGCCGGGCAGACCGAGCTGGGTCAGCCGTTCGGCGTCGAAGTAGCGCGCCATGTCCGCGTCGCCCCTGTGGGCGTCGAGGAAGCGGGCGGTCTCGTCCCGAAGCAGGGGGTACAGCTTGGGCTGCATGCAGTGGCCCACGGCCCGGACGAGCGGGGTCAGCGTCTCGGGGCCAGCGCCCGGGACGGCCGGTCCCGCGCCGGTCTCCAGGTCGGGCACGATGTGGTCCACGACGGTCAGCGGCACCCGGTTGCTGTTCTCGACCGGCTTCAGCCGCTCCAGGACCGTGCCGGTGCCCACGCGCGCGATCGGCACGCCGTAGTAGACGGACGCGGTGACCATCGCGGTCGAGAAGCAGCCGACGACAAGGCGGGGCCGGCACCGCTCGTAGAAGGTCTCGGCGAGCAGCGGGCCGTCCAGGACCGTCAGCCGTACGCCGGCCTCCTCGGCCGCCTCGTTCAGCGCCGTCGAGTAGCGGGCGGGCGCGGTCGGGTGCGGCTTGAAGATCACCGACGTGTGCCCGGCCGCCGCGGCCCCGCGCATCATCCGGATGTGCAGCTCCTCCTCCTCGTCGGCGGTGAGGATGTCGAGCGCCGCGAGGTACTGGCCGAGGAGGAGCGCGGTGGGCTCGGCCGCGACCGCCTCGGTCAGCGTCCGGTCGCCCTCCGCCGCCTCGGCGATCTCCGCGAGGACCCCGCGGAAGGCGTCGTCCGGGACGAGCTCGGGCTCGACCCCGTACTCGGAGAGCAGCAGCGGGCGCAGGCCGGGCACCAGGTCGAGGTGGAGCAGGCGTCCGATCCGGCAGGCGATCGACTGCGGCAGCTCCTCGCGGGTCGGGCCGTAGCTCATCAGGCCGTCCGCGTAGACCTGGACGGTGGACTCGGCGAAGACGAAGGCGAGCGCCTTGGCCGGGTTGACCTGGATGGACTCCACGATCAGCTCGACGGGGGCGTCCCCGAGGTCCCAGGCCGTGCGGAAGACCCGCTGCCAGAGCGGGGCCTCCTCGGTGCGCGGCGACCAGGTGGCGGGGTGGTGCGGCTGGATCGCCTCGTTCCAGTCGACGACCTCGTCGAAGCGGGTGGCGATCCGGTCGTAGCCGGTCATCGTCTCCATCCGCAGCGCGGTCTCGGGGATCGCGGCGTTGTTCGAGACGAGCAGGATCCGGCGGGCGTCGGCGGCGGCGCCGAACTGGCCCGCGTCGATCGCCGCGGCGAGGGTGGCGGCGCCGTAGAGCGTGGACACCTCGAAGATCTGGATGCGCGGCTTCGCCGTCGTCGTACGCGGTTTCGCGGCCGTGGTACGCGGGTTCGCGGGCGTCGCGGTCATGATCAGGCGGTCCTTCCGGTGGCGCGCAGGCCGCGGAGCAGGGTGCTGCGCGCGGTGTCCATCGTCGCGAGGGTCTCGTCGAGCACCTGCTGCGGCATCCGGCGCAGGGCGTCGGTCACGTTCTGCTTGAGCCGCTTGGTCACGGCCGGTTCGTACTGGTCGGCCTTGCCCATGTGGAAGGCGATCATGGCGCAGTACGTGCGCACCGCCTTCGGCAGGAAGCGGTCGGCGTCGCGGTCGGCGGAGACCTCCTCCAGGAGGAGGTCGTACGAGGGGATGAAGTCGAGCTGGCGGTTGTCGGTGATCTGGGTGAGCGAGGTGGTGACCCCGCGCCGGTAGAAGACACCGTGGACGCTGAGGGAGGCGTAGGTGGCGGCGTTGAGGTGCAGGCGCCAGATCCAGAGCCGGTCCTCGGCGGTGCGCAGCTTGGTCTCGAAGCGCGAGCCGCCGTTCTCGAAGAGCCGGCCGCTGTAGACGCCGAAGGGGACGAAGGGGTAGTCGACCATCGTGATCATGCTGGCGGGGGCGATGCCGTCGCGCGGGTCCATCACGGTCTCGCGCTGCTTCGCGGGCGCGTAGCGGATGGCGCGCTTCGTGCCGGTCGACAGGACGTGGTCGGTGCGGGCGAAGTCGCAGCCGAGGGCGTCGATGCCGTCGACCATGGCGCGCAGGTGGCCAGGCGCGTACCAGTCGTCGCCGTCGAGGAAGGTGAGGTAGTCGCCGGTGGCCGCGTCGATCCCGGTGTTGCGCGCCTGGGCCACGCCGAGGTTCGTCTCGTGGCGGATCACCCGGGCGTTCGGGATCCGGTCCCGCCACCGGTCCAGGACGTGCGGCGTCTCGTCCGTCGAGCAGTCGTCGACCAGCAGGAACTCGAAATCCGGGTCCGCGTTGCTCGCGAGGCTGCGCATGGTGTCGGAGGCATAGCTCCCGACGTTGTGGAACGGCACGATGACGGACAACTTGGGCACTCGGACATCCCCACACTCAAGCCGGACGAACAGAAGAGCAGACGAACGGACCAGCGGACGAACAGATCGGCGGATCGGCGGACGGGCGCGCGTCCGCTCGGCGGACGAGCGGGCTCGCGGCGACGTTCACCTGGGCGAACGCCGGTCGGACGGGCAGCGTAGCCACCGTCATTTCCCGTCCGACGAGCCGGACGCGGACTCCAGGTGAACTCTTGACGCCCTCCTGGCGAACCGGCCCCGGAATCCGAGCGCGAGCAGAACGAGCAGGGCGACGGCCCCGATCGCACCGCCGGCGCGCAGCCCCGGCGGCCGGAACGAGCACGTGATCGATGTCGTCGCCGAGTCGAGCGGTACGGCGAGGAAACCGAGGTGGCGCTGGGCGGGTTCGGGGGCCGCGTCGCCCGCCGCGCAGCTCCAGCCGGAGATGCGCGGTACGGCGATGACGGCGGTGCCCGTGCTGCCGGGCGGGAGTTCGGCGGTCAACGTGCGACCGGAGACCTCGACGTCGGTGGCGCCGGTCGCGGTCAACTCCCGTACGGCGGTGTCGAGTCGCTTCTGGTCCAGGCAGCCGATGGGCTGCCGCGGCAGGGCCGGCCGCTCGGAGCCGCGCAGTTCGATCGTGACGGAACCGGAGGCGGGGACGGTGCCCAGGGTCTTCATCGGGCCCTGCACGGCAGGAAGTCCGCCGAAGAAGGAGACGGGCCGCCCGCCGGCCAGGGTCGCGTGGGCCTTGAGTTCGGGCGCCCAGAGCCAGACGCCGGAGCCGGCCGGGCAGGAGGCCGTCAGGGTCGTGGCACCGCCGGGACCGTCGGTGCGCCGGACCCGCTCCGGAACGGTGTAGACCCGCGAGCCGAGCAGCAACTCCTGGTTGGCGAAGGCGGAATCGCCGAAGCCGCTGCCGGTGTCGGACTCGGTGCCGGTACCTGTGCCGGTGCCGGTGCCAGTCCCGGTGTCGGTACCGGTCCCTGCCCCCGCCCCTGCCTCTCTCCCGCTCGCGGGCAGCCGTACGTCCGGACGGACCGTCACGAGCGGCGGCACGGGTGTGTCGGTGACGGTGATGTCCGCCTCGGGGAGGGCGTCGGTCGTCACGCGGTTCGTGGGCGTGGACCGCATCCGGGTGCCGACGGAGAAGATCGCGTCGGTGACCGGGTTGTCGAGCGTGGTCAGATGGCGGCCCTTGGCCCAGAAGCCGAAGCCGAGCGCGGAGAGGGTCTCGTTGTACGACTCCGCGGTGAGGCTGGAGTAGTACTCGGAGCTCTGGCCGCCGACGAGCAGGACGTCGTTGCCGCCCGGCAGTTCGCCGGGGTCCGTGCGGTGGCGTGGCCAGCCGTCGCTGTCGGCGACGGCCCGCCGTACGTCCTCCTGCCAGGGGCCGACGCGTGGGGACCAGTGGACCTGGTTCAGCGACTGTTCGGCGATCCTGCCGCCCGTGACGGCGGCCTCGCCCGCCTGGGCGACGACGAGGAGGACGACGGCGAGGGCGGGCAGGACCTTGACGCCGACCCCGTACCGCCGGGCGAGCAGGACGGCGACGGCGGCGAGCGCCGCGAGGGCCAGGGCGGCGGCGAAGGCCGGGTAGGTCCAGCGGTCGACGACGAGGCTGCCCCGGGCGGCGAAGGCGAGGGCGGCGAGCACGGCCGCCCCGCCGAGGAGGGCGGGCAGCGGGGGCAGCCCGCGGGCGGTGGAGAGCCAGGCAGCGATCAGCAGCAGCCCGCAGAGCACGAAGGTCTGCCGGTACGGGATGCCGTTGGGCGAGGCGCCCGCGTGCCAGAGGAGGTGGGTGGGGCCCCATTGCAGGGAGAGCGCGACCAGGACGATCGCGGCCGTCCAGGCGAGGCGGGTCCTGAGCGCCACCGTGCCGTTGAACGGCAGCGCGAGCGCGAGCGCGAGCGCCGGGGTGCCGATGAAGAGGGCTGGGCTCGCGACGCTGGCCGTGGCGGGCAGCAGTCGGGCGAACACCTCGGTCCAGGCGACGGCGGTGAACGTCACCTCGGGCGTCGGGTCGGCGGTCTTGGTGGCGGTGTAGATGACCAGGACGAGCGGGGTGGCGAGGCCGATGCCGAGGAGGACCGAACGGGAGGCGCGCAGCAGCCCGGCCAGTCGACGGCGGGCCGGTCCGCTCTCGGTGAGCAGGCGGACCGTCAGGACGACGGCCGCGCCGAGGGTCGCCATGTACGCGGTGTAGAAGTTGGCGTACCAGGCCAGGGCGACGACGAGCGGCCCGAGGACGGGCCTGCGGCCGCCGCGGGCCCACTCGCCCACGAGGCAGAGAAGGGGGAAGGCGAGCAGTCCGTCGAGCCACATCGGCACGGTGGTGCCGTAGTTGAGCGTCCAGCCGCAGAGCGCGTAAGCCGCGCCAAGGACGGCCGCGACCTGCCAGGGGCCCCGGCGGAGCCGGAGGAGCAGGACGGCCATGGCCGCGCCTGCGGCGGTGATCTTGGCGGCGGTGATGACGTAGAGGGCGAGTTCGATCCGGTCGGCGGGAAAGAGCACGACCAGCAGGTCGAACGGGCTGCTCAGATACGTGCCGTAGTCGCCGAGGAAGTTCGACCCGAAGCCCGCGCTCCAGTTGAGGAACAGGTCGCCGTCGGCCTCGCCGAGCAGGAGTCGACGCCAGTGGGCATGGAAGGGCAGGTACTGCTGGCCGAGATCGACGGTGTTGCGGGTGGTGGGCCCGAACGGATGGTGGCCGGCGACGAGTCCACCGAGGCCGAGGACGAGACAGGTCAGCAGGGTGGCAGCGGCGGCCGCCCGGACGCGGATGCTGCGCCGGACCCGGGCGAGGAAACGCTGCTCGCGGGGTCGGCTCCCGCCGCTGTCCGGAGCGCCCGGACGCTCGGCCTCCGTGCGCGCGCCTTCGCCCCGGTCGGGCACGGTCTCGGCAGCAGGGGGCACACGTCCTCCGGGGTGTCTCGCGCGGCGCGCGGTTGCGCGTAGGCCCGGTGTTCACGTCCACGTCACGGGCAGAGAGCCATTACCGCCGAGCCGGACGACTCGCGTCCGATCAGCAGGCGGTCTTCCGGCACACCCGAGGTGAACACGAGGTGTTGCGACAGGGCCCAACAGGCGCGGGGAACCCCGCGTACGGCAATACCGCACCACCCCCGCCCGCAATACCCACCGCTTGCACTTAACCCGCGTATGCAATTATTGTCGAAGCAAGCAAGAACCCCCTGCAAGCATTCTGGAAGGTGCTCCACCATGCCTCTCGCGCTCCTGGCCCTCGCCATCGGGGCCTTCGGGATCGGCACCACCGAGTTCGTGATCATGGGCGTGCTTCCCCAGGTCGCCGGCGACTTCGGTGTCTCCATCCCCACGGCCGGCTGGCTGGTGACCGGCTACGCCCTCGGTGTCGTGTTCGGCGCCCCGCTCCTGACCGTGCTCGGCACGAAGGTGTCCCGGAAGAAGATGCTCCTCTTCCTGATGGGCCTCTTCGTCGTCGGCAACCTGCTCTCCGCCGTCGCGCCGTCCTTCGGCATGATGCTGGCCGGCCGGGTCGTGGCCTCGCTCGCCCACGGCGCCTTCTTCGGCATCGGCTCGGTCGTCGCCGCGGACCTGGTCGCCCCGGAGAGGAAGGCGTCCGCGATCTCCCTGATGTTCATGGGCCTGACCGTCGCCAACATCGTCGGCGTCCCGCTCGGCACGTACATCGGCCAGGCCGCCGGCTGGCGCGTCACCTTCGCCCTCGTCGCCGCGCTCGGCGTGATCGGCTTCCTCGGCGTGGCCAGGCTCATCCCCGCGAACGCGACGGGGCGGCCCGGGACCGCGAACGTCCGCACCGAGTTCGCCGCCTTCAAGAACGTGCAGGTCTGGCTGGCCATGGCGATGACCGTCCTCGGCTACGGCGGTGTCTTCGCGGCCATCACGTACATCACGCCGATGATGACCGAGGTCGCCGGCTACACCGAGGCCGCCGTGACCTGGCTGCTCGTCCTCTTCGGCATCGGCATGTTCCTCGGCAACCTGCTCGGCGGCAGGTTCGCCGACCGCGCCCTGATGCCCATGCTGTTCGTGTCGCTCGGCGCGCTGTCCCTGACCCTGCTGCTCTTCACGGCCACCGCGCACCACAAGGTCCTCGCCGCGATCACCCTCACCCTGATCGGCGCCCTCGGCTTCGCCACCGTGCCGCCGCTCCAGAAGTGGGTCCTGGACCAGGCCAAGCAGGCCCCGACGCTCGCCTCGGCCGCCAACATCGGCGCCTTCAACCTCGGCAACGCCCTGGCCGCCTGGCTCGGCGGTGTCGTCATCGCCGCGGGCCTCGGCTTCACCGCCCCGAACTGGGTCGGCGCGCTGCTCTCCGGTACGGCGCTGCTCCTCGCCTTCCTGGCCGCCTTCCTGGACCGCCGCACGCGGACCGCGACGGACTCGGCCGAAACCGACACCACCACCGACATCGACACCGAGACCGGCCGACCCCAGGCCACCGCGCCGGTACCGGCTGGCCTGCACTGACCTCCCGCAACTCCGTACTCCCCCAACTCCCCCTCACCGAAGAAGGAAGACAGCACCATGAGCACCACCGCCCCCGCCACCATCACCCCGCTGACGACCCAGGACGCCGAGATCCTGCTCTCCGCCGCGCGCCGCGCCGCCGAGGACGCCGGGGTCACCGTCAGCGTGACCGTCCTTGACGCGGGCGGCCACCTGCTCGCCTTCCGCCGCGACGACCGCGCCGTCCTGATCTCCGGCGAGACCAGCACCCGCAAGGCGTACACAGCCCTCCAGCTGAACGCCCCCACGGCCGACCTGGTCGACCTGGTGAAGCCGGACGGCCCCTTCCACAGCCTCACGACGGCCCTCGACCGCCCGCTCCTCTTCATCGCCGGCGGCCTGCCGGTCCACCGCGACGGCCGCCTGATCGGCGCCATCGGCGTCGGCGGCGGCGCCCCGGAACAGGACCACGGCTTCGCCTCGACGGCCGTGGAGGCGCTCGCGGCGCGGTAGCCCCGCCGGCCGGCGGGGGCCCTGACTCCCTAGGCCAAGGACGTGCGACGGGCCGCTCTCCGAGCCACGATGAGCATGAAGCCCGAGCTCACCAGGAACCACGACGCGCCCACCGCCAGCTCGGCCCAGAGCTGCGTCGGGTCCCATGAGCCGGTGCCCGTGCCGGGGGCGACGAGCTTCATGAGGTGCGTCAGCGGAAGGGCGTCGCTCAGCGGATGCAGGAAGCCGGGAAGGTGTTCCTGGGGCACCAGCGTCCCCGACAGCACCATGAGGACGAGTTCGGCGGCGTTCGGGCCGACGAACAGGTCCTCGATCAGCAGCGCGAGGGCGGACAGTCCGAGCCCGAGCCCGGACGTCGTCACCACCCCCACGGCGAGAAGCCCGCAGAACGCGGCGATGCCGAGGGGGAAGGTGCCGTACAGCAGGCAGCACACCACGTACGTGCACAGCCCGCCGACGAATCCGTCGACGACATGCGGCAGCGCCCGCTGGCACGCCGCGGCCAGCTTGTTCTGCGGGGACGCCAGCCAGCCGCCGAGCGTGCCGAAGGAACGCTCGTTGCCGACCGCGAGCGCCATCCCGTAGAGAACCGCTCCGGCCCCCGCCAGCAGGCTCGCACCCACCAGCATCCTGCCGGTGCCCGCGCCGTAGTAGGACGACAGGGACGTGAAGGCGATGGCCATGCCGATCGGCCTGACGACACGGGAGCTGAGGTACCCGAGCGGGTTGAGCCAGGTGAACAGCGCCCGGTAGGAGAGGGCAGCCCCACGCAGCGTGTCGTAGGGACCCGTCCAGGTCCGCCGCGGGGAAGGGGTTCGCGTCGCCACGGGTATCAGACCTCCAGGGGAAGGGCGTGGCGGCGAGCGACCTGCTCCACCCGCCGGACGGACAGCACCACCAGACCGCAGTAGACGGCGGTGAGCGCGACGGCGGACAGCAACTCGGTCCAACTTCCGCCGCGCACCCAGCTCATGGCGTGCGACTGCGGAAGGAGCAGCGAGACGGCGCGGACGGGGCCCGGCAGCGCGGACTGCGGCACGATGAGGGCACTGAGAGCCAGCACGAGGCCCGTCAGCCCATTGGTCATCCCCGCCGAATACGGATAGCGCAGCACCGCGAAGCCGAGGAGTCCCACCACCGCAGAGGTGGCGAAGGCCAGCACCACACCGCCCACCAGCCAACGGCCCCAGCTGAAGCCGCCGTCGATGCCCCACAGCAGGGCCAGGATGACGAACGTGCCGGGCAGCGCGGTGAGGGACTGGGCGGCGATGCCTGTCAGTCGGCCGAGCACCACCGGCACGAGTCCCCCGGGACTGGCGAGGGCGCTGTACAGCGTCTTCCACTGCTTCTCGTCCATCAGGCTGAAGACGACGAGCACGATGATGGCGTCGAGCATGCCTATGCCGGCGGATCCGACGGCCATGTCGCTGGTGGTCTCGCTCGGACCGCTGCCGTTCTTGGCGCTGCTGTGCACGATGAAGGCGAAGACGCAGGGCATGGCCAGGGTGGAGAAGACCGCCATGGGGCTGGACGCGTGCATGCGGATCTGGTCGACGATCGCCCGCCGGAACGTAGGCAGACCCAGGAGGCGCGGCGAGCGCGGCGGACGCGAGGAGATCTCCGTCATGACGCGGCCACCATGTCCAGAAAGACCTCCTCCAGAGTGGGCGGTGTGACCGCCACGCTGGTGGTCATCCCCGGGAAGGTCCGGAGGATCCACTCCACCGAGGCGGCCCCCTCACGGACCCGCAACGTCGCCGTGCCCGCGTCGGTGTCCCTGCTGATGAGCCCGGGACAGCGGTCAAGACCGTCCGGCACCTGCCCGTCGGCGAAGGAGACCCGCACCGCGTGTCCCATACGTTCGGCGGCGGCCGCGCGAAGCTCCGGCGCGGTGGACTCCGTGTGGACCCGGCCGCCCTTCATCAGCACGATGCGGTCGCTGAGCTCCTCCGCCTCACGCATGTCGTGCGTGGTCAGCAGGATGCTCCTGCCCTCGCTGGAGAGTCGCGACACCAGTGCGCGCATGGCCGCGGCCGACTGGGGATCAAGCCCCGCGGACGGCTCGTCCAGGATGATGACGGAGGGGTCGTGCAGCAGCGCCTTGGCCAGATGCAACCGCTGCTTCATGCCGCGGGAGAAGGACCCGGCCTGGTCCCCAGCGCGGTCCGCGAGGTCCACCTCCTCCAGCAGCCGGCGGGCCTTGCGGTCCAGCGCGGCCCCGCCCAGGCCGTACATGAGGCCGAAGAAGGTCAGGTTCTGCACCGCACTCAGGCGCGGGTAGAGGCCGGTGTCCCCGCCGAGGGTGAATCCGCAGGCCAGCGCGGCGCGGCGGCGCTCCCGCACGACGTCGTACCCGCCCAGGAACACCGTTCCGGAGGTTGGCAGCAGGAGCCCCGTGAGCATCTTGACCATGGTGGTCTTGCCGGCACCGTTGGGGCCCAGCACAGACACCAGCTCACCGGGCCGGACCGTCAGGTCCACACCGTCCACGGCCTTGCGCACCGACCCGTCGGCAGAGCGGAACTCGCGGGACAGCTGCCTCACTTCGAGTCCCGAGCCGACGGACGTCGCCGAGTCCCCCGAGTCACCGAACGTTGTTGACACCATCACACTTCCTTTCTCGAGGGCAGGCTGGAGAGGTCCATCACCAAGGTGGCGCCGGCGGTCGCGAAGGGGCCCGGGCTGTACGACACGGGCGCGCCGACGGCGAGCACCGCGGCCAGGAAGTCGACGGCCTCGCCCTCCACCGACACCGGTGCGAAGGCCTCGTACGGTCGACCGTCCGCCACCCGTACCATCCGCAGCCGGAAGGCGAGCTGACCTCCCGACCGGAGCTCCTCCACGCCCAGACTCCGCACGTCCACCACCACACAGTGCTCCCCCGCCAGCGCGTCGCGGGTGTCGCCGCAGGGCGCCAGCCGGATGTTGGTGGGCGACAGGGTCGGGCAGTTGTCCGCCCCGTCCCAGTGGGCGTGGCCGGTCAGGCGTACGGCGGTGTCCGCCCCTTCGGGCGCGGCGAGCGAGTGCAGGCGGGTGGCCATGGGCTGTTGGACACCTTCCCGGTCGACCAGTTCCATCCGGCCGGTGGGTGTGCCTTCGCAGTCGAAGCCGCGGGCCGCCCAGCCGTCGGCGTCGTGCCCGTCGTCGACGAGCGCGGTGCGCAGCGGCCGGGGTCGGGCGACAGGGCTGATCAGCAGCATGGCCGTGACATGGCTGAGCAGCTGGGCCGCCGCGTTCGGGGTGAAGACCACGCGGTCGCCGTCGAACGCCCTTGCCGGGCCGTCGGCTTCGCCCCCGCCGGTGGTGCCGGCCACGGTCAGGGCCAGTTCACGGGCCAGTCCCGCCGCGTCGATCCCCTCCTGTACGGCGGCGTAGCGGGCGAGGGCCGTGGCGGCCCCGCCGCCCGGAAGCCCCGCGACGGCCTGGATCTCGATTCCCCGACGGGCGCTGTGACCGCGGGCCCCGCCCGAGCGCGCGTACACGGACTCGCCGAGGACTTCCGCGATCTGCACGCCGCGCAACTCCGCCCCGGGGCCCAGCGCCTCGCGGATGGTGTCGATGAGCCCGGACGGATCCCGGACGAGTTCGCCGAGGCCGGTGGGCCGGTCGGTGTTCCACCACTCGTGTACGTCGGCCGCTTCGGCGTGCGGGAGTTCGGCTGCGGCGCGGGCCGGCAGCCCGGCACCGAGGTGCAGATGAGCGCGTCCGGCGGCGACGAGCCCGGCGGCGTCGCCGGCCGTCAGGGCGGGGGCACTGAGGTACAGCTCGCGCTCGTCGGCGGCGAGACGCACGTACCCGCCCCAGGAACCGCGCTGGACCACCAGACGCTTGCGCCCGTCGCCGTCCACGGAGAGCTGTCGCCGTGCCGACCGGCTGAGGAAGGTGTGCGCCCCCTCGCCGTCCCGCAGGACGTGCTCCACCTCGTCCGCCACGGACAACGCCTCGCCGGCCGTGCTGGGCAGGCTGTCCGGACCTGCCCCGGCTGCCCGCGCGCTCATGCCGCGCTCCAGTCCAGCTCGGCGTAGCGCATCGAGGGGGAATGGATGCCGATGCCGATCATCTGTCCCTGTTTGCCGCAGCTGATGTTGTCCCCGCCGAAGTCCCGGCCGATGCCCTCGAGCCGGGCGAGCGTGTCGACCGCGTCGCCGAAAAGGCTCACGTCGCGTGCGGGCGAGCGGTGGCCGTCGGGGGTGATGAAGAAGCATTCGAGAGCGGCGAAGGAGTACTCCCCGGTGACCAGGTTGATCATTCCGGCGCCCAGGGACCCTACGTACAGCACTCCGCCCGAGCCCGCGCGCGACAGTGCCTCGGGGTCTTCCGCACCTGGCAGCACGACCGTGTTACTGGCGCGCGGGATCGCCGGCTCACGGTAGCTCTTGCGGCGGCCGTTGCCCGTGGGGGCGAACCCACTGCGGTGGACGGCGCGCACCGAGGTGAGCGGGGATCCGATCTGCCCGTTGGCGAGCAGGGTGGTGGTCAGGGCCGCGACACCCTCGTCGTCGATGTCGTACGAGCCGTAGCCGTCGGCCCGTGTCGGGTCGTCCTGGATGGTGAGTGCCTCGGGGATGGCGCCGGGGCGGCGCAGCCGGGTGAGGTAGTCGCTGGTCAGGGCGAAGTTGTCGCCCTCAAGTGCGTGTCCGACCAGCTCGTGGAGGAACCCGGCGGCGGCGGCGGGGCCGAAGACCACGGGCGTCCGATGCTTGCCCCTCACCACGGCGGCGGCGGAGTCGAGGGCGTGCCCGAGCGCGATCCGGGAGACCTGGTCCGCCCCGGGGAGAGGCCCGCCTTGGGTGTCCGCGCCGCGGATGAGGCGGCGGCTCAGCCCCCGGTAGCGGTGCCCGTCCCGGGTGACGGTGGCCTCCACGCGCTGCCGGACGGTGCGAGAGGCACTGACGGCCCTGATGCCCTCGGTGTCGACCACGGCGAAGGCACGGGAGGTGAAGTCCTCCAGCGTACGCAGTGAGTGGCCGGGGCCGGAGTCGAGGACGAGCCACTCCCGCGCAGGGGTCGGGGTGAAGGCCGGCGGGTGCGCCGGGCTCTCCCAGGCAGGTGGTGGAGTGCCGTTGCCAGCGGGGCCCGTCGCCTGGGCGCCGTCGGGGCCCACTGCCTGCCAGGACGGGAGCCGGCCCATGTCCGAGGGCGTCACATGGCGGAACCGCCACCGCGTCCCCTGGCGGATGAGGCAGCCCAGCCCCTCGTGCGGTTCCACGCATGTGGCGAGCGTCTCCCCGTCCACGCACTCGACCCTGATCTCCAGCGTGCGCGAGGCATGGACCTGGACGTAGTCGGCGGAGTTCTTGAGCTCGCCGACCGCCCACTCCGCGAGCTCGACCAGGCCCTCCGTGGACTGCGCGGGTACGAGCCGCGCCCGGGTGTCGGCCATGCCGTCGGCCACCCGCACGTCAGACCGTGCCGAGCACGGAGTACGGCTCGGTGGCCACGAGCGACTTCTCGCGGAGTGAGGCGAGGAGGGAGCCGATCCGTCCGGCATCGAGGGTCGCGAGGGACGGCACGTGGGTGGCCAGCTGCCGCACGCCCGCGATGACGTCGTCCTGGGTACGCCCGTCGCACAGGGCCCACACATAGGCGGCCGGCTCCTTCAGGAGAAGCTGCCGATGCAGTTCCCAGTGCAGCAGGACGCCGTCACCCGAGGTGAGCACGTTGTAGGCGGGGTGCCGCCACAGGCCTTCGGTGCGGGAGGTCTCCGGTGTCCAGGACGGCCACGCTCCGAGCGGGACGCCCGCCCCGCCGAGCAACTGGCTGACGCAGACACAGGTCTGCACGAAACGCACCAGGGCCTCCGCCTCTTCGACACCGCCCGCGGTCCACAGACCGCGCTGGTACGAGGTGAACGCCTCGACGGGGAACCCGTCGACAGGGGTCCGCGCCAGCTGCTTGTACACCCACTTGTTGCTGAAGTACAGGTCGCCCGAGGCCCCGGTGACCGCCTTGCCCGCGTGCGCGACGAGTTCCTGGCCGGCGAAGGCCGCGGTGTCCAGGTCGCCTTCGGCCGCCGCGCCGAGGAAGTCCTCGAGATGTCCGTTGACCCCGATGGCCGCGTAGTTGATCGCCGTACGCCGGACGTTCGCCAGTGACGCGGCCACACGCTCCTGGAGACGGCTGAGAGCGGGGGAGGCGACGACGGTCTCGGAGGTGAGCAGCCGCAGGACGAAGTCCAGTGGGTCGGCGAGCTTGTGCAGCTCCGTCAGGCCGTCCCGGCGCAGCTCGAAGGTGACGATCCGCTCGACCTGCGCTTCGACGTCGGCGAGGGCGTAGCGCTCCACGTCGACGCGATGGCCGTCGACGCTGTACTGCGTGACGTCGTCCGCCCCGGCCTGCGCGCCCGGGCTGAGCAGGACGAACAGGTCCGCGTCGCTCGTCGGGTTGCCCAGCCCCGCGGTGAGGCTGCCGGCCAGGTACACCGAGTCCACCGAGCTGTCGGAGCTCTCGACGAGGGCGCGGCCAAGGCGCCGTGCAGCGTCCATCTTTTCCGCGACCACGGAGCTTCCCATACCGAGCAGGTCCCTTCTGTGTCGTGGCGGGAACCGAACGGTTCCCGCCACGGGTTATCAGATGTTGCCGATGTTGCCGATGTTGCCGACATTCGCGATGTTGCCGATGTTGCCGATGTTGCCGACATTCGCGATGTTGCCGATGTTGCCGATGTTGGCAACGTTGGCGACGTTCTCCTCGGCGGAGTCGAACTCGACGATGTCCTCGTCGATCTCGATGACGTCCACGTTCTCCATTGCGCACCTCCTCACATGAAATAGACGCCCGGTCAAGGGCGGAATGAGCGAGGCCCACTGCAGGCCCCGAACGACAGCAGTCGAGCAATGAACGCACTCGACAACCATCGAAATCCAGGAGATGGAAGGTGGTCGTTCGCGAGGCGTGACAGAGGTCCACCACACGGCATGAAGGTCGATGCGTCTGCAGATCAACAACCCACCGAAAGGGCTTGGAGGAACCTCCAGTCAGCCCGCCTCGAACCTCACCGGAATCGCCGATGATCATTCATCCAACCCACCGGTCATGCAAGCCCCGTTCCCCTGGAGTTCAGATTGACGAGAAGGCCTCGCATCGGACAGATGGTGCGATTTGGATCACCAGCCACTGACTGATTCCCGTTTTGCTGGCATATGAGAGTGGCGTGACTCACATTTCAGCGCCTCGCCCGACAAGAATCGAACTCGTATGAACAGACAAAGATCGACTCGATGCTTCCTTGTACGGTGATCTACCCCTAGGGTCGGGCCAGGCACGTGATCTTCCCTGGACAGTTCGCACCGTCGGCCCCCTGCGGATCCACACTCACTCGTACGGGTATTCATCGGCAGCCGTGTGCGGCCACCATCTCGGGCGGTATCGCCGCCACACCTTGCGGGGAATTCGACGGGGTCATCGAAGGCTTTCCACCATCCCGATTCCCTGTTGCCCGACAAGCGTTGTCCGTGAACGAGAAGGAGGAGAGCAGGTGTCTCTCGAGATCGAGCGCAAGTTCCAGGTCGACGACAGCTGGGACATTCCTTCCGGGTGCGCGACGACGTCCGTGCGGCAGGCCTATCTGACATCCCCCGAGGCCGGCACGGAAGTTCGAGTCCGGTCACTGGCGGACACGTACCTCCTGACCGTGAAGGCTCCCCGCGACGACGGTGCCGTTGGCTTGAACGTGCGCGAGGAGGTGGAGTTCCCCATCGACGAACAGGTCTTCCTGCGGCTCTGGGCGCTCGCCCCCGACCGGCTGGCCAAGGACCGCACGACCGTTCCCCTCGAAGGACTCGACGGGACGGAAGCGGTCGTGGACGTCTACACCGGGACGCACGCCGGACTCCGGGTCGTCGAGGTCGAGTTCGAGGACACGGCCCGGGCTCGGGCCTTCGAGCCGCCGGAGTGGTTCGGCCCCGAGATCACCGGACAGTCCGCCTGGGGCAACCGGACTCTGGCGCGGGCATCCCGCCGCCCGGAGCAGCCGGAAGCGGTTTGACGTCGGTCCGCGGACGCCTCGATCACCTGTTCAGCCCCACCACACCGCACAACAAGGAATGTTCCATGGCAAAACTGTCCAACTACCGGGATTCCGGTGTCGACTACACCGTGCTCGACCGGATCAAGCGCGAGGCGATCGATCGCGCGAAGGCGACCAGCGGACTTCTCGCGCTGTCCGGCGCCGAGGAGGTTCCGGAGTCCAGGGGAGCGTCGGCCTACGTCTTCAAGACCGGCGGCATGACGATGGCCATGGTCATCGAGGGGCTGGGCACCAAGTCACTCATCGCCCACCAGGTGCTGCGCGACGGCGGCCCCAACCGGTACGCGGACGTGGCCGTCGACGCCGTCGCGGCGATCGTCAACGACGTGGTCTCGGTCGGCGCCGCACCACTGGTGATCACCGCCTACTTCTCCACCGGCGACGCCGCCTGGTATGCCGACGGGGACCGGGCCACCGCGCTCCTGTCCGGCTGGCAGCGTGCCTGCGAAGAGTCCGGCGCCGCCTGGGGCGGCGGCGAGTCGCCCGCGCTGCCCGGCCTCGTCGCCGCGGACGGGCTCGAACTCGCGGGCAGCGCCCTCGGGATCGTGCCGCCCGGCCGCGACGCGGTGCTCGGCCAGGACGTCAGCCCCGGCGACCGGATCGTGCTGCTCGCCAGCTCGGGCCTGCACGCCAACGGCGCCTCCCTGGCCCGCCGGGTCGCCGACGGCCTCCCGCAGGGCTACGCCACCTCGCTGCCGAGCGGCCGCACCCTCGGCGAGGCGCTGCTCGACCCCAGCGTCATCTACGCCCGCTTCGTCCGGGCACTGCTCTCCTCCGACATCCGTCCGAAATTCCTCAACGGTGTGACGGGCCACGGCCTGATGAAGGTCATGCGAGCGCCGAAGCAGGTCCGGTACGTCCTGGAGACCGTGCCCGAGGTCCCCGAGGTGCTCGACTTCCTCGCGCGGGAAACCGGGATGTCGACCGCCGAGGCGTACGGCACCCTCAACATGGGCATCGGTTACGCCGCCGTCGTCGCCGCCGACGACGCCGACGAGACCGTGCGGCTGGCCGAGGCCGCCGGCTACCGGGCATGGAACGCGGGCGAGGTCGTGACCGGTGACAGGTCGCTGACCGTGCCGCACCTCGGCATCGAATTCGCCGACGGCGATCTGCGGTTGGGCTGATCGACATGACTGGGACACCGGGGCTTCGCATCGCCATGCTCGGCCCGGACGGCATCGGCAAGACCACTCTCACCGAGAGCATCCGCGGCCGGCTGGCCGAGCGTGGGATCGACCTGCACGTCGTCAGCTGGCGGCGGCTCGTCGACGGCGACCCGGCGCCGTCCCCCTATCCACAGACCGCCTTCGAGCAGTTGTGGGTCGAGGACTGGCGCCTGCTCTACGGCGGCGGCTCCGTCGACGGACGGTCCGTCGACGAGCGCATTCCCCGCAGCTTCGAGGAGTTCGCCGCGCTCCGCGCGGAGGAGACGTTTCCGCTCGGAGCCCAGGGGGTGCGCTCCTCCGGGCCGCTCGCCTCCGGGCTCGTGGAAGCCGCTCTCGACTTCGTCATCGAGGCGGAGGTCGTACGCCCCAAGGCCGCCGAAGGCACGGTCGTGGTCCGCGAGAGCTACGGATACAAGCCCGTGCTGAAGGCGCTGCTCATCGCCGCGGCCTGCCAGGCCGACACGGTGCCGCGCGAGGTGGTCGAGCGGATGATCGCGCGGGTCACCGACATCTACGCGGACCCCTTCCTCCAGCCCGACGTGGGCATCCTCCTCGACGGGGCCGCCGGGACCGCCCACGCGCGACGCAGTGTGGAGGGCCGGGGCGTGGGTGTCGCCGAGGACTACGCCCTGTCCGGACAGACCGGTGCGGAATCGTTCCTGTCCCTCCAGGAGGAGTGCGCCGCGCACTTCGCCAAGGCGGCGGCCGACTGGGGCTGGTACCGCCTCGACGTCGGCGACCGGACCCCGCAGGACCTGTGCGCGGAGATCGTCGACAACCTGCTCGCCCCACGACTGTGGGGTGGCGGCGCGTGACGCCTCCGGCGACGCGGGCCACGGGAAGCGCCCCGATGCCGACGCGCCTGGGACCGTACACCGTACTGGTGGCTCCCGAGGGCTCGACGGCGTCGGCACCGCCCCTCACACCCTCCGTCACGCTCCACCCCCGCTCGGTCGGGCCCGGCGGGAGCACGCGCATCCGCCGCGTGCCCTCCGGGCTCACCGTGCCGGCGCACTGGGCCCACGACGACCTGGTGATCAGGGCCGTGGCGGCACTCCACGGCGACGTGGCCCTCTACGCGCACGCGGAGACCGGCCACGACCGCACCTGCCGGCTCGACCTCGCCCCGCACACGCCGGAATGCGCCCAGCGTGTGGTGATCCTGCGCGGCACCTCGGTGTTCGTGGAGGGACGTCCGTACGCGCTCACCCAGGTCGCCGCGGACGGGACGGACCTTTCCCGGCTGCCTCGCGGAGAGCGGATCGCCCACCTCCAGTACGCCGCCGCCCCCGGCTCCCCGTGCGCGACCGCCCACGCCGCCCCCGGCACGGAGCTCGACCCCCTCCTCGTACGGGCGGCCGACCGGGCGGCCCACCTCGCCCTCCCCGCCATCGCGGCCTCCCTGCCGCACCAGACGCCGGAAGCGGAGGCGGACGCGGACGCGGAGGCGGACGCGCTCGGCATCGGCACGGCCCTGGACTCCCTGCGGGAGCTCCAGCACCATGCCCACCATCTGTACGGCCGATTGGAGCCCGAGCGGGCCCTGTCCTGGTTCCTGGAGGAACTGGGCGAACTCGCCCAGGCCATGCGGCGCGCCGAGCCCTCCGTCCGGCTGGAGGAGGAACTCGGGCAAGTCGCCGCCTGGTGCCTGTGCATGGCCAACATCGCCCGCGTCGACCTGGGTGACTCCCTCTCCCGCGCCATGCACGAGGAACACGGCCGTCAGCTTCGCAAGTACGGGGCGCTGCGCCCCTACGTCTCTCAGGAGGAGGCCAGTTGAGAATCGGTCTGCCCAAAGGAAGGCTCCTGCACCACTCCGAGGAGGCCCGGGCCATCGCCCCCGCGGACACGGACTGCTGGCTGCTGAGACTGCAGGACATTCCGGGTCTGGTCGCCGACGGCTCCCTCGACGCCGGCATCACCTCTGAGGAGTGGATCCGGGAGTCACGCGCGGACGTGGTGCGCCTGGCCCCCCTGTGCTGGTACCACATCCGCATCTGCGCCATCGGCCGCCCCGGGCACGAGGTGGGGGCCGCCCCCCGGATCGTGTCCGAATACCCCACGCTCGCGGGTGAGTACGCGCGGTCCCGCCACCCGGAGGCGACCGTCCGCCACGTCCACGGGGCGTGCGAGGCGTATGTTCCGGCCCTGGCGGACCTCGCCGTGGACTGTGTGGAGACCGGCCTGTCCATGAGGAAGCGCGGCCTCGACATCGTCGAGGAGCTGTTCCGCGGCGACGTATGGCTCGTCTGCTCGCGCGAGACCGCGACACATGAGCGGCGCCGCGCGGAACTCCTGGCCTGGGCCGACGTCATTCGCCGGGGCGAAGCCGAATGCACCTGGCAGAGGGAGAACGCCCATGTCGGCGTATGAGACGGCGATACGGGAGCAGGTGGGTGTCCGGCACCTGCCGTTGCACGGCCTGCCCCCGCACCTGCGCCTGCTGGCCTGGCCTGCGCTACGGGGCGCCGAGGGCACCGGCCTGCTGGATGTGGCCGTGCCGGACCGCTACCGGGGCCTGCCCACCATGCTGCTCGCGCAGGCCGACGACATCGCCGTCCGCGTCCCGGCCGGCCCCGCGCCTGTCGACGCGGCGCTGCTGACCCTGCTGACCTCCGGTGCCGCCACGCCCGCCCTGCGGCCCCTGCTCGACATCGTCGTCTGCATGGCGATCTGGGACGAGGCCCTGCGTTCCTCGGGTGCCTTCGCCGGCAACGCGTACCTCGCCAGCGAGGAAGCCGTCGGCGCCCTCCTGACCGTGGCGGGAGCGGAGGTGCCCGGCTCACTCGTCGCCCACATCGAGGAGCTGCAGTCCTTCGAGCTCCTCTACCGCTTCCCGGTCGCCTACAAGTTCCGCGGTGCATACGGCGCCGAGCGCCAGTGCAGGCTCAACGGCTGGGGCCGGCTGCTGTACCGCCACCTGGCCGGGGCCGGGGGCGCCGGACTGCCCATGGCCACCTGGCGCGCCGCCGTCGAACGGCACCTTCAGACGCACCACGAGCCCTACCGGCTGGCTCTGGACCGCGCGGTCCAGGCGGTCGACGAAGCGCCCGGCGAGACCTGGGACACGGCACGGGCTCTCCCCGTCCCCGTCCTCATGTAACCCCGAACAGATCAAGGGAGAACCACATGCCCTCCACCCGCAACCCGCTGGGTCTGTCGAGCCTCGGCTACGGCAGCTGGGAGGCCGGAGGCGGCACCACCTGGGGCCCCAACGCCTCGCACGACGAGGTGATCGGCGCCGTACGCAGGTCCGTGGCCCTGGGAATGAACTGGGTCGACACCGCCGAGGTGTACGGCGGCGGTGGCGGTGCCGAGACGGTGGTGGGCGAGGCCCTCCAGGGCCTCGGTGATGTGCGCGTGTGCACCAAGGTGGCGCCGGAGCCCGACGACCAGCGGTTCACGGAGTCCGGACTCCGCCAGGCGCTCGAAGAGTCCTTGAAGCGGCTCGGGCGCGACCACGTCGACCTGTACCTGCTCCACTGGCCCGCCCAGGAACTGCCGCTGGAGGTGACCTGGGAGGCGATGGCCCGGCTGCGGGAGGAGGGCCTGGTCGGCGCGATCGGTCTGTCCAACTACCCCGTCGAGGACGTCGCCCGCTGCGCCCGGCTCGCGCCCGTCGACTACGTCCAGGTCCAGGCGTCTCTGCTGTACCGCGACGAGCTCGACGCCTTCGGGCCACTGTGCCTGGACCGTGGCATCGGCCTGCTGGCCTACGGACCGCTGGCGTACGGCCTGCTCACGGGCGCGATCGGCGAGGACACGCAGTTCGACGACTGGCGCGGCGGCGTCGTGATGGCGCACGACTTCTTCTGCGCGGAGAACCACCCCCGCTTCTTCGCCGCCGAGGCCCGGCGCGCCCACCTGGCCGTCGTCCGTCGCCTCACCCCGCTCGCCGAACGGGCCGGCTGCTCCGTCGCCCAGCTGGCGCTGGCCTGGCTGCTCGCCCGGCCCGAGGTCGTCGCCGCCGCGGTCGGCACCCGCAACCCGGTCCACGCGGAGGCGAACGCCGCCGCCGCCGGGCTGACCCTGGACGACGCACTCCTCGCGGCCGTCAGTGCCCGCCCGGAAGGCTGAGCCACCGCTCCACCAAGGGCAGGACGGCCCTCAGATCGTCTCCGTCCGCCGCCGCCGTCGCGGCACGCCGGGCCGCCGGCGTGCCGTTGAAGGCGATGCCGCACCCCACTTCCGCGAAGAGCGGCAGGTCGGAGCGGCTGTCGCCGATGGCGACGCATGCGCTCATGGGCACCCCGAGCCGGTCGGCCTCGGCAACGCAGTAGTCGCGCTTGTCGTACTCGTCGAAATGGCGCAGCACCCGTCCTGTCCAACGGCCCCGCGCCGCCTCCAGCCGGGGGCCGCAGAAGGACCCGATGCCGAACCCGTCCGCCAGGTACCGCCCGACCGGCTCCCATGCCAAGGTGGCCAGCACCGGCACCAGCCCCCGGCTCGTACACCAGGCGACGGTCTCCGCGATGCCCGCCACCAGGGGGAGACCGCGCAACCACTCACGTACGGCCGCCTCTTCGGTTCCCGCCCAACCTCTGGCATCGATGACCGAGACCTGCTGGTTGGTCATCTCGCCGCGCGCGTACGCCTCCTCAGCGGCCACCAGCGCCTCGCGCCGCCCCAGGAAGCCGGCCAGATAGGCGGACGACGTGGTGCCGGGCACGAGGGTCCCGTCCACGTCGAGGAACACGGCGCCCTGTACTGCGGACGATCCCATCGACACCACCTCCGAGTACCGCCTCAAGGGCCTCGCCGCCGGGTTCACGCCGGTCCCCGTGCAAGGACTCCGCGTCAGGACGGATGCCCAGGTCGGCTCGGACGCAACCCGTCTCGCCGTGCGTTCAGGGCGGTCATCCCGGCGTGACCGGCAGCACGTCGGGCGAGAGCGCCGCCGCGCGCGCCGTGGCGCTCGTCATCATCTTGCGATGGTGGCGTCGGCAGAGCACCTCGTAGCCGATCTCGTCCCCCGCGTTCACATCGCCGACCACGACCTGCGCACCCTCGACGACCATCGCGCCGCCGACGGTGCGCGCGTTGTGCGTGGCCCGGGCTCCGCACCAGCACAGCGCCTCGACCTGGAGCACCTCCACCCGGTCGGCGAGCTCGACCAGCCGCTGGGAGCCGGGGAAGAGCTTCGAGCGGAAGTCGGTGGTGATGCCGAAGGCGAAGACGTCGAGTTCGAGGTCGTCCACGACCCGGGCGAGCTGGTCGATCTGGTCGGGCGACAGGAACTGCGCCTCGTCCGCGATGACGTAGTCGCAGCGGCCGCCCTTGGAGAGATGGCCGACGAGGTACGCGTAGAAGTCGAAGCCCTCCGCCGCCTCGACCGCGTCCGTCACCAGCCCGAGCCGCGAGGACAGCTTGCCCTCGCCCGCCCGGTCGTCGCGCGTGAAGATCATGCCCTGCAGTCCGCGGGTGGACCGGTTGTGCTCGATCTGAAGAGCGAGGGTGCTCTTTCCGCAGTCCATCGTTCCGGAGAAGAACACCAGCTCGGGCATGGGGAGTCGGGACCTTTCAGGTCGGGGTGGGGTGAGGGGGGCGGACGTACGGGTTCGGGGTCAGGAGCGGACTTCGAGGAGCGGGACCAGCTGCTCCGCGGGTGTCATCGATCCGTGCACACCGACCATCGCCGACTCGTGCGGCTCGTTGACGGAGGCGGTGATCACGACGTCGTCGTGGGCCGCGGCGACGACGTCGCCGATCCGCCCGAGGACCCGCTCGTCGACCACGTCGCCGAACCAGCCGAGCGCGACGGCCTCCTCGCGGCTCGCCACCCAGAACTGCTCGCCGAGCACTTCCCGCCAGCAGGTGAGGACATCGGCCTCGGCCCCCGGCACCGCGTAGACGTGCCGGGCGCGTCCCTCGCCGCCGAGGAGGGCGACACCCGCGCGCAGCTCCCAGTCCTCGTCGAAGTCGATCCGGTGCTGGTCGTCGAAGGGGATGTCGACCATGCCGTGGTCGGCCGTGACGTACAGGGCCGAGCGGGGCGGCAGCTGCTCGGCGAGGCGCTGGACGAGCCGGTCCACGAACATCAGCTGACCGCGCCAGGCGTCCGAGTCGATGCCGAAGCGGTGCCCCGCCCCGTCGAGTTCGCTGTAGTACGTGTACACCAGCGACCGGTCGCCGCCCGCGAGCTGCTCCGCGGCGAAGTCCATCCGCTCCTCGCCCGAGAGCCTGCCGTGAAACGTTCCGCCGCTGAGCGCGATCTTGGTGAGCGGGGTGTCCTGGAAGATCGGCGACGAGACCTGGGCGGTGTGGATGCCCGCCTCGTGGGCGAGCTGGAAGACGGTGGGGTACGGCTGCCAGACGCGCGGCGAGGTCCACGGCTTCCAGCGGAGCTGGTTCATCAGCTCGCCGGTCTCCGGGTTCCGGACGGTGTAGCCGGGCAGCCCGTGCGCGCCGGGGAACCGTCCCGTGCCGACCGAGGCGAGCGAGGTCGCGGTGGTGGCGGGGAAGCCCGCGGTGATCGGGCGCCCGGTGCCGCCGCGCGAGGAGCCGAGGAGCGAGGTGAGGTACGGGGCCTCGTCCGGGTGTGCCTTGATCTGCTCCCAGCCGAGCCCGTCGATCAGGAAGAGGCAGTTCCGGTCGGCCGGGGTGAGCTCGGCGATCCGGGCATCGAACCCGGGAGCGCCCTGCCCGGCGACGAGCGTCGGGAGGACGTCGGCCAGCGAGCCGGTGCCGTACTCGGGGAGGGGGGCCGTGGCGAGGTCGAGCGGCACGGGATCGTCCGGCCAGCCGGAGGCGACTGCGGTGGGCTGGACCATCAGCGGGTCGCCGCGGTGGCTTCGGAGAGGGACTGGGCGAAGGCGAGGGTCTGGCGGACCGTGTCCGGACCGTCGCCGGCCTCGCTGACGCGCAGGCTGAGGTCGTCGGCGGTGGCGTTGCCGGTGTAGCCGTGGTCGGCGTCGCAGTTCGGGTCGCCGCAGGCGGCGGGCTCCAGGTCGATCCGCGAGACAGCGCCCCAGCCGATGGTGAGGACGACCTCGCGGGGCAGGGTGCCGGGGGTGTACGACTCCGGGTTGGCGACGACCCGGCTCACGACGACGGAGGAGATCCGGTCGAGCTTGACCGACTCGGTGGAGGTCGTGGCGTACGGGGTCGGGGAGCTGTTGTCCGCGGCCTGCTCGTCGGTGTGGCTGACGATGAAGCGGTTGGCTGTCAGGACGAGGACCGTGACGTGACGACGGACTTCGTTGGAGTCGAAGGTGGTCTCCTGGTGCACCAGGTACGACGCGATCGGCTCGCCGCCGACGGCGGCCTCCACCGCCTCGGCCACGAGGGCCGGGTAATAGCCGCTGCGCTCGATCGCCGCGCGCAGCCCCTGGGTCGTCGTACCGGTCTTCGCCATGGACTCCATCCTAATCCGTCGGAAGGGGCACTCCGGGACGGTCCGGCCGTCTCGTCGAGGCCGTTCCCGGGGCTGTCCTGCCTTGGTCCGCCGGACTGCTCCCGGCGGACCGTCGCGGTCCCTCGCGGTGCTTCGTGGCTCCTCGTGGCTCCTCGTGACTCGTCGTGGTCCCTCGTGGTCCCTAATAGCTCGGAAGGCTGCGCGGGCCGAGGTCCGTGCGGGGTGGCGGTGGGGCGAGCCGGACCGTCGCGCCGAGCACGGAGAGACCGTGCGGGGCGACGACGACCGGCTCCAGGGCGATCGCGACGACCTCCGGATGGTCGTCGACGAGCCGGGAGACGCGCAGCAGCAGCTCCTCGAGGGCGGGCGTGTCGACCGGGGCGGAGCCGCGCCAGCCGAAGAGCAGGGGGGCGGTGCGGATCGAGCGGACCAGTTCGGCGGCGTCCCGTTCGGTGGCCGGGACCAGGCGGTGGGACATGTCGCCGAGCAGCTCGGAGGCGGCTCCGGCGAGTCCGAAGGAGAGCACGGCGCCGACGGCGGGGTCGATGGCCGAGCGCACGACCGTGTCGACGCCACGCGGCACCATCGCCTGGACGACCGGCTGCAGCTCGGCGGGCTTGCCGAGTTGCTCGGTCATTTCGCTGTACGCGGTGCGGAGTTGTTCCTCGCCGGCGAGGTCGAGACGGACGCCGCCGAGGTCGGGGCGGTGGCGCAGGTGGGGGGCTGTCGTCTTGAGGGCGACCGGGTAGCCGAGCCGGGCGGCGGCCTGCACGGCGTCGTCGGGGGTGGGCGCGGGCAGGGTGGGGAGCACGTCGATCCCGTACCGCCCGAGCAGCTCGCGTGCCGCGTCGGCGTCGAGGGTCACACCGCGTGCGTCCGCGTCCGGGCCGAGCACGCGCTCGATCTGCGCGGCGGCGCCGCTCTCGTCGATCTCCTCGAACTCGGGCACCCGTCCGGGCTCGACGGCCTGCCGCCGCCACTGTCCGTACCGCACGGCCTCGGCCAGCGCCCGCACCGCCCGCTCGGCCGCCGGGTAGGCGGGGATCACGCCGGGGCGGGTGGGCGTGGGGGCGGGAGCGGAGGCGGGAGGGGGCGTGGAGGCGGGGAAGGCGGGAGGGGGTGTTGCCTGCGCGGCCGTCCGGGCGGCGGGGGCCGACGACGCCTGCGCGGCGGGGCCCGGGGCCGGGGCTGACGCCGGGGCCGAGGCCGGGGCTGACGCCGGGGCCGGGGCCGGGGCTGACGCCGGGGCCGGGGCCGGGGCTGACGCCGGGGCCGAGGCCGGGGCTGACGCCGGGGCCGTGCGGCGGGCAGGGGGCCTGGTGCTGGTGGCCGCCGAGAGGGCCTCCGCGAGGCCGCCCATCTCGACGTGGACGACGACCACCGGCTTCGCCGGGGACGGGGCGGAGGCGACCGCCTCGCGGAGCTGGGCGGCGAGGACCTCGCCGTCACCGGACTCCACCGCGCCGTTCTCGCCCACCCACGGGATCGCGGTCACGACGACCGCGTCGCACGCGTCGTCCACGAGCGCCGCCGCGAGCGCGGCGCGGAAGTCCGCGGGGCTCGCGCCCGTCGTCAGGTCCAGCGGGCGCAGCGGACGGAGCCCCTCCGTCAGGCACGCGTCGTACGCGAGCAGCCCGAGCGACTCGGAGTTGCCGAGGATCGCGACGCGCGGCCCGGCCGGGAGCGGCTGGCCTGCGAGGAGGAGGCCCGCGTCGACCAGCTCGGTGACCGTGTCGACGCGGATGACCCCGGCCTGCCGGAGCAGCTCGGAGACGGTGGCGTACGGGATCCGGGTGACCGGCACCCGGTGTCCCGGCGGGGCGCTCCCGCTGTGCCGCGCGCCCCTGACCACGACGACGGGCTTGACCGCCGCCGTGCGCCGGGCCAGCCGGGTGAACTTCCGCGGGTTCCCGATCGACTCCAGGTAGAGCAGGACGACGTCCGTCTCCGGGTCGTCGTACCAGTACTGGAGGAAGTCGTTGCCGGAGACGTCCGCCCGGTTGCCCGCCGAGATGAAGGAGGAGATCCCGGCGCCGTGCCGGTGCAGTCCGGCGAGGAGGGCGATCCCGATCGCGCCCGACTGGGTGAAGAGCCCGATCCGTCCGGCGGCCGGGAGCCGCGGCGCGAGCGAGGCGTTCAGCCGGACGTCGGCCGAGGTGGTGATGATCCCGAAGGCGTTGGGCCCGATGATCCGCATGCCGTACGAGCGGGCCTGCCGCAGCAGTTCCCGCTGCCGGTCCCGGCCCTCGCCCGACCCGGTCTCCGCGTACCCGGCCGAGAGCACGACGAGGCCCCGCACCCCGTGCTCCCCGCAGTCGGCGACCGCTTCCGGCACCCGCTCGGCGGGGACGGCCAGGATCGCGAGGTCCACCGGTTCGCCGATGTCCCCGAGGGAACGGAAGGCCGGCACTCCGTCGATCGTGCCGGTCCCCTCGGTCAGCGCGCGGTTCACCGCGTACGTCCGTCCGGTGAAGCCGCCGTCGAGGAGGTTGCGCAGGACCGTCCGGCCGACCCCGCCGGGGGTCCGGCCGGCTCCGACGACGGCGACCGAGCCGGGGGTGAGGAGGCGCTGGACCGAGCGGGCCTCCGCGCGCTGTTCCCGCGCGCGCTGCACGGCGAGGGAGCGGTCGGTGGGTTCCAGGTCGAGGTGGAGCCGTACGGAACCGTCCTCGAAGCTCCGCTTCTGGGTGTATCCGGCGTCCGTGAAGACTTTGATCATCTTGGTGTTGGCGGGCAGCACCTCCGCGGCGAACCGCCGGATGTCCCGCTCGCGGGCCACGGCCGCGATGTGTTCGAGCAGCGCGGAGGCCACGCCGCGGCCCTGGTGGGCGTCCTGGACGAGAAAGGCGACCTCGGCCTCGTCGGCCGGCGCGGAGGCGGGCATCCCGCGGTCGTCGATCCGGTCGTACCGCACGGTGGCGATGAACTCGCCGCCGACCGTCGCCGCGAGGCCCACCCGGTCCACGAAGTCGTGGTGGGTGAAGCGGTGCACGTCCTTGGCGGAGAGCCTGGGGTAGGGCGCGAAGAAGCGGTAGTACTTCGACTCGTCCGAGACCTGCTCGTAGAAGCTGACCAGCCGGTCGGCGTCGTCGGCGGTGATGGGCCGGATGCGCGCCGTGCCGCCGTCGCGGAGGACCACGTCCGCTTCCCAGTGGTCGGGGTAGTCGTGTTGCGCTTGCTCCGGCCGTTCCGACGCGCTCTGCATGGGGCAAGCGTACGGCCGGGGTCCGACACGGGCACCGGTCGCGCGGCTCTTGTGCACCATGCAAGGTAGGGAGGACCGTACGGCCCCCCCGACAGGGGCCGAAGGTCGGCGACGAGCATCCCGCAACCCGTGAGAGACTGGTCTAGACAACCCGCTTGAGACTTGAAGGGCAACACCATGGCTGAGCGCCGCGTCAACGTCGGTTGGGCCGAGGGCCTGCACGCCCGCCCCGCCTCCATCTTCGTCCGTGCCGCCACGGCCTCCGGCGTCCCCGTGACGATCGCCAAGGCCGATGGCAACCCGGTGAACGCCGCGTCGATGCTCGCGGTGCTCGGTCTGGGCGCGCAGGGCGGCGAGGAGATCGTGCTGGCTTCGGACGCCGAGGGCGCCGAGGCCGCGCTCGACCGTCTGGCGAAGCTGGTTGCCGAGGGTCTCGAGGAGCTCCCCGAGACCGTCTGACGGTTGCCCGGCCGGACCGAGGGTCCGGGCCGCGTTCACGGGAAGCCGCACACGCCGCGACGACGGCGGGTGCGGCTTCTTCCATTCCGTTTTCTCCGGAGCGGCGGGCGAACACCACCGAAAACCGCGCCGACGTGAATTCCGTCAGCCGCGAATTCCACCATCTCCGGGCAGGACGAATACCCCCCTCGAATTCCCCCCCTTTGTATACGGCCCGTTCGTTAATTCCGACCGCTCGCGGTGTTGACGACATGTTGCGAAGTCCTCACACGCCCGCGCGGCGGCCGGTCCGGGCGCTTCAGCCGGTGCAACAGCAGAGAGCGCTCGGCGTGCAGCGCGGTCAGCGTGCGGGCCCGTTCGGCGTCTCCGCGCGCCACCGCGTCCACGATCGCGCCGTGCTCCGCCCAGGCCTCCACCGGCTGGGCGGGTGCCTCGACGGCGTACATCCAGGCGATCTTATGGCGCAGCTGGGTGAGCAGGGCGGTGAGCGCGGGGCTGCCCGAGGCCTGGGCCAGGGTCTCGTGGAACCAGCCGCCGAGCGAGCGCAGGTCGTCCCCCTGGCCCCGCCTGGCCCGCTCCTGACCCAGTCTGACCAGGCCCCGCAGCACCTTGAGATGGGCCTCCGTGCGGCGTTGCGCGGCCCGGGCCGCGCCGAGCGGTTCGAGGAGCGACCGCATGTCCAGGAGGTCGGCCGCCTCCTGCTCGGTGGGCTCGGCCACCTGGGCGCCCGCGTGCCGGCGGGTGATCACGAAGCCCTCGGACTCCAGGGTGCGCAGCGCCTCGCGGACCGGGACGCGGGAGACCCCGTACCGACGGGCCAGCTGCTCCTCGGTCAGCCGGCTGCCGCGCTCGAAGACGCCGGTGACGATGTCGTCCCGGATCGCCGTGCACACCGAGTGCGCGGGAATGCGCATGATCGACCTCCGCCTTAATACGCGCGAAACCGGTTGTCCGGCGACTCTATTGCAGCGGGGCGGTATTTCCGACGGCTCCTCGGGAACCATGGATATCTTTTGGTCAGCGAAAAGCCCCGGCTCAGTACGAGCCGGGGCTTTTCTGACGTGCGGTGCCGGTCGGCGGAACGTCCGAAACGTCCGATCAGACGTTCACGCCGCGGGCGCGGAGGTACGCGACCGGGTTGATGTCCGAGCCGTACTCGGCGGTGGTGCGGGCCTCGAAGTGGAGGTGCGGGCCGGTCGAGTTGCCGGTCGAGCCCGAGATGCCTATCTGCTGGCCCGGGGTGACGGACTGTCCGACGGAGACACTGATGGCCGAGAGGTGCCCGTACTGGGTGTACGTGCCGTCGTTCATCCGGATCACGATGTTGTTGCCGTACGCGCCGCCCCAGCCGGCCTCGACGACCGTGCCGGAGCCGACGGAGACGACCTTGGTGCCGTACGCGGCGTGGAAGTCGACGCCGGAGTGGCTGCCGGAGGACCAGAGGGAGCCGCCGGTCTTGTAGCCGGTGGAGACGTACGAACCGGCCACGGGGAGCTGGAAGGAGTTCAGGCGCTTGCGCTCGGCCTCGCGGGCGGCGCGCTCCTTGGCCTCGCGGATTTCCTTGGCGCGGGCCTCGGCCTTGCGCTTGGCCTCCGCCTTGGCGCGGGCCTCGGCGACGCGCTTGGCCTCGGCCTCGGCGGCCTCGCGCTCCTGCGCGGCGGCCTGGGCGTCGATCTTGTCGGCGAGGGCGTTGTCGGCGGCGACGACCTGGGTCAGGCCGGTGTCCTCCAGAGAGGGGGCTTCCGTGTCGGCGGCGAACGCCGGGGAGGCCAGGGTGCCGATGACACCGGCGGTGGCGAGGGTCGCGACGCCTGCGACGCCCGCGCGACGGCGCGCCAGTCGGCTCGGACCACGATGCTTCCCGGTGGCACGGGTGAACGCCATGAAGTGGCTGATCCTTTCCTTCCTTCTCGCCTACCGGGTTAGCTGACGGGTTCGGAGCAGGAAGGTCTCCTACGGGCCCCTCCGCACGGATGCGAAGGCGTCCGATTCACCCCAGGGACTTCGTGTGGGTCCCCGGCTCCCCAGGCTCGCGCCTGACGGGGACTCGGCGATGACTGTCCGATGCCGCGGGCGCGGCGGGTGCAACTGGCGAACAGCCGGACCGACGCTATGCGGACCGTCTTTCAATCACCAAACAGACACGCCAGTTTGTAAGACATGCCACAGGGCATACGCACACCCTCCCCGCCAATACGGACATAGCGGAGGACCCCGACGTAACGTGACGTCGGGGTCCTCCGGTCGCTCCGCTCCGGCGGCCGCGTGGTGCTGCCGAGGCGGGGCATCGACGGCGGCGCGCCGCCGCTCGATCAGCCGGTGACGACGGTGACTTCACCGATGCCGAGGGCCCGTACGGGCTCCTCGATCTCGGCCGCGTCGCCCACCAGGACGGTGACGAGCCGGTCCACCGGGAAGGCGTTGACGACGGCAGCCGTCGCCTCGACCGTGCCGGTCTCGGCCAGGCGCGCGTACAACTGCGCCTGGAAGTCGTCCGGGAGGTGCTGCTCGACCTGGTCGGCGAGGGTCGCCGCCACGGAGGCCGCGGTCTCGTACTTGAGCGGCGCCACGCCCACCAGGTTCTGCACGGCCACGTCGCGCTCGGCGTCCGTCAGCCCCTCGGCGGCGAGGGTGCGCAGCACCTTCCACAGGTCGTCAAGTGCCGGGCCGGTGTTGGGAGTGTCGACCGAGCCGCTGATGGCGAGCATCGAGGCGCCGTGGCCCTCGCCGTCGGAGCGCAGGACCTGACCGAAGGCCCGGACGCCGTAGGTGTAGCCCTTCTCCTCGCGCAGGACGCGGTCCAGGCGGGAGGTGAGCGTGCCACCGAGGCAGTACGTGCCGAGGACCTGGGCCGGCCACACGCGGTCGTGCCGGTCGGCGCCGACGCGGCCGATCAGCAGCTGCGTCTGGACGGCGCCCGGCCGGTCGACGATGACCACACGGCCGGTGTCGTCGGCCGTGATCGGCGGCATGGGCCGGGACTCAGCGCTGTCCCCCGTCCAGGCGCCGAGCGACTCGGCGAGGACCTTGTCCAGGTCCACGTCGGTCAGGTCGCCGACGACCACGGCGGTGGCGGTGGAGGGCCGCAGGTGCTTCTGGAAGAAGGCGCGGACGGCGGCGGCGTCGATGGCCGTCACCGTCTCCTCGGTGCCCTGGCGCGGCCGGGACATGCGGGACTCGGCCGGGAAGAGCTCCTTGGAGAGCTGCTTGGCCGCCCGGCGGGCCGGGTTGGCCGTCTCGTGCGGGATCTCGTCGAGCCTGTTGCGCACCAGTCGCTCGACCTCGGTCTCGAGGAACGCCGGCGCGATCAGGGCCTCGGAGAGCAGCCCGAGCGCCTTGGGGAGCCGGGAGACGGGGACTTCCAGGGAGACCCGTACGCCCGGGTGGTCCGCGTGCGCGTCGAGCGTGGCGCCGCAGCGCTCCAGCTCGGCGGCGAACTCCTCGGCGGTGTGCTGGTCGGTGCCCTCGGAGAGGGCACGGGCCATGATCGTGGCGACACCGTCGAGACCCGCGGGCTCGGCCTCCAGCGGGGCGTCGAAGAAGATCTCGACGGCCACGACCTGCTGGCCGGGGCGGTGGCACCGCAGCACGGTCAGGCCGTTGTCCAGCGCTCCGCGGTCGGGGGCGGGGAAGGCCCAGGGCTTGGCCGCGCCCGGCTCGGGCTGCGGGTGGAACGTCATGCTCGTCAAAGACGCGGCAGCGTCGGTCACTGGTCCGCTCCCTCTTCCTCGTCGCTGTCGCTCTGCTCGTCGTCGCTCTGGTCGTCGCCGATGGGTTCGTAGACCAGCACCGCGCGGTTGTCCGGGCGCAGTCGGGCGGCGGCGACCTCCCGCACCTCCTCGGCGGTGACGTCCAGGACCCGGTTGACGGCCGTCAGGGCGAGCTGCGGGTCGCCGAACAGGACCGCGAAGCGGCACAGTTCGTCGGCGCGGCCCGCGACCGTGCCGAGCCGGTCCAGCCACTCACGCTCCAACTGGGCCTGGGCGCGCTCCATCTCCTCGGGCGTCGGGCCCTCGGCGGCGAAGCGGGCCAGCTCCTCGTCGACGGCCGCCTCGATCTCGGGCACCTCGACGCCGCCGGAGGTCTTGACGTCCAGCCAGCCCAGCGAGGGCGCGCCGGCCAGGCGCAGCAGGCCGAAGCCCGCGGCCACGGCCGTACGGTCGCGGCGCACAAGCCGGTTGTGGAGCCGGGAGGACTCGCCGCCGCCGAGAACGGTGAGGGCGAGGTCGGCGGCGTCGCACGCGCGCGTGCCGTCGTGCGGGAGGCGGTAGGCCGCCATCAGCGCGCGGGCCGGGACCTCCTCCTCGACGACCTCGCGCAGCTGCTCCCCGATGGTGTCGGGCAGGGTGCCGTCGCGCGGGGGCAGCTTGCCGTCGTGGGACGGGATGGAGCCGAAGTACTTCTCGATCCAGGCCAGCGTCTGCGCGGGGTCGATGTCGCCGACGACCGACAGGACCGCGTTGTTCGGCGCGTAGTACGTACGGAAGAAGGTCCGCGCGTCCTCCAGCGTCGCCGCGTCCAGGTCGGCCATGGAGCCGATCGGCGTGTGATGGTAGGGGTGACCGTCCGGGTAGGCGAGGGCGGTCAGTTTCTCGAAGGCCGTGCCGTAGGGCACGTTGTCGTACCGCTGACGGCGCTCGTTCTTGACGACGTCCCGCTGGTTCTCCATGGACTCGTCGTCCAGGGCGGCGAGCAGGGAGCCCATGCGGTCGGCCTCCAGCCAGAGCGCGAGCTCCAGCTGGTGCGTGGGCATGGTCTCGAAGTAGTTGGTGCGCTCGAAGCTCGTCGTGCCGTTGAGCGAGCCTCCGGCGCCCTGCACCAGCTCGAAGTGGCCGTTGCCCTTGACCTGCTGGGAGCCCTGGAACATCAGGTGCTCGAAGAGGTGGGCGAGGCCGGTGCGGCCCGCGACCTCGTGACGGGAGCCGACGTCGTACCAGAGGCAGACCGCGGCGACCGGGGTCAGGTGGTCCTCGGAGAGCACCACGCGCAGGCCGTTGGCCAGCCGGTGCTCGGTCGCTGTCAGGCCGCCGGAGCCGGCCTCTGCCGTGGCCGTGTGACCCATGGGCATGTACGTCCCTTCGATCGCGATATGGAAAAGTCCTGCCACCCTATGCAAGCGCACCGACACCTCGCGAAGTTCCCACAGCTTCCAGGCGTCCCTCTTCCGGGTCGGGGGGCCTCGCGCTTCCGGTCGCGGGGGTCTTGTGCTTCCGGTCGCGGGGGCCTCGTGCTTCCGGTCGCGGGGGCCTCGCGGACGGCCGACGGGCCGCTGTACCCGGGTCGCGGTCCACGTTGTCGGTGGGACGGTCCACAATGGTCCGCGTCAGATCAACCTTGTTGGTGAAGGAGCCGCAGCCGCGATGGCCCGCCGCAGCACGAAGACACCGCCGCCGGACGACGCGTTCGAGGAGAGGATCCTCGACATCGACGTCGTCGACGAGATGCAGGGCTCCTTCCTCGAGTACGCGTACTCGGTGATCTACTCCCGCGCGCTGCCGGACGCCCGCGACGGCATGAAGCCGGTGCAGCGCCGCATCGTGTACCAGATGAACGAGATGGGGCTCCGCCCCGACCGCGGCTACGTGAAGTGCGCCCGTGTCGTCGGCGAGGTCATGGGCAAGCTGCACCCGCACGGCGACGCGTCGATCTACGACGCGATGGTGCGCATGGCCCAGCCGTTCTCCATGCGCCTCCCGCTGGTCGACGGCCACGGCAACTTCGGCTCGCTCGGCAACGACGACCCGCCGGCCGCCATGCGGTACACCGAGTCGAAGATGGCCGCCGCCGCGCTGATGATGACGGAGTCCATCGACGAGGACACCGTCGACTTCACCCCGAACTACGACGGCCAGGAGCAGGAGCCCGTCGCGCTGCCCGCCGCGTACCCGAACCTGCTGGTCAACGGCGCCTCCGGGATCGCCGTCGGCATGGCGACGAACATGCCCCCGCACAATCTGGGCGAGGTCATCGCGGCGGCCCGGCACCTGATCCGCCACCCGAACGCGGATCTCGAGGCGCTCATGCGCTTCGTGCCCGGCCCCGATCTGCCCACCGGCGGCCGGATCGTCGGCCTGGCCGGCATCAAGGACGCGTACGAGAACGGCCGCGGCACGTTCAAGATCCGCGCCACCACGACCGTGGAGAACGTGACGGCGCGTCGCAAGGGCATCGTCGTCACCGAGCTGCCCTTCACGGTCGGTCCCGAGAAGGTCATCTCCAAGATCAAGGACCTGGTCGGCTCCAAGAAGCTCCAGGGCATCGCCGACGTCAAGGACCTCACCGACCGCAGCCACGGCCTGCGCCTGGTCATCGAGGTCAAGAACGGCTTCGTGCCCGAGGCGGTCCTGGAGCAGCTCTACAAGCTGACGCCGATGGAGGAGTCCTTCGGCATCAACAACGTGGCGCTGGTCGACGGCCAGCCGCTCACGCTGGGCCTCAAGGAGCTCCTGGAGGTCTACCTCGACCACCGCTTCGACGTCGTGCGCCGGCGCTCCGAGTTCCGCCGGGGCAAGAAGCGCGATCGGCTGCACCTGGTCGAGGGCCTGCTCGTCGCGCTGCTCGACATCGACGAGGTCATCCGCCTCATCCGCTCCAGCGAGAACTCGGCGCAGGCGAAGGAGCGGCTGATCGAGCGCTTCTCGCTGAGCGAGGTCCAGA
Organism: Streptomyces sp. NPDC014870; assembly: GCF_043081505.1. Taxonomy (NCBI): domain Bacteria; kingdom Bacillati; phylum Actinomycetota; class Actinomycetes; order Kitasatosporales; family Streptomycetaceae; genus Streptomyces; species Streptomyces sp. NPDC014870. The sequence goes on from NZ_JBIBWQ010000015.1 coordinate 139,300, forward strand.
CGCAGTACATCCTGGACACCCCGCTGCGCCGACTCACCAAGTTCGACCGGATCGAGCTGGAGACCGAGCGCGACCGGCTCAACGGCGAGATCGACGAGCTGACCGGGATCCTGGAGTCCGACAACGAGCTGCGCAAGCTGGTCTCCGCCGAACTGGCGGCGGTGGCGAAGAAGTTCGGCACCGACCGGCGGACGGTCCTGCTGGAGTCGGCGGGCGCTCCGGTCGCCGCCGTGTCCCTCCAGGTCGCGGACGACCCCTGCCGGGTGCTGCTCTCCTCCACGGGCCTGCTGGCGCGCACGGCGACGGCGGAGGTCCCGGCCCCCGGCGAGGACGCCAAGCGGGCCAAGCACGACGCGATCGTCTCGGCGGTCCCCGCGACGCAGCGCGGCGACGTCGGCGCGGTGACCTCGGCCGGCCGGCTGCTGCGGCTCGCCGTGATCGACCTGCCCCAGCTGCCGGACACCGCCGCCGCGCCGAACCTGGCGGGCGGGGCTCCCCTGGCCGAGTTCCTGACCCTGGAGGACGACGAGACGGTGGTCTGTCTGACCACGCTCGACGAGTCCTCGCCGGGCCTGGCGCTCGGCACGCTGCAGGGCGTGGTCAAGCGGGTGGTCCCGGACTATCCGGCGAACAAGGACGAGCTGGAGGTCATCACCCTCAAGGAGGGTGACCGGATCGTCGGCGCGACCGAGCTGCGGACGGGCGAGGAGGACCTGGTCTTCATCACCTCGGACGCCCAGCTGCTGCGCTACCAGGCCTCGCAGGTACGGCCCCAGGGCCGGCCGGCGGGCGGCATGGCGGGCATCAAGCTGGCGGACGGCGCCGAGGTGCTCTCGTTCACGGCGGTGGACCCGGCCGCGGACGCGGTGGTCTTCACGATCGCGGGCTCCACGGGCACGCTGGACTCCGGCGCCGGTACGTCGGCGAAGCTGACCCCGTTCGACCAGTACCCCCGCAAGGGCAGGGCGACCGGTGGTGTGCGCTGCCAGCGGTTCCTGAAGGGCGAGGACGTGCTGATCCTGGCCTGGGCGGGCGCGACCCCGGCCCACGCCGCGCAGGACAACGGCACGCCGGTGGAGCTGCCCGAGATCGACCCGCGCCGCGACGGCTCGGGGACCCCGCTGCCGAAGCCGGTCGCGGTGGTGGCGCCCCCGGCGAGCTAGGACGCGTCGCCCGGCTCGTCCGGATCGTTCTCCTGTACGTACCGCAGGACTCCCCACATGCTGTGCTCGTCGGGGGCGTCCTGCGGGCCGTTCACGCGGCAGCCGTCGAGGGACTTGCGCAGCGCCCCGGCGTCGATGCCGGAGCCGATGAGGACGAGCTCGGTGAGCCGCTCCTGCCCGGCCGTCCACGGCTCGGGGTAGAAGCGCAGGAACCTGCCGACGGCGTGCACGGCGTAGCGGTTGGCGGGGTCGGCGGCGCCGAAGTCGAGGAAGCCCTTGATGCGGTAGAGGCCCTCGGGCCGGGAGTCGAGGAACTCCATGAGCCGACGCGGGTGGAGCGCGGTGCCGGACGACAGGGAAAGAGTCTCGTAGGCGGCGTGCGGATGGTCGTGCGCGTCGTCGTCCCCGTAGAGCAGGTCCTCGATCGACATCTGGCCCTCGATCTCGCCCTCGGGCACGACCCGGTCGAAGAGGAGTTCCGGATCGACCCGCCCGTGCGCGGCGCGGACCACGGCCGCGCGCCCGGCGAGCCCGGCGACGGCCTCGTGCACAGCGGCGAGTTCCTCCTCGCCCACCCGGTCGGCCTTGTTGACGACGACGAGGTCGGCGAGGGCCAGGTGCCGGTCGGTCTCGGGGTGCGTGGCCCGCGTCCGCGCGAACTCGGCGGCGTCGACGACCTGGACGAGCCCGCCGTACACGACCCGCTCGTTCTCGCTGGCGAGCACCATCCGCACGAGTTCCTGGGGCTCGGCAAGGCCGCTCGCCTCGATGACGATCACGTCGAGACGGGTCTCGGGACGGGTGAGCACCTCCAGGTACTCGTCCAGTTCGCTCGCGTCGACGGCACAGCACAGGCAGCCGTTGCCGAGCGAGACCGTGGAGCCGACCTGCCCGGCCACGGTCATGGCGTCGATCCCGATGTCCCCGAAGTCATTGACCATGACACCGATCCGGGTCCCCCGGGCGCTGCGCAGCAGATGGTTGAGCAGCGTCGTCTTACCCGACCCGAGGAACCCGGAGAGAACGACGACGGGAATCTGCTGGCTGGTCAAGGGAACCCCTCCGGCGAAACACGACACGAAAGCCCCCAGAATAGGCACGCGTCTGCCCTGTCGGCCCATTCCCCACCCGCCCGTGGCGCGGAGCCGCCGCCTCCCGGAGCCCGCGGCCGCCGACGGCGAGCAACGCCCACCGGCAGAGCCGCACCTCTGCCCTCCTTGCCGCACGGGTGGTGCGGGTGGGAACCCCCAGCCCGGCCGGAGGCCGGGCGCACCCCCAGCGGCCCGCGGCCGTACCCCGGGCCGCACCCGCACCCGCACCCGCACCCGCACCACCCACGCCCGGCCCGCCCCCCGCCGCCCGCCGCCCGCCGCCCGCCCCAGGGCCCCGCACATTTCCGGTCCCCGCCCCCACCCCCGTACCGTTCCTGCCATGACCCCCGCACGGACCACCCCCGCGCCTCACCCCGCGCCGCGCCCCGCGCGACGCAGGCGTCTCGGCTGGCCGCGGCGGGTCTTCGCCCAGGTCCTGCTGATGCAGCTGGCCATCGCCACCGGCGTCACCGTGCTCGCCACCGGCCTCTTCCTCGCGCCGCTGAGCGACCAGCTCGACGACCAGGCCATGCGGCGCGCCCTCGCCATCGCCGAGACCACCGCCTCCCCCGAGGTCGCGACCGCACTACGAACCACCGCCCCCTCCACCACCGGCCCGGTGCAGCGCGAGGCCGAGCGGATCCGGCAGGCCACGGGCGCCGAGTACGTCGTGATCATGGACACCCGGGGCGTTCGCTGGTCCCACACCGACCCCACCCAGATCGGCAAGGTCGTCTCCACGGACCCCAGCGCCGCGCTCGCGGGGCGCGAGGTCATGGAGATCGACAACGGCACCCTGGGCCGTTCCGCCCGGGGCAAGGCCCCGCTGCGGGACGCGGACGGAGCCATCGTCGGCGCGGTGTCCGTCGGCATCGAGTACGACAGCGTCCACGACCGGCTCCTCGGGGCGATCCCCGGGCTCCTCGCGTACGCGGGCGGCGCCCTGGCGGCCGGTGCCCTGGCCGCGTACCTGATCTCCCGCAGGCTTCAGCGGCAGACCCACGACCTGGCGTTCTCGGACATCTCGGCGCTCCTCGCCGAGCGTGAGGCCATGCTGCACGGCATCCGCGAAGGCGTCGTGGCGCTCGACCGCACCGGACGCGTCCGGCTCCTGAACGACGAGGCGCAGCGGCTGCTCGGCATAGGCCCCGAAGCGACCGGGCGCCCCCTGGAGGAGGCGCTCGGCTCGGGCCGAACGGCCGACGTGCTGGTCGGCCGTGTCACCGGTGAGGACCTGGTGACCGTCCGGGGCCACCGCGTGCTGATCGCCAACCGGATGCCGACGGACGACGGTGGCGCCGTCGCCACCCTCCGCGACCGCACCGAGCTGGAGCGCCTCGGCCGCGAGCTGGACTCCACCCGGGGCCTGATCGACGCTCTGCGGGCCCAGGACCACGAGCACGCCAACCGTCTGCACACCCTCCTCGGCCTGCTGGAGCTGGAGATGCACGACGAGGCGGTCGAGTTCGTCACCGAGGTCGTCGGCGTCCACCGGGCCACCGCCGAGCAGGTCACGGAGAAGGTCCACGACCCGCTCCTCGCCGCACTCCTGGTGGGCAAGGCCACCGTCGCCGCCGAACGGGGCGTCTCGCTGCGGATCTCGGCCGACTCGCTCCTCCCCGACCGGCTGGTCGACCCCCGTGAGCTGGTCACGGTCGTCGGCAATCTCGTCGACAACGCCCTGGACGCCGCCGCGGGCACCGTCCACGCGCGCGTGGAGATCGCTCTGCGGGCCGAGGGCCGGACAGCTGTGCTGCGGGTCGCCGACAGCGGGCCGGGTGTACCGGACGACCGGCGCGAGCTGATCTTCACCGAGGGCTGGACCACCAAGGAGCTCCCCTCCCACGGCAAGCGGGGCCTGGGCCTCGCCCTGGTGCGCCGGCTCGCCGAACGCCGGGGCGGCAGCGCCCGGGTCGACACGGGCCCGGACGGCGGCGGCGCCGAGTTCACGGTCGACCTCCCGGAGGCCCTGAGCGACGAGGAGCCCACGGAGTCGACAGCGGGGACGGAGCCGGCCCCGGCAGAACCGGCGGACCCGGCCGACCGTGCCGCCGTGGGAGAACCCCGATGATCGACGTACTGGTCGTCGACGACGACACTCGCGTGGCGCGGATCAACGCGGCGTACGTGGCGAAGGTGCCCGGCTTCCGGGTCGTCGCCAGCGCCCACTCCACGGCGGAGGCACTCGCCCGGCTGAGCGAGATCCCGGTCGACCTGATCCTGCTCGACCACTACCTGCCGGACGAGAACGGGCTCGCGGTCGTCCGGGAACTGCGGCGCCTCGGCCACCAGACCGACGTGATCATGGTCACGGCCGCACGTGACGTGGCGACCGTCCAGGCGGCGATGCGCCACGGCGCGCTGCAGTACCTGGTCAAGCCCTTCTCCTTCGCCGGGCTGCGCACCAAGCTGGAGGCGTACGCGACCCTGCGCGACACCCTCGAACGCGGCGGCGAGGCCGAACAGGCCGAGGTCGACCGGATCTTCGGCACCCTCTCCGCGGGCACGGTGGAGCCGGACCTGCCCAAGGGTCACTCCCCCACCACGGCCGAGCTGGTGCGCCAGGTGCTGCTGGCCGCCGACGGGGCCCTCTCCGCGCAGGAGATCGCCGAGCGCGCGGGGGTGAGCCGGCAGACCGCCCAGCGCTATCTCAAGCTGCTCGAACGGGCGGGCCGGGTGCGGCTCTCCCTGAAGTACGGCGAGACGGGCCGCCCCGAGCACCGGTACGTGTGGGTGAAGGCGACGGGCTGAGCCCGAGGCACCGCCTTGCGGGTCTCAGACCGCCCCCGCGCCTGTCAGCGCCCTGACCTCGGTCTCCGCGTGCTTGGCCGCGTCCGGCGGCTCGGTGGAGGTGACGGTGCCGAGCCAGCCCGCCAGGAAGCCGAGCGGGATGGAGACCAGGCCCGGGTTCTGGAGCGGGAAGAGCTGGAAGTCCACGCCGGGGAAGAGCGCCTCCGGGCTGCCGGAGACGACCGGGGAGAAGACCACGAGCAGCACCGCGGGGACGAGCCCTCCGTACACCGACCAGACGGCACCACGCGTGGTGAAGTTCCGCCAGAACAGCGAGAAGAGCAGCACCGGCAGGTTGGCCGAGGCGGCGACCGCGAAGGCAAGGCCGACCAGGAACGCCACGTTGAGGTCGCGGGCGAGCAGACCGAGCCCGATCGCCGCCGCGCCGATCCCGGCCGCGGCCATCCGTGCCACGGTCACCTCGCTGTACCGTTTCGCCCGCGCGCGTCTGCGGCGCAGCGTGGCGTACAGGTCGTGTGCGACGGACGCGGACGAGGCGAGCGTGATACCGGCGACGACGGCCAGGATGGTGGCGAAGGCGATGGCGGCGACGATCGCGAACAGCACCGTGCCCCCGGTCGACCCGGCTCCTCCGCCGAGGTCGAGGGCGAGCAGCGGTACGGCCGTGTTCCCGGCGGCGTTGGAGGCGCGGACGGCGTCCGGACCGATGATCGCTGCGGCGCCGAATCCGAGGACGATCGTCATGAGGTAGAAGCCGCCGATGAGGCCGATGGCCCAGACGACCGAGCGGCGGGCGGCCCGCGCGGTCGGCACGGTGTAGAACCGGGACAGGATGTGCGGCAGACCGGCGGTGCCCAGGACGAGGGCGACTCCGAGGCTGATGAAGTCCAGCCGGGCGGTCCATTCGCCGCCGTAGCGCAGGCCCGGCGCGAGGAAGTCCCGTCCGTGGCCGCTGCGTTCGGCCGCGGCGGCGAGCAGCTGGTTGAAGTCGCCGTGGAAGCGGAGCAGGACCAGCACGGTGAGGGCGATCGTGCCGGCGATGAGCAGGACGGCCTTGACGATCTGGATCCAGGTGGTGGCCCGCATGCCGCCGAGCGACACATAGATCACCATCAGCGCGCCGACGCCGATGACGGTCCAGGAGCGAGCGGCCTCGCTGGTGCCGCCGAGGAGCAGGGCGACCAGGCTGCCCGCCCCCACCATCTGGGCCACCAGGTAGAGCACGGAGACCGTGACGGAGGACGTTCCGGCGGCGATCCGGACGGGGCGCTCCGCCATCCGGGCCGCGACCACGTCGGCGAGCGTGAACCGGCCGCAGTTGCGCACCAGTTCGGCCACCAGGAGGAGCACGACCAGCCAGGCGACGAGGAATCCGACGGAGTACAGCATGCCGTCGTAGCCGAAGAGCGCGATCAGGCCCGAGATGCCGAGGAAGGAGGCGGCGGACATGTAGTCGCCGGCGATGGCGAAACCGTTCTCCATGGGCGAGAAGAGCCGACCCCCGGCGTAGAACTCCTCGGCCGAACCATGCCGGTTCCGGCTCACCCAGGTCGTGATCCCGAGTGTCACGGCGACGAACGCACTGAACAGCAGCAGCGCGAGCATCTGATGGTCGTTGGTCACCCCTGCACTCCCCGCGTCTCGTCGAACACCGTCCAGCGCAGCTCCAGAGCGGCCCGGTCCCGTCGCAGCCGGGCGTGACGGGCGTAGGCCCAGGTCAGCAGGAAGGTGGTGAGGAACTGCCCGAGCCCGGCCAGCATCGCCACGTTGACCATCCCGATCACGGGCCGGGCCATCAGGCCGGGCGCCGCCGTCGCCGCCACGACGTAGGCGAGATACCAGAGGAGGAAGGCGAGGGCCGCCGGGATCACGAACCGGCGGTAGCGGCTGCGCACTTCCTGGAAGGCCGGGCTGCGCTGGACCTCCAGATAGATGGCAGCCGTGCGCCGGTCGGCGCCATGCGTCGACCCGTGCTCGGCACCGCGCATCGCCCCGTGCACGGAGCCGCGCGTCGACCGGTGAGCGGATCCGTGCATCGGGCCATCCGCGGAGCCGTGCGGCGAGCCGTGCCCGAAGCCCCGCCCGGAACCGTCGGTGACGTCCCATCCCGAACCGTGCTCCGCCTGCTGTCGCGGTACGGCCCCGGCCGCCGGATCAGCGGTCATGTCCTCGCCGGCCGCTGCCTCCGCGCCGGCCGACTCGCCCCAGCCGGAGGCGAGTGCGTCGTACCAGGGGTCGTCGATCCGCACCGCGGGAACGCCCGGCCCTTCGTCCTTCTCCACCGCTGAACTCTCCTTGTCAGCGAACCGTTTCGGCCGCGTGCCCAAGGATGGACAGAGCGGGAAGATCCAGGACTCTTCTCCCTCCTCACTTCACCCCATCAGGTGGTTGTTCCTCTGGTGGTACGACGAGCCCGTGCCGATATGCGTACCGGACCGCCTGCACTCGGTCGCGGACTCCGGCCTTGGCGAAGAGGTTGTTGATATGGGTCTTCACCGTGGCGGTGGAGATGCTCAGCCGGGCGCCGATCTCCTGGTTGGAGAGGCCGTCCGCGACCAGGACGAGCACCTCGGCCTCGCGCTCGGTGAGCCCGTCGGGGAGGGCGGCCGCCTGTCGCCTCGGCCGCCCTCGCGGTGGGTCGCCGACGGGCCCACGACGCCGATCGGGCTCGACCATCAGCTCTTCCAGGAGCCGCCGTTGGACGGCGGGAGCCAGTCCGGCGCGCCCGTCGAGCACGTCGTGCACCGCGCGCACGATCTCCTCCCCACCGGCGTCCTTGGTGAGGTAGCCCCGCGCCCCTGCCCTGAGCGCCGGGAAGAGGGAGTCGTCGTCGGCGTACGTGGTGAGGACCACGACCTCGGTGCCAGGGTGCTCGGCGCGAATCCTCCGAGTCGCCTCGACGCCGTCGCAGCGCGGCATCCGGAGGTCCATCAGCACCACGTCGGGGGCCAGTTCGGCGGTCAGGGCGACGGCCTCCTCGCCGTCCCTGGCCGCTCCGACCACCTCGATGCCGGGCAACAGCCCCAGCACGAGCACAATGCCCTCCCTCACCATGGACTGGTCGTCGGCGACGATCACCCGAGCGACCCCGCGGTCCTCGGACCGGTTCCCGGGCCCCCTCATGCCGGCACCCTCAGCCGCACCGCGAAGCCGTCGCCCTCGGGCCCCGCGTCCAGCGACCCGCCGAGGAGTTCGGCGCGCTCCCGCATGCCCAGCAGCCCATAGCCGGACCCCGAGGCGCCCAGTCCCGCTCCCTCGACCACACCGGACACACCGTCCAGTCCGGCCGCGCCCGGCGGCCCGCCGACCGCGCCCGAGTCGCGTATCTCCAGGGCCACTTCACCCGTCTCGTAGGCCAGGAGCAGGCGGGCCCTGGCCCCGGGGGCGTGTTTGCGAACGTTGGTGAGAGCTTCCTGCGCCACTCTCCGTACGGCCTGGGAGGCCTCCGCCGGCAGCTGCCGACGGGCACCGATCACTCGCACCTCCGCCCGGTCCTCCCGCGCGAGCTCCCGCAGATAGTCCTCGACGGGCACCATGTCGCCACGGAGCGCGGAGAGCGCCTGCCGGGTCTCGGCGAGCCCCTCCCGGGCCATGGAGCGGGCCGCGACCACCCGCTCCAGGATCGTCTCGCGCTCGGCCCCGGCCTCGATCTGGAGTCTGGCGGCCTCCAGGTGCACCATCTGCGCGGAGAGGCTGTGCGCCAGGACGTCATGGATCTCGCGCGCGATCCTGGCCCGCTCGGCCAAGGCGGCGGAGGCCGCCTCCGCCTCGCGTGCGAAGCGCTCCTGGGCGAGCAGTCGGAACCCGGCGCCCCGCGCCTCTGCATCCAGGCGGACGGTGTACCCGGTGAGCAGGACGGCGGCGGTCGTGACCGCGGCGCCGACGATCCCGGTCTCGTCGGCGTCGACGAACCCCCCGGAGAGGAGCAGCACGGTGGCCAGGGCGACGGGCATCGGCAGTCGCTGCATCGCGGCGATGGAGGCGACGATCCAGAGCAGGGTCGCGCTGACGTGCGCTCCCGCGAGGTGCGCCGCGAGGCCGAGGCCCGCCACGGCCCCGAGCAGACCGACGGAGGGCAGAAGCCGGTTGGCGAGGGTCGTCCGGTGGTAGCCGCAGAGCGCGGCCACCGCGAGGCCGAGGCCCAGCGGCGGAAGGACCCCGTACCAATCCGCGAAGACGCCCGAGACATAGGCACTGACCACGGTCCATCCGCTGACCGCGGTGAACATGACTCCGTCGATCACGAGGCGGCCGCGTGGCACACCGACCCGAGTCAGCGCCTCGGGCACGGGCCACACGAGCCATCGCCCGGTCGACTTGTCGCCATTCATATCCGTCCCCCTCCGTCACTTCGATGCTACGGAGCGGAGGCGGTGCTGTGATCGGCTCAGGGGTGGAGCTTCGCGGCTCCACCCCTGGGTGGACGGCCGACTACGCGTCGATGCGCGAACGGTCGAGCGTCGCCGCCGAGCTGGTGATGAACTCCTTGCGGGGCGCCACATCATTGCCCATGAGCAGGTCGAAGACCTGCTCCGCCGAGTCCAGGTCGCCGATGTTGATCCGGCGCAGGGTCCGGTGGCGCGGGTCCATGGTGGTCTCCGCCAGCTGGTCGGCGTCCATCTCGCCGAGGCCCTTGTAGCGCTGGATGGCGTCCTTGAAGCGGACCCCCTTGCGCTGGAACTCGAGCAGGGTCTGGCGCAGCTCGCTGTCCGAATAGGTGTACACGTACTTGTCCTGGCCCTTCTTGGGCTGGACGAGCTCGATCCGGTGCAGCGGCGGAACGGCGGCGAAGACCCGGCCCGCCTCGACCATGGGCCGCATGTAGCGCTGGAAGAGGGTCAGCAGCAGGCAGCGGATGTGCGCGCCGTCGACGTCGGCGTCGACCAGCAGCACGATCTTGCCGTAACGCGCCGCGTCGATGTCGAAGGTGCGGCCCGAGCCGGCTCCTATGACCTGGATGATCGCCCCGCACTCGGCGTTCTTGAGCATGTCCGAGACCGAGGACTTCTGGACGTTGAGGATCTTGCCGCGGATCGGCAGCAGGGCCTGGAACTCGCTGTTCCGCGCGAGCTTGGCGGTGCCGAGCGCGGAGTCTCCCTCGACGATGAAGAGCTCGCTGCGCTCGACGTCGTCACTGCGGCAGTCGGCGAGCTTCGCCGGCAGGGAGGAGGATTCCAGCGCGGTCTTCCTGCGCTGCGCCTCCTTGTGCTGGCGGGCCGCGATACGGGTCCTGGCGGCCGCGACGGCCTTCTCCAGGACGGCCCGGGCCTGGGCCTTGTCGTCACGCTTGGTGGACGTGAGGAAGGCCTTGAGCTCCTTGGCGACCACGTTGGCGACGATCCGGCGGGCCGCCGAGGTGCCGAGCACCTCCTTGGTCTGGCCCTCGAACTGCGGCTCGGCCAGCCGGACGGTCACGACGGCCGTGAGGCCCTCGAGGGCGTCGTCCTTGACGATGTCGTCCTCGGCGACGCGCAGCATCTTCGCGGAGCGCAGGACCTCGTTGACGGTCTTGGTGATGGCCTGGTCGAAGCCCGAGACGTGGGTGCCGCCCTTAGGGGTGGCGATGATGTTCACGAACGACCGGACGATGCTGTCGTAGCCGGTGCCCCAGCGCAGGGCGACATCGACGCCCAGCTCGCGGGTGACCTCGGTCGGCGTCATGTGGCCGCGGTCGTCGAGGACCGGGACGGTCTCCTTGAAGGTGCCCTGACCGGTCAGCCGGAGCACGTCGCAGACGGCCTTGTCCTGGGCGAGGAACTCGCAGAACTCGCTGATGCCGCCGTCGAAGCGGAACGTCTCCTCGCTCTTGCCCACGCCCTCCAGGTCGCGCTCGTCGCGGACGACGATCGTCAGGCCGGGGACCAGGAAGGCGGTCTGCCGGGCGCGCTGGTGCAGGTGCTCCAGGGAGAGCTTGGCGTCCTTGAGGAAGATCTGGCGGTCCGCCCAGTAGCGGATGCGGGTCCCGGTGCGGGTCTTGGGGACGCGCTTGCCCTTGAGTAGGCCGTTGGACGGGTCGAAGGGGCTGTCGGGGCCCTGCTCGGTGAAGATGCCGGGGACGCCCCGGCGGAAGCTGATGGCGTGCGTCGCGCTGCTCCGGTCGACCTCGACGTCGAGCCGGGCCGAGAGCGCGTTCACCACGGACGCGCCGACGCCGTGCAGGCCGCCGGAGGCCGCGTACGAGCCACCGCCGAACTTTCCGCCGGCGTGGAGCTTGGTCATGACGACCTCGACACCGGAGAGCCCGGTCTTCGGCTCGATGTCGACCGGGATGCCCCGGCCGTTGTCGCGCACCTCGACGGAGCCGTCGTCGTGGAGGATCACGTCGATGTGGTCGCAGTAGCCGCCGAGGGCTTCGTCGACCGAGTTGTCGATGATCTCCCAGAGGCAGTGCATCAGGCCGCGGCTGTCGGTGGACCCGATGTACATACCGGGGCGCTTGCGGACGGCTTCGAGCCCTTCGAGTACGAGCAGGTGCCGAGCGGTGTAGTTGGAACCGTCACGGTCTGCGGTCAGCAGCGCACTGGACGGCACGGACGTCTCGGCGGTCACGCGGTTCGCTCCTCGCTGAATTTGAAAACTGGCCCCGTGGGGTAAGGCCCGGCGTCATTCACCGGTCAGAGGGTACCGATGCCTGGTAGAGCCGTTGTCACGCCACCCTCCTGATTTCTCATGCTAGTGCAGAGTCGCATGGGTGTTCGATCCCTCGAAGGGGTGACGCGAACATCACGTTCCCTTCCAGGCATGAACCATTTAGGCTCCGGGCACGTCCTCATGAACAACCGGCAACCCAGCCGGGAGGACGAAACCGAGACAAGCAATGCGAAATCCGTAGAGCGAAGCAATACGGCTCATTCGCCGCCAACCGGCAGCAGACAGCCACCTCGGGAAGAAGTTTCGAGGAAAAGCCACGAGCGGGAACGTTTTCGGCCTGGTTGGATGTTGACCCTGGTACGACAGCTCGTCGAGCTAGAGAAGAGGCGACGTGACTACTGTTCTGACCCCCGCGAGCCCCCTGACGGCCGCTGACCGCTGCGACCGCTGCGGCGCCCAGGCGTACCTGCGCGTCGTCCTGACAAGCGGCGGTGACTTGCTCTTCTGCGCCCACCACGGTCGCAAGTTCGAGCCGGAACTCAAGAAGATCGCCGCGGAAATACAGGATGAGACCGACCGGCTCACCGATGTGCCGGCCAAGGCAGTAGACGAGGACCGCTGACGCCTCGCATCCACGACGAGCCATGGGCCGGTCTCAGACCGGCGGACGGGCGGCCACCCCCGCACCCAGGGGGGTGGCCGCCCGTTCTGGCGTCCAGGGCCCCGACGTCCGCCAAGGCCTGGGTGCCCGAGGCTCAGAAGTTCTCCGGCAGCACCGTCGAGACGCGGGTGTAGACGCCCGGGTTCTCGGGCTGCCCGCAGCCGCTCCCCCAGGACACAAGACCGATGAGCCGCCCCGCGGCCACGAGCGGCCCGCCGCTGTCCCCCTGGCAGGCGTCCCGGCCCCCCTGGGGATCACCGGCGCACAGCATCGTGCCGGGCTGGTACGCGGCTCCGAAGCCGCCCGGGTAGGCCCGCTCGCACGAGGCGTCGGGCAGCACCTGGACGCGCGCGGAGCGCAGGGCGGAGGCGTAGGTCCCGTTTCCGGTGGTGTCCCCCCAGCCGTACACGTCCGCCGCCGTCCCGGGCGTCTCGGCCACGTCCCCGGGGACGGCGGTCCTGATCACGTACGACTGCGGCAGCGCGCTCGCCAGCGTCAGCACGGCGAGATCGTTGGTGTTGGCCGTCGGGTCGTAGTCCGGGCTGATCCAGGTGCGGGAGACACGGACCTCGTGGCCGCCCTGGCCGTACAGGGCGCTCCGGCCCGCGATCACCTTGAAGTCGGGCAGCTCCGACGGCTCCCCTCCCAGGACGTCCCTGCCCAGGCAGTGGGCCGCGGTCAGCACCTTGGTCGGCGCCACGACCACTCCCCCGCAGAACTGCCCCGCCCGCGTACCCCCGAACCGGTCACGGCTGGAGAGCGCCACGGCCCACGGAGCGTCCGCGGCCTCGGCGGGCTGCCCGCCCACCACGACGCTGTCGGCGGCCGCGGGGGCGACTGCGGCGAACGGACCGGCCGCAGTCGAGATCAGGCCCAGGGCAGTGGTCACTGCTCGGGCGATGGGGCGACGCATAGAGCCTCCTGACTCTCCGGTGATGTCGGTTCACCCAGCGTCGTTCAGGCTTTCCCGCCGTGCACCCGCGCAATGCCGAAGGGCCCGGCCCCCTTTCGGGGAACCGGGCCCTCCAGTTCGAACGTTCGCCGACCGGTCGACCGGGTCGCGGACTAGTCGAGGTAGTCGCGCAGCACCTGGGAACGGGACGGGTGGCGCAGCTTGGACATGGTCTTCGACTCGATCTGGCGGATGCGCTCGCGCGTCACGCCGTAGACCTTGCCGATCTCGTCCAGCGTCTTCGGCTGACCGTCGGTGAGCCCGAAGCGCATGGAGACCACGCCGGCCTCACGCTCGGAGAGCGTGTCGAGGACGGAGTGCAGCTGCTCCTGGAGCAGGGTGAAGCTGACCGCGTCGGCCGGGACGACCGCCTCGGAGTCCTCGATCAGGTCGCCGAACTCGCTGTCGCCGTCCTCACCCAGCGGGGTGTGGAGGGAGATCGGCTCGCGACCGTACTTCTGGACCTCGATGACCTTCTCCGGGGTCATGTCGAGCTCCTTGGCCAGCTCCTCCGGGGTGGGCTCGCGGCCCAGGTCCTGGAGCATCTGGCGCTGGACGCGCGCGAGCTTGTTGATGACCTCGACCATGTGCACCGGGATACGGATGGTGCGGGCCTGGTCGGCCATGGCGCGGGTGATCGCCTGACGGATCCACCAGGTGGCGTACGTGGAGAACTTGTAGCCCTTGGTGTAGTCGAACTTCTCGACGGCGCGGATCAGACCCAGGTTGCCCTCCTGGATCAGGTCCAGGAAGAGCATGCCGCGGCCGGTGTAGCGCTTGGCCAGCGAGACCACCAGGCGGAGGTTGGCCTCCAGGAGGTGGTTCTTGGCGCGGCGGCCGTCCTCGGCGATGATCTCCAGCTCACGCTTGAGCTTGGGCGCCAGCTTGTCGGAGTTGGCCAGCTTGTCCTCGGCGAACAGACCGGCCTCGATGCGCTTGGCGAGCTCGACCTCCTGCTCGGCGTTGAGCAGCGGGACCTTGCCGATCTGCTTGAGGTAGTCCTTGACCGGGTCGGCGGTGGCACCCGCGACGGCGACCTGCTGCGCCGGAGCGTCGTCCTCGTCCTCGTCGGACAGGACGAAGCCCTTGTTCTCGCCCTCGGCCTCTTCGTCCTCGCCCTTGCCGGGCGCGACGTCGTCGAGCAGCTCCTCGCCCTCGATGGCCTCGTCGGCGTCCTTCTTGGCGGCGGTCTTCTTGGCCGTCGTCTTCTTGGCGACGGTCTTCTTCGCCACCGTCTTCTTGGCGGCGGTCTTCTTCGCGGCCGCCTTCTTGGCCGGCGCTCCGGCCTCGTCGGCCGGGTCTGCGCTCTCTGCCGCCGGGGCCGCCGTCGCGGCCGCGACGGGCTTCGTCACGGTCGTCTTGGCGGTGACGGTCTTGGTGGCGGTGCGCTTGGCCGGGCTCTTCGCTGCGACGCTCTTGCGGGCGCGCTTCGGCGACTCCGCTGCACTGACCATCAGCGTCACACCCTCTTCCTCGAGGATCTGGTTGAGGCTGCGCAGAACATTCTTCCACTGGGTTGGCGGAATCTGGTCAGCCTCGAAGGCCCGACGCACGTCATCGCCGGCGATCTGCCCATCAGCCTTTCCCCGCTCGATGAGCGCCATCACAGACTCGGACTCGGCGATCTCCGGCGGGAGCGTACGGGATGTGCTGGCCGACACGAACAACCTCTCGGAACGATGGAAAACGGCTTCCGGCCCCGCCCAGGATCGGGCCGGAGCCGACGACCGTCGACGGGGAATGTGCCGACGGCGCGGGCTGGACCGGGGAACTGCACAGCGCCTGAGACGGCTGCTGTATTCCTTCCTCGGCTGTCACCTCTTAGGTCATCGCACGGCTTCGAGGAGTGTTACGCCCAATCCGCGTGGCCCGAGTCACACCCCATGTGCGACGAAAGCGGCCAGAACGGACGTTCGTCGCACATTCGCGCCACCGGAGGCCCCGCATTCCCGGATCTCACCATGATCCCCGAGTTCCGCACGGCTCCGGCGGCACGCGGTGCGTACGCCTCGCGCGCCCGGCCACGGCCCGCGGGTCAGTGCTCGCGCGGAGCCGGCACGACGCGCTCCACCTCTGGGTGGACCGTGAGCAGCTGGCGCATGGCCGTTTCCGCCCCCTGGGCGTCGCCCGTGGCGAGGCAGTCGGCGATACGGGCGTGGTGCGCCAGGCAGGACTCGCCGGGGCGGTCACAGCCGGTGACCGGGCCACCGGAGACCTGGAGAGCGGCGGCGACGATGCCGGAGAGGTGCTCCAGCATCCGGTTCCCGGCGAGCTGGATGAGCAGGGAGTGGAACTCGGCGTCGGCGCGGGAGAAGGTGATGCCGTCCCCCTGGGCGTAGGCGTGGCTCATGATCTCGACCATGTCGGAGAGCCGCTGCTGGACGTCCTCGCGGCCATGACCTGCGGCGAGGCGGGCGGCGAGGGGTTCGATCGTCCAGCGCAGCTCGTTCAGCTCGCGGCGCTGGTCGTCGCGCTGCGGACCGAAGGCGCGCCACTCGATGATGTCCGGATCCAGCAGGTTCCAGTCACTGACGGGCCTGACCCGGGTGCCGACGTTCGGGCGGGCGCTGACCAGGCCCTTGGCCTCCAGCACACGCAGCGACTCCCGCACGACCGTGCGGGAGACCTCGAAGCGCTGGCCGATCTCCTCCGGAACGAGCGGGCGGTCCGCACCGAGGTCGCCGGAGACGATCATCTGGCCCAGCTGCTGGACGAGCTGACCGTGCAGTCCGCGCCCACGGCTACCGGCGCTGCGACGACCGACCCGGCCGAGGTCCGTCTCCACCCCTTCCCAGGAGGGCGGGCCCCCGCGCTCGGCGACGGGCGCCTCCGCGTACGGGTATCGATCGAGATCGCCCGGGGCGCCGAGGCCGGAGTCGACGGGACGGGCGGCGGTCATCATGGTGTGCGCAAGGGTACTCACGCATCCTTTGTCGGCGTTGCCCTCGTGACCCTTGAGGTCTTTGGTGAAAAGCACACGAAAGGGTGATCGGCACCCCCTACACAATTGACGATTATTCCGACATAGCCGGGCATTTCTTAGTGAGTTGCTGGGTAAACGGAATCATTCGATCCGCACTTGATCACCAACGCGCCTTGCGGTGAAGGCCGGTGATCACGTACGCGCAGAGCAGTGCGGTCAACGCCAGCGCGAGCGCCACCCCCACGGGCTGCGCGACCACCCGCAGCGCACCGAGCAGCCAGCGGTCGGCTGCCACCGGCCACTCCATGCTGACGAATTCCCTCAGCCGCCCGGGGAGTCCGGCGATCGACCGGCCGGCACGGCCCGAGGTCGTCCGGCTCAGCAGCGGGGCCACGACGACGGGTACCGCGAGCACCGCGGCCACTCCCGCCGCCGCCACCCGGAAGACCCCGGCCCCCAGCACCCCCGCCCAGGCGCAGCCGACGAGGAGACCGAGCCAACTCGCGCACAGAGTCGGCCAGTTTTTCGGTACGGGAATCAACTCACCGCCGTAGACGAGGCGCAGCGCCTCCAGGTCGGCCACCACGACCAGCACCGCGAGGACCAGGGCGGTGGCCGCCGCGACCGCGAGCTTCGCGAGCAGCAGCCCCAGCCTGCGCGGAACGACACCCCGGCCGGTCGTGAGCGCCGGGTAGCGGTATTCGTCGCCGAACGAGAAGGCGCCGAGCAGCCCCGCCCCGAGGGCCGCGGGGGGCAGCGGCGACAGGACGGGCCAGCCGGCGAGCACGGTCGGCAGGGGTGTCCGGCCACTGCGCGCGAGGAGCAGCGAGATCACCACGGAGGCGACCAGGACCCCCGCCACGACGAGTGGTGTCGCCGGAACGCCGAGCAGCCTGCGGATCTCGTACCGCAGCGGACGCAACGGCGAACGGGCCGGTCGCCGACGCTCCGCGGGCCGAGGGTCCGCCGAGCTGGAGTCCGGCTGCCGGGACTCCGGCGCGTCCGTACCGGCGGGCCGATCGTGGCCGATGTCACCAGGGCCCGTGTCGCCCACCTCGTCGGTCAGCCGGTGGATGAGTACGCCGTGCCGGAAGGCGGTTTCCCCGACGGCGGCGCAGTCACTGCCGTAGACGGACAGGTGGTTGCCCCGCTCGGTGATCACTTCGACAGTGCGGCGCGCTGCCCGCGCCTCCTGGGTGACGGCTGCCGCGAGGCGCGCGGCGTGCGGCGTGCGTACCGCCACGCGCGGCCGGAGCCGGGTGTGCGCGAAGTCCGCGGCGGCCTGGGCCGCGACGAGCCGTCCCTTGTCGAGGGCGACGACCCGGTCGGCGTTGCGGGCCGCGTCCTTGGGATCCTCCGTGGTGTAGAGGACGGTGCCGCCCTCGGCGGCGTGGGCGCGCAGCAGTTCGTACAGCCAGGCTCGTTCGCGCACGGAGAGCCCCGCACCGGGCTCGTCGAGCAGCAGCGTGTGCGGGTCGCCCAACAGGGCAGAGGCGAGGCCGAGTCGACGGTCCATGCCCCGGGAGAGCCGTCCGATGCGCTGGTCGCGCAGGCCTGCGAGTCCCACGTACTCCAGCATCTCGTCGGCTCTGGACGCGGGAACCCCCGCCGCCGCGCTCAGCATCCGCAACTGGCTGCGCAGAGTCCGCGAGGGATGTCCCGGAACATCGCCGAACAGCACCCCCACCTCGCCCGCGGGGTGGGCGATGCGCTGCAGGGAGCGGCCGCGGAAGTAGGTGACCCCTCGGCCGGGCTCGAGTTCGAGCATCAGCCGAAGTGCGGTGGTCTTACCGGCTCCGGCGGGGCCGACAAGGGCGGTGACCTGACCCGGTGGTGCGTCGAAGGTGAGATCGTCCACGGCGGGCGGGCGGTCGCGGCGGGGGCTGCTGGTGAGTCCGATGGCCTGGAGCATCGCTTCTCTCGCGGTAGATGAGACCGCTCCGCGGCTGGGCGGCTATCGAAGCAAGATAACGCTACATTTCGGACTTTTGGCGCAGGGTTGGACGGGTCGCCCGGGAGTGACGTGATCAGACCTCGGGGCGGAGCATCGGCGGGTTGAGCAGAGTCGCCCCGCCGGCCCTGAACAGCTGTGCGGGACGCCCGCCCTGACGGGTCGTGGTGCCGCCCGCCGGAACCAGGAATCCGGGCGTACCGGTCACCTTGCGATGGAAGTTTCGGGGGTCGAGCGCGACACCCCACACGGCCTCGTACACCCGGCGGAGCTCACCGACGGTGAACTCCGGCGGGCAGAAGGCCGTTGCCAGCGAGGAGTACTCGATCTTCGAGCGCGCGCGCTCCACGCCGTCGCCAAGGATCCGCGCGTGGTCGAAGGCGAGCGGCTCGGCCTGGCCGTCGTCCAGCGATCCGTCCTTGCCGAGCAGCTCCTCCACCGGGGCCCAGCGGGCGCTGTTCGCGTCGCCGCCCGCGCGGGGGGCGGGAAGATCCGGGGAGAGCGCCAGGTGCGCGACGCTGACCACCCGCATCCGGGGGTCGCGCTCCGGGTCGCCGTAGGTGGCCAGCTGCTCCAGGTGGGCGCCGTTGGGCAACGGGGCCCCGGGGTCGTGGACGCAGAGGCCGGTCTCTTCCACGAGCTCCCGCGCGGCGGCGGCGCTCAGGTCCTCGTCGGCCCGGACGAATCCGCCGGGCAGGGCCCACCTGCCCTGGAACGGCGGCTCTCCCCGCCGCACGACCAGGGCGCACAGGGCGTGGCGCCGCACGGTGAGCACGACCAGATCGACAGTGACGGCGAAGGGCGGAAAGGCCGACGGGTCGTAGGGAGGCATGCAGTGATCATAGTCGTCTTCCTGACGATAAACACGCCCCTCCCGCGCATCGACGTCGACTTCTTCTCGCTCCTCCGGGACCACGCCGGTGCTGTGCGACAGCATCCGGTCAGCCCCCCAGCTGGAGGCCCTCGGAGGCCTCCTCGACCATGCCGAGGCCGAGCCGGCTCACCCGGGCGGCGAAGGGCTCCCCGGCCACCCGTACGCCCGACAGCCGTACCGCTCCGAGCGGAGCCGACCGTACGGGGTGCAGGGCGACGGTCCCTCCGGGGGCGTCCGGGCGGATCCCCACGAGGGCCGTCACGAGGTGAACCGCGCCGGCCGCCGCCACCGCCGCCGGCCGGCAGGCCGTCGGATGGGGAACGGGCATCGCCCCGGTCGTGCGCACACCGCCGCCGTACATCTCGGGCAGCCGGTAGCCGAACGCCTCCGCCGCGTCGACCGCGCCCTTCAGCAGGGAACCCGCTTCCCGCTCGTACCCCGCCGCCGCGAGACCCGCGACGGCAACCGCCGTCTCGTGGACCCGCACGGCACCGGCCCGGTGCCCGAAGGGATTGTGTCCCGGCTCCTTGGCCCCCAGGCTGCGCAGTCCCCAGCCGGAGTCGAGAGCGGGCGTGCCGAGCAGCCGGGCCAGCTGCTCCGTGGAGGCCTTGTCCAGCAGGCCGGGTGCGAACCGGCCGCCGCCGAGGAGTCCGGTGTCGAGGAGGTGCGCCGCCCAGCCGCCCAGCTGGGTCCACGGCCGGCCGCCCGGCACCAGGGCCGCGGCGGGCCTGCCGCCGGACCTGTCGTCGAGCCAGAACGCCGCCCGGAACCGCTCGCGCAGGACACGAGCCCACTCCCGCCAGTCATCACCCCCGGGGCGGCCGCAGCCGTCGAGCAGGTCGGCGCCGAGCACGGCGGCGCGGTGGGCGTGCGCCTGGGTCTCGGCCCGCCACGGCCCGGCGGGCCCCGGGTCCGGCACGAAGCCGTGCGGGGCGGCCGCGGCGCGTAGCCACTGGAGGCATCCCTCCGCCGCGGGAAGGAGCTCCATGAGGTCCTGCTCGGGCAGCCCCCACCGCCTCGCCTCGGCGAGGACCGCGGGAAAGGCGAGCGTGGCCTCGACGCCGGTGCAGCGCGGGGGGAGGAAGGGACCGGCGTCCCTGAGCGGGCCCCGGATACGGCCACTCGCCCGCCCGGGCCCGTCGAGCCGGCTGCGGGCCAGAGTGCGGAGTGTGGTGACGGCGAGCCGGGTGCCGAGCGGGAGGGCCATCCTCGCCGCCCAGAGCGCCTCGGCGGTGGCGGGTCCGCAGCGCCAGGGCACTCCGGCGGCGAGGTGGACGTCGCTCGGGTGCTGTGGGTCTCGCTGCAGGAGCGCCCGTAGGTCGTCGACGGCCACCCGCAGGAGTTCGCCGATACGGGGGTCGTCGCCCTCGGCACGCGCTTCCGCGAGGACGACCCCGCTGGGTCGTCCCGTCCCGACACCGACGGCTCCCGAGGGGCGGGGCGCACGGTCCGCGCGCACCCTGAGTTCGATGGTCCGGGTGGTTCCGGGAGCCAGGTCGATCTCCCAGCGGAGGAGTCCCGCAGCGGCGAGCGCGTCCGTAGGCGGCGGGTCGGCGCTGACGGAGGCATACCGTCCGTCCGCCGCTGTCCAGCGCATCCCTGTGCCGTGAACGCTCGCGGCGATTTCGGGTCCCGGCCGTCCCGCCGCCACGGCGCCCAGGTCCGCGAGATCCGTGCCCAGAGCGATCTCCACCGGGAGCCGGAGGGGTCTTCCGGCGGAGCTGCGCAGTGTGATCCGCTCGGTCCCGTCGGCGTCGCGCGTGCGCTCGACCGTGAGACCGGGGTCGGGTCCGATGTCTCCGGCAGTACGGACGGCGGCGAGGAAGACCGCGCGGTCCGCCGAGGCCTGGCGGCCCTGCAGCGCAAGTGGTTCGCGGCCTGCCACCCGCAGCACGGAGCGGGCGAGGAGACGGCGTCCCGAGACGTAGACGCCTTCGAGGCCGTGGCCGGTGAGCTGGCCGTGGTCGGGAGAGATCGCGAGGGCGGGCAGGGCCACGCAGAGGAGCGCGTGGTGCACCGAGGGCGGCTCCCCCGGTCGCGCCGCGGCGGTAGGCGTAGGACCGGCGGACGGCGCCTGTCCGGCGGCCGGGAGTCCGGGGGCTGGGGCGGGACGGGAGGCCATGGGTGGTGTGCGGTGCTCTCTGTGCGGTCCGGACTGCCGGGTAAGGGTCGGCGGCACGGGTCGTCGGGCTCCGCCACAGAGGTGAACGCCGCCGCGGGCGGCCTGGTCACGGGCGTCATCGTCCGCTCCTCGTCCCGCGCTCTCCACCGCGCGGTCCGCCCGGCCGGGGCGCGGCAGCCCGCGCTTGCCGGCCGGAGCCCTTGCCGGGTCGCGTCCCCGCGCTCGGCACCCCCTTCCTCGGGGCCCTCCCTGCCTTCACCGCTTTCGCCGCCTTCACGGGACGGAGCGCGGCGGGCTGCTCCGGAACCGCCGCCCTCGACCCACGCTCCTGCCGCAGGCAACTGCGCAGGGACTCGGGGTCGAGGCCCTCGTTGCAGGCCTGGTGCAGCAGACGGGCGAAGACGTAGTCGGGGTCGGCGGCCAGAGCGAGGCCGAGGGCCACGCGGGCGGCCGGCTCGTCCCCGGTCGACCAGGCCACCCAGCCGGCGAGCGTGAGCGGGGCGGCGGCGTGCTCGCCGAACGGCGCGACGCAGCGCCGGGCCAGCACGCGCCACAGCCGCAGGGCCGCCGCGCCCTCGCTGCCCTCCATCCACTCGGCGGCCTGGTCACGCGTCTCCCGGTCCTGGAGCCCCAGGATCAAAGCGGCGGCCTCGTCGGCGTCGATCGCCGCGTCGTCGGCCGCGTCCTGTTCCGCCGCCGCCGGGCCACGCCCGTCGGTCGGCACGGGTGTCGCGGCCGGGGCGTCGAAGCGCCGGAGGACTTCGCCGGCGAGGCTGAGCGTCGTCTCCCTGACGTGGGCGCGGCCCGCGCCCGGCGGCCCGTCGAAGATCTTGGGGACGATCACGGCGGCGGCCTCGTTCAAGGCTTTGCGCTGCCGTTCGTCCTCCGCCGAAGGCGAGATCCGGGGTGTGAGCCGGGCCTCCATGTCCCGCAGGGATCCCCGGACCTGAATACCGGCGTAGGCGGCGGAGGCGGCCATGACCGACGTACCCGTCAGGGCGAGAGGTGTCCCGTCGGGCGGGCAGCAGCGGATGTCGGGACAGCAGTAGGAGAAGTACAGCCCGTCGGAGATGCAGAGGGCTTCGTAGACGGGGATGTCGAGCGCACCGCAGGCAGTGCGCAGGCGCTGGGCGAACGGGCGCAGCCGCTCCATCACATGACGGCCCGTCTCACCGGGCGCGGGGTCCTGGCAGAGGAAGACGACGATGCCGTCGGGCCGGGTGCCGCGCCGGACGCAGCCGTCGACGAGGCACTCGGCGAGGTGTTCCGCCGTCGAGGGCCATTCGTTCGCGGACCGCGGGATGCCGAGCCTGACCCGGCCGCCGAATCGTCCGTGCTCACCGTGGAGGGCGACGAGGACGACGGAGTCGGTCGGGTGGAAGCCGAGCATGAAAGGCAGTGCGTCGGCCAGTTCGGCGGGGCCGCGCAGAGTGACCTGCTGGCTTTCGGGTGTTCCACGGAATTCGTGCGGGTTCGTGTTCATGGTCACGACGGTCTCGCGCCGACCGCCGAATCCGAAAGCCCTGTGGATAACTCCCCGGACGGACCGTCCGGGGAGTTATCCACAGCTCCGGCGCCTCGGTGGCGCGATGTCCGAGGCATCGGCTTGCATGGAGGAATGACAGGTGACGGAGTGCCCGAACTCACCCCGAAGCCGCGAGAACCAGAGGGAGGACAGGCCCGCTGCCGGCGCGGCGGAGCTGACGGGTCGCGACGGCAAGAGTCCAGCCGGAGTCGGTGCAGTCGTCCACCAGCAGGACGGGTCCTGCGGCTTCTGCCACTGCGGCGGCCAGCTTGTCCGAGACGGTGAAGGCACCGAACAGGCCCTTGAGGCGCTGCGCGGAGTTGCTCCGGCGTGCCGCTTCCGCGCCGTGCGGTCCGGTGTACGTCAAGCTGCCGAGGCAGGGAAGGCGACCGATGGACGCGATGCCTTGCGCGAGGGAACCGACGAGCTGCGGTCGGCGCAGCGACGGTACGGCGACCACGCCCACCGGCCGGGCCGAGGCGTCCGCGACATTCGGAGCCCACCCGCCCGGAGAACGTGCCCAGTCGGCGAGGACGGCCACCGCCGCCTTCAGGACGTCGTCGGGGACCGAACCGTCGGGGGCGTTCTCGGCCAGCAGGGGGCGCAGTCGGTTGCCCCAGCCGATGTCCGAGAGCCGGCCGAGCGCGCGCCCGGTGGAGCCCTGCTCACCAGCGGGGATTCGCCCCTTGAGATCGACGCCCAGGGCGGGCATGCCGGTCGGCCACATCCGGCGCGGCTCGACTTCCACACCCGGGCGGTCCAGCTCTCGGGCGGCGCCCGTCAGCGCCTCGGCCGAGACGGACGCGCCGATCCAGGCTCCGGCGCAGTTGTCGCACCGGCCGCACGGCTCCGCGCCCTCATCGTCCAGCTGGCGGCGGAGGAACTCCATCCGGCACTGCGTCGTGCTCACGTAGTCGCGCATGGCCTGCTGCTCGGCCTTGCGCTGCCGCGCCACCCACGCGTACCGCTCCGTGTCGTACACCCACGACTGCCCCGTGCTCTCCCAGCCGCCCTTCACCCGCTTCACGGCCCCGTCCACGTCGAGGACCTTGAGCATCGTCTCCAGCCGGGTGCGCCGCAGATCGACCGCCGCCTCCAGCGCCGGCACGGACAGCGGCCGTCCCGCGTCCGCGAGGGCCGTGAGCGTCTGACGGACCTGGGCCTCGGGAGGAAACGCGGTGTCGGCGAAGTAACGCCAGATCGCCTCGTCCTCCTTGCCCGGCAGCATCAGCACCTCCGCGTGCTCCACGCCGCGTCCGGCACGGCCCACCTGCTGGTAGTAGGCGATCGGCGAGGAGGGCGAGCCGAGGTGGATGACGAAACCGAGATCGGGCTTGTCGAAGCCCATGCCCAGCGCTGAGGTCGCCACCAGCGCCTTCACCCGGTTCTGCTGCAGATCGGCCTCGGCCTGCAGACGGTCGGCGTTCTCCGTGCGGCCGGTGTAGGAGTCCACCGTGAAGCCGCGCTGCCGCAGAAAGGCCGTGGCCTCCTCAGCCGCGGCCACGGTCAGGGTGTAGATGATCCCGGAGCCCGGCAGCTCGTCCAGATGCTCGGCCAGCCACGCCAGGCGATGGGCGGCGTCCGGCAACGGGACGACTCCGAGCCGCAGGCTCTCCCGCTCCAGGGAGCCACGCAGCACCAGGGCCTCACCGGCGCCCGTCCCCAGCTGCTCGGCCACGTCGGCGGTGACCCGCGCGTTGGCCGTCGCGGTGGTGGCGAGTACCGGCACTCCCGGGGAAAGTTCGCCGAGCATGGCCCGCAGTCGGCGGTAGTCCGGGCGGAAGTCGTGTCCCCAGTCGGAGATGCAGTGCGCCTCGTCGACGACCAGCAGACCGGTCGTGGCGGCGAGCTTCGGCAGCACCTGCTCACGGAAGTCGACGGAGTTGAGCCGCTCCGGGCTCACGAGAAGGACATCGGTCTCGCCCCGCTCCACCTCCCCGTAGATGGAGTCCCACTCCTCCGGGTTGGCCGAGTTGATGGTGTGCGCCCGGATCCCGGCCCGCTCCGCCGCCTCGACCTGGTTGCGCATCAGCGCGAGCAGCGGGGAGATGATCACCGTCGGACCGGCCCCGCGGCGGCGCAACAGGGCGGTGGCGACGAAGTACACGGCCGACTTGCCCCAGCCGGTGCGCTGCACGACCAGCGCACGGCGGCGCTCCTCCACCAGGGCCGCCACCGCCTGCCACTGGTCCTCGCGCAGCCGCGCGGAGCCTTGGGGGGCGCCCACCAGCTCGGCGAGGATGGTGTCGGCTTCGGCACGGAGCTCCAGGTTGTCCATGGCTCCATGCAACCGGATGGCACCGACAATCGGCCAATTCACCCAGAGCGACGCCTCGCGCGCGAACCGTCCCCGGCCCGAGCGTCAGCGAGGCCTCCCCGACGCGTTCCGCCTGATGTCTGACGTCCAGGGGTGAAACAGCGAGTGAACAGTGGGTGTCGGGGCAGGGATATGAGTGGCATACCGCCCCATTCCAGTCAGCGGCCTCAATTGCTCGTTGCCGCTCGCGCACGGGCCAGCAAGAATTGGGAAACCGCCCGGCATGGCCCCGTACGCGGTCCGGAAGGACTGTGCCGTGGTGCGCCCTCACTCGACCCTGCCCGCCCAGCGGGCGCGTATCCGAAGGGAGGACCGTGACCTTCGGATTCGCTCCGTCCGCAGCCAGTTCGATCGCCTCGTCGACCGAGTCCGCCAGCCGCCTCGCTCGGATGCTGGAGCCGGCGGAGTGGGCGGCGGCCGAGATCCCGCTGCTCCGCAACCCCCGTGAGGTCGTCAGCGGGCTGCACACCCGCCACCGTCCGACACCGGCGACGGCGGTCGTCGCCGTGCTCGACCACGAGGAACGGCTCGCCGCCAGCGCCTCGTTCACCCGCCGTCCGGTGCCGGCGGACGGCTGGGAGTTCCGCAACGCGCTCCTCGCCCATCTGCGCCGCGTCATCCCGCACGACCTGCGCCGCCGGACACCCGTACGGACGGCGGTGCTGCTCTACTGCCGAGACGGGGACGAGCGCTGGACGGAGGAGGACGGGGCCTGGATGTGGGGTCTGCGGGACGCCTGCACGCTCCACGGGCTGCGCTGTGGCGCGTACATCACCCTGACGCGCGGCGGCTGGCAGGTGCAGGGCGAGGGGCGTGCCGGCCGGTACCCCGGTTCGGGTTCGCGTCCCGCGCCGCTCGGCGATGTCACGTCCGAGATCGGTCTTCTGACTCCCCGTACGGCCGGCGGTGCGGCCGAACCGCTGCGCAGGACGGCGGCCCGCTGAGGCGGACCGCTCCGACAGCTCCGACCGCTCCGAGGCGGAGCCGCCAGGGCGTGGCCGAGGCCCGGCCGCCCCGAAGGGCAGCCGGGTCGGGACCACGGGAAACGGTCCGCTCAGACGTCAGACACCCGCGCCGAGCACGGCGTTGATGCGCTGCGGGTCGCCGCAGACGATGAGCAGCGCGCTCGCGCGCCCCATCGCCAGGGGCAGCGCCTTGGCGACCGCCTCCTCGGTGCCACCGTTGAGCGCCACCACGACCACGGGCCGGGCGGCTGCCCGCTCCACGGCGTCGGCGCCGGCGAAGAACACGTCGTCGCCGGCGTCTTGCAGGGCCCAGTAGGCGGTCTCCCCGAAGGACAGCTCGTGCGCCGCCCACGGGTGCTGCTCACCAGTGGTGAGAACGAGGACGTCGCCGGGGGCGCGGCCGGTCTCGAGGAGCAGATCGACTGCCTCTTCGGCGGCGTCGATCGCGCCGTCGACCGGGGCCGGGATCAGCTGGATCTGCGGGCCGGTCCGCTGCTCGGAACGATTCTCCGCGCGAGCCGACGGCGCCTGCGCGGCCGCGGCGTGCGGGCGGGGCACCGGCGGTCCGGGCCTGGCCGGTCCGGGGCCGGGACGGCCGGGACGCGGCGAGGCCGCGGAACGCGGACCGGGTACGGGACGGGGGGTCGGCGCGGGGTGGCCTGCGGCCGTGCCGCGGGGACCCTGGGCACTCTCGTGAATCTGAGGCTCCTCGGGGATGAGAGGCATGGGTGGATGTCTATCAAACGCCGGTGCGCGGGGCTCCGGCGGGTGGGCACAATCGTGCGACCCGGCTGCCGGCCGTAGCCTGCCGGGAAGTTCAGAAATCGAAGCCGAGCTGGCCCCCGCTCTCCAGGGCGACCGCCTCGGCGGAGATGCGGACCTTCTTGAGATGCCGCCACTGGGGCAGCGCGTCGAGATACGACCAGGAGAGCCGGTGGAAAGCCGTCGGCCCGCGTTCTTCCAGGGCGGCCTTGTGGACCGGCGAGGGGTAGCCGGCGTTGGCGCCGAAGCCGTACCCCGCGCACCCCTCCGACTCGCCCTCCAGCTCGGCCATCATCGCGTCACGCCGGACCTTGGCGATGACCGAGGCCGCGGCAACGGCGATACAGGACTGGTCGCCCTTGATCACCGTACGGACCTTCCAGGGACTGCCGAGGTAGTCGTGCTTCCCGTCGAGTATCACCGCGTCGGGGCGGACGGGCAGGGCCTCCAGCGCGCGCACGGCGGCCAGCCGCAGCGCGGCGGTCATGCCCAGCTCGTCGATCTCCTCGGGGGAGGCATGGCCGAGGGCGTAGGCGGTGACCCACTTCTCGAGTTCCGCGGCCAGGGCGGTACGGCGCTTGGGGGTGATCAGCTTGGAGTCGGTCAGTCCCTCGGGGGGCCGACGCAGACCGGTGACGGCCGCGCAGACCGTGACGGGACCGGCCCATGCCCCGCGTCCGACCTCGTCTACCCCTGCGACGATCTTGGCGCCGGTGGTGGCTCGGAGCGAGCGCTCGACGGTGTGTGTAGGTGGTTCATAGGGCATGGCGCCAGACAGGTTACGCCGGTGGACCCCGCCCGCGATACCCGGATTCCCCTCGGATGTCCGAACGGGCCTTCCGAGGCCGGTCTGCGACGGCTTGATCTGATCGTTCACGGGCGACCGGAACGCACACGCCCCGGCCCCTGCCGCCCGAGAGCGGGGCAGGAACCGGGGTACGCGCGGCGCAGCGCCGATTGCGTGGGTGTCGTCCGTCCGGATGGCTCGAACGTCAGGGGGCGCCGTACGGGTCGCCGGTCCCCTCGCCTCTCTCGTACGGGTCGTAGTCGTCCACACCGCTCAACGCTCCGCACTCGGCCGGGGTCCGGTCGATGCCCCGCTCCGCCAGGAGCGTGCGCGCCCTGGACTCCGACCAGCTGGTGGCGTACCAGCCTCCGTCATCGGCCCTCAGGCGCGCCTCGATGTCCAGGAGGGCGCAGGAGCGCTGTGGCTCGGGAAGCCGGTCGAGGGCGGGTACGGCGTCCGCCGACAGCCCGGCGAGGTAGGGAATGTCGATCTTCTCGGAGCTGCTGAACCGCTCGACGTTCCGTTCGGCGACCAGGGCGTCGGGAGAGGCGAGGCCGAAGGCGAGGACACCCGCGGCCGCGCTGACGGCCACAGCACGGGGCAGCAGACGGGCGCCGAAGATCCCCGCGGCCATGATCAGCAGGATGACCAGACCCAGCCAGATCTCCATGGCCGCCACGGAGATGCGCAGCCGCGTGAGCCCGTACGCGTCCACGTACAGGTCCATTCTGCGCAGCGCGGAGGCGACCACGACCAGCGTCAGGACGCAGAGGATGCCGAGGACGGCGCGGACGAGCGTGCGGTCGCGCGCGTCCGCCCGCGGTGCCCAGCGCAGGGCGAGACCGATCACCACGAGGGTGAGCAGGGTGGCCATCAGGAGCTGCCAGAAGCCCTGGCGGGCGTACTCGGAGAAGGTCAGGTCGGTCTCTTCGAGGACCTTCTCGTACCCGCCGAAGAGAACGGCGAGTTGGACCGCGTTGAAGGCGGCGAAGAGCAGGTTGAGCACGATGAGCGGAAGAGCCCACTCCAGTCGTGCGCGGGCGCGGCCGGGGCGGATCGTCAGTTTGTCCCAGCGCAGGGGCGCGGCGGCGGTACGGGCGAGGGCGATGGCACCGAAGAGGCCGAGCAGGAAGAGGGAGAGTCGCCAGGGCGCCTGCTCCAGCGAGATGTCGGGCATCAGGGCACCGAGCAGGTCCGCGAAGGCCGCGTCGGCGCCGGCGAACAGCGCGCCGAAGACCACGAGCAGGGCGACGGCCGCTCCGACGGTCCGCACGACGGGGCCCCACCGCCCTCGGGAGCCGTCCGCCCGGTCCCGTACGCCGCGCCAGATCCAGCCGGTTCCGGAACCGAGGGAGTCGAACAGACCGAGCGGGGCGAGGAGAACGCTCGGCCAGCCCCGCCCGCCGTGCAGGGCGAGTGACGTCACTCCGAGGACGGTGACGATCGCGAGGAACGTCGGCCACCCGGCGTCCCGCAGGGCCGGGACGGCGAGAAGAGCGCCACCGCCGATCGCCCAGACCAGCGTCCAGGGGCGTAGTCGGCGACCTGCCGCCCGCGCGGCGAAGGCAGCGGCGAGGACCGCGGGGGCGGCCACGATCATCAGGTTCAGGCCGATTCCCTCGCCGAGGAGCAGGGCGCACAGCACGGCGGTGCCCAGGACTGCCCAGAGCGTCGCGGCGGTGACCTGAACCGGCGCGGCGGGGCGCAGCCGGGTGAGCCAGTTGTCGCCCGGGGGCGCGGGCGGCGCCCAGGGGTGCGGCGGCCGGCCACCCGGCCACCCCGTGGCGGCCACGGCCCGCTGGTGCGGCGGTGGGTACGCCCCGGGCGGTACGGGACCGGCGGCCACGGGGACGACAGGGCCAGAAGGCACGGGCGCACCGGACCCAGGGGGCACGGCCGCCTCGGGCGCGGGCTCGCTGACGGGCTGAGTTCCGTCCTTCGGCGGTGGATCGGACGGTATGTCGGTCACGGGACCCCCTCCCGACCCGGCTCGCATGCGGTGCCTCGGTGGCGGAGGGCTGCGGTCCGGGTGTCGCGTCGACGCGCTCTCGGCATGATCAGCGCTGCGGAGTGGCCGACTCTAATGGCGGTCCGGCCGTTCGGACCCGGCCGAACGACGCTGTGTCAGGACCGTGACACTCGTTCGACCGGTTCCGGGGTAGAAGGCGGCCCTTCCTGACCGCGGGGAGGGGCGGGTTCAGGGGCGGGCAGCGGACGGCACCCAGTCCGGCAGCTCTTCCGTGCGCTCCAGCCATGCCGCCGGCGGCGCACCGGCCACACCGGAGGCCACGACACCGCCGGCGATCGCGCAGGTGGTGTCGACGTCACCGCCAACCTGGGCGGTCGTCCAGAACACCTGCTCGTAGTCGCCGAGGGCACGGGCCGCCGACCAGAGCGCGAACGGCACGGTGTCATGGGCGCTGGTGCGGCGCCCACTGCCCAGGACCGCCGCGACCGTTCCGGCGTCGCCGTAGTCGAGCATGTCGCGGGCCCGGCGCAGCCCCGCCCCGACCGCGCTGCGCGGAACGAGGGCGATCACTCCGTCCAAGAGGTCCGTGGGCGTGGGCGGGCCCGCCGGATCCGCGGTGAGTGCCGCCGCCGCGGCCACGGCCATGGCACCGACGACGGCCTCACGGTGCTGGTGCGTGGTGTACGCCGAGATCTCGGCCTGGTGTGTCGCCTGCTCCGGGTCGTCCGCGTACCAGGCGCCGAGCGGCGCGATCCGCATCGCCGCACCGTTGCCCCACGAGCCCTGCCCGTTGAAGAGCGCGGCGGCGAGTTCACGCCAGTCGCCGCCCTCCCTGATGAGCCGGAGCATCCTGTTGACGGCGGGGCCGTAGCCCCGGTCGAAGTCGTGGCGCTCGGCGAACGAGTGCGCGAGTGCGTCCTGGTCGATCCGCCCGTGCCGGACGAGCACGGCCAGGACGGAGCCGGCCATCTCGGTGTCGTCGGTCCACTGCCAGGTGCCCTCGGGCAGCTCGCGTCGCTTGAGCAGCGGATAGTTGACGGGAACGAAGAACTGGGAGCCCAGGGCGTCTCCCACGGCCAGCCCTCGAAGGCTGGCCAGGGCGCGTTCGAAGCGCCGGTCGAGAGTGGAGTCAGCGGTCATCGCTTCACCACTCTATCCGGTGTGGCCGTACGGTTCCGGGGTACGCCAGCGCTCGAACGGCCGGTCCAGGGTGTATCTGCCGTCTTCGCCCAGCAGCAACGTCCGGGTCTCGCCGTTGCCCGGGTTGGAGAGCGACTCGAACTCGGCGACGCTCCAGTGGAACCACCGCATGCAGAACAGCCGCATGGTCAGTCCGTGGGTCACCAGCAGGACGTTGGGCGGGTGGTCGGGCGCCTCGAAGCTGCGGTACAGGCTCTCCAGGAACGCCCCGACCCTGTCGTACACGTCGGCCCCCGACTCGCCCTGTGCGAAGCGGTAGAAGAAGTGTCCGTACGCGTCCCGGTACGCCTTCTGCAGGCGTACGTCCTCCCTGTCCTGCCAGTTCCCCCAGTCCTGCTCCCGAAGCCGCGGCTCCTCCCGCACCCGGACCCGCTCGGGGTCGAGCCGGAACTCCCGCAACGTCTCGTGCGTGCGGCGGTACGGGGAGACGTACACGCTGACCTGCTCCTCCCCGAAGAGGTCCCGCAGCCGCTCCCCTGTTTCCCGGGCCTGCCGCAGCCCGGTCTCGGTGAGCCTGAGCGCGTGATCGGGCTCCCGCTCGTACACCGTGTCGTCGGCGTTGCCTTCGGACTCTCCGTGCCGTACGAGGACGATGCGTCGCGGTCGTGCCATGCCACGACCCTAGATCGCCCTGTGTGCGCCGGCTCAGCCGGGTAGGCGTCCGGCGTCCATCCGGCGTATGCGGCCGGTGAACCGCCGGCGCAGCCGTCGGTCGTGGGAGACCACGACCAGGGCTCCGTCCCACTGGTCGAGGGCCGCCTCCAACTCCTCGACGAGACCGAGGGCCAGATGGTTGGCGGGTTCGTCGAGCAGCAGCAGGTCGACCGGCCGGGCCAGCAGGCGGGCGAGCGCGAGCCTGCGGCGCTGCCCGGCGGAGAGGCTTCCCACGGGCACCTGGAGATCGCTCGGCCGGAACATGCCGTACGACAGGAGGAGTTCGGCCTGCTCGTCCTCGGTGAGGGCCAGTCCCCGGCCGAAGGCGGCGAGGAGTCGCTCCGCGGGCCGGTGTGCGGGTATCTCCTGGGCGAGGAAGCCGATCCGTCCGCTGCGGCGGACCTCCCCCGCGTCCGGTTCGGTCAGGCCGGCCATGACACGGAGCAGCGTCGACTTGCCCGCGCCGTTGTCTCCGTGGATCAGGAGCTTCTCCCCCGCTGCGACCGTCAGCCGGTCGACGGCCAGCCGGTCCGCCACGCGCACTCCGGTCAGGCTCACGAGCTCGCCGTCCGCGCCCCCGGCGACCGGTCGCGCGGCGAAGGCGAGAGGCAGCGGCGGCTTGGCGACCGGGTCGGCCCGAAGCCGGCGCAGCCGCTCCTGGGCGTTGCGGACGCGCCCGGAGACGGAGGCCTGCACGCGGCCTCCCGCACGGTCGTACGCCATCTTGTTGTTGTCCTTGATCGAACGCCCCATCGCGACTCCGTGCGCGGTGGTCGTGGCGTACGCCTCCAGTCGGGAGGTCTCTGCGCGCCAGTCCTCGTACGCCTGCTCCCAGCGCCGGCGGGCGGCGGCCTGCTCGGCCCGGAAGCCCGCGTAGCCGTCGCCGTACCGGACGATCGTGCGACGGTCGGCGTCGACCTCCAGGACGGAGGTGGCGACGCGTTCCAGGAAGACCCGGTCGTGGGAGACGGCCACGACCGTGCCCCGGTGGGCGAGCAAGGCCTCCTCCAGCCAGTCCAGGGCCCGTTCGTCGAGGTGGTTGGTCGGTTCGTCCAGCAGCAGCACCTCGGGCGCGGCGGCGACCGCGCAGGCGATGCCGAGCCGGGCCTGCTCACCGCCTGACAGGCTGCCGAGCGGGCGCTCACGGTCCACGGAGGCCAGTCCGAGTCCGTGCATGGCCTTGTCCACCCGGGCGTCCGCTTCGTAGCCGCCGCGCAGTTCGTACGTCGTGAGCAGCTCTCCGTACGCGTCCAGCTCGGCCGCTCCGGCCGTGACCAGCGCGGCTTCGGTCGCCCGCAACCGCCGTTCCATGTCTCTGAGCTCGGCCAGCGAGTCGTCGATCGCGTCGGCCACGGTGTGGTGGGCCGACAGGCGCGGGGTCTGCGCGAGCATGCCCGTGCCGCCTTCGGCGAAGGTCACCGCCTCCCCTTCGTCGGGGGCGTCGAGTCCGGCGAGCAGGCGGAGCAGGGTGGACTTTCCCGCCCCGTTCTCACCCACGATCCCGATGCGCTCACCGGGGCGCACGGTGAGCGAGATCCGGTCGAGCAGCAGCCGGTCGCCACGGGAAACGGTCACGTCATGGAGAGAGATCTGTGTAGGCAAGGGCGCCTCCAGCAAGGGTCGGGCCGACAGGACACAACCGCCACCACCGAGCTAAATGCAACGACTGTGGCGTTACGAAGACTATGACAGACTCTACTGACTAACGCAACGGGAGTAGCAATTGAACAAGTCGATCGAAGGCGACCAGCTGCCACCGCCCGGCAGCCGCCGCCCCGGCGGCCGTACCGCGCGCACCCGAGCCGCCGTGCGCGACGCCGTTCTCACGGGTCTGGCCGAGCACGGCTATCCGGCCCTGACCGTGGAGTACGTGGCCGAGCACTCGGGTGTCCACAAGACGACGCTCTACCGGCGCTGGGGCAGCCTCGAAGGGCTCGTCGCGGACGCGCTCGACCTGGCGGGCGAGGACACCTGGACCGCTCCGGACACCGGCAGTCTGAGCGGCGACCTGCGGGCACTGGCCCGCGAGGTGGTCGACTCCTTCTCCGACCCCGCGCTCTCGGCGGCGCCGACCGCCTTCGTCGGCGCCGCCTTCCAGTCGGAGCGCGCCGCGGAGGCGCTGCGCGCCTTCTACACCGAGCGCTTCAGTCGCTGCGAGGCGGTCGTCGCCCGGGCCCTCGCCCGGGGCGAGGCGCCCGAAGGCACCGACGCGGGCGCGGTCGTGCGCGCCGTCTCCGCCCCCCTGTTCCTGCGCCTGTTCGTCACGCGCGAGCCGCTCGACACCGAGCTGGCCGACCAGTCGGCCCGGGCGACTCTGGCCGCGGTCGCGGCCGGGGTGTTCGTACCACCGGCCCACCCGGGCGGCAGCGCCGAGCCCGACGAGGGGTGATCAGACCGTCCAGGACGGCTCGAGCTGCACCACGTCCCCGGTCAGAGCCGCGACGTCGGCCTCTGTCTGGGCCCGCAGCCCGAGCCGCTCGACGCGCTCCACGCGGTACTTGCCGTGCTCCGCGGCGGACTTCCACATCGAGAGCACCACGAACTCGTTGCCCGGCGCCTCCCCGAACACCCCACGGAGCATCCCGGGGGAACCGGCCATCGCCGGGTTCCACACCTTCTCCTGCATCAGCGCGAAGTGCTCGGCCCGCTCCTCGTGGACCCGGCAGTGCGCCACCCGCGCCACGTCGGCATCCGTGAACCTGGGCTCGAAGCCGGTCTTCACGTCGAAGCGGTGGTCGAAGAGTTTGACCTGAAGGTCCTTGAACGAACCCGACTGCGCGGCCGCGAGCCGGTCGTGCGAACGCGCCATGAACGAGTCGTAGAAGGCGCGGCTCTCCCAGAACGAGAAGACATGGGCGACACCGGGCCGTGCCCGGCTCCATCCTCCGCCCTGGCCCCGGAATCCCGGCTCACCCAGCAGCCCCGCCCATTTCCGCTGCCCCCGCTCGAACCCGCGACGGTCCACCACGGTGCAGCGAATCCACTTGACCAGCACGGCGCCATCGTACGGGGCATTCACCCTCCGCCACCCCGTTCTCGCGGTGAGTGCGCATGACACCATGAACAACCGGTCCAAGACCATGGGCAGTTGACCGGGCCCGCGGTACCAGTCGTACGCAGAGAGGGAATTCACGGTGAGCGGACTCAACAAGGGGGTCGGCAAGGTCGAGGTGACGCTCAAGTGGGACCCCAGTCCGATCGGCGCCTCGGCGCACGATCTGGACATCATCGCGGGGGTCTACACGGCGGACGATCCGTACGGTGCGCCCGCCTACCTGGTGCACTTCGACAGCCGCTCCCCCGACGGCACGATCACGCTGAGCAGGGACAGCCGTACCGGCCAGGGCTTCGGCTACGACGAGGCCATGACCCTGGAGCTGAACCGGCTCGCGCCGCACTACGCGCGCGTGGTGGTGGGAGTGGCCATACAGCAGGGTTCCGGAAGGCTGACGTTCGGCGATGTCGTCAACACCGGTGTGCGGGTCGCCGAGGGCTACACCGAGCTCGTCGTCCACGGATTCGAGGACGTCGCCGGAGCCACTGCGGCGACGGTCGTGGAGTTCACGCGCGACGGATCCGAGGGCTGGTCCTGCCGCTCCGCGCTCCGCGGGTTCGACACGGACCCGCGGGCCTTCACAGCGGTGATGGGCGCCAAGGACGCCTGACCGAGGACAACGGGGAAAGCCGAGGAAGGGGACCGGCCCCAGGCCGGTCCCCTTCCTCAATCACCGCTCAGCCGACGGCTCAGCTGCAGCCGCTCGTCGAGCCGCAGCCCTCGCAGATGTAGCAGGAGCCCGCCCGCTGCATCTTCGTGCCGCACGAGAAGCAGAGCGGGGCGTCCGCGCTGATCCCCAGCTGCATCTCGACGAGCTCCGCCGAGGTGTGCGCCTGCTTCGGGGCCGGCACCTCCACCTTGGGCGGGGTCGAGACGGCCTTCAGGGTCTCCGTCTGGCGCGGGGCGGACTGGGCCAGGCCCTCGACGTCCACCTCGTCGTCGGCGGGCTCGTAGGAGCCCGTCTCCAGGTGACGCTGACGCTCCTCGGCCGAGTGGATGCCGAGCGCGGAGCGGGTCTCGAAGGGCAGGAAGTCCAGCGCCAGGCGGCGGAAGATGTAGTCGACGATCGACTGCGCCATCCGCACGTCCGGGTCGTCCGTCATGCCGGCCGGCTCGAAGCGCATGTTCGTGAACTTCGAGACGTACGTCTCGAGCGGGACGCCGTACTGCAGACCGACGGAGACGGCGATGGAGAAGGCGTCCATCATGCCGGCGAGCGTCGAACCCTGCTTCGACATCTTGAGGAACACCTCACCGAGACCGTCGTCCGGGTAGGAGTTGGCGGTCATGTAGCCCTCGGCGCCACCGACCGTGAAGGAGGTGGTGATCCCCGGGCGGCCCTTGGGAAGGCGCTTGCGGACCGGGCGGTACTCGACGACCTTCTCGACGGCCTCGCGGATCGTCGCCTCGGACTTCGCGGTGACCTCGGCCTTCTCCTCCTCCTTCTTCTTGGCGGAGAGGGGCTGACCGACCTTGCAGTTGTCGCGGTAGATCGCGAGCGCCTTGACGCCCATCTTCCAGGCCTCGAAGTAGACCTCCTCGACGTCCTCGACCGTGGCCGTCTCCGGCAGGTTCACGGTCTTGGAGAGGGCACCGGAGATCCACGGCTGGATGGCGGCCATCATGCGGACGTGGCCCATCGCGGAGATGGAACGCTCGCCCATCGCGCAGTCGAAGACCTCGTAGTGCTCGGCCTTCAGGCCGGGGGCGTCGATCACGTTGCCGTGCTCGGCGATGTGGGCGACGATCGCCTCGATCTGCTCCTCCTGGTAACCCAGGCGGCGCAGGGCCTGCGGGACGGTGCCGTTCACGATCTGCATCGAGCCGCCGCCGACCAGCTTCTTGAACTTGACCAGGGCGAGGTCGGGCTCGAGACCGGTGGTGTCGCAGGACATCGCGAGACCGATGGTGCCGGTCGGGGCGATGACCGACGCCTGGGCGTTGCGGAAGCCGTTCTTGGCGCCGAGGCGGAGCACGTCCTGCCAGGCCTCCGTGGCGGCGGCCCAGATCGGCGAGTCGAGGTCGTCCATGCGGACGGCCGTCGTGTTGGCGTCGGCGTGCTGCTTCATGACGCGCTGGTGCGGCTCGGCGTTGCGGGCGTAGCCGTCGTACGCGCCGACGACCGCGGCGAGCTCGGCCGAGCGCTTGTACGAGGTGCCGGTCATCAGCGAGGTGATGGCACCGGCCAGGGCGCGGCCGCCGTCGGAGTCGTACGCGTGGCCGGTCGCCATGAGCAGGGCGCCGAGGTTGGCGTAGCCGATGCCCAGCTGGCGGAAGGCGCGGGTGTTCTCGCCGATCTTCTGGGTGGGGAAGTCGGCGAAGCAGATGGAGATGTCCATCGCCGTGATGACGAGCTCGACGACCTTGGCGAAGCGCTCGACGTCGAACGACTGGTTGCCCTTGCCGTCGTCCTTGAGGAACTTCATCAGGTTCAGCGAGGCGAGGTTGCAGGACGTGTTGTCCAGGTGCATGTACTCGCTGCACGGGTTCGAGCCGTTGATCCGGCCGGACTCGGGGCAGGTGTGCCAGCGGTTGATGGTGTCGTCGTACTGGATGCCCGGGTCGGCGCAGGCCCACGCGGCCTCGGCCATCTTGCGGAACAGCGACTTGGCGTCGACCTCCTCGATGACCTCACCGGTCATACGGGCGCGCAGGCCGAACTTCCCGCCGTTCTCGACGGCCTTCATGAACTCGTCGTTCACACGGACCGAGTTGTTGGCGTTCTGGTACTGGACGGACGTGATGTCGTCGCCGCCCAGGTCCATGTCGAAGCCCGCGTCGCGGAGGGCGCGGATCTTCTCCTCCTCCTTGACCTTGGTCTCGATGAAGTCCTCGATGTCGGGGTGGTCGACGTCGAGGATGACCATCTTGGCCGCGCGGCGGGTGGCGCCGCCCGACTTGATCGTTCCTGCGGAGGCGTCGGCGCCCCGCATGAAGGAGACCGGGCCGGAGGCGTTGCCGCCGGAGGAGAGCAGCTCCTTGGAGGAGCGGATGCGGGAGAGGTTCAGGCCGGCGCCGGAGCCGCCCTTGAAGATCATGCCCTCTTCCTTGTACCAGTCGAGGATCGACTCCATGGAGTCGTCGACGGCCAGGATGAAGCAGGCGGAGACCTGCTGGGGCTGCGGCGTGCCGACGTTGAACCACACCGGCGAGTTGAAGCTGAAGATCTGGTGCAGGAGGGCGTAGGCCAGCTCGTGCTCGAAGATCTCAGCGTCGGCGGGCGAGGCGAAGTAGCCGTACTCCTCGCCGGCCTTGGTGTAGGTCTTCACGATCCGGTCGATGAGCTGCTTGAGACCGGTCTCGCGCTGCGGGGTGCCGACGGCCCCGCGGAAGTACTTGCTGGTGACGATGTTGACCGCGTTCACCGACCAGAAGTCGGGGAACTCGACGCCGCGCTGCTCGAAGTTGACCGAGCCGTCGCGCCAGTTGGTCATGACGACGTCACGACGCTCCCAGATCACCTCGTCGTACGGATGCACGCCCGGGGTGGTGTGGATGCGCTCGATGCGCAGGCCCTTGGTCGCCTTGGCTCCCTTGGCGCGGGAACCTCGTGCCGGACCGCTCGCCGTCTCTGTCATGCCGCCTCCCATATACGGGCAAAACACCCTTAAGTGCCCAGATAATCCCAGGGCACTGTCTTCTTTGTCTGCTGCCGCGAGCGCCGCTCGGAACGCTCGTGACACGTCTTTTCGGCCGCGACGCGGCCGGCCACTACCGGGCTCTCGGCCCGGCCGGCCGGTCAGTCGGCGGCGGTGGCGGGAACGGGGACCGCGGGGGCCACTCCGCTCTCGCCTTCCTCTGCGGATGGCCGTCGCTCGCGGAGTTCCGCGACGGCGGCCTCGAAGTCGTCGAGGCTCTCGAAGGCCCGGTAGACGGATGCGAAGCGCAGGTACGCGACGAGGTCGAGCTCCTGCAGCGGGCCGAGGATGGCCAGACCCACGTCATGGGTGGTCAGCTCGGCGCTCCCGGTCGCGCGCACCGCCTCCTCGACCCGCTGGCCGAGCTTGGCGAGGGCGTCCTCGGTCACGGGCCGCCCCTGGCACGCCTTGCGCACGCCGGAGATGACCTTGGTGCGACTGAAGGGTTCGGTCACGCCGGAACGCTTCACCACCATGAGCGAGCACGTCTCGACCGTCGTGAAACGACGGGAGCAGTCGGGGCACTGGCGGCGGCGGCGGATCGACGTCCCGTCGTCGGTGGTGCGACTGTCGACGACGCGGCTGTCGGGGTGCCTACAGAAGGGGCAGTGCATGGTGTTCCGACCCTCCCTCATGGCACGACTGAATGGCCTCGCCAGGCCCGTCAAGGCCCTCGAAGCGACCACCAGCATAGGCGATGCGGGCACCCACGACAGACGGGGGACCACTACTTCTGGGTGGCTGATGCAATCCAACCACTAGATCTGGTGTTGGGCGCGTTTCCGGCACTTCGCGCGTGTCGCGCGCAGACGGACGCCCGACCGGCCATGAGGCTACGGGAAGCGCGCGGCGCCGCCGATTCGGGCCCGCCGGATGCGAAACTGGAACGGCACCCCCACCCGCGTCCGGCCCGGCACGGAACGGTACCGTAATGACCGAATTGCCACCGGCGCCCGGACCCGCATATACACCCAGCCACGCACACACGTAAGGCAATCTGCGTTTTTTCACTCGAACGTGTGTTTGGCGCAACCTTTCGAAAGCCACTACCGTTGTGCCAGCGAGGGAGACCATTCGAGAGGGGCCGCCGACGTGACCACCACCGCAGACAGTGCCACCATCACTGCCCAGGACCGCTCCCAGGGCCGACTCGAGGCGGTGCATGCCATGAATGACGCAGCCATGAACGGGGACGGGGAGCCGGGCCGACCCGCGCGCTCGCTGCCCGGACGACCTCCAGGCATCAGGGCCGACAGCTCCGGCCTCACCGACCGGCAGCGCAGGGTGATCGAGGTCATCCGGGACTCGGTCCAGCGGCGCGGCTACCCGCCGTCGATGCGGGAGATCGGTCAGGCGGTGGGCCTCTCCAGTACCTCCTCCGTGGCGCACCAGCTGATGGCGCTGGAGCGCAAGGGCTTCCTGCGCCGAGACCCGCACCGCCCCCGGGCGTACGAGGTGCGTGGGTCCGACCAGCCGAGCACCCAGCCGACGGACACCTCCGGCAAGCCCGCCGCGTCGTACGTGCCGCTCGTCGGCCGGATCGCCGCGGGTGGCCCGATCCTCGCCGAGGAGTCGGTCGAGGACGTCTTCCCGCTCCCCCGGCAGCTGGTGGGTGACGGCGAACTCTTCGTCCTCAAGGTGGTCGGCGACTCGATGATCGAGGCCGCGATCTGCGACGGTGACTGGGTCACCGTCCGCCGCCAGCCGGTCGCGGAGAACGGGGACATCGTCGCCGCCATGCTCGACGGCGAAGCCACGGTCAAGCGCTTCAAGCGCGAGGACGGCCACGTCTGGCTGCTGCCGCACAACGCGGCGTACCAGCCGATCCCTGGTGACGAGGCCACCATCCTCGGCAAGGTCGTGGCGGTTCTGCGGCGGGTGTGACACCACCTGGCCGGCTCTGACCGGGCCCCGGGACCCACTGCGCCGGTCCCGGGGCCCTGCTCCGTCCTCTCCCGGGTCCTGCCGTGCAACACGGCGGGACCCGGTCCGCGTTCTGGCCCTCTGCCCTCAGACGCCTGCGGCCTTCGACGCCGCGTCGATCGCGGACAGCGACTTCCTCACCTGGTTGCGGTCCGTCGTGTACCAGAAGTCGGGCAGCGAAGCCTTCAGATAGCTGCCGTACCGGGCCGTCGCGAGCCTGGGATCGAGCACGGCGACCACGCCGCGGTCGCCGGTGGCCCGTACGAGGCGTCCGGCGCCCTGCGCCATCAGCAGGGCCGCGTGGGTGGCGGCCACGGCCATGAAGCCGTTGCCACCCGCGTCCTCCACCGCCTTCTGGCGGGCGCTCATCAGCGGGTCGTCGGGGCGCGGGAAGGGGATCTTGTCCATCACGACCAGCTGGCAGCTGGCCCCCGGGACATCCACTCCCTGCCAGAGGGACAGCGTGCCGAAGAGACACGTCTGCGGATCGGCGGAGAAGTTCTTGATCAGCTCGCCGAGGGTGTCCTCGCCCTGGAGGAGGATCGGGAACTCCGGGATCCGGGTACGCAGCTCCTCAGCGGCGAGCTGGGCCGCCCGCATCGACGAGAACAGGCCGAGCGTCCGGCCTCCCGCCGCCTGCATCAGCTCGGTCAGCTCGTCGAGCATGTCCGTCCGGTCGCCGTCGCGCGCGGGGCGGGCCAGGTGCTTGGCGACGTAGAGGATTCCCTGCTTGGGGTAGTCGAACGGCGAGCCGACGTCGATGCCCTTCCACTCCGGGATGTCGTCGCCCTTGGTGCCTTCGGGAGCCAGCCCGAGGGAGGCCCC
Source organism: Streptomyces sp. NPDC014870 (assembly GCF_043081505.1). NCBI lineage: Bacteria > Bacillati > Actinomycetota > Actinomycetes > Kitasatosporales > Streptomycetaceae > Streptomyces > Streptomyces sp. NPDC014870. The sequence continues at coordinate 179,999 of NZ_JBIBWQ010000015.1, forward strand.
GACTCCGTTGAAGTCACCGCCCAGCTTCAGGGTGGCCGAAGTGAGGACCACGGAACGGTCGGCGAAGAGCTTTTCCCGCAGCAGCCCGGACACGGAGAGCGGGGCGACCCTGAGAGAGGCGCCGAAACGGTCGTGGCGTTCGTACCAGACGACGTCCCATTCGGAGCCCAGGGTGATGCGCTCGGCGACGGCGTGGACGCTCTCCACGGAGGCGAGGGCCTGCTTGCGCACGGCGTCCTCGTCCTGGACGGACTTGTCCCGGGTGGTGCCGAGCGCCGAGATCACTGTGCGCGCTGCGTCCCGCAGCGCCATCAGCGCGTATCCGAGGTCCTCGGGGATCTCCTCAAGCCGGCCGGGCAGGGCCAGCTCCATCAGCCGCTCGAAACCCTCGGCGGCGGTCTGGAGCTGGTCGGCGACCTTCTCGTCGACGAGCTTGGCCGCCCGGCGGACCGCGCGGTTGACCTGGCCGGGCGTGAGCTCGCCGGTGGCGACACCGGTGACCCGGGAGACCAGCTCATGGGCCTCGTCCACGATCAGCACCTCGTGCTGCGGCAGCACCGGAGCGCCCTCGATCGCATCGATGGCGAGCAGGGCGTGGTTGGTGACGACGACCTCCGCCAGCTTCGCCCGCTCCCGCGCGGCCTCGGCGAAGCACTCGGCGCCGTACGCGCACTTGGACGCGCCCAGACACTCACGGGAGGAGACCGACACCTGGGCCCAGGCACGGTCCGAGACACCGGGGGTCAGATCGTCCCGGTCACCCGTCTCCGTCTCGTCCGACCAGTCGCGGAGCCGCATCAGGTCCTGGCCCAGCTTGCTGGTGGGGGCTGCCGCCTCGAAGGGATCGAAGAGGCCCTCCTCCTCGTCCTGGGGCACGCCCTCGTGGAGGCGGTGCAGGCAGAGGTAGTTCGATCGCCCCTTGAGCATCGCGAACTCCGGACGACGGCGCAGCTGCGGGTGCAGGGCATCGACCGTGCGCGGAAGATCGCGCTCGACCAGCTGGCGCTGGAGCGCCAGCGTGGCCGTGGCGACCACCACGCGCTCACCGTGCGCCAGCGCCGGCACCAGGTAGCCGAGGGACTTTCCGGTGCCGGTGCCGGCCTGGACCAGCAGGTGGGAGCTTTCGTCGATGGCCTCGGCGACGGCTTCGGCCATGGTGACCTGGCCGGGCCGCTCCACGCCGCCGACGGCGGAGACGGCGGCGTGCAGGAGATCGGGGAGGGATGGCTTCGTCATAGCGCGTCCACCCTACGGCGCGGCACTGACAGTCGGATCACGCGAGCGGATTCGGCACCGTTCCGTGGACAGCGGCGTGCGGCCGCTGGGGGCGGTCGCGGTAGCCGTCCAGATGCAGGCGGTTCCGGTTGAGACAGAGCCGCTCGATCCGGGGCACGAGAAGGTCGAAGAGTTCGAACCGTTCCTTCAGTTCCGGGAAGCGCGCCTGGTGTCGCAGGATCTCGGCCCGGACGAGAGCCCAGAAATCGGCCTCCGGTACGGCGAGTTGCTCCTCGCAGAGCGGCGCCAGGTAGCGGAAGACGCCGACGAACAGCCCTGAATGGATGAATTGCGTGAGGAAGTCGGGGTCCTCGGTGAGCAGCACGGCCCGGACGTCCTCGGGCATGGGGTCGTGCTCGGGCAGCGGGTGGGCGCTGATGTTGACGTCGTCGACGAAGTCCTTGATCGCCAGGCGCACGGGGACGTCGTGGTCGTCGAAGACGACGACGGCGTTCTCACCGTGCGGGGAGAAGACGGTCCCGTACTGGTAGAGGAAGTGCAGCAGCGGCGGGAGCAGCGCGGCGAAGAGCCGTTGCAGCCAGGCCGTGGGGGCGAGGCCGGAGCGCTCGACGAGTTCGGCGACGAAGGCGCGGCCGTTCGGGTCCGTGTGCAGCAGGGCGGCGAGGGTCCGGGCGCGTTCGCCGGGCGGCAGCCTGAGAGGTTCGCGCCAGATCGTGCCGAGGAGCTCCTTGTACTGGTACGGGACCTCGGGGAGCCGGTCGTAGAGGGGATGCTCGACGGTGACCGAGGCGACCTCGCCGAGGAGGATCACCCCGCACTCGTCGCGGAGGAAGGGATCGGCGTCGCGGAGCCCGTGGACCCAGGCGGTGACGGCGGGGGCGGCGAGGGTCCGCTCCGTGGGGAGCCCGCGCCACACCAGGGTGTTGAGCACGGAGAGCGGCAGCTTCACGGTGTGCCGGTCGGGCCTGCTCGTGTTGAGGAACGTACGGATGGACTGCTGTGGCAGGCGCAGGTCTCCGTCGGCGGGCAGGGGGACGATCGCGCCGGCCGCGACGGCGGGGGCATAGAGGGGCAGGATGATCTCGTCCCACTGCCAGGGGTGGACCGGCAGGAGGAGGTACCGGTCGGGGTCGAGGCCTCGGGCGCGCAGCGTGGTGCGGTAGGTCTCGCGGACGTCGGGGTCGAGTTCGCGGCCGTAGAGCCGGTCGGGGGTGTCGAGGCCGGGGACCCCGCGATAGGACGCGAGGTCGGTGCTGACGGCGATCCAGGGCAGGCGCGCGGGGCGGCGGGCTTCTGGGGCCCAGTGGGCGGCGTCGGTGGCGGAGAACCCGATCCGGCCCTTGTTGAGGACGAGCCAGGGGTGACCGGTCTGGTGGCCTTCCAGCTCGGCGTATCCGAGGTCCGCGAGCCGGTCGGCCGTGAGCGCCGTCCGGTCGAGGCGGGCGTCGGCGGCGAGGGTGGTGGTGAGCTCGCGGATCAGATGGCCGAGGGTGGCGCCGTCGAGGTTCAGGAGGCGGCGTGCGCGGACCAGGAAGTCGAGGGGGTCGGTCAGGGGCCGTCCGTCGAGCAGGACGGAGTCGGGGGTGAGGCGCCAGCTTCCGTAGGCGCCCCGGACGGCCGTGAAGGTCAGGGCCGAGCCGTCGTCGAGGCGCAGGAGGTAGGGGCTGGCACCTCCGTGGGGGCCGGGGCCGTCGGGGGTCTCGGCCTGCCCGGTGCCGACGGAGGCACTGTCGGCCGAGACGGTGCCCGCCGTCGTGGTCTCGGCCGTCGTGGCTTCGGCTGTCGTGGTCTCGGCCACCGGGACCGGCTCGATGATCTCTTCGTACGCGAACTCGGCGATCGTCTTGGTGAGGAGACGGGCGGCGGCTCGCTGCCAGGCCTCGGAGGTCAGCTCGGGCGGTGCGAGCAGTACGGAGTCATGGGTGGCAGGGGGCATCGGCACGAGGACTCCTCGGGGTGGGAACCGCTGTGGGTCGAGCGGTGTAAGTAAGGCAGGGAGGCGTTCACAGGACGTGACGAAGGGCGCGGTCGCGGACCATGAGGGCGGCTCGCTTGTCGGGGAGGTCGACTTCCGCGGAGAGGCGGAAGCCGGCGGTCAGGAAGGCCGAGACGGAGGGGGTGTTGCGCAGATCGGGTTCGGCGATGACGCGGGTGCACCGGGGACGGTGGTCGAGCGCGAGATCGGCGACGGCACGGAGCAGTGCACTGCCGAGACCTCGCCCTCGGTCGGCGACACCACCGAGGAGAAGGTGGATGCCGGTGTCGTGCGGGCGAGCGGGATAGTGCCGGGCGATCGGGTCGAGGTCGGCCCGGTAGATCTCGAAGTAGCTCATGGGCGTGGAGTCGAGGACGCCGAGACAGGGCACGCTGCGTCCGTCGCCGTCGAGTTGGGCGCGGATGTGGGTGGCCGTGACGGTCTCGGGGCCGGCGAGCTCCCAGAAGGCGGCGACGGCCGGATCGTTCATCCAGCGGGCGATGAGGCTCAGGTCGCGTTCGAGGCGGACGGGTACGAGGCGGAACGAGCCGACCGGGGTCGTGGCGGGGCCCCAGGAGGCGACCGCGTCGAGGAGGTCACCGTCCGGGGGCGCCGGGTGATCCCCGGCGGAAATGAGTGCGACGAGTTCGTCCGAGAGGTGCAGGTCCAGGGTGTCGTCGCCGCCCGGGTCGGCGGCGGGGCGCGCATCGGTGGGAGGCACGGTGGGGCTCTCCTCTCGGCGGTTCGGTCGGATGGCGGTCCCCCGGCCGCGTGGTCGGGGGTGAGCTACGGGAGCCTCAGGAACGGAGGGGGTTGGTGATGGTGACGTAGACGGACTGGGTGTCGACGGGACCGACGAGTTCGTCGAGGCCGTGCAGCCGGGTCAGGAGGTTGGCCTTGCAGCGCAGGGTGGCGGCTTCCAGGAGCCGGTGCGGCAGCGGTGACCCGAGGCTGATGGAGGAGGTGAGGAACTGGCGGAACCCGGCGAGCAGGACGCGTTCGTCGGCGAGGCGCTGAGCACCGAAGGCGCCGATGAGTCCGAGGACGTTGTTGATGCCGAGGTAGTAGGCGAAGCGTTCGTCGGTGACCTGGTCGGAGACGAACGTGTCGCTGGTGGCTCCGATGCCGGGGAGGCGGCCCTCCAGCTCCTCGCGGCGGGACTCCCGGAAGTAGTAGCCCTGATTGTCGCGGTAGCGGCCGCCGATGGGCCAGCCGTCCGGGTCGAGGAGCACCAGGGTGTTCTGCTGGTGGGCCTCCAGAGCGACGCCGGCCACGCCGTCGAGCCAGAGGACGGGGCGGACGACCTGGTCGAGGTAGCGCAGGAACCACTCGGCGGCGACGGCGGTCGTCGGGCGGCCCGTGCGGGCGGCGAGGCGGGTGACGATGTCGGTGAGCCGGGAGCGCATCCGCGTGGTGCCGGGCCACGGGCGGGGGGCGGTGAGGGCGGCGATGCAGACGGCGTCGTCGCCGGTGGCGAAGGGGTTGTGCCGGATCATCACGTCGAGACCGGGGACGGGCGCTCCGTCCGGGGTGTCGACGGCGAGCCAGGCGGGGTCGCGGACGATGTCGAAGCCGGGGTGAGCGGCCTGCCACTGGTCGACCAGGCCCGTCCGCAGAAGCCGGTGGACCTCGACCCCGCGGTGGAGTTCCTTGCGGAGGTTCTCACGGCGGGAGTTGGTGATGCGGACTCCGAGGGAGAGTTTGAGCATCGTGCGGGCGCCGGGCCGGTGGACGGTGCGGACGGAGGACGTGGGGTGCCAGGAGGCGCCGGCGGGACCGAGGTCGTGGAGGAGGCCGGCGTCGAAGAGGGAGGCGACGGCGGGGCGGTGGGCCAGTTCGCGGGCCTGCCAGGGGTGCAGCGGCAAAGGGACGGTCCCCGAGGGGAGTTCGAGTCCTTCGGCGAGTCCGAGGGCGAGCTGGGCGGCGCTGACCGGGCGGCCCTGTTCCGTCCAGGCCGAGTCCGCGGCGAGGACCGAGGGGGCGACAGCCATCCAGTGGAGCGGGAAGGAGCCGTGCAGCTCGGGCGAGTAGAGCCGGGCCTCGGCGTCGGAGAGTCCCTCGCGGCTCTTGGGGGTCGGGTGGAGCGGGTGGCCGAGGAGCAGCGACTGCTCGGCGGTGAGGAACAGGTCGGCGTCCGGGCCCGGGGTGGGCCGGCTGCGGCGTTCGGCGATGAAGTCGGCGGTGCGGCGGGCCGAGTCGGCGACACGGCCGACGAGTTCGGTGCCTTCGGGGCGGCCGGTCTCGCGGCTGATCAGGGCGGCGACGGTGACCGCGTCGGCCTTCGGGGCTGTGGGGTGGAGGCCTTCGAGGGCCGGGGGGCCGAAGCGGTGCCATCCCGTGGGCGACCAGTAGAGGACGGGGACCAGGAGGGCGGTACCGCTGGCTTCGAGGGGGATGCGCAGGGTCGCCGAGCCGGGCGCGGGCAGGTTCTTCTCGCGTACCCAGCATCGGAGCAGGTTCTCGATGGTCGCCGCGTCGGCGGCGCGCTGCGGATCCGGGTCGTCGAGGTGGTCCGGCCGGGTGGCGGCGGTGGCGTTCGGGACCGTTCGCGCGGGCGTGGGCTGGGTGTCGTACGGGCCGGAGTGCTGGCGCGGGACGGTGGCCTGCTCGACGGTGAGCGGGCCGTGCGCGGCGCTGCCGGTGTCGGACGCTTCGGAGGCGGGGCTGGCGTTCACGGGGGCTTCCTTGGGAGGGGGTCCGGGGGCGGGCCGATGGCGGGCCGGGATGAGGGAGACGGTCAGGCCGGTCCGGGGGTGTTCCCGAGCCGCACGTCCTGAGCGGACGGGCGGTGGGTGCGTTCGGCGGCGGCGAGGGCGTCGGCGAAGCGGTCGAGGACGGCTTCGGCCTGCTCGTCGGTGAGGGTCAGCGGGGGCAGGAGCCTCACGACGCCCGAGTGGCGGCCGCCGAGTTCGACGATGAGCCCCCGGTCCAGGCACTCCTGCTGGACGGCGGCGGCGAGTGCCTGGTCGACCGGCGGGACGGCGGAGTCGGCGCTCTCGGCGGCCGGATCCACCAGTTCGACGCCGATCATGAGCCCCCGGCCGCGCACGTCGCCGATGCAGGGGTGGGCGGCGGCCAGACCTTGCAGGCGGGCGAGCATGCGGGCGCCGAGGGTCGCGGCGCGGTCGGCGAGCCGGTTTTCCCGTACGTAGGCGAGGGTGGCGGCTCCGGCGGCCATGGCGAGCTGGTTGCCCCGGAAGGTGCCGGCGTGGGCGCCGGGCTCCCAGGCGTCGAGCTCGGCGCGGTACACGACGACGGCCAGCGGGAGGGAGCCGCCGATGGCCTTCGAGAGGACCATGACGTCGGGGACGACGCCGCTGTGTTCGACGGCCCAGAAGGTGCCGGTGCGGCCGACGCCCGTCTGGACCTCGTCGGCGATGAGCGGGATGGACCGCGCCGCGGTCAGCTCCCGCATGCGACGCATCCAGTCGTCGGGGGCGGGGATGACACCGCCCTCCCCCTGCACCGGTTCGAGGATCATCGCCGCGGGTGTCGTCACCCCGCTCTTGGGGTCGTCGAGGAGGTTCTCCGTCCAGCGCGCGGCCAGTTCGGCCCCGCGCGGGCCGCCGACGCCGAAGGGGCAGCGGTAGTTCTGCGGGTAGGGCAGCCGGGTGACCCGTACGTCCGTCGCGCCACCGGAGGCGTTCAGGGCGCCGGCCGTCATGCCGTGGTAGGCGCCGGTGAAGCTGAGCAGCCCGCTGCGACCGGTGGCCGTGCGGACGAGCTTCAGCGCGGCCTCCACCGCGTCCGTCCCGGCCGGTCCGCAGAACTGGATGCGCGCGTTCTCGGCGAGTCCGGCGGGCAGCGTGGCGAACAGCTCGGTGGTGAAGGCGTCCTTGACCGGCGTCGCGAGGTCGAGGACGTGGAGAGGCGCGCCGGAGTCGAGCACCTTCCTGATGGCCTCGAGGACCACCGGGTGGTTGTGCCCGAGCGCCAGGGTCCCCGCACCGGAGAGGCAGTCCAGATAGCGCCGCCCGTCCGCGCCCTCGATGGTCAGGCCCCGGGCCCGGACGGGGACGATCGGCAGCGAGCGCGCGTAGGTGCGCGCGGCGGACTCGCGCAACGACTGGCGGCGCAGGATGCCTTCGTGAGCGGCTCCTTCGCCTGCTCTCCGCTCCCCCTGGTACGCGTGCGCGGCCGACGGTACGGCCGGAGCTGGTTCGGTCACGGCCACGGCTCGGTGTCCTCCCGCGGTAACAGTTGCGTTGCACATCGGTACGTTGCTGCACACCGCGAACGGTGGTCTTGAACGCTGCCTCGGTGTCCCCCGTACGTACCAACGACGGGACGCGCCAAGGATCACGGGAGAATCCCAAGATCCTTGACGTGGTGGGGATCACGACCCGGCAACGGCTCCACGAGGGGCGGAACCGTGGACCTGGCGCGTACCGTCCCCTCCGGCACCGGCATAGTGGGGGCCGCACTTCGGCGCCCTGTTGGGCGCCATCACAGTTCACTCATGCACAAGTTGACGTAGTCCCAGGGGGATCACGAGATGCGATCGATTCGTCCGCTGCTGGCCGCGGCGGCAGCCGTCGCGGCGCTGACGCTGACGGCGACGGCCTGCGGCCCGAGCGAGGAGAACGCGGGAGACAAGCCCGCCGCGCCCACCAGCCCGTCCACCGGCGACAAGATCACGATTCCGGACGACCTGAAGGACCGGCTCAAGGAGCACGGGATCGATCTGGACAAGTGGAGGAACGGCGAGTGGAAGAACTGGGACCGCGACAAGTGGCTGCGTGAGGCGAAGGACTACGTCAACCCGATCATCGAGGACCTCTGGGACCCGGACCGGATGCGGGACGCCCAGCGCCCGGACAAGCCGGTCGAGGAGGAGGACATCTCGGGTGACAAGGGCGTCACGGACCCGACCCCCTCGCCGGTCCGGGCGAAGGGCGTGCAGGCGCCGTACCACTCCAACGCCCCCGAGGCGGGCAAGGTGTTCTTCGACGGGCCCGAGGGTTCGATGGTCTGCTCGGCCACCGTCGTGCAGGACCCGGCCAACCCCGGCAAGTCCAACATGGTCTGGACGGCCGGTCACTGCGTGCACGCGGGCAAGAAGGGCGGCTGGTACCGCAACATCGCCTTCGTGCCCTCGTACAACGACAAGGCCCTGCCGACCGCGCAGTTGCAGAACGCGACGCGCGAGCAGGTCGCTCCCTACGGCGTCTGGTGGGGCGACTGGGCGCAGACCTCCGAGCAGTGGATCTCGGAGGGCGCGTCGACCGGCGGTCAGGGTGCTCCGTACGACTTCGCGGTGATCCATGTGACGCCGGAGAAGGGCTCCACCGGCAAGTCGCTCGAGGAGACGGTCGGTTCGGCTCTTCCGGTGGACTTCAACGCTCCGGCGGTCTCGAAGATCGCGGACATGAAGGCGACCGGTTACCCGGCGGGCGCGCCGTTCGACGGCCAGAAGATGTACCAGTGCGCGGACAGGCCGGGCCGTCTGTCGATCAAGGCGGAGCAGCCGACGATGTACCGCATCGGTTGCACGATGACCGGTGGTTCGTCCGGTGGCGGCTGGGTGGCCACGGGCCAGGACGGCAAGCCGGCGCTGGTGTCCAACACCTCGATCGGACCGGTCACGGCCGGCTGGCTGGCCGGACCGCGCCTGGGCGCCGAGGCCAAGGGCATCTACGACGCCGTCAGCAAGAAGTTCGCCGGCCGCTAGGGCACGGCTTTTTCGGGGCGGGATCCCGCGGGGTCCCGCCCCGTCCCACGACATCACCGGACGACCGCGCGCGGATCTCCCGCGCGCGGGCCCGGAATTTCCATCAGGGGGATCCCTACACATGCGCTCCATACGAATGCTTCCAGCCGCCCTGGGCCTGGTCTCTGCGCTCGCGCTGATCGCCACCGCCTGTGGCCCGACCGAGACGCCCGCGGCCGACAAGCCCGCCGGGGGGTCGAGCGCCTCCGCCTCCGCCACGGGAGGCGGCGCGGACCCCGCGATCCCCTCGGACATCGCCGACAAGCTGAAGAAGCACGGCGTCGACGTCGAGAAGTGGAAGAGCGGCGAGTGGAAGAACTGGAACAAGGACACCTGGCTCCGTGAGGCCGAGGACTTCGTCAACCCCGTCATCGACGGGCTCTGGGACACCGAGCGGATGCAGTCCGCGAAGAGCCCGGACCAGTCGATGACGACGACGGCGGGTTCCGGGGGCACCGACCCCGTGCCGCGGCCCGTCCAGGCGCAGCGCGAGAAGACCCCGTACCACCGCAACGCGGCGCCCGTGGGCAAGATCTTCTTCGACGGGCCGCAGGGCAGCATGGTCTGCTCCGGCACGATCGTGAAGGACCCGCGCCGGCCCGGGAAGTCCAACATGGTGTGGACCGCGGGTCACTGCGTCCACGCCGGTCAGCGAGGCGGCTGGTACCGCAACATCACGTTCGTCCCGGCCTACAACGACCTCGGCAAGTCGCCGGCCGCGCTGCGCAACGCGCAGCCGCACGAGGTCGCGCCGTACGGTCAGTACTGGGCGGACTGGGCCGTGACCTCGGGCGAGTGGATCAACCGCGGCGGTACGAACGCGGCCTGGCCGTACGACTACGCGGTGCTGCACGTGAAGCCGCAGCAGGGCAGGAAGTCCCTGGAGGAGACCGTCGGTGTCGCGCTGCCGATCGACTTCTCGGCTCCGGCGCACGCCCAGGCCGGCTACATGGGCGCCTGGGGCTACCCGGCGGCGGCGCCGTACAACGGCCTGATCATGCACAAGTGCGTCGACCGGCCGACCCGGCTGACCACCGCGCCCGCGACGCCCACGATGTACCGCATCGGCTGCACCATGACCGGTGGCTCCTCGGGCGGCGGCTGGATCCGGACCATGCCGAACGGCAAGCCGGCCCTGGTGTCGAACACCTCGATCGGCCCGGCCGGCGGCAACGGCTGGCTGGCGGGACCGCAGCTGGGCAAGGGTGCCAAGGACGCGCACGAGATGGTGAGCAAGAAGTTCGCCCGCTGATCGACGTACGGTCGCGGCCACGGATGTGACCGGCCGCGGATGACAAGCGGAAGGCCCCGCTCCTCGATGAGGGGCGGGGCCTTCCCGTCGCGCTGCGACGGTCGGCTCGCGGCCGACCCGGTGTCAGTGCGCGGCCGGGACGAACGGCGCGAGGAACGCGGCGAGGTCTTCGTGCACCCGCGCCTTCAGCAGCGTGCCTTCCGGGGTGTGCTCCTCGGAGAGCAGCTCACCCTCGACGTGCACCCGGGAGACGAGGCCGCCTTCCGTGTACGGCACGAGTGCCTCGATCTCGACCTGAGGGCGCGGCAGCTCGGCGTCGATCAGCGCCAGCAGCTCGTCGATGCCCTCGCCCGTGCGGGCGGAGACCGCGATCGCGTGCCGCTCGGCGCGCATAAGCCGCTGGAGGACCAGCGGGTCGGCCGCGTCCACCTTGTTGATGACGACGATCTCCGGCACGTTCACCGCGCCGACGTCGCGGAACACCTCGCGCACGGCGGCGAGCTGCTCCTCCGGAGCCGGGTGCGCGCCGTCCACCACGTGCAGGATGAGGTCGGAGTCGCCGACCTCCTCCATGGTGGAGCGGAACGCCTCGACGAGGTGGTGCGGCAGGTGCCGTACGAACCCGACGGTGTCGGCCAGGGTGTAGACCCGGCCGCCGGGCGTCTCGGCCCGGCGGACGGTCGGGTCGAGGGTGGCGAACAGGGCGTTCTCCACCAGCACACCCGCGCCGGTCAGCCGGTTGAGCAGCGAGGACTTGCCTGCGTTGGTGTAACCGGCGATGGCGACCGACGGGATCTTGTGACGGCGCCGCTCCTGCCGCTTGACGTCACGGCCGGTCTTCATCTCCGCGATCTCCCGGCGCATCTTCGCCATCTTCTCGCGGATCCGACGCCGGTCGGTCTCGATCTTGGTCTCACCGGGACCACGGGTGGCCATGCCGCCACCGCTGCCGCCGCCCATCTGGCGGGAGAGCGACTGACCCCAGCCTCGCAGCCGCGGCAGCATGTACTGCATCTGCGCGAGCGCGACCTGCGCCTTGCCCTCTCGGGACTTGGCGTGCTGGGCGAAGATGTCGAGGATCAGGGCGGTCCGGTCGACCACCTTCACCTTGACGACGTCTTCGAGGGCGATGAGCTGGCCGGGGCTGAGTTCGCCGTCGCAGACGACGGTGTCGGCACCGGTCTCGAGCACGATGTCCCGCAGCTCGCGTGCCTTGCCCGAGCCGATGAAGGTGGCCGGGTCCGGCTTGTCACGGCGCTGGATCACGCCGTCGAGCACGAGGGCGCCCGCCGTCTCGGCGAGGGCCGCGAGCTCCGCGAGGGAGTTCTCCGCGTCCTGAACGGTCCCCGAGGTCCATACTCCGACGAGCACGACGCGCTCGAGGCGCAGCTGCCGGTACTCGACCTCGGTGACGTCCTCGAGTTCGGTGGAGAGGCCCGCCACGCGCCGCAGGGCCGCGCGCTCGGAGCGGTCGAACTGGTCGCCGTCCCGCTCTCCGTCGATCTCGTGGCTCCAGGCGACGTCCTCTTCCATCAGGGCATCGGCCCGAAGGCTCTCGGTGCGGCGCGCGTCCGCGAAGCTCTGCTCGTCCTGGGAAGGGGATGAAGAGGAGGTCATTGGATCCTTACGTCGATGGAAAGTGGTTGCGTCGATCACAACGTGTGACGGCGGGGAAAGATTCCCGGGCCGACCGCGTCGTCGACCCGATGATGGTGACACGGTCGGCGCGCGCTCGTCATCCCGGTTTCACCGGGCCTTCGCGGGGCCGCGCACGCCGTCCGCCGGCCGGGAGCGCCAGTCGGGGTGTCCGGGCATCGGCGGGGTCTTGTCGGCGTACAGCCAGCCGGCGAAGAAGGACGTGAGGTCACGCCCCGCGACCTCGGCGGCCAGGGCGGTGAAGTCGGCGGTGGTGGCGGAGGCGTCCCGGTGTTCGTCCACCCAGCGGCGCTCCAGCTTCTGGAAGGCCTCCGTGCCGATCTCCTCGCGCAGCGCGTAGAGGACCAGGGCGCTGCCGTCGTACACGACGGGGCGGAAGAGGCTGATCTTCTGGCCGGGCGTGGGCGGCTCCGGGGCGGCGGGCGGCCCGCCGCTCGCGCGCCACGTGTCGGAGGCGCCGTAGGCGGCCTTCATGCGCCGCTCCAGGGACTGTCCGGCGGTCTCCTCCGCGTACAGGGCCTCGTACCAGCTCGCGTGTCCCTCGTTGAGCCACAGGTCGGACCAGGTGCGGGGCGAGACGCTGTTGCCGAACCAGTGGTGGGCGAGCTCGTGGACCATGATCGAGTCGACGTACCACTCGGGGAAGCCGGGTTCGGTGAACAGTCTTCTCTCGAAGAGAGAGAGGGTCTGCGTCTCCAGCTCGAAGCCGGTCTCCGCGTCGGCGATCAGCAGGCCGTACGTCTCGAAGGGGTACGGGCCGACCTGGCGCTCCATCCACTCGACGTGTCCGGGGGTGCGCTTGAGCCAGGGCTCCAGGAGCTCGCGGTCGGCGGTGCGCACCACGTCCCGCAGGGGGAGGCCGTGCGGCCCGGTGCGGTGGACGACGGTGGTGCGGCCGATGGAGACCTGGGCGAGTTCGGTGGCCATCGGGTGGGCCGTGCGGTAGGTCCAGGTGGTGGTGGTCCCGTCGGTGGTCCGGCCGACCGGGAGGCCGTTGGCGACGGCCGTCAGCGCGCTGGGCGCGGTGACGCGGAACGTGAAGTACGCCTTGTCGGCGGGGTGGTCGTTCGAGGGGAAGACGCGGTGGGCGGCGTCGGCCTGGTTGGCCATGGCGAGTCCGTCACCGGTGCGGACCCAGCCGCCGGCGTCGGCGGGGCCGCTGGGGTCGCTGGTGTGGGTGACGGCGATGGTCAGGGCGTCGCCGCTCTCGGCCGCCCGGTCGGGCGTGATCACCAGGTCCTCGCCGCTGGTCTCGAAGGCCGCCGGTTCTCCGTCGACGGTGACGGAGGAGACCGTTCCGTGGGTGAAGTCCAGGTTGATCCGCTCCAGGTCGGCGGTGGCCAGGGCTTCGATGCGGGTCACGCCGGCGAGCGGCCGGCTGTTGCTGCCCGGGTAGGTGAGGCCGATGTCGTACGAGAGGACGTCGTAGCCGGGGTTGCCGAGGTGAGGGAAGAGGGGGTCCCCGATGCCGAGCGGCGCGGGCGCGGGGAGGGCGGCGGCGACGAGTCCGGCCGATGCGGCGACCAGGACGGCGGAGCGCAGCCACCGCGCGCGTGGAGACGGATTCCGGGGTGGTGTGAGCGGCATGGGCTACGGCTACCAGTGCCGTGGCCACAGCCCCGGGCGGCGCGCGCGTCGGCCACCCGAAGGGGTCACGCCGGTGCTGGCACGGGCGGGCCCTCGCGGGCTCGGCCTCGTGGGCCGACCCGGCAGCCCGGAGCTCAGATCCCGGGCGTGGCGGGGTGTTGGGCGCGGCTCACGTCGTACACGCCGGCGACGTCGCGCATGGCCCGCATGAGGGACGGCAGACCTGCCGCGTCCGGGAGTTGGAGGGTGTAGGTGTGGCGGACCCGCTGTTCGTTCGGGGGCTCGACGGTCGCCGAGACGACGGCGACGTCCGCGGCGGCGATGGCCTCGGTCAGGTCGGCGAGGAGCCGTGGCCGGCCGAAGGCCTCGGCGACGAGGGTGACGCGGCACTCCGCCGTGTCGCCCCAGTGGACGGTGACGGGCGCCCGCCCGAGGCGCCGCATGGTGTCGACGGACGCGCAGCCGGTGCGGTGGACGGTGACGGAACCGCCGCGTACCTGGAAGCCGGTGATCTCGTCGGGGGGTACGGGCGTGCAACAGCCCGCCGGACGTACGGCGGTGGCCTCGGCGCCGGGAAGGTCGGCGCGCAGCCTGGCTCCCGAGCGGCGGTCGGCCGTGACGGAGACGGGGGGTCTGGGGTCGGCCTCGGGCGCCCCGGCGGCCTCGGGGTGCGCCTGGAGCCAGGCGGTGATGGCGATCCGCGCGGCGGGGGTGCGGGCGTGCTCGAGCCAGCCCGGTGAGGGCCCCGAGGTGGAGTCCTGGGCGAGCAGGAGCTGGACGGTGTCGCCGTCGTTCAGGACCGTACTGAGCGTCGCCAGACGGCCGTTGACCCGGGCACCCAGACAGCTGTGGCCGGCGGCTCCGTACTGGGCGTATGCCGCGTCCACGCAACTCGCCCCGGCGGGCAGGCCGAGCATGCCGCCGTCTGCGCGGAAGACGGTGATCTCCTGGTCCTCGGCGAGGTCGGCGCGCAGCGAGGTCCAGAAGGTGTCCGGGTCGGGGGTGGACTGCTGCCAGTCGAGGAGGCGGGAGAGCCAGCCGGGCCGGGTGGGGTCGGCGCGCTCGCCGTCCTCCGCGGGGTCGGCGCCGTCGCCGCCCGCCGGGGGGGTGTACGGGTTGCCGAGCGCGACGACGCCGGCCTCGGCGACCTTGTGCATCTGGTGGGTGCGGATGAGGACCTCGGCGACGGCGCCGTCGGGGGCGGCGACGGCGGTGTGCAGGGACTGGTACAGGTTGAACTTGGGGGTCGCGATGAAGTCCTTGAACTCGGAGATCACCGGGGTGAAGCAGGTGTGGAGCTCGCCGAGGACGGCGTAACAGTCGGCATCCTCCGCGACCAGGACGAGGAGCCGCCCGAAGTCGCTGCCGCGCAGGTCGCCGCGCTTGAGGCGGACGCGGTGGACGGAGACGAAGTGCCGGGGCCTGACGAGGACTTCGGCGGCGATGTCCGCGTCGCGCAGGACGGCGGAGACGCTCTCGGCGATGGCGGCGAGCGCGTCGCCCGCGCCGGTGTTGTCGGCGATGAGGGCGCGGGTCCGCTCGTACTCCTCGGGGTGGAGGATCGCGAAGACGAGGTCCTCCAGTTCGGTCTTGAGCGCTTGGACTCCGAGCCGTTCGGCGAGCGGGATGAGGACGTCCCGGGTGACCTTGGCGATCCTGACCTGTTTCTCCGGCCGCATGACACCGAGCGTGCGCATGTTGTGGAGCCGGTCGGCGAGTTTGATCGACATGACGCGGACGTCGTTGCCGGTGGCGACGAGCATCTTGCGGAAGGTCTCGGGTTCGGCGGCGGCGCCGTAGTCGATCTTCTCCACCTTGGTGACGCCGTCGACGAGATAGGCGACCTCGTCGCCGAACTGTTCCCGTACCTGATCGAGCGTCACTTCCGTGTCCTCGACGGTGTCGTGGAGGAGGGCTGCGGTCAACGTCGTCGTCTCGGCGCCGAGTTCGGCGAGGATGAGGGTGACGGCGAGGGGGTGGGTGATGTACGGCTCACCGCTCTTGCGGAACTGGCCCCGGTGCGAGGACTCGGCCAGCACGTACGCCCGGCGCAGGACGGCCAGGTCGGCGTCGGGGTGGTGGGCCCGGTGCGCCTCCGCGACATGCCCGATGGCGTCGGGCAGCCGGTCCCCCCGGGCGCCGGGACCGAGCAGTGCGGCGCGGCCCAGCCTGCGGAGGTCGATCCTCGGACGGGCGCGCCTGCGGCTGGGAGCGTCGGGGCCCGCGGCCTCCGCTGCGCTCACAGGGTTGGTGGCCTCTGCACTCATGGGGCACCTCCGGCGACGTCGACCGGCGGTGGACGGGCAAGGCGTGCCCGCGGGGCCGGTGCTTGATGCTACCGACCCCACCACGTGGCGCAGTCCCGCTCTCGCCCAGCGTGAAACGGATCACCCATTCGAGCGAACGGTCAGTCGTTGACAGTTTCGAATGGGCCCGCCGGCCGGCTTCGGTGCCGGTACTTCCGGTGCTTCGGTGCTTTCGGTGCTTTCGGTGGTGACGCTCCCGGTGCCGATCGCGGCGTCGCCGCGCGTTCCGCTGCGGGCTCAGGCGTCCGCGAGCCAGGACGGGTCGAACGTACCCTCGCCGACGATGACGGCCGGGCCGGTCATCTCCAGCTCTCCGTCGGGGTGCTCGGTGATGGTCAGCGTCCCGCCGAGGACGTCCACGGTGTACGTGACGGGTGTACCGCTCGCGGCGGGGTCGACGCCGTCCCGGCGGGCGGTGGCGACGGCGACGGCGCACGCGCCCGTGCCGCAGGAGCGGGTCTCGGAGGCGCCGCGCTCGTGCACGCGCATGGCCACGTGGCGGGGGCCGCGGTCGGCGACGAACTCGATGTTCACCCCGTCGGGGAAGACCTCGGCGGGGGCGTACGGAGGCTCCGTGAACAGGTTGCCGGCGTGGTC
Organism: Streptomyces sp. NPDC014870; assembly: GCF_043081505.1. Classification (NCBI taxonomy): domain Bacteria; kingdom Bacillati; phylum Actinomycetota; class Actinomycetes; order Kitasatosporales; family Streptomycetaceae; genus Streptomyces; species Streptomyces sp. NPDC014870. Next base: position 196,318 of record NZ_JBIBWQ010000015.1, read on the forward strand.
GAGGGACTCGACGAAGGCGACCGCGTGCGGATTGCCCATGTTCACGTTGCGCGCGGGCCAGCTGCGGCCGTCGACGGTGACGGTGACGCCGTCCTCGGGGAGCCGGGCGCGGCCCATGGAGACGGTGACGGAGCCGTCCTTGTCCAGATGGACGCGCTTGACTCCGCCGCGGGTGGCGACGGCGACCTCGCCGGCCGTGATGTGTCCGGCGTGCTCCAGGTAGCGGGCGAAGACGCGGACGCCGTTGCCGCACATCTCGGCGACCGAGCCGTCGGCGTTGCGGTAGTCCATGAACCACTCGGCCTCGCCGGCCATCGCGTGGGCCTCGGGGTGGGCCTCGCTGCGCACCACGTGCAGCACGCCGTCCCCGCCGATGCCGGCCCTGCGGTCGCACAGCCGGGCGACGAGGGCCGGGGGCAGGTCGATGGCGTTGTCGGCGTCCGGGACGATCACGAAGTCGTTCTCGGTCCCGTGGCCCTTGAGGAAAGCGAGCGGCGAGGTCTGCGTGGTGGTCACGGGATCAACTGTACGGGCCGGGTCCGACAGCCGCTCGAAGGTCCACCCCTCGGGCGGCGGGGGTCGCCCCGCCCGGTGGTCAGCGGAGGCGGGCCACGCGCCAGACGGCCAGGGCCACCAGGAGCACGCTGAAGAACACGTACAGGGCGATCACTCGCCAGTTCGGCCGTTCTCCGGAGCCGCGGGCCGGGAGGCCGGGCCAGGCGGAGCCGACCTTGCGGGCGGCCATCATGCCCCAGCCGGCGGCGCAGGAGCTGATCAGGAGGCCGAGCATGGCGACGACGGCGCCGCCGTCCCCGGAGCCGAAGGCGAGGGGGAAGGCGAACATCAGCGACCCGACGGCGGCGAGGCCCACGATGGGCGCGAGCTGCCAGATCCGCAGCCTGCGCTGCGGCCGCAGCTCGACCTCGACCTCGTCGGCGTCGACCTCGACGGACGAGCCTTCGGCCTCGTCGGGGCCGTCCGGGCTCAAACCGGGCGCGTCACCCGGAGCTTCGCCCGGGACCGCGTCCTGCTGCTCTGTGTCGCGAGGGCCGGCCTCCATCGCCACGCGCCCTCCCACTCGGACTCCACATTGGTCGATCGATGCTCGATGATGGCACGCCAGAGACCCCCGGAATGACGGGCATGGCGTCCCGATGCCATCACGTGATCAGGCTGTAACCGCTCGTTCGACCAACGTCAGCGCCTGCCCCGGGAGTTCCCCCCGGTCATCCGCCGCGCCGCTCAGCCAGTGGACGCGCGGGTCGCGCCGGAACCACGAGTCCTGACGGCGCGCGAAGCGCTTGGTGGCGCGTACGGTCTCGGCCCGCGCCTCGTCCTCGGTGCACTCCCCCGCGAGCGCCGTGAGCACCTGCTGGTAGCCGAGCGCGCGGGCGGCCGTGCGCCCCTCACGCAGTCCGAGCGCCTCCAGGGCACGTACCTCGTCGACGAGTCCGGCCTCCCACATCCGGTCCACGCGCGCGGTGATCCGTTCGTCGAGTTCGGGGCGGGCCACGTCGACGCCGATCTGCACGGTGTCGTAGATCGGGTCGGGGCCGGGCAGGTTGGCGGTGAAGGGCTTGCCGGTGATCTCGATGACCTCCAGGGCCCGGACGATGCGCCGGCCGTTGCTGGGGAGGATCACCCGCGCGGCGTCGGGGTCGGCCGCGGCGAGGTGGGCGTGCAGCACGCCGGAGCCGTGCTCCTCCAGCTCGGCCTCCAGGCGGGCCCGTACGGCCGGGTCCGTGCCCGGGAACTCGAGGGCTTCGATGGCACCCCGTACGTAGAGCCCCGAGCCGCCGACCAGGATGGGGCTACGGCCTTCGGCCAGGAGTCGGTCGATCTCGGTGCGGGCGAGGCGCTGGTACTCGGCGACGCTGGCGGCCTCCGTGACGTCCCAGATGTCGAGGAGGTGGTGCGGCACCCCACCGCGCTCCTCCAGCGTCAGCTTGGCGGTACCGATGTCCATCCCTCGGTAGAGCTGCATCGAGTCCGCGTTGACGACCTCGCCGCCCAGTTGCTGGGCGAGGAATACACCCAGATCGGACTTTCCGGCCGCAGTAGGACCGACGACGGCGATGACCCGCGGGGCGGGAGCTGCAGTTCTCACCGTCACAGTCTCGCAAACCTCCCGGCAGGTCCCCGAACGAGCGACGTGACGGTCCGACACCGGGGTCGTTGCCAGTTGCGAGGTTCCGACCGCCGGTTTTCCGTACCGGCTGCGCCCGGTGGCGCAACAGGGCGCTCCGGGCACCGCGGGCCTTATCCCACACGAGTAGGCTATGGAGTTGAAATGGGCGTTTTTGCAATGTTTCGGCGGAAGGGCAAGACGGCTGCCGATGCGTCGACGGAGGAGGCCCAGGCTGTCGTCGTGACGGACGCGGCGGACGAGGCGGAGGCCGGAGCGTCGAGCGGCGGGGCCGCCGAGGCGGAGGCCGACGCCGAGACCGGATCGTCGGCGGAGCCGGCCGGCAGCGCCGAGGCGGGCGACGAGGCCCCCGCGGCGGAGGCCGTCGAGGTGGTCGAGGCTGCCGTGGAGATTCCGAAGCAGCAGTCGGCGGACGAGGCCGCGGACAACGAGGCCGGAGAGAGCGCCCGGAAGTAGCGGACTCCCGGCGACAGGGCAGGGCAGACGGACGCACCGGAGGGAAGGTGACCCATGGGTCTCCTGGATTCACTGAAGGCCAAGCTCGCCCCGGCCAAGGACAAGGTCTCGGGCCTCGCCCAGCAGCATGAGGCCAAGATCGACCAGGGTCTGGACAAGGCCGCGAAGCTGGTCGACGAGAAGACCAAGGGCAAGTACAGCGCCAAGATCGAATCGGGCACCGGCAAGGCCAAGGACGCTCTGGAGCGGATCGCCCACAAGGACGACGCCGACGGCGGCGCGACGGGTTCCGGCGAGGGCCGAGGTCCCGGGCAGGGCCAGAGCCCGGGGCAGGGGCCCGCGCAGACTCCGGGTCAGGGCCCGGATCCTGCGCAGGGTCCGCCGCCGGCCTCCTGACCTCCGGGCGTCACCCCTTCGGTCCCCTCTCGCACGGGGGACGGCCGCGGAGCATCTCGCTCCGCGGCCGTCCGCCGTTCTGCGTGCGCCTCTGCTGTCTGGGGTCGCTACGACCAGGCCGCCACGAAGTAGCCGACGCCGTACGGGGCGTCCTCGTAGAGGAGCCGGCCGTCGAGGTCCGCCCCCTCCGCCGCGCCCGCGAGGACCTGCCAGGGGGCCCGGCCGGCCGCCTTCAGCTCGTACGCGAGGTTCTCGTCGAGCGCGAGCAGGGCGTCCACATCCGCCGTGCCCAGCGCCCGGGCGGCCTCCGCGTCGAAGGCGGCGGCCCGCTCGTCCAGGTAGCCGGGGGCCTTGAGCGTCCGGCAGGCACTGCCGTCACCCATCACGAGGAGCGCCACGCGGTCGGCCGTGGCGGCCAGCTCACGGCCCGTGGAGACACATCGGTCGGCCTCCAGCGGCCGGCCGATCCCGAGGCCTTCGACGGGAGCGTCGGCCCAGTCGGCGCGTTGGAGGAGCCACGCGCCGACCGCGAGGGAGGCGGGCAGCGGTCGCTCCCCGCCGGGCCCGGCACCGAGTCGTACGGACAGGTCGACGCCGAAGCCCGCGAAGCCGCCGGTCGAACCGCCCGGGAACGTACCGCGCGCCCCTTCCTCGGCGGGTCCTACGACGAAGAGCCGGTCGGGCCGGGACGCGGCGAGCAGCCCGAGGGCGTCGGCACAGGCCGTCCGGGCCGCGTCGAGCTCACCGGCGGCTCCGGCCGCCACATCGGGCACGAGCAGAGGAGGACAGGGGCATACGGCTGCGGCGACAAGCATGATCCGCAGCCTACTGCGACGGCCTCCACTCCATCGGCGGGACGCTGTCCTGCGGCTCACCGGTCGGATCCGCCTGCGCGCCGTCGGGGGCGGCCGAGTCGTGCACCAGCTCCGCGATGCTCAGGACGACGTACGTCTCCGACATCATCCCCCTGACGACCACGACGTAGCTGTCCCCGCTGGGGAGGCGGTACACCTCCCGCGACCTCTCCCGCCATGGCTCGCCGTACGTCAGCGAGGCGGCGCGCAGCGCTTCCTGCGCGTCCTCGCGCGTGCCGGTGATCCGCTGGACCACCTCGGTGCGGTACGTGTCACCACCGGCCCCGCGCTGTGCGACGACGATCCACTTCCCCATCCCAGCCCCCCGATTCCTCGAACATGTCCGTTGTCGGCATGTCCGAGGGTGTCAGGAGTCGCCCCGGATGTCAGTGGCTTCCGCAGGCGGGAGCCGAAGCCACGGGGAGCGGGTCCGGCACACCGATCTTGGGGAGTCCGAGCAGAACGCCCGCGGGCTTCGCGGCGGCCGCGGCGGTGCGCTTCTCCCAGGCGTCGCCGGCGCGGGTGCGGCGTACCGACGTCGTCGGGCCCTCGGCGAGCAGGTGGTGCGGGGCGGCGTAGGTGATCTCGACGGTCACCACGTCGCCCGGGCGGACCTCCTGGTCCGGCTTGGTGAAGTGGACGAGCCGGTTGTCGGGGGCGCGGCCGGAGAGGCGGTGAGTGGCGCCGTCCTTGCGGCCCTCGCCCTCGGCGACCATGACCTCGAGGGTCCGGCCGACCTGCTTCTTGTTCTCCTCCCAGGAGATCTCCTCCTGCAGGGCGACCAGACGCTCGTAGCGCGCCTGCACGACCTCCTTCGGGATCTGCCCGTCCATCTCGGCGGCGGGCGTTCCGGGCCGCTTGGAGTACTGGAAGGTGAAGGCGTTGGCGAAGCGGGCCTCACGGACCGTGTGCATGGTCTGCTCGAAGTCCTCCTCGGTCTCGCCGGGGAAGCCCACGATGATGTCGGTGGAGATCGCGGCGTGCGGGATGGCGGCGCGGACCTTCTCGATGATGCCGAGGAAACGCTCCTGCCGGTACGAACGGCGCATGGCCCTGAGGATCGTGTCCGAGCCGGACTGGAGCGGCATGTGGAGCTGCGGCATCACGTTCGGGGTCTCGGCCATCGCGGCGATGACGTCGTCCGTGAAGTCGCGGGGGTGCGGGGAGGTGAAGCGGACCCGCTCCAGGCCCTCGATCTGACCGCAGGCGCGCAGCAGCTTGGAGAAGGCCTCGCGGTCGCCCAGGTCGGAGCCGTAGGCGTTGACGTTCTGGCCGAGCAGGGTGATCTCCGAGACGCCCTCGGCCACCAGCGCCTCGATCTCGGCGAGGATGTCGCCGGGGCGGCGGTCCTCCTCCTTGCCGCGCAGCGCCGGGACGATACAGAAGGTGCAGGTGTTGTTGCAGCCGACGGAGATGGAGACCCAGGCGGCGTACGCGGACTCGCGGCGGGTGGGCAGCGTGGAGGGGAAGGCCTCCAGCGACTCGGCGATCTCGATCTGGGCCTCTTCCTGGACGCGGGCGCGCTCCAGGAGGACCGGCAGCTTGCCGATGTTGTGCGTGCCGAAGACGACGTCGACCCAGGGGGCCTTCTCGACGATGGTGTCGCGGTCCTTCTGGGCGAGGCAGCCGCCGACGGCGATCTGCATGCCCGGGCGCGTGGTCTTCCGGGGGGCGAGCCGGCCGAGGTTGCCGTAGAGCTTGTTGTCCGCGTTCTCGCGGACCGCGCAGGTGTTGAAGACGACGACGTCGGCGTCACCGTCGGAGCCCTCCGGGGCGCGGACGTAGCCGGCGTCCTCCAGCAGACCGGAGAGCCGCTCGGAGTCATGGACGTTCATCTGGCACCCGTAGGTGCGCACTTCGTAGGTTCGCTGGACGTCCACTGTCTGGCTCCGGTCGCTGCTGGTCATGGAACAAGGGTATGCGGTGCCGGGGATTGCCCGTCCCCGTGGAGCCGGGGCGACGGCGCCGGGCCGCTCGCGACCGCTTCCAGGGCCGCGCCGAGCTGGGCGGCGAGGGTGCCCGCGCGGGGCCGCAGGGAGCCGTCGAAGGCCGCGGATCCGATGGTGAAGGCGTCGGCTCCGGCGGCCGCCACCGCCCGTATCCGCTCGGTGGAGGAGATGCCGCCGGCCACGACCAGGCTGCCGGTCGTGGCCGCTCGGGCGGCCCGGACCAGGTCGAGCGGGTCCGCGTCGGTGGCCCGGTAGGCGAGGAGGTCGACACCGGCGCAGCCCGCGGCCTCCGCCCGGAGGCAGTCGTCGGTGATCCGGTCGGGGCCGCCGGCGAGGCGGGTGGGGTGGCCGAGCGGCTCACCCACGAAGGGGAGGTACGCGACGGAGGTGCCGGCGACGAGCTCCAGGGTCTCGTCGATCCAGGTGCCGCCCATGAGGCGGTCGACACCGAGGTCGACCGCGCGCCGGACGGAGGTGAGCGCCTCCTCACGGGTGGTGCTGACCACTTCGAGGTAGCTGGTGGCGCCCATGTCCTTGATCTGCCGGTGGAGCCTGTCGAGGGTGGCGGGCTCGACTCCGACGTCCTTGAAGCCGAGGTGGACGACTCCGAGGTCGCGGACGGCGTCGAGGACGTCGAGGCAGTCCGTGACGGTCCTGTCGTCACGGGTGAGCATGAAGATGAAATCCACGGGGTCCTCCTGGTGGGGGTGCGGTGGTCTCGGGGTCGCGCGAAGGGCTGCGGGGCAGCGGGGGCCTGCCCGCGGGTCCTGCCTGCGGGGTCCCGCCGGGGTGGGCGGGGGCTACGAGGCGGACGGTTCCTGGGCGACGGCCAGCTGATCGGCCTGCGCCAGGGCGGTGAGCAGGCTGGTGTGGTCGGCGGTGCCCTTTCCCGCCAGATCGAAGGCAGTGCCGTGGTCGACGCTCGTGCGCACGAACGGCAGGCCGATCGTGATGTTGACGCCGTGCTCCAGGCCCAGGTACTTGACCGGTATGAGTCCTTGGTCGTGGTACTGGGCCACGACCGCGTCGGACTCGCCCGCGCGGGCGCGCATGAAGACGGTGTCGGCGGGCCAGGGACCGCTGGCGTCGATGCCTTCCCTGCGGGCGGCCCGCACGGCCGGTGCCACGATGTCGAGGTCCTCGCGCCCGAAGCGTCCGTTCTCCCCCGCGTGCGGGTTGACCGCGGCGACGGCGATGCGCGGGCCCCGGACGCCGGAGCGTCCCCTTGCGTGGCCGGCCCGGAGAGTCCGGTCGGTGAGCCGGATGATCTCCAGTTCGCGGGCGGTGGTGAGGGAGTCGATGGCCGTGCGCAGCGACTGGTGGATGGTGACCAGGACGACACGGAGTTCGTCGTTGGCCATCATCATGGCGTAGTCGCTCGTGCCGGAGAGGTCGGCGAGGATCTCGGTGTGGCCCGGGTACGGCAGCCCGGCAAGACCGAGCGCCTCCTTGTTGATCGGGGCGGTGGTCAGGGCGCGGACCTCGCCGCGGAGGGCCAGCTCCACACCTCGGCGTACGTACGCGAACGAGGCGGCTCCGGCGCGGGCGTCCACCGTGCCGAGCGGCAGGTCCTCGGGGAGCGTGCCCTCGGCGAGGACATCGAGGATGCCGGGTTCGTGGGCCGCGTCCGCGACGGAGGCGATCGGTCGCACGGTGAGTTCGGTGGCCGTGATCCGGCAGGCCCGGGCGAGCACGGCCGGATCGCCGATGACGACGACCGGAGGCCGGCGCCTCGGGTCGGCGTACGCCTTGACCGTGATCTCGGGGCCGATGCCGTTCGGGTCGCCCATGGTGAGCGCGACGGGCTGTGTCATGACGTCGGCCCACCCTCCGCGATCGGCGAACGTTCTGTGACGGGCCCGCGCTCCGCGATCGGCGGACTCCCCGTGATCGGGCCGCCCTCCATGAGCAGTCGAAGGAGCCTGTCGAGAGTGCCGTCGTCACCGAAGCCGCCCGCCTTGATCAGCACAGGGAGGTGGGGCGGGCTGAGCAGTACGCCTCGGGCGACTCCCGGTTCGGGCTCGTCGACGAGGTCGATACCAGCCGCGCCGAGAGCTTCGAGGGCGGCGACCGCGGTCTCCCCGCCGGTCAGCACAAGCCCGTCGACCAGCCCGTCCGCCACCAACTCCCGTACGAAGAGGGCAAGATCGGCGGTCAGTGAGCGGGCGTCCGTACGACGTGCGTCCGGGGTGTGCACGACGAGCACGGGCGCGGCGGTCCGGCGCAGGGCTCTCAGGCCCTCGACCGGGGCCTCGGCCGCCTCCACCGCGGTCACGTCCATCCGCGGGCGCAGCCGGTCCAGCTGGCGGCGCGTCGCCGGGTTCGCGCTGCCCACCACGACCAACGGGCGCCGCGCCATCGGTGGTTCGGGCGGACGGACCGTTGGGACAGCGGGGTGGCGTCCGGCCAACGCGGCGGCGAGGCCCGGGGAGCCGACCCAGAGCACGTCGCCGGGCATGGGCACGGAGTCCACGAGGAGACGGAGGTCGGCGTCAGTGGCCGCCGAGCACACGAACACGCCTCCCCCGTCGATCAGTTCCGGCAGCTTCCCGAACTGCTCCGGTTCCAGGACCTCCGCCTCGGGCAGCAGCCGGGTCAGGTCGGCCGTGCGGACGGGGTGCACCGGGTCGCGGGCGAAGTCGGTCTCGTGCACCGGCACGCCATGGACGTACTGGACTCCCCGAACGGTGGTCCTGCCCTCGGCGGGGAACGCGGGCGCGACGACGACGGCCCGTCGGCGCGAGCCGGCGTGGGCGGCGCGGACCTCGGCCGCCACGTGCCCCCGAAGCGTCGAGTCGACGGTCTTGATCAGCAGGTCGGAACGGGCGAACGCCTCCGCGAACCGCCCGGCGAGCGCCACCGCCGCCGCCTCGTCGAGCAGACGGCTCCCGAGGTCCACGGCCACGACGCCGTCAGGGGGCACCGCGCCCGGCTCGACGGCCTCGGGCAGCAGGACCTTCGCCCGGTGCCCCCCGCCGCGGAAGGGCGCCGCGCCGTCGCCGGCGCTCGTCAGGTCGTCCGCGAGCACGGCGATCGTCCGCACGGGGTCAGCCGGGTGTTTCCGCATGTCTCGTCCTCTCGAGGTAGCCGCCACTGCCGTCAACCCTGGCGCTCGGAAAGCCGCTGGACAAGCGATTCCTTCTCACCCCACCTGTGAGTAGATTTCACGCATGCGCTGGCCCGACCTACCCCCGCTGAACACCTTGCTCCCGTTCGAGGCGACCGTGCGGCACGCGAGCATGACCCGGGCCGCCCAGGAGCTCCACGTGACCCACGGCGCCGTCAGCCGGCAGATCCAGAATCTGGAGAAGTCGCTCGGCGTCACGCTCTTCGAGCGAGGGACCCGCTCCCTGCGCCCGACCCCTCAGGCCCGTCGTCTCGCCGCCGTCGTCCGGGACGCGCTCGACCAGATCGACACGGCAGCACGGGAGGTCGCGGGCCGTGAGATCGGGGGACCGCTCGCGCTGTCCTGCGAGCCGACGCTCCTCATGCGCTGGCTCATCCCGCGTCTGCCGGACCTCGCCGCACAGGTGCCCGGCCTCACCGTGCACCTGTCGGCGGGCGGCGGCCCCGTCGCCTTCGACCGGGACCCGGTCGACGTCGCCCTGCGCCGCGACGACTTTCCCGTACCGGCGGACGTGACCCGCTCCCCCCTCTTCCTGGAACGCGTCGGTCCGGTCTGCCGACCGGACGTGGCGGAACGCCTCACGGCCGGGAGCGGGGTCTCCGGTGTGACGATTCTGCACACCAGCACCCGGCCGCGCGCGTGGGCGGACTGGCAGCGGATCACGCGGCGGCGCGTCGATCCCGTCGGCGAGCAGACCTTCGAGCACTTCTATCTGGCGCTGCAGGCGGCGGTGGCCGGCGTCGGCATGGCCATCGGTCCGTACGCGCTGGTCCACGACGATCTCGTGAGCGGACAGCTCGTGGCGCCCTTCGGCCTGGTCGAGGACGGCACCGGCTACCACCTGCTCAGCCTGCGGCCGCCCGAGCGGGACGAGCGGATCGCCGCCCTGCTCGGGTGGCTGCGGACCCAGGCGACCGGGCTGTGACGACCGGGCCCGGGACCGGCGGTCTGTGACGCCCCGGCCCGAGTCCGCCCGACCGCCCTCCACGCGCGCGAACACAACCGCCCTCCGAGCACACGAACACGACCGCCCTTCACGCGCGCGTGAACCCGACCGCCGTCCACCGCCCTCCACGCGCGCGTGAAGCAGCCCACCGTCTCCCGGCCTGGCCAGAGCGGGGAGTGAGCTGGCAGGATCGCGCCATGCTCGCCTCGTACTCCCGTTCCGCCCGTCGCCGCCTTCTCCAGGCGTCCGCGGCGGTTCTGGTCATGTGCGGTCTCCTGGTCTGGTGGCTGGTTCCTTTCGGTACACCGGCGCCGAGCGGGCGGGTCACGTTCAGCACGGGCGTGCCCACCGGCGTCTACCAGAAGTACGGCGAGCTGCTGCGGCAGGCTTTGGCCACCGACCTGCCGGACGTGTCGGTCCAGCTGAAGAACAGCGAGGGATCCCAGCAGAACCTCGCGCGCCTGGCCTCCGGCGAAGCGGACTTCACCGTGGCGACCGCCGACGCCGTGGCCCAGTACCAGCGCGCTCGCAAGCCGGGCGCCGACCGGCTGCGCGGCTGCGCCCGCCTCTACGACGACTATGTCCAGCTCGTCGTCCGCAAGGACTCGCCCGTGCGCTCGGTGGCCGATCTGCGCGGGCTGCGGGTCGGCGTCGGCCAGGAGGGCTCCGGTGTCCGGCTCATCGCGGACCGGGTCCTCGTGGCAGGCGGCCTCACCACGAAGTCCGACGTCAAGCCGGTCTCGGCCGGCATCGACACCATGCCGGGCCTCCTGGAGAGCGGGCGACTGGACGCGTTCTTCTGGTCGGGCGGTCTGCCCACCCAGGCCGTCCAGGACCTCTCCGAGCGCATGCCCGTCCGGCTGGTCCCGCTGGACACCACCCTCGTGGACAAGGTCCACGACGTGGGCGCCGCGACGCGCCACTACCGTTCCGCCGTCATCCCCGCGGACGCCTACGCCCTGGCTCAGGACGGGCAGCCGGTGAAGACGCTGGCCGTGGCGAACCTGCTGGTCACGACGGACTCGGCGGACACGGCGATGGTGGAGGGTTTCACCCGTACCGTGATCAGGAGCCGGGACGGGATCGGCCGCCAGGTCCACTCGGCCCAGTTGGTGGACCTCCGCACCGCGATCTACACGGAGCCCCTGTCCCTGCACGAGGGCGCCCGCCGCTACTACCGCTCGGTGAAGCCGTAGCTCCCGACGCATCCGTCGGCCCCTGAAGCCCGGACCCTGGGCCCAAGGCCCCGAGCCCGAGCCCGCGCCCGCGCCCGAAGCCCCTACCGCCCCTATCGCCTCTACCGCCCCTGCGGCCCCGTCCTCGGCACCGTGAGCGTCACGCGCAGCCCGTGCGGCTCGTTCGGCGCGTAGGCGATCGAGCCGCCGCCCGCCGCGAGCAGGACCCGGGAGATAGACAGGCCGAGTCCCGAGCCCTTGATGTTCTGGTGGCGGTTGCTGCGCCAGAAGCGGTCCCCGACCCTGTCGAGCTCCTCCTCCGTGAGCCCGGGGCCCAAGTCCGCCACCACGATCGTGCAGCGCTCGCCCTCGGAGGCCACGGCGACCGTGACCTCCTCGCCCTCCGGGGTGAACTTGAGCGCGTTGTCGATCACCGCGTCCAGGGCGCTGGAGAGCGCCACCGGGTCCGCCCAGCCCGTCACGGCCCGCCGCTCGCCCCGGAGCCGTACGCCCTGCTCGTCGGCGAGCGGCCGCCACGCGGCGATCCGCTCGTCCACGAGCGCGCCGATATCGGTGAGGCGCAGATCCGCGGCGGCGTGCTCGGCGAGCGCGAGGTCCAGCAGGTCATCGAGGACCTGGGCGAGGCGCTTGCCCTCGGTCCTGACGGAGGCGATCTCCTCGTTGCCCTCGGGGAGTTCGAGGGCGAGCAGCTCGATGCGGAGCAGCAGCGCGGAGAGCGGGTTGCGCAACTGGTGCGAGGCGTCGGCCACGAAGGCACGCTGCTGTTCCAGGACGTCCTCGACGTTGTCGGCCATCTCGTTGAACGAGCGGGCCAGCCGACGCAGTTCGGGCGGCCCTCCGGTGGCGGCGACCCGGGACTTCATCCGCCCGGTGGCGATGTCGTGGGTGACCGCGTCCAGGACGCGGACCGGCCGCAGCACCCAGCCGGTGAGCCGGAAGGCCGCGCCGACGGCGACCAGCATCGCCGCGAACTCCCCGGCCGCGATGATCAGCCAACCGCTCAGGATCCGCGCGCGCAGCTGCCCGGTGGGCGAGTCCGTCACGACGACGGCGACGACGTCACCGTCCCGTACGACCGGCGAGGCGATCGTGAGCCGGGCGTCCGGCTGCCACGGCCACACCTGGGGCGGGTCGTGGCTGCGCCGCCCGAGCAGCGCCTCGTTGAAGGCACGGCGCCCCTCGCCCTCGTACGGGACGACCCAGTCCCCGGGCGCGGCGGCCATGGCCTGGTTGTCGCGGAAGAAGACGCCCGTGCGGATGCCGTAGACGTCGTGGTAGCTGGCGAGTTCACCGCGCAGCGTCGTCCGGCGCTCGTCGACGAAGGGCTCGGACTCGTTGACGAACTGGGCGAGCGCGGCGAAGCGGGCCGCGTCGTCGAGCCGGTCGACGACCACGCGCTGCTGCTCGGCCGCGGCGAGGCTGGCGGCGAGCGGGAAGCCGAGGGCGAGGAGCACCCCGGCCATCAGGGCGAGGAGGAGCGGAAGGAGGCGTGTGCGCACGAAGGACCCGGACGGCTAGGCGGCAGGGGCGACCAGGCGGTAGCCGACCCCGCGCACGGTTTCGATCAGGGCGGGCATGGCCAGCTTGGAACGGAGCGAGGCCACGTGCACTTCGAGGGTGCGGCCGGTCCCTTCCCAGTTGGTGCGCCAGACCTCGCTGATGATCTGCTCGCGCCGGAAGACCACACCGGGCCGCTGGGCGAGCAGGGCCAGCAGGTCGAACTCCTTGCGGGTGAGCGGCACGGCCGCGCCGTCGACGCTGACCCGGCGGGTGGGCAGCTCGATGACGACCGAGCCGAGCCGCAGCGCGGAGTCGTCACCGGCCGGGCCGGTCTCGTCGCCCGCGGTCGTGCGCCGGCTGACGGCGTGGATCCGGGCGAGCAGCTCCCCGGTGTCGTACGGCTTCACCACGTAGTCGTCGGCCCCGAGGTTGAGGCCGTGTATCCGGGACCGTACGTCGGAGCGCGCCGTCACCATGATCACCGGGGTGGCGGTGAGCTTGCGGATCCGGCCGCAGACCTGGTAGCCGTCCTGGTCGGGCAGTCCGAGGTCGAGCAGGATCACCCCGAAGGAAGGGCGCTCGCCATGCGCGGCGGGCAGCACGGCCTGGAGGGCCTCCTCGCCGTTCCGTGCGTGCGTGACCGAGAAGCCGTGCTTCGCGAGGACGGCGGACAGGGCCGCTGCCACATGGTCGTCGTCCTCGACGAGCAGGAGTCTCATGGCCCCCTCCGGTGGCTCGGTGATCTCGGGTCTGCCATCTCCTGATGGCAATCGCCCGGCTAGGCGATCCGTATGGCTATTTGTGTACCAAGGCATGAACGCCGATGGTCGCCGTCACAGTCAAGTGTCCCCCTGTTACGCAGGGGTTTCCGTTATGGAGCCGGTACGCCATCGGGCAGGCTCTTCACGCAGCGTGTCCGGCCGAGGCCTTTTCGTTATCCTCAATTTCCGCTCAGATGTGATGACGGTCATCCTGCGGCCTGTCTAGTGTCCTCCCCAACCGAGGAGGACGGAGCTAGAGCCGATGAGCGGAGTGTCAGTGACCAAGGGCTCGGAAGACGCCATACCGGCGGCGGGCGACCTGGTCGTGCTGTCCAACGTGAACAAGCACTTCGGCGCGCTGCATGTGCTCCAGGACATCGACCTGACCATCGCCAGGGGCGAGGTCGTGGTCGTGATCGGGCCTTCGGGTTCCGGCAAGTCCACACTGTGCCGCACCATCAACCGCCTGGAGACGATCGACTCCGGCGCCATCACGATCGACAACCGGCCACTGCCCCAGGAGGGCAGGGAACTGGCCCGGCTGCGCGCCGACGTCGGCATGGTCTTCCAGTCCTTCAATCTCTTCGCGCACAAGACGGTGCTCGAGAACGTGATGCTGGGCCAGGTCAAGGTCCGCAAGACGGACAAGGCAACCGCCGAGGCCAAGGCCCGCGCACTGCTCGACCGCGTGGGTGTCGGCACCCAGGCGGACAAGTACCCGGCCCAGCTGTCCGGTGGTCAGCAGCAACGCGTCGCGATCGCGCGGGCGTTGGCGATGGACCCGAAGGTCATGCTCTTCGACGAGCCGACCTCGGCGCTCGACCCCGAGATGATCAACGAGGTTCTCGAGGTCATGCAGCAGCTGGCGCGGGACGGCATGACCATGGTCGTGGTCACCCACGAGATGGGCTTCGCGCGCTCCGCCGCCAACCGTGTGGTCTTCATGGCGGACGGCAAGATCGTCGAACAGGCCACGCCGGACGAGTTCTTCAGCAACCCGCGCAGCGACCGGGCGAAGGACTTCCTTTCGAAAATCCTGCACCACTGACGGCGGTCAGCCCCATGCTTCAACCTGCCGATCAACAACCCACGAATCAAGGGATGTTCACCATGAAGCTCCGCAAGTCCGCGGCCCTGGCCGTCGCCGTACTCGCCCTGACCGCGACCGCCGCCTGTGGTGGCAAGGAGGGCTCGGCCGGCGACAAGCCCGCCGTGAAGCCCGGCGACGCGACCGCGCCGCAGCTCCCCAAGTACATCGTCGCCACCGACGTGAAGCTGGAATCGCCGAGCTTCAAGGAGGCGCAGAAGCGCGGCAAGCTGATCATCGGCTCCAAGGCCGACCAGCCGTACCTCGGCTTCGAGGACCAGGCCACCAAGGAGCGGTCCGGCTTCGACGTCGAGATCGCCAAGATGATCGCGGCGGAGCTCGGTTTCACCGAGGACAAGATCGAGTGGAAGACGGTCGACTCCAAGCTCCGTGAGACGGCGATCTCCACGGGCCAGGTCGACTACTACGTCGGTACGTACACGATCAACGACAAGCGCAAGGCGCAGGTCAGCTTCGCGGGTCCGTACTACAAGGCCGGCGCCGACCTCCTGGTCCGCAAGGACGAGACCGCGATCACCGGTCCGGAGACCCTCAAGGGCAAGAAGGTCTGCTCCATCACGGGCTCCACCCCGCTGCAGGAGATCAAGAAGCCGCAGTACGGCGCCCAGACCACCGAGCTGGCGAAGTACTCGGACTGCGTGCAGCAGCTGCTCACCAAGCAGGTCGACGCCGTCACCACCGACGACGCGATCCTCAAGGGCTACGCGGCCGCCAACAAGGGCAAGCTCAAGGTCGTCGGCAAGCCGTTCACCGAGGAGCCCTACGGCGTCGGCCTGAACAAGGACGACAAGGTCCTGCGCGACAAGATCAGCGACATCCTCGAGAAGAACATCAAGGACGGCACGTACAAGAAGATCTACGAGGCGACGCTGGGTCTGTCCGGCTCCTCGTACGTCGAGCCGCCGGCGCTCGTCCGCTACTGATCCTCTCGAAGTCGAGCGCCCCGTACGGAAGTACGCAGTACGGGGCGCCGCTCACCCTGCCCGTAAGCCGCTGATACCGCAGACGCGGAGACCTCATGAACGTACTGCTCGACCATTTCCCGGAGTTCCGCGACGGCTTCATAGGAACCGTGTCGATCACCGCCGTCAGCTCGGTCATCGCGCTGCTCCTCGGCATCGTCGTCGCCGGCTTCCGGGTCTCGCCCGTCCCGCCCCTGCGCGCCTTCGGCACCGCGTGGGTCACGCTGCTGCGCAACACCCCGCTGACGCTGCTCTTCCTCGTCTCGTTCTTCGTCGTCCCGGAGATCCTGTTCCCGGGCATGAGCCCCTTCGTGCTCGGCTCGCTCGCGCTCGGCTTCTACACCTCGGCGTTCGTCTGCGAGGCGGTCCGCTCCGGCATCAGCACGGTCCCGGTCGGCCAGGCGGAGGCGGCCCGTTCGCTCGGCATGACGTTCTCGCAGACGCTGCGGATGATCGTGCTGCCGCAGGCCACCCGGACCGTACTGCCGCCGCTGAGCTCGATCTTCATCGCGCTCACCAAGAACTCGGCCATCGCGGGCGCCTTCAGCGTCACCGAACTCTTCGGCTGGCAGACGCTGATGAGCGAGCAGGGCTACGCCATCGGCCCGATCTTCGCCTGGGTGGCCGCCGCGTACCTGGTCGTCACCTTCACCATCAGCGGGATCTTCCGTCTCCTTGAGCGCCGCATGGAGGTCGCCCGATGAGTGCCAGCGTTCTCTTCGACACCCCCGGCCCCAAGGCGCGTGTCCGCAACCGGATCTACGCGGTCGTCGGCACCCTCGCCATCGTCGCGCTGCTCGCCGTGAGCGTGGTCCGGCTGGCCGACAAGGGTCACTTCGACCCCGCGATGTGGGACATCTTCAACTACGCGGGCATCCGGCAGAACATCGCCGACGCGCTGCTCGCCACCCTGAAGGCGTTCGGTCTCGCGGCCGTCGGCTCGCTCGTCCTCGGCGTGCTGCTCGCCGTCGCCCGGCTCTCCGACCACACACCCGTCCGGGTGGTGGCCACCGGCTTCATCGAGGTCTTCCGCTCGATCCCGCTGCTCATCACCATCTACGCCGTGTGGGTCGCCTTCCTGGTCGACTACTCGATGTGGGCGCTGGCCATCGGCCTGTCGATCTACAACGGCTGCGTCCAGGCCGAGGTGCTGCGCGCCGGCGTCAACGCCGTGCCGAAGGGACAGCGCGAGGCCGCCTACGCCCTGGGCATGAGCAAGACGCAGGTCATGACGACGGTCCTGCTGCCGCAGGCCGTCCGGGCGATGCTGCCGACGATCATCAGCCAGCTGGTGGTCACCCTGAAGGACACCTCGCTCGGCTTCGTGATCCTCTACCCCGAGCTGCTGTACTCGGCCCGGCTGATCGCCTCCAACACGCAGGTCAACGGCCAGTACCCGTACGTCTCCACGATCGTGGTCTTCGGCGCCATCTACATCGCGCTGTGTCTGGCGCTCTCCGCGCTCGCCACGTGGATCGAGAAGCGGGGCCGCAAGTCCAAGACGGGCGTGCTCGCCTCCGACGCCGGGGCCAAGGAGGTCGTGCTCTCCGCCGACGCGGGTGGCGCCCTCGGCCCCACGGCCGGCCGCGCGGGCGACGGGACCGACGGGCCTGGTATCTCGAAGAACTGACAGTATGTGACATCATCCGGGGGCAGTGGCGGTCGCGCCGCTGCCCCCGTCGCTTGACGCAAGCACCCGCAATGGGTTGCATACGTTCTGTGATCACGCACCGGGCTCGCGCCACACTTCGCTGTGCTACCCGCATGACCGAACGGCCTTCAGGAGCCGCGCCGTGGACCCGGTGATCATCGTCGGCGCGGGGCCCGTGGGCCTCGCGCTCTCCCTTGCCCTGGCCTCGCAGGGAGTACCCAGCGTCGTCCTCGACGAGGGGCCCGGCAAGGAGGATCCGCGCCCGGCCCGTACGGTCGTGCTGCGCGCGGACATGGCCGCGATGGTCGAACGCCTCGGCTGCGCCACGCTGCGTGACGAGGGGGTCCGCTGGGTCGGCTGGCGATCCGTGCGACGCAAGCAACAGATGCGGCACATCGAACTCAGCCTCGGGCTCGGCGACGCGGAGGGTGACGCCGAAGGCCCCGCGGCTCCGCTGCACATCCCGCAGCACGCCCTCGCGCGCGGTCTGCGCGCGGCGATCGCCGGACAGGAGCTGATCCAGCTCGTCAACGACGCCCGCCTCGACTCCATCGAGCAGGACACACGCGGCGTCACGGCGCACACGCGCGGCCCCGGGGCCGGCGAGAGCGGCACCTGGTGGCGCGGCAGCCACCTGGTCGGCTGCGACGGAGCCCGCTCCACGGTCCGCAAGCTGCTCTCGATCCGCTTCCCCGGACGCACGGCGGTGGAGCGGCACGCGGTGGCCGCCCTGCGCACCGAACTGCCGTGGCCCGGCGAGGCCCTGTTGCACCGTCAGCCTCCGTGGCGTGGCGGTGGCGAGGAGGTCACGGCCCGTCCGCTGCCGGACGGCGTCTGGCGGATCGACTGGCTGCTGCCGGCCCGTGGCGACCTCGTCACCCCGGACGCGCTGGTCACCAAGATCCGCGACACCCTGGCCGGCTGGTGCGGTGGGGTGACTCCGCCGTACGAGTTGATCGACACCGGCGTCCACACCCTGCACCACCGGCTCGCGCGGCGCTGGCGGGTGGACCGGGTGTTCCTGGCGGGCGACGCGGCCCATCTGCTGGGCGCGGTGGGCACGCAGGGCCTCGACGAGGGGCTGCGGGACGCCGACAACCTGGCCTGGAAGCTCGCGTACGCCTGGCACCACGGGGCCTCCGACACGCTGCTCGACAGCTACCAGAGCGAACGGCGGGCCGCCGTCGCCTCCCGGCTGCGGGCCGCCGACCAGTCGCTCCCGGTGCTCCGGGGCGGCGGCGGGCTGCGGACGTACCTGCCCGGCGGGTCCCGCAGCCACGACGTGTTGTTGACGGACGGTCACCTCGGGCGCGGCCCGCTGGGGGCGCCCCCCGCGTACCCGCACTCCCCCCTCGCGCCCCAGGACGCCGGAGCGTCACGGAGCGCGGTGGGCACGGGGGCAGGCGCGCCGGTCGAGGACGTCCGGGTGACGGCGCCGGACGGCACGACCGTACGGCTCCGCGACCGGCTCGGTCGGGGGCGGCTCCTGGTGGTGCTCGTCGCCCCCGGGACGGGGGTGTGGGACCGGCGGCACTGGGTGAGCGCGGGCGTGATGCCACGGCTCGCCGAGGCGGTGCGGGCGCTGCCGGTGAAGGCGGAACTGCTGGTGACGGAGGCCTACCCGGGCGCGGTCGCCCACACCGTCCTGCTGGTGCGCCCCGACGGGCACCTGGTCGCCTCGTTCCCGGGGGTCAGGCCGGACGAGCTGTACGCGGCGGCGGACGCGACCCGGGGCGGCAAGGCGGAGCCCTCGGCGAGCGGGGACGAGCGGAAGGCGATCTCACGGGGGTCCACGCCGAGCGACCGTACCGCGGACATCAATTGACCCTCGCGGGCGCACATGGTGTACTCCGGAGCGTGACCGACACCGATGTGCGCCTGTGGCGGAGGGTCCATATGGATCTTCTCCGTTTCGCGGGCTGCGTGTGTCGCCCGTCCTGCTGAATTCGCCCCTTCCTCGCGCGCTCCCGGCCGCCGACCGACGTCGGCGTGGGCCGTCGCGCGTCTCTCCCGCGAACTTCCAGGACGGTTCTCCGTGCCCCAGTCTGGCCTGCCCTCCCCCGCCGTACCCTCGCCCTCCGTAGCGCCCTCGACCCCCGTCGGCCCGCCCGCCTCGGCGGCGCCGACGGCGGCCGACCTGCTGGACTTCGTCCGCCGGACGGCGGCGGACGACGCGCTGATCGACTCCCTCCCCCTCGATCCCGAGGGCCGTACGTGGGTGCGCCTCGACGGCCCCGGCGGCAGCGAGGCCTGGCTGATCGGCTGGCCGCCCGGCACGGGCACGGGCTGGCACGACCACGCCGAGTCGCACGGCGCGTTCACCACGGCGCGCGGCACGCTGCGGGAGAGCTCCCTCGCGGTACGCCTGCCGGCCGGCGGCTGGAAGACCCTGGAGCTGGCCGACGGCGTCGACCGCAAGCGGCGCCTGCCGGCCGGCAAGGGGCGCGCGTTCGGGCAGCACCACGTGCACGAGGTGCTCAACGACGCAGCCGACGCGCACGCCGTGTCGGTCCACGCGTACTATCCACCGCTCCCGTTGATCCGGCGTTTCAGCCGGTCGGGCGCGGTGCTCCGTCTTGAGCAGGTCGAGCGTCCGGAGGACTGGCAGTGAGTGAGCGGTGGGAGCGCCGGGAGAGCCGGGAGCGGCAGGCGGGCGAGAGCGCGGGCGCGGGCGATCGGGTGCCCGAGCGAGTGGCCGAGCAGGAGCGGGTGCCCGAGCGGGTGGGGATCGACAAGCTGCTGGAGCGGGTCAGGTCGGAGATCGACCGGATCGAGGCCCGGGCGGCCCACGAGGCGTACGAGGCGGGTGACGCGCTGCTGGTCGACACCCGGTACGCGGCACTGCGCGAGCGGGACGGGCTGGTTCCGGGCGCGCTGATCGTGGAGCGCAACGAACTGGAGTGGCGGCTCGACCCTTCGGGCAGCCACCGGGCTCCGGGGGCGGACAGCCACGACCTGCGGGTGGTGGTCTTCTGCAACGAGGGGTACGCGTCCTCGCTGGCGGTGGCCTCCCTGCGGCAGTTGGGGCTGCACCGGGCGACGGACGTGATCGGCGGCTTCCAGGCCTGGAAGGAGGCCGGCCTGCCGGTCCTGCCACCGGGCCCGCCGGGAACGCCCGCGTAGCGGTTCGGTCCCGGGGCCCCTGGGTCCCCGGGTCTCCGTGCCCCGGGGTCAGAAGGGCTCGTCCAGGTCCTCCGTGTCCTCGCCCTCGGCCTCCAGGGCCTGGCGGACGACTCTGAGGGCCATGCCCTCGGGGTAGCCCTTGCGGGCGAGCATCCCGGCGAGGCGGCGCAGCCGGCGGTCCCGGTCGAGGCCCCGGGTGGCGCGGAGCTTGCGGTCGACGAGCTCGCGGGCCGTGATCTCCTCCTGCTCGGAGTCCAGTTGGCCCACGGCGTCCTGGATGAGCGAGGGGTCGACGCCCTTGGTCCGCAGTTCGCGCGCGAGGGCCCGGCGGGCGAGTCCTCGCCCGTGGTGCCGGGACTCCACCCAGGCGTCGGCGAAGGCGGCGTCGTCGATCAGCCCGACGTCCTCGAAGCGGGAGAGGACCTCTTCGGCGACCTCGTCGGGGATCTCACGCTTGCGCAGGGCGTCGGCGAGTTGTTTGCGCGTACGGGGGGTCCCGGTGAGCAGGCGCAGGCAGATCGCCCGCGCCCGCTCAGCCGGTTCCTGGGGCGACAGCTCCTTCTCGGCCCTCGACGAGTCGGGGCTGTCACCCGGCCATTCGGTGCGACCGGTCACTGGCTCAGCTCTTGGCCGCCGGGGCCTTGGTCGCCTTGGTGGCCTTGGCCGCCGGGGCGGTCTTGGCCGTGTCGTCCGTCGCGGTGGCGGCAGCCGCCTCCGCGCCGTCCGCGGTCTCCTCGGCCGGAGCGGCACCCGGCCGGACGCCGACGCCCAGCTTCTCCTTGATCTTCCGCTCGATCTCGTTGGCGAGGTCGGGGTTGTCCTTCAGGAAGTTGCGGGCGTTCTCCTTGCCCTGGCCGAGCTGGTCGCCCTCGTAGGTGTACCAGGCACCGGCCTTGCGGACGAAGCCGTGCTCCACGCCCATGTCGATCAGGCCGCCCTCACGGCTGATGCCCTGGCCGTAGAGGATGTCGAACTCGGCCTGCTTGAAGGGCGGCGCGACCTTGTTCTTGACGACCTTGACGCGCGTGCGGTTGCCGACGGCGTCGGTGCCGTCCTTGAGGGTCTCGATACGGCGGATGTCGAGACGCACCGAGGCGTAGAACTTCAGCGCGCGACCACCGGTCGTGGTCTCCGGCGAGCCGAACATGACGCCGATCTTCTCGCGGAGCTGGTTGATGAAGATCGCGGTGGTCTTGGACTGGTTGAGCGCGCTGGTGATCTTCCGGAGGGCCTGGCTCATCAGTCGGGCCTGGAGACCCACGTGCGAGTCGCCCATCTCGCCCTCGATCTCCGCACGCGGGACGAGCGCGGCGACGGAGTCGATGACGATCAGGTCGAGGGCGCCGGAGCGGACCAGCATGTCGACGATCTCGAGGGCCTGCTCACCGTTGTCCGGCTGGGACAGGATGAGGTTGTCGATGTCGACGCCGAGCTTCTTGGCGTACTCGGGGTCGAGGGCGTGCTCGGCGTCCACGAAGGCGACCTGACCGCCGGCCTTCTGCGCGTTGGCGACGGCGTGCAGGGTCAGGGTCGTCTTACCGGAGGACTCCGGGCCGTAGATCTCCACGACACGGCCGCGGGGCAGGCCGCCGACGCCGAGCGCGACGTCGAGGGCGGTCGAGCCGGTGGAGATCACCTCGATCGGCTCCTGGGTGCGGTCGCCCATGCGCATCACGGCACCCTTGCCGAATTGCCGTTCAATCTGCGCGAGCGCGGCGTCGAGAGCCTTCTCGCGGTCGGTACCTGCCATGGGTTCCACCCGGTTTGCTTGAGTCGATCGCTTCATGTGAAAGACGCTAACCCCTGCCACTGACAATGGGCCCCGGCGTCCCTCCGACCTGTGGATAACTCGCCCACAACCCCGCGATACCAAGGGCCGGAATCCCATAAGAATGGATGTTCGATTTTGGTGTCAAGCGCACCACGCGCGTCGACCCTCCTAAACTGGAGGGACTGCCGGGGGACTGCTGGACGACTGGTGCAACGCCCTGGAAGGTGGGTCCGACCGTGCGGCCGAGTGAGATCACCGAGGTCCTGAGCCGTCCGATCAGCCGGGAGCTGCTGGCCCGCGACGTGACCCGGCTGGCCTACGTCGCCGAGGACGGCACTCCCCGCGCGATTCCGATCGGCTTCGCCTGGAACGGCTCGGAAGTCGTCATGTGCACCCCTCCCAACGCCCCCAAGCTGGCGGCCCTGCGCGTCAACCCTGCGGTCGCCCTGACCATCGACACCGAGGTCCACCCGCCCAAGATCCTGCTCATCCGGGGCCGGGCCTCACTGGACGCCGTCGACGGCATCCCGGACGAGTACCTCCGGGCGAACAGCTCGTACGTGATGACGCCCGAGCAGCGGGTCGTCTGGGAGGCCGAGGTCCGTTCGCTCTACGCCGACGGCATGGTCCGGATCGTGGTGACCCCGACGTGGGCGAAGCTGATCGACTTCGACACGACCCTGCCGACCGCGGTCGAGGAGCTGATGCGCGCGCGTGAGGAGCGTCGACGCGCCTGAACGGCCCCGCACCGCACCCGCCTATCCTTCCTGACATGGCCCTCCCCTTCCGCGTCCGTGGTGGCCGCATGCCCCCGCGGACCGCAGATGCCGTCGTGGCCCTGGTCGTCACCCTCGTCGTGACCGCCTGGACGCTGCTGTCCGCGCGGAACGTGGACGAGCCGGTGGCCAGGACGGTCGTCGCCTGGGCGCTGATCGCGGTCGGCTGCGGGGCGCTCGCCTTCCGGCGGCGGGCTCCCGTCGCCGTGGCCGTCGTCACCCTGCTCGCCTGCGTCGGCTACTACCCGGTGTCGGCGCAGGACGGGCCGCTGATGATCTCCTTCGCCCTCGCGCTGTACACGACGGCCGCGGAGGGCCGGTTCGTCGCCGCGGTCGCGCTGGCCGCCGTCACCCTGCTCGCCGTCGGCCTCGGCGAACTCCGGCAGGAGAGCGGGCATCGGCAGATCGACGACACCTCGCTGGCGATGCTGTCCGGCTGGCTGATCAGCCTCGTCGCCGTGGGCCGCGCCCAGCGGACCCGGATCGCCTATCTCCACGAAGTGGAGCAGCGGGCGCTCGCCGCCGAGCGGGAGCAGGAGGCGCGCGCACGGCAGAGCGCCACCGAGGAGCGGCTGCGGATCGCCCGGGAGCTGCACGACGTGCTCGGCCACAGCATCTCGCTGATCAACGTGCAGTCGGGGGCGGTGCTGCACCGGCTGAGCAAGAAGCCGGAGCCCGAGGTCGCGTTGGCCTCCGCCGAGGAGGCGCTGCAGGCGGTGAAGGCCACCAGCAAGGACGCGCTGCGTGAGCTGCGCGCCACGCTCGGGGTGTTGCGTCAGGCCGACGAGGCCGCGCCGACCGGCCCGACGTCCGGGCTCGCCCTGCTCGGGGAGCTCGTCGAGCGGGCCAGGAGCACGGGCCTCGACGTCCGCACGGAGCTGACGGGCACGCCCGTTCCGCTGGCGCCGCCGGTCGACCTCGCCGCGTACCGGATCGTCCAGGAGTCGCTGACCAACGTGACCCGGCACTCCGGTGCCCGTACCGCCACGATCGCCCTCGACTGGCGCGCCGACGAGCTGCGGCTGCGCATCGAGGACGACGGCGAGGGGGCGCCGGAGGAGCTGCCGCTGGGCAGCGGTATCCGGGGCATGGCCGAGCGGGCCCGGGCCTTCGGCGGCGAACTGACCGCGCACAGCACCGCCGAGGGGTTCCGGGTGGAAGCCCGGCTTCCGCTCGGCGCACCCGCGTCCACGACCACCACGTCCGAGGGGGACCCCCGATGATCCGCGTCGTACTGGCCGACGACCAGACCCTGGTCCGGGCCGGCTTCCGCTCGATCCTGGCCGACGAGGACGACATCGAGGTGGTCGGGGAGGCCGGGGACGGCGAGCAGGCGATCGCCCTCGCGCGCGAACTGCGCCCGGACGTGGTCCTGATGGACATCAGGATGCCCGTCCTCGACGGGCTCGAGGCCACCCGCAGGATCACCTCCGACGCCCGTCTGGAAGGGGTCCGGGTGGTCATCCTGACCACCTTCGACGTCGACGACCATGTGTACGGCGCGCTGCGCGCCGGAGCGAGCGGCTTCCTCGTCAAGGACACCGAGCCGATGGAACTGCTGCACGGCGTACGGGTGGTGGCCCGCGGCGACGCACTGATCGCCCCGGCCGTGACCCGCCGGCTGATCGCGGAGTTCGCCGGCCGCTCCAGGCAGCCGGATCCGAGCCCGCGCCTGAACGCCCTCACCGAGCGGGAGCGCGAGGTGATGGGCCTCGTGGGGGCGGGGCTCTCCAACGACGAGATCGCCCAGCGCCTGGTGCTCTCCCCCGCGACCGCGAAGACCCACGTCAGCAGGATCATGACCAAGCTGGACGTGCGGGACCGGGCGCAGCTGGTGATCCTCGCGTACGAGTCGGGGATGATCACGCCCGGCTGGCTGGGCTGAGGCCGCGGGCACGGACGCAGGCACGGACGCAGGCCGCGTGCCCCCTAGGGGGGCACGCGCGCGTGGACGCAACTTCCGGGGTACGCGCGCGTGGGGCGGCGCAACCGCTGGGGTACGGCCACTGACCACCCCGGGGCGACGCGGGCCCCGTAGCCGTACGCCGACGCTGACGGCGTGAACCCAGACGTCCTCGATCTCGCCCGGCTCCAGTTCGCCCTCACGGCGGGCGGCCACTTCCTCTTCGTCGCTCTGACGCTGGGGCTCGCGACCGTGGTCGCCGTCGTCCAGACGGTGGCGACGATCGGACGGCAGCCCCTGCACGCGCGCATGGTCCGCTACTGGGGCCAGCTGTACGTGATCAATTACGCGGTCGGGATCGTCACCGGCATCGTGATGGAGTTCCAGTTCGGCATGAGCTGGAGCGGGCTGACGCACTACGCGGGCAATGTCTTCGGCGCCTCGCTCGCGGTCGAGACGATCGTCGCGTTCTTCGTCGAGTCGACCTTCCTCGGGCTGTGGATCTTCGGCTGGCACCGCTTCGACCGGTGGGTCCATCTGGCCATGATCTGGGTCGTCACGCTGACCGCGTACCTCTCGGCGTACTGGATCCTCGTCTCCAACGGCTTCCTCAACCACCCGGTCGGGTACCGGGTGGCCGAGGGCGGCGACACGCTCGTCCTGGACGACCCGGTCGCCGTGCTGACCAACCCCTCGGCGCTGCTCGCCTTCGGGCACATCCTCGCGGGGGCGCTGCTCACGGCCGGCTTCTTCATGGCCGGTGTCAGCGCGTACCACCTGTTCCGGCGGACGCCCGAGTGGGAGTTCTTCGGCCGGAGCCTGCGGATCGGAGTCTTCCTCTCCTTCCCCGCGCTGATGGTCACGGCCGTCTTCGGCGGTATCCAGTTCGCCGCGCTGAGCACCTTCCAGCCCATGAAGTCGGCCGTGTTCAGCCAGAAGACATCCGAAATCGCGCAGATCCAGGCGGACATGGTCGCCCGGTTCGGTCCCGGCGACTACGTCCCCTCCGAGGCATGGACCCGCGGCGGCGGTCTCGTCATGCTCATCTGCTTCGCCCTGATGATGTACTTCACCTTCGCCGGCGTGATCCTGGCCTGCTTCAAGAAGGTCGTCTTCCGCTTCCGGCTCTGGCACCTGGCCCTCATGGCCGCCGTACCGCTGCCGTACCTCGCGATGATCAGCGGCTGGGTGTTCCGCGAGGCCGGCCGCCAGCCCTGGGTCGTGTACGGCCTACTCAAGACCGAGGACGCGGTCTCCGACCTGTCCCCCGGCGCCATGCGCGCCTCGCTGATCGTCTTCACCACCCTTTTCGGGCTGCTCGTCGTCCTCAACGCCTGGCTGCTGGCCCGGACCGCCCGCCGGGGCCCGGTCGACGCCGGCCTCGGCCACGACGACCGGGGCGGATCCGACGGCGGCCCCGGCAACGCGTCCGGCGGGCCCGACGGCGGCCCCGACGGCCCCGTCGACTCCCTGCCCGCCACGAGCTACTGAGGAGCCCGGCCGTGGAAACCCTCGCCATCGTCCTGCTCGCCTTCTTCGCCACCGGCTACTTCGTGCTCGCGGGCGCGGACATCGGAACCGGGATGCTCAGCCCGTACCTCGGGCGCTCCGACCACGAACGCCGGCTCGTCATCGCCTCCTTCGCGCCCTTCTTCCTGGGCAACGAGGTGTGGCTGATCGCCACGGCGGGCGTGCTCGTCGGCTGCTTCCCCGACCTCGAAGGGGAGCTGCTGTCCGGTCAGTTCACGGTCCTCGTGCCCCTGCTGGGCGGCTGGATCGTCCGTGACATCGCGCTCTGGTCGCGCGGCCGGGGACCGGGCCGACGCTGGCGGGCGGCCTGCGACGGCGCCGTGGTGTGCGGCAGCTGGGCGGTCGCGCTGTCCTGGGGGTGGCTGCTGGCCGCGCCGCTGACCGGTACGCCGTACGAGCGGGCCGGCGGCGCGACCGCGGTGCTCGTCGCGCTCGCCACGGCCGCCCTGTTCGCCGCGCACGGGCTCGGTTTCGCCGCGCTCCGACTGACGGGGCTGCCGTTCGAGCGCGCCCGGCTGCTGGTGGGGCGCACCGGAAGGTGGCAGTCCTTCGCGCTCACCGCGGCCCTGCTCGGGGCCCTGCCACTGCTCGCCGGGAGCGCCCTCCCCCTGACCGAGCGGGCCGCCGACGGCGCCACGCTCGCCCTGCTCGTACCCGCCCTGCTCGTCGTCACCCCGTTCCTCGTCGCCGCCCAGGTGTGGACCTGGCGCACCTTCCGGCACCGGGTGACCCGTCCCTCGTACCTGTAACTCCCAGAAGGGAAATGATCATGACCACTACGCGGGACAACGCACCCCCGCTGTCGTCGCCTCCGCCGAACGCGCGTCGGGGCAGCGTCTTCGAGCGCCTTGCCGGCTTCTCGTACCGCCACCGCTGGTCCGCCGTGCTGCTGTGGATCGTGGTGGTGGCCGCCGCGACCGGCGCGTCGACGGCCGTCGGGAGCGCGTACCACAACGACTTCTCGCTGCCCGGTACGGATGCGCAGGCGGCCAGGACCGTCCTGGAGCGGCACGGCTCCGGGCAGGCCACGGACGCCACGCTCCAGATCGTCGTCAAGGACGAGCGGGGTGTCCGGGAGAAGACCGTCCACGCGCGCGTGGAGGGGCTGCTCGACACGGTCGAGAAGCTCCCCGGCGTGACGGACGTCCGCAGCCCGTACGAGGAGAGGGCGGCGGTCTCCGCCGACGGCGCCGTCGCCTACGCCACCGTCACCCTCGACGGCACCGCCGAGAACGCCGACCGCGAGGAGGTCCTGAAGATCATCGACACCGTGCGGGCGGCCCAGGGCGACGGGCTGACCGCCGCCGTCGGCGGAGAGGCGGCGCGCGGCGCCGAGGAGGGCGGCGGCGGTCCGGCCGAGGGCGCCGGCATGCTGGGCGCCCTGGTGATCCTGGTCTTCCTGTTCGGGTCCCTGGTCGCGGCGAGCCTGCCCGTGGTCACCGCGCTCTTCGCGGTCGGCAGCTCCATCGGGCTCATCGCGCTCGCCTCGCACGTCGCGAACGTCGCGGACTTCACCCCGCCCATCATGATGCTGGTCGGCCTCGGGGTCGGCATCGACTACGCGCTGCTGATCTTCTCCCGGCACCGCGCCGAACTGCTGCACGGCGCGGAGCCCGAGCAGGCCGCCCGGACCGCGCTCGACGCGGCGGGGCGCACGGTCTTCTTCGCGGGCTGCACGGTGATCATCGCGCTGATGGGGCTTGTCGTGCTGGGCCTCGGCTCGCTGCAGGGCGTGGCGCTCGCCGTAGCCCTGACCGTCCTCGTCACGATGGCCGCCTCGCTCACCCTGCTCCCGGCGCTGCTCGCCCTCTTCGGGCGGCGCATCCAGCGGCAGGTCACCCGGCGGGCCGCGAAGGCGACCCGGCCGGAGGGCGCCCGGTGGCGGGCCTTGGCGACGGCCGTGCAGAAGCGGCCGTGGACGGCGCTGCTGGTCTCCGCGGTGGCCCTGGGCGCGCTCGCCGCGCCCGCGCTCGACCTGCGGCTCGGCTTCGCCGACGCCGGCAACGACGCCCCGGCGAAGTCCAGCAGGCAGGCGTACGACCTGCTGGCCGAGGGCTTCGGGCCCGGTTTCAACGGGCCTCTGATCGTGGTCGCCGACGGCGGCGGCGACCAGGCCGGCGCCGCCGTGCGTCGGGCCCTGGAGAACACCGACGGCATCGCGGCGGCGACGGCGCCGATCCCGACGCGGGACGCGGCCGTCTCGACCGTCATCGCCTTCCCCGAGTCGGCGCCCCAGGCCGAGGCGACGTCGGACCTCGTCGACCGGCTCCGCTCGGACGTCCTGCCGCCGGTGGAGCGGGCGACCGGCGCCGACCTGCTGGTCGGCGGACCGACGGCGGCGACCGAGGACTTCGCCGCCACGGTCGCCGACCGGATGCCGCTGTTCGTGGCCGTCGTCGTCGGCCTCTCCATGGTCCTGCTGCTCCTCGTCTTCCGGTCCGTGCTGATCCCGGTCAAGGCGGCGCTGCTCAATCTGGTGAGCATCGGAGCGGCCCTCGGAGTGATCACGCTGGTCTTCCAGCATGGCTGGTTCGGGGTGGAGCCCGGCCCGGTCGAGGCGTTCATCCCGGTGATGATCTTCGCGATCGTCTTCGGCCTCTCGATGGACTACGAGGTCTTCCTCCTCTCCCGGATCCACGAGGAGTGGGAGCGCACCCAGGACCCGGAAGGGGCGGTACGGGAGGGTCTCGCGGCGACCGGGAAGGTCATCACGGCCGCCGCGGCGATCATGATCGTGGTGTTCTCCGCCTTCGTCCTCAGCCCCGACCGGATGCTCCAGCAGTTCGGGCTCGGCCTCGCAGTGGCGATCCTGCTGGACGCGGTGGTGATCCGCTGTCTGATCGTGCCCGCGGTGATGCAGCTGCTGGGCCGGCGCGCGTGGTGGCTCCCGGCCCCGCTGGCGCGGATCCTGCCGAAGGTACGGCTGGAACGCGCCTGACGTCCGGCCGGACCGCGCCTGACGTCCGGCCGGACCGCCGCTCAGGGTCGGGCGCCGTCCTCCCCGGACGGGGCCTGACCCTGCTCCTTCTTGTGCTGCAGCGCCTTCTGGAGCCGGGCGACGACCGCCTCCCCGTAGCGCCGGTGGCCGTGCACGCGCGGGTCGTCGGTCACGTCGTACCGCTTCACGTAGGCGCCCAGGAAGGCCTGGAGGGTGGCGACGGCCGGGATCGCGATCAGCGCGCCGACCGCGCCGAGCAGGGCCGTACCGGCGATCACGGAGCCGAACGCGACCGCCGGGTGGATGTCCACCGTCTTGGACGTCAGCTTCGGCTGGAGGACGTAGTTCTCGAACTGCTGGTAGACCACGACGAACGTCAGCACCCAGAGCGCGTACCAGGGG
Organism: Streptomyces sp. NPDC014870; assembly: GCF_043081505.1. Lineage (NCBI taxonomy): Bacteria > Bacillati > Actinomycetota > Actinomycetes > Kitasatosporales > Streptomycetaceae > Streptomyces > Streptomyces sp. NPDC014870. Next base: position 225,813 of record NZ_JBIBWQ010000015.1, read on the forward strand.
TCCTCGGTGAACGCGATCAGCATGGGCAGCGCGCCCGCCAGGTACGTACCGATGGTGGGGATGAACTGCGAGACGAGGCCCACCCAGACCGCGAGCGCCGGCGCGTAGGGGACGCCCAGGATCTCCAGCAGGATGAAGTGCGCGACGCCGGAGATCAGGGCCATCAGGCCGCGGGAGTACAGATAGCCGCCGGTCTTGTCGACGGCGATCTCCCAGGCCCGCAGGACCTCGGTCTGCCGGGCCGGGGGCAGGACGGAGCACAGCGCGCGGCGCAGCCGGGGCCCGTCGGCGGCGAAGTAGAACGAGAACAGGAAGATCGTGAGCAGCTTGAACAGGCCGCCGAGGACGGTGGCCGAGACGTCCAGGACGCCGCTGGCGCTGTTCTGCACGTACTTCTGGAGCCAGTCGGAGCGCAGGAGGCTGTCCTGGACCTCGACGCGGGACAGCTCGGTGTGGAACGTCTGGTTGATCCAGTTGATCAGTGAGTCGAGGTACTTGGGGAAGTTCTCGACCATGTCGACGATCTGGCCCGCGAGCATCGAGCCGAGCAGGACGACGAAGCCCACACCGAAGACGAGCACGGCGAGGAAGACGAGGAACGTGGCGAGTCCTCGCCGCATGCCGCGGGCGGCCATCCTTCCGACGGCGGGCTCGATGGCGAGGGCCAGGAAGAACGCGACGACGATGTTGACGAGCAACCCGATGAGCTGGTGGAACGCCCAGCTGCCCAGCTGGAAGCAGGCGTAGAGCGCGAGGGCGAGGACCATGGCCCGGGGCAGCCAGCGGGGCATCCGGGCGGCGGGTCCGGCCCGCATCCCGGAACCCGGCCCACCGGTGCCGGCCCCGGCTCCGGCCGGGGAGGTCTCGGGCCCGCTCGCGGGGCTCGGGATCGCGCCCCGGGTCGGTGCGGGCACGGAGCCGGACGCGGCCGCTCCCGCCGCCGGGCTCGTGGGCGCCGGCGCAGCGTGCCCGGGGGCGGCGTCGGACGTCGCCCCGGGCGCTCTGCCCACGGGCGATCGCCCCTCCGGCCGTGCTTCCGGGGTTCGCCCGGTCACGGCCTGGTCGAGGGTCCCGTCGGCGGTCGTCTTGCCGGTCTCGTTGCCGGTCGCGTCGGTGTCGTCAGTCGGAGCCACCCCGCCAGTCTCGCGCACCGCGCCGACATTCCGGCCCCGGCGTGACGACTCCCGCCTGCGCGGTCCGGTGTGACCGGTCGAGTGTGAGGCCGGTCGGGTGCGGTCCGCCCGGTCCGGCCTGTCCCGCCTTGCCGGTCTCGGTCAGCGTCTGTCGGCAGGGACGTCCATGGCGGCGCAGACCGCCCGCCACACGTCCTTCGCCTCCCACCCGGCGTCCAGTGCCTCGTGCACCGTACGGCCGCCCAGTTCGGACATCACATGGTCCCGCGCGAAGGATTCGGCGTAGGAGCCACCGAAGTGGTCCGCCATCCGCTCCCAGAAAATCGTCAACCGCATGAATCCAGTATCCCGCCCCCAAGAGTGCAGCCCGGTCGGTAACCCTTGTCACACGTCCCGGGCGCCCTACGGTCGGACCATGGCTGGAACTCCTCTCGTGGCTCCGCACACCGCTCCACGCGCGCGTGCCGAAAACTTCGTCTGGCTGACGGCCCGCGTGCTCGAACAGCGCCGGTTCGCCTACCACTTCCTGCGCGGCGGCGCGGAACCGGTCGAGGTGGCGCTCTCGGCCTACCTCAACGAGGACGGCGGCTACGGCCACGCCCTCGAACCGGATCTGCGCGGCCCGGGCAGCCAGCCGCTGCACACCGGGCACGCCCTGCGGGTCCTGGACTCCGTCGGCCGCTGCGGCGGGCTGCGGATCGAGCGGATCTGCCGGTACCTCACCGAGGTGTCCACCCACGACGGGGCGCTGCCCGCCGTCCACCCGTCCCAGCGCGCCTACCCCGCGGCGCCGTTCGTGCCGATCGTCGACGACCCGCCCAGCGCGCTGCTCACCACCGGCCCCGTGGTCGGTCTGCTCCACCGCAACCAGGTGTGGCACGCCTGGCTGTTCCGGGCGACCGAGTTCTGCTGGTCGGCGGTCGAGTCGCTGGAGAAGTCGCACCCGTACGAGATCGAGGCCGCCGTCGCCTTCCTGGACGGCGTCCCGGACCGGTCGCGGGCCCAGGCCGTCGCCGACCGCCTGGGGCGGCTGGTGCGGGAGCAACGCCTTGCGGTCCTGGATCCCGGGCGGCTCGACGAGTTCCCCGTGGCACCGGGGTACGCGCCGGAGGAGCACCACTTCCCGTACGACTACGCGCGCGTGCCGGACTCGCTCGCCCGGCGCTGGTTCACGGACGAGGAGATGGCCCGCTCGCTCGACCACCTGGCCTCGGCGCAGCAGGAGGACGGCGGCTGGCCGGTCACCTGGCGCCGTTGGGCCCCGGGCACGGCACTGGAGGCGCGGCCGATCGTGACGATCGAGGCGCTGCGGACGCTGCGCGCCCACGGCCGCCCGATCGACTGACGCCGGGCGCCCTCCGGCGCGGCGCGGCGGCCCTACTCCTCCGGGGACTCGCGCAGCAGCAGCGCCGCGAGGGCCGTGGCCGTGCCCCGTGGGGTGGCCAGGTCGATGCCGGTACGCCCGGCGATCTTGGCCAGACGGTTGTCGACGGTGTTGGGGTGCAGGCCGAGGGCGACCGCGGTCGCGCGGCGGTCCTGGCCCCCGGCGAGGTGGACCCGAAGGGTCTCCAGCAGCTCGGGGCGGTCGGCGACCGGGTCGAGGAGGGCGGCGATACGGCGCCCGCTCTCGCCCGGCCGGGAGAGGTGGTACTCCAGCAGGACGTCGTCGAGCCGGTGGAGCCCGGGCCGGAGCCCACACGCGCGTGCGACCCGCAGGATCTCCCCCGCGGTGCGGGCCGCCTCTGGCACGTCGGACGGCGTCGCCGCGAGGACCGCGGCGACCCGCAGGGGCACACCGGCGGCGCGCGCGAGGCGCGTGGTGAGCTCCTCGGGCGGCTCCCCGCCCCCGGGCGCGATGGCCCGCCCGAGGTCCGTCCCCGCGTCGAGCAGGGCGGGCACCTCCCCTCCGAAGGAGTGGTCGAGGGCGGTCTGGATCCGGCGGAGCCGCCGGCGCACGGCCACGTCCCCCTCGTGCGGGACTCCGTCCGCGCCCAGTGCCAGGACCAGACAGGGCCCGTCGATGCCGAGCTGCTCCAGCAGGCCGGGGCCGGGCGGCGAGGTCCCGTCGAGGAGACCGCGTACGAGCGAGCGGCGCTGGGCGCGCTGCTCGGCCTCCAGGGCGGAGCGCTCGTCGAGGTAGGTCTCGGCGACGGCGCCGACGATCTCGTCGTGGGACGCGAGGAGCAGGTCGGCCAGCTCGACCAGCGCCGCCTCGTCGCCGGGTTCGGCCGCCTCGCGGAGGGCCTGCCACAGCACGTACATCCCGAGGGCGTGGGTGCGCAGCAGCAGGTGCAGCGGCATGCCTTCCTCGGCCCGTTGGGCGGCCCGCTCGCGGAACAGCCGCCCGGCGCCCGGGGCCGCCGCCGCGTCCGGGTCGACGACCTGCCGCAGGAAGAGCCGCACACCGTGCCGTACGGTCGCGGCGATCTCCAGGTCCTTCATCTCGTCGGGCAGACCGGCGTACCCGGGGATCCGTTCGAAGGATTCGCGGGCCATGCGCCGGGCCAGTTCGTTGACCCTCGGCTCGCAGCGCTGGGCGAGCGCCCGCGCCGCCTCGGACACCTCGGTCATCACGCCACCTCCCGACTGTGACGGGTCACAGTACCGGCGCCCGGAGGGTGTGACGCGGTCGGGTGTCGTAGCTCCGTCGACGGGCCGAAACTCGGTGGCCAGGCGTTCCGCCGCACCCGCACCGAAGGAGCCCCCCGATATGACCGAGCACAACCCTGACGCGCTCGACTATCCGACGTACATCGACCGGGTCTGGCGGGGCGAGGAGACGCTGCTGGCGCATGTCACGGGCGTCTTCACCTCGGAGAGGCTGATCACGGTCCGCGAGGGAGTCGGCTTCTTCCCCGCGTTCGCGAACGTCGCCGCCTTCGACACGGGCGCCGGGCTCGTCCTCGTGGACTCGGGCGACATACGGACGGCCGGCCTCCTGCACACGGCCGTCCGCGCGTTCAGCCCCGACCCCGTCAGGGCGGTCGTGTACACCCACGGCCATGTCGACCATGTCTTCGGGGTCGCCCCTTTCGACCAGGAGCCCGAACGCCCCGAGGTCATCGCGCACGAGGCCGTCGCCGCGCGCTTCGACCGGTATGTCGAGACCTCCGGCTACAACACCTGGATCAACCGCAGGCAGTTCGGCGTACCGTCCCTGGACTGGCCGACCGAGTACCGCTACCCGGACACCACCTACCGCGACCGGATGACCGTCCGTCACGGCAGGTTGACGTTCGAGCTGTTCCACGCGCGCGGGGAGACCGACGACCACACCTATGTGTGGGTCCCCGAGGTGAAGACCCTCTGCACGGGCGATCTCTTCATCTGGAACTCCCCCAACGCGGGAAACCCGCAGAAGGCCCAGCGCTACCCCGAGGAGTGGGCGCGGGCCCTGCGGGCGATGGCCGGACTGGGCGCCGAGGTCCTGCTCCCTGGCCACGGCATCCCGATCGTCGGCGCGGACCGGGTGGCGCAGGCCCTGGACGACACGGCGAGCCTGCTCGAATCGCTGTGCGCGCAGACCAGGGACCTGATGAACGCGGGGCTCCGCCTGGACGCGGTGATCCACGGCGTCAAGATCCCGCAGGAGCTGCTCGCGAAGCCGTACCTCCACCCCGCCTACGACGAGCCGGAGTTCGTCGTACGGAACCTGTGGCGGCTCTGGGGCGGCTGGTACGACCAGAACCCCGCGCACCTCAAGCCGGCGCCGGAGGCAGCCGTAGCCGCCGAACTCGCGGCGGCCGCCGGTGGAGCGCTCGTTCTGGCACGGCGCGCGTCCCGGCTCCTCGCCGAGGGCGAGCTGCGGCTCGCCTCACATCTCGCGGAGACGGCGGCCCTCGCCGCGCCCCAGGACGTCGAGGTGGCCCGGGTGCGCGCCGAGGTCTACGCGACACGTGCGGAGCAGGAGACCTCGACGATGGCGCGCGGGGTGTTTCACTGGGCGGCCGCGGAGTCGGCGGCGGTCGCCGAGGGGACGGACGTGACCACCGAACTGACCCGCTCGGCCGAGGGGCGGGCGCGGGCGGCCGGCGCAATCAGTGTCGGCGTGGTCCACGAGTCCGGCCCGTCCGCCGGTACGCCGGAGACATCCGCCAGTACGCCGACTCCGTCCGCCGGTACGCCGGAGACATCGGCCGGTGCGGACTCGTGCTGCTGAGCAGGGCGGTGGGGCGGAGCACGGGCACGACGGGTCCCTGGGGGACGACCTGGTTGCTGCTCTGCTTCATGCTGGTCAACTTCGCGGACAAGGCGGTCCTCGGGCTCGCGGGCCCGGGCATCATGCGCGAGTTCGGCGTCTCCCGGCAGGAGTTCGGGATGGCGCAGGCGGCTTTCTTCGCCCTCTTCTCGGTGTCGGCGCTCGCGGTCTCGGCGCTCACCCGAAGGGTCCGGACGCCGCTGTTGCTCCTGGTGATGGCGCTGCTGTGGTCGGCGGCTCAGCTGCCGATGGTGTGGACCGCGGCCGGTTTCGGCACCCTGGTGGCCACCCGGATCCTGCTGGGCGCGGCGGAGGGGCCCGCGGCGCCGGTGGCCGTCCACCATCTGCACGGCTGGTTCGGCCAGCGGGACCGGACGCTGCCGACGGCGGTCCTGATGGTGGGGGCGGCGGCCGGAGTGGCGGTCGCGGCGCCCGCCCTGTCCGCGGTGATCTCCGCGTGGGGCTGGCGCTGGGCGTTCGGCGCGGTCGGTCTGATCGGGTTCGTCTGGGGCGGCGGTGTGGCGGCGGTACGGCTCCGAGGGGCCGCTGGCGCCGCCGGTGGGGGCCGTACGGGACGGGGCCGCGCGAGACGGGGAGGTCCCGCTGTGGCTGATCCTGCTGAGCGGTACGTTCCTGACCGCCTGCGCCGGCTCCTTCGCCGCGTACTGGCTGATGAGTTCGAAGCTCACCTGGCTGCCGGACCATCTGGAGACGGTCCTCGGCTGGGACACCCACCGGGTGGGCCTCATGGTGGGCGCGGGGGCGATCGCCAACGGCGTGGTCCTGCTCGTCCACGGTCTCGTGGCGCAGCGGGCGGCCCGCCGAGGAAGCCGGGGCCTGCTTCCCGCCGGGGCGGGCGCGGGCGTGCTGCTCCTGCTGTCGGCGGCGGCCGTGACCGTCTTCGCGACGGCCGAGGCCGACTGGCTGCGGGTGCCGATGATGTTCGGCCCGATGGCACTGGCGCTGGTGATGATGACGGTCGGCCAGACGGCCTGCGCCAGGATCACCCCGCCGTCCCAGCGCGGGGTGGTGCTGGGCGCGGTGGTCGGCGTCTTCGCGCTGGGCGGTGTCCTCGCGCCGCTGGTCCTCGGCGGCATCGTGGACGCCGCTGCGACGACGGCCCAGGGCTACGAGAACGGCTGGCTGTTCACTGCGGCCCTGCTGGCCGTGGCCGGGGCGGCGACCACCGCCTTCCTCCGCCCGGAACGCGACGCGCGGCGGCTGGGAGTGCCGGAGACACCACCGGTGGGGGTGCCGGTGGCGCACTAGGCGGAGACCCGGGTCGGGTGAGCCCACTACCCGCCCAGGGCCCGTACCCCCGCGGTGACGGCCACGGCCGCGCCGACGACGACCAGGAAGGGGGCGCGCAGGACCAGGGCGACGGCCGCCGCGGCCACACCGGCCGCGCGCGCGTCCAGGACGACCCCCGAACCCTCCCCGAAGGTCTGCTGGGCGGTCAGCGCCGCGAGCAGGGCGACCGGCAGCAGGGCGGCCAGGCGCTGGACGAGCGGTCGTTCCAGAGCGCCCGCGGGCACCAGGAGACCGAGCAGCTTGACGAGGTAGCAGCCGACGACCGTGAGGCCGATCGCGATCCAGACGGTCATCGGTCGTTCTCCTTGTCCTTCGCGCCCTCGGCCTTCGCTCCCTCGGCCGTGGCGCCCTCGTCGCTCAGGCGGCGCCCCCGCAGCCACAGCACCGCGGGCGCGGCCAGCGCCGCCGCCAGGACCGGGACACCGGCCGGCAGCACGGGCAGCAGCCCGAGGCCGAGCACGACCGCGAGACCGGCCGTGTACCGCTCCGTCGCCGTCTTCAGCATGGGCGCGAGGAGGGCGAGGAAGACGGCGGGTCCCGCCGCGTCCAGACCCCAGGCCTTGGTGTCGCCGATCGCCTCCGCGCCGAGGGCGCCGAGGAGCGTGGTGAGGTTCCACAGGACGTACAGCGTGAGGCCGGTGACGGTGAACCCGATCCGCGCGGCCCGCCTCGTCGGCTGGGCCAGCGCCACGGCGGCCGTCTCGTCGATGACCCACTGCGCGGCGAAGGGCCTGACGGGGCGCGGCAGCGCGAGCAGCTGGGAAAGCCGCAGCCCGTAGAAGGCGTTGCGGGTGCCGAGGAAGAAGGCGCCGGCCGCGGCCGTGAAGGGGTTCCCGCCGGCCGCCAGCGCTCCCACCAACGCGAACTGCGAGGCGCCGGTGAAGACGAGCAGGCTGAGCGCGCAGGTCTGGAGCAGGGTGAGCCCGGATCCGGCGGAGGTGACGCCGAAGGCGAAGCCGGAGAGGCCGACGGCGATCCCGACGCCGAGCGCGTCGCGCACGACCGCCGAGTCCGCCTTGGTCGACTCCCGTATGACTGGGGGTGCTGTCTGTTCTGCCACGTCAGCGACGGTACGGGGGTCGCCCGCGCGCGGTCTTGTACGTTCTTGCGCCCCTGGCCCACGGTCCCCGGCCCATGGTCTCGGGCCCCTCGCCCTCCCCCTGGCTACGACGCCCGCGAGCGCTGGTACGCGCCCGGCGGCACCCCCACGCTCCGTACGAAGTGCCGGCTGAGGTGCGACTGGTCGGTGAAGCCGACCGCGGCGGCCGTCTCCGCCGGTGCCGTCCCGGAGTCGAGGAGCTGGCGGGCCCGCCGCACGCGCGCGTCGGTGAGCCAGGTGTGCGGCGGCATCCCGTACGCGTCCCGGAAGGCCCGCAGCAGGGCGAACGGGCTGGTGCCGAGGTCGGCGGCGAGGCGCTCCAGGGTCGGCGGTTCGGTCATCCGCTCCTCCAGGACGGCACGCGCGCGTGCCGCGTTCCGGGCGCCCGCCGAGCGGGGCGCGAGCGGCGCGATCCGGCCCCCGTGGCTGCGCAGCATCCTCGCCGTCACCAGACGCAGCAGACTGTCGGCGGCCAGCGCGTTGCCCTCCTCGGCGGCGCGGTGGACCCCGATGACGAGCTGGGCGGCGTACGGATCGTCCACGACGGGGTCGGTGAACCCGATGTCGCCGCGGAGCGCGATCGTGTCGGCGGCGATCGACCGGATCAGCGCGGCGTCGGGATAGATCGTGCGGTACGTCCACCCCTCGGGCACGCCCGCGTGCCCGGTGTGCGGGGTGTCGGGGTTGACCAGGGCGATCTGTCCCGGACCCGCGTGCACGAGGTCGTCGCGGTAGTGGAAGGCCTCGACGCCGTCGGTGATCGCCGCGAAGACGAAGGTCTCGTGCGTGTGCCGGGCGAAGGCCTTGCGCACGTAGTGGGCGTGCAGCAGGTCGACGCCGGGCAGCTCCGCGTACCGCCAGTACCGTGCGCGTTCGCCAGTCGCCATGTCCCTATTCTGCGCCACGGGCCGTCTCTCTTCTGCGCCACGGGCCGTCCCTGCCGCGAGCCGGATATCCCCAGGTCCGGGCGGTTGTCAGTGGCTGGGTGCACGATGGGGGGCATGGTCAGGTCCGCGCTCGACTTGTTCTCCCCCGCGACCCGTGGTTGGTTCACCGGGGCCTTCCACGCGCCCACCGCGGCGCAGGAGGGTGCCTGGCAGGCCATCGGCGCGGGCTCGGACGTGCTGGTCGTCGCCCCGACGGGCTCGGGCAAGACCCTCGCCGCCTTCCTCGCCTCCCTGGACCGCCTGGCGTCCGCCCCGCCGCCTGCGGACCCCAAAAAGCGCTGCCGCGTGCTGTACGTCTCGCCGCTGAAGGCCCTGGCCGTCGACGTCGAGCGCAATCTGCGGTCCCCGCTGACCGGCATCCGCCAGGAGTCGGTCCGCCTCGGCCTGCCCGAGCCGGACGTCAAGGTCGGCATCCGCTCCGGTGACACGCCGCCCGCCGAGCGCCGCGCGCTCGCCACGAAGCCGCCGGACATCCTGATCACGACCCCCGAGTCCCTCTTCCTCATGCTGACCTCCGCCACCCGGGACGCGCTCGCCGGGATCGAGACGGTCATCCTGGACGAGGTCCACGCGGTCGCCGGGACGAAGCGCGGCGCGCACCTCGCGCTCTCCCTGGAACGGCTCGACGAGCTGTTGCCGCGCCCGGCCCGCCGGATCGGCCTGTCGGCGACGGTCCGCCCGGTGGACGAAGTCGCCCGCTACCTCTCCCCGCAGCGCAAGGTGGAGATCGTCCAGCCGCCGTCCGGCAAGGAGTTCGACCTGTCCGTCGTCGTCCCGGTCGAGGACATGGGGGAGCTGGGAGGCTCCCCCGCATCGGAGGGCACCGACGGCGGCGACAAGCCCTCGATCTGGCCGCATGTCGAGGAGCGCATCGCCGATCTCGTCCAGGCCCACCGTTCCACGATCGTCTTCGCCAACTCGCGCCGGCTGGCCGAGCGGCTGTGCAACCGGCTCAACGAGATCGCGTACGAGCGCGCCATGGGCGAGCCGCTGCCCGACGACGGCCGGCCACCGGCCGAGATCATGGCGCAGTCGGGGGCCGCGCAGGGCGCGCCCGCGCTCCTCGCCCGCGCCCACCACGGCTCGGTCTCCAAGGAGCAGCGGGCGCAGGTCGAGGAGGACCTGAAGGCGGGCCGGCTGCCCGCCGTGGTGGCCACCTCCAGCCTGGAGCTGGGTATCGACATGGGCGCGGTCGACCTCGTCGTGCAGGTCGAGTCGCCGCCGTCGGTCGCCTCCGGCCTCCAGCGGGTGGGCCGCGCCGGACACCAGGTCGGTGCCGTGTCCACGGGCGTGGTGTTCCCGAAGTACCGGGGCGATCTGGTGCAGGCGGCCGTGGTGACCGAGCGGATGCGCAGCGGCTCCATCGAGTCGATGCGCATCCCGTCCAACCCGCTGGACGTCCTCGCCCAGCAGCTCGTGGCGATGGTCGCCCTGGACACCTGGCAGGTGGACGACCTGCTGGCGGCGGTCCGCAGGGCAGCCCCGTTCGCCTCGCTGCCCGAGTCGGCGTTCACGGCCGTGCTCGACATGCTGGCCGGGCGGTACCCCTCGGACGCCTTCGCCGAGCTGCGCCCGCGCGTGGTCTGGGACCGGGTCGCCGGCACGGTCACCGGCCGCCCGGGCGCGCAGCGGCTCGCCGTCACCTCCGGCGGCACCATCCCCGATCGCGGTCTCTTCGGAGTCTTCCTCGCGGGATCCGACCCCAAGAAGGGGGGCGGCCGGGTCGGCGAGCTGGACGAGGAGATGGTGTACGAGTCCCGGGTCGGCGATGTCTTCACGCTGGGCACGACCTCCTGGCGGATCGAGGACATCACCCGGGACCGGGTCCTGGTCTCCCCCGCTCCCGGGGTGCCGGGCCGGCTGCCGTTCTGGAAGGGCGACCAGCTGGGCCGCCCGCTCGAACTGGGCCGTGCGGTGGGCGCGTTCCTGCGCGAGGTCGGCTCCCTGGAGACCGAGGACGCCCGGCTGCGCCTGGTCGCCGCGGGCCTGGACGCCTGGGCGGCCGACAACGTCCTGGCGTACCTCACCGAGCAGCGCCAGGCCTGCGGCCATGTGCCGGACGACCGGACGATCCTCGTCGAGCGGTTCCGGGACGAGCTGGGTGACTGGCGGGTCGTCATCCACTCCCCCTTCGGGGCCCAGGTGCACGCCCCCTGGGCGCTGGCCCTGGGGGCCAGGCTCGCCGAGCGGTACGGCATGGACGCGCAGGTGATGCACGCCGACGACGGGATCGTGCTCCGGCTGCCGGACGCCGATCTGATGGGCCTCGACCTCCTGGACCAGGAGCCGGTCGATCCCGGACGGCACCTGGACACGACGTTCGACGCGGACCAGGCACCGATCGGCGCGGCGGACGCCCTGTTCGACAAGGGCGAGATCGGTCAGATCGTCACCGACCAGGTCGGCGGATCGGCCCTGTTCGCCTCCCGCTTCCGCGAGTGCGCCGCACGCGCCCTGCTGCTGCCCAAGCGTAATCCGGGCAAGCGCACCCCGCTCTGGCAGCAGCGTCAGCGCGCCGCCCAACTGCTCCAGGTGGCGAGCGAGTTCGGTTCGTTCCCGATCGTCCTGGAGGCGGTCCGCGAGTGTCTCCAGGACGTCTTCGACGTCCCCGGGCTCGAAGAGCTCATGGGGGACATCGAGTCCCGCCGCGTCCGGCTCGTCGAGGTGACGACCCCCGAGCCGTCCCCCTTCGCCCGCTCCCTCCTCTTCGGCTACGTCGCCCAGTTCCTGTACGAGGGCGACTCCCCGCTCGCCGAGCGGCGGGCCGCCGCCCTGTCCCTGGACTCCCGCCTCCTCGCCGAGCTGCTCGGCCGGGCCGAGCTGCGCGAGCTGCTCGACGCCGATGTGCTCACGGAGCTGGAGCGGGAGCTCCAGTGGCTCACCGAGGACCGCCGGATCAAGGACGTCGAGGGAGTGGCCGACGCGCTGCGCGTCCTCGGCCCGCTCACCGAGGCCGAGTTGACCGCGCGGGGCGGCGAGCCCGGCTTGGTCCAGGAGCTGGGCGCGGCACGCCGGGCGATCCCGGTCCGGATCGCGGGCACGGACCACTGGGCGGCGATCGAGGACGCCGGCCGACTGCGGGACGCCCTCGGCACGGCCCTCCCGGTGGGCGTGCCCGAGGCGTTCACGGAGCCGGTCAAGGACCCCCTGGGCGACCTCCTGGCCCGCCATGCCCGCACCCATGGCCCCTTCACGTCCTCCGAGGCCGCCACCCGCTTCGGTCTGGGCCCCGCCGTCACCGAGGGCGCCCTGCAGCGGCTGGCCGCCGCGGGCCGGGTCGTCCAGGGCGAGTTCCACCCCTCCGGGATCGGCCAGGAGTGGTGCGACGCGGCCGTGCTGCGCCGCCTGCGCCGCCGCTCGCTCGCCGCGCTCCGGCACGAACTGGAGCCCGTCCCCCCGACCGCGCTCGCCACCTTCCTCCCCCAGTGGCAGCACCTGGGCAGCAACAGCCTGCGCGGGATCGACGGTCTCGCCCGCGCCGTCGAGCAGCTGCAGGGAGCGCCCGTACCGGCCTCGGCCCTGGAGAAGCTCATCCTGCCGTCCCGGGTCAGGGACTACTCCCCCGCGCTTCTCGACGAGCTGACCACGACCGGCGAGGTCGTCTGGGCCGGTGCGGGAGCCCTCCCCGGCAAGGACGGCTGGATCTCCCTCTATCTCGCCGACGCGGCCCCCCTGTTGCTCCCGCAGCCGCATCCGCTGGAGCAGACCGCGCTCCACGAGTCCGTGCTCACCACCCTGTCCGGCGGCTACGGCCTGTTCTTCCGCCAGATCGCCGACCAGATCAGGGCCACCACCCACCCGGACGCCACCGACCCCCAACTGGCCGACGCCCTCTGGGACCTGGCCTGGTCGGGTCGGCTCACCAACGACACGCTCGCCCCGCTGCGCTCCCTCCTCGGCTCGGGCCGCACGGCGGGGTCGACGGCCCACCGCGCCAAGCGGACCGTCCCACGCGGCCGTTACGGCACACTCACCGCCGCCGCCCGGCCCGCGTCCCGGACGGGTCCGCCCACCGTCAGCGGACGCTGGTCGCTGCTCCCGCCCGCCGAACCGGAACCGACCCACCGCGCCCACGCGCTCGCCCGCACCCTGCTCGACCGACACGGGGTGGTCACCCGGGGCGCCGTCGCCGCCGAAGGGGTCGAGGGCGGATTCTCCGCGACGTACCGCATCCTGTCCGCCTTCGAGGACAGCGGGCAGGCCCGCCGCGGCTATGTGGTGGAGGGCCTCGGCGCCGCCCAGTTCGCCATGGACGGGGCCGTGGACCGGCTCCGCGCGGCGGCGACCGCCCGGGACCGCGGCGTGGAGGCGGGCGCGGGCCCCCGCGCGGTGGTCCTTGCCGCCGCCGATCCGGCCAACGCGTACGGAGCGGCGCTGCCCTGGCCCGAGCCGCCGAGCGGCGCGGGTCACAAGCCCGGCCGGAAGGCGGGGTCCATGGTGGTCCTGGTCGACGGGGAGCTGACGCTCTATATGGAGCGCGGCGGCAAGTCCCTGCTGTGCTGGCCGGACGATCCCGAGGACCCGGCGCTCAGAGCCGCGGCCGAGGCCCTGGCGGCGGCCGCCCTGGCGGGCTCGCTCGGTACGGTCACGGTGGAGCGCGTCAACGCAGCCACGGCCCTCACCTCCCCCCTCGCCCGCGCGCTCGAGACCGCCGGTTTCCACGCCACCCCGAGAGGACTGCGCCTTCGCCCGTAGGGAGGCCCCCGTGGAGCCATGTCCGTGGGAAGCCCCCCGTGGAGCCATGTCCGTAGGAGGCCCCTCGCGGCGCCAGGACCCTAGCGGGCCCTAGGCCCCAAGCGGGCCCCTCGTGGAGCCATGCCGGCAGGAGGCTCATCATGGAGCCATGCCCGAAGGAGACACGGTCTGGCAGACCGCCCGCCGCCTGCACACGGCGCTGGCCGGCCGCGTCCTGACCCGGTCGGATCTGCGGGTGCCCCGCTTCGCCACCGCCGACCTCACCGGTCGCTCCGTCCTGGACGTGACGCCGCGCGGCAAGCACCTCCTGGCCCGGATCGACGGCGGGCTGACCCTCCACTCCCATCTCCGGATGGAGGGTGCCTGGCGAGTGTTCGCCACCGGTGAGCGCTGGAGCGGGGGCCCCGCACACCAGATCCGGGCGATCCTCGCCAACGCCGAGCACACCGCCGTCGGCTACCGCCTCCCGGTCCTGGAGCTGATCCGTACGGCCGAGGAGCAGGACGTGGTCGGCCATCTGGGCCCGGACCTGCTCGGCCCGGACTGGGATCCGGCGGAGGCCGTCCGCCGCCTCACCGCCGACCCCGAGCGCTCCCTCGGCGAGGCCCTCCTCGACCAGCGGAACCTCGCGGGCATCGGCAACGTGTACAAGTCCGAGCTGGCGTTCCTCGCCTCCGTCACACCCTGGCTCCCGGTGGGCGCGCTCCCGCCCGGCATCCCCGAGCGCCTGGTCGCCACCGCGCACCGCCTCCTGGAGGCGAACAAGGACCGCCCGGACCGGCGCACCACCACGACCCGCCACCCCGCGCAGCACCTCTATGTGTACGGCCGCGAGCACCGCCCCTGCCTGCGCTGCGGCACCGCCGTGCACCGCGCCGAGCTGGGAGACCGCGTCACGTACTGGTGCCCGGGCTGCCAGCGCGGCCCCTCGGCCTGACCCGGGCCTCGCCCGGTAAGTCACCTCACACCAATTGACGGACCGTCAGATCCGGTCGTACGGTCCGGTCATGGCCCTCACGGCGTACGACTTCACCGGCCGCACCGCCTTCGTCACCGGAGCCGCGAGCGGCATCGGCCGCGCCACCGCCACGCTCCTGGCCCAGGCGGGCGCCACCGTCCACTGCGCGGACCGGGACGAACTCGGCCTCCACGAGACCGCGAAACTGGTCTCCGAGCGCGGCGGTACCGCACACGTCCATGTACTCGACGTCACCGACCGCCGCGCACTCGCCGCGGCCGTCGCCGGCGCGGCGCCGCTCGACACGATGGTCGCCGTCGCCGGAATCATGCACACGAGCACCGTCCTGGAGACCCGCGACGAGGACCTGGACCGCGTCCTCGCGGTCAATTTCAAGGGCGTCCTGTACGCCTGCCAGGAGGCGGCCCGCTCGATGATCACAACCGGCACCCGCGGCTCCATCGTCACGATGGCCTCGGGCGCCATGGACACCGCGAGCCCCGGCCTGCTCTGCTACAGCGTCACGAAGGCCGCCGTCGTCCAGCTGACCAAGACGCTGGCCACCGAGGTCGGCCGGCACGGCATCCGGGTCAACGCGATCGCCCCGGGCTGGATCCGTACGCCCATGACCGACCGGCACGAACCGGCGGCCCAGGAGCAGGCGGAGGCGGCCATGGCCCGCCGTTCCCCCCTGGGCCGGGTGGGCGAACCGCAGGACATCGCGCATGCGGTCCTCCACCTCGCGTCCGACGCCGCCGCCTTCACGACGGGTCAGATCCTCCGCCCCAACGGCGGCGTCGCGATGCCCTGGTGACCCGCGAGGCACCCCCCGTACCCCGCCCGGCCCGCCCGGCACCCCCCGTACGCCGCACGCCCCGTCCAGGACCCCCCGTACCCCGCACGACCCGCCCGGCGCGCGCCGACCCCGCCCGGGTCCGGCCACGCGTCCGGCCGCCCACGGCGGCGGACGCCGTCACGTGCACCGGCAGCAGACTCAGCCCCCAGCCACCGGCCGCGACCGCCCCCTCCACCAGCCCCGCCTGCTCGGGAACCAGCACCAGCCGCAGCACCGCCCACCACCACAGCCCGCCGGCCGCCAGACCGCCCGTCACCCACCCGAGCGTCACCAGCGCAACCCGTCGCCGTACCATGGCCGCCTCCTGCGCTCGACGCTAGACCGGCCGTATCACCCGGCGGGAGGGCGCACGAGAGGCAGCCCCGGCGCACGAGCCGCACAGCGCGGGCGCCACGCTAGGCGCTCTCCGCCTGGAACATCCAGGCGTGCTTCTCGAGATCGGCCGTCAGACCGATCAGTACGTCCTGGCTGACCGGGTCGGGATCGCCGGTCTCCTGGATGCGCTCGCGCATCCCCACGATCACCGCGTCGAGCGCCTGGACCAGGATCGCCACCGCGTCCTGGTCCTTGATCCAGCCGTTCGCGACCTCGACCGCCCCCACCGCGCTCGTCGAGGCGACCGTCGCGGCTCGCCCGTCCGGGTTCACGCCGATCGCCGAGGCACGCTCGGCGACGATGTCGGAGTGCTGACGGGCGGTGAGCACGACCTCGTCGAGCTGCAGATGGATCGACCGGAACCGGGGCCCCACCACGTTCCAGTGCACCTGCTTCGCGACCAGGGCCAGATCGACGAGGTCGACCAGCGCACCCTGCAGAGCGGAGCCGACCGTCTTCAGGTCGGCGTCGGACAGGGGGCTCTTGACGACAGACATACGGAATCTCCAACCAGTCGTACGTGCTCCCCACGATGCACGAACCACGAAGTCGGGGCATCTCGGAACAATCTGTAATCAGAACCGCGAAAGGCCGGAGAGAAAGCCTGAAACCACCGAGAGAACGACGAAAGCCCCGTCCGATGTCCGTCCAGGACACCGACGGGGCTTCGCCCACTTCGGATCAGGCAGCGACGACGTCCACCGCTTCTGCGGGCGCCTTGATGGTCACCCGCTCGGTGGGCACACCTGCCACCGACGTCACCGACACCGAATTGAGCATCGGGCGTACCGGCGCCGGCACCGGTTCGCTCGCCGCTGCCGACTCGGCCAGTTCGGCCAGCGACAGCTCGTCGCTCACTTCACGCATGAGCTCGGACATCCGTACGTCAAGCGCGTCGCAGATCGCGGAGAGCAGCTCGGAGGAAGCCTCCTTCTGCCCCCGCTCCACCTCGGAGAGATAGCCGAGCGAAACTCGGGCGGACGAGGAGACTTCGCGCAGAGTACGGCCCTGGCGCTGGCGCTGCCGACGCAGCACGTCACCCAACAGGCGACGGAGCAGAATCATCGGTGGCTCCCTCCTCGGACCGCGTAGCCGCATCCTTCACGCCCCACCGTACCGCCTCGCGCTGCGGCCGTGCGGGGAGCGATGTCGTGTTCACTCAGGGCTGCAAACATCAATTCCCCCCGTTCTGTTCCGTATCCTGTGCCCGCCCATTTCCCGAGAGTTCGTCGCCGAGCAGGTCCAGCACGCTCCGGACGCTCTCTCTACGGATTTCCGCACGGTCGCCGTTCAACCGCAACGCGACGACTTTCCCGGCCCCCACGGGCCCCGCCACCGCCACGTACACCGTGCCGACGGGCTGGCCGTCCTGCGGATCGGGACCGGCGACACCGGTCGTCGCGAGGCCCCAGTCGGCGCCGAGCCTGACCCGCGCACCCACCGCCATCTGCAGTGCCACCTCGGGATCCACCGCCCCGTGCTCACCGAGCAGGAACTCGTCGACCCCCAGGAGATCCCGCTTCAGGGCCGTGGCGTAGGCGGTGACGGACCCGCGGAAGACCTTCGACGCACCTGGTACGGACGTGAGCTCCGCGGCCACCAGACCGCCCGTGAGGGACTCCGCGGCGGCGAGGCTCTGACCACGCTCCGCCAGCAGCTCCAGCACGCGGGCGGCCCGGTTCATCGCGCCGACCCCGCAGCGGGCCCCGCCGTCGGGGCGTCGCTCGTGGGCGCCCCGGAGGCCGTCGGCCCGTTCGCCGGCCCCGGAACGGGCTGCGCGGCGCTCCCCGCGCCCGCACGCCCCTCGGAGTCACCGGAAGCCGCGGAAGCCGGAGAGGAAGCCGAGGAACGGGCGGCCCGCTCCTCCGCGAGCCCCCTGCGCCGCAGCACGATCGCCTGCCGGACGTAATCCAGACCGGTGACGACCGTCAGCACGACGGCCACCGCCATCACCCACCAGCGCAACGTCGCGAGTGGACCGGTCAGCACCAGCACGTACATGCCGACCGCCGTACCCTGCGCCAAGGTCTTCATCTTGCCGCCGCGACTGGCCGGAATCACCCCGTGCCGGATCACCCAGAACCGCATCAGCGTGATCCCGAGCTCTCGCGCGAGGATCACGACCGTCACCCACCACGGCAGGTCCCCGAGCGACGACAGACAGATGAGACCGGCCGCCATGATCGCCTTGTCGGCGATCGGGTCGGCGATCTTCCCGAAGTCCGTGACCAGGTTGTACGTCCGCGCCAGATGGCCGTCGAAGACGTCCGTGATCATGGCGACGGCGAACGCGGCCCACGCCCAGGCACGCCAGACGGGGTCGTGCCCGCCGTCCTGGAGCAGCAGCACCACGAAGGCCGGCACGAGCACCAGACGGACCATGGTGAGGATGTTGGCGATGTTCCACAGGCTGGCCTGATCGACCGCCGCGGAGCCCAGCTTGCCGCCGGGCGCGGGCCTACCGGTCCCGCCCGCCGCGGATGCCGGGACTCCGGTCATCTGCCCGCCTCCTCGAAACTCCCGGGGGTCTGGGGGTCGCTCCCCAGAGATCCGCAGTACTCGGCCACCAGGTCGACGCCTTCCGTCGCCACGACCTTCGCCTCGACCATACGGCCAGGAGTCAGCTCCAGGCTCGCGGCGGAGTCCGCGGTGATGACGACCTGGCCGTCCGTCTCCGGCGCCTGGTGCGCCGCGCGGCCGATCACGCCGTCCTCCTCGTCGACCGATTCGACCAGTACTTCCAGGGTCTCTCCGATCCGCTCCTCCGCACGCTGGGCGGTGAGCTCCTCGGCGAGCCGGGAGAGGTGGGCGAGCCGCTCGTCGACGACCTCCTGGTCGAGCTTGTGCTCGTACGTGGCGGCCTCGGTGCCGTCCTCGTCGGAGTAGCCGAAGACACCGATGGCGTCGAGCCGGGCGTGCGTGACGAAGCGTTCCAGCTCAGCGAAGTCCGCCTCGGTCTCGCCGGGGAAGCCGACGATGAAGTTGGACCGGGCACCGGCCAGCGGGGCCTTGCCGCGGATGGTCTCCAGAAGGTCCAGGAAGCGGTCGGTGTCGCCGAAGCGGCGCATGGCCCGCAGCACGTCGGGGGCGCTGTGCTGGAAGGACAGGTCGAAGTACGGGGCGACCTTCTCCGTCGAGGTCAGGACGTCGATCAGGCCGGGCCGCATCTCGGCGGGCTGGAGGTAGCTGACCCGGATCCGCTCGATGCCGTCGACGGCCGCGAGCTCGGGCAGGAGGCTCTCCAGGAGGCGGATGTCGCCCAGGTCCTTGCCGTACGAGGTGTTGTTCTCGGAGACCAGCATGACCTCCTTGACCCCCTGCTCGGCGAGCCAGCGCGTCTCGTTGAGGACGTCGGAGGGCCGCCGCGAGACGAAGGAGCCGCGGAAGGACGGGATGGCGCAGAACGAGCACCGGCGGTCGCAGCCGGAGGCGAGCTTCACCGAGGCGACGGGGCTGCGGTCCAGGCGGCGGCGGAGCGGGGCGCGCGGCCCGGAGGCCGGCGCGAGCCCCTCGGGCAGGTCGGCCGGCACGTTCTCGGGCGCCTCGACGGGCGCTGCGCCCGCCGCGGGAGCCTCGGCGGGCGCGCCGTGGCCCGGCAGGGAGATCGCGGCGGCGGCCTGCTGGCGCTCCACGGGGGACAGCGGTAGCAGCTTGCGGCGGTCGCGCGGGGTGTGGGCCTCCACGCTGCCGCCGCTGAGGATGGTCTGGAGCCGGTTGGAGATGTCGGCGTAGTCGTCGAAGCCGAGCACACCGTCGGCCTCGGGGAGGGCGTCGGCGAGTTCCTTGCCGTATCGCTCGGCCATGCAGCCGACCGCGACGACGGCCTGGGTCTTGCCGTGATCCTTCAGATCATTGGCTTCGAGGAGGGCGTCGACGGAGTCCTTCTTGGCGGCCTCGACGAATCCACAGGTGTTGACGACGGCGACATCGGCTTCCCCGGCGTTCTCGACGAGCTCCCAGCCGTCCGCTGCCAAGCGGCCTGCGAGCTCCTCCGAGTCCACCTCGTTACGGGCGCAGCCAAGAGTGACAAGGGCGACGGTACGGCGTTCGGGCATGGACTCAAGACTACTTCGTCCCGGCCGTACCCCCGCCGCGCAGGGTTCACCTGCGCGACGGTCGCCCGGGGGATCATCCGGCCTCGGGGTCGCCCTTGGCGTAGGAGAGCCGCTCGACGGCACCAGATTCGAACTTCTCTTCGATCTTCTTGCCGTTCACGAAGAGCTCGATCGCGCCGGCGTTGCCGAGGATCAGGTCGACGCGCTCGTCGTCCTGGAAGGTCTTGGACTCGCCCTCGAGGAGGAGCCCGTCGAAGAGCAGCTTCCCGTTGCTCGACTTGGCCGAGATCCAGCTCTTGTCGTCGAGGGCGGTCAGCTTGACGGTGACCTTGTCCTTCGGCACCGCGGCGATGGCGCTCGGCACCGGCTGGGGGGCGGTCTTGGTCGGTTTGGCGGTCGGCGTGACGGGCTTCTTCTCCGGAGCCGGGCCCTCGGCGACGGCGCCGGCGCCGTCCTTCGTCTCGGTCCCGTTGAACATCGTGAAGCCGACGAACCCGACGACGGCGACGATCGCGGCCACCATCGCCGCGGTCCAGTTGGGTCGGCGCGGCTCGGGGCGGATGCGTTCCGCCTCGAACAGCGGCGCCGCGGGGGTGGGCGCGGGCCGTCCGCCGTGGTCGGCGTCGTACTGCTCGATCAGTGGCGCGGGATCGAGTCCGACGGCGCGGGCGAGCGTACGGATGTGCCCGCGGGCGTAGACGTCGCCACCGCAGCGGGAGAAGTCGTCCTCCTCGATCGCGTGCACGATCGGGATGCGGACCCGCGTGGAAGCACTGACCTCGTCGACGGTGAGACCGGCGGCGATCCGGCCCTGCTGGAGGGCACGACCGATCGAATCCCGGTCGTCTGCCGGGGAGTTCCGGTCGTCTTCGGGGGATTCGGGGGAGTTGCCGATGGACACGAGAGCGCCTTTCGAGCGTGTAACCACCTGCTGGACGTTCAGTCTATGGGTGGTACGAAAGGGTGGGGCAACCGGGCGGACGCTGTTTGTACGCCATGAGGCTGGGACATCCTTCTGTCCCTCCCTCCAACTTGACGTACGGCCAAGGGAAACGGTTGCCCAAGTTCCCTTACGAGTGAGTCTCGGCCGGGTCTCGTTATGGCCAGGCAGCCGCCCGGCTACTCCGTACTCTCCCCCCGGATGACGGCGAGTACCCCGTCCAGCTCGTCCGGCTTGACGAGCACGTCCCGCGCCTTCGACCCCTCGCTCGGGCCGACGATGTTGCGCGACTCCATCAGGTCCATCAGCCGGCCGGCCTTGGCGAAGCCGACCCGCAGTTTGCGCTGGAGCATCGAGGTGGAGCCGAACTGGGTGGAGACGACCAGCTCGGCGGCCTGGCAGAGCAGGTCCAGGTCGTCGCCGATCTCCTCGTCGATCTCCTTCTTCTGCTTGGTGCCGACGGTGACGTCGTCCCGGAAGACCGGCGCCATCTGGTCCTTGCAGTGCTGGACCACGGCCGCGACCTCGGCCTCCGTGACGAAGGCGCCCTGCATACGGACGGGCTTGTTCGCACCCATCGGCAGGAACAGTCCGTCACCCTTGCCGATGAGCTTCTCGGCGCCGGGCTGGTCGAGGATGACCCGGCTGTCGGCGAGCGAGGAGGTCGCGAAGGCGAGCCGGGAGGGCACGTTCGCCTTGATCAGACCGGTCACCACGTCCACCGAGGGCCGCTGGGTGGCGAGCACCAGGTGGATGCCGGCCGCGCGCGCCAACTGGGTGATCCGGACGATGGCGTCCTCGACGTCCCGGGGCGCGACCATCATCAGGTCGGCCAGCTCGTCCACGATCACCAGCAGGTACGGGTACGGCTTCAGCTCGCGCTCGCTGCCCTCGGGCAGCTTGACCTTGCCGTTGCGGATGGCCTCGTTGAAGTCGTCGATGTGGCGGAAGCCGAACGCGGCCAGGTCGTCGTAGCGCAGGTCCATCTCGCGCACGACCCACTGCAGCGCCTCGGCGGCCCGCTTGGGGTTGGTGATGATCGGCGTGATCAGGTGCGGGATGCCCTCGTACGCGGTGAGCTCGACCCGCTTGGGGTCGACGAGCACCATCCGGACGTCCTCGGGGGTCGCTCTTATCATGATCGACGTGATCAGGCAGTTGATGCACGAGGACTTTCCGGAGCCCGTGGCACCGGCGACCAGGACGTGCGGCATCTTCGCCAGGTTGGCCATCTCGTAGCCGCCCTCGACGTTCTTGCCGAGCGCGACCAGCATCGGGTGGTCGTCCTCGGCCGCCGCGGCGAGCCGCAGCACGTCGCCGAGGTTGACCATCTCCCGGTCGGAGTTCGGGATCTCGATGCCGACCGCGGACTTCCCGGGGATCGGCGAGATGATCCGCACGTCCGGGGAGGCCACGGCGTACGCGATGTTCTTGGTCAGGGCCGTGATCTTCTCGACCTTCACGGCCGGGCCGAGCTCGACCTCGTACCGCGTGACCGTCGGCCCGCGCGTGAAGCCGGTGACGGCCGCGTCGACCTTGAACTCGGTGAAGACGTTGGAGAGCGAGTCCACCACGGCGTCGTTCGCCGCGCTGCGCGTCTTGCCGGGCCCGCCGCGCTCCAGGAGGTCCAGCGAGGGCAGCGCGTACGTGATGTCCCCGGACAGCTGGAGCTGCTCCGCGCGCGGCGGCAGCTCGGTGTGCTCCGGCGCGGGCTTGGTGAGGTCCGGTACGGAGCCGGGCAGGCGGCCGGCCTTCTCGGCGCGGGCACCCGGCACCGGCCGGGCCGACGGAGCCTCGGCCTCGTCCGCCCTGGCGGCTTCGGCGGCGGCCGCGGCGACCGCCGCCGCCCGCTCCGCGGTGACGTCCCGGGTCAGGCCGGCGACCAGCGGGGAGGGCGGCATGCCGTTGAGCACGGCGCCGTCGAGGGCGGCGGCCGCCGCGGCGGCCACGTCCACCGCGTCCATGGGCCGGTCGAAGGCGGGCTGCACCGAGGGCCTGCGCGGCCGCTTGCGCCGGGTGAGCGCCTCCTCCTCGGCCTGGTCGACGTCGTACACCTGCGAGGCACCGGAGGGCGTGCGCCGGGCGCGCGCACCCGGCTGCGGGTCGCCCTCCCGCGCCTCGCGCGCCCCGCGCCAGTCGTCCCCGTAGGCCTCCTCGTCGGCCTCCGGGTCGTACGCCGGCTCGACCAGGCCCAGCCGGGCGCCGAGCGCGCGCAGCCGCTGCGGGATGGCGTTGACGGGGGTCGCGGTGACGACGAGCAGGCCGAAGATCGTGAGCAGCACGAGCAGCGGTACGGCGAGGACCTCGCCGGTCATGAAGATCAGCGGCTTGGACGCCGCCCAGCCGATGAGCCCACCGGCGTCCTGCATGGCCTCGGTGCCCTCGCCCCGGCCGGGCGAGCCGCAGGCGATGTGGACCTGTCCGAGCACCCCGATGACGAGGGCGGACAGACCGATGACGATCCGGCCGTTGGCCTCGGGCTTCTCCGGGTACAGGATCAGCCGGACGCCGATCGCGCCGACCAGCAGCGGCACGAGCAGGTCGAGGCGGCCGAACGCCCCGGTGACGAGCATCTCGACGAGGTCGCCGACCGGGCCCCGGAGGTTGGACCAGGTACCGGCGGCGACGACCAGGGCGACGCCGAGCAGCAGCAGCGCCAGGCCGTCCTTGCGGTGCGCGGGGTCGAGCCCCTTCGCTCCGCGCCCTATCCCCCGGAACAGCGCCCCCACGCCGTGCGCGAGCCCGAGCCAGAGCCCGCGCGCGAGCCGGTACACGCCCCCGGTCGGGGACGGCGCGGGCTTGGGCGCCGGCTTCTTCGCGGCGGCCTTCTTGGCGGGCGCGCGCTTGGCGGGCACGGCTTTCTTCGCCGCGGTCTTCTTCGCGGGCGGCTTGGCGGGCGCCGCTTTCTTCGCGGCGCCGCTCGTACGGCCGGCGCGCGGCTTCGCGGTGCCCGCCGCGCCCTGGGAACCCTTGCCGGACGTACGTGAGGCCATGATGCTGAGGTTACCGGTGTGAGCCGCGTCGGACACGTGCCCATCCGGGCTCACCCGTTCGTGTCGTCCTTACGAGGGCGTGAAACTGACGCCCGCTCACCGCGGGCGCCCACACCTTGACGCCACGTCAGCTCTGCGAGGGCAGCACGGACGGTCCGCCCGCACCGGGCTCCAGGGCGTCCAGAGCCCGCCGCAGCCCCGTGAGCTTGCGCTCCAGATGGGCGGCGGTCGCGACGGCCGCGGCGTCCGCCGAGTCGTCGTCGAGCTGCTTGGACAGCGCCTCGGCCTGCTCCTCGACCGCCGCGAGACGGGCGGAGAGCTCGGCGAGCAGTCCTGCCGACTCCTTGGCGTGGCCGCCGGAACCGCCGCCCTCCAGCTGGAGCCGGAGCAGCGCGGCCTGTTCGCGCAGCTGGCAGTTCTTCATGTACAGCTCTACGAAGACCGAGACCTTGGCGCGCAGCACCCACGGGTCGAACGGCTTGGAGATGTAGTCGACCGCGCCCGCCGCGTACCCGCGGAAGGTGTGGTGCGGTCCGTGGTTGATCGCGGTGAGGAAGATGATCGGGATGTCCCGGGTCCGCTCGCGCCGCTTGATGTGCGCGGCCGTCTCGAACCCGTCCATGCCCGGCATCTGGACATCCAGCAGAATGACCGCGAAGTCATCGGTCAGCAGCGCCTTGAGCGCTTCCTCCCCGGACGATGCCCGCACCAGCGTCTGATCGAGCGCGGAGAGAATGGCCTCCAACGCCAGCAGATTCTCCGGCCGGTCATCGACCAGGAGGATCTTGGCCTTCTGCACCATGCCCCGTCCTCCTCGCCCCGGCATCGGCTCTCCCCGACTCGCCGAGCCGGGGGAAGCACCGGGCGCCGCCCCAGAAGACGACTCCCATGCGCCGTCCGTCCTTGTGCCGGTCATGGTAGCCGCACCCCGCCTGTCGCCACACCCTGTCACCACGATGTCACTGTGCACGTAGCAGAAACGTGGTGAGAGACCAGAAGGTTCCCCGTATCCCGCCCTCTCACACGCCCGCGGCGACAGTGCGTCAACAACCCTCGCTTCCGTTTCCGCGCATCCACTCCTCCATCACCGACAGCAGGTGATCGGGGTCGACCGGCTTGGTGACGTAGTCGGAGGCACCCGACTCGATCGCCTTCTCCCGGTCGCCCTTCATCGCCTTCGCGGTCAGCGCGATGATCGGCAGCCCGGCGAACTGCGGCATCCGGCGGATCGCCGTCGTCGTCGCGTATCCGTCCATCTCGGGCATCATGATGTCCATCAGAACGACCGTCACATCGTCGTGCTGCTCAAGGACTTCGATGCCCTCCCGGCCGTTCTCCGCGTACAGCACCGCGAGCCCGTGCTGCTCCAGGACGCTGGTGAGCGCGAAGACGTTACGGATGTCGTCGTCCACGATCAGCACCTTCTCGCCGCCGAACAGGAAGGTGCGGCGCGGCTCCGCCTCCACCCGCTCCTCGTCGGCCGCCGCCGGCTCGGCCTGACCGCCACGGGCCGGCTGGCCCGGCAGCGCCGGCTGCCGCTCGTCGAACCCGGACTGCTGCACCGTCTTGCGCCGGTGCCGGAACAGCGCCCCCGCGCCGGAGCGCAGATCGGCCGCCATCGGCGCGGGCGGGAACGGCGGCAGGATCTCGTCCACCGCGCCGTCCTCCAGACCCGTGCGCGGGTCGACCATCCCCTGCTCCCCCGGCCCGTAGCCGGGCGAGGGCAGCTCGCCGGGGCTCAGCGGCAGGTAGAGCGTGAACGTGGAGCCGCGCCCCGGCTCGCTCGCCGCGTAGATCTCGCCACCGAGCAGCCGTGCGATCTCCCGGCTGATCGACAGACCCAGGCCCGTACCGCCGTACTTGCGGCTGGTCGTGCCGTCCGCCTGCTTGAACGCCTCGAAGATCACCCGCATCTTGCCCGCGGCGATCCCGATGCCGGTGTCCGTCACCGAGAACGCGATCAGATCGGCCTCCGGGTCGCGCAGCGAACCGGACTCCAGGAGCTGCTCGCGGATCGACTGCGGCACGTCCGTCCCGGCCGGCCGGATGACCAGCTCCACGGCGCCCGAGTCGGTGAACTTCACCGCGTTGGACAGCAGGTTGCGCAGCACCTGGAGCAGGCGCTGCTCGTCGGTGTGGAGCGTGGCGGGCAGCTCGGGGGAGACCCGGACCGAGAAGTCGAGCCCCTTCTCCGCGGTGAGCGGCCGGAAGGTCGCCTCGACGTAGTCGACGAGCTGCACCAGCGCGATACGGGTCGGGGAGACGTCCATCTTGCCCGCCTCGACCTTCGACAGGTCGAGGATGTCGTTGATCAGCTGCAGCAGGTCGGAACCGGCGCCGTGGATGGTCTCCGCGAACTCGACCTGCTTCGGCGAGAGGTTGTGGTCCGCGTTGTCGGCGAGCAGCTTGGCCAGGATCAGCAGCGAGTTGAGCGGCGTCCGCAGCTCGTGCGACATGTTGGCCAGGAACTCGGACTTGTACCGCATGGAGACAGCGAGCTGTTCGGCCCGCTCCTCCAGGACCTGCCGGGCCTCCTCGATCTCGGTGTTCTTCACCTCGATGTCCCGGTTCTGCCGGGCCAGCAGCTCGGCCTTCTCCTCCAGCTCCGCGTTGGAGCCCTGGAGCTCCTTCTGCCGGTGCTCCAGCTCCGCCGAACGCTCCCGCAGCTGCTCGGTCAGCTCCTGGGACTGCTTCAGGAGCACCTCGGTCTTGGTGTTGACGCTGATGGTGTTGACCGTGGTGGCGATCAGCTCGGCGAGCTGGTTGAGGAAGTCCCGCTGGATCTGCGTGAACGGCTGGAAGGACGCCAGCTCGATCACACCCAGCACCTTCCCCTCGAAGAGGACGGGGAGGACGATCACATGCGCCGGGGCGGCCTCGCCGAGCCCCGAGGAGATCTTCAGATAGCCCGGCGGAACGTTGACCTGGATCGTCCGCTTCTCCTCGGCCGCCGTCCCGATGAGCGTCTCACCGGGCCGGAACGAGGTGGGCATGGACCCGGCCGAGTAGCCGTAACTGCCGCGCATCCGCAGCTCGTACGCGCTCTCCCCCTGCCGGCCGAGTTCGGCGCCGCCGGTCGCGGAGCCGGTCGGCATCGCCACGAAGAAGGCGCCGTGCTGGGCGGAGACGACCGGCGTCAGTTCGCTCATGATGAGCGAGGCCACGTCGTCCAGATCGCGCCTGCCCTGCATGAGACCGGAGATCCGGGCCAGGTTGCCCTTGAGCCAGTCCTGCTCCTCGTTGGCGAGGGTCGTGTCGCGCAGGTTGGCGATCATGGTGTTGATGTTGTCCTGGAGCGCCTGGATCTCGCCGGCCGCGTCCACGCCGTCGATCTTCAGGTTCAGATCGCCCCGTGTCACCGCCGTGGCGACGGCCGCGATCGCGCGCACCTGCCGGGTCAGGTTCCCGGCCATCTCGTTCACGGACTCGGTCAGGTCGCTCCAGGTGCCGTCGACGTCCCGCACGCGCGCCTGGCCGCCGAGGATGCCCTCCGTACCCACCTCACGGGCCACCCGCGTGACCTCCTCCGCGAAGGAGGACAGCTGGTCGACCATCGTGTTGATGGTGTTCTTGAGCTCCTGGATCTCACCGCGCGCGTCGATGTCGATCTTCTTGGTCAGGTCGCCCTTGGCGATGGCGGTGGTGACGGCGGCGATCTGGCGCACCTGGCCCGTCAGGTTCGACGCCATCGAGTTCACCGACTCGGTCAGGTCCTTCCAGGTGCCCGAGACGCCCGGAACCCGTGCCTGGCCGCCCAGTTCGCCTTCCGTACCCACCTCGCGGGCGACTCGCGTCACCTCGTCGGCGAACGACGACAGGGTCGTCACCATCGTGTTGACGGTGTCGGCGAGCTCGGCGACCTCGCCGCGCGCCTCGACCGTCACCTTCTTCGTCAGGTCGCCATTGGCGACCGCCGAGGAGACCCGGGAGATGTTCCGCACCTGACTCGTCAGGTTGTTGGCCATCAGGTTGACGTTGTCGCTCAGGTCCTTCCAGATGCCGGTGACCCCGCGCACCCGCGCCTGGCCGCCGAGGATGCCCTCCGTACCCACCTCACGGGCGACTCGCGTCACCTCGTCGGCGAAGTTGGACAGCTGGTCGACCATCGTGTTGACGGTCGTCACCAGCTCAAGGATCTCGCCCTTGGCGTCGACGGTGATCTTCTTCGACAGATCGCCCTTGGCGACCGCCGTGGTGACCTCGGCGATGTTCCGCACCTGCGAGGTCAGGTTGTTGGCCATGAAGTTCACCGACTGGGTGAGGTCCTTCCAGGTGCCGGAGACCCCCTGCACCTCGGCCTGACCGCCCAGGATGCCCTCCGTACCCACCTCACGGGCCACCCGCGTCACCTGCTCCGCGAAGCTGGAGAGCTGGTCGACCATGGTGTTGAGGGTGTTCTTCAGCTCCAGGATCTCGCCGCGCGCGTCCACGTCGATCTTCTGCGACAGGTCACCCCGCGCCACCGCCGTGGCGACGCCCGCGATGTTACGGACCTGGGCGGTGAGGTTCCCGGCCATGCCGTTCACCGAGTCCGTCAGATCACGCCACACGCCCGCGACGCCCGGCACCTGCGCCTGACCGCCGAGGCGGCCCTCCGTACCCACGTCACGGGCCACCCGGGTCACCTGCTCCGCGAACGCGGAGAGCTGGTCGACCATCGTGTTGATGGTGTTCTTCAGCTCCAGGATCTCGCCGCGCGCGTCCACGTCGATCTTCTGCGACAGGTCACCCCGCGCCACCGCCGTCGTGACCTGCGCGATCTGCCGCACCTGCGACGTCAGGTTGCCGGCCATGAAGTTGACGGAGTCGGTGAGCTCCTTCCACGTACCGGAGACACCGTCCACCCGCGCCTGACCGCCGAGGCGTCCCTCGGTGCCCACGTCACGCGCCATCCGCGTCACCTGGTCGGCGAAGTTCGACAGCTGCGACACCATCGTGTTGACGGTGTTCTTCAGCTCCAGCATCTCGCCGGCCACGTCGACCGTGACCTTCTGCGACAGGTCACCATTGGCCACCGCCGTCGTGACCTGCGCGATGTCCCGCACCTGACCCGTCAGGTTGCGGAACGCCGTGTTCACCGAGTCCGTCAGGTCCTTCCAGGTCCCCGCCGCGCCCGGTACGTGCGCCTGCCCACCGAGCAGACCCTCGACACCGACCTCCCGCGCGACCCGGGTCACCTCGGAACCGAACGCCGACAGCTGGTCCACCATCGTGTTGACGGTGTTCTTCAGCTCCAGCATCTCGCCGGCCACATTGACCGTGACCTTCTGCGACAGGTCACCATTGGCCACCGCCGTCGTGACCTGCGCGATGTCCCGCACCTGCGTGGTGATGTTCCGGAAGACGGTGTTGACCGAGTCGGTCAGGTCCTTCCATGTGCCGGCCGCGCCGGGCACCTGCGCCTGGCCGCCGAGCACACCCCCGGCACCGACCTCGCTCGCCACCCGGGTCACCTCGTCGGCGAACGTCCGCAGCGTCTCGGTCATCTGGTTGATGGTGTCCGCGAGCTGCGCGACCTCGCCGCGCGCACTGACCGTGACCTTCTGGGACAGATCGCCGTTGGCGACCGCCGTGGTGACCTCCGCGATACCCCTCACCTGATTGGTGAGGTTTCCCGCCATCGTGTTGACGGAGTCGGTGAGGTCCTTCCACACACCTCCGACCCCGGCGACCTCCGCCTGGCCGCCCAGCTCGCCCTCGGTACCCACCTCACGGGCGACTCGCGTCACCTCGGACGAGAACGACGACAGCTGGTCCACCATCGTGTTGACGGTGTTCTTCAGCTGGAGCATCTCCCCGGCCACATGAACCGTGACCTTCCGGGACAGATCACCCTTGGCCACCGCCGTCGTGACGAGCGCGATGTCCCGCACCTGCGCCGTCAGCCGGTACGCCATGGTGTTGACCGAGTCCGTGAGGTCCTTCCACGAACCGGACATGCCCCGCACCTGGGCCTGACCGCCCAGAATGCCCTCCGTACCGACCTCCAGGGCGACCCGCGTCACCTCGTCCGTGAACGCGGACAGCTGGTCGACCAGGTTGTTCACGGTCCGGGCGACCTTCAGGAACTCCCCGCGCAGCGGCCGGCCCTCCGGCCCCTCCGACCGCAGGTCCATCCGCTGAGCCAGATCGCCCTCGGCCACCGCCGACAGCACCCGCCCGACCTCGGAGACCGGCCGCGTCATGTCGTCGACGAGCGCGTTCGCGGCCTCGATCGCCGCCAGCCACGCACCCTCGCTGGGCCCGGCCTCCAGACGCTCGGACAGCTTGCCCTCACGCCCCACCATGCGCCGGACCCGCGACAGCTCACCGGTCAGATGCATCTGCCGGTCGGCGACCTCGTTGAAGACGGCGGAGATCTCCGCCATCATCCCGTCGCCCGACACGGTCAGCCGTTTACGGAAGTTCCCGTCCCGCATCGACACCAGGGCGGCCAGCAGCCGCTCCATGGCCGCCGCGTCCACCTGCACCGTCTCACCGCTCCGGGGCCGTCCGCCCTTCGCGCGCGTCGTGCCGCCGCCACCGCGCCGCGCCGCCGTGCCAGACTCCACCGTGTCCCTCCCGAAGGGGTTGACCGTACTGCCCGGGCCGTCACCACAAGCGTGCCCAGTGTTTCACCGCTGCCGAACCTGGCGATAACAGTTCGGCAGCTTCGCATAGCGTCCCCGCCCCCGTAGGGCGGAAACAGTTGCGACCGGCATCCGCCCGGACAGCGAAGGTAAGTAACCTGGCATCCGGCTGTCCAACCGCCCCGGGCCGCCCGGCGGGGGCGGGGTGGCGCGAAACGACCACCGGGCGCAGCGGGAGGGGCAGACCGACCATGGCGGAGCCGGGCGTCGAAACGCGTACGAGGAGTTCTGTGATCACCGCGCGGGCGGCTGCCACCTTCGACCCGGTAGGGCGGTCCGTGGCGACCGCCCGCGCCTTCGTCCGGGACACCCTCCAGGGCTGGGGATACGCCGAGGTCGTCGACGACGCCGTCGTCCTGACCAGCGAACTCGTCACCAACGCCGTGATCCACGCCGGCACCGCCGCCGACGTCCTGTGCCTGCGCGCCGATGACGGCGTACGCGTCGAGGTGGCCGACCGCTACCCCGAGCGCGAGATCCCCGTCCAGGGCGGCCGCACGCTCGCCCACCCCGACCGCGAGAACGGCCGGGGCCTCCTCCTGTGCGCCGCACTCGCCTCCCGCTGGGGCGTCGAGTACACGTCCACGCACAAACATGTCTGGTTCCAGCTCGATCTTCCCGAGCGCCCGATCGGCACCCGCTCCGCAGGACCGGTCCTCCCCGACGCCCTCCTCCCCACCGCCGACAGCCGCGTCCGCGTCGCCGTCGCCCAGATCGACCGCGGCGGCGCCATCTCCTCCTGGAACGAGGACGCGGAGGAGCTCTTCGGCTACGCCGCCGAACAGGTCATCGGAAAGCCCCTCGGCGACCTCGCCGCCTGGCCGCACACCCCCGGCATCGGCACCGGCCTCGCAGAGGCCCTGCGTCTCTCCCGCTGGGAGGGCAGCTACGGCATCCGCTGCGCCGACGGTCGCGTCATCCCCGTCTACGCCTCCCACCTGCGCGTACGCGACGCCGTGGGAGACCCTTCGACGGTCTGCCTCCTCGTACGGGAGTCCGAGCGCGCCGTCCTGCAGACCCCGCAGCGCCCCGCGGTCTCCGACCCCGGCGCCGAGAGCCGCGCCACGGACCCCTTCGAGGTCTTCATCGGCTCCCCGGCCCCCGACGACCTCGACGGCCTCCTGCAGCGCACGGTGGAGCGCGCCCGCGACATGCTCGACGGCGACTCCGCCTTCCTCCTGCTGGCCACCGACGACGAGACCGAGCTGGAGGTCCGGGCCACGACCGGCCTCCCCTCCGCCCGCCAGCGCTTCGCCCGCGTCCCCGTGGAGACCGGCGCCAGCCGCTACGGCTCCGCCCGGATGCCGGCCGTCCACGAGGACCTCGCGGCCGTCCCCGGCGCCGTACCGCTCCTCGAAGGCACCGGCATGCGCTCCGTCGTCACCGTGCCCCTGAAGGTCGAGGGCCGCCTCACCGGCTCCCTCGGCGTCGCCGCCGAAGGCTCCAACCGCTACTCCAACGAGGAGGCCCTGCGCCTCCAGTTCGCCGCCGACCGCATCGCGCTCGCCGTCGAGTCGGCCCGCCTCGGCGAGCTCGAACGCCTCCGCCGAGGCTCCCTCAGCTTCCTCGTCGAGGCCTCCGACCTGCTGGCCGGCACCCTCGACCGCGACCAGACGCTGGCCCTCATGGCCCAGATGACCGTCCCGACCCTCGCCACCTGGTGCGCCGTCTACACGATCGCCGACCAGGCCTCGGACCCGTACCTCTCGTACGTCCTGCACGAGGACGAGGACCGCATCGACGGCCTCAAGGCCCTGCTGTCCTCCATCGCCCCGCCGGACCCGGTACCCACCCCCGGCGCCCGCGTCTGGACCGCCCCGGGCGAAGCCGCCCACCGAGCCGCGCTCTCCACCTCCATGCGCGAACTCGGCCACGGCAGCGGCCCGCTGTCCTCGGGCATCGACACCACCCTCGCCACGGCCGCAGCGGTCGGCGGCGAGACGGTGGTCCTGCCCCTGGTGGCCCGCAACCGCGTCATCGGCATGCTCACCCTGGGCAAGCCGTCCGAGGACCACTTCCGCCAGGAGATCCTGGAGCTCGCCGAGGACCTCTCCCGCCGAGCCGCCCTCGCCCTGGACAACGCCCGCCTCTACTCGGAGCGCATGGCGATCAGCCAGTCGCTCCAGCGCAGCCTGCTGCCGCCCGGCCTCCCCCAGATCGACAACGTCGAGGTCGAGGTCATCTACCGCGCGGCCGGCGAGGGCAACGAGGTCGGCGGAGACTTCTACGACCTCTTCCCGATCCGTGACAACGCCTACGGCTTCGCCATCGGCGACGTCTGCGGTACGGGTCCGGAGGCCGCCGCCGTCACGGGCCTGGCCCGCCACGCCCTGCGCCTGCTGGCCCGCGAGGGCTTCGGCGGCCCCGCCGTCCTGGAGCGCCTCAACGCCGCCATCCTCGACGAGGGCGCCCGCAGCCGCTTCCTGACGCTCCTCTACGGGGAGCTGTGGCCCCAGCCGGACGGCTCCGCCAACCTCAAGGTCGTCTGCGCCGGCCACCCGCTGCCCCTGCGCCTCCGCCAGGACGGCACGGTCGTCCCGGCCGCCGACCCGCAGCCCCTGCTCGGCGTCATCGACGACCTGGAGCTGTACGAGCAGACCATCACCCTCGAACCGGGCGACGTCCTCCTCTGCGTCACGGACGGCGTCACCGAACGCCGCGAGGGTACGAGGATGCTCGGCGACGACGGCCTGATCGAGGTCCTCAAGACCTGTACGGGCCTGACGGCCGGCGCCGTCGCCGCCCGTATCCTCCGCGCGGTCGAGCGCTTCGCCCAGGAGCCCGCCTCCGACGACATGGCCATCCTGGCCATGCGCATCCCGGAGCCCCTGAAGGCCCTCTGAGAATCGGGGCCCTGCTCTACTCCGGTAGAGCGGGGTCCCGCTCCGGTCAGCTCCCCCACGGCACAAAACAAAGAAGGCCCCCGCCTGATGGCGGGGGCCTTCTTGTTTTCGCTGGAGCCCTTTAACGGAATCGAACCGTTGACCTTCTCCTTACCATGGAGACGCTCTACCGACTGAGCTAAAAGGGCGGGAGTTCGGCGGCGTCCTACTCTCCCACAGGGTCCCCCCTGCAGTACCATCGGCGCTGAAAGGCTTAGCTTCCGGGTTCGGAATGTAACCGGGCGTTT
>NZ_JBIBWQ010000016.1:0-107669 GCF_043081505.1 Streptomyces sp. NPDC014870
ACCCTGTGGGAGAGTAGGACGCCGCCGAACAATCATTGTGGGAAAGCCCCGCACCATCTGGTGCGGGGCTTTTCTGCGTTCACGGCCAATTATCGTTGAGGCATGCGCTATGACCTGGTCGTCTTCGACAACGACGGTGTGCTCGTCGACAGTGAGCCCGTCGCCAACACCATCCTGGCCGGCTATCTGACCGAGCTCGGGCACCCCACCTCCTACGAGGACTCCCTGCGCGACTACATGGGCGCCGCCGTCCATCGCGTACACGACCTGATCGGGGAGCGGACCGGGCAGCGGCTGCCCGCGGACTTCGACGCGACCCTGCATGCCCGTACGTTCGCCGCCTTCGAGCGGGAGTTGGAGCCTGTCGTCGGGGTGACCGATGTGCTGAAGCAGCTCGTCGACGCCCGCGTTCCGTACTGTCTCGCGTCCTCCGGGTCCCATGAGCGGATCCGGGTCGGGCACCGGAAGACCGGGCTCGACGTGTGGTTCCGGGACGAGAACATCTTCAGCGCCCAGGACGTCGGGCGGGGGAAGCCGGCGCCCGACCTCTTCCTTCATGCCGCCGCGCGGATGGGGGTCGCGCCGGAGCGGTGCGTGGTCGTCGAGGACAGTCGGCTCGGCGTCCAGGCGGCGCTGGCCGCCGGGATGGACGTGTACGGGTTCACCGCGATGACGTCCGAGGAGAAGCTCGCCGGCGCCACCGGGTTCTTCGGAGGGATGGACGAGCTTCCGGCGATTTTGGGTCTGTGATCCATCTACCCACGGGTAGCGCCTGGGCCTACTCTGTGCGGCCATGACGGATGCGCGGTTGCGGCGTGGGCGGGGATCCCTCGCGTTCAGTTTCTTCGTACAGGGAGTGACGTTCGCGCTCCTGGTGACCCGAATACCGGCCATCCAGGACCGCTACGGGATCTCCGACGGGCTGCTGCCCCTCTTCCTCGCCGCCGTACCGATCCTCGCCGGTGTGTCCAGTGTGGCGACCGAGAAGGTCGTGGCGCGGGTGGGGCCGGGGGTGGTGCTGCGGTGGGCCCAGCCGCTCGTCCTGCTCGCGCTGCTCGCCGTGGGGGCGGGGGATCAGCTGTGGCAGGCCGCCGTCGCCCTCGGGGTGTTCGGGCTCGCGGTCGGCGCCCTGGACGCCTCCATGAACATGCTGGGGGTGAGCCTGCAGCGGGCGTACGGGCGGTCCATCATGCTCGGGTTCCACGCCGCGTACAGCCTGGGCGGGATCGCGGGGGCCTCGCTCGCCTGGGCCGGGGCGCACTGGGATCTGCCGCTGTTCGTGTCGTACCTGCCCGTCGTGGCGGTGCTGTTGCCGGCGGCGTTCGTGGGCGGTCGGTGGTACTTCGGTGGGGCGGTCGCGCCCGCTGCCGTCGACATCGGCAAGGGCGAGGGCGGTGGGGTGGCCTTCAAGCTGCTGCTGCCGCTCTGCCTCGTGATGACCTTCGCGTACATCGGGGACTCGACCGTCTCGAACTGGAGCGCCAAGTACCTGCAGGACGTGCTCGGCAGTTCGGAGGAGCTGGCGACGGTGCCGTACAACGCGTACATGGTCACCACGCTGCTCGGGCGGGCCGTGGGCGACTTCGGAGTGCGCCGTCTGGGCGCGGCCGCCGTGGTGCGGGGTGGGGCGGTGCTTGCGGCGCTGGGGTTCGCGGTGGTCGCCGTGGCGCCGGGGGCCTGGGTGGGGATGGTCGGGTTCACCGTTCTCGGGCTCGGGCTCAGTGTGATCGTGCCGCAGACGTTCGCGGCGGCCGGGCGGCTCTTCCCGGGGGCGAGCGACGCGGCGGTCGCGCGGCTGAACGTCTTCAACTACGTGGGGTTCCTGATCGGCTCCCCGCTGGTCGGGGCGCTCGGGGACGCGTGGAGCTATCGGGGGGCGATGCTCGTGCCGATGGTGCTGGTCCTGGTGACGGTGGTGTACGCCACGTCGTTCGGTTCTCGGGCGGCCCGATACGGTGGCGGGCATGAGCGGCCGCGCACTGTTGATGTGGGATGAAGCTGTCACGCAGTACGACTTCGGGTCCCAGCACCCGATGGATCCCCTTCGGCTCGCGCTGACCATGGGGCTGGTGCGGGCGTACGAGCTCGACCGTGCCGTGGACGTGGTGGCGGCGAAGCCGGCCGGTGATTCGACGCTGCGGCTCGTGCACCGTGAGGACTACGTGGCGGCCGTGCGGGCGGCTTCGGCGAACCCGAGGGCCGCGGACCAGGCGTACGGGCTCGGTACGGTCGACGATCCGGCGTTCTCGGGGATGCACGAGGCGTCCGCGCTGATCGCGGGGCAGTCGGTCGGGGCGGCGGAGGCGGTGTGGCGCGGTGAGGCCGCGCACGCGGTGAACTTCGCGGGTGGGCTGCACCACGCGATGCCGGGGTCCGCGTCCGGCTTCTGCATCTACAACGACGCGTCGCTCGCGATCGCCCGGCTGCTGGAGCTGGGTGCGGAGCGGGTGGCGTACGTGGACGTGGACGTGCACCACGGGGACGGGGTGCAGGCGGCGTTCTGGGAGGACCCGAGGGTCCTGACCATCTCGCTGCACGAGCACCCGAGGACGCTGTTTCCGCAGACCGGGTGGCCGGAGGAGACGGGCGCGGCCGGGGCCGGTGAGGGCTCGGCGGTGAACGTGGCGCTGCCTGCGGGGACCGGGGACGCGGGCTGGCTGCGGGCCTTCCACGCGGTCGTACCCGAGCTGCTCGCGGACTTCCGGCCGCAGGTCCTGGTGACCCAGCACGGGGCGGACACGCATTTCGAGGACCCGCTGGCGCATCTGGCGGTGTCGCTGGACGCCCAGCGTGCGGTGCAGGTCGCCTGCCACGAGCTGGCCCACGCGCACGTGGACGGTGGGAAGTGGGTCGCGCTGGGTGGCGGCGGATACGCGGTCGTGGATGTCGTACCGCGGTCGTGGACGCATCTGGTGGGGATCGCCGGGCATGCCGAGATCGAGCCCGCGTCGGAGATCCCGGCGTCGTGGCGGGACCTGGTGTACGCGCGGACGCGGCAGCCGGGGCCGGTGCGGATGACGGACGGGCGGTGGCCGGTGGGCTGGCGGGACTGGGAGGAGGGGTACGACCCCGCCGACCGGCTCGACCAGGCGGTCCTCGCGACGCGGCGGGCGTCGTTCCCGCTGCGGGGGCTGCTGGCGTAGCACGGGGTCCGGGCCGCGGTCGCGCGGTTACGCCGACTGTGCGGTCTCGGACGGGTTTTGGCCCGTCGTCAGGTGGGCTGCGGCAGCATCGAGAGGTGCTGAGTACCGGGGCGCTGCGGGCGCATCTGTTGGCGGCGGGGTTGGCCGGGACGGTGGCGACCTCGCGGGAGGAGAGTCTGCGCAGTTATCGGCTCTTCGCCGCGCGGGATCCACGGGTGATGCTGGGCCTCGACCCCGAATGGGGTTGGGGCGAGGGAGACTTGCTGCGGCTGATGGCCGACAAGTGCGGGGTGTCGGGGGATCCGGCGCACCGTTCGGGGCCCGATGTCATCGATCCGGAGCGGACGTTGAACGCGTTGGAGGCGTTCGCGGAGCGTCTGGGCGAGGCGGCCGGGCGGCGGGCTCCGGTGCTGATCGGGACCGGACATCCGCACCGATTGCTGGGGTTCTACGCTGCGCTCGCAGACGCTCTGTCGGCGGTGGGATGTCTTGTCCTCACCCCCGCGCAGGGGCGATGTGTCGACATAACGACCCGGTTCGGTCTACGCACGTACATCCTCGACTACGCGCGCGGTGTGGCGTTGGTGCGAGAACCCGGTCTGCCGGGAACGGGGCGTGAGACGGGGGCGCACACCCACTCGCCGCTGCCGGTTAGGGCCGCTCTCGAGGGGGTCGTGGAGGGCGGCTGGCCGCTTCCGGAACTGGTCATCGGGGATCACGGCTGGGTCTGCGGTGCAGGTCAGCTGGGTATCGAGGCCATCGGTCTGGCCGACACGGACGATCCCGCGCTGTTTGTCGGGGAGGCCGAGGGGCAGGTCTCGGTGGCCGTTCCGCTTGACGATGGGGTGTGCCCCGACCATTACCGGCCGCTCACTCGCTATGTACTCAATCGAGCGTGTCTGTCACGGTAAACGGCCGATGGCTGCTCCTCTTCCCCACTCGTACCACACGCCCCTAGTCTGGAGCGTGAGCGCACAGCGACGCAGGGTCACCGGAGGGGAAGCCGGTGGGCGTCGTGTGCGGAAGGTACAGGTGGGTCATGGCTGCTGGCGATAGGCCTCTCAACGAGGTCAAGTTTCTTACCGTGGCGGAGGTCGCCTCGGTGATGCGTGTGTCGAAGATGACCGTGTACCGCTTGGTGCACAGCGGTCATCTGCCGGCGATTCGGGTGGGCAGGTCCTTCCGGGTCCCGGAACAGGCGGTTCACGAGTACCTCAGGGAGTCTTTCGTGGGGGTGGAGACGGCCTAGCCGGAGCTTGTGAACCCCTCGGATTACAAGCTCGGCGCTCGGGCCGGTAGGCTAGGCCGACGTAGGTCGTGTGGGCCCAGACGCCCCGCACCGAGTGAGAAGAAGTGAGCGAGGGTAGTCGTGGGCTCTGTTATCAAGAAGCGGCGCAAGCGGATGGCCAAGAAGAAGCACCGCAAGCTGCTCAAGCGCACCCGCGTTCAGCGTCGCAACAAGAAGTAAGCGACGGCTGTAACGACGGCTGTTTGTGCGTCGAGCGTGGCCCCGCACCGAAATCGGTGCGGGGCCACGCTTTTTTCGTGGCGTTTTCGGGTCGGGTTCCCGGACGTTGCCCACGGCGGTCATCGCGGCGCAACACCGAGGCGCTACGGTGGCGCACAGGGCCTCGAGGGAGCATCCGGAGGCCCGTACCGACGGAGAACCGACGGAAGGCGCTGATCTTGGGCAAGGTCGTGCTCGTCACCGGTGCGGCCCGGCATCTCGGAGGGCGTTTCGTACGGCGCCTCCAGCGGGATCCCGATGTGGAGCGGGTGATCGCGGTCGACGCGGTCGCGCCGCCGCACGACCTCGGTGGGGCCACCTTCGTACGGGCGGACATCCGGCAGCCGGCCATCGCCAAGGTGCTCGCGGAGCACGAGGTGGACACGGTGGTCCACATGGACGTCACGGGGACGGCGCTGGGCGCCGGCGGCCGGACGTCCATCAAGGAGACCAACGTCATCGGCACCATGCAGCTGCTCGGCGCGTGCCAGAAGTCGCCGCGGATCGGGCGGCTGGTGATCAAGTCCAGTACGAGCGTCTACGGCTCCGCGCCCCGGGACCCGGCCGTGTTCACCGAGACCACCCCGGCGAAGTCGCTGCCGAGCGGTGGCTTCGCCAAGGACGCCGTCGAGGTCGAGGGGTACGTGCGGGGCTTCGCGCGGCGCCGGCCGGACGTGGCCGTGTGCGTGCTGCGGTTCGCGAACATCCTGGGGCCGCGGGTGGACTCCCCGCTGGGCGAGTACCTGTCGCTGCCGGTCATGCCGACCGTGTTCGGCTACGACCCGAGGCTGCAGTTCGTCCACGAGGACGACGTGGTGGACGTGCTGCACCTGGCGGCGGGCGAGCCGCGTCGGGCGACGCTGAACAGCGGCACGTTCAACGTGGCCGGGGACGGGGTGCTGCTGCTGTCGCAGTGCGCGCGGCGGCTGGGGCGGCCGACGGTGCCGGTGCTGCTGCCGGCGGTCACCTGGGTGGGTTCGGCGCTGCGCACGGTCGGGGTGACCGACTTCTCGCCCGAGCAGATCCGGCTGCTCACCCATGGCCGGGTGGTCTCCACGGTCCAGATGCGCGAGACGCTCGGATTCACCCCCCGGTACACGACGGCCGAGACGTTCGCGGACTTCGTCCGCAGCAGGGGTCCGGGGCTGCTGCCGCCGGAGACGCTCGCGGGGGCGGTGGACCGGGTGGCTGCCCGGCTGGATCAGAAGGAGCCCAGGTAACGATGGCGGACGCCAAGGTCATTCCGTTCGACGACGACCGGTCCCGGACGCGCCGGGGACGGCTGGGCAGGGCAGCAGCCGGGGACGCCGCCGTGCGGGCTCTGCCGGGACAGCACGGGCCGGAGGAGGCCCCCGCGCGGGCCGTGGGCCCGGTGGAGCCCCTTCGGGCCGCCGACGACAGTGGCAGCGGTGCCACGGCCGGCGCCGCCGGGGGCTCCTCGGATTCCGTGGCGCGCCGGGACGCGTGGGAACGGCGGCTCGCGGGCGGGCTCGCGTTCCTGCGGCGGCGGGTGACGGGTGAGTACGAGGTCGACGAGTTCGGCTACGACAAGGAGCTCACCGACCAGGTCCTGATGTCGCTCGTGCGGCCGCTCGCGGAGAAGTACTTCCGGGTGGACGTGAAGGGCGTGGAGAACATCCCCGCCGAGGGCGGCGCCCTGGTGGTGGCGAACCACTCGGGGACGCTGCCGCTGGACGGCCTGATGATGCAGGTCGCCGTGCACGACCACCATCCGGCGGGCCGTCATCTGCGGCTGCTCGCCGCGGACCTGGTCTTCATGCTGCCGGTGATAAACGAGCTGGCCCGCAAGGCCGGGCACACGCTGGCGTGCGCGGAGGACGCGGAGCGGCTGCTGCGGGCCGGGGAGATCGTCGGCGTCATGCCGGAGGGCTTCAAGGGGATCGGGAAGCCGTTCAGCGAGCGGTACAAGCTCCAGCGCTTCGGCCGGGGCGGGTTCGTGTCGACGGCGCTGCGGGCCGGGGTGCCGATCGTGCCGTGCTCGATCGTGGGCGCGGAGGAGATCTACCCGATGCTCGGCAACGCCAAGACGCTGGCGCGTGTCCTTGGCTTCCCGTACTTCCCGATCACACCCACGTTCCCCTGGCTGGGGCCGCTGGGCGCGCTGCCGCTGCCGACGAAGTGGACGATCCAGTTCGGCGAGCCGATCATGACGGACGGCTATCCGCCGGAGGCGGCGGAGGACCCGATGCTGATGTTCAACCTGACCGATCAGGTCCGGGAGCAGATCCAGCACACGCTGTACAAGCTGCTGGTGCAGCGGAGGTCCGTCTTCTTCTGAGACGCGACACGGCGGGTGCCCCCTTCCGGCGAAGGGGGCACCCGCCGTGTCCTAGCGGGCGTCCTCGCTGTCGATGCCGAGGCCGGGGAGCAGGCCCGGCAGCAGCGGTGGCAGGGTGACGTCCGGCATCGGGGGCGTCGACTGGCTGCCCGAGGGGGTCGGCTGCGTGCCGCCCGTCGGTGCCTGGTCGAGGAGCCCGCCGGTGTTTCCGCCGAGCAGGCCGTCGTTCTCCGGCGAGCTCGTGCCCGGGCCGCTGCCCGAGGGTTGGGGCCGCGTGGAGCCCTCGCCGCCCGCGGTGGGGGCGGCGGGGGAGGACGGCGGGCGCTGGGTGTGCGTCCGCGGGGTGTCCTGCGGGGTGGCGGCGCCTCCACTGTCGACGGCGCCCTTCTCCGGCGTGCGCGGGAGCATGCCCTGGAGCGGCTCGACGTCTTCGTCTATGGCGACGAAGACGTCGTTGACCTCGTTGCCGACGTCGGTGAGCTGGACCGGCAGGCGGTCGCGCAGGCCGATCCAGGTGGAGCGGTGGGCCTGGGCGAAGGAGTTGAGCCGGGCCATCGGGCCGATCTCGCCGTCCCGCTGGTACGCCTGGCGCAGCAGCCGGTGGCCCTCGGAGGCGTCGTGCTTCATGCCGCCGAGGACGCGCCGGATCTCGCTGAGCGACTCGTGGTCGAGGTCGCCGGCGCGGCCGCGCTCCATGAGCCTGCGGGCCTCGCTGAGCCGGGTCGATGCCTGGTCCAGATAGATCCCGCCCCGGTCGGCGTCGTCGTCCGCCATCCCGAGCTTAATG
The DNA here is from genome assembly GCF_043081505.1 of Streptomyces sp. NPDC014870. Classification (NCBI taxonomy): domain Bacteria; kingdom Bacillati; phylum Actinomycetota; class Actinomycetes; order Kitasatosporales; family Streptomycetaceae; genus Streptomyces; species Streptomyces sp. NPDC014870. The sequence goes on from NZ_JBIBWQ010000016.1 coordinate 7,737, forward strand.
TCTTCCATGCCACGCTTCAGCCCGTAGAGCGAGTCACCGGGGAGGGCGTCGGAACTCGCAGCGGCCACACCGCTGAAAGCGCCCGCGGCCACACCGACCGTGAGCCCGCCCGCGGCGATCCCCTTCGACCAGCGGGAGCGGGGGCGCAATTTCCGGAGCGGGGAGGCCCGGTGGGCACCCCGCCCGCTCGACGTCCGCTGCTCCGGCACCGTAGGGCCCGCGGCTGCACTCCCCTCCGCGAGCATCGCTTCCATGGCGGCGACGAGCTGTGCCCGTTGCACCACCTTGACCTCGGGGTCCAGCTCCGGCTTCGGCAGCTCGCCGAGTCCGTTCGCCAGGGCCAACAGCCGCCCTTGCTCGGCCGGTTCGGCCGAGGCCTCGGGCTGCTCGGCCGTCGCGTCCTCGGGCGTCCGATCGTCCAGGGCCTGGGCGAAGGCGTTCGCCCGCCGGTGCGCCGATACGTTCGCGATCACTGGCGGCACCTCCTCTCGTCATGACGGTCGACTCCCCGGGGTGTCCGGAAGGTTGCACACCTTGAGCACATCCACACGAAAGAGTGAGTGGCTGTGGGCATGGCGTGACCACAGGGAGCCTGCATCCCGCACAACGAGCGGCGCGGCACTTGGGTTACGCGCGAAAGATGATCGGACCAGTGCGTCATCGAGGCGTCACCGACTGTGAGTTGGGCGGGGGTCGGGGGGACGTGGGGGGAGGGTGGAGAAAAGGGGCGTGGGAGGGCTGGGGTGGGGGCGCGACGCGGTCGGTGGGGGGCGCGTGCGGGGGGCGCGGAACGGGTCTCAGCGGGCGTCGTCCGGGAGCAGGCGTGCCAGGGTGCGCACGGCCCGGTACTGGAGGGTCTTGATCGCACCCTCGTTCTTGCCCATGACCCGGGCCGTCTCGGCGACCGAGAGGCCCTGCAGGAAGCGCAGGGTCACGCACTCCTGCTGCTGGGGGTTGAGCCGGCGGACGGCGTCGAGGAGCGCGGCGTTGGAGAGGGACTCCAGGACCGAGTCCTCGGGGCTGCGCTCGACCTCGTTGGCGTCGAGCATCTCGCCGGTGGTCACTTCGAGGCGGAAGCGGCTCGACTTGAAGTGGTCGGCGACCAGGTTGCGGGCGATGGTCACCAGCCAGGCGCCGAAGTCGCGGCCCTGCCAGGTGAAGGTGGAGATCCGGCGCAGGGCGCGCAGGAACGTCTCGCTGGTCAGGTCCTCCGCCGTCGCCTTGCCGCCGACGCGGTAGTAGATGTAGCGGTAGACGGTGTCGCTGTACTGGTCGTACAGCCGGCCGAAGGCCTCGGCCTCACCGGCCTGGGCGCGCTCGACGAGGTCCATCATGCGCGCGCTGTCGCTGTCGGCGGTGGGGCGGCGGGCGGCGGTCGAGGTTCCGGTGCCGCCGCGGCTGCCCCTTCTGCCGACAGCGGCTCCGCTCTCGGCGAGGGCATAGCAGGGACCGGCGGGTGCCGGTGCGGCGAAGGCAAAGGCGGGGACAGGGCCGGCGTACGCGGTGGGGACGAAGCCGCGCAACTGGTCGAGGACCGTTGCGCGCAGCGTAGCCAGGCCCGAGGCGTCAACCCCGACGTGTGGGTACACGGGACTCCCAGAGGCAGAGCTTCCATCACGTGCAGTGCGGGACCGTTCACTCGTCGTGGCGACGTGTGGGTTCCGTTGTGCGTCTGAGGAGAATAACGCTTCGTACAGGCAGCGCTACACCCAGTTGCTCAAATCATCGATTCCGTCGCATTGGTTACTGCTTGTGGGCGGGATCGATCGCGCTTCGTGACCGGTTGTTGATCGTATTGCTTCCGAGTGTGACTGCGCGCACGCTCTGTTGTGCTCAAGTGCTAGGGCGGGGAGTGATCCGCGCCGCTGCGGGGTAAGGAGCCGCGAATGCGCGCGAGTCGACCTGTGCGGTCGTGTTCGACCACGCACGGGTGAGGGGTGTTGGTCCCGGGTTGTCGGAGATGATCGCAGCCGAAACGTATCGGCAGCGGCCCGTCACGCCGTGCGGGCCGCTGCCTTCCGGTGGGGTGGACCCTGCCTCAGCGCCGTCGGCGGTGCAGGGCGACCGCGGCGGCCGTGCCGCCCGCGAGCGCGCCGACGCCCGCCGCGGCGGGGATGCCGACCTTGGCGGCCTTGCGGCCGGTCCGGTAGTCCCGCAGTCGCCAGTCACGGGCCTTGGCGTGCTTGCGCAGCTTGGTGTCCGGGTTGATGGCGTACGGGTGCCCGACCAGGGAGAGCATCGGGATGTCGTTGTGCGAGTCGCTGTACGCCGCGCAGCGGTTGAGGTCCAGGCCCTCGGCGGCGGCCAGCGCGCGCACGGCTTCCGCCTTGGCGGGGCCGTGCAGCGGTTCGCCGACGAGCTTGCCGGTGTAGACGCCGTCGACGGACTCGGCGACCGTGCCGAGCGCGCCGGTCAGGCCGAGGCGCCGGGCGATGATCGTGGCCGTCTCGACGGGCGCGGCGGTGACGAGCCAGACCTTCTGGCCGGCGTCGAGGTGGGCCTGGGCGAGCGCGCGGGTGCCGGGCCAGATGCGGTCGGCCATGTACTCGTCGTAGATCTCCTCGCCGATGGACATCAGCTCGGAGACGCGGTGGCCCTTGACGATGGACAGCGCGCTGTCGCGGGCGTCCTGCATGTGCTCGGGGTCCTCGACGCCGGCCAGCCGGAACCACGCCTGCTGCCAGGCGAAGCGGGCCAGTTCGCGGCGCTGGAAGAACTTCCGCTTGTACAGGCCGCGGCCGAAGTGGAAGATCGCGGCGCCCTGCATCACGGTGTTGTCGAGGTCGAAGAAGGCGGCGGCCTCGGCGTCCCCCGCGACGGGGAACTCGGGCTCGGTGGGCTTCGGCGGCTTCTCGGCGGCGCGCGCCGTCTCCCGTTCCGCTTCGAGCTGTTGCGAGGTCTTGCGCGCCGCCTCGGCGGCGGCCTCGCCTGCCAGAACGCTGCGCGCGGTGGCGGAGCGCCTACGGGGGGTGAGCCATCCCATTGCGGCCATGTCGTGAGCATAGCCAGTCTGTTCGGTACTTCCCGACCTCCTGGGATGCCGAGGCGTGAACACTCCGCGACTCTCCTGTTAAACGGACAATGGGGGCAAGCTGGAGACAGGGGTCCCGGCCGTTAAGGCCGGGGGTGGCGTCGGGCGCGGCGCAGAATGGACGGCATGTTTGGACGAGCGAAGAAGAACACCTCCGCCGCCGACGCCGCCGCGCGGACGGTGACGCTGATCGGGAAGCCGGGCTGTCATCTCTGCGACGACGCCCGGGCCGTGATCGAGGCCGTCTGTGCCGAGACGGGGGCGCGCTGGGAGGAGAAGGACATCACCCAGGACGAGGAGCTGCACCGGGCGTACTGGGAGCAGATTCCGGTGGTTCTGGTCGACGGCGAGCAGCACACCTTCTGGCGTGTGGACGCCGGGCGACTCCGCCGTGAACTGGGTGGCTGACGCGAAGACGGTTACCATCGTGGACGTTTTGACGGGTTTCGGGGGCGTGATCGTGAGGAGAGTGTGCGGTTTTGCCCCCTTCGGGTATTCAACGGCCTGACGCGCTCCGTGGTTCCGTCCCGGCGCGATCCTGTCGCGTGACCCCGGTCACTTTGGCCGGACAAAACGGACACCATCTTTGTGCACGCGTTCACAAAGACATAGCCTGCATTCGACGGGGCGGTCTTGGGACACACGGCCGCCTGCAGCCCCGCTCATCCCGCAGGAGCACCGTGGCAACTGGCCGAACTCACCGACCGGCGACCCGTAGCCGAGGAATTCCCGAGGCCACCGTCGCCCGGCTTCCGCTGTATCTGCGTGCGCTCACCGCACTGTCGGAGCGCTCCGTACCCACGGTCTCCTCCGAGGAGCTCGCCGCCGCCGCGGGCGTCAACTCCGCGAAGCTGCGCAAGGACTTCAGCTACCTCGGCTCGTACGGGACGCGCGGCGTCGGCTACGACGTCGAGTACCTCGTGTACCAGATCTCCCGTGAGCTGGGCCTGACGCAGGACTGGCCCGTCGTCATCGTCGGTATCGGTAACCTCGGCGCCGCGCTCGCCGGCTACGGAGGCTTCGCCTCCCGCGGCTTCCGCGTCGCCGCGCTGATCGACGCCGACCCCGCCATGACCGGCAAGCCGGTCGCCGGGATCCCCGTCCAGCACAGCGACGACCTCGAGAAGATCATCGAGGAGGACGGCGTCTCCATCGGCGTCATCGCGACCCCCGCGGGCGTCGCCCAGCAGGTCTGCGACCGGCTGGTGGCCGCCGGAGTCACCTCCATCCTGAACTTCGCCCCGACCGTGCTCTCCGTGCCCGACGGCGTGGACGTGCGCAAGGTCGACCTCTCCATCGAGCTGCAGATCCTCGCCTTCCACGAGCAGCGCAAGGCCGGCGAGGAGGCGGAGGCCGAGGCCGCCGTCGTACCGGCGCCGCCCGTGCCGCTCTCCACCGCGGGCGAGAACCAGCCCCGGAACACCGGTCGCAAGGGACCCGACGGGGACGTCCCCGCGGTGATGCCCGCATGAGCCTCCTCGTCGTCGGCCTCAGCCACCGCAGCGCACCCGTCTCCGTCCTGGAGCGGGCCTCGCTCGCCGCGGACACCCAGGCCAAGCTGCTGCAGGACACCCTCGCCGCCGAACCGGCCGCCGAGGGCGCCGTCCTCGCCACCTGCAACCGCATCGAGCTCTACGCCGACGTGGACAAGTTCCACGCGGGCGTCGCCGAGCTGTCCACGCTCCTCGCCCAGCACAGCGGCGTCGGGCTCGAAGAGCTCACCCCCTACCTGTACGTGCACTACGAGGACCGGGCCGTCCACCACCTCTTCTCGGTGGCCTGCGGGCTCGACTCCATGGTCGTCGGCGAGGGCCAGATCCTCGGCCAGATCAAGGACGCCCTCGCCCTCGGCCAGGACCTGCACACCGCCGGCCGGCTCCTCAACGACCTGTTCCAGCAGGCGCTGCGGGTCGGCAAGCGCGCCCACAGCGAGACCGGGATCGACCGGGCCGGGCAGTCGCTCGTCACCTTCGGCCTGGAGCAGCTGGCCGGGTCCACGGACGTCGACAGCTGGGCCAAGGGCAAGCGGGCGCTGGTCATCGGCGCCGGTTCGATGTCCTCCCTCGCCGCCGCCACCCTGGCGCGCGTCGGCGTCTCCGAGATCGTGATCGCCAACCGCACGGCCGCCCGCGCCGACCGGCTCGTCCAGATCCTCACCGAGCCCGGATCCACGGGCGTCGCCGCCCGGGCGGTCGAGATGGTTGCCGTCGGCGACGAACTGACACGTGCCGACATCGTCGTCTCCTGCACCGGAGCCACCGGGCTCGTCCTGACCGGCGACGCCGTCGAGACCGCCATGGCGGGCCGTACGGCCCCGCTCGCCCTGCTCGACCTCGCCATGCCCCGCGACATCGACGCCGCCGCGCACCGCATGCCGGGCGTACGGCTCGTCGACATCGAGTCGCTCGCCGAGGCCTCCGCCGACGCGCCGATGGCCGCCGACGTCGACCAGGTCCGCTCCATCGTCTCCGACGAGGTCGCCGCCTTCGGCGCCGCCCAGCGCGCCGCGCACATCACCCCGACCGTCGTCGCGCTGCGGACCATGGCCGCCGACGTCGTCGCCGGTGAGGTCGCCCGCCTCGAAGGGCGCCTGCCCGACCTCGACGACAAGCAGCGCGCCGAGATCACCCAGACCGTGCGCCGCGTGGTCGACAAGCTCCTGCACGCGCCGACCGTGCGGGTCAAGCAGCTGGCGAGCGAGCCCGGCGGCGCCGGGTACGCCGACGCGCTGCGGACACTCTTCGACCTCGACCCGGAGACGGTCGCCTCCGTCTCCCGGGCCGACCTGAATGACGCCGACGTCAAGAACCGAGGGCGAGTATGACCGAGAGGGCACTGAGGCTCGGGACCAGGCGCAGCAAGCTCGCCATGGCCCAGTCCGGGCAGGTGGCCGACGCCGTCCGGCGCGCGACCGGCCGGTCCGTCGAGCTCGTGGAGATCACGACGTACGGGGACGTCTCCCGTGAGCACCTCGCGCAGATCGGCGGCACCGGCGTGTTCGTCGCCGCCCTGCGCGACGCGCTCCTGGCCGGCGAGGTGGACTTCGCCGTCCACTCCCTGAAGGACCTTCCGACGGCCCAGCACCCCGACCTGGTGCTGGCCGCCATCCCCGAGCGCGAGGACCCGCGCGACGTGCTCGTCGCCCGCGCCGGCCACACGCTCGACACGCTGCCCGAGGGCGCCCGGATCGGCACCGGTTCGCCGCGCCGGACCGCCCAGCTCAACGCGTACGCGCGCAGCCACGGGCTGACCATCGAGACCGTGCCGATCCGCGGGAACATCGACACCCGCGTCGGATACGTACGCGGTGGAGAACTGGACGCGGTGGTTCTCGCCGCGGCCGGCCTCAACCGCATCGGCGGGACGGCGGAGCTCACCGGCTCCCTGTCGCTCGACCACCTGTCGGTCGACTCCGTCCTGCCCGCCCCCGGCCAGGGGGCCCTCGCGATCGAGTGCCCGGCGTCCGACGCCGACCTCGTCGCCGCGCTCGCCGTGCTCGACGACCCGCTCACCCGGGCCGCCGTGACCGCCGAGCGTTCCCTGCTCGCCGCCCTGGAGGCCGGCTGCTCCGCACCCGTGGGTGCGCTGGCCGACCTGCTGGCCGAGGATTCCGGCCGCGGGCAGGTTGTCACTGAAATGCGCCTGCGCGGCGTCGTCGGCACCACCGACGGCTCGACGCTGGTGCAGCTGTCCACCACCGGTCCCGTACCCGCGTCGCACGACGAGGCGATGGCGCTCGGACGCGAACTCGCGGACGAGATGCTCGCCAAGGGTGCGGCCGGTCTTATGGGGGAGCGAGCACTTTGAGCCCCACCAGCCCGACCACCAGCCCCGCGCCCGCGGCCGTCTTCGGACACGGGAGCGTCACCTTCCTCGGCGCCGGACCCGGCGACCCAGGACTGCTGACACTCCGGGCCGTCGAAGCCCTCGCCGGCGCGGACGTACTGATCGCCGAGCCCGAGGTGCTCGAAGTCGTCCGGTGCCATGCGCGCGCGGGGGTGAGCACGCCTGAGCTGACCGTTGTTGACGAGGCGTCAACAGCCGCCGGAGTCCCCGTGTTGAGGGATGCGACCAATCTTGTCATGGAGGCCGCACGCGGCGGCAAGCGGGTCGTCCGTGCGGTGACCGGCGACCCCGGCCTCGACGGAAACGCAGGTCAGGAGATGCTCGCCTGCGCCACCGAGGGCATCCCCTTCGAGGTCGTCCCCGGCGTCGCGACCGCAGTCGGCGTCCCCGCGTACGCCGGCGTCCCGCTGCGCGACGCGCAGGGCACCGATGTGCGCTTCGTGGATGCCCGCACCGCCGACGACCGCTGCTGGACCGAGGTCGGCGCCTCGGACGGCACCGTCGTCGTCTCCACCACGCTCGACGCGGTGGCCGCGGCGGCCGGTGAACTGGTGGCGGCTGGCCGTAAGCCGGACACCCCGCTCACCGTGACCATCGGCGGCACCACGACCCGGCAGCGGACCTGGACCGCGACGCTCGGCACCATCGCCCAGGTCTTCAAGCAGGGCAAGGTGCTCCCCTCGCCCGAGGGCCACCGGCCGGTGATAGCCGTGGTCGGCGAGCGCAGCGCCCCGGCGCAGCGGGACCAGCTGGCCTGGTTCGAGTCCAAGCCGCTCTTCGGCTGGCGGGTGCTGGTGCCGCGCACGAAGGAGCAGGCCGCGTCGCTCTCCGACCAGCTGCGTTCCTACGGTGCGGTGCCGCACGAGGTCCCGACGATCGCCGTCGAGCCGCCGCGGACCCCGCAGCAGATGGAGCGGGCCGTCAAGGGGCTCGTCACCGGACGCTACGAGTGGATCGCGTTCACCTCCGTCAACGCCGTCAAGGCCGTACGGGAGAAGTTCGAGGAGTACGGGCTCGACGCCCGGGCCTTCGCCGGGATCAAGGTCGCGGCCGTCGGCGAGCAGACGGCCGCGGCGCTCGTCGACTTCGGTGTGAAGCCGGACCTGGTGCCCAGCGGCGAGCAGTCGGCCGCGGGTCTCCTCGAGGACTGGCCGCCCTACGACCCCGTCTTCGACCCGATCGACCGGGTGTTCCTGCCGCGGGCCGACATCGCCACCGAGACCCTGGTCGCCGGGCTCATCGAGCTCGGCTGGGAGGTCGACGACGTCACCGCCTACCGGACCGTGCGCGCCTCGCCGCCGCCGGCGGACACCCGTGAGGCGATCAAGGGCGGTGGCTTCGACGCCGTGCTCTTCACCTCGTCCTCGACGGTACGGAACCTCGTCGGCATCGCCGGCAAGCCGCACAACGTGACCGTCATCGCCTGCATCGGGCCCGCCACCGCGAAGACCGCGGAGGAGCACGGGCTGCGGGTCGACGTCCTGTCGCCGGAGCCGTCGGTGCACAAGCTCGCCGAGGCCCTCGCGGACTTCGGTCTGCGGCGGCGGGCCGCGGCCCTTGAGGCCGGCGACCCGGTGACCCGCCCGTCGGAGCGGCGGCCGGGCGCGCGGAGGCGTCGGACGACGTAGCAGCTCGTACACGCACGGGGTGCGGGACCTTTCCGGGGTCCCGCACCCCGTGCGGTTTACAGGTCCCGCACCCCGTGCGGACAGGTCCCGCACCCCGTGCGGTCTACGGGTGGATGCCCACAGAGGGTCGGCAAAAGTGGTCCATGCGCGGGCGTAGCCTCGGGCGTATGAACTCGTACGGAACCTTTCCCGGGGCGCGGCCGCGGCGGCTGCGGACGACGCCTGCCATGCGGCGGATGGTGGCCGAGACGCGGCTGAGCCCGGCCGACCTGATCCTGCCCGCCTTCGTGCGCGAGGGGATCACCGAGCCGCGGCCGATCACCGCGATGCCCGGCGTCGTCCAGCACACGCGGGACACCCTGCGCAAGGCGGCCGTGGAGGCGCTGGCGGCCGGGGTCTCCGGGATCATGCTCTTCGGCGTGCCCGAGGACGAGAAGAAGGACGCCGCCGGGACGGCGGGCACCGACCCGGACGGGATCCTGCAGGTCGCCATCAGGGACGTGAAGGCCGAGGTCGGCGACGACCTGGTGATCATGTCCGACCTCTGCCTGGACGAGTACACCGACCACGGGCACTGCGGCGTCCTCGACGAGCACGGCCGTGTCGACAACGACGCGACGCTGGAACGTTACGCCGAGATGGCCCAGGTCCAGGCCGACGCCGGCGTCCACGTCGTCGGACCGTCCGGGATGATGGACGGCCAGGTCGGAGTCATCCGCGACGCGCTGGACACCATCGGCAAGGAGGACGTGTCGATCCTCGCGTACACCGCGAAGTACTCCTCCGCCTTCTACGGCCCCTTCCGCGAGGCCGTCGGGTCCTCCCTCCAGGGCGACCGCAAGACCTACCAGCAGGACCCGGCCAACCTCCGGGAGTCGCTGCGCGAACTCGCCCTCGACCTGGAGGAGGGGGCCGACATGGTGATGGTGAAGCCGGCCGGACCGTACCTCGACGTGCTCGCCAAGGTCGCCGAGTCCGTGGACGTGCCGGTCGCCGCCTACCAGATCAGCGGCGAGTACGCGATGGTCGAGGCCGCGGCCGAGAAGGGCTGGATCGACCGCGACAAGGCCATCCTGGAGACGCTCACCGGCATCCGCCGGGCCGGGGCGCAGATGATCCTCACCTACTGGGCCACCGAGGTCGCCCAGAAGCTCGGCCGCCCTCTCACCGCTTGATCAGCAGCTCCACCATGCGCGACGCGCCGTCCCCGGCGTAGCCCTCCTCGACCGCGCGGTCCAGGAGGGCCTGGAAGGGCTCGAACAGCTCGGTGCTGACCCCCTGGGCCCTGAACGTCGAGAGGAAGTTCGGGAACGCCGCCTGGCTCACGGCCAGGCTGGACACGTCCGTGAGGTGGCTTCCGGAGTCGACGGCCCTGGCGATCTCGGGAACCCCGCCGAGCATCGCCGTCATCCACGGGACGAGCAGCTCGGCGTACTCCTCGGCGCCGATGTTCTCCGTGCGGACCAGGGCGAGCGCCTGCACGACACCCGTGAACATGCCGTACATGCCCGTGAGCAGACCGAGGTCGTACAGGGCGGCGAGGCCCGGGTCCGTACCCGTCCACCGGGTGCCGCCCAGCACGGCCAGGGTCGACCGATGGGTCTCGTACGCCTCCTCGTCACCGCTGTAGAAGACGTACGCCGCCGGGCTCGCGATCATCTGCGGGACCGCCATGATGCCGCCGTCGACGTACCGCGCGCCGAGCGCCGTGGCCCGGGCGGACAGGGCGCGGGCCTGCTCCGGGGTCCCGTTGGTGAGGTTGACCAGGGTCTTTCCGGCGAGCGGGCCGCCGTCGAGGCCGTCGAGGCCGCCTTCGCCGAGGCCGCCTTCGCCGAGCCCGTCGAGGACCTCGTCGACGTTGTCGTTCGTCAGCAGGCACAGGACCACGAGCGGACTCGCCGCCACCGCGTCCGCGGGCGTCGCCGCCGGCAGCGCGCCCTGGGCGACCAGGGGGCCCGTCCTGGCGGGCGAGCGGTTCCAGACGGTCACCGGATGGCCGGCCCGCAGGAAGGCCGAGGCGAGGGCCGAACCCATCATTCCCAGGCCGAGGACGGAGACGGGGGTGGGTGTGGGCTTGGCTGCGGGCATGGGTGTGCTCCAGGTCTTGGAAAGGGAGGTGCGAGCCGTTCCTCGGCTCGCGTTCGATCCTTCTCCCGGGCGATCGGTCCCACAAGTACCGACTTGTTCGTCAGCTACGCACCGGTTGGTAAGGGAGGGCCGAGCGGCGCACCCTGGAAGTACTCAGGAGGTGGTCCTCATGATGCACACGCTCGTGGGATGGCACGTCGAGATGGAGTTCCAGGAGGAAGGCGACCGGACGAGGGCGGCCGCCATGGTGCGGCTGGGCGACGGCACCGAGTTCCGCGCCCACGGCAACGCCATGCGGCACCCGTCCGACCCGGAACAGCTGCGGGTCGGCGAGGAGATCGCGGGCGCCCGCGCGCTCATGGATCTCGCCTCACAGCTGCTCCAGAAGGCCCACACGGAGATCGACGAGGTGTCCGGACGGACGTCCCGCCCGATCCGGTGAGGGACTGAGGGGCGACTCGTGACGGGCGGCCCGCCCCCGTGGCTGTCTTCGGGGCGGGCCGGTCGCACGTGGTTCGTCGACGGTTGGTCATTGATGGTTGATCAGGGCGATGACGATCGCCGTACAGGCGATCAGCACCGCCAGGGCCACGGTGTCCGTGATGCGGTCGGTCGGCATGGCTCCCACCTTGCGGACCCCGTCGTCGGGCCCGCAATGGGCACGGGACAATAGGGGAAGCCGGAACGCCTGCACCTACTGTGACCTGGGATTACACGCTCTCCCTGGAACGCGTTCCTGGGACGGCGATACGAGGGGGATGGGGCGGGTGGCAGCGGAGACCGACGGTTTCGCGGAGTTCGTACGCGGGCTGAAGGAGCGATCCGGGCTCAGTTACGGGGTGTTGGCCAAGAAGCTCCACACGAGTACGTCGACGCTGCACCGGTACTGCAACGGGGATGCCGTCCCCGCGGAGTTCGCGCCCGTGGAGCGGCTCGGGCGGCTGTGCGGGGCCACGCGCCCCGAGCTGATCGAACTCCACCGCCTCTGGATCCTGGCCGACGAGGCGAGGCGGCGGCGGGCTTCCCTGCCGACTTCGGACGCTGCGGATGCCGCTTCGAATGCCGCTGAGGATGCCGCTTCGGGGGCGTCCGGGGCGGTCGAGGCCGTGGGCTCGCAGGTCGCAGGGGTCGATGTGGCTGCCGAGGCCGAGGCCGAGGTCGAGGTCGAGGCCGAGACGGTCGTGGTCGGGCCCGGCGAACCCGACGAGGCCGTACGGGCCCGGTCCCGCAAGCGGCTCCGCGTGGTCCTCGCCGCGGCCGCCGTCGTCGCGCTGGCCGTGCCCGTCGCCTACGGGATCGGCCGGTCGGTGACCGGCGACGACGGCGCCGGCCGGAACGCGGCCGGGCCCTCCGACCTGCGGGGCGGGAGCGTCGCGTCGAGCGGGGGACCGTCGGCAGCCGGCTCGCCGCCCGCCACGACCTCGACGTCCCCCTCCGCCACCGCCCCGCGGTCCGCCTCCGCCTCGGCCACCGCTTCCGGGACGGCTTCAGGTACCCCCGTGGCCCCGACCCGGGTGAGCGCCGCCGACGCGCCCCTGAGCGTCGGCATCAGCTCCTACAACTGGGCCGGACCCTGCGGGCAGCACTACCTGATCGGCCGGCCGCCCGAGCAGGTCCCGCCGCCGCCCCCGCCGCAGGACTCCCGACGCTGGGCGACCGCGCTCGGCGGGGTCGACGGCGGCCACATGAACCTGGAACTCACGGCGACCGGCCGCACCGACGCGGCGGTCGTCATCAACGCGCTGCACGTGCGCGTGGTCGAGCGCGCCGAGCCGCTCGCAGGGAACGCGTACTTCATGGGCGACGGCTGTGGCGGCGGCATCACGCCCCAGACCTTCGACATCGACCTCGACGAACCGGCGCCGTACGCGAGGCCCGTCGCGGGCCTCGACGGCGAACGCCGGGTGCCCGCCAAGGACTTCCCGTACAAGGTGTCCACCACCGATCCCCAGGTCCTGAACCTCGACGTGCACACCGAGAGCCACGTCGCCGCCTGGTACCTGGAGCTGGACTGGAGCAGCGGCGGACAGCACGGCACCATCCGCGTCGACGACGGCGGGAAGCCCTTCCGTACCACCGCCGTCGACGGCAGGAAGACCTACGACTACCGGCACGACCCGGGCCAGTGGGCCACGGGCTGAGCCACCAACGGCCACGGAACACAGAAGAAGGCCCCGGCACGGGTGACCGTGCCGGGGCCTTCCTTCACTTCCTCAGGCCGACTTCCTCAGCCCGCCCTCCGCGCACTCGCGCCGTCGCGCCCTCGCGATCAGAGGCGCTCGGGCGTCCGGATGCCCAGCAGGGCCATGCCCTGGTGGAGCGTGCGCGCCGTCAGGTCGCAGATGAACAGGCGGTTCTCCGCGACCTCCTTCGGCGGCTCCGGCTTGATGACCGGGCACTGGTCGTAGAACGTCGTGTACAGCGACGCCAGCTGGTACAGGTACGCGGCCAGCTTGTGCGGGGCGTACTCGGCGGCGGCCTCGGCCACCGTCTCGCCGAACTGGTCCAGGTGCAGACCGAGCGCGCGCTCCGCCGGCGCCAGCTCCAGCTCGGGGTGGGCCAGCGGCGTGCGGTCGCCGGCCTTGCCGAAGATCGACTTGATACGCGCGTACGCGTACTGGAGGTACACCGACGTGTCGCCGTTCAGCGACACCATCTGGTCCAGGTCGAACTTGTAGTCCCGCGCCGCCGACGTCGACAGGTCCGCGTACTTGACCGCGCCGATGCCCACCTGGGCGCCCCGCTCGGCGATCTCGTCCTCGGTCAGGTCCCGAGCCTTCTCCCGGACCACGGACGCGGCCCGGTCGATCGCCTCGTCCAGCAGGTCCACCAGCCGGACCGTCTCGCCCTCACGGGTCTTGAACGGCTTGCCGTCCTTGCCGAGCACCGTGCCGAAGGCCAGCTGGACCGCCTTCACGTCCTCGTTCAGCCAGCCCGCCCGACGTGCCGTCTCGAAGACCATCTTGAAGTGCAGGGACTGCCGGGCGTCGACCACGTACAGCAGGGTCGTCGCCTTCAGGTTCCCCACCCGGTCCCGGATCGCCGACAGGTCCGTCGCCGCGTAGCCGAAACCGCCGTCGGACTTCTGGACGATCAGCGGCGTCGGGTTGCCGTCCGGGCCCTTGATGTCGTCGAAGAACACGCACAGCGCGCCGTTGGAACGGACCGCGACGCCCGACTCCTCCAGGATCCGGCAGGTCTCCGTCAGCATGTCGTTGTAACCCGACTCGCCGACGATGTCGGGGTCCCGGATGTCCATGTCCAGCTTCTCGAAGACGGAGAAGAAGTAGATCTTCGACTCGTCGACGAACTTCTGCCACATGGCGAGCGTCTGCGGGTCCCCGGCCTGCAGGTCGACCACCCGGCGGCGCGCCCTCGTCTTGAACTCCTCGTCGGAGTCGAAGAACTTCCGCGCGGCCTTGTAGAGGCGGTCCAGGTTCGACATCGCCTCTTCGCCGGACACCTCGGCGTCCTTGTGGTCCAGCTCGTGCGGGTGCTCCTCCAGGTACTGGATGAGCATGCCGAACTGGGTGCCCCAGTCGCCGATGTGGTGGCGCCGGACCACCTTCTCGCCCGTGAACTCCAGGATCTCGACCATCGCGGCGCCGATCACGGCCGACCGGAGGTGGCCGACGTGCATCTCCTTGGCCACGTTCGGCTGCGCGTAGTCGATCACCGTCGTGCCCGCGTCCGCCGCGAACGGCACACCGAGCCGGTCGTCGAGGGCACGCGCGGCGAGCGTCCTGACGATCGCCTCGTCCGTGACCGTGATGTTCAGGAAGCCGGGGCCCGAGACCTCGATCTCCTTCAGCACGTCGTTCGCCGGGATCCCCTCGACGACCTTCGTCGCCAGCTCACGCGGGTTGCCCTTGAGCTGCTTGGCGAGCGCCAGGATGCCGTTGGCCTGGAAGTCGGCCCGGTCGCTACGTCGCAGCAGCGGGTCGGCAGAACCGGCCTCCGGCAGGGCTGCCGAGAGACCTTCCGCGAGACGCTGCTGCACGGTCGAAGCGAGGGAAGGGACCGAGGCCATGAGCTTCCGTTCCTGTCGGTGGTTCGGGTGGGCTATTTCGCTTGTCAAGTGTCCCATGGGTGGGCAACGTGTTTTCTCCACCTGTGGACAAACCTCAGGGCTGTGGACAACCTCCGAGCGCCCTCTTCCGTCTGGGAGAATGGCTGACGTAAGGCTGCAAGGCGTTCGAGGGAATCAAGGAAGAAGGACGTACCGACCGTGGCTCAGAGCAGCACCGAGACCGACTGGGTCTCCCGTTTCGCGGACGAGGTCATCGCCGAGTCGGAGCGACGTGCGCCTGGCAAACCGGTCGTCGTCGCCTCCGGACTCTCCCCCTCCGGCCCGATCCACCTCGGCAACCTCCGCGAGGTCATGACCCCGCACCTGGTGGCCGACGAGATCCGCCGCCGCGGCCACGAGGTCCGGCACCTGATCTCCTGGGACGACTACGACCGCTACCGCAAGGTGCCGAACGGCATCGAGGGCATCGACGCGTCCTGGGCCGAGCACATCGGCAAGCCGCTGACCTCCGTGCCCGCCCCGGCCGGCTCGGCGTACGCGAACTGGGCCGAGCACTTCAAGGCCGCCATGGTCGAGTCGCTCGCCGAGCTCGGCGTCGAGTACGACCCCATCAGCCAGACGGAGCAGTACACCGCGGGCACCTACCGCGAGCAGATCCTGCACGCCATGAAGCACCGCGGCGACATCGACGCCATCCTCGACCAGTACCGGACGAAGAAGGCCCCGAAGAAGCAGTCGCAGAAGCCCGTCGACGCCGCCGAACTCGAGGCCGAGGAAGGCTCCGGCGCGGCCAACGAGGACGACGGCTCCGGCGGCACCGGCGGCTACTACCCGTACAAGCCGTACTGCGGCCGCTGCGAGAAGGACCTGACGACCGTCACGTCGTACGACGACGAGACCACCGAACTCGCCTACACCTGCACCGCCTGCGACTTCACCGAGACCGTGAAGCTCAGCGAGTTCAACCGCGGCAAGCTGGTCTGGAAGGTCGACTGGCCCATGCGCTGGGCGTTCGAAGGCGTCATCTTCGAGCCCTCCGGCGTCGACCACTCCTCGCCCGGCTCGTCGTTCGTCGTCGGCGGCCAGATCGTCCGCGACATCTTCGACGGCGTCCAGCCGATCGGCCCCATGTACGCCTTCGTCGGCATCAGCGGCATGGCCAAGATGTCCTCCTCGAAGGGCGGCGTGCCCACCGCGGCCGACGCACTGAAGATCATGGAAGCGCCGCTGCTGCGCTGGCTCTACGCCCGCCGCAAGCCCAACCAGTCCTTCAAGATCGCCTTCGACCAGGAGATCCAGCGGCTCTACGACGAGTGGGACAAGCTGGAGGCCAAGGTCGCCGACGGCACCGTGCTCCCCGCCGACGCCGCCGCGTACGCCCGGGCCGCCCGCACCGCCGCCGGCGAGCTGCCGCGCACCCCGCGCCCGCTGCCGTACCGCACGCTCGCCTCGGTCATGGACATCACCGCAGGACACGACGAGCAGACCCTCCGGATCCTCACCGAACTCGACCCGGAACAGCCCGTCACCTCCCTCGACGAGGTCCGCCCCCGCCTGGACCGCGCCGAGAACTGGATCACCACCCAGGTCCCGGCCGACCAGCGCACCATCGTCCGCGACGAGCCCGACACCGAGCTGCTCGGCTCCCTCGACGACGAGGGCCGCGAATCCCTGCGCCTCCTCCTCGAGGGCCTGGACACCCACTGGTCCCTCGACGGCCTCACCACGCTCGTCTACGGCGTCCCCAAGGTCATGGCCGGCCTCGACCCCGAGGCCAAGCCGACCCCCGAGCTGAAGGTCGCCCAGCGCTCCTTCTTCGCCCTGCTCTACAAGCTCCTCGTCAGCCGCGAGACCGGGCCCCGCCTGCCCACGCTCCTCCTCGCCGTCGGCGCGGGGCGCGTACGCAAGCTGCTCGGCGCGTAACCGTACGACCACGGCGAAGGGCCGCCACCGGGATCGCTTCCGGTGGCGGCCCTTCGCCGTGCCGACGCGGGCGGCCGTCACCTGCGACCTTCGGACTAGCCGCGATTCCGACGTGCGCACGACGAAAACCGCCGGCTCGCACGAGACCGTGAAGACATGAAGAACGAAGCCATCGCCATCATCGGCTGGATCACCCTCGTCCAGGGTGGACTCGGCGCCGGCGGCCAGATCTTCGGCGACAGGGCCTGGGGTCTGCTCCAGAAGTGGTGGGACATCCCCACCGCCGGATACCTCGCCCTGGCCGTCGTCGGCCTCGCCCTCGCCCTCTGGGGCGAGACCACGAAAAAGCGGGCCAAGGCCTGAGCCCCGGCCCGCCACCCACCACCCGTCACGGAATGTGGTTCTCGGCCATTTCCAACTCGATGCGCTGACGGATCTGCGGAGTCAACTCCCGCAGGATCGACGCACTCCGCGGATGCTGCACGCCGTACATGTCACTCAGCCATATGTCGAGCTGCTCGGCATTGGGGAAGTCCTGCCGCTCCTCGACGTAGTCCCACATCGCCTTGTACGCCGCCTCCGCGAACTCGTCCGGATGCGGCTCCGGCTCCACGTACTCCGGATACTCCTCGAACTGCTCCGCACCCTGCTCCTGGCGCGGACCAGGGACCGGAAGCTCCTCCGGACCGTACGGCACCGCCACCGGCGTCGGCTCCAGACCCTCGACGATCTGAGGCGCGTACGCACCCTCGTACGCCTCCGGAGCCATCTGCTGCGCCGCGAACCACGGGCTGTCGTGGTTCGCCTCCAGCTCTTCCTGCTGCTGCTCCAGCTGGTCCCGCAGCTCCTGCTGAGGGCCCTGCCCCTGCTTCCGCAGCCCGCCGCCGGCCGCCGGACCCTGCTCGAGCTCCGGCGCCGTCGGCCCCACCGGCGCAGGAACCGCCACCGCGAGCGGCTCGGCCTGCGCCACCACCGGCTGCGGCGGCAACAACACCGGCTCCACACCCGCCGCCGCGAGACCGGCCGCAGCCGTCTCCGCCAGCGGCACCCCGTACTTCGCAAGACGCAACGGCATCAACGCCTCCACCGGCGCCTTCCGCCGCCACGCCCGCCCGAACCGAGCCTGCAACCGCGCCTGATAGATCAGCCGGTCCTGCTCCAGCTTGATCACCTGCTCGTACGAACGCAGCTCCCACAGCTTCATCCGCCGCCACAACCGGAACGTCGGCACCGGCGACAGCAGCCACCGCGTCAGCCGCACACCCTCCATGTGCTTGTCGGCGGTGATGTCGGCTATTCGACCCACCGCGTGCCGCGCCGCCTCCACGGCCACCACGAACAGCACCGGAATCACCGCGTGCATACCCACGCCCAGCGGGTCCGGCCACGCGGCCGCGCCATTGAACGCGATCGTCGCCGCCGTCAGCACCCACGCCGTCTGGCGCAGCAGCGGGAACGGAATCCGGATCCACGTCAACAGCAGATCCAGTGCGAGCAGCACACAGATACCGGCGTCGATACCGATCGGGAAGAAGTACGAGAAGGTACCGAAGCCCTTCTCCACGGCGAGCTCGCGCACAGCGGCGTACGAACCCGCGAAACCGATGCCGGCGATGATCACCGCACCGGCGATCACCACACCGATCAGCACCTTGTGCGTGCGTGTCAGCTGCACCGCGGCCACCCGCGATCCCCTCCCGTCAAATCCACATCTCGCGGGCACAGCGTGGCACATGCGCGAGGAGCCCGACCCCCGGGGGAGGGACAGGCTCCTCGACAACACGTGCAAAACCGGGTGTACGCGACGCGGACGCGCCCCCCTGTGACCTAACGGTTCCCTACTGGTTCGCCGCCGCGACCGCCGCGACCGCCTCCTTCGAGGCCTTCACCGCACCATCGAGGATCGCCTTGTCCGACGGCGCCTCCGCACCCGCGTACCCCGCACCGTTGTACGTGAGCAGCACCAGCACATTGCCCGTGCGCGCCACCACGGAGACGTACTTGAAGTCCTCGTCCGTCTTCTTCAGCTCGTACGCCACCGTCTTCGACTGGTCGCCGATGCCCGCGCCGTCCGCCGTACGGATCTTCTTGGCGCCCTCGGTCGCCTCGACCTTCGCCAGCTCCTTCGCGAAGTTCGCCTGGGCGCGCTCCTGGCCACTGCCCAGCGAGGCGTCCGACGCGTAGCGGTAGAACGAGACGTCGAGCCAGCGGTACTGCGAGCCCTTCACACCCTTGTCGTCCAGACCGTTCCACGAGCAGCCGCCACGGCTCTCGACATCGCTGGACGGCGCCGCCGTACCGTTCTTCGCCTTCGCCTTCGGCACCAGACTCGCGGTCGTCTTCGCGGAGATCGACTTGCAGACGTCCGGCAGCTTCGCGAACTTCGCGGGCTCGACCGCCTTCGTCGACTGCGAGGCGCTCGGCGCCGACGACGCCGAACCCTTGCCCTTGTCCGGGGTGCCCGAAGCACCGTCGGAGTCCGAGGAGCAGCCGGCGACGACGAGCATCACCGGGACGGCTGCGCAGGCGAGTATGCGGGTGAGTCGCGGGGCTGATCGGTGCATGGTTCCTTCAGTCGCTTGTCGTACGGATCCGGGTTCCGGCGTGCGGCCAGGAGGGAGTACGCCGACACGTTACGTGGTCCGGCACCCGTCACGGAGCGGCTCCGGGCACCCGCCGGGCGGCTACTCCTCCAGCCGCTCGGCGAGCAGCCGGGCCAGATTCCGGGCCTTTTCCTGCAGTTCCTGGCTGTCGGGGGCCTCCGCGGAACCCGTCGTCTGCTCCACGTACTCGACCGTCACGATCACATTGGATGTGCGGAACACCACGCTCACGGTGCGGTGCCGGCCGTTCGCGCCACCAGCGCTGAGCGCGTCGTCGAGGAACGCCACCTGACCGAGGCCCGCCAGCACGCGAGGCTCCAGACCGGTGGTGGGCGCGGTGCTCGGGGTGACGGGCGCGCTGCCGGTGGCGGTGCCGGCGGGCGAACCGGTGGGGGAGCCGCCGGTGGGGGTGTCGCCGGTGGGGGTGCCGGGGGCCGTCGCCGCCGTCCCCGCCGTCGCCGTGCCGCTCGGGGTGGTCCCCGTCGGGCTCTGAGGGCTCTGCGGGGGCTGGGGGAGGTCCGCCGCGAGCTGCTTGCCGGCGAACACCTCCTGCGCGCGATCGTCGTCGCTCACCGTCGGGTCGTACGACACCACCCGCTCGATGTCGAGCCGCAGCCGGTGCATCGTGTCGGGGGTGTCGGCCTTCCAGCTGCAGCCGACCCTGCGGTCCGTGTCGTATGTGACGGCGGCGGTGCCGCGGTACGTGGCCTCCCGCTCGTCGTCGGGCAGCTCGGTGGCGCCGGGGAGCAGGTCGCGGAGCGTGTTCTGCGGGACGGCCCGGCACGGCTCGAAGAGCGTGCGGTAGCGGCCGGGGGGAGCTGCGGAGGCGGCCGGGCCGGCCTTGGAGTCGACGTCGCCGGTGCCTGCGCCGCTGCCGGCGGAGCATCCGGTGAGCCCGAGGACGAGCACGGCGCCGAGCGCCGTCAGACCGGGTACGTACGCCTGTCGCTGCACGCTCCAAGGCTCCCTTCTGCCGAGGACTCCCCGAAAACCCTTTGCCGCCGGAGACCGGTCGGTGGACACAATGTCTATCGCACGCGCTGCCGTTGATGCCGGTCCGTTGTCACCTGTACGGGCCTTGGAACCGGTTTTTGCGTTATCAGGCTTTTTGGGGGAATCGAGGAAGTATGTCGTATGTAGAGGTACCGGGTGCGAAGGTGCCCATCCGGATGTGGACCGATCCTTCCATGATCGACGACGGCGCGATGCGCCAGCTCCACAACACTGCCACTCTTCCGTGGATCAAGGGCCTCGCCGTGATGCCGGACGTGCACTACGGCAAGGGCGCGACGGTCGGTTCGGTGATCGCGATGCAGGGGGCGGTCTGTCCGGCGGCGGTGGGCGTGGACATCGGCTGCGGGATGTCGGCGGTGAAGACGTCACTGACGGCGAACGACCTGCCGGGGGATCTGTCGCGGCTGCGCTCGAAGATCGAGCAGGCGATTCCGGTGGGGCGTGGCATGCACCGGGACATGGTGGATCCGACGAGGCTGTACCAGTTCGGCACGGCGGGGTGGGACGATCTGTGGTCGCGGTTCGACGGGATCGCGGAGTCGGTGAAGTTCCGCCATGACCGGGCGCAGAAGCAGATGGGAACGCTAGGCGCGGGAAATCACTACTGCGAAGTTTGCATCGATGGCCAAGGGTCGGTCTGGTTGATGCTGCACTCGGGGTCCCGAAACATCGGCAAGGAGCTTGCCGAGTACCACATCGGCGAAGCACAGAAGCTGCCCCATAACCAGGGTCTCGTGGACCGTGACCTGGCGGTCTTCGTCGCGGACACCCCGCAGATGGCGGCGTACCGGAACGATCTCTTCTGGGCGCAGGAGTATGCGAAGTACAACCGCGCGGTGATGATGGCGCTCCTTCAGGAGGTCATCCGCCGCGAGTTCCGCAAGGCCAAGGTCGCTTTCGAACCGATCATCTCCTGCCATCACAACTACGTGGCGGAGGAGCGGTACGAGGGGATGGACCTGCTCGTCACCCGCAAGGGGGCGATCCGGGCCGGTGCCGGTGACTTCGGCATCATTCCGGGGTCGATGGGGACCAGTTCGTTCATCGTGAAGGGCCTCGGTAACGAGGCCGCGTTCAACTCCGCCTCGCACGGCGCTGGGCGGAGGATGAGCCGGAGCGAGGCGAAGCGTCGCTTCACGGTGCGGGATCTGGAAGAGCAGACGCGGGGCGTGGAATGCCGCAAGGACGCCGGCGTCGTGGACGAGATCCCTGGTGCGTACAAGTCGATCGAGAAGGTCATGGAGCAGCAGCGGGACCTTGTCGAGGTGGTCGCTCAGCTGAAGCAGGTCGTCTGCGTGAAGGGATGAAGGGCCGACGGGCGGAAGGGGGCAGCGTGAAAGCGCGCCCCCTTCCGCCTTCCTTTCAGTCGGGGAGGGGCGCCAGTCCGTGAGTCAGCTTCCAGCGACGCACCTGGCATGCGCTCTGAGAGAGCCCCAACGTCGCGGCGGCTTGCGCCAGGGTCGGTGCTGCCAGCAGGATGCGATCCTTCTCCGGCGACCATTTGATCCGAGGCGCCGCCTTCTTCATTCCGGCCGGACGCACCCACATTTGGATCGTGGCCGCATTGGCCTTCTTGTGGTCGAGCGCCAGGCAGCCGGGATAGTAGAGGTGCTCCGCGAGCCGCTGCGCCTGCTCCTTGACGTAGGTGACGACGTAGACCTGGTCGCGGGTGTTGCGGCGGGCGATGCGCTCGGCACCGGTGATCCTCTTGGCGTAGTGGCACAGATACGCGGCCGCGGCTGTGCTGGCGGAAGTGAACGAGAGGAACGGGAAGCCCTCGGCGGTCCAGCCGAGTGACCCGTCGGCATCGATCAAGCCGCGGACGTAGTCCGGCCGGGAGAACTCGACGCGGGGTGGCCGGATGGCCCGTGACTTCTTGCCGTAGGGGATCCCGAGTTCGTTGACGATGGCCCGTGCCTCTTGGTCGCACAGGGACCACGTGGCCGAGTGGTGGTTCTCGGCGAAGTTGGTGGTGCGGACCCGCTCCGTGACTGAGCTGTAGTACGGGGTCAAGCGCTGGAACTCGTAGAGGATGTGGATGTCCCGCGCGTTGATCTCGGCGGTCAGCCTGCCCTTCTGGCCCGCTCCCGCCGCGAGGTGCCCGTCGGCCTGCAGGAAGCCGAACATGTAGGCGTAGCAGGGGTCTTCGAGGTCCATGAAGGCTGTCTTCGGGGCTTCGGAGGTGAGGGCGCCGAGGTCGAAGAGTGTGGGCGCGTTAGGGTCGTGCTCAGCCACGAGGAAGTCTCTTTCCTTGGTGGTCAGACGCCCGGCCGGGACGGCAATCCTGGTCGGGCGTCGTTTGTTTGGGTTGTGGCTGACCCTAGGTCGCGTTTTCGGTTGTCGTCCGGGTGATCCAGTCGGTTCACCCAGACGTGTGGCCTTCGGGTCAGAGTGCGCGGTGGACCTTGGTGTTGGAGGCCTGGGCTCGGGGGCGGACGACGAGGAGGTCGATGTTGACGTGCGGGGGGCGGGTGCAGGCCCAGGTGATGGTGTCGGCGACGTCGTCGGCGGTGAGGGGTTCGGCCACGCCCGCGTAGACCTTGGCGGCCTTCTCGGTGTCGCCGCGGAAGCGGGTGGTGGCGAACTCGTCCGTCTTGACCATGCCGGGGGCGATCTCGATGACGCGGACGGGGGTGCCGACGATCTCCAGGCGGAGGGTCTCGGCGAGGACGCGGGCGCCGTTCTTGGCGGCGACGTAGCCCGCGCCGCCTTCGTAGGTGGAGTGGCCTGCGGTGGAGGAGAGGACGACGACGGTGCCGTCTCCGCTCGCGGTGAGGGCCGGGAGCAGGGCCTGGGTGATGTTGAGCGTGCCGATGACGTTGACCTCGTACATCTGGCGCCAGTCATCGGGGTCGCCGGTGGCGACGGGGTCGGCGCCGAGTGCGCCGCCCGCGTTGTTGACGAGGACGGCGAGGGTGCGGAAGGCGGTCGCGAACTCGTCGACGGCGGTGCGGTCGGTGACGTCGAGGGCGTAGGCGGTGGCCTGGCGGCCGGCCGCGACGATCTCGGCGGCGAGGGCTTCGATGCGGTCCTTGCGGCGGGCGGTCAGGACCACGCGGTATCCGGCGGCGGCGAGCTGCCTGGCCGTGGCGGCGCCGATGCCGCTGCTCGCTCCGGTGACGACGGCGATGGGGGTACCGGCGGCGGTCATGACGTGCTCCTCGCGCGTGTGGTCGATTATGTCGATCGCGTGGTCAGGATAGGTCCGGGTGGTCGGCGGGTGCGGGGGCGGTGTCGGACACGCTGACTGATGGATAGTCAGAACATGTGTCGATTCGTCGGTATCTTCTGGCTATGGGTGCGATGCGCAAGGCGCTGCTCGGGGCGGTTCTCGCGGGTGTGGTGGTGGTCGGTACGGGTACGGGTGCCCGTGCTGTGGGGGGCGAGGCCGACCTGGCCCATCACGGTCATCTCTCCTTGTGGGAGGGGCGGGTCGGGGTCTGGCTGGTCAGTGCGAACCATGGGCCGTCGGACGTGTCGCAGGCGACGGTGCGGCTGGCGTTCTCCGAGCCGATGGCGGGTGGGCAGGAGCTGCCGCCGTCCTGTCTGTGGGGCGGTGACCGGGTGGTGGTCTGCCGTACGGGTGAGCTGCGGGCCGCGGGGGTCGTGGGGGAGCTGGCCCTGGATCTGCGGACCGCCGCGTCCACGGACGAGGTGACCGTGGACATCTCGACGGTCTGGATGGACGGGGTCGTGGATCGGAACGCTCGGAACGACCGGCATCGTGTGCTGGTGCTCGCCACGGGTGATCCGTACGTCTTCTGACGTCTTCCGGCGTCTGCTGGGCGTCAGTGGGTGTAGCCGTCGGGGCGGACCAGGAGTGTCGTGGTGCGGGTGGGGTCGGTCCAGGTGGCCCGGACGACGCGGGCCGGTGTCGTGGGGGCGGCCGGGAGCTCGGGTGTGGCGCCTTCGGGGGCGATGAGGACGAACTCGCCGGCGCGCAGCAGTTCGTAGAGCCTGCCCTCGCGCAGGGCGAGGTCGGGGACGCGGCGGTGGGCCCGGCCGTAGTCGATGCCGAGGCCGCTGATCATGCCCATCGCCTTGGCGGAGGCCGGGGGCACCTTGCTGATCAGCTGTGCGGCGAGGGTGCGCGCGGTGCGCAGCAGGGGGCCGCGGGCCATGGCGAGGCGGATGATGGCGCCGCTGCTGCGGAGCACGGTCGCCCCCACCGGGTGGCGTTCGGCCTGGTAACTGTCGAGGAGGGCCTCGGCGTCGGGGGCGTCGCCGCGGAGCGCGGCGGCGAGCTTCCAGGAGAGGTTGGCGGCGTCCTGGAGGCCGGTGTTCATGCCCTGGCCGCCGGCGGGGGAGTGGACGTGGGCGGCGTCGCCGGCGAGGAAGACGCGGCCGACGCGGTAGCGGGGGGCCTGGCGCTCGTCGCTGTGGAAGCGGGAGATCCAGCGGGCGTCGTGCATGCCGTAGTCGGTGCCGAAGGCGAGGCGGGTGATCTCGCGGACCTCGTCGAGGTCGACGGGCTCGCTGTCGGGGACCTGGCGGGTGCGGTTCCAGCCCATGACGCGGTACCAGCCGTCGCCGAAGGGGGCGATGAAGGCGAAGGCGTCGTCCGCTCCGGCGACGCTGAGCAGCTCTTCGGGCTTCTCGGTGAGGCGGACGTCGGCGAGGACGAGGGAGCGGATCGCCGCCGCGCCGGGGAAGGGCAGGCCGAGTGCCGTCCGGACGGCGCTGCGGTGGCCGTCGGTGCCGACGAGGTAGCGGGCGTGGAGGGTGAGGGGGGTGCCGTCGGGGTCGGTGGCCTCGGCGGTGACCCGGTCGGAGTCCTGGCCGAGTCCGCGCAGCTCCGTGCCGTACCGGATGTCCACACCCGCGGACTGTGCGCGGCGGTCGAGGACGCGCTCCACTTCGTACTGGGGGGTGACGAGGAGGTAGGGGAAGCGGGAGCGGAGCCGGGCCAGGTCGAGGGAGAGGCTGCCGAAGAGCCGCAGCTGGGTGATGGGGGTGCCGGTCGCGACGATGTCGTCGGCGAGGCCGCGGGCGTCGAGCTGCTCCAGGGTGCGGGCGTGGACGGCGAAGGCCCGGGTCATGTTGCTGATGCCCTGCGGGCGGCGTTCGAGGACGGTGACGCGGTGGCCCGCGGCGGCGAGGTCGCCGGCGAGGAGCATTCCGGTGGGGCCGGCGCCGATGACGAGGACGTCCGTGTCCAGGACGTTCGCGTCGTGGGCGGTCGTGTCGAGGTGGTTCATGGCTGCCTCCAGCTGGGTGCGTGTGCCATCAACGGTCGTTTGCCAACGCTTGTTGGTCAACGCTTGTTGGCAACGGTAGAGCCGATCGGGCTGGCACGTCAACACCTGTTGGCCTACAGTTGTTGGCATGACGACCGCCCGCCGCTCCGACGCCACCCGCGCCGCGATCCTCGAGGCCGCCCGTGAACGCTTCGCGTCCGACGGCTACGAGCGCGCCACGATCCGCGCCATCGCCCGCGACGCGGGCATCGACCCGTCGATGGTGATGCGCTACTACGGCAGCAAGGAAGGGCTGTTCACCGCGGCGTCCGACTTCGAACTGGACCTGCCCGAACTGGGCGCGCTGCCGTCCCGGCACATCGGGGCGGTCCTCGTCACGCACTTCCTCGAACGCTGGGAGCGCGACGACGTCCTGACCGCGCTCCTGCGGGTCGGCGTGACCAACCCGGCGGGCGCCGAACGCATGCAGGCGATCTTCGCGGGCCAGCTCGGGCCGATCACCCGGGGCGTCTGCCCCGACCCCGCGCAGGCGCCCCGGCGGGCCGCGCTGGTCGCCTCACAGATCCTCGGCATGGCGCTCGCCCGCTACGTGCTGCGGCTGCCGCCCGCGGTGGAGATGTCCACGGACGAGGTCGTCGCCTGGCTGGCGCCGACCGTCCAGCGCTATCTGACGGCGCCGGAGCCGTAGGCCCGCCGTCCCCGCGGCGTACGAGACCGGGGTCGGGCGCGGACGAGGCCGGTCAGGCGCGTTCGAGGCCGGTCAGTGGGCCGCCGCGCCGCCGAACTCGCGCACGGCGTCGGTGACGATCGCCTCCAGGCGGGCGTGGTGGGCGCCCCGCCAGTACACCCGCTCGCACTCCGTGCACCGGGCGAAGACGTCGTACGTCTTCTCCGTGCCGCGCTCCAGGCGCTCGCGCACCGAGTCCTTGTCGGCGGTCGTCAGCGGCCCGTTGCAGGCCGTGCAGCGGGTCCAGGGCCTCAGAGGCGGCGCGAACCGCTCCAGTACGTCACGGAGTTGGTCGTCGGGCTGGTCGCTGTACACATAGGCGCCCGCCCACAGCTCCCTGCGGCGCAGCAGCCCCCGGTCCCGGGACAGCATCACGCGCCGCTCCCGTGCGGAGAGTGCCGCGAGCGCGGGGTCGCCGATGTCCTCGCTCTCGTACGCCGCGTCGATGCCGAGGAGCCGCAACCGCCGCGCGAGCGTGCCCAGATGGACGTCGAGGAGGAACCGGAGCGGGGCACCGGGCACCGCCTGGGGGCGCTCCACGTCCTCTACCTCGATCGTCTCGCCGGCGGCCGGGATGTGGGACACCTCGACCGGGCGTCCGTCGACCAGGATCCGGCCGGCCTCGGTCAGCGGCACGCCCAGCGACTCCACGACATGGCCGAGCGTCGAGGCGCCGTCGGTGGCCACGGCGGTCCGCCCCGTGCGCCGCTCCGCCGAGACGAAGAGCCTCAGGCCGGGGGCGAAACTGATCTGGATCTCCGGTCCGTTCACGTGGCCAGGATGTCACCGCTGCGGGTGGCGCGGCCAGGCATTTCGGCCGGGCGCGGCCTGCCCCGGCGAGCGCCGTGGGCCCGTGACCCCCGCGGGCCAATGAGGCCGTGACCGCCGTAGGCCCGTGCCCGCGAGCGCCGTGGGCCCCCTCCCGCCACTCCGAGGCCTGGGATACCGTCCCCCGCATGAAGATCGTCGACTTCGCGCCCGGTGACCCGCGCCTGGACTCCGACCTGCTCCCCGTCCTGCGCGAGCTGCGCCCCCACCTCACACCGCAGCTCTTCCACGAGGTGCAGGAGCGGGGCCACGCGCAGGGACTGCGCTTCACCGGCGCCTACGCGGACGACGGCGCGTGCGTGGGCGCCGCCGGCTGGCGGATCGTCGACAACACCAGCTCGATCCGCAAGCTCTACGTCGACGACCTGGTGACCGCCGCCGGCGCCCGTTCCACCGGCGTCGGCCACGCGCTCCTGGCCCACCTGGAGGAACACGCGCGTGTGGCGGGCTGCCGGGAGCTGAACCTGGACTCCGGCACGCAGCGCACCGGAGCCCACCGCTTCTACCTGCGTGAGCGCCTGGACATCGTCGCCTTCCACTTCACCAAGGAGCTCGTGAACGAGGCCGAGCGGGGCTAGGCGACGCCCTCCAGGCCCAGGCCCAGGCCCAGTTCCAGGTCCAGGCGCCAGTCGTTGCAGCGCAGCGGGTGGCCCGGTGGGTACTCGAGTTCGCGCTCGCCGCGCAGTTCGAAACCGGCCTTGCGGCACACGGCGTTCGACGGCCCGTTGTCCGTCGACGGGAACGCGTGCAGGTGGCGGCGGGCACGGGTGGCACGGGCGAGTTCCGCGACCGCGCGCGTGGCGGCCGTGGCGACGCCCCGGCCCTGGAAGCCGGGCAGCACCGTCCAACCCGTCTCGTACACGGGCTCCCCGTCCCAGGTCTGCGCCCAGAACCCGATGCTGCCGACCGTGACCTCCTCGGGGAGCAGCACGATCCGGAACATCCGCCCCGCGTCCGCCGGCCGCTCGTCCGACGACGCGCTCAGGTCCACGTAGCGCCGGTGCCGCTTGAGCAGCGCGTCCTCGGTCTCGGGGCCGCCGAGGTGCTCCATGAGCTCGGGGGCGTTCATGGCCTGCAGGAGCCACAGGTCGTCCTCGGACCAGGCTTCGAGGCGTACGGGTGAGGTGTTGACGTCCATGGGGCGCACTGTAGGTCAGGGGTCTGACACCTGACCGCCCGACGGCTGCCGGGCGTACGCGGTGGGCGGCACCCCGACCGTGGCCGTGAAGTCCCTTACGAGATGGGCCTGATCGCTGTAGCCCAGCTCGGCGGCGAGCGCGGCCCAGTCCGGGGATCCCTCGGGCCCGGCCGCCTCGGCGCGCTCCAGGGCCTCGTGGATGCGGTAGCGCAGGATGACCCATTTCGGGCCCACGCCCACGTGGTTGGCGAAGAGCCGCTGGAGCGACCGGCTGGAGAGGCCCGCCGCGCGGCCCAGTTGGGACACGCGGCGGATCGACCGGTCCGTACGGGCCTGCCGCACCAGCTCCGTCGCCAGCGCGGCCTGCGGATCGGGTGCGGGGCCATGGGCGAGGAGGAAGGCGTCGAGGGCCGCCACGCGCGCGTGGTCGCCTTCCGGGTCGAGTACGGCCGCCACGGAGGCGGGGCCGGCGTCGGCGAACACCTCGTCGAGCGGGACGCGCAGGCCGGTCCAGTGCGACACGGGCCGGCCGGGGGCGAAGGGCCGGAAGCCGCCCGGCAGGAACTGCACGCCGCAGACCCGGCCGACGCCGGTGAGTTTCTTCGTGAACAGTTCGAGACCGATCCCGGAGACCTCCGCGACGTCCTCACCGGCTGTGTCCCCGTCCCGGTACCGCTGGAAGACGATGTTCACGGAGGGGTGCGGGACGACATGCGTGGCGTACGGCTCGGTGAGCTGCCAGTCGATGAACCAGTAGTGCTCCAGGTACGGGCGCAGCTCCGGCGCCGGGTCGTGGCGGCGGAAGCGGACGCGGGTGAGGAGTTCGGCCGCGTCGACGATGCCCCGGGTGTCGCGGCGCGGGCCGGGACTCACCGCAGCCGGCCCGCCGAGCTCAGCGTGAGGCGGGAGACGACCTGGCCGAAGGCGTCCTCTTCGGCGGGGGTCAGGGACACGGTCTCCTGGGGGTGCCAGACCCGCTCCAGGGGTGCGGCGGCCCGGGCCCTGCGGGCATGGGCGCGCAGGCTCATTGCCACCCACACGGCCGTGGACACGGTGAGGAGCCCGAAGAGCGTGATCACGCGGGGGTCCGAGAACTGGCCGGGCAAGGACGACATGGCTGACTCCGGGGAGCGAGGGCCCTGCGGTGACGCGCCCTGGCAGACGGCGCGCGCGCACGGCGCTGACGATTCCTACTGCTTCCTCCCGACCTGTTCAGTCAACACCATTCCGGGGACTTTCGGCAGGGGGGCCGGGCCCTGGGTCCGGGCCCTAGGTCCTGGCCGGTACCGGGTGGGTCGGGGGCCCTCTTGCGGCGGGCCGGTGTAGCGCCCCGAGGAGGCGGGAAGGGGGTCAGGCAGGTTTCCGGCCGGGGAGGGAGCAGCCGCATGTCGGAGACGAGGGCGTGGGGGTTCACCGACGACAGGGGCACGGCGGTGGAGGCCGTACGGGCGCCGGTGAGGGTGGCGGCATATGTACGGGCGGGGGCGGCCCTGCTGGACCTGGGGGTGACGCCGGTCGCGGTGTACGGCTCCGGGCACGACGGCGACGTCCTCGACCCGGTCAAGGCGGGTCGGCTGGAAGCGGCCGGTGTGCCGTATCTGGGGGCGGGGCGGGCCTTGGACGAGGCGCGGCTGGAGGGCCCGCGTCCGGACCTGATCGTCGACGTCACGTACGACGGGAAGAGCGCGTACGCGGTGGACGAGGGGGTCGCGGAGCGGGTGGGGGTGCCGGTGGTGGCGCTCTCGGTGGGCAACGAGCTGACGCTCGGGGCGATCATCGGGCGGTTCGGGGAGTTGGCCGTGGCGTTGGGCGGGAGCGGCAGCGGGGCTCCGGCGGCCGGGGTCGCCGAGGCCGCCGAGTCCCTGGCCTCCGCGGAGGCGGTCCTGCGGGACGTGGCCGCAGTGGTGGACGTCAGCGTGCTCGCGCTGTCCGGGGCCGGTCCCGACCAGGTGCACCTCGCTCGGCCGCAGGCGTGGCCCGAGCTGGCACGCCTTGCCGAGCTGGGCGTCCGGTTGCTGGATCCCGGGCCCGGGCCCGGGGCGAACTGGCTGACGGCGGACTGGGAGCGGGTGGCCGCGTTGGCGCCGGGGCTCGTGCTGTACGACAGCCGCGCGAACGCCGTCGTGCCGACCGGTACGGCGGCGGGGTCGGCGGCGGAGTCGGGGTCGGCGGCGGGTGCGCGGGTGGCGCCCTGGAACCCGGAGACGCCGCCGAGCGCGGTGGCGTACGCCGCGTTCTTCCTGGAGTTCGCGGAGGCCCTGCGGGCGTAGGACCCCGGACCGAACCGAACCACGCGGGACCGAACCGAACCACGTAGGACCGAACCGAACCGGCCGGGCAGGACCGGGCCGAACCGGGCGGGACCGCCCCGCCCCCTACCCCAGCCTCGCCCGCAGGGAGCCCGCGAATTCCTCCGCTCTCGCCAGTTGGGCGCGGAGTTCCGCGACGCGTTCGCTCGCCGCCTGTTCGTAGCGGCGGATGCGGGCGAGGAGGGTGGCGCGTTCGGCTTCGGTGAGGGTGGGGTCGGTGAGGCGGTCGACCGCCGTCATGAGGTCGCGGGTCTCGTCGATCGTGAAGCCCAGGGGCTTCATGCGGCGGATCACCATCAGGCGGTCGACGTCCGCGTCCGTGTAGAGCGGGAAGCCGCCCTGGGACGAGGCGGAGGGGACCACGAGGCCGCTGTCCTCGTACTGGCGGATGGTCCGCAGGGACAGCTCCGTCCGTGCGGCGACCTCGCCGATCTGCATGGGTTCACCGGCCATGCGCAGTCTGCTCACGGCACCCGTCCTTCCCGCGCGGCTTCCGCGCACCCAGAAGTCATTTGTCCTAACTTCAGCACTTATGAGAGCTGGAAGTGCGGCGAAACGCCTGCTCGTGGGACGGCCTTTGGACAGCGGCCGGCTCGGCGAGACACTGCTGCCCAAGCGGCTCGCCCTGCCGATCTTCTGCAGCGACCCGCTCTCCTCCGTCGCGTACGCCACGGAGGAGATCCTGCTGATCCTCGCCCTCGGCGGGCTCGCGGTGCTCCATCTGGCCTGGTACGCGGCGGTCGCGATCGTGATCCTGCTGCTGGTCGTCGTCGCGTCGTACCGACAGACCTGCTATGCCTACCCGGGCGGCGGCGGGGCCTATGTCGTCTCCGCCGAGAACCTCGGCCAGACCGCCGCGCTCACCGCCGCCAGCGCCCTGCTCATCGACTACGTGATGACCGTCGCCGTCTCCATCGTCTCCGGCGTCGCGGCCATCACCTCCGCCGTGCCCGCGCTCGACGGATACGCCGTCGGCCTGTCCGTCGCCTTCGTGGCGATCCTGGCCTGGCTCAACCTCCGCGGTGTCCGTGAGTCCGGGCGCTACTTCGCCATCCCCACGTACGCCTTCATCGCCACTATCTACCTGATGTTCGCCGTCGCGGCCGTCCGCATGGCGACCGGGTCGACCATCCGCGCCGAATCCGCCGACCTGCCCGTCGAGGCGGAGTCCACGTACACGGGCCTCGCGCTCGTGCTCCTCGCCATGCGGGCCTTCGCCTCCGGCTGTACGGCCCTGACCGGTGTCGAGGCGATCAGCAACGGCGTACCGGCCTTCGAGAAGCCCAAGAGCCGCAACGCGGCCACCACCCTCGCGATCATGGGCGGCTTCGCCGTGACCATGTTCTTCGGCATCACCACGCTCGCCATGATCTACGAGGTGCACGTCGCCGAGGACCCGACCGAGCTCGGGCTCGCCCCCGGCACCGCCATGCCGACCGCGCTCGCCCAGATCGGCCGCGCCACCTTCGGCAGCTGGCACTTCCTCTTCTATCTGCTCCAGGCCGTCACCGCCGCCGTCCTGATCATGGCGGCCAACACCGCCTTCAACGGCTTCCCCATGCTCGCCTCCGTCCTCGGCCGCGACCGCTACGCGCCCCGTCAGCTCTTCCACCGCGGCGACCGGCTCGTCTACTCCAACGGCGTGCTGCTGCTCTCCCTCGCCGCCATCGCCCTGATCGTCGCCTTCGACGCCAACCTCACCCGGCTCATCCAGCTCTACATCATCGGCGTCTTCGTCTCTTTCACCCTGTCCCAGGCGGGCATGGTCAAGCACTGGCGGCGAGAACTCGCCACGCCGGCGGGCGCGGCGGACCGGGTCCACATCCTGCGCCGTCTCTCCATCAACGCCTTCGGCGCCTGCCTCACGGCCGTCGTCCTCGTGATCGTGCTGATCACCAAGTTCACGCACGGCGCCTGGATCGTCGTCGTCGCCATGCCCGTGCTCTTCGCCGGGATGAAGGGCGTGCGCCGGCACTACGAGGCCGTCGCCGCCGAGGTCGCCGTCCCGTCGGGCGCCCGCCCCCAGCCGCTCTCCGAGAACCACGTGATGGTCCTCGTGGCCTCCGTCAACGCGCCGAGCCTGCGGGCCCTGTCCTACGCCAAGACCCTGCGCCCCGCCTCACTGACCGCGGTCACCGTCGCCGAGGACCCCGCCGAGGCCGAGGTCCTGCGCGCCTCCTGGGACGCCCACGGCATCGACGTACCCCTGCGGGTGCTCAGCTCTCCGTACCGCTCCGTGGTCCAGCCGGTCCTGCGGCACATCCGCGACGCGCCCGAGCGGACAGAGGATTCGGTGGTGTCGGTGATCATCCCCGAGTACGTCGTCGGCCACTGGTGGGAGCAGCCGCTGCACAACCAGAGCGCCCTGCGCCTCAAGGCCCGGCTGCTCTTCATGAAGAACGTCGTCGTCATCGACGTCCCCTACCGGCTCGCCTCCGCCCGCGAGCTGGCCGCCGAGCGGGCCAGGGCCGCCGCGGCGGCGCGCGACGAGGAGAACGGCCGGAACAGCTAGGACTACGGCCAGACCAGGCAGTACGGCTGGTGGCCCGCCTCGTGCAGGCGGTGCGAGAAGTCCTGCCACTCGTGGAGCAGCTGGTAGACGTTGAAGGCGTCGCGCGGGCCGCCGCGGTCGGGGACCGTGGACCAGATGAAGGCCGCCGCGCCCACCGATTCCTCGCCGATGCCGCGCAGCGGGTCGACCACGGTCATGGGCAGCTTCACCACGGCGTAGTCGGGGTGGAGGACGACCAGTTCCAGCGGGGGCACCTTGTGCAGGGGCATGCCCTGGATGCCCGTGAGGACCATCGCGGCTATCGTCTCGGGCTTGATCTTGCTGAACATGCCGCCCATGCCGAGTTCGTCGCCGCCCAGCTCCTCGGGGCGCATCGAAATCGGGACGCGGGCCGCCGTGGCACCGTCGGGCGCACCGAAGTACTTGTACGTCACCCCCAACCGGCCACTCCCGCTTCCCGTCGTGGGCTCCGTCGATCCCGACGATCCCGCCGGTCCGCCCGTGGACCCTGTGGACTGCGTGGGTTCTTCCGTACGCCGTCGCCGGTGCCTCCCCCGCCGGGCAGGCTCAGGACCCAGATCGTCCGTCCCCTCGCCCAGTCCGCCACCGCGATGCATATCTCCACCCGACTGCTTTTTGGGCAACACGGTCCCCGCCGTGCAACCCGATCATCGTGACAGTGACCTCCCCCACGCTCTCGCGGTGAAACACCTGTCCGCAAGAACGTCCGGCCCTCTGACACCATGGATTCCGTGAGCCATCCCTATGTCGCCCCAGTTTCGCAGACGCGGAGGAGCTACGCCCGGGCGTAATGCGCGGGGCATTCCACGGGTTGCTCACACCCTCCCTCCGTACTCGCAGCCGTACTCGCAGGTCAGGACCACAGTGCCGTATTCATACGAAGCCCCAGTCTCACAGACGCTTTTCGACCGCGCGTCCCTCGTGACGCCCGGCGGCGTGAACTCACCGGTGCGCGCCTTCCGGGCCGTGGGCGGAACGCCCCGGTTCATGGTGTCCGGTACCGGCCCGTACCTCACCGACGCGGACGGCCGGGAGTATGTCGACCTCGTCTGCTCGTGGGGGCCGATGATTCTCGGACACTCCCACCCCGAGGTGACCGCCGCCGTGCAGGCCGCGGTGGCCCGCGGCACCTCTTTCGGTACGCCGGGAGAGGGTGAGGTCGCCCTCGCCGAGGAGATCGTCTCCCGGATCGAGCCCGTCGAGCAGGTTCGGCTGGTTTCCTCCGGTACGGAGGCCACGATGTCCGCGATCCGGCTCGCCCGGGGCTTCACGGGCCGGGCGAAGGTCGTGAAGTTCGCCGGCTGCTACCACGGTCACGTGGACGCGCTGCTCGCCGCGGCCGGCTCCGGTGTGGCCACCTTCGGGCTGCCCGACACGCCCGGCGTGACCGGCGCGCAGGCCGGCGACACGATCGTCCTGCCGTACAACGACCTGGAGGCCGTGCACGAGGCCTTCCACAAGTACCCGGGCGAGATCGCCTGTGTCATCACCGAGGCCTCGCCGGGCAACATGGGCGTCGTCCCGCCGCAGCCGGGCTTCAACCAGGGCCTGAAGGACGCCTGTGCGAAGAACGGCGCCCTGTACATCTCCGACGAGGTCATGACCGGCTTCCGGACCTCGCGCGCCGGCTGGTACGGCGTCGACGGGGTGAAGCCCGACCTGATGACCTTCGGCAAGGTCATGGGCGGTGGCTTCCCGGCCGCGGCCTTCGGCGGCCGCGCCGACGTGATGGGGCACCTCGCCCCGGCGGGACCGGTCTACCAGGCGGGCACCCTCTCCGGTAACCCGGTCGCCACCGCCGCCGGTCTCGCGCAGCTGCGGCTGCTCGACCAGGCCGCGTACGACAGGGTCGACGCGGTCTCGACGGAGATCCAGGGTCTCGTCACCGACGCGCTCGCCAAGGAGGGTGTCGCGCACCGGCTGCAGACCGCCTCCAACATGTTCTCCGTGTTCTTCACGGCCGGTGAGGTGCGCAACTACGAGGACGCGAAGAAGCAGGAGGCGTTCCGCTTCAACGCCTTCTTCCACTCGATGCTGGCCGACGGGGTCTACCTGCCGCCGTCCGCCTTCGAGTCCTGGTTCGTGTCGTCGGCCCACGACGAGCGGGCGATCGAGCGGATCGCCGCCGCGCTGCCCGCCGCCGCGCGCGCCGCCGCGGAGGCCACCGCATGAGCGTGAAGAGCGACGACGACATCACCGTCGTCCACCTGATGCGCCACGGCGAGGTCCACAACCCCGACGGCGTCCTCTACGGCCGCCGCGCCGGCTACCACCTCTCCGACCTCGGCCGGCAGATGGCCGACCGGGTCGCCGAGCACCTGGCCGAGCGGGACATCACGTACGTGGTGGCCTCGCCGCTGGAGCGGGCGCAGGAGACGGCCCAGCCGGTCGCCAAGGGCCACGGCCTGGACCTGGCCACGGACGGGCGGCTGATCGAGGCCGGGAACGTCTTCGAGGGCAAGACCTTCGGGGTCGGCGACGGGGCGCTGCGCAAGCCGGGCAACTGGAAGCACCTCACCAACCCGTTCAGGCCGTCCTGGGGCGAGCCGTACGTCGAGCAGGTCGTGCGGATGATGGGCGCCCTCGACGCGGCGAAGGACGCGGCGCGCGGGCACGAGGCGGTCTGCGTCAGCCACCAGCTGCCGATCTGGATCGTGCGGAGCTTCGTGGAGAAGCGGCGGCTGTGGCACGACCCGCGGCGCCGCCAGTGCACGCTGGCCTCGCTGACCTCGTTCACGTACCGGGGCGACAAGATCGTCTCGGTCGGCTACAGCGAGCCGGCGCGTGACCTGGTCCCGGCGCACCTGCTGGCCGGCGCGAAGCCGGTGAAGGGGAAGTCGAAGGCCTTCGGCGCGTAGCGCTCCGCGGGGAGAGCGGTAGGAGCTACCAGGGTCGGTGCGCGGGTGCCGGTCCGTCGTGGCCTGTCGCGCAGTTCCCCGCGCCCTCAGCGGGCCCTGCCCGTGCGCACTTTGTTCGAGTCCCGCACATCTGGGTACACCCTCAGGGCGATCGGATGACAGAAAGTCATCTGGTCGCCCTGAAATTTTTGTGCTAATTCCCGGAACCTACGTGTTCCTCCCGTCATCTCACTCATTGTCGGTTTGGATGACCAACAGGTCATACGTACACGCGAATGGGGACGTCATGCGCGGGATCACTCGAAGGGGCCTCATCGGGGCGGGTGTTGGTGCGGCGGCTGCGCTCGGGATCGCCGGGTGCGGCGGCGACGGACCGGACAAGACCGGAACTTCCGGACCTGGTAAGGGTGGGGACGCCTCGGGGTCGCCGAGCGCCCGGCCCACCGGTCCAGAGGCGAAACTCATCGGCGACGGTTCCACCGCCGACACCGGAAAGCAGCCGAACCAGCCCGACGCCCCCGTCCCGCTCGAACCCGGCCAGACCCCGCCCCAGTTCGTGATCTTCTCCTGGGACGGTGCCGGCGAGGTCGGCAACGGGCTCTTCCCGCGCTTCCTGGAACTCGCCAAGAACCACGACGCGGCGATGACCTTCTTCCTCTCCGGGATCTACCTCCTCCCGGAGTCCAAGAAGGACCTCTACCGCCCCCCGAACAACCGCGTCGGCGCCTCCGACATCGGCTACCTCACCGACGACCACATCAAGGACACCCTCAAGAACGTCCGCCAGGCCTGGCTCGACGGGCACGAGATCGGCACGCACTTCAACGGCCACTTCTGCGGCGGCTCCGGCTCGGTCGGCAACTGGACCCCGGCCCAGTGGCAGAGCGAGATCGACCAGGCGATGAAGTTCGTCACCGAGTGGAAGACCAACAGCGGCTGGACCGACCTCGACCCGCTGCCCTTCGACTACAGCAAGGAACTCGTCGGCGGCCGCACCCCCTGCCTGCTCGGCCAGGACAAGCTGCTGCCCACCGCCAAGCGCCTCGGCTGGCGCTACGACGCCAGCTCGCCCGGCGGCCGCCAGATGTGGCCGGACAAGCGGCAGGGCATCTGGGACCTCCCGCTGCAGGCCGTGCCGTTCCCCGGGCACTCCTTCGAGGTCCTCTCGATGGACTACAACATCCTCGCCAACCAGTCGAAGAACACCACCAAGGGCGTGCCCTCGCGCTACCCGGGCTGGCGCAAGCAGGCCACCGAGGCCTACCTCGCCGGGTTCAACCGGGCCTACGAGTCCAACCGCGCGCCCTTCTACATCGGCAACCACTTCGAGCAGTGGAACGGCGGCATCTACATGGACGCCGTCGAGGACGCGCTGAAGGGCATGGCCGGCAAGAAGGACGTGCGGCTCGTCTCCTTCCGCCAGTTCGTCGACTGGCTGGACGTGCAGGACCCCCAGATCCTCGCCAAGCTCCGTACGCTCGAGGTCGGCCAGGCGCCCGCCGGCGGCTGGAACGCCTTCCTGAAGCCCGCGGCACCGCCCGCGACCTCCTCCGCGCCGCCCGCGGCATAAAGCGGCGTACGTCCCTTAAGCCCCCTTGACAAGGGGCTTTACGGGCACCCAGGGGGGCGCCCAAGATCCCCCAAACGCCCATGCGAAACTTTTCACATGAGCCTTAGCCGTGCCCCTCGACGCACCCTGCTCGCCGTCGGATTCCTGTCGGCCGCCCTCGCTCTGTCGGCCTGCGGTTCGGACTCCAACGGCAAGTCGGGAGGCGGCGGCGGAACCAACTTCGTGACCAACACGGGCGGTATCTCCACCGTCGCCAAGGGCGAGCGCACGGCCCCCAACAAGATCGCCGGCGAGACCCTCGAAGGCGAGCAGCTCGACATCGCCGACCTCAAGGGCAAGGTCGTCGTCCTCAACGCCTGGGGATCCTGGTGCGGCCCCTGCCGCGCCGAAGCCCCGCACTTCGCCAAGGTCGCCGGCGACCTCAAGGCCAAGGGCGTGGAATTCGTCGGCCTGAACACCCGCGACTTCAACAAGCAGCAGGCGCTCACCTTCGAAGAGGGCTACGACGTCCCCTACCCGAGCCTGTACGACCCGGCCGGGAAGCTGATCCTCAACGGATTCCCCAAGGGCACGCTCAACCTCCAGGCCATCCCGTCCACCGTCGTCCTCGACAAGGACGGCAAGATCGCCGCCCGCGCCCTGATGGCTCTCGACGAGAAGAAGCTCCGCTCGATGATCGAGCCGCTTCTCGCGGAGAAGTGATCCGGTGAACGAGACGGTCTTCAGCGGGGCACTCCTGCTCGCCCTGCCCATCGCCGTCCTCGGCGGCCTGGTCTCCTTCTTCTCCCCGTGCGTCCTGCCGCTCGTCCCCGGCTACCTCAGCTACGTGACCGGCGTCACCGGCACCGACCTGGCCGAGGCCAAGCGCGGCCGCATGGCGGGCGGCGCCGCGCTGTTCGTCCTCGGCTTCACCGCCGTGTTCGTCTCCGGCGGCGCCCTCTTCGGCGGCTTCGGCAACACCCTGCAGGAACACCGGGAGATCATCTCCAAGGTCCTCGGAGCCCTCACCATCCTGCTCGGCCTGTTCTTCATGGGCGCGATGCCCTCGATCACCCGCCGCGAGTTCCGCTTCCACAAGCGGCCCGTGACCGGACTCCTCGGCGCGCCCATGCTGGGCGTGCTGTTCGGCGTCGGCTGGGTGCCCTGCATCGGCCCGACCCTCGCCGCCGTGCTCGCCCTCGCCTCCAACGAGGCCAGCGCCGGACGCGGAGCCGTCCTCACCGTGGCCTACTGCCTGGGCCTCGGACTGCCGTTCATCCTCACCGCGATCGCCTTCCGCAGGGCCCTTGGCGCCTTCGGCTGGGTGAAGCGGCATTATGTCTGGGTCATGCGCATCGGCGGCATCATGCTGATCGCGACCGGCCTGCTGCTCGTCACCGGAGCCTGGGATCGCATCGTGTCCGAGATGCAGGTCTGGACTGCCGGCTTCACCCCGGGGATCTGACCCAATGACCCACACCAGCCCGAACGAGACCAGCCCCAACGAGACCGCAGCGCGCGACGACCTGGCCGCCGCGGGCTCCCAGCTCTCCACCGCCCCGCGGGAGGAGACCGCCGTCGCCGGCCCCACCCTCGGGGTCATCGGCTGGATCCGCTGGTTCTGGCGGCAGCTCACCTCCATGCGGGTCGCGCTGATCCTGCTCTTCCTGCTCTCCCTCGGCGCGATCCCCGGCTCCCTCATCCCGCAGACCCCCGCGGACGAGCTGAAGGTGCGGACCTTCCAGGAGGCCCACCCCACGCTCACGCCGATCTACGAGAAGCTCCAGCTCTTCGACGTCTACAGCTCGGTGTGGTTCTCCGCGATCTACATCCTGCTCTTTGTCTCCCTCATCGGCTGCATCGTCCCGCGCAGCTGGCAGTTCATCGGCCAGCTCCGCGGCCGCCCGCCCGGCGCCCCCGGCCGCCTCACCCGGCTTCCCGCGTACACGACCTGGCGGACCGAGGCCGAGCCCGAGCAGGTCCGCGAGGCCGCGCTCACCCTCCTCAAGGGCCGCCGGTTCCGCGCGCACACCGTCAAGAACGCCGTCGCCGCCGAGAAGGGCTACCTCCGCGAGGCCGGCAACCTGCTCTTCCACCTCGCGCTGATCGTGATGCTGATCGCCTTCGCCTGGGGCCAGCTCTTCAAGTCCGAGGGCGGCAAGCTGATCGTCGAGGGCGACGGGTTCTCCAACACCCTCACCCAGTACGACGACTTCAAGTCCGGCTCGCTCTACAGCGCCGACGACCTCGCCCCGTTCAGCTTCCAGCTGGACAGCTTCACCGGCACGTACGAGAAGAGCGGCCCGCAGCGCGGCACCCCGCGCACCTTCGAGGCCGCCGTCACCTACTCCGAGGCGGCCGGCAAGGACAAGAAGGCCGTCATCCGGGTCAACGAACCGCTGCAGGTCGGCGGCTCCAAGGTCTACCTGATCGCCCACGGGTACGCGCCCGTCGTCACCGTCAAGGACGGCCGGGGCAAGGTCGTCTTCCACGGCGCCGTCCCGCTGCTGCCGTTCGACAACAACATCACCTCCACCGGCGCGATCAAGGTGATGGACGGCTACCAC
Organism: Streptomyces sp. NPDC014870; assembly: GCF_043081505.1. Taxonomy (NCBI): domain Bacteria; kingdom Bacillati; phylum Actinomycetota; class Actinomycetes; order Kitasatosporales; family Streptomycetaceae; genus Streptomyces; species Streptomyces sp. NPDC014870. The sequence continues at coordinate 47,607 of NZ_JBIBWQ010000016.1, forward strand.
GACAAGAACGGCAAGAAGGAGCAGCTGGGCTTCAACGCCTTCTTCGTGCCCACGTTCGCCGGTGCCGGCAAGGGCGACATGTTCTCCCAGTTCCCGGCGCTCGACTTCCCCGTCATGGCGCTCACCGGCTACCACGGTGACCTGCGCGTCAACTCGGGGCTGCCGCAGAACGTGTACCAGCTCGACACCTCCAAGATGAAGCAGTTCTCGGTCGAGGGCGGGACCGGCGTCGCGCAGCGGATGCTGCCCGGCGAGACGATGAAGCTGCCCGACGGCGCCGGCTCGATCACCTTCGAGAAGGACATCAAGGAGTGGGCGAGCTTCCAGATCTCCCAGCAGCCGGGCAACGGTCTCGCCCTCACCGGCGCGATCGCGGCCATCGCGGGCCTCACCGGCTCGCTCTTCATCCAGCGCCGCCGCGTCTGGGTGCGGGCCGTACAGGGGAAGGACGGCGTGACCGTCGTCGAGATGGCGGGCCTTGGCCGGAGCGAGTCCGCCAAGCTCCCGGAGGAGCTGGCCGAACTCGCGGCCGCGCTCCACGCACAGGCGCCGACCGCGCCGGAAGCCGAACGGGCGGACGCCGAACCGGCGGACACCGCAGAACCTGCCGAAGCGGAAGCCGAAGCCGAAGCCGAAGGGGCTGAGAAGTGAATCTCGCCGCCGTGAGTCTCGCCGCCGAGACCAACGAGAGCCTGGCGCAGCTGAGCAACGAGCTCATCTACGCCTCGATGGCCGTCTACACCCTGGCCTTCCTCGCGCACATCGCCGAGTGGGTGCTCGGCAGCCGCAGCAAGGTCGGCCGGACGGCCGCCGCGCTCACCCCGCAGGCGAAGGCGACCGCAGCCGCCCCCGCCGTCCAGGTGAGGACGGCCGGCGGATCCACCGCCGTCCTCGACAAGCCGCAGGTCGTCACCCGCTCCGGCGCGGGCGTCCGCGACGTGCCCGACGGCCCCGGCGCGGCCGGCGGCACGGTCAAGGGCGACCTGTACGGCCGTATCGCCGTCTCGCTCACCGCGCTCGCGTTCCTCATCGAGGCCGCCGGCGTGGTCTCCCGCGCCCTCGCGGTGCAGCGCGCCCCCTGGGGCAACATGTACGAGTTCTCCACCACGTTCTCCACCGTGGCGGTCGGCGCGTACCTCGGCTTCCTCGTCGCGAAGAAGAACGTCCGCTGGATCGGTCTGCCGCTGGTGACGACCGTCCTGCTCGACCTCGGCCTGGCCACCACCTGGCTGTACACCGACAGCGACCAGCTGGTCCCGGCGCTCGACTCGTACTGGCTGTGGATCCACGTCTCCACCGCGATCTTCTGCGGCGCCGTCTTCTACCTGGGTGCGGTCGCCACGCTCCTGTACCTCTTCCGCGACTCGTACGAGAACAAGCTCGCCACCGGCGGCAACCCGGGCTCGTTCGCCCGCTCCGTCCTGGAGCGGCTGCCGTCCGCGGCCTCTCTGGACAAGTTCTCGTACCGGGTCAACGCGGCGATCTTCCCGCTCTGGACCTTCACGATCATCGCGGGCGCGATCTGGGCCGGCGACGCGTGGGGCCGGTACTGGGGCTGGGACGCCAAGGAGGTCTGGTCCTTCATCACCTGGGTCGGCTACGCGGCGTACCTGCACGCGCGCGCCACGGCCGGCTGGAAGGGCCGCAAGGCCGCGTACATCGCGCTCATCGCCTTCGGTTGCTTCCTCTTCAACTACTACGGCGTGAACATCTTCGTGAGCAGCAAGCACTCGTACGCGGGCGTCTGACCCGCTCTGAGCTGGCACGGTGCCCGTACCGGCGTGACGCTTGAGGCATGAGCGAGATTCCTCGGGGCAGGTGCGAGACCCACGACGGCAACCTGCGTCACCTGCGGTACGTGATCGATCTGCCCCACCCGCTCGCGCGGGTCTGGGCGGCGGTCGCCAGCCCGGAGGGCCTGCCGCAGTGGCTCTGCGCGGCCGATCCGCTGGAGCCGAGGCTCGGCGGAGCGGTCACGCTGCGCTGGCTGAACGGGGACACGGTGGTCTCGGGCACGGTCACGGCCTGGGACCCGGAGTACGTGGCCGAGTACACGGTCGAGCCGACGCACGGCCGGATCAGGTTCCATCTGGAACCCTCCGGCGGCGGCGACTCGACCGTGCTGCGTTTCACCAACGAGTTCCGGGCGGGACGGGACGAGAAGCTGGACGTCATGGCCGGGTGGCACGACCACTTCGAACGGCTCGCCCGCGCCCTCGACGGCCACCCGACGGACTGGCGGGACTGGACCGCCGAGCGCTGGCAGCACCTGCGGGACCTGTACGAACGGGACGAGGCGCCCTGGCCGAAGTGGGAGCCGTGAACCGCCGGTACGGGTGACTCACCCCCGCCGCGGCGGCAGGCACTCCGCCTTCGGCGCGGTGCGCTCCGGCCACGCGATCTGGACGAACCGCTGGCTGCCGTCCTCGGCCAGCTCCACGATCGGGACCGCCTTGTTGAACGGGTTGCCGTAGTTGTCCAGGCAGATCCAGCCGCTCGCCCCGTCCACCCGAAGCGAGCCCTTCACCTGGGGCCACTGCGTGACCACGTCCGCGAGCTCCGGGTACTGGGCACCCCGCGGGGTCGCCTGGCGGATCGCGTGGACCGCCGTCGCCATCGCGTCGTACGCCACGATCGCCTGGCCGTCCGCGAGCGGCAGCGGCTTCTTCGACGCGCGGGCGATGTCCGCGACGAACGTCTCGTAGGCGGCCGTCGAACCGCCCGTCGCCGGGACCGGGCGGCCGGTCGCCGGCTTCCAGGCGTCCGGGTGGGCCAGCGAGGCGTAGCGCACGGTCAGCTTCGCCCGCAGCGCGGACCGGTTGAGCTTGGTGTCCGCGCCCAGGTACGAGCCCTCGTCGCCGGTCAGGATCGTGAACGGCCGCTCGGCGCAGCCCCGCGCGCCGAGCGCGTTGATGAACTGGCGCAGCTGGGTGTGGCGGCCCGCGAAGAACACCGTCTCCGCCTGCGTGTCGCAGATGAGGTGCGTGATCTGGCGGAAGGTGTTCGCGGTCGTGCCCTCCTCCGTGGGGTCCGGCGGGGAGGTGAAGAGCTGCGGCTCGTACGGCGCGCCCTTGAGGGAGGCGGAGAACGCCGCCTTGAGGGTGTCCGTGTAGTGGTCGCCGGTCCGGGTGTCCTGGACGAGCAGCGCCTTGGCCCCCTCGACCCTCCCGAAGTGGGCGAGCGCCTTCGCCTCGTCGCCGTTGGTGGGGGAGACCCTGGCGAGGCCGGGGTAACGGTTCTTCCCGGCGCCGGGGCCGTTGGCGATGTCGTCGGCGGTGATGGTGGTGCCGACGACGGCGATGCCCGCGCCGGTCAGGGCCGCCACCGCCTGCCGTATCTCGGTGGAGGAGGTGGCGACGCCGGAGACCGCCCGCAGCCGGTCCTCGCCGCCCGTCATCCCCTTCAGCTGCTCGACCGTCGTCCGCCAATGGGCGTTGCCCTTGCCGGTGTTGGCGAGGACGAGCCGGATCTTCGGGGTCTCGCTGTTCGACTCGTGGTTGGCCCGGTACTGACGGGCGTACGCGCCCGTGACCTCGTACAGCATCTTGTCCCGCATGCCGGGGTCGGTGGAGGTCAGCGGCAGCAGCAGGGCGACCGTCGCGTACTCGCCCGGCTTCAGGGAGCCGTTCTCGGTCCGGATCAGCCCGGCGATCTCGGTCAGCGACGGGACCCCGAAGTCGTAGCCGTCGCCGTTGACGCCCACGCACTCGGCGCTGCCGGTCGGCCGTGCCACGCCCGCGGCGCAGGAACGGTCCTCCGGGGTCGTCGCGCGGTCCACCGCGTACCAGCTCACGCCGGCGAGGAGGGCCACGGCGACGGCGCCGGTGAGGATCTTCTGCCGGGCGGTGTACCAGAAACGGGCGCGCAGGGGGCTGACCATGGCCTCAGACTCCGTTCTCCGCCCCGGGCGGGAGCGAGAGCGCCCGCCAGGCGCGGATGTCCCTCGGCCAGTGGGTGGCCGCGTCCCAGAGCGGACTGTTCCCCGTCCGGTGGCGGCCGGAGAGCTGGCGCAGCTCGTGCGCCAGCTTGTCGGTCACCGCCTCGTCGGGCAGCGCGAGCGGATCGGTGAGCAGCCAGACGGCGTGCAGCAACCGCCGCAGAGAGAGGTGGAGTTCGACGGTGTCGTCGTCGAAGGTGGCCGGCAGCGGTTCGCCGGTGACCTGGCCGAGCGCGATGGCGCGGCGGGGATCGCGGCGCGGATCGGGGTGCGGGTCGTGGCGGGCTTCGTGCCGCGGATCGGGGCGCTCGGGGTGGTGTCTCTCGCGCGGGTACGGCGCCGAGGCGATGAAGCGGAGCCGGTCGAGCCAGCCGAGGACGTCCGGCTCGGGGAACGTGAGGCGCAGATGGGTCACCGCGTCGTCGGTGCGGCCGAGCGCCAGCTCCTGGTGCAGCCGGTACGGGACGGGCCCGGGGGCGTAGTGCCGGTGCAGGGTCTCGTGGACGGCCCGCCAGGTCGCGTACTCCTCGCCGTCCTCGAACCGCAGCCGGTGCAGGAGCAGCGCGCGCAGCAGCGGGTCGGCGACGAAGCGCTCGCGGCCCTCTGGCCAGTCCTCGGCGCGCAACTGGTCCCGTACGCGCAGGGCCATGTCGCCGTCGAGGGACTCGCCGCGCAGCCGGGTCCGGGCGAGCAGCCGGGCCGAGTCCTCGTCGTGGGCGGCGGCGAGCACGGAGTACGGGCCCAGGCGCAGACCCGGCAGGAGCTGTGCGAGGAGGGTGGGCGCGACGGGCACGGGGGCGCTGTCCTCGCGCAGTTCGACCGTGAGGTCGAGGAGCGCGCCGGGGGTGAGCGTGGGCTTCCGGTCGGCCGGTGCCTCACCGGCCGCGCGACCGAGGAGGACGACGCCGAGCGGCCTGCCGCCGGTCAGCCGGTGGACGGCGCGGGCCAGTTCGGCGGGGGTGCGGCCGGCCGGGTCGAAGCGGTCGAAGGCGCTGCGGGTCTGGGCCGGCGACAGCGGGGACAGTTCGACGGCGAGGATGCCGGAGGTGACGTCCGGGCCGCGCGGGCAGGGCGCGCGGTGCGCGGTCTCCGGCAGCCGCAGCCGGGTCGCGTGCCGGAGGGAGTCGTGGTCGCGGACGCGGGAGGCGGCGATGACGACGACCCGGTCGCGGCGGCCGTCGGCGCGGGCCCGCAGGATCGGTTCGACCAGGCGCCGGCCGAGCGGCTCGTGGGCGTTGTCGAGGAGGACGACGGGTCTGCCCCGGCGGGCGCCCCGGTTGGCGAGGCCGGTGAACGCGCGGGCCAGGTCCTCGACGAGGGCGCCGACGAGGAAGTCCTCGGCCTCGCGGCGGCGGCCGCCGCCCTGCTCGAAGTCCATGGCGAGCTGCTGGAGCCCGGCCTTGCCGCGGCCGCCGGCGTTGCGGTAACTCCCGTACCACCCCTCGGCCTTCTGCTGGAAGCGGCCGAACACCTCCTCCAGGACCGTCTCGACGGTGGCCTCGGCGAGCAGGCCGGCCATGGGGGCGGTGGCCTCGGCGAACTTGGCGGCGAACTTGGTGAGGACCTTGGTGACCCAGTTCGCGGCGGCGCCCTTGGTCGCGTCGACGGTGGACAGGACGGGGCCGAGCCGCTGCAGGTCGCGCCGGGCCCGCTCGTCGTCCTCCTGGGACCAGCCGATGGAGGCGACGGCGACGAGCCCGAGCGAGAGCCGGGGGAACTGCACGGGCTTGGCGGCGAGCACGCGCGGCGACAGCTGCACGGCGAGCTCGGCGAGGGCGCCGGTGAGCGGGTTCCAGCCGGGGCCGTGGTCGGCCGGCGGTTCGATGTGCGCGCAGTCGAGCAGGGCGAGCGGAGTGGCGGCCTTGTAGGCGTTGCGGACCTGCTTCAGGAGGGCGGTCTTGCCCATGCCGCGACCGCCGGTGAAGACGGTGACGGGTGGGTCGTCGTCGTGCTCGTACGGGGTGCGGGCGTAGCGGTACGGCGTCATCCCGATCAGTCGTGGGGCGAGCCCGGCGTCCTGGAAGACCGCCTCCCGCCCGTACAGCTCCCTGTCCACGTGCCGCCACCCCCGTCACGCCACCGTTCACCCTCAACTCAAGGATATGCAGAGGGTGTTGGAATGACGGCTGTCCATTCGACTCTGTTGTGGGTCTGTTGTGCGCCTGTTGCGCGGAAGGGTTCAGTCCGTGGCAATCGCGTCGAGTTGCCCCCGGAGGTAGGCGTGGGACTCGATGCCGTGGATGGTCGTGCCGGGGTCGCACTCGTAGAAGTAGACGAGCGAGATCAGCTCCTCGGCGGGCGCGTCGGCGGGCGGCGGCAGCACGCGATGGCGGCCGGAGCGCCAGCGGGTCCCGGTCCAACCCGCCATCAGGTCACCGATGTTGACGGTGAAGGCGTCGGGGTCGTACGGCGCGTCCTGCCAGCCGGCCGCGTCGGTGTGCACCTGGAGCCCGCCCTTGCCGGCCTGCCGGTCCAGGATCGTGACCGTGCCGAAGTCGGTGTGCGGCCCGATCCGGAACTGCCCCGGCTCGGGCTCGCCGGTCCGCTCGCGCCCCGGGTACCAGTTGATGTTGAAGCCGAAGGTGGGGTGTCCGGTGTGCCGGGTGAAGAAGTCCCGCTCCTCGCCGAGGGCCTCGCCGAGGAGGTCGAGGACGTGGTCGGAGAGGACCTGCATCTGTGTGAGGTAGGACTGGACGAGCGGCTTCAGCTCGGGCACCTCGGCGGGCCAGGTGTTCGGCAGGAACCACTCGGCGTCCACGGCGAGGTCGCCGGTCGGTTCGTCGGCCGCGAAGGAGAGCGACTCCTTGAGGTCGGGCGGGGTCGCGGTGCCCTCCGCGTACCCGTTCGCCTCCGCGCCGGGCCCGAGCCACCCGCGCCCGCCGACGCGCACGGCGTACGGCTCCTTGGCGGCGGCCGGGAGGTGGAAGAACCGCCGGGCGACGTCCCGGATCTCGGCCCGCAGCCCCGGGTCGACCCCGTGCCCGGCGACGAGCAGGAACCCGGCCTCGCGCAGGGCACGGTCGACGGCGGGGAGCTGGGGGGCGGGGTCGCGGGAGAGGTCGATGGTGGGGAGGGCGGCGGTGGGGGGCTGTTCACTCAAGTCACTCATGACCGATGTCCTCGTTCCAGAGAGCGGGGTGGTGGGCGACGAACTCCCGCATGAGCGCGACGCATTCGGGATCGTTGAGCTGGATGATCTCCACCCCGTGTTCGGCCAGCCAGTCGTGGCCGCCGTGGAAGGTCTCCGCCTCCCCGACGACGACCCGCGAGATCCCGAACTGCCGGACGAGCCCGGAGCAGTACCAGCAGGGCGAGAGGGTCGTCACCATCGTGGTCCCCCGGTACGACCGCTGCCGCCCGGCGGCCCGGAAGGCGGCGGTCTCCGCGTGCAGCGACGGGTCCCCGTCCTGCACGCGCCGATTCCGCCCCCGCCCGAGCAGCGTCCCGTCGGCACCGTAGAGGGCGGCGCCGATGGGGATCCCGCCTTCGGCCCGTCCGGCCCGCGCCTCGTCGAGGGCGGTGGCGAGCCACTGGTGTGCCTGTTCCTGGTCCACGGGGGAACCCTTCCCCGGACGGGCTCTCGCCTCACGCGCGGATCGGGTGAGGGGGGCGGGGCGGGGCTTCCTTGCCTTTCGTGGCCAGGGGTCTTCGCGAGCCTCTGGCGCCGGCCGCCCTCGTCTTGAGTGTGGCGACCTCCGGCGGTGCGTCAAGGGCGCTCCCTGCGGTCGCGTCGGCTGCGCCGATTACACCCTTGACCCACCACCTCCGGTCGCCGGTTTCTACTCGGGGGGCGGCCGGGGGGGCGTGGCCACGGGGGAGGACGGGGAGTGCCTTGGGCGGTGGGGCGGGGTGCGGCCCGGTGGGGTGGGGGGCCGGGTATCGCTCCGGTCGGGGTGCGGATTACGGCCGGTGGGTGGGGGCTTGGTTTGTTGTGGGGGTGGGGGAGTCGGTGCGGGTTGGGTGTGGGGCGCGGCAGTGGGATGGGGCGGTGGCGGCACCGGCTCGGCGGCGGACGCCGACTGGGCCGCCGGGCTTCATGCCCCGCCGGTCGCTCTGGTCGGGCAGGAGGGGAGTACGCGGGAGGTCGCCGTGCCCTAAGTGCAGCGAACCCCGCGCAGACCATGTGAGCAATGGCTGCTACCGGGCAAACCGGGCACCTGCTGGTGACTTCGGGGGCAAACGTGCAGTCAGACGGCGAACTGGGAGGTGGCCCCGGTCTTCTGCGGTCTTCCCGCCGGGTGCGAAACTCCGGCCGTGTCCGAGGAACTGTCGCGCTGGTATAGAGGCCGCTTGGTCGTGGGGCCGTTCAGACCGTACGGAGCCGACGAGGTTGAAGCGTTGGAACGGGAGATCGGCCTGCCGCTGCCATCCTCGTACCGCTCCTTCCTGGAAGCGGCGGGTGGGGAGAGTCTCCCGTACTCGGTGCGGTTGTCGGCCTGCGAACCGGAGCCGTTCCAGAGCTTCGGCGATCTCTACGGGCTCGGTCGTGACGCCGAGGGTGAATACGGCTGGGGCACCCTGCTGGGCGAGTACCGCCGAAGCCGCGAGGGGTGGCTTGCTCGTGGGGTCTCGACGGCCGGCCTTCTCCCGATCGCCCGCAACGGCGGCAACGACACTCTGTTCCTGGACCTGAACCGGGCCACCCAGGGCCGGATTCATGCCTTCGTTCACGGCATTCCTCACCCCGGGTACCTCTCGGAGGGGGTCTACACGAGAGTCGCCGACGACTTCGACGCGTACCTCGACAGCCTGGTGGTCGAGCCGGACCTCGCGGAGGACACCTGGGCAGATGCCGTCGACAGTGACCCCACCGACCCATGGCGGCGGACCGTCGAGGAGTGGCTGGACAAGGAATTGCCGGGTTGGCGTGCCGAGCCGTGGGCAGCGGCCTGAGCTACCGGTTCGCCGTCTGTCTGCACGTTTGCCCCCGAACTCGCTAGCAGGTGCCCGTAGTAGCCACTACTCGCAGGGGTCTGCGCGGAGTTCGCTGCACTTAGGGCAAGGCGACCGACCAGAGCGACCGGCGGGGCATGAAGCCCGGCGGCCCAGGCGGCGTCGGACGCTGAGCCGGTGTCGTCACCACCCCATCCCACTGCCGCGTACCCCGAGCCGACCGGCACCGACTCCCCCACCTCGGCCGCGAACCGAGCCCCCACCCACCGGGGCGAGGGGTCCGTCTCGCCGGAGCGATGCCCGGCCCCCCACCCGCCGGGCCGCAGGCCGGTCGGGGGGCGGAGCGATGCCCGGTCTGCGAGGGCGGCCCCGCCAGAAGCTCGCGAGGTCGTTCAGTGCGAGTGCGGGAGGGGCGGAAGCCTGTGGGGGCGGAACCCTCAGGCCCCTGCCGGAGGGCCCTGCTGCCCGGCGGTGGGCAGAACGTAAGAGCCCTTGCCGGGAACGGTGACGATCAGTCCGCGCTCACGAAGTTCCCGCATCGCGCGGCGGGCGGTCAGCACTGCGATGCCGTACTCCTCGGAGAGACGCCCAGGCGTGGGGATCATCCGGTCGGGGGCGAACTCCCCGGAGGCGATCTTCGCTGCGATCACGTCGGCCAGCTGCATGTACAGGGGCCGTGCCGACTTGGGATCAAGGCTGCTCATAGTCCAACAGTAGATAGTCGTACAAATACACGTTGGGATGGCTCTAGCTACAGCGTGATGCATCACAGTGCATCACGCACTACGGTGGGCGTGAACGCAGAACCCCGGCGGCCGCTGGAACGGCCCCGGGGCATGGCCACCAACTGCTAAGGGAGTTGATGACGTGCGGAACCCTATCGCGCGCCTGCTGATCTGGCTGCTCGTCCTGACCCTGCCACCCACGGGCCGGCACCGCCCGCGTCCGGCGGTTCGACGCCGCCCGACGCCACCACCGCTCGCCGCGCCGCGCCACCGCACCCGCCGCTCTCCCTACGCCCAGGAGCAGGCGCTGCTCCTCGACGGCGCTCGGTCTCCACTGGAGCGGCCCTACGTCCAGCGCAGGCGGCGCCAGGTGTTGTGGCTGGCCACCGTCGGGGTGGACGCCGACCGGCGGAACATCCACGCCGGGGGCGTCCGTTGAGCCGCTGCGGGGCGCGGCGGCCCGTGGTCGCCGTAGTGGAGGTCATGCGGGCGGTCTGCGCGGGCTCGGTCTGCGTCCTCGCCGTGGGGCACGACGGTCCGCACCGCGACCGCGCGGGGGATGCCTGGTGGGTGACCCCGGAGATCGCCGACGCGGTGAGCGTGTCCCTGCTGACCCGCGCCCTCGTGGTCGAGCCCGAGCCGGAGTTCCGGTCACCGCGCTGCATCGACGGCTGCCGGGACGGGGTGCTCCGTGACAGCGGCGCGCAAGGGGTTCGCCATCTCGTCTGCGGGTGCTTCTGTCATCCGGATCGGAGCGCTTGATCAGCTCGGCTGTTCGATGACGCAGAAGCCGGAAGCCTTCAACGCCTGGTTGATGGCCTTGCCCTGCGCTTCGGTGGTGGTCACGTCCTTGTAGGTGAAGTGCTGCGAGGCGAACCAGTCGGGCTTGTAGGCCCCGTGGTTGAGGGATTGGCACTGGTCACGTGCGGCTTCGATGGCCTCGTTCTCGTAGCGGACGGTCTCGGGGGCGACTTTGCGTAGGGCGGTCAGGAGTTCGGTGCGGGCGTTGCCGGTCGGTGCTTCCGGGCGCCGGGCGGAGTCCCTGAGTACTTCCTGTCTGGCGGCCTCGGCCGCGGAGGCGGAGGCCTTGATCTCTTCGATTCCGATGCGCCTCTCCGGCCCGCCGACGCAGGCGGTGACGGTAAGAAGGGCCGTGGCGCCGAGGCCGGCTCCCGCTGCGATGGTGCGGATGCGCATGGTGTCCCCCAGTGCGTGGTGATGGCAGGAACGCATCAGGCGGCTCGTGGGTGAACGGGGAGGGGGCGTGGTCCTGAACAATGGCTTCGCCCGCCGCACGCCCCTCCCTCAGCCGAATCGGCCGGCCACCCGCCGGAGTTCACGGGCGCTTCGAGGTGACAGGGCCTGCAGCACGGAGTCGAGGAGGGCGCGGGCCTCGCGCGGGTTGCCGCAGCAGTACCAGTGCAGGTTGTCCCCCTCGTCGTCGTCCCACCGCTCGCGCGCGGGACGGCGGACGTGGTTCCTCCACAGGTGAAGGGCCGTGCTGACGTCTCCCTGGTGGAGATAGTTGCGGGTGCGTTCGAGACTCAGGATCTCGGACATCGCACGTGCAGACAGGCCGTCGATGGCCGGCTGTGGTGCTCGGGCCCGGTGGCGGGAGACCCCGGCCCGGGCGGGTCCTCGGCGCCTACGTGGCATGGACCCTTCGGTTCGTCGTCATGCCGCGCATCGTGCCACGGCCTCGGACGTCGAATCGACCGGATTACTGGCAGGGCCCACTCGCCACGTCGTCGTCGCCGCCGATCGGCTGAAGCCCGGGACGGTACCGGCCAGGTGTGCGGGGCGTGGGGATCCGGTGGTCTTAGCTGGCCGAGCAATCCGTCGTTCCACCGAGAGGTCTCTGCCATGCGTTCCCTGCTGACCGCCCTTGCCGCCGGTGCTCTCGTCCTCGGGGCCGCCGGGGTCGCGAGCGCCGACGTGTACGTGAACTACGAGCCGGAGGACTCGCACACCATCGTGTTCGGCGACTGGTTCCAGTTCGCGGAGGACGACGTGTTCAACGCCGGTCACGACAACACCGTGGGCTCCGACAACTAGGCCCCATCGGCCTCGCCGATGAGGCCATCGGCAGGACGCCCCACTGGGTCGTGGCCCGGGACCCGGCACCCTTCGTAGCGTCGGTGGCATGACAAACGAGAACCGTATGCAGCGCAGGGGAACCGTCGAGTTGACCCTTGCCATGGTGCTCTCCGGCACCCTCGGCATCTTCGTCGTCGAGTCCGGGGCCTCGCCCTTCAGCGTGGTGTTCTACCGGTGCCTCTTCGGCGCCCTGGCGCTGGGGGTGTACAGCCTCGTGCGGGGGTATTTCACCCAGCACGGGTTCACGCCGAAGAAGCTGGGGCTCGCCGCGCTCGGCGGGGTGTTCATCGTCTTCAACTGGGTGTTCCTCTTCGAGGCGTACGAGGCGACCTCGATCTCCTTCGCCACGGTGGTCTACCACACCCAGCCGTTCTTCCTCGTCGTCCTCGGCGCCGTGCTCTTCCGGGAGCGGATCACCGTGGCGAAGTTCGGCTGGCTCGCGGTCGCGTTCGTCGGGCTCGTGCTGGTGTCCGGCATACGGCCCGGGGACACCGCCTCCCTCAAGGGGCTCGGGTTCGCCCTGGCCGCGGCCGTGCTGTACGGGCTCTCCACCATCGTCACCAAGCGGGTCAGCGGGGTACGGCCGCATCTTGTCGCGCTCGTGCAGGTGCTTGTCGGGCTGCCCCTGCTGCTGCCCTTCGTCGAGTTCGAGGAGAGCGGGCGGATCGGGGGCGGGTGGGGGTGGCTCGTCGGGCTCGGGTTCATCCACACCGGGCTCATGTACGTGCTGATGTACGCCGCCTACCAGAAGCTGCCGACCGCGAAGATCGCCGTGCTCGCCTTCACCTACCCCGCCGTCGCGATGGTCGCCGACTGGGCCGTGTACGGGCATCACATCGGGCTGGTCCAGGCGCTCGGGGTGCCGCTGATCGTGCTCGCCAGTCTGCGGGTCACGCTCGCGGGGTCTGCTCCGACACCAGCTTCCGCGCCTGCTCCACGAACAGCCGCACATGCGCCGGAAGCCGCTTCCCCCGCCGCCACGCGATCTGCGTGAAGAGGGTGAACGGTGCCTTCCAGTCCAGTTCGACGAGGACTCCGGACGACAGTTCGTCCGCCACCGTGATCCTGGGCACCAGGGCGATGCCCAGGCCGCCCGCCACGCCCCGCTTCGTCGCCTCGATCGTGCCGAACTCCATGAAGGGCGGCGCCCACTCGCTGAGCGCCGCCTCGAACAGGTCGCGGTACGGGCAGCCCGGCTCGGTGCCCACCAGCTGCGCCGCCGCCAGGTCCGCCGGGGTCAGGGCCGTACGGCCGGCGAGCGGGTGGCGTGGCGAGGCGACCAGGGCCAGCGGTTCCGGGGCGAGGACCTCGCTCTCCAGGCCCTCGTGCTCCGTGTCCGGCTCCATCAGGAAGCCGATGTCGTACGTCCCCTGGCGCAGCGCCTGACGCGTCTCGTCACCGAGTGTCGTGCGCAGGGAGAGCTGGACCTTCGGGTAGCGGTGGTGGAAGAGCTCCAGGAGCGGTGGCAGGCGGTAGGACGTCAGGGATTCCATCGTGCCTACGGCGATCGTTCCCGACGGTACGTCCGTCTCCGCGACCGCCGTCCGCGCCTCCTCCGTCAGCTCGATGATCCGGCGGGCGTACGGGACGAGACGCTCACCGGCCTCGGTGAGCCGGATGCGGCTGCCGAGCCGTTCGAAGAGCTCCACACCGAGCGAGGATTCCAGGGCGCGGATCTGGCTGGTGACGGAGGACTGCGCGTAGCGGAGTTCTGCCGCTGCCCGGGTGAAGGAGAGGACGGTGGCCACCTTCTCGAAGGTGACGAGGAGCCTCAGCTCCATCAGCCGTTGTCCTTGCCCTTGTCCTCGTCCTGATCGCGCTTCTTCAGCTCCTCCTCGCGGCGGCGCAGGTCCGCCTCCCAGTCCTTGAGGAGGGACTCGTCCTTCCCCTTCTCCTCGCGGATGGACTTCAGGAACTCCGGGTTGTCGTCGGGCGCGACCCACTCGGTTCGCTGCGCGCGGCCGCCGGACGCTGCCTTGCGCTTCTTGCCCGCCGCGAGCCACACGATCGGGCCGACGATCCAGAACAGCAGGATGATGATGACCCAGACGACCTTCGGCAGGTGCTTGGCCTCGTCCTCGGGGGTGTTCAGGCAGTCGATGAACGCGTAGATCGTCAGCGCCAGCGGCAGGATGAACATCAGCGCCCTGAGCATGTGGGACAGCCCCCTGGAAACGGTGGCGGGGAACGATTCGACGGCCCCGGTGACAGGTCAAGCCTAGCCGGTGACCGATACTTGCCCCTATGGCTTACGACGATCTCCGCTCGCTGCTCAGGGCGCTGGAGCGCGAAGGTGACCTCAAGCGCATCAAGGCCGAAGTCGATCCGTACCTGGAGGTCGGGGAGATCGTCGACCGGGTGAACAAGGCGGGAGGTCCGGCGCTTCTCTTCGAGAACGTCAAGGGCTCCGCCATGCCGCTCGCGATGAACGTCTTCGGCACCGACCGGCGGCTGCTCAAGGCGCTGGGCCTGAAGTCGTACGAGGACATCTCCGACAAGATCGGCGGGCTGCTCAAGCCCGAGCTGCCGCAGGGCTTCGTCGGCGTACGGGAGGCCTTCGGCAAGCTGGGCTCGATGGTCCACGTGCCGCCGAAGAAGGTGAAGGCCGAGAACGCCCCGGTGCAGGAGGTCGTCCTCACCGGCGACGACGTCGACCTGGACCGGCTGCCCGCGCTCTTCACCTGGCCCAAGGACGGCGGGTCGTTCTTCAACCTGGGCCTTACGCACACCAAGCATCCGGAGACCGGGGTGCGGAACCTCGGGCTCTACCGGCTCCAGCGGCACGACAAGCGCACCATCGGCATGCACTGGCAGATCCACAAGGACAGCCGCAACCACTACGCGGTGGCGGCCGCGAAGGGCGAGCGACTGCCCGTCGCCATCGCCTTCGGCTGTCCGCCCGCCGTGACCTACGCCTCGACGGCTCCGCTGCCGGGTGACATCGACGAGTACCTGTTCGCGGGGTTCGTGCAGGGCAAGCGGATCGAGATGGTCGACTGCAAGACGGTGCCGCTGCAGGTGCCGGCGCAGGCCGAGGTCGTCATCGAGGGCTGGCTGGAGCCGGGCGAGATGCTCCCGGAGGGGCCGTTCGGCGACCACACCGGGTTCTACACACCGCAGGAGCCGTTCCCGGCGCTGAAGATCGACTGCGTGACCATGCGGAAGCGGCCGCTGCTGCAGTCGATCGTGGTGGGGCGTCCGCCGACCGAGGACGGGCCGCTGGGGCGGGCCACGGAGCGGTTCTTCCTGCCCCTGCTCAAGATCATCGTGCCGGACATCGTGGACTACCACCTGCCCGAGTCGGGCGGCTTCCACAACTGCGCGATCGTCTCGATCGACAAGAAGTACCCGAAGCACGCGCAGAAGGTCATGCACGCCATCTGGGGCGCGCACATGATGTCGCTGACGAAGCTGATCATCGTGGTGGACAAGGACTGCGACGTCCACGACCTGCACGAGGTGTCCTGGCGGGCGCTGGGGAACACCGACTACTCCCGTGACCTGACCGTCGTCGAGGGCCCGGTGGACCACCTGGACCACTCCTCGTACCAGCAGTTCTGGGGCGGCAAGGCCGGCATCGACGCGACGAAGAAGCTGCCCGAGGAGGGCTACACCAGGGACGGCGGCTGGCCGGACATGGTGGAGTCCGACCCGGCGACGGCGGCCCTCGTGGACCGCCGCTGGAAGGAGTACGGCCTGTGACCACCGCGGCCGTGCCCGGCGCCCAGCCGGGGCGTACGAAGGCGTTCCTGCGGCTGGTGATGATCGAGCACTCGGTGTTCGCGCTGCCGTTCGCGTACATCGCCTCGCTGACCGCGATGTTCCAGCTGGACAAGAACGTCCACTGGGGCAAGCTGCTCCTGGTCACCGTCTGCATGGTGGGCCTGCGGACCTTCGCGATGGCCTGCAACCGGATCATCGACCGGGAGATCGACGCCCGTAACCCGCGCACGGCCGGCCGCGAGCTGGTCACCGGCGCGGTGTCGGTGCGGTCCGCCTGGACCGGGGCCGGGATCGCCGTCGTCGTCTTCCTCGGCGCGGCCGCGCTGCTCAACCCGCTCTGCCTGGCCCTCGCGCCGCTCGCCGTGGTGCCGATGGTGGTCTACCCGTACGGCAAGAGGTTCACGAACTTCCCGCACGCGATCCTCGGCCTCGCCCAGGCCATAGGGCCGATCGGCGCCTGGCTCGCGGTGACCGGCACCTGGTCCTGGGACGCGGTGATCCTCGGCCTCGCGGTCGGCGTCTGGATCGGCGGCTTCGACCTGATCTTCGCCTGCCAGGACGTCCAGGCCGACCGCGCCCACGGCGTCATGTCCGTCCCGGCCCGCTTCGGTGTCCCCGCGGCGCTCTGGGGCGCGCGGGGCTCCGCGGTCGTCACGACGGGCCTGCTGGTCTGGTACGCGCTGGCCACCGACGCCGGGACGTTCTTCTGGATCGGCCTGGTGATCGTGGTCGCGGCGTTCTGCTACGAGCACACGATCGTCAAGCCGCACGACCTGTCCCGCCTCAACCGCGCGTTCTTCACGACGAACGGTTTCATCGGGATCTCCTTGTTCCTGTGCGCGCTGATCGACCTGGTGATGCGCGGCCTGACCCTCTGAGGCCAGTCCGGCGGCCGCGGGACCGCCCGCGCTCTCAGTCGATCTCGAAGCGCGGGCGGGCCGGTGCGGCGGGGCGCGCCGGCGGCGGGGGCGGGGTCTCGGGCTCGTTCATCTGCCGGAAGCCGCCCAGCGGGTTGGACCAGCTGTCGTCGGAGCTGTCGGAGTCGTAGTCCGAGTTCGAGCCCACGTCGGCGTTGATGTTCTCGCCCTTGCGCGGGGCGCCCTTCTTGTCGTTGCGCCGCTTGATGGAGTCCTGCAGGGTGTTCGGGTTCTCCAGGAGCGGGAGGCCGAGGCCGGGGGCGGTCTCGCCGGTCGCGGCCTGGAAGACCGAGCGGGCGAACGTGGTGCAGTTGAAGGTGGCCAGGTTGTAGGAGCGGCTCTCGTTGGCCCGGATGAACGCGCGCGCCTTCTCGTACTGCTCCTCCGTGAGGTCCGCGGTGAGTTTCGAGGTCGCGTTGCCGGGGTTGTCGTGGTTCCTCTTGACCTGACCCTTCACCGACCTGAAGGGCTTGTCGTGGGCGACTTCCTCGGCGGGGAAGAAGCCGTAGGACTTCCAGGTCTCCTGCCCGCCCTCCTCCTTGTAGAGGGCGACCCAGGCGTGGCCGAGTGCGAGGTTCCCCCAGTAGTCGAGGTGGTGGGTGCGGCTGTTCTTCGCCGTCTGGATCTGGATCCGGTACCGGGGTGCCTGAGCGGCCTGTGTGCCCTGCTCGCCCGGGGCGTCGCCGCCGGACCCGGTCCGCTGGATCGCGCGGACGGCGGCCGCGTTCCCCGCGGTGCGCTGGATGGCCTGGAGCCCGGCGGGCGTGAGGTGGTGCGGGTGCCCGGGGTGAGGGGCGTGCTCAGGGGCCGGGGACAGCTGCTCGCGCCCGTGGCCCGGTACGGCCTCGGTCGCTCCGCGGTGTCGGTGGGTGAACATGGCCGCTCCGGAAGGCGTGACGTCATGACCTGCGCCCGCTCAGTCTCCGCGGGGCCGGAACGAGCGGTCCAGGCCCGTGAGGGCAGACCCGGGGGAACGGCGGGGCATGTCCGGGGTGCGCCCGGGGGGTCAGCCCGGCGGGCCCGCCCGGGGGTGACGCCCCCGGCCCGGCGGGCACTCCCGAGGGGGCACCCCTTGGCGGCGAGGGCCCCGCTCGGCCGATCAGTGAACGAGAACCCGTACAGACCTGCAGGTGTGTACAGTTTTCGTATGGACACGTATCCGCTCGTGGAAGCTCGCAACCAGCTGGGCCAGTTGGTCGGCCGGGTCCGCCATGGCCGTGAGCACATTCTGATCAGCGAGTACGGAAAGCCCGCGGCGGCTCTCGTGCCCATAGAGGAACTCGCCGAACTCCAGCGCCTGCGCGACGAGGCGGACATCGCCGAGGCCAGGCGCCGCGAGACGGATCCCGGCGGGATGCGGCTCGGCCACGAGGAGTTCATGGCCCAGCTGGAGGCCGAGGACCGCGAGGCTGAGCGGTGACCCATGCTGTGGTGTGGGAGCACATCGCGATGCAGGAGTTCCGCCGCCTTCGGGAGTCCGACCCTGTCGGCGCCAAGGCCTGCGCGGCGGCTGTCCGGGCGTTGGCCGACGAGCCGTGTCCCGCCGAGGCGCGGCCTCTCGGCGGCTCCGGGTACTACCGCTTGTCCGTCGGTGACTGGCGGGTGCTCTACCGGCCGGACGACCTGACGATCACCGTGTACGTCGTGAAGGTCGGAAGGGCGGCCTGAGAGGGCGGGTCGCCCGCGCCGCCGGATAGGCTCGTCGGCGTGGAGCCGGTAGTAGAGGAACAGCAGCGTCGTCCCTGGGTGGTCGGGGTGTCCGGGGCGTCGGGGACGCCGTATGCCGCCGCCGTGCTGAGGGGGCTGCTCGCGGCGGGCGAGAGCGTCGACCTGGTCGTGTCGCGGGCGTCGCGGCTGACGCTGCTCGACGAGACCGGGGTCGCCTTCCGGGACGCGCACTGGCGCGAGGACCTGGCGACCTGGCTGGCGCGGGGCGCCGACGGGAAGCCCGACACCTTCGACGTCCGGGTGGACGACGTGCGGTACTGGGCGGCCGGGGACCTGGCCGCGGGACCGAGCAGCGGCTCGTACCCGGTGAAGGGGATGCTGATCGTGCCCGCGTCGACCGCCTCGGTGGCGGGCGTGGCGCTGGGACTTTCGAAGGACCTGCTGCAGCGGGCGGCGAGCGTGACGCTCAAGGAGCGGCGGCCGCTGGTGGTCGCGGTGCGGGAGACCCCGCTGAACGGGCAGACGCTGAAGCACCTGGTCGCGCTGGACGAGGCGGGCGCAGTGGTGCTGCCCGCCTCGCCGGCGTTCTACGCGGGAGCGACGCACATCCAGGATCTGGTGGACTTCGTCGCGGGGCGGGTGCTCGACGCGGCAGAGGTGCCGCACCGGCTGTACCGCCGTTGGGAGGGGGAGCTCGGTGGAGCTGCTCCCCGGGGGGCTTAGCGCTTCTTCGCGGCGCGCTTCTTCGCGGCGCGGCGGGCGAGCGCGGACGGCTGGTGGGCACGCGAGCGGTTGGCCAGGTCCTGCAGCTCGCGCATACGGGCGTAGGCCATCTCGATCGTGTACACGGTGAACACCACTCCTGAAAGATCGTCTTTGATCAACTGAAAGATTCACAGGGTGTCGACCCCTGTGTACCTTAGATTCTATACCTAAACTCGCGGTATCGCTGGACAATGGAAGGCTTCATACCTATGGACGCCGTGGACAGGCAGCTCATCCAGGCTCTGCGCGAGAACGGCCGCGCTTCGTACGCCGAACTCGGCCGACTCGTCGGGCTCTCCGGCCCCTCCGTCACCGACCGCATCAACCGCCTCGAGGCGGCCGGGGTCATCACCGGCTACCGCGCCACCGTCGACGCGGCCTCGCTCGGCCTGGGCGTCACCGCCCTCATCGGCATCTCCCTCTCCGACGCCGCCGACCACGAGGACGTGGCCCGCCGCCTGAAGGACCTCGCGGAGATCGAGGACTGCTGGTTCATCGCCGGCGACGACTCGTACATGCTCAAGGTCCGGGTCGACGACGTCGACGGTCTGGAGAAGACGATCCGCCGGCTCTCCGGCACCAAGGGCGTCTCCCGCACCCGTACGACGATCGTGCTCTCCACGAAGTGGGAGAACCGGGTCGGAGATCTGCCCGAGGAGGGCTGAGAGTACGGTGGGTGGAGCCTGAAATCGTCAGACATGGGAGGCGGCCCTAGATGGACGCGGGACTCAAGCGCGAGCTGGAGCAGAAGGTCCGTTCCGGAGAGCGGCTGAGCCGCGAGGACGGCATCGCTCTGTACGCGTCCGACGACCTGGCCTGGCTCGGCGGCCTGGCCCACGAGGTCAGGACCCGTAAGAACGGTGACGTCGTCCACTTCAACGTCAACCGCCACCTCAACATGACGAACGTGTGCACCGCGTCCTGCGCGTACTGCTCGTTCCAGCGCAAGCCGGGCGAGAAGGACGCGTACACGATGCGCATCGAGGAGGCCGTCCGCCTCGCCAAGGCGATGGAGAACGAGAACCTCACCGAGCTGCACATCGTCAACGGGCTCCACCCCAACCTGCCCTGGCGCTACTACCCGCGCTCGCTCTCCGAGCTGAAGAAGGCGCTCCCGAACGTCTCTCTGAAGGCCTTCACCGCCACCGAGATCCACCACTTCGAGACCATCTCGGGCATGTCGGCCTCCGACATCCTCGACGAGCTGATCGAGGCCGGTCTGGAGTCCCTCACCGGCGGCGGCGCGGAGATCTTCGACTGGGAGGTCCGCCAGCACATCGTGGACCACCGCACCCACTGGGAGGACTGGTCCCGGATCCACCGCCTCGCGCACGAGAAGGGGCTCAAGACCCCGTCGACGATGCTGTACGGGCACATCGAGGAGCCCCGGCACCGCGTCGACCATGTGCTGCGGCTGCGTGAGCTCCAGGACGAGACCGGCGGCTTCCAGGTCTTCATCCCGCTGCGCTACCAGCACGACTTCGTGGACATGCAGGACGGCAAGGTCCGCAACAAGCTCCAGGCGCGCACGACGATGGCGACCGGCGCGGAGGCCCTCAAGACCTTCGCCGTCTCCAGGCTCCTCTTCGACAACGTGCCGCACGTCAAGGTCTTCTGGGTCATGCACGGCGTCCAGACCGCCCAGCTCGCGCTCCAGCACGGCGCCGACGACATGGACGGCTCGGTCGTCGAGTACAAGATCACGCACGACGCCGACAACTACGGCACGCCGAACAAGCTGGGCCGCGAGGACCTGCTCGAGCTGATCCGCGACGCCGGCTTCCGCCCGGTGGAGCGCAACACCCGTTACGAGATCATCCGCGAGTACCCGGGTCCGGACGAGGGCCGCCGCGAGTCGCCCCAGCCGATGCGGCTCTGACGCCGATGAGCCTGCGCTTCGAACTCGACCCGCCGGTCACCCCCGAGCTGCGGGACGGTGTCCTGCGGCTCTGGGCCGACGTCTCCAACGCGGGCGGAGCCGTCGGCTTCGTCCCGCCGGTGACGTCCGAGGTGGTCCGGCCCGAGCTGGTCAAGCACCTCGTCGCCATGACCGAGGGCCGGATGCGGCTCGTCGTCGGCTACGAGCGGGACGGCACCGTCGCCGCCACCACCTTCGTCGCGTACAACACGCACCGGCTCATGAAGCACTGGGTCTGGCTCTACACGGTCATGGTCCACCCCTCCCACCAGGGCAAGGGGTACGGCCGTGACCTGATGGCCGCCGTCGAGGACGCGGTGCGCGGCCTCGACGGGATCGACGCGATCCGGCTCACGTGCCGGGGCGGCACGGGCGTCGACCGCTTCTACGGCTCCTGCGGCTACAAGGAGGTCGGGCGCGTGCCCGGCGCGATCCGGGTGGCCGAGGGCGACGACCGGGACGACATCATCATGCTGCTCCCGCTGAATTGATCACCTTTGTCCCGTGCTTCACTGGTGGGGCGAACTGACACAGAGAGAGAAAGGGGCCGTCGTGGCCGCGAACGGGACGGGCGCTGCGACCCTCCGCTACACCCTCATGCGCCTCGGCGTCTTCGCCGGGTGCTTCTTCGCCCTCTGGGGCCTCGTCTACGTGGGCGTGCTGCCGCGCGGCCTCGGCGACTCCAACCTGCTCTGGGTGCTGCTGCTCGCCATCGTGATCTCCGCGCCGCTCAGCTTCGTCCTGCTGCGCGGCCAGCGCGACGCGATGTCCGAGCAGATCGTGGCCAAGGTGGACAGGGCGAAGGACCGCCTCGCGGAGAACCGGTCGCGCGAGGACGTGTAGTCAGGCCGGGTGGGCGAAGCCCGGGCATGTAAGGCCCGGGTAAGTTTCCTCACAGTACAAACATCAACAGAACACCCCGAACCGGAGCTTCGAAGGCTCCTGGCCGGGGTGTTCTGCGTTTCGGAGGTCCGGGCGGGGTCCGGCTACCTCAAAGAAGGGCTTTGAGGTTCTCAAAGTTCAAGTGTTAACGTACCTGCCATGACGACAGCAGTGCGCCTCCTCGATGCCGCGAGCACCCCGCTCGTGGCGCGCCTGCATGTCGATCTGTGCCGCTGTATGTCCGCGGTCTGTTGCCGCGAGCTCTGACCCCGGCATCATGCAGCGGTACCGCCTTAACGCGTGTGTACCGCACCCCCGTCCCCGTATTTCCCCGATACGCACCGCTGGAGTGTGCCCGTGTCCGCGTCCGCGTCCACGCCCGAGACGAAGTCCCCGGCTTCCTCCCGAATACCCAAGATCCCCTTCTGGGCCCAGATCGTCGCCGGTCTCGTGCTCGGCGTCCTGCTCGGCTGGCTCGCCCGCAGCCAGGACATCAGCTGGCTGAAGGACACCCTCGGCCAGGTCGGCGACATCTTCGTCCAGCTTCTGAAGCTGGCCGTCGCCCCGCTCGTCTTCTTCGCGATCCTGGTGTCGATCACCAACCTCCGCAAGGTGAACAACGCGGCCCGGCTGGCCGCCCAGACCCTCGTCTGGTTCATGATCACCTCGCTCGTCGCGGTCGCCATCGGCCTCGCGATCGGCCTGCTCACCAACCCGGGAGCGGGCACCGGCCTCACCCCGCAGGACGGCAAGCTGCCCAAGCGCGAGGGCACCTGGATCGACTTCCTGACCGGGATCATCCCGACGGACGTCATCACCCCGTTCACCGAGCTGAACGTCCTGCAGATCGTCTTCATGGCCGCCGTCGCCGGCGTCGCCGCGCTCAAGCTCGGCGACCGCGCCAAGCCGATCCTGTCGCTCTCCGAGTCGGTTCTGGAACTGCTCCAGAAGGCCCTGTGGTGGGTCATCCGCCTCGCCCCCATCGGCACCGTCGGCCTCATCGGCTTCGCCATCGCCGACTACGGCTGGGAGCTGATCGGCAAGTACGCGACCTTCACCGCCGACGTCTACATCGGCTGCGCCCTGGTCCTCTTCGGCGTCTACCCGCTGCTGCTCGCCACGGTCGCCAAGGTCAACCCGCTCCAGTTCTTCAAGGGCGCCTGGCCGGCCATCCAGCTGGCCTTCGTCTCCCGCTCCTCGGTCGGCACCATGCCGGTCACCCAGAAGGTCACCGAGCGCCTCGGCGTCCCGAAGGAGTACGCCTCCTTCGCCGTCCCGTTCGGCGCGACCACCAAGATGGACGGCTGCGCCGCGATCTACCCGGCGCTCGCCGCGATCTTCATCGCGCAGATCTTCGACGTCCAGCTGGGCATCCAGGACTACCTGCTGATCGCCTTCGTCTCGGTCGTCGGCTCGGCCGCCACGGCTGGCCTGACGGGCGCCACGGTCATGCTGACCCTGACCCTCTCCACCCTGGGCCTCCCGCTGGAGGGCGTCGGCCTCCTGATGGCCATCGACCCGATCCTGGACATGATCCGCACGGCCACGAACGTCGCCGGCCAGGCCCTGGTCCCGGTCGTCGTCGCCGCCCGCGAGAAGATCCTCGACCTCGACACGTACAACTCCGCCTCGGCCTCCCCGGTCGACGGCGGCGACGTCCGCGAGGCCGAGCAGAAGGTCGCGGTCCCGGCCACCGCCTGACCCGACCCGCACGGGCTCCGTCCTGATGCCCACGTCCCTCCGGGGGGCGTGGGCATCACGCGTTCCCGGGGGCCCCTGTGAGGGACGTAGGCTCTCCTCCGGAGTCGGTGGGCAGGGCGGGGAAGGGCGGGGCGAGTTGGCTGGGGCGAAGGTCAGGCGGATGCCTCGGGAGGTGCGCGAGCGGCAGATGATGGACGCCGCCGTGCGGACCTTCGGGCGGCGGGGGTACCAGGCCGCCTCGATGGACGAGATCGCCGAACTCGCCGGTGTCTCCAAGCCGTTGGTCTATCTGTACCTGAACTCCAAGGAAGAGCTCTTCACCGCCTGCATCCGGCGCGAGGCGCAGGCGCTGCTCGCCGCCGTCGTGGGCGGCGTCGACCGGGCCGAGCCCGCCGAGGAGCAGCTGTGGGCGGGGCTGCTCGCCTTCTTCACGCACACCGCCGAGCACCCCGACGGGTGGGCGGTGCTGAGCCGGCAGGCGCGGACGCACGGGGAGCCGTTCGCCGGTGAGGCGGGGCGGATGCGGGACGAGATCGTCGCGTACGTGGGGACGTTGATCGGGGCCGCGGCCGAGGAGACCCACCGGGCGACGAACCGCGATCCTGAGCTGGCCGAGCGGGACGTCGCCGGGCTCGCCCAGGCGCTCGTCGGGGCGGCGGAGTCGCTGGCCTGCTGGGCCAACGAGACGCCGGGGATGACGGCCTGGGAGGCGGCGGCGACGCTGATGAACTTCTCCTGGGCCGGGCTCGGCAATCTGATGCGCAGTGAGCGGTGGTCCCCCCGGGGATTGTCCTCGCTCCCCGATCTCTCCTAGATTGACGCGGAGTTACTCGGAGTTACCCGCGCCCAGGAGCCCCACGTGTCCGTCACCGAGCCCCAGCCTCGGATCACCCTCGTCGCTGGAGAGGTACGGGAGGCTTCCGTACCGCCGCTCGTCCCGCCGGTCCGCGGCGGTTCGCTCGCCGACGTTCCCTACGGCAACGCGGCCGCGGAGCCGGACGCCGTCGTCTTCGGCCGCAAGCGCCCCGACGGCGGCTGGGCCGACGTCACCGCGGCCGCCTTCGCCGCCGAAGTCCACGCCGTCGCGAAGGGGTTGATCGCCGCGGGGCTGCAGCCCGGCGACCGGCTCGCGCTGATGGCGCGCACCACCTACGAATGGACCCTGATCGACTTCGCGGCCTGGGCCGCCGGTCTGGTCACCGTCCCCGTCTACCCCACCTCCTCCGCCTTCCAGACCCGCTGGATCCTCCAGGACTCCGGGGCCGTCGCCTGTGTCGTCGAGGACCCCGCGCAGGGCCGGCTCGTCTCCACCGAGCGCCGCGGACTGCCCGGGCTCGCGCATCTGTGGGTCCTCGACGCGGGCGCCGTCGACCAGTTGCGCCGCGCCGGGGAGCAGGTCCCCGACGAGGCCGTGACCGCCCGGCGCGCCCTGCTGGGCCCCGAGACCCTCGCCACCCTCGTCTACACCTCGGGCACCACCGGCCGCCCCAAGGGCTGCGCCCTGACCCACGGCAACTTCTTCGCCGAGGTCGACAACGCCGTCGCCTTCCTGCACCCCGTCTTCCGCGAACTCAGCAAGGAGGCGCCCGCGACCCTGCTCTTCCTGCCCCTCGCGCACGTCTTCGGCCGGATGGTCGCCATCGGCTGCGTACGGGCCCGGGTCAGGCTGGGCCACGCGCCGTCCATCGAGAACGGTGACCTGCTCGCCGACCTGGCCGGCTTCCGGCCCACGTTCCTGCTGGCCATCCCGTACGTCCTGGAGAAGGTGTACAACTCCGCCCGGGCGACGGCGGAGCGGAGCGGCCGGGCCTCCTCCTTCGACCGTGCCGCCCGGGTCGCCCGCCGGTACGGACACGAGGACGAGCCCTCGCTCGGGCTGCGCGCCGCCCGCGCGCTCTACGACCCGCTGGTCTACCGGCGGATCAGGGACGCCCTCGGCGGGCGCGTGCGGCACGTCATCTGCGGCGGCTCCCCGCTGGGCACCCGGCTCTCGGAGTTCTACTCGGGCGCCGGGATCGACGTCTACGAGGGGTACGGCCTCACCGAGACCTGCGCGGCCTCCACGGTCACCCCGCCCCGGCGCCCCCGCACCGGCACCGTGGGCCGGCCGCTGCCGGGAACGGCGGTGCGGATCGCCGACGACGGCGAGGTCTGGCTCGCGGGCGGCCACGTCTTCGCCGGCTACTGGGACGCCCAGCGCGAAGCCGCCGTGCCCTGCACCGACGAGGGCTGGTTCCCGACGGGCGACCTCGGCACGCTCGACGAGGACGGCTATCTGCGGATCACCGGCCGGAAGAAGGACATCCTGATCACCTCGGCGGGCAAGAACGTCACCCCCGCCCCGCTGGAGGACTGGCTCCGCGCCCACCCGCTGATCGGCCAGTGCATGGTTCTCGGCGACAACCGCCCGTACATCACCGCGCTGCTCACCCTGGACCAGGAGGGGCTCGTCCACTGGCGGCGGATGCGGAAGAAGGACCATCTCCCGCTGCGGCGGCTCGCCGACGACGAGGAACTCCTCGGCGTGCTCCAGCGCGCCGTGGACGACGCCAACCGGCTGGTCTCCCGGGCCGAGTCCATCCGCGCCTTCCGTGTCCTGGCCGGCGAGTGGTCGGAGCGGAGCGGCCACCTGACGCCCTCGCTGAAGCTGCGGCGCGCGGCGGTGCTGCGCGACTTCGCGGACGAGGTCGAGGAGATGTACGGGGGCGAGGACGCGGTCGTCAGACCATGAGGCTCACTTCGTGTATCTCGTCGGCGGCGTGGCCCGTACGGGCGTGAATGCGCTGCACCGCGTCGGCCGAGGGCCCGTGGGACAGGCAGTAGACCGTGCCGGACTCCGGGTCCGCCCACGCCTTCTCGAAGTGGACGCCCTCGTCCTTCTCGATCGCGAGGTCGGCCGCGTGCGCTTCCCTCAGCTGATCGGCGGTGATCCCCACCATGTTCCGGTGGACATCCATGTACGTACCCATGGTTCTCCCACCTCCTCCCTCCATGGTGCGCCCCGGCGCGGGGTCACGGCCAGAGCAGCTCCCGCGCCCAGCCACCCGTTGCGTCGCGGTGGTACCGGAGCCGCACGTGCCGGCGGCGCTCGTCGCCCTGGAAGAACTCGACCTCGGCCGGCTCCAGGACGTACAGCGTCCAGCTCTCGGCATGCGCCCCCGGCTCCGCCTCGGCCCGCTCCCAGGCCGCCTCGCTCACCCGGCGCAGCTCGTCCAACGACCCGAGCACCTCGCTCTGCCGGCCCACGAGCGCGGAGGCCAGGGCGCCGGTGGTGCGGGCGTGCAGATCGGCGTACGCCTCGTCGCGCGGCGCGGTGGAGACCGGGCCCCTGACCCGGACCTGGCGGCCCTGCGCGGGCCAGTAGAAGCCCAGCGCGGCCTCGGGGCGGGCGGCGAGCTGGCGGCCCTTGGCGCTGGTGGCGTGCGACGCGAAGTGCCACCCGCGCGCGTCGGCCCCGTGCAGCATCACGATCCGGACATCGGGCCGCCCGTCCTCGTCCACGGTCGCCAGGGACATGGTGTGCGGCTCCACCTGCCCGGCCCCTGCCGCCGCAACGAACCAGTCGTGGAACAGCGGCAGCGGCTCGGCGGGCGCGGTCTCCGGCGCGAAGGACGGCAGGGTGGTGTCCCAGACGCGGAGGGAGTGGAGGGTGCGGTCGAAGTCGGTCATGCGGGAAGCGTAGGCCGGAGCGGGTGGGGGCCGCTCCGGCGTGGGGCGTCAGAAGGCGGATTCGTACGACACGTCGTTCGGGAGTGCGTCGGTGACCTTCCCCGGCTTGAACGGCGCGCGCCAGTCGCCGGTACCGGCGTAGAAGGACGCCCTGCTGCCCGACGTGTCCCGCAGCGCGAGCAGGTCGGGGCGGCCGTCGCCGTTGCCGTCGCCGATGCCGATGACGTCCTTGAACGCGTTCCAGCCGGCGCCGATCCGGATCCGCGTGGCGAAGGTGCCGTCGCCCTTGCCGAGGTACAGCCAGAGCACGCCGTCCTTGTCCCGGGCGACGAGGTCGCCTGCGGGGGCGCCCGCGAGGTTGCCGGCGGCGGTGAGCTGGTTGTAGATCCCCCAGCCGCCGCCGATCTTCTTCCGCGTGGCGAAGGGCGCGTTGGCGTTGCCCGTGCCGGTGTAGAGCCAGAGGACGCCCGCCGTGTCGGTGGCCAGCAGGTCGGCCTTGCCGTCGTTGGTGAGGTCGCTCCCGCCGGCGATCCGGTCGTAGATCTGCCAGCCGGCACCGATCCTCGTCCGGGTCAGGAACGGCGTCTCCCCGAGGCCGGTGCCCTGGTAGAGCCAGAGCACACCGCTCTTGTCCCGGGCGGCGGCGTCGGCGACGGAGGTGCCGGCGATGTTGCCGGTGGCCTCTATCCGGTCGTAGATCTGCCAGCCGGCGCCGACCGTCGAGGCGCCGTCGCGCTGGATGCTGTCGCCCGCGTCGGAGGGCTTCGTTTCGAGGCGCACCAGACGCCCGTCATCCCAGCCGCGGACGAACACGTCGGGAGTGCCGTCGTCGTCGTGGTCGTGCGTGCCCACGGGCCGGGTCACGGTGAATCGACCGGTGGTCTTCAGTTCGGGGCCGATGCCGTCGTCGGGGCGCGCGGTCAGTTCCCAGATGTACTCCCCGTTCGGCGCGGGGCTGGTGGAGTCGTAGCTGGAGAGGTCCTTGCCGTTCCAGTGCAGGCTGACCGTGCGCGGAGACGTGTCGGTGCTCGTTTCGTCGACGAGCGGCCGCTGCACGCGCTTGCCGGTTCGTACATGGATCAGGTCGGCCCAGACCCACGCGTCGCCCCGGGACAGGTTCCAGCTGAAGTCGACGCCCTTGGTGAGCTGGTCGCCGGTGACCACGGTCGGGACGGTGCTGCCGAGCAGGGTCACGGCGGTCGCCTGGCCGGTCGGCGCGACCATCGTGGCGGCCGGCTTCCCGTCAGCGCCGAGGGCGACCCGGTAGAGGCCCTCGCCCGCCGCCAGGGTGCCACCCCGCACCATCAGGGAGCCGTCGGGGGCGGGGACGGAGGAGGAGAGGTGCGTGAGGAGTTCGACGGTCTCGCCGGTCTCCGCCGACTCGGCCGTGAGGGGCCGTGGCGGATTGTGCTGCTGACCGTGCCACCAGGCTCCGCCCTGCTCGAGTCGGGAGGGTTCGCCGAGGGTCACCCAGGCGCCCACCAGCCGGAAGTCGTCCTCGTAGTAGCTCTTCGTCCGGATCCGCCTGGTCTCGGTCGAGCCACGTCGTGCGGCGCCGATCACCACCTCACCGTCCACCCACTCGTGCCATGCCACATGCGTGCCGGAGACGGCTGCCTCCCACAGCCGGGCGGGCGAGCCGGCCTGGACGTGGGTGGAGACGACGGAGGCCGTGGTGAGATCGACGACGGCCTTCCCCCGGGTCTCGTCCAGTCCGAGCCCGCAGTCGAACACCGCGGTGTCCGTGGCGTACGCCGTCACGTTGAAGTCGCAGACTCCGTGCGCCATGCCGCTCACCGGGCGGTCTGTCAGGGAACCGCCCTCGACGGTGAGGAGGTGGGGCAGCCAACCGCCCTCCGGCGATTCCACAAAGACGATCAGCGTCGAGCCGATCGCGCCCGCGAACCAGTAGTCGGCGCCGAGCTTGTCGAGGTCCACCTCGACCGGAGCTGCCGATGGCGCCCTCATGTCGTGGATCTTCAGGACCCGGTTGTCGATCGGATCCGCCTTCTCCCCCGTCACCACGTAGTCCGACGCCCCGCCGGTCATCAGCGCGGCGCCCGGCAGCACGGTCGACGTGCCGTCCGCGTACCGCGTCCAGCGGTACTCGGGGGTGGCGGTGTTGGTCTTCGACAGGAAGCCCGTGGTGCCGGCGCTGACGACCTCCGCGTTCAGCGGGAACCGTACGGGGGTCGTCTGCTGCGGCGCCGTGTCGGCGGCGTTCGCCGGTACGGCGGTCACGGCGGCCACGGCCGTGGGCGCGGCCAGCGTCCCCCCGGTGGCCGCGAGGGCGGTGGCGACGGCGAGGGCCGTCAGGCGGCGGCCGTGTCTGTGCGTTTCCTTCATGGTGTTCCTCCCCTGGAGGGCAGGACAGTAGCCGGTCGCCTCGGCCGACTCTCGTCCGGGTAGGGGTTGTTGCCCCTGGTCAGAAGGAGGCGTGCCGCGCCGCGCGCTCGTGGCCGTACTCCTTCAGCGGGACCGCGTTCGCCGCGCGCTGGATGTCGTCGCGGATCTTCTTCGCGATCAGGTTCTTCCACGGGGTGCGGGGGAGCGTGCGGACCATGGCCATGCGGAGGGCGATCTTCCAGCGGGAGGAGACCGTCATCTCCTTCGCGAACCGTGCCGCGAACCGCTGGTTCAGCTCCACGCCCGGGCGCATCACCCGCTCGTACGCGGCGAAGGCCGTGCGGTGGTCGCCGCTCGCCGCCGCGAGTTCGCCCGCGAGGACGTACGCGCCGATGAGGGCGAGGCCGGTGCCCTGGCCCGCGGCGGGGGAGACGCAGTGGGCGGCGTCGCCGATGAGGACGACCCGGCCGCTCGACCAGCGGTCCATCTCGACGAGCGCGATGGAGTCGAAGTAGAAGTCCTCGGCGTCGGCCGAGTCGGCGATCAGGCGCGGGATCTCCCAGTCGTCGCCCGCGAAGGCCTCGGCGAGCAGCCGCTTCTGGGCGGCCGTGTCCCGGCGGTCGTAGGAGAGCTCCTCGGGCGAGGAGAAGACGAAGAGGTTCTTCGCGGTGTGCGCCTGCTCGCCTGCGGTGCTGTAGACGGAGATCAGCTTCCCCGGGCGGGCGTGGTACGTCTCCCAGCGGATGAGGCCGAGGTGGTTCGGGGCGGAGAAGATCGAGATGTACGCGCCCAGGTGGCGGGTGAAGCGCCGCTCGTCGCCGAAGGCGAGGCGCCGGGTGTTCGAGTGCATGCCGTCGGCGCCGACCACGAGGTCGAAGCGGCGGCGGGTGCCGCTCTCGAAGGTGACGTCGACGCCGTCGCCGTCGTCGTGCAGGGCCGCGATCGAGTCGCCGAAGACGTACTCGACGTCGTCGCGGGTCCGCTCGTACAGGATGCGGGCGAGGTCGCCGCGCATGATCTCGTCGTCCTCCTCGACCCGGCCACCGAAGATCTCCGCGGGCAGCTCGCCGATCGTGCGGCCCTTCGCGTCGACGTAGGAGCCGCCGTCCATGTCCGTGGATCCGGCCCGGACCTCGTCGAGGATCCCGAGGCGGCGGCAGACCTCGATGGCGGTGCCCCGGATGTCGACCTTGTAGCCGCCGGTGCGGAGTTCGGGGGCGCGCTCGACGACGGTGGGGGTGAAGCCGTGGCGGCGGAGCAGGAGGGCGAGGGCGGGGCCGGCGATGGAGGCGCCGGAGATGAGGACCGTGCGGTTGGTGAGCGGTGCGGGCGTCGTCGGCATGGCAGGACTCCTGTCGCGGTCGTGGGTGCGAGGCCGGTCCGGCCCCGCACCCACGACTATACGGTTGTCCTACACGGCTGTCTATGACGCTTGTATAGATTCTTGGGCGCGGAGGCGCCGGCCCGTGCCCGCGCCTCTGTGTCCGTCCCCGCGTCCGTCCCTGCCTCAGCCCCGGCCCAGCACCACCGTCCCCGACGAGCAGAACCAGCCGCCCGTGCCCGACGCCACCGCCAGTTCCGGCAGGCTGCCGTCCGGGCGCCGGACCTGGAGTCCCGGGGCCTCGCCGCGGAGCTGGCGGACCGCCTCCACCAGGAGGAACAGGCCGCGCATGCCGGGATGGCAGGCCGAGAGTCCGCCGCCGTCGGTGTTCACCGGCAGGTGGTCCTTCGCCTCCACGAACGCGCCGCCCTCCCCCTTCGCGCAGAAGCCCAGGTCCTCCAGGGTCACCAGCGTCATGTACGTGAAGGCGTCGTAGACCTCCGCGAGGTCGATGTCCGCCGGGGTGACGCCCGCCCGCTCGAACGCGAGCCGGCCGCTGACCGCCGCGGGGGAGACCGTGAAGTCCTCCCACTCCGACATCGTGGTGTGCGAGACGTGTTCGCCCGTGCCGAGGATCCAGACCGGCGCCTTCGCCGTGTCCGGTACGTACTCCTCGGCGGCGAGCAGCACCGCGCAGCCGCCGTCGCTGCGGATGCAGCAGTGCAGCTTGGTGAACGGGTCGGCGATCATCGGACCGCCGAGCACCTCGTCGACCGTGACCGGCTCGCGGAACATCGCCTCCGGGTTGAGCGCCGCGTTCGCCCGCGCCTGGACGGCGACCTCGGCGAGCTGCTCCAGGGTCGTCCCGTACTCGTGCATATGGCGCCGGGCGGCCATCGCGTACTTGGCGATCAGGGTGTGCCCGTAGGGGGCCTCGAACTGGAGCGGGCCGCGCGCCCCGAAGGAGAGGTTCGAGGTGCGGCGGCGGGCCTTGATGTCGGCGCGGGCGGTCGAGCCGTAGACGAGCAGGACGGCGTTGGCGTGGCCGGCCGCGATGGCGTCGGCGGCGTGGGCGGCCATGACCTCCCAGGTGGCGCCGCCGACGGCGGTCGAGTCCACCCAGCGGGGTCGGAGCCCCAGGTACTCGGCGACCTCGACCGGGGCGAGGGTGCCGAGCCCCGCCGAGGCCAGGCCGTCGATCACCGACCGGTCGAGTCCGCTGTCCGCGAGGGCGCGGCGGGCCGCCTGGGCGTGCAGAGTGTAGGGAGTGGCCTCGTCGACCCGGCCGCAGTCGGAGAGGGATATGCCGACGACGGCGACGCGTCGCCCGGCGCGGTCGCGGTTCCGTGAAGTGGTGGGCATGAATCTGACGGTACATCAGATAAGGAGTTTCGGGATGGCGAGCAGCACGGCCGAAGACGTCGACGGCTACCTGGAGGAGGTCATGGACCCGGACCGCCTGACGGCGCTCGTCCGGCTGCGCGAGCTCTGTCGCACCGAACTCCACGGCTTCGAGGAGGCCATGGCGTACGGGATGCCCACCTACCGCAGACCCGGCGGTGAGCCGGAGATCGCCTTCGCCTCGCAGAAGCAGTACATCTCCTTCTACTTGATGCGGCCGGACGTCCGTGAAGGGTTCGAGGAGCGGCTCGCCGACCAGGACATGGGCAAGGGCTGCCTGCGCTTCCGCCGCCCGGAGCGGGTGGACTTCACCCTCGTACGGGATCTGCTGCGGGCGACGGCGAAGGCGCCCGGCGAGATCTGCTGATCCGGCGCGGATCCGCTGCTCCGGCGCGCTCCCGGCGCCGGGTTTCTCCGCTCCGTGCCCTGGGTTTCTGGCTCCGCGCTCTGGGTTTCTGACCCCGCCCGCCCTAACATGACGGGCCGTCAGATACGGAGGGGAGCTCCATGGACGCCGCCTTCACCGCGGAGCAGGACGAGATCCGCCGCACCCTGCGCGAACTGCTCGCCAAACGCTCCGGGCCCGCCGAGGTCCGCGCCGCCGTCGCCACCCCCGAGGGGTACGACACCGACCTGTGGCACCGGATGTCCGGCACCCTCGGACTGCCCGGCCTCGCCCTGCCCGAGGAGTACGGGGGCGTCGGCTGCGGCCCCGCCGAACTGGTCCTCGCCTGCGAGGAGACCGGCCGGGCCCTCGCCCCCTCGCCGCTCCTCGCCACCGCCCTCCTCGCCGCCCCCGTGATCCACGCCCTCGGCACCGGACCGCAGCGCACCGACCTGCTGCCGCGCATCGCGGACGGCACGCTGACCTGCGCACTCGCCGTGCCCGGCGGCTCGCTCTCGCGCGCTCTCGGGCTGACCGGCGACAACGGTGCCTGGGCCGCGGGCGGCGGCCGGGCCGGCGGCGTCCAGGCGCGGGCCGTCGACGGCGGCGGCTGGCAGCTGTACGGGGAGGCCACCCAGGTCCTCGACGGGCACAGCGCGGGGCTGCTCCTGGTCGCCGCCCACGCCGGCGGCTTCGCGCGCAGCCGGACCCTGCTCTTCCTCGTCCGCGGGGATGCCGCCGGACTCGTCCGCGCACGGCAGCCGGCCCTGGACGCGACCCGCTCCCAGGGCTCGATCCAACTGAGGGACGTAGAGGCCGAGTTGCTCGGCGAGGAGCCGGTCGACGTGCTCGGGGCGCTCGCCGGGGCCGGGCGGACGGCGGCCGTGGCGCTCGCGGCCGAGGCCGTCGGCGCGGCCCAGGCCGCCCTGGACCGCACGGTCGAGTACGTCGGCTCCCGCGAGCAGTTCGGGCGGCCCGTCGGCTCCTTCCAGGCGGTCAAGCACCGGGTCGCCGACCTGTACGTCCAGGTGGAGGCGGCCCGCTCGCTGACCTACGCCGCCGCCCGCGCACCGGCCGGCGCGGGCGGGGGCACGGGCGCGCTCGCCCTCGCCGCGGCCCTGGAGGCGCTGCGGACGGTGGCCGGCGAGACGATCCAGCTGCACGGCGGCATCGGCTTCACCTGGGAGCACGAGGCGCATCTGTACTTCAAGCGGGCGACGGCGGACGAG
Source organism: Streptomyces sp. NPDC014870 (assembly GCF_043081505.1). Classification (NCBI taxonomy): domain Bacteria; kingdom Bacillati; phylum Actinomycetota; class Actinomycetes; order Kitasatosporales; family Streptomycetaceae; genus Streptomyces; species Streptomyces sp. NPDC014870. The sequence continues at coordinate 81,184 of NZ_JBIBWQ010000016.1, forward strand.
CTGCTGTTCGGGCCCGCGCGGCGGCTGCGCGAGCGCGCGGCCCAGGTGACAGGACTCTTCGGAGAGGTGGCGGCCTGATGCCCGTCGGTGTGCGTCTGATGCAGAAGGTGTCGTCCACGCGGACGTTCGCGAAGGTCGCCCCGCACTTCATCCCGGCGATGGACCGGGCCGTGCACCGGCTGACGCGCGGCAAGGTGATGCTGAGCGCCCAGATGCTGCCGGGGCTCATCCTGACGGCGAAGGGCGCCAGGTCGGGGCAGCCGAGGGTGACGCCGCTCGCGTGCATGCCCGAGCCCGCCGGTACCTGGCTGCTGATCGGCTCCAACTTCGGGCGGGACGGCCACCCGGCATGGACCGGGAACCTGCTGAAACACCCCGAGGTGGAGGTGAGTTGGCGCGGCGAGACGATCCCGGTGCGGGCGGAGCTGCTCGCGGGGGAGGAGCGGGCCGCAGCCTGGCAGGCCGCGCTCGGGTTCTGGCCGCCGTACGCCACGTACCAGGCGCGGGTGGAGCGGGAGATCAGGCTCTTCCGGCTGACGAGGCGCTGAGGGGCGTCGGAACGCGCGCGCCGCACCCGCCTCGGACAGGGGAACGCCGGCGGCGGTCTCGTGAAGAGCACCGCCACCGGCGCGACAGGACGGAGGGCGGCCGACGTGCGGCGCGTGGGGGCCGGGCGTGGCCGGGTGCGGGCAGGTGGGGGCCGGGTGGTGCCGCCTACTTCGTCGGCTTCTTGCCCGTGATCCCCAGGTGCACCAACAGCGCCAGGTTCGGCTTGAGTTCGGCCTGCTTCACGCCCCAGGTCTGGAACCCCTTCTGGTGGCCGGCCACCGAGGCCAGCATCGCCACCAGGGAGCCTGCCATCGCCGCGGGGCTGACGTCCTTGTCGACCTTCCCCTTGGCCTGGAGGTCCTTCACCGCGTCCGTAAGGGAGTTGGTGACGGAGTTCAGGATCTTCATGCGGATCTTGTAGAACCGCTTGTCGCCCTCGGCGGCGCCGAGGTCCACGACCCGCAGGATCGCGTCGTGTCGGCGCCAGAAGTCCAGGAAGCCCTCGACCAGTTCCTCGGACGTCTGCCAGCCGGCCTTGCCGACCCAGGAGCGGCCGGAGACCAGCTCGGTCAACGCGGCGCCCTCCTTGGCCATTTCCTCCGCGATCTCGAGGACGGCACCCTCGACGTCGGGGAAGTACTGGTAGAACGTCGCGGGAGAAGTGCCCGCCTTCCGGGCCACGTCGATGACCTTGACGTCCCGGTACGGCGAGGAGCTGAGCATCTCGCTGAGGCAGTCGAGCAGCTTCTGCCGCGTCGCCTGACCGCGTCGTCCGGCCACGCGGCCGTCGACGGTGCGTACTTGTCCTGTCATGCCGTCAGCTTACCGAGGGGTGATCGGCGCGCGATTCGGCCGACTGCAAATGGGGTGCACCCCCTCCGGGGCGGCGCTCGGGCGGCGCTCGGGCGGTCCCGGAGAGGGTGGAAGGGGGGCGGGAGGGCCCCGCGGGGGTCTGCCGGGAGGAGTCCCGCTCGAAAAGGCTTATTAACAGCCTGTGGACAACTTCGGTGGACAACTCTGTGGAGACCGGGCCCGGCGGTTCCCTATATGGCGGTATGTTCGATTACGGGGCGTGCGCGGAGCCATCCCGCGACCTAGCGTGGAGCCATGGCGGTATTCACAGAGGGCACCCCCTGCTGGGTGGAGGCACAGCTCCCCGACCTGGAGGCGGGGAAGCGGTTCTACCGCGAGCTCTTCGGCTGGACCTTCGACCCCGACCGCGACGAGGCCCTCAGCGACGGCAAGCGCGTCGCCGGACTCGTACCGAAGAGCGACGGCCGGATGCCCACCACCTGGACCGTCTACCTCGCCACCGCGAACGCCGGCACGCTCGCCGCCCGGATCAAGGCCGCCGGCGGCCAGATGATCATGGAGCCGTACCCCGTGGGGCCCTTCGGCGTCCTCGCGCTCGCCGCCGACCCCGGCGGAGCCGTCTTCGGCCTGCGCCAGGCGGGCGACGACGAAGGCTTCGAGAAGACGATGCTCCCCGGCTCCTTCTGCTGGATGGAGATCTATACGAGGGAACGGGACGCGGTCGACACCTTCTATGCCTCCGTCTTCGGCTACCTCGGCCGCCAGGTCGAACCGGACGAGGAGGGCAGGGAGAACGACTTCGACTACCGCGTCTGGTCCCCGCCCGGCTCACGCGCGGGCGACGACACCGCCTTCGGCGGCCGGGCCGTCCTCACCGACGCCTTCCCGGCCGCGATGCCCGGCCACGTCCTCGTCTACTTCGCCGTGGCCGACTGCGACGCCACCTGCGCGACGGCCGTCGCCCTCGGCGGCCGCGTCACGAACCCGCCCTTCGACACCCCGCACGGCCGCATCGCCGTCCTCCACGACAACCAGGGCGCCCGCTTCGCGATCCTCGCGGAACCCCGGGAACCCGAGAACCCCCCGACTGCCACGGCACCCGAGTCCGCCGAACCGTCCGACCCGTCCGACCCGTCCGAACCCGCCGAAAAGCCCCCCGCCCCCACCGGCGAAATGAACTGAGACACCCCGATCCGCCCCCGGGTTCGCAACCGTCGCCTCGGACAGGAAGAATCAGGGCCACGGGGCCGTACCCTCATGGCCCGTACGGGGAGGTGGCAGGCAAGTGGAGCAGCTGACGCAGCACGACCCGAGACGGATCGGGCCCTTCGAGGTGCTGGGCCGGCTCGGTGCAGGTGGCATGGGCCTGGTCTATCTCGCGCGCTCGGCTTCCGGGCGGCGCGTGGCGATCAAGACCGTGCGGACCGAACTCGCCGAGGACCAGCTGTTCCGTGTCCGTTTCACCCGTGAGGTCGAGGCCGCCCGGGCCGTCTCCGGTTTCTACACGGCCGCCGTCGTCGACGCCGACCCGCGGGCCGCCGTGCCGTGGCTGGCCACCGCGTACGTCCCCGCGCCCTCCCTCGAAGAGATAGTGAACGAGTGCGGGCCGCTGCCGGCCCAGGCCGTCCGCTGGCTGGCCGCCGGGGTCGCCGAGGCCCTGCAGTCCATCCACGGCGCGGGCCTGGTCCACCGCGACCTGAAGCCGTCGAACGTCCTCGTCGTCGAGGACGGCCCCCGGGTGATCGACTTCGGCATCGCCTCCGGGGTCTCCAACACCCGGCTGACCATGACCAACGTCGCCGTCGGCACCCCCGCGTACATGTCGCCCGAGCAGGCCCGTGACTCGCGCAGCGTCACCGGCGCGAGCGATGTGTTCTCGCTGGGGTCCATGCTGGTGTTCGCCGCCACAGGACACGCGCCCTTCCACGGCGCCAACCCCGTCGAGACCGTCTTCATGCTGCTGCGCGAGGGCCCGGACCTGGAGGGGCTGCCGGACGAGCTGCGGCCGCTCATCGACTCCTGCATGCAGATGGACGTCTCACGGCGTCCGACCCCGGCCGATCTGCAGGCCCAGCTCGCGCCCCACCTCTTCGGACCCGGCAGCGACGACAGCGGTACGGCCTCGGCCTGGCTGCCGCGGTCCGCCGTCGAGATGATCGAGATCCGCCGCAACGGCCGCCCGAGCACCCCGCCGCGCCCGGTCGCCCCGCCCACCCCGCCGCGCCCGCCCCGGCAGCCGCCCGAGTGGAGCGGTGACGGCCGCCCCGGCGGTCAGGGTGGCCACGGCGGCGGCCGGCACGCGGGCTCGCCCGCCGAGGTCGGCGGTCCGGTACGCCTCGCGGGCGCCGCCGTCCCGATCGGCCCCGGCCTCCGGGTCGCCGACACCCGCGCCGCCCTCGCCGGGGTCGTCGACACGAGCACGGCCACCGGCTGGGTCCGCCCGCCCGGCGGCGCGAACACCCCGGAACCCGGCCCCCAGCCGGGCGCCCGGCTGCCCGTACCCCCGCCGACCCAGGAGCCCGCGCCGCCGGAACCCGCGCACTGGCGGCCCTGGCGCTTCCGGATGTCCAACGACGTCTGGGGCACCCCGGTCGTCGACGGCGACCTGCTCTACGTCACCTCCTTCGAGGTGCACGCCCTCGACGTGGCCAGCGGCCGCCGCCAGTTCAAGACCCGGGACGTCGCCTGGTCGATGGCCGTGGCCCAGGGCCGTATCCACGCCTCCGACGGGCCCACGCTGTACGCCCTCGACGCCGCCGACGGCAGCGAGCGCTGGCGGCTCCAGACCGACGCCTGGGTGTACTCGCTCAAGGTCGACCGGGGCACGGTCGTCACCGGCACGCGCGGTGGCGGGGTCCAGGGCTGGGAGGCGTCCAACGGCGCCAAGCTGTGGGAGATCTCCGGCGCGCAGACCGACTTCGAGACCCCGGAGGCGGGGCCCGCCGTGCACGGCGACACCGTGTACGTGTGGCGGGACGCCCGGCTCCAGGCGCTCGACGCCCGCACGGGTGTGGAGCGCTGGTCCTACCCCGTCGGCGACGCCGCCTCCTGCGGCAACGTGCCGGTGCGGGTGGCCCCGGCGGAGGACGGCTGCGTGTATGTCGCGGCCGGTACGCGCGTGCTCTCCATCGACACGGCCGGCGGCCGCGTCCGCTGGCACTTCGAGGCGCCCGCGGTCTTCCTCTCCCCGCCGGCCTTCGCCCCCGGTCCCGCTGTCACGGGCGGCGGGGTCTACCTCGCCGACTACCTCGGCACCGTGTACGCCCTCGACGCGACCACCGGCCAGGACCGCTGGCGGATCGCGACCGAGTCCCGCCAGTCGATCGAGCCGGTGCTCGTCGTCGACGGGAACGTGCACGTCGGCAGCGGCAGTGCGCTGTACACGCTCGACGCGGTCACGGGCACGCCGAAGTGGCGGTTCGCGGCGGGCGGCGAGCTGATCGGCACGCCGGTGGTGGCCGACGGGCGGGTGCACTTCGGCTCGGCGGACCACGTCCTGTACACGCTGGACGCCACGGGCGGCCAACTGCGCTGGAAGCTGGCGACCGGCGGCGAGATCACCGGCTCGCCGGTGGCGCGGGCCGGGGTCGTGTACGCCTGCAGCAAGGACCGGTGCGTGTACGCGCTCGACGCGGTGAAGGGCACGGCCACGGGGCGCGGCTCGGCGCCGAGGGCGTGAGGGTGAGCGGGACGGCGCCGTAAGGCGCCCGGGGCCACCGGCCCTAAGCGCGGTCGTTCCGGCCGGGGCCGGGAGCCTGGCCCTGGCCGCCGGAGTCGTAGTCCTGGCCGCCGGGGTCGTAGTCCCGGCCCTGGTTCCAGTCCTGGACCTGGGTCCGGTCCCGGTCGGGGTCCCAGGTGGGGACGTCCATCGTCCGCGTGGGTTCGCCGCCCCCGCCGTCCAGCGTCGGGTACGTGGGCCCCGTGGGGTACGTCGGGTACGTCGGCTCGGGTTCGAGGGGCAGGGTGCGGGCGCGGGTGCGGCCCGACATGACGAGCGCGCCGAGGAGCAGCAGGAGCCCGCCGCCGAAGGCGTTCGCGACGCCGTCGCCGAGCCCCGTACCGTCGCCGCCGACCGTCAGGCTGCCCTCGGCCTGCCCGACGCGGACCATCCACAGGATGGTGAAGCCGAGCACGACCAGTCCGGCGAACGCCACGAGCAGCCGGGAGCGCAGCACCACGCCGAGCAGGGTGACGACGGCCGCGAAGGCGAACGGGAGCAGGATCGAACCGATCACCTCCGCCTTCGCGTCGGTGATGCCGCCGAACAGGTCCTCGATGCGGTAGTCGCTGCCGTGACGGCCGTCGTACCAGGCACGGAAGGGGCTCCAGACGGCGGCCGTCGCTCCGGCGAGGGCCAGGACCGAGCCGATGACGTTGCGGACCATCGATCGGCCTCCTTACCGGTCCGGCTCTCGGTCTTGACGCTACGCCCGGTACGGGGGACCCGCCACGCGGCGCTAGGGTGGCGCGGACACGACAGGAGGAGCAGAGGATGGCAACGGGGACGGGGACGGGGGCGGCGCGCCGCAGGGGGCTCAGGCTCGCGGCGACGCTCACGGTGGTGGTGCTCGCGCTGACGGGCTTCCAGACCGGCAAGAGCGGCGGGAGCAGCGGGGGCAAGAGCAAGAGCAAGAGTTCGGGGGGCGGCTGCTCCAGCTCCAAGAAGAAGAACGACGACTACGACTACAGCGGCGACGACCTCGGCAGCGGTTCGAGCGGTGGCAGCGACTACACCACGGCCCCCGCGACGCCGAGCGTGACGTCCTCGCCGAGTTCCACGGTGGACGTGGTGGTCGTGGACTGTGTGAAGCCCGCGCAGAAGAAGCGGAAGGGCAAGCCGGCCCGTAAGGCGGACACGACGGCGACCCTGCGGATCACCTCGCGCGAGACGGTCACCACGACGTACAAGGTCGAGGTCGACTTCGAGGGCTCCGGCGGGGTGGATGTCGACGAGGCGCAGAAGGTCGTGACGGTCGAGCCGGGTGAGACGAAGACCTTCGACCTCGCGATGGAGTCGCCGAAGGCCGTCGACCGGGTCAAGACGTGTGCGATCGCAGGGGTCCGCGTCCAGTAGGGTGACGTGCGCTCGTCAAAACGAGGGCGTCTCGTTCCGCTCATTCGCGCTCTGCGCACATTCAACGGGGGTTGAAGCGTGAAGCTTCGTCATGTCCGTGCCATCGCCGTCTTCGGTATCGCCCTGGTCGCGCTGACCGGTGCCCGCGGCTCCAACGGCGGCAGCTGCAGCGGTGGCAGTTCCAGCAGCTCCAGCAGTTCCAGCAGCTCGGGCGGCTCCGACAGCGCCGGCTCCAGCAGCAGCAGTGGCGGTGTCACCACCGGCGGTGTCGGCGGCTCGTCGAGGGACAAGGCCAAGCGCGACGTCCGCATCGACGAGTGCAAGGTCAGCGCCGACGGCAAGAACCTGGTCGCCAAGGTGACGGTCACCAACAGCGACTCCTCGGCCTACCTCTACGACGTCTCCCTGCAGTTCAAGGGCGACCCGAGCGCCCCCCTGGCGATGGCGCAGGTCGACGACCTGCGCGTCGAGGCCGGTGCGTCGAAGTCGGCCGAGGCGACCACGCCGTACACCGGCACCGGTACCGGCTCCGAGTACAACCAGTGCGTCGTCGTCGACGCCGACCGCACCACCGCCTGACCGGTCCGGTAGCGACCAGGGCTCCTGGCGGAGCTAGCGGAGCCTGAAGCCGTCCCCCCTCCGGGTGAACAGCTCGGACTGCCGTTCCGGCGGCAGGTTCCCGAGCGTGACCAGGTGCGGTGCGTGGGCGAGGGCCTGGGCGCGGGTGGCCTCCTTGGCCGACCAGAGCGCCCGGACCGTGCCCTGCACCGCCTCGGTCGGGTAGGAGGCCATGACGGCGGCGGCGCGGCGGGCGGCGTCCAGCGCGCCGCCGTCCGTCGTGAGCTCGGAGACGAGGCCCGTCTCGTACGCGCGGCGGGCCGAGATCCGTTCGGCGCCGCCCATCAGGGCCATCCGGGCCACCTCCCCGAAGGGCATCCGCTGCGCCATGTGGATGGTCTCGAAGGCGCTGACCATCCCGTAGGTGGTGTGCGGGTCGAAGAAGGTGGCGCCTTCGCCGGCGATCAGGAACTCGGCCTCGCCGAGCAGGTAGAACGCGCCGCCGCAGGCCATGCCCTCCACGGCGGCGACGACCGGTTTCCACAGGTCGTTGGCCTTGGGGCCGATGGCGATGAGCGGGTCGTCGATCGTGTACGGGGAGGAGGGCTGCGGGATGTCGCCTGCCGCGGCCCGGTCGATGCCGGTGCAGAAGGCCCGCTGTCCCGCGCCGGTCACGACGGCCGCGCGTACGGTGTCGTCGTAGCGCAACTCCCGCCAGATCTCGCCCAGTTGCCGGGCCATGTCCAGGGTGAGGGCGTTGTGCTTCGCGGCCCGGTCGAGGGTGACGACCGCGACGCCGGTCTCCTTGTCGCGTGCGACGGTGACGGTCATCCGCGCTCCAGGAGCCAGCGCGGCACGGCCATGCCGTCGACCTCGGTGAACGCCACCCGGACGCCCGCCCCGATCCGCAGCCGGGCCGGGTCGACCGAGTCGAGCGCCGCGTCCGGGGTGGCGACGACGTTGCCGACGAGCCGGATGCGGGGCGCCTCGACTAGCTCGACGACGACGGCGTTGTACGGGGCGAACGCGGCGTACTCCGGCAGGAGTGGCGGGTGGGGCAGGACGTACGACCAGATCCGGCCGCGTCCGGACATCAGCCGCCACTCGGCGGCGAAGGACTGGCAGTGCGGGCAGCAGGGCCGGGGCGGAAAACGCAGTTCGCCGCAGTCGGCGCAGCCCTGGATCCGCAGCTCGCCCCGGGCGGCGTACTCCCAGAAGGGCGCCCCGTCCTCGTCCACGACAGGTGTGAGCATGGTGGGACTCAACTCCTCAGGATCAGGCTCGCAGCAGGACGGCCGATGTGGGGACGCCCTCGCCGGCGGTGACGAGGCAGGTGGAGGCGTCGGGGACCTGGGCGGTGGAGCTGCCCCGGAGCTGCTTCACGCCCTCGTTGATGAGGTTGAAGCCGTGGACGTACGCCTCCGAGAGGCCGCCGCCGCCGGTGTTGATGGGCAGCCGGCCCCCGATCTCCAGGGCGCCGCCCTCGGTGAACGCGGCGCCCTCGCCGCGCTCGCAGAAGCCGTAGCCCTCCAGGGAGAGCGGGATGAGCGGGGTGAACGCGTCGTAGATCTGGGCGACGTCGACGTCCTGGGGGCCGAAGTCGGCCTGCTTCCACAGGTGTCGGGCGGCGGTCCACGCGGGTCCGGTGAGCGGGTCGTCGTTCCAGTAGTTGACCATGCCGTGGTGCTGGGCTGGCAGGCCCTGGGCGGCGGAGTGGACGTACACGGGCTTCTGGCGGCAATCGCGGGCCCGCTCGGCGCTGACGATCACGCACGCCAACGCGCCGTCCGTCTCCAGGCAGTTGTCGAAGAGGCAGAGGGGTTCGCTGATCCAGCGGGCGGTCATGTACATCTCGCGGGTCAGCGGGCGTTCGTACATGATCGCGGCCGGGTTCTGGTTGGCGCGGTTGCGGCAGGCGAGGGCGACGTTGAAGAGGTGGTCGCGGGTGGCGCCGTACTCGTGCATGTAGCGGCGGGCCAGCATGCCGATCTCGTCGGTGGGGCGCAGCAGCCCGAAGGGGCGGGTCCACTGGCCGGGCGTGGGCAGCTGGACGGCGGTGTTCTTCCACGGGCGGGGTCCGGAGCCGCGCTTCCGGGACCGCCAGGCGACGCCGACGCTCGCCTGTCCGGTGGCGACGGCGGCGGCGAGGTGCCCGACGGTGGCGCAGGAGCCGCCGCCGCCGTACCCGATCTTGGAGAAGAAGGTGACGTCCCCGGCGCCGATGGCCTTGGCGACCTCGACCTCGTCGGTCTCCTCCATCGTGTACGAGGCGAAGCCGTCGACCTCGGAGGGGGCGATCCCGGCGTCGTCGAGGGCGGCGAGGATCGCCCGGCAGGCCAGGGTCTTCTCCGACTCGGGGAGCTGTTTGGCGAACGGTGTCTGACCGATGCCGACGATGGCTGTGCGGTCCTTGAGCACGCGACCCCCTCGATCGTCCTCACTGCTGACAGTGCGTCAGGGTACAGCTAATCTGACGGATAGTCAGCTACGGGTATGAGCTGCCGGTGTGGTCCTGGGTGCGACGGGAGGGGCGGTTATGCGCGGTGACCTGGAGTGGGGCTCCATAGCGGGCCTGGTGCGCTCGGCGGCCGAACGGTACGGCAGCGCGGAGGCGGTCGTCGAGGGCCGTACCCGCGTCTCGTACGAGGAGTTGGGCGCCCGGGTCGAGCGGGCGGCGGCGGCCTGCATGGCGGCGGGCGTGGAGCGGGGCGACCGGGTCGCGATCTGGGCGCCGAACACCCTGGACTGGATCGTCTCCGCGCTCGGCGCGGTGACGGCGGGCGCCGTACTCGTCCCGCTGAACACCCGCTTCAAGGGAACGGAAGCGGCGTACGTCCTCTCCCGCTCCCGGGCCAAGCTGCTCTTCATCACCGGCACCTTCCTCGGCACCTCGTACGTCGCGTCCCTGCGCCGCGCGGAGGTCGAACTCCCGGACCTGGAACGGGTGGTGGTCCTCGGCGAGACCGCGCCGGACGACTACGTCACCTGGAAGTCGTTCCTGGCGGAGGGCGACGGGGTGAGCGGGGCGCAGGTCCGGGCGCGGGCGGACGCCCTCGACCCCTCGGCCCCCTCGGACATCATCTACACCTCCGGGACGACGGGCGCACCGAAGGGTGCCGTGATCACGCACGCCCAGACCCTGCGCTGCTACGCGATCTGGTCGGAGCTGGCGGGCCTGAGGGAGGGTGACCGCTATCTGATCGTGAACCCCTTCTTCCACACCTTCGGCTACAAGGCCGGGATCATCGCCTGCCTCATGCGGGGCGCGGTGATGATCCCGCAGCCGGTCTTCAACGTGGACACGGTCCTCGCCAACATCGCGGCGGAACGGATCTCGGTGCTGCCGGGCCCGCCGACGCTGCACCAGTCGATCCTGGACCACCCCACGCGCGCGGCGCACGACCTCTCGGCGCTGCGCCTGGTGGTGACGGGCGCGGCGGTGGTGCCGCTGCGGCTGGTGGAGCGGCTGCGGGGCGAGCTGGGCGTGGGCACGGTCCTGACGGCGTACGGCCTGTCCGAGGCGAGCGGGATCGTCACGATGTGCCGCCGGGGCGACCCGGCGGAGGTCGTCGCCACGACCTCGGGCCGCCCGATCCCGGACACCGAGGTCCGCCTCTCGCCGGCGGGCGAGGTCCTGGTGCGCGGCCACAACGTGATGAGCGGCTACTTCGAGGACGAGGCGGAGACGGCGCGCGCGATCGACGCGGACGGCTGGCTGCACACGGGCGACGTGGGCGTCCTGGACGAGGCGGGCAACCTGCGGATCACGGACCGCATCAAGGACATGTTCATCGTGGGCGGCTTCAACGCCTACCCGGCCGAGATCGAGCAACTCCTGGGCCTTCACCCCGACATCGCCGACGTCGCGGTCATCGGCGTCCCGGACGCCCGCCTGGGCGAGGTCGGCAAGGCCTTCGCGGTCCGCCGCCCGGGGGCGACGGTGACGGCGGACGACCTGATCGCGTGGGCTCGCCGGGAGATGGCGAACTACAAGGTCCCGAGGGCGGTGGAGTTCGTGGGGGAGCTGCCGAGGAACGCGAGCGGGAAGGTCGTGAAGGGGGTGCTGCGGGGGCGGTAGCGGGGTGCAACCGGGGATGGTCGAGTACACGTCATAGGGGCCAAGATGTCAGCCGTACGAGCAGGACAGCGGCGGCGTCCCGCGCGGCAACGCCCGCAGGGCACCGCCCGAGCGGGCGGCACCGAGCACGTCCCCAGCACCACCGCAGCACAGCACTCCGCACCGCACCGCACCCTTTCCCCGTCCCCAGTGCCTAGCCTCACCCCTTGGAGCAGTTGGTGTCGACGCCCGAGTTCCCTCTCACGCTCACCCCGCAGCAGGCCGCCACAGGCGTGATCATCACCGTCCAGCTGCCGACCGGTCCCACGAACATCTCCGTCCCGCCCTGCCGCCACGGCGACCTCGTCCCGGCGCGCACCGCCGACGGGTCGGTGGTCAACCTGCGCATCAGCGTCAACCTCTTCGCCGGCCCCGGTGCCGGCGCCGGGCAGGCGGCTCCGCAGCGCAAGTCCGGTGTCCTGGGCTGCATCGTGCCGCTCGTCGTCGCCGGGGTGATCGGGTTCCTGATCTTCTCGAACGACGACAGCGACAGCGCCGACAACACGGGCGGCGGCTCGACGCCCTCGGCGACCGCGACCTTCGAGAACCCCCTCGACGCGACCACGGAGCCGACCCCGGCCCCGACGACCGAGAAGGCCCCGGACCCGTACACCAAGGGCACCTGCCTGAACGGACAGCTCCCGGACTCGGAGACCGCGCAGAGCGTCAGCAACGTGGAGGAGGTCTCCTGCTCGGCGTCGGACGCGCACTACAAGGTCATCCAGACGTTCCCGCTGACCTCGGACCTGAACAAGTGCAACAGCAACCCGAAGACCCAGTACGCCTTCTCCCACCGCTACACCCTCAACGGCGCGACGATCAACGAGTACGTCTACTGCCTGGTGGGGCTGGGCTCGTACGCGCGGAACTGATCCGCACGCTCACCTCACGCGCCGTCGGAAGCCGACGGCCCGGAGCACGGCCGGAGGGGCCGGGCAGACTGCCCGGCCCCTCCGTCTTGCCTGTCCGGTCGCGGTGCGGTGTCGCGCTCTGTCCTTCGGGTCCCCCCGGGCCCGGTGGACGTCCCCCGAGTGCGTGCGCTGCTCGCTTCCGGACGGTTACGGCCTCGGCGACTCCCCCGTCGGTGCCGCCGCGGCCGTCCCCCGGCAAGAGCCGGCCCCCGTCCCCCGTTCCCCCGTGGGCCGGCTCGGCTCTACTTGAGCGGGTCGCCCGTCGCGTGGGAGTCCAGCGGCTTGATGGGCGCGCCCGTCGCGTGCGAGTCCATGGCCGTGATCTCCTCGCCGGTGGCGTGGGAGTCGAGCGGCTTGATGGGCGCGCCCGTGGCGTGCGAGTCCATGGCGGCGATGTCCTCGCCGGTGGCGTGCGAGTCCGTGGGCTTGACGTTGTCGGCCATGAAGCAGCTCCTGAAGTCATGAGGCACTGTGGGACTGAGGGACGTACGCCCGGCAATTCCCCCGAGGACCGCCGGGCGGACGTCCAGGGCCGATCACCTTAACGGTGGGGCCGCGTGTCGAACCGTGTGCCCCCCGACGCGACGGGTCGACAAGGACGAGCTTGCCGTGTGGCGATAAACGATTGATGAACGACCGGTCCGGGTCAGGCAACCGCCGCCGGCCGCAGCAGCAGACGCACGTCCTGGGCCTCCGGCGAACCGAGGTTCTCGAAGACCGCGAGGGCGTCGCTCCAGCACACGCGCGCCCGGTCCGTCTGGCCGAGCGCGGTGAGGCCGCGGCCCAGCACGGTCAGCACGTTGGCCCTGCGCCACTCACCGCCGATGCCGTGGAGCACGGACAGCGCCTGCTCCGCGTGGGCGGCCGCCGCGGCGTACCGGCGGTCGGCGAGGTGGACCTCGGCGAGCCGGAACAGGGTCATCCCGTGCCACAGTTGCTGCCGGCTCTCCTGGAAGACGCTGAGCGCCTCGGTGAGCACCGCGCGGGCGTGCGTGGTCTGCCCGGACGCCGTCAGCGCGAGGCCCAGCGCGTACTTGGCGTTGGCCAGCCGCAGCGCGAGACCGGTGTCGGCCTCCTGGTAGAGGGTGATGCCCTGGGTCGCCAGTTCGACGGCGCTCGCCACGCGTCCCGTCGCGAGGTGGACGCGCGACAGGTTGCACAGCGCGCTCGCCTCGCCAGGCTTGTTCGCGTCGAGTCGGAACGCCTCCCGTGCCTGCGAGAGATGGCTCTCCGCGTCCACGTGACGGTTCTCGTACAGGGCGAGGATGCCGCGCTCGTTCGGCGCGTTCGCCCGGGTCCACGGGTCCCCGGACGCTTCCCCGAGGTCCATCGCGAGCCGGGCCTCCTCGTCGGCCTCGTCGAACCGCCCGGCGGTGCTGTAGGCCTGGGTGAGGGTGGTCCGGGCCCGGCCCTCCGAGCGGGCGTCCCGGAGTTCTCGCGCCGCGTTCCGCGCGGCGACCGCCGCCACCTCGTACCGCAGGGCGTTGACCCCGGACTCGGCCAGGTCCTTCGTGGCCATCAGGAGATCGACGGCCCGGCGAAGGGACCCCGACGCCAGGGACTGCTGCGCGCAGGCGAGTACGCAGTCGGCCTCGGCGTGCAGCCAGTCCAGGGCCTCGGCGTGGTCCGAGAACTCCAGGCCCGCGTGGTCGGTGGCCTCCAGATGCGCCACGGTCCGGTCCCCCGGGCGCTCGATCGCGTACACCCGGGCCGCGGTCGACAGGTAGAAGTCGAGGAGGCGCGACAGGGCCTTCTCGCGCTCCGTCGGGGGCTCTTCGTCCCGCTCCGCGCATGCACGCGCGTAGAGGCGCACGAGGTCGTGGTAGCGGTAGCGGCCCGGGGCGGCCGACTCCAGGAGGGACGTGTCGACCAGGGCCTCCAGGAGGTCCTCCGTGGCGTGGAGCTCCAGGTCGAGGACGGCCGCGGCGGCCGCCAGCGAGATGTCCGGGCCGTCCGCGAGGCCGAGGAGGCGGAAGGCGCGGGCCTGGGCCGGCTCCAGCTGGCCGTAGCCGAGTTCGAAGGTCGCCTTGACCGCGAGGTCGCCCGCCTGGAGCTCGTCGAGCCGGCGCCGCTCGTCGGCGAGCTTGGCCGCAAGGACCGCCACCGTCCAGGTGCGGCGGGCGGCCAGCCGCGAGGCGGCGATACGGATCGCCAGCGGGAGGAAGCCGCAGGCGGCGACCACGTCGAGGGCGGCCTCGCGCTCCGTCGAGACGCGCTCCTCGCCGACGATCCGGGTGAAGAGCTGCAACGCCTCCTCCGGTGACATGACGTCCAGGTCCACCAGATGCGCCCCCGCCAGGTCCACCATGCGGATCCGGCTGGTCACCAGCGCCGCGCAGCCCGCCGTGCCCGGCAGCAGCGGACGGACCTGGGCCGCGTCCCGCGCGTTGTCGAGCAGCACCAGGACCCGGCGGCCGTCGAGCGTGGAGCGGTAGAGCGCCGCCCGCTCCTCCAGCGAGTCGGGGATCGCCGAGTCCGGCGTGCCGAGGGCCCGCAGGAAGGCGCCGAGGACCGTCTCGGGCGCCGCCCAGCGGGAGCCCGCGCCCTGCAGGTCCACGTACAGCTGGCCGTCGGGGAAGTGCGGGCGGGCCTCGTGCGCCACGTGCACCGCGAGCGTCGTCTTGCCGACGCCGCCGATGCCCGCGAGCGCCGAGACCGCCATCACGGAGCCCTCGGCGGTGGCCAGTTGGTCGCCGAGTTCGCGCACGAAGGAGGCGCGGCCGGTGAAGTCGGGCACGGTCGCCGGGAGTTGCGCGGGCCGGGCGGCCGCCGCCGGCGCGGGTGCGGCCTCCTCGACCGGGCGTGCCAGTTCGGCGTCCGCGCGCAGGATCCGCTGCTGGAGGCGGGAGAGCTCCGGGTTCGGGTCGACGCCCAGTTCGTCGGCGAGGAGCCGGCGGGTGTCGGCGTACACGGCCAGCGCCTCGGCCTGCCGGCCGCTGCGGTAGAGCGCCAGCATGAGCAGCTCGCGCAGCCGCTCCCGCAGCGGGTGCGCCGCGGTCAGCGCGGTCAGCTCGGAGACGGCCTCCGCGTGCGCCCCCGCCTCCAGGTCCAGGTCGAGCCGCGTCTCCAGGAGCTGCAGCCGCCACTCCTCCAGGCGCGTGCGCTGGGTCTCGGCGTACGGCCCCGGTACGGAGGCCAGCGCCTCGCCGTCCCACAGGCCCAGGGCCTTGTTCAGTCGCGAGCGGGCCGCCGCGCGGTCGCCGGCCCCGCGCAGTTTGTCGGCCTCCGCGGCCAGGTCCTGGGCGACGTTCAGGTCGAGCGCCCCGGAGCGGGCGGTGCGGATGGCGTAGCCGCCCGACTCGGAGACCAGCACCCCGGGGTTGAGGACCTTGCGCAGGCGGGAGGCGTACGTCCGTACCGCCGCCAGGGCCTGCGAGGGCGGCTCGTCGCCCCAGATGGCGTCGATCAGCTCGCCGGCCGTGGCCGTCCGCCCGTCGCGCAGCAGGAGCGCGGCGAGCAGCGCGCGCTGCTGGGGGGAGCCGGAGGGCAGGGCCTCGCCGTCGCGCCAGGCGCGCACCGGGCCGAGCACACCGAAGCGCAGGTCGTGACCGGGGTCGTCATGACCGACGACGCCGGGACCTGTCGACGGAGCGCGCTGCTCCGGAACGCGCGGGCCGTTCGCACGGTCCATAGCTCCCCCTGCCCGTACCGCTGGTTTCGCCCTGGACAGTCTGCCTTGTCCGGAGGGGGCGCGTCAGCATCGGGTGACTGTCTGCACAAGTCCCGCCCCAAGATCCGACAGGTTCCGGCCGAACCGTCCGGCCACAAGGAGCTGACGGGTCGTCAGATCGGCGCTACCGTGAAAGCATGGAGACCTTCCCGAAGATCATCTCGGTGGACGACCACACCGTGGAGCCGCCTCACGTCTGGCGGGACCGGCTCCCGTCCAGGTACCGCGACACCGGACCCCGGATCGTCCGCGCGCCGCTGAAGGAAATGACCTTCCTCGGCGGCAAGTTCGCGCCCGTCATGGGCGCCAAGGGCGACGACGGACCGATCGGCGACTGGTGGGTGTACGAGGACCTGCACCGGCCGCTCACCCGCCTCGACACCGCCGTCGGCTACGACCGGGACGAGATCAGGCTCGAGGTCATCACCTACGAGCAGATGCGCCCCGGCTCCTACTCCGTGCCCGACCGCCTCGCCGACATGGACGTCAACCACGTCCAGTCCGCCCTCTGCTTCCCCACCTTCCCGCGCTTCTGCGGGCAGACCTTCACCGAGGCGAGCGACCGTGAGCTGGGGCTCCTCGGGATCCGGGCCTACAACGACTGGATGGTGGAGGAGTGGTGCGGGCCCGAGGCCCACGGGCGGCTGATCCCGCTCACCCTCATCCCCCTCTGGGACGCCGAGCTCGCCGCCGAGGAGGTCCGGCGGAACGCCGCCCGGGGCGTGCGGGCCGTCGCCTTCTCGGAGATACCGCCGCACCTCGGCCTCCCCTCCGTGCACACCGACTACTGGGACCCCTTCCTGCGCGCCTGCGACGAGACGGGCACGGTCGTCGCCATGCACATCGGCTCCTCCAGCCGGATGCCGTCCACCTCCGCCGACGCCCCGCCGGCCGTAGGCTCCACGATCACCTTCGCCAACTGCTGCTTCTCGATGGTCGACTGGCTGATGAGCGGCAAGTTCGAGCGCTTCCCGAACCTGCGGATCATGTACGCGGAGGGCCAGATCGGCTGGATCCCGTACATCCTCGAACGCGCCGACGTGGTGTGGGAGGAGAACCGGGGCTGGGGCGGGGTCGCCGAGAAGGTGCTGCGCCCGCCGTCGGAGCTGTTCGCCGAGCACGTCTACGGCTGCTTCTTCGACGATGCCTTCGGCCTGAAGAACCTCGACGCGATCGGGGTCGGGAACGTCCTCTACGAGACGGACTACCCGCACTCCGACTCCACCTGGCCCAAGTCGAGGGAGGTCGGCGAGGCCCAGATGGGCCACCTCGCGCCGGACGTGGTCGAGCGAATCGTGCGCGGCAACGCGATCGAACTGCTCGGTCTTACGGCGGACGGGCTCTGGGTGCCGTGACCGGCTGACGCCGGGCCCGCTGACGCCGGGAGGCCGCGACCCTCGCGGGGCGCGGCCTCCCGGGTCCGTCCGTGCCGGTCAGCCGAAGCGCACGGACGAGATCGTGTTGTCGAAGCCGATCGACGCCAGGTCGGCGATGGTGCCGCTCACCGACTTCGACGTGCCCTTGCAGTCCTTCTCCGTCCAGATCTTCACCGTGCCGCTCGCCTGCAGCGAGGAGGCGCTGTTGTCGCGCCCCACGTTCTGGCAGCCCGTGCCGGCCAGGCCCTCCGAGGGGTCGCCGAAGTTCTTCTCGTCGGAGAGGGTCACGCTGCTCTTCCCGCCGGAGCCGGAATCGCCGGACCCCGCGCCGCCGCCCGCCTTCCTGCCGTCCGGGGTCACGCCGAACCAGGTGCCGCCGACGCCCTGTCCGTTGGTGTCGCCGGGCTTCAGGTCCTTGTTGAAGCGGTAGACGGGCCAGCCGCCGATGGTGACCTGGAGGTTGCCGTCGTCCCGCTTGACCACGCCGACGTCGGACTTCTTGACCCCGTCGATGAAGATCCGCCCGCCGGGCTTGACGACCACCGGCGGCCAGGTGGTCGCGCAGGCGCCGTCGCAGGTGGACTTGGACGGCTTGGCGGTGTCGTTGTCGAAGCGGTAGAGCGTGAAGCCCGCGCCGTTGACGACGACCGGCGAGAGCGCGCCCGCGCTCGCGGCGCTCAGCTGCACCCACTTCTGCGGCTTGCCGGGCGAGTTGGCCCAGTCGCCGGTCTTGGGCTCGGCCTTGTTCTGCTTCGCGGTGCCGCTGAGGGAGGTGAACTCCGAGGAGGCGGGGGCGGCGGAGCTCGCGCCGTTCGCCGCGGGCCTGTCCGCGGCCTTGCCCGCGGCCTTGTCCTCCGTACCGCCGCACGCGGTGAGCAGGAGTGCGGCCGCGGTGGTGACGGCGGCGATCGCTCCGAGGCGCTGGATCTTCATGGTTCCCCCTGTGTGGTGTGGGCGTCGGTGCCCTTCGTGTGCTGCCTTCGCGGGGGAGTACGGAGGCGGTCGCGCGGGTCGCTCAGCCGGTTACGGCTCCGCGACATGCCCGGGACCGTTCCAGGACCTCGTCCCGGCGCACCCCTTGTCTGATGGGTCGTCAGACGCAAGCATGAGACCCGCCGACCGATATGACGAATCGTCAGATCCAGAACAGGGGGTCCCACCATGGTGGTCTACGGGATGCAGCTCCCGGTCCAGTCGCAGAGCACCCTCTATG
This sequence comes from Streptomyces sp. NPDC014870, assembly GCF_043081505.1. NCBI lineage: Bacteria > Bacillati > Actinomycetota > Actinomycetes > Kitasatosporales > Streptomycetaceae > Streptomyces > Streptomyces sp. NPDC014870. The sequence goes on from NZ_JBIBWQ010000016.1 coordinate 99,465, forward strand.
CCGAGCCCTGGGAGGCCGACGCGGGCCCCGGTGATCTGCTGGAGATCGCCCGCGTCGCCGACCGGACCGGCTTCGACTACATCGCGAGCTGCGACCACGTCGCCATTCCGCGCCGGCTCGCCGGGCCGATGAGCACCATCTGGTACGACCCGGTCGCCACCCTCTCCTTCCTGGCCGCCGCCACCGAGCGGGTGCGGCTGCTCTCGCACGTGGCCGTCGTCGGGCTGCGCCACCCGCTGGTCTCCGCCAAGGCGTACGCGACCCTCGACCACCTCTCGGGCGGCCGGCTGGTCCTCGGGGTCGGGGCTGGGCACGTGCAGGAGGAGTTCGAGGCCGTCGGGGCCGACTTCGCCGGGCGCGGGGGCGTCCTCGACGAGACGATCGACGCGCTGCGGGCGGCCCTCGGGCCCGAGGAGTTCCCGGAGCACGCGGGGGAGCTGTTCGCCTTCAAGGACCTCGGGCAGCGGCCCCGGCCCGTACAGGAGCGGGTGCCGGTCTGGGTCGGCGGCTCCTCGCCGGCCGCCGTGCGCCGGGCCGCGCTCAAGGGCGACGGCTGGCTGCCGCAGGGCGACCCCAGGGAGAAGCTGGCCGCCCAGATCGCCCGGCTCGGGAGCCTCCGTGAGGAGGCCGGGATCGCCGAGCCGATCACCGTCGGCGCGATCACCGAGGCGCTGTACGTCGGCGAGCCGGGCTGGGAGGCCGGCCGGCGCACGCTGACGGGCAAGCCGGAGGCCCTCGCCGAGTCGCTGCGCGCGTACGGCGCGATGGGCGTGCACCAGATCCAGGTCCGGTTCCGCTCCCGGAGCCGTACCGAACTCACCGATCAGATGGCGGCGTTCGCCGCCGAGGTCGCCCCCCACCTGTAGACGCGAGGAGTACGCACATGGGCAAGCTGGACGGGCGGGTCGTCGTCATCACGGGCGCGGCGCGCGGGCAGGGCGAGCAGGAGGCGCGGCTCTTCGCCGCGGAGGGAGCGCGGGTCGTCCTCGGGGACGTGCTCGACGCGCCCGGCGAGGCGCTGGCCAAGGAGCTGGGGGAGGAGCGGGCGGTCTACGTCCACCTCGACGTCACGAGCGAGGACGACTGGGCCGGGGCGGTCGCCCTCGCCAAGGAGCGGTTCGGGCGGATCGACGGACTGGTCAACAACGCGGGCATCCTGCGCTTCAACGAGCTGGTCTCCACCCCGCTGGAGGAGTTCCAGGCGATCGTCCAGGTCAACCAGGTGGGCTGTTTCCTGGGGATACGGACGGTCGCGCCGGAGATCGCGGCGGCGGGCGGCGGCACGATCGTCAACACCGCCTCGTACACCGGTCTGACGGGCATGGCGGGCGTCGGCGCGTACGCCGCGACCAAGCACGCGGTGCTCGGGCTCACCCGCGTCGCGGCCCTGGAGCTGGCGGCGAAGAGGATCAGGGTCAACGCGGTCTGCCCAGGGGCGATCGACACCCCGATGAGCAATCCGGAGGGCGTGGACCCCGAGGCGACGGCGGGGCTCTACCAGAAGCTCGTACCGATGGGGCGGATCGGGAAGCCGGCGGAGGTCGCGGCGCTCGCGCTCTTCCTGACCGCCGACGACTCCTCCTACATCACCGGTCAGCCCTTCGTCATCGACGGCGGGTGGCTGGCGGGCGTCGCGCTGTTCTGACGAGTCACGTCTGACGACTCGTCAGGTATTGACGCACCCGCCACGCGGTGCGAAAGTCGGGCACATCGAGAATCTGACGGTACGTCAGAAACAACGAGGACGGTGAACCCCCTTGGAATTCGGGATCTTCGTACAGGGATACGTCGGCAAGCGCGCCGAGACCGATCCCGAGGCCGAGCACAAGGCGCTGATGGAGGAGACCGAGTACGTCATCCAGGCGGACAAGTCCGGGTTCAAGTACGCCTGGGCCTCCGAGCACCACTTCCTGGAGGAGTACTCGCACCTCTCGGCGAACGACGTCTACCTGGGCTACCTCGCCCACGCGACCGACCGGATCCACCTCGGCTCCGGCATCTTCAACCCGCTCGCGCCGGTCAACCACCCGGTCAAGGTGGCCGAGAAGGTCGCGATGCTCGACCACCTCTCCCAGGGCCGCTTCGAGTTCGGCTCGGGCCGTGGCGCGGGCTCCCACGAGATCCTCGGGTTCATGCCGGGCATCACCGACATGAACCACACGAAGGAGATCTGGGAGGAGACGATCGCCGAGTTCCCCAAGATGTGGCTCCAGGACGAGTACGTCGGCTTCCAGGGCAAGCACTGGTCCCTGCCGCCGCGCAAGGTCCTGCCCAAGCCGTACGGGAAGTCCCACCCGGCCATGTGGTACGCGGCCGGCTCGCCGCCCTCGTACGCGATGGCGGGCAAGAAGGGGCTCGGGGTGCTGGGCTTCAGCGTGCAGAAGGTCTCCGACATGGAATGGGTCCTCGAGTCGTACAAGACGGCCATCAAGGAGGCCAAGGCGGTCGGTGACTTCGTCAACGACAACGTCATGGTCACCTCGACCGCGATCTGCGCCGAGACCCACGACAAGGCCGTCGAGATCGCCGTCAGCGGCGGCCTGAACTACCTCCAGTCGCTGCTCTTCCGCTACCACGACACCTTCCCGCGCCCCGAGGGCATCCCGGAGTGGCCCGAGCTGCTGCCCGAGTACAGCGCGGAGATCATCGAACTCCTCATCCAGGAGGAGCTGATGATCTGCGGCGACCCGTCGGAGGTCCTCGCCCAGTGCAAGCGCTGGGAGCAGGCGGGCGCCGACCAGCTCTCCTTCGGCCTGCCGATCGGGGTCCCGTACGAGGACACGATGAACTCGATCAAGCTGATCGGCGAGCACGTGATCCCGAAGATCGACACGGACCCGGTCCACCGCACGACCCGCTTCCGGAGCGCCGCCGGGTCCTGACACCGCCCGCCCACCACGAGCGCGGGGCGGTGTCTTCCCGGATCGCCGTCCCGTCACCGGCCCCGGCCGGGGGCCTCGTAGTCGCGGCCGACTGCGTGGTTCCCGGCCGGGGCAGTCCACGTGCCGAAAGGACCGTCATGGCCGACCATCCGATCCCCGCCCCCCTGATCCTCGACCACCTGATCAAGGGCGCCACCGTCGTGGACGGCACCGGCGCCCCCGCACGCGTCGCCGACATCGGGATCAAGGACGGGCGGATCGTCCTCGCCGAAGCGGACGCCGTCGCCCGCACCACCGAGGACGCGCGCGGGCTCGTCCTCGCCCCCGGCTTCGTCGACCCGCACACCCACTACGACGCCCAGCTCTTCTGGGACCCCTTCGCCACGCCCTCCATGAACCACGGCGTCACCACCGTCGCCGGCGGCAACTGCGGCTTCACCCTCGCCCCGCTCCACCCGGACCGGCCCGAGGACGCCGACTACACGCGCCGCATGATGTCCAAGGTCGAGGGCATGGCCCTCAAGGCCCTGGAGGAGGGCGTCGACTGGAGCTGGTCCTCCTTCGGCGAGTACCTCGACGCCCTCGAAGGGCGCATCGCCGTCAACGCGGGCTTCATGGTCGGGCACTGCGCGCTGCGCCGGTACGTCATGGGCGCGGACGCCGTCGGCGGGGAGGCCTCCCCCGGGCAGATCGAGCGGATGACCGCCCTCCTGCGCGAAGCCATGGAGGCCGGCGCCTGGGGCCTGTCCACCACCCAGTCGTCCACCCACTCCGACGGCGACGGCGCTCCCGTCGCCTCCCGGCACGCCACCCCCGCCGAGCTGATCGCCCTCTCCCAGGCCGTCGGCGAGCACGAGGGCACCCAGATCGAGGCGATCCTGGCCGGCTGCCTCGACCAGTTCTCCGACGACGAGATCGACCTCTTCGTCGACATGACCGCCGCCGCCGGACGGCCCCTCAACTGGAACGTCCTCACCATCGACGCCGCCGTCCCCGAGCGCGTCCCGCGCCAGCTCGTCGCCTCCGAACGCGCCCGCAAGTCCGGGGGCCGGATCGTCGCCCTCACCATGCCGATCCTCACCCCCATGAACATGTCGCTCGGCACGTTCTGCGCCCTCAACCTCATCCCCGGCTGGGGCGAGATCCTGGGCCTGCCCGTCCCCGAGCGGATCGCGAAGCTCCGCGACCCGGACGTCCGCGCCGAGATGCTCCGCCGCGCCGACTCCAAGGAGGCCGGCGTCTTCCGCCGCCTCGCGCACTTCGGCCGGTACGTCATCGGTGACACGTACAGCCGCGAGAACGAGGGGCTCACCGGCCGGGTCGTCAAGGACATCGCCGCCGAGCGCGGTCAGGACCCCTTCCAGTGCCTCGTCGAGATCTGCGCCAACGACGAGCTGAGGACCGTCCTGTGGCCCATGCCCTCCGACAACGACCCGGCCTCCTGGGCGCTGCGCCGCGAGACCTGGGAGCACGAGGACGTGCTGCTCGGCGGCTCCGACGCCGGCGCGCACCTGGACCGGATGTGCGGCGCGCCGTACACCACCCGCTTCCTCGGCGACTGTCTGCGCGGCCGGAAGCTGGTCCCGCTGGAGCAGGCGGTGAGGATGCTCAGCGACGACCCGGCCCGGCTCTTCGGGCTGCGTGAGCGCGGCCGGATCGCCGAGGGCTACCACGCCGACCTGGTCCTCTTCGACCCCGAGCGGATCGACGCGGGCCCGGCGACCCTCGTGCACGACCTGCCGGGCGACAGCCCCCGGCTCGACTCGCGGGCGATCGGCATCGTCTCCGTCCGCGTCAACGGCGTGGAGACCATCCGCGACGACGAGGTGACCGGCGCGATACCCGGCCGGGTGCTGCGCTCCGGCCGCGACACGAGGACGGTGTCCACCCGATGAGCGAGCGGACGCAGGGACTGTTCATCGGCGGCGCGTGGGTCGAGCCCGACGGCGGGCACTACGAGGTGGTCAACCCGGCCACCGAGGAGGTCGTCGGCCTCGCGCCCGAGGCGAGCACGCGCCAGGTGCACGAGGCGGCGGACGCGGCCAGGGAGGCCTTCGCGAGCTGGTCCCGGACGAAACCGGAGGAGCGGGCCGCGATCCTCGACCGGGCCGCCGACCTGATGGCCAGGGACGCCGAGGAGAACGTGGTCCTGGCGCAGGCCGAGACCGGCGCGACCACCGGGACCGCGCGCGGCATGCAGGTCGCGGTCGGCTCGTCCCGCTTCCGGCGGTACGCGCGCGGCGCCCTGGAGCCCGTAGAGCAGGCCCTTCCCCCGCAGATCAACGAGGCCGGGCCCATGGGCAGGGCCGGGGTCTTCGGCGCGGTGGCCGTGCGCCGCCCGGTCGGCGTGGTCACCTGCATCACCTCGTACAACAACCCCTGGGCCAACCCGGCCGGTAAGATCGCCCCGGCGCTCGCCATGGGCAACACGGTCGTGGTGAAGCCCGCCCCGCAGGACCCGCTCTCCGTCTTCGCGATGGCCAGGGCCCTGGAGGAGGCGGGGGTCCCGGCCGGTGTCGTCAACGTCGTCACGGGCACGAGCGCCGCCGTCGGCGAGGCGGCCGTCGACTCGCCCGAGGTCGACATGGTCTCCTTCACCGGCTCCACGGCCGTCGGGCAGCGGATCGGCGAGGTCTGCGGCCGGGCCCTGAAGCGGCAGCTGATGGAGCTGGGTGGCAAGGGCGCGGCGCTCGTCCTCGACGACGCCGACCTCGACTCGGCCGTGATGGGCATCGGCACCACCTTCTCCTTCTACAGCGGCCAGATCTGCACGGCCCCGACCCGGGTGCTCGCCCAGCGCGGGATCTACGAGCAGCTGATCGAGAAGCTCACCGGCTACCTCGCCTTCATGAAGGTCGGCGACCCGACGGTCCCGGGCACGGTCGTCGGGCCGGTGATCTCGGCGGCCCACCGCGACCGGGTGGAGGCGTACGTCGAGCTGGGGAAGAAGGAGGGTGCCCGGGTGGTGGCGGGCGGGGCCAGGCCCGACATGGAGCGCGGCTTCTACGTCGCCCCGACCCTGCTCGCCGACTGCACCAACGACATGCGGGTGGTGCGGGAGGAGATCTTCGGTCCGGTCGTCGTGGTCGTCCCCTTCGACGACGAGGAGGAGGGCGTCGCGCTGGCCAACGACAGCGACTACGGGCTCCTCGACTACGTGTGGTCCGGGGACGTGGCCCGCGCATTCCGTATCGCGGCCCGGCTGCGGGCCGGCGGGGTCGGGGTGAACACGATCGGCCGGAACATGGAGGCGCCCTTCGGCGGCTTCAAGAAGAGCGGGGTCGGACGGGACGTGGGCTCGTACGCGCTGCACGCGTACAGCGAGACGCAGGCGGTGGTCTGGCCGGGCTGACCCGCTCCCCGCGAGGTTCCGGCCCGTTCGAAAAACTCTTCGGGAAAATTTGGAAACGGACATTTGGGGCGGTGCTGCGGTTCCCGTATATCGGACGGTCGGTGAGACGCCTACCAATCGGTCGGTCCGACCGGGCAGTCGATCTTTCAATCAATGCCGAGAGGTCTTGCGCCCCTCTCAATGCAAGGTGAAGATCGGTCAACGTCCCGGACTTACGTCCTCCGGATGTGGAAACCGCAGCACTTAACGTCCTGTTCATGACTCAGCTGGAAGCGCGGCCCCAGGCCGGAGACACGGTAAGGGGCGTCACCGCTCCCACCGACAGCCACGGCGTACGTGGCAAGGGCCTCGGCGGAAACTCCGTCGGACTGATGGGCAGTGCCGTCATCGGCATCTCGACCGTCGCCCCCGTCTACTGCCTGACCTCCACGCTCGGCTCCACCGCCGGCGAGGTCGGCCTCCAGATGCCCGCGATCTTCCTCGCCGGCTTCCTCCCGATGCTGCTCGTCGCCTTCGCCTACCGCGAGCTCAACCGGGTCATGCCCGACTGCGGCACCTCCTTCACCTGGACCGTGAAGGCCTTCGGCCCCAAGATCGGCTGGATGTGCGGCTGGGGTCTCGTCATCGCGACGATCATCGTGCTCTCCAACCTGGCCGGCGTCGCGACCTCGTACTTCTGGCTCCTCGCCGGTGAGATCACCGGATCCGAGTCCATCGCCGCCCTGGACGACAACAAGGCCGTCCACATCGTCACCTGCCTCGCGCTCATCGCCATCGCGACCGCGATCAGCTACCGCGGCATGACCGCCACCAAGGGCGTGCAGTACGCCCTCGTCGGCCTCCAGCTCGTCGTCCTCGCGGTCTTCGTCGCGATGGCCTTCCAGAAGGCCGGCAGCGGCGCCTTCGACACCGGGCTCTCCTTCTCCTGGGAGTGGATGAACCCGTTCGCCGTCCAGTCCTTCGCCGCCTTCACGGCCGGTCTCTCCCTGTCGATCTTCATGTACTGGGGCTGGGACGCCTGCATGGCGACCAACGAGGAGACCACGGGCTCCACCAAGACCCCCGGCCGCGCCGCGCTCATCGCGATGGTCGTCCTGGTCGGCTCCTACCTGGCCACCGGCGTCGCCGCGCAGATGGCCGTCGGCTCCGGCGACACCGGACTCGGCCTCGCCAACCCGGAGACCTCCGACAACGTCTTCGCGGCTCTCGCGGGCCCGGTCATGGGCCCCGCGCTCGGCGTCCTGCTCTTCGTCGCCGTCCTCGCCTCCGCGGCGGCCAGCCTCCAGACGACGTTCATCCCGGTCGCCCGCACCGTGCTCGCGATGTCGACGTACGAGGCGCTCCCGCCGTCCTTCGCCAAGGTCCACCCGCGCTTCAGGGTGCCGGGCAAGGCCACGATCATCGCGGGCGTCGCGACCGGCGCGTTCTACACCGTGATGACCCTGGTCAGCGAGAACGTCCTGGTCGACACGATCTACGCGCTCGGCCTGATGATCTGCTTCTACTACTCGCTGACCGCGTTCGCCTGCGCCTGGTACTTCCGCAAGGAGCTCTTCCGCTCCGGCCGGGACTTCCTCTACAAGGGCCTGTGCCCGGTCCTCGGCGGCATCCTGCTGACCGCCGTCTTCGGCAAGACCCTGTACGACATGTGGGACCCGGCCTACGGCAGCGGCTCGTCCGTCCTCGGCGTCGGCTCGGTCTTCGTGATCGGCGTCGGACTGCTCCTCGTCGGCTTCGTGATCATGCTGGTCATGCAGCGCAGGAGCCCTGCGTTCTTCCGCGGCGAGGTGCTGACGAAGGAGACCCCGTCGCTGGTGGTCGCCGACTGACACGCCGTACGCACGCCTGAGTGCACCTGAGTCATGAACGCGGGGGGGGGGGGGGGCCCCCCCCCGGCCCCCCCCCCGCCGGGGGGGGGGGGGGCCGCGTGCGGCAAGGCCCGGGCGGGGGCCCCCGTCGGCGGGCGTTGGG
>NZ_JBIBWQ010000016.1:107679-161560 GCF_043081505.1 Streptomyces sp. NPDC014870
CTCTATGCCCACCGTGGTGTGGTGCCCCGCATATGCAGCCTTATCCCCTCGCCGTTTTTCCTCGTGGTTTTTCCCGGCTGGTGGGGGCGGGACCCGGATCGGGTCCCGCCACCTCGCGCTTTCGTACGTGCCGGCTGCCTCAGTGCCCGGGGAGGAGCCCCTGGACGGCGGCGTTGGCGGCCGGCATCTCGGCGGGCCGCTCCTGCGGGTCCAGGAGGCCGCTCAGCGGCACGACGGAGGGCAGGTTGGCGTTGCCGAGGTCGGTCGACGTGTCGGCGACGGCGGAACCGGCGGCGCCGAGGGAGCCCGCGAGGGCGAGACCGGTCAGGGCTGCGGTGAGCATCTTCTTCATGCCCCGACCAACGAGCGGAACCCTGTCCGGGTGGCGCCGCCTCACGGGTGGCGTACGGCGCTCAGATCGCCACGCCCGCCGGCTGCCGCACCGTCACGTTGAGCCGGTTGAACAGGTTCGTCAGGCTCACCATCAGGACGATCGCGGCGAGCTGCTTCTCGTCGAAGTGGTCGGCCGCCGCGTCCCACACCGGGTCCGGCACGGCGTCCGCGGTGTCCGCGATCCGCGTCGCGTGCTCGGCGAGCGCCAGCGCGGCCCGCTCCTCGTCGGAGAAGTACGGCGTCTCGCGCCAGGCGGCCACGGCGAACAGCTTCTCGTCGCTCACCCCGGCCTTCCGGGCGCTCTTCGCGCCGTAGTCGACGCAGAAGCCACAGCCGTTGATCTGGCTGGCCCGCAGGTGCACGAGCTCCAGGATCGACTCGTCGACGCCGCCCTGACGGGTGGCCTTCACCAGCCCCTGGATGGCGGCTCCGGCGTCGGGGAGGACGTAGGCGGGGTTGGTCATGCGGGGGGTGATCTCGTGCGCGTGCTTCTGCATGGCGGTCGCTCCTTCGGCGGTCCGTGGTGCCGTTGCCGGTGCTGTTCTCGTTGCCTTCACCGCACTGACGGACCGCGCGACACGGATGTGACACGACCGGGGAAAAATCTTCAGGACGCCGGTTCGGCGATCAGCGCCGTGCCGACCGTGCGGAAGCCGAGCCGCCCGTAGAGCCGGGCCACGCTCTCGTCCGTCGCCGACAGGAACACGGTCTCCACCCCGCGCGCCCGCGCGTCGGCGACGAGCGCGGCGGTCACGGCGAGGCCGAGCCCGCGTCGCCGGGCGGCCGGCAGGGTGCCGACCCCGACGACCTCCGCGACCGCGCCGACCGGCTGGTACTGCCCGGCCGACAAGGCGGTGCCGTCCGCGTCCACGGCGGCCGCCAGCCGGGTGAGCCCGGCCCCGATCCTGGCGGCCAGCGCGGCGGCGGCCCCGGGGGCCGGGGCGACCCCGAAGGCCGCGTACGGGACGGCGGCGGCCGACGCCAGCGCCGGGTCGCCGGCGCCCACGATCCGCACGGCGACGTCCTCGGGCGCCACGACCGCGGAGGGCTCCCCCTCAAGAACCATCAGCGGGTGCTCGTGGACCACGAGCCCGCTCTTCTCGACGGCCGCCCGCAGCCCCGGCGTGGTCTCCGCCACCCACTCGAACGCTTCGGGTACCCCCAACTCCCGCTGCTGCACCCGCACCCGCTCCACGTCGTCGACCTTCACGCCCCCGGCGTGCCCGAGCGTCGGCCGCGCGTAGTACGGCCACCCCTCACCCTCCCGCACGAACAGGGTCAGCGCCCCGAACTCCTGGGCACGGGCGGCGGATCGGGGGACGGCGTCGTAGTACGTCTCAAGGCGGTTCAGCATGACCGCCATCCAAGCAGCCGAGCCCCGGGCCCGCCGCCGGATTACCCCGTCCTGCGCGGGAGGCCCGCGCGTACCCGTGCACGACGACGAGCCGTCGCGTCCGGGGTCACTCGAGCGGTAGCGCCTGGTGGGCGGCGACGATGGCGTCGATGCGCGCGGCGAGGTCGAAGTCGGCTTCGGTCAGCCGGTAGTCGGCATCGTGCGTGGTGATCGTCGCCCGCAGGTGATCCATCCGCAGATCCAGATCCGCGTGGTGCTGCACCCGCCGCGACCTGTCCGCGATCGTCACGATCGCCGCCACCGCGGCGTGGTACCGGATCGGGTACGTACGGGTGATCTCGTCACCCTGCCGCTCCCAGCCCGGCAGCGCGGCGAGCCGCTCCGTGATCTCCTCGTCCGACAGCGGCGCGGGCACACCCATCGTCAGCTCCCCTCGGTGACAGGCGCGAGCACCTCCGCGAGGTCCCGCCCGACCGGGCATCCTGCCACGGCCGCATGGCCCGCTCCAGAGTGGCCAACTCCCGCCGCATCCGGGCCGACCGCGTCTCCACCGCGATCTCCCTCCCGCTGATGCGACCGGCCATAGCCCACTTTGAGCCCCGGGTGCGTCAACACCCGAGGGCTCCGTTCTCGATCACACAACAAAGGCCTTGCCCTCTACTCTGGCAGGTGTCGAGTCTGTTCAGGGAAGGGGCAAGGCCGTGTCACCTGACGCTACCCCGGACCCGTACGCCAACCCGATGGCGTTCGGGCAGAGAATGCAGATGCTCCGCGAACGCCGAGGCATGACCCGCCAGGAACTCGCCGGCCTCCTCGGCGAGACGCAGCACTGGGTGAAGAACCTGGAGTCCGGGCGGACCCAGGCGCCGAGCGTGGAGACCGTGTACCGCATCGCTGAGACTCTCCGTGTGCGCGACCTCGCTGACCTCACAGGACGCCCCGACATGCAGTTCGATCTCTTCATCGGCCCCGGACACCCGCGCCTTGCCGCCGTTCGGGAGGCCGTCGACTCCTTCGGCCTCGCCAGCTCTCAGCAGGCGCCGTCTGCCGCCCATATCGCCGCCAGGATCCGCCGCGCGTGGTCCGCGCGCCACTCTGCTCCGAACCACCGTGAGGTCGTAGGCGAGTTGCTGCCCGGCCTGATCCGCGATGCACAGCTGGCAGTGAAGCAGGCACAAGCGCCCGCCGACTGGCGTGCCGCGCAGGCGGTCTTGGCGGAGGTGTACTCGCTGGCGCAGTTCTTTCTCGCCTACCAGCCCGACAGCAGCCTCCTCTGGAGGGCGGCCGAGCGGAGCATGGTCGCGGCTCAGCAGTCCGACGACCCGCACACCGTCGGAGTCTCCGCGTGGCTTCTCACCCAGGCTCACCGCGATTCCGGCCGGTCGCACTACGACGCCGCCGATGCTGTGAACCGGCAGGCTCTCGCCCTACTGGAACCGCTCCTGGCGGACGCCGGGAACGATGTCCTCGCCATCGCGGGCGCCTTGCAGTTCGAGGCCGGATACACCGCAGCACGGCGCGGCGAGACTGCCACGGCGTGGCGGTACTGGGACACGGCACGGAGCATGGCCAGTCGTCTCCCGGAGGACTACTTCCATCCCGTGACGAGCTTCTCCCGGGCCATCATGGGTGCCCACGCCGTCACTGTGGCCGTCGAGTTGCACTCGGGTTCTGAGTCCGTACGGCAGGCTGCGCGCTCGGAGGCGAACACGATCCCGTCCCGGCCGCGCCGGGCCCGACACCGGATCGAGCAGGCGCGCGGCTACCACCTCGATGGGCAGCCCGAGGCCGCGATCGCCACGTTGAACCTGGCGTACGAGGCGGCGCCGGAGACGATTCGGTACAACGGCTACGCCCGGACCATCGTTCTGGAGCAGGCCGAATCGAAGGTGACCGCGCGCCGCCGCCGCGCCTCCGAGCTGGCGGTGAAGATCGGCCTGCTCGCGGCCTGAGAAGGGGTGCAGATTCTGCACCTCTACCCGCACCGGCCACCCCTACCGTCGCTGTTACCGCAGTTCATCGACGGTAGGGAGCGGCCATGCGCGAGCAGATCCAGCACGACGGAGCAGACCGGCCCATCCCTGGGCGGAGCGTCGAGGTCGAGTTCGCGGGCATTCTTCTCCAGGCGTGCGACGCGTTCGAGGAACAGGCCGAGGCGGTCGCCGAGCGGGACATCGCCGAGGCTCTCGGTCTGAGGCACCACCCCGGCGACATCGCCCTCGCCCAACTCACTGACCGGCTGCTGTCCCGCTGTGACGGCCTGTCCGGCGGGATCGAGGGCATCCCGGTGGCCGAGCGGACGCCGCGTGCGGCCGGGGTCCTGGAGACCTGGGAGAAGCTCAAGGCGGATGGCCCGGGGGACGGGCCACTCGGCACATGGTCGTACACCCGGCACCTTGCGCTGACGGGCCGGGACATGGTCCGCGCCCTCCAGGAGCGCCGCGCCGCGCACAGCCAGTCGCTCCCGGCGTTCTTCGGTCGGGGCGAGCTGCCGCCCATCCCGCCCGACGGCGCCCAGTGAGCGAGTGGCAGCGGCAGGCCCTGTACTGCCTGGTCGCCCTCGCCGCTCTCGTCGCGATCGTGCCCGGCATCACCCAGTAGACCCCGGTCCGGATCGCTCTCCCTGGCAGGAACCCGATCCGGACCGTCCCTGCTCGCGCGGTTCGATGACGAAGCGGAGGAATTCTTCGACGCCATCGCCGGGCGCCTGGCAGAACTCCGCCAGGCTGAGCCCGTCTGGCAACGGGCTCGTTGAAGCAGCCCCGGTCGGCTCGTTCCCCGGTCAGAGGCCACCGCCCAGCTCGGCCAGGAGCGGGCCGTCCCCGGGTGGCTGAGAGGATGGGGCCATGACCGAGATCCTCACCCCCCGCCTTCTCCTGCGTCGCTGGACCGACGACGACCTCGTGCCCATGGCCGAGATCAACGCCGACCCCGAGGTGATGCGGTGGATCCGCGACGGGTCCGTGCGGGATCTGGAGGGGACCGCCGAGGACATCGAGCGGTGGGAGGAGGAGTGGGACGACGAGGGGTTCGGGCTCTTCGCCGTCGAGCTGCTCGGTTCCGGTGAGCTGATCGGCTTCGCCGGGCTCTCCGTGCCCCGGTTCCTGCCCGAGCTGGCGCACGAGGTGGAGATCGGCTGGCGGCTCGGGCGGCCGTTCTGGGGGCAGGGGTACGCCTCCGAGGCCGCGCACGCGGTCCTGGAGTGGGCGCTCCAGGACCGGGGCCTCGACCGGGTGATCTCCATCGCCCACATCTCCAACACGGCCTCCGAGAACGTCATGCGCAAGCTCGGCATGGTCCCGGAGCGCGAGATCGAGCACCCGGCCTTCGGTACCCCGCTGCGCGTGCACGCCATCGACCTCAGCGAGTACCAGGCCTGACTAGCGGGTGGCCTCCAGGAACACCGGGTTCGTGAAGGCCACCAGCGCGCCCGGCAGGGGCGGCAGCGTCGCCGGGTGCCGTACCTCCGCCCGTACGTAGGAGGCGTACGCGGCCGTCGTCGCCCACTCCACCCGCTGCCCCGCCGCCTCGGGCACCGGCGCCGTGTGCAGCACGCCCTGGTCCGTGACGAAGCGGACCGTGGCGCCCGCCGGTGCGCCGGTCACCGCGAGCCGGGCCGTCACGGCCCGGTCCGCCGGTACGCGCAGCCGTTCGCCGATCCCGGCCGTACGCCCCCGGCCGTCCGCGACCGAGAAGTCCAGCGAGACCGCCGAGGACTCGGCGACGTACGAACGGCCCGCGCGCAGCCCGGCCAGGATCGCCTCCCGGCTCAGCTCGTCCGCCAGGACCACGGTCTGCGGGGTGCCGACCCGGTCCGGATCGCGGTGGGCGTCGCTGTTGCCCATCGCGGGGGTCCAGCGGCCCTTCGCGAGCGCCGCGTCCCAGCCGGCCAGGGACACCTCGTCGTCCGGGGTGTACGGCCCGTTCCACACCTCGACCGCGTCCGCGTCGCCGAAGCCGAACTTCCAGTTGCATCCGATGCAGGTGGCGTGCGGGTGCGCCGGGACGACCAGCCCGCCCGCCCGGCGGATCGCCCGCGCGAAGTGCCCGAAACGGTTCTCCCGCGCCCGGTAGCGCCAGTCCACGAACGTGCCGGGCGCGGTGCCGAGCGCCAGGACGTGACCGTTGCGGGTGGTGATCTCCTCGCCGAGCAGGATCAGCAGGTCGTCCCCGGCGAGTTCCGCCCACGCGCCGTGCCCGGCATGGGTGTTGTGCTCGGTGGTGGTGAGGAAGTCGAGCCCGGCGGCGCGCGCGAGCGCGGCGACCTCGGCGGGCGTGCGGCGGCCGTCCGAGTACACCGTGTGCAGATGGCTGTCGCCCCGGTACCAGGCCCTGCCGCGGCCCTTCGCCCGCTCCGGCGGGTACACGGGCCGGACGGCGGGCGCGGAGGCGCCGAAGCGGAGGGTGATCGTCACGGAGTACGTGAGCCCCTGCGGCGCCACCGTGTACGGGGCGAGCACCACGAACCAGGTCCCGGACTTCAGCGGACCGGGGACGTAGCCGGGCGTGGCCTCGTCGGTGCGCAGGAAGAACTCCTTGCGCGCCCCGCCGGACCAGCCACGGAACCCCTCCCCGCCGAGTTCGGTGCCGCGCTGGTCGAAGATGCCGATGTCCAGGGCGTTGCCCTGCGTCCCGGCGGGGACGGCCGGCCGGTCGTAGCCGTACGCGACGTGGATCTCGCGGACGCCGCGCGGGACCTCGACCGGCAGGTAGACGTAGTCGGGGGAGCCGGGCGGCAGCGTGCCGCCGACCGTCTCGGTGCGGTCGCCGCCAGGCGGGTCACCGGGGGTGTCGGCCGCGTGGGCGAAGCTCACGCTTCCCAAGGTAACGGCGGAGGCGACGCTCGTCGTCAGGAGCGTTCGTCGGGTCGGTTCGCTCATGTCCGGCACCCTCGTAGTAGGCCGTGAACTCCCGGACAACACAAGAAGCCTGACGCGTCGCACCTCTCGGAAATCCCCGCCCCACCCCCTACCGTGCCGCTATGCGGATCTCGACCACGATCTTCCTGACCGACGAGACCATCACGCCGGTGCGCCTCGCGCGCGAGCTGGAGCAGCGCGGCTTCGCCGGCCTCTACCTCCCCGAGCACACCCACATCCCGGTCGAACGGACCACGCCGTACCCGGCCGCGGGCGACGAACTGCCCCCGGAGTACGGCCGTACGCTCGACCCCCTCGTCGCCCTCGGCCAGGCCTCCGCCGTCACCGAGCGGCTCCTCCTCGGCACCGGCGTCACGCTGATCACCGAGCACGACCCGATCGGCCTGGCCAAGCAGGTCGCCACCCTCGACCACCTCTCGGGCGGCCGCTTCACCCTCGGTGTCGGCTTCGGCTGGAACAAGGAGGAGGCCGCCGACCACGGCGTGGAGTGGGCGACGCGGCGCGAGCTGAGCCGGGAGCGGATGCGGGTGATGCGCGCCCTGTGGGCCGCTGAACCGACCGCGTACGAGGGTGAGTTCGGTGTCTCGGTCCGGGCGTCGTACGCGTACCCCAAGCCGGCCGGGGGCGCCCCGCGCGTCCTGCTCGGCGGGGCGGCGGGCCCGAAGCTCTTCGCGCACATCACGGAGTACGGGGACGGCTGGATGCCGATCGGCGGGCGCGGCCTGACGCAGTCGATGCCGGCGCTCCAGGAGGCCTGGGAGCGCGCGGGCCGCGACCCGAAGTCCCTCCAGGTCGTCCCGTACGGGGTCCTGCCGAACCCGGGCAAGCTCGCGCACTACGCGGATCTCGGCTGCGAGGAGGTCGTGCTGCAGCTGCCGCCGGGGGGTGAGGAGGAGGTCCTGAGGGTGCTGGACGAGTACGCCCAGTACGTCTAGGGCCTGTCCGGCGGATCAGGGCCGGATAGGCCCTAGGGGTTCAGGTGAGGGTCGGGGGCTCCAGGTGCCGGACCGCGTCGTCGCCCTTGGCGCCGGCGGGGTCGTAGGCGCAGGACATGGCCGTGAAGCCGTCGAGGGTCTGCCAGTGGGACCACCATCTGACGACGATCCGCTCGGAGTCGGGGTCGTCCGCGTCCCGCTCGGCCCGCAGGGTCCGGGCGTCGCCGCTCTCGTCGAAGGAGGTGACGTCCCAGCCGGCCTTCTCGACATGGTCGCGGAGCCGGCGCAGCGCGGGCATGCCCTCCTGCTCGGAGACGTCGGCGATCCGCCAGTTGTGCCCGAGTCGGTAGGCGCCCTTCACGGGCTCGTCGGCGATGGACTCCAGGCCGGTGGGGTAGCAGACCTCGGCGGAGATCGTGTTCTCGGCCGCGCGGTTGCCCCCGTCCGACCCGGTCGGCGGCAGCGCGCCGCCGATCCCCGCGACGTCGTACAGCTCCTGCGTCCGCGCGGCGGCCCGCTGGACCATCACCTCCGGGGCCACCTCGGGGTACCCCTCGTCGGTCCCCCGCTCGACGGTGTACACGACGACGAGCCCGACGACGAGCAGCACGGGCAGCGAGACGGCCGCGAGCCCCACGAAGAGGGCCGCCCGCAGGGCGCGCCTCAGCGGCGAGGGCGTCTCGGTCACGTCGTCCATCAGCTCGTCGTTCGTCATGCCGGTGACGCTAGGCCGCGCCGGAGCGGTCGGGTATCCGCGCGGCGGCTCAGGTGGGGTGGGGGTGGGTACTCAGTCGCCTGGCACGCACGACCCCCTCGACTTCGGAATACATTCCGAAGTGTGGTCGCGGCATGGTGACCACGACTGTCACGTTCTCCGAACTCTCCAAGAACTCGAAGCGAGTCGCCGAGACACTGGACACGGCGCATCGCCTGCTCGTCACGCGACGGGACGGACAGGACCTCTACCTCACCACGGCCCGGCACGACCAGGAGCGGGAGGAGACGGCCGAGATCACCGCCCGCCTGCTCGCCGGGCTCCTCACGGCCGACGACGGCGCTCGAACCATAGGGCGAGCGCTCCCCGCGGTCTTTCCCTGGGTGAGGCACCTCTCCGCCGACGAACTCAGGGAGTTCGTCCAGGAACTGGTCGACGCGACGTACGACGCCGCGCAGTTGGACGTCCACGCGAACCTGCACCGGACGATCGTGGAATGGCGCGCCACGGCGCGCATCCTCGCCGACCCGGCGCTGACGGAGAAGCTCACGCGAGCGCTCCCCGACGAGGATCACGGCGAGGTGTCCGCTCCGTGAGCCCGAAGCGGGGGGACGGCCTCGCCGAACTGGTCGCGGCGAACGAGGAGATCCACGGCCCGCTGACCTCCGAGGAGGTCGCCGCGGCGCGTGCGGAGCTGCGGGATGCCCGCCGCCGCGCCGCCGGGGCGGGGCGGGCCCCCTCCCGGCGGGATGGCAAGGCGGTCGTCGAGGAGGTCTCCTGTCCGCGCGAGGTCACTCGTATGCTCGGTCCATGACGGATCAGCAGCCGGGACAGGCAGGTCGCCCCACCGAGAACGCCATGCGCCGTGCCCTCAGGCGGGCCAGGGACGGGGTGGCCCTCGACGTCGGTGAGGCCGCCGTGCTGCTCCAGGCGCGGGGCGCCGACCTCGACGACCTCACCGCCTCCGCCGCGCGCGTACGGGACGCCGGGCTGGAGGCCGCCGGGCGGCCCGGGGTCATCACCTACTCCAAGAGCGTGTTCATCCCGCTCACCCGGCTCTGCCGGGACACGTGTCACTACTGCACCTTCGTCACCGTCCCCGGCAAGCTGCGCCGCGCCGGGCACGGGATGTTCATGTCCCCCGACGAGGTCCTCGACATCGCGCGCCGCGGCGCCGAACTCGGCTGCAAGGAAGCCCTCATCACCCTCGGCGACAAGCCCGAGGCCCGCTGGCCCGAGGCCCGCGAGTGGCTCGACGCGCACGGCTACGACGACACCCTCGCCTACGTACGGGCCATGGCGATCCGGATCCTGGAGGAGACCGGACTGCTGCCGCACCTCAACCCCGGCGTCATGTCCTGGACGGACTTCCAGCGGCTCAAGCCCGTCGCTCCGTCCATGGGCATGATGCTGGAGACCACCGCGACCCGCCTCTGGTCCGAGCCCGGCGGCCCGCACTACGGCTCGCCCGACAAGGAGCCCGCCGTCCGGCTGCGGGTCCTGGAGGACGCCGGACGCTCGTCCGTCCCCTTCACTTCCGGGCTGCTCATCGGCATCGGCGAGACGTACGAGGAACGGGCCGAGTCCCTCTTCGCGCTGCGCCGTGTCGCCCGCGCCTACCACTCCATCCAGGAGCTGATCATCCAGAACTTCCGCGCCAAGCCGGACACGGCGATGCGCGGCATGCCCGACGCCGAACTCGACGACCTGATCGCCACGATCGCCGTCGCCCGGCACATCATGGGCCCCTCCGCCTGCCTGCAGGCCCCGCCGAACCTCGTCGACGAGGAGTACGGCCGGCTCATCGGTGCCGGCATCGACGACTGGGGCGGGGTCTCCCCGCTCACCATCGACCACGTCAACCCGGAGCGGCCCTGGCCGCAGATCGACACCCTCGCCGAGAAGTCCCGTACGGCCGGCTTCGAGCTGCGCGAACGTCTCTGCGTCTACCCGGAGTTCGTCGGCCGCGGCGAGCCCTGGCTCGACCCGCGTCTGCTGCCGCACGTGCGCGCGCTCGCCGACCCCGAGACGGGCCTCGCGAATCCGGACGCCACCGTCCGCGGCCTGCCCTGGCAGGAGCCCGACGAGGCGTTCACCGCGGCGGGCCGCACCGACCTGCACCGCACCATCGACACCACCGGCCGCACCCACGACCGCCGCGACGACTTCGACGAGGTCTACGGCGACTGGGACGCCCTGCGCGAGGCCGCGGCCCCCGGGATGGTGCCGCAGCGCATCGACACGGACGTACGGGCCGCCCTCGCCACGGCCGCCGACGACCCGACGAAGCTCACCGACGACGAGGCCCTCGCGCTGCTGCACGCCGACGGCCCCGCGCTCGACGCGCTGACCCGGATCGCCGACGACGTACGGAAGTCGGTGGTCGGCGACGACGTCACGTACATCGTCACGCGGAACATCAACTTCACCAACGTCTGCTACACCGGCTGCCGTTTCTGCGCCTTCGCCCAGCGCCGCACGGACGCCGACGCCTACACCCTCTCCCTCGACCAGGTCGCCGACCGCGCCCAGCAGGCGTGGGAGGTCGGCGCGGTCGAGGTGTGCATGCAGGGCGGCATCCACCCGGACCTGCCGGGCACTGCGTACTTCGACATCGCGCGGGCCGTGAAGGAACGCGTACCGGGCATGCACGTGCACGCCTTCTCCCCGATGGAGGTCGTCAACGGCGCCACCCGGACCGGGCTTTCGATCCGCGAGTGGCTGACGGCCGCGAAGGAGGCCGGGCTCGACTCGATCCCCGGCACGGCCGCGGAGATCCTCGACGACGAGGTCCGCTGGGTCCTCACCAAGGGCAAGCTGCCGACGGCCACCTGGATCGAGGTGATCAAGACCGCCCACGAACTGGGCATCCGCTCCTCGTCCACGATGATGTACGGCCACGTGGACCAGCCCCGGCACTGGCTCGGCCACTTCCGGACGCTCGCGGCCATCCAGCAGGAGACCGGCGGCTTCACGGAGTTCGTGACGCTCCCCTTCATCCACACCAACGCCCCCGTCTACCTCGCGGGCATCTCCCGCCCCGGCCCGACGGTCCGCGACAACCGCGCGGTCACGGCGATGGCCCGGTTGCTTCTGCACCCGCACATCCCCAACATCCAGACCAGCTGGGTGAAGCTGGGCGCGGACGGCGCCGCCGAGATGCTCCGCTCGGGCGCCAACGACCTGGGCGGCACGCTCATGGAGGAGACCATCTCCCGTATGGCGGGCTCCGGTTACGGCTCGTACCGCTCGATCCGCGACCTCACCGCCATCGCGGACGCGGCCGGACGACCGTCCCGTCCGCGGACGACGCTCTACGGCGAGGTGCCGGAGGAACGACAGCGGGCGGCCATGGCCTCGGACGGGCACCTGCCGGAGCTGCTGCCGGTGCTGGGGGACTGAACGACCACGTCCGGCGTGCCGGTCAGGGCGAGGACGGTCGCCCTGACCACGGCGGGACGGGTCAGCCGACCAGCAGCTCCCGCTTGAGTTCCTTCAGCTCTCGGGCGTCGATGCCGAGGCCCTGCTTCAGGTACGAGCGGAACGAGCCGTACTCCTCGTCCACCTCGGCGAAGCTCGCGTTGAGGTACTCGGGGCGCACGTCGAGCAGCGGCTTGTAGACCGCGGCCTGCTGCGGGGGAAGGTGGGACAGGATCGCCTCGTTGGCGGCCGCCCGGTAGGTGTTGCTGGCGAGGTAGTCGGCCATCACCGTCTCCTCGGGGACCCCGAGGGCGGTGAGCAGGGCCGCGTTGTTCCAGCCCGTGCGGTCCTTGCCGGCCGTGCAGTGGAAGAGGACGCCGTGCCGGCGCTCGTCCGCGATGCCCTCGAAGACCGTGGTGTACGCGGCCCTGGCCGTGTCACCGCTCACCATGAAGCGGTTGCCCTCGACCATCATCGCCTCGGCCTCGGCCGGGGTCCTGGGCATGGCGCCGAACGTGGGCGTGCCCGCGAGCACGTCGGCGACGACGTAGCCGGCGCCGGCCGGGACGCGGTCGGGGTCCTTGTCGCGCTCGCTCTGCATGCGCAGGTCGAAGACGGTCCTGATGCCGAGACGCCTCAGCTTGGCGAGGTCGTCCGCGGTCAGCCGGTCGAGGGCGTCGGACCGGTAGATCTCGCCCATCTTGACCCAGTGGCCGTCGGCGGTGCGGTAGCCGCCGGCGTCACGGAAGTTGACCGCGCCCTGGAGCCTGATCTGCCGGTCGGCCAGGCGCAGCGAGGTGCCCCGGTCGGGGACCAGGTCGAACCAGCGGCGGTCGACCGCGCGCAGGCCTTTGACGGTGACCTTGCCGGTGTCGCCGCCCCGGGCGACCGTGCGGCCCTCGGTGCGGATCTTCACACCGTGGGTGCCGCGGGCGGACCAGGCGATCGTGAAGCTGCCGTCGGCGTTCTCGGTGACGGTGGCGGAGGTGAAGGGGACGGAGGACTGCTCCCGGTGGGAGGACTGCTCCCGGTGGGAGGAGTGCCCGCCATGGGTGTGCCGGGAGTCGTGGGCGACGGCGGCCGGGGCGGTGACGCCCAGGACGAGCGCGGCGGCGACGACCGCGTAGGTGGAGGTCTTGAAACGTGTCACGCGGCGGATCGTTCAAGTCGCGACGGAACTTCCGGTGAACTGCGGTCGAAGATGGACAGAAAGGCATCCGATCGCAAAACGTTCTGCCTCGCGAACGTGCGAACCCGGTCCATTACAGTGCTGCGAGACCTGTGCGACCGAGGGCTTTCCGGGGGAGGGCACACCGTGACCACCAGCGCCGCGGCCGTGTGGGGCCGCGCCGAACAGCAGGACTTCCGCGCACGGGTACGGGGCTGTCTCCTCGGCGGGGCGATCGGCGACGCCTTCGGCGCGGGCGTCGCGCCGCTCCCGCTGGACGCGATCAGGGCCGCCCACGGACCGGAGGGGCTGACCGAGCCCGTCCCCGCCCACGGCAGGCGCGGCGCGGTCACCGCCGCCACCCAGATGACCCTGTTCACCGTCGACGGCCTGATCCGCGCCCAGGTCCGGCGCGACACCGGCGCCTGGCATCCGCCCACCGACGTGCACCGCGCCCATCTGCGCTGGGCGGCCACCCAGCGCGACTGGGGTCCGGACGAGCGCCGCAAGGACAACGGCTGGCTCGCCCGCGAGGAGTGGCTCTACGCCCGCCGCGACCCCGCCCGCGCCTGCCTCACCGGCCTCGGCGACGAGCACCTGGGCACCCTGGACAAGCCCAAGAACCCCGGCGCGACGGACTCCGGGGCGCTCGTCCGCTCGGCGCCCTTCGGGCTGCTCGTCGGCTGGGAGCCCCAACTGGTCTGCCAGTTGGCCGTCGAGTGCGCGGCACAGACCCACGGCGACCCGGCCGCCTACCTCGCGGCCGGCGCGCTCGCCGTCGTCGTGCACGGCCTGGCCCGCGGCGAGAGCGTGGACGGCTCGGTGCAGCGGGCCCTGGCCCAGCTCGCCCCGCGCCCCGGCCACCAGCCCGTCACCGACGCCCTGCAGCGGGCCCTGGGGGCCGTACGCCAGGGGATGCCGAACGCGGGCCGGGTCACCGACCTCGGCGCCGACGAGGACCGGGCGGAGGGCCAGCTCGCCGCGGCCGTCTACTGCGCGCTCGTCGGCGAGGACATCCGCCACGGCCTGCGCCTCGCGGTGAACCACGACGGCCCCTCGGCCGTCACGGGGGCCGTCACCGGCGCCCTCCTCGGCGCCCTGCACGGCGAGACGGCCCTCCCGCCGGCCTGGCTGGCCGAACTGGAGGGCCGCTCCACGGTGCTGGAACTCGCGGACGACTTCGCGATGGAGATGACCCAGGGCGCCGCCCTGCACAGCCCGGCCGACTCGCACCCGGGCTGGCTGGCCCGCTACCCGCGGGGCTGAGCCCCGGTCACGCCCGCGGCTGGGAGGCGGGCTCGCCCGAGGCCTGCGGAGGTACGGACGCGCCGTCCGCGCCCCCGTCGGGGTCCCGGTCGAGCCGGTCGAGGATCGCGTCGCGCTCGGGGGTGTCCTCGGGCCTGACGAAGCCGATGAGGATGTAGAGGACGAGCGAGGTCGCGAGCGGCGAGACGATCTGGATCTGGAGCTCGATGCCGTCCAGGCCGTAGTTGGTCAGCCAGAAGGCGAAGAGGCCCGCCGCCCAGGAGACCAGCGCCGCCGTCGGCCCGGACTTCCGGAAGGTCTTGAGCAGACCGAGCATGAACGGGATCGCGATCGGGCCCATCAGACCGGCCACCCACTTGATGACGACGGTGATGATGTCCTTGAAGGTCGGCGAGTTGACCTGGGTGGCGACCGCCATCGACAGCGCGAGGAAGGCGATCGTCGACCAGCGTGCCGCGAGCAGCCCGGCCGCCTGCGTCCAGCGCCGCGCAGCCTTGCTCATGACCGGGGCGATGTCCCGGGTGAAGACGGCCGCGATGGCGTTGGCGTCGGAGGAGCACATGGCCATGGTGTGGGAGAAGAAGCCGACGATGACCAGGCCGAGCAGGCCGTGCGGCAGCAGCTGCTCGGTCATCAGGGCGTAGCTGTCGGACGCGTCGGGCTGCTTCGGGTCGACCAGGAGCGGCGCGACCCACATCGGGAAGAAGAGGACGAGCGGCCAGACGAACCACAGCGCGGCGGAGAGCCGGCCGGAGCGGGTGGCCTCCCGGGCGTTGGGCGTGGCCATGTAGCGCTGGGCCTGGTTCCACATGCCGCCGCTGTACTCGAAGGTCTTGATGAAGAGGTACGCGAGCAGGAAGGTCAGGGTGTACGGGCCCGCGGTCGGCGCGGTGTGGCCCTGCAGCTCGGGCCGGTCCCACACCTCCCACAGCGCGCTGACGCCGCCGAGCTTGGCGAGCACGGCGACGAGCATCGCGATACCGGCGAAGAACTGGATGATGAGCTGGCCCAGTTCGGTGAGCGCGTCGGCCCACAGCCCGCCGACCGTGCAGTAGATGCCGGTGATGACACCGGTGATGAGGATGCCCTGGTTGAGGGAGATCCCGGTGAAGACGGAGAGCAGGGTCGCGATGGCGGCCCACTTGGCGCCCACGTCGACGATCTTCAGGAGTACGCCCGACCAGGCGAGCGCCTGCTGGGTGGGCAGGTTGTAGCGGTTCTTCAGGTACTCCAGCGGGGAGGCCACATGGAGCCGTGAGCGGAGCCGGTTGAGGCGGGGCGCGAAGAGGTGCGCGCCGATCGCGATGCCGATCGCGATCGGGAAGGACCAGGTGACGTACGAGGTGACGCCGTAGGTGTACGCGATGCCCGCGTACCCGGTGAACATCACCGCGCTGTAGCCGGACATGTGGTGGGAGATGCCCGAGAGCCACCAGGGCATCTTGCCGCCTGCGGTGAAGAAGTCGGAGACGTTGTCCACGCGCTTGTGGGACCAGACGCCGATCGCGACCATCACGCCGAAATAGCCGATGAGCACGGCCCAGTCGAGACTGTTCATTGAGCCCCCTCCAGGGGTCCGGTCCGCCTTGTGAACGCCGTTCATGGTGTGGGGAGTTGCGGGCGGACGACAACGCGCGGGAGGGTCAAGAGAAAGCAAAATCGTTCTTCTTGTTGACCTGTGTTCACATCTCTGAATGCGGATGGGGTCAAAAAGGGCCGCACGGTACGCCCTCGCGTCCCGTGCGGCCCCTGCGCCGCCCTCGTGCCGTGGTCCGGCGCTACCGCATCAGCTCGCCGGCGTTGACCAGCAGCGACTGGCCCGTGATCGCCCGCGCCCGGTCGGAGGCGAGGAAGGCCGCCGCCTCCGCCACGTCCCCGTCCGTCGCCAGCTCCGGCAGCGCCATCCGCTCGGTGAGCCGCCCGAGCACCTCGTCCTCCGGCACGCCCTCGGTGTGCGCCGTGAACGTCACGTACGCCTGGACCGGCGGGCCCCACATCCAGCCCGGCAGCACGGTGTTGACCCGGATCCGGTGCGGGCCGAGTTCCCGCGCCATCGAGTACATCGCCGAGGTCAGCGCCCCCTTCGAGGCCGCGTACGCCGCCTGCCGCACCTGCGAGGGCGCGGCCACCGCCGACTGCGTGCCGATGAGGACCACCGAGCCCCCGCGCTCCTTCAGGGCCGGCAGGCAGGCCCGGGTCATCCGCAGGGTGCCGAGCAGGTTGACGTCGAGAACGCCCTGCCAGGTGGCGAAGTCGGCGTCCTCGATCCCGCCGAAGTAGCTGTCCCAGGCGGCGACATGGACGACCGCGTCGATCCCGCCGAACCGCTCCACCGCGAGCGCGGCGAGCGCCTCGCACTGGGCCTCGTCGGTGATGTCGGTGGCGCGCAGGGCGGTGTGCCGGCCCTCCGGGTCGATCTCGGCCGCCGACTTGGCGAGGTTGGCCTCGGTGCGGGCGCCGAGGACCGCGTTGCCCCCGTCGCGTACGACGGTCTCGGCGACCCGGTGCCCGAGCCCGGCGCCGACCCCCGACACGATCACGGTCTTCCCCTGGAGCAGCATCCGGGTGCCTCCCGACTCTGGCGATCGATCTGACGACCCGTCAGAGTAGGCACCCCCAGAGGACAAGGGAAGGGGTACGGGCATGGACAGTGAGACGGGCACCGCCGGCGGTGCCGAGACGTACGCGGAGCTGGCGGCGGTCGGGCCGTACGGGATACGCCCCGGCCACGCGCTGATCACGATGGTGGAGCCGCACCCGGGCCACGAGTACGCCTACAACCGCTGGTACGAGGACGACCACTACTACGCCGGCGCGATGGCGATGCCCTGGATGTTCGCGGGCCGCCGCTGGGTCGCCACCCGGGCGCTGCAGGAACTGCGCGGACCGGAGAAGTCCGCGGTTGCCCAGCCCGTCACGGCCGGCTGCTACCTCTCCACGTACTGGGTCACCGAGGGCCGCTACGACGAGCACATGAAGTGGACCGTCGCCATCAACAAGCGCCTCAACCGCGACGCCCGGGTCTACCGCGACCGTACGCACGTCTTCACCTCGTTCCAGGACCACGAGGCGACCGTGTACCGCGACGGGGCGGCGGGACCGCGCGACTTCCACGCCCTCGACCACCCCTACCAGGGCCTGGTCCTCCAGGTCGTCGACACCGAGGGGCCCGAGGCGCGGGCGGAGCTGCTCGAACACCTCGTCGCGCGCGAGCTGCCGAGGCGGCTCGCGGGCTCCCCGGCCGCGATGGTCACGGTCTTCCGCCCGACACCGCTGCCGGGGGACCGGATGACCTATGTGAAGCAGGTCGAGGGGGTCGACACCCGGCTGACCCTGCTGTGGTTCCTGGAGCGCGACCCGCGCGCCTGCTGGGCGGAGCACTTCGCCGACCTGGAGACGGTGGGCGGGGGCGCGGCCCGGGTGGAGCTGGTGGCGCCGTTCATCCCGACGGTGCCGGGGACCGACCGGTACGTGGACGAGCTCCGCTGAGGGCATAGGCCGAGCCCCCTCGGCCAGGACGGCGGACCGGTCGAGAGGGCTCTTTCCTCGGGAACTGCGCGGTGCTCATCCCCGGGCTCAGAGAGCCCCGTTGCTCACTTCGCCGACGAAGGCGTTCCACGACGCCGAGCCGAAAGCGATGGACGGACCCTCGGGGGCCTTGGAGTCCCGGACCGCGATCGCCGCGACGACGGGCGACTTGACTTCGACGCAGGCCCCGTTGCCGCCGGAATAGGAGGACTTCGTCCAGGTGTCCGTAGCGCCCTGAATAATGGCCATGTTCTTCACTCCGGTTCTGCCAGTGGTGTGTCGCGCCAACCTTCGTGCTGGCGTGATCGACGCTACTCGCCGGTCCCGGTGCGTGGGGCCGGCGTTCACCCGACCGGATGGCATATTCCAAGTGGGCTTCCATTGGAGCGAGTCGGCGGTGTACCGTGCCGCCCTCTTCCTCGGGGGGCTCGGCCGAATGGCCGCATTCACCCCCGAATCGGAGAATCGGGATATGCCGGATCAGCCGGCCGCGTAGGACTTGGCGATGTCCGAAATGAACTCCCGGGTCTGCTCGACATTCAGCGCCTGTGCCCGCAGGTGCTCGTACATCACGCTGTACTTGGCGACGTCCTGGGCCTTCTCCAGATACAGGTCGCTCGTGACGCCCTCGATGTAGACGACGCTCGAGTCGGACGTGTCCGGGAACTCCAGGATCGCGTAATGCCCGCTGATCCCCGGGTGCGCCCCCATGTCGAACGGCAGCACCTGCACGGTGACGTGCGGCAGGTGCGACTGCTCGACCAGATGCTCCAACTGCTGGATCATCAGCTGCTTGTTGCCGACCACGCGACGGAGCGCGCCCTCGTCGATGACCGCCCAGAGCCGCAGCGGACGCTCCTCGTCCTTGATCCGGTCCTGGCGGCGGGTGCGGACGGTGACGCGCTTGTCGATGTCCGTCGGCGTCGACTCCGGGAGCGCGCCGCTGATCACGGCCTCCGCGTAGCCATGGGTCTGCAGCAGGCCGGGGATGATCTGCGGCTCGTACACCCGCAGGCTCTCCGCGTCCGTCTCCAGACCGATGTAGACGCTGTACGGGATGTCGCCGAAGGCGTGCCACCAGCCCTGCTGGCGCGAGTCCTTGGCCATTTGCATCAGCGACTCGACGACGCGCTCGTCCTCGACCTCGTACACCCCGCAGAGGTCACGGACATCGCGCTGGCTGATCGACCGGCGGCCGTTCTCCAGGCGGCTGATCTTCGACTGCGACACCAGAAGACGCTCGGCGACCTGCTCGGCCGTCATGTTCTTCTGCTCCCGGAGCCGGCGCAACTCCTGGCCCAAACGGCGTCGCCTGACGGTGGGGTTGACGTTGGACGCCACGGAAACTGCACCTCCGGCTGTCTGCTGCGTAGCTGTGAGTATCTACTGCTTGGCAGACTGCCACCAAAGGTGTGGTGTGCGCTGGGAAATGACCACAACGTGCGCGGGCGCACGTGTGTGTGGTGCGGTCGCGCGTGCGCGTGTGGGGCGGTTGCGCGTGTGTGGCGGTGGTCGTTGTGTGGGGGTGGTCGCGCGTGTGTGGGGCGGTCGATGCGACCGCCCCACACACGACTTGCGGCTCCCGGAACGGGTCAGTGCACGGCGGCGCGGACCATGCTGCCGCGACGCGGCTGCTGGGGAACGCCACCCGTGCTCGGCGCACTACGGCGTGGCTGGGCGGCCACACCGTTCTGGACGTCCATCACGGCATGCGCCACGAGGCCGCCCATGGGGTCGTGCCGGATCAGGTCGCGCAGCCGGGACCGCGACGACCGTCCTTCGTTCCCCGGGTACAGGTGCTTGCCGAGACCGACCGCGTGGGCCAGCGCGGCGAGCGCCGCGGTCCGCGGGTCCGGCGGTACGCCGGTGCGGATCGCACTGTCCAGCCGGGCCCTGATGTCCCGGCTGATGGCTGTCTCCGTCGCCTGGTAGCGAGTCGTCGGCAGCACCCCGCACATCTGGCCCTCCACGGCATGCACCATGCCGCAGCGCTCCAGATGAGCGAGGTAGATCTGGCGCAGCCCCAGTCGGGGCCCGCCGATCCAGTGGACGGCCCGAACCGGGCTGCCGCGTCGGCGCAGCAGCTCCAGTGCGGAGTCCAGTGTCGGATCTCCGGTCGGCCGTGGCATCACCACGGCTATACGATCCCCGTCAGGGGCTATCCGTCCTGCCAGAGCCAGCTCCACTAGCTGTGCTCCGGCCAGGCCGAGGTCGAGCGACTGCGGCTGCGCTGTGGTACCCGTGGCCGGGTCCAGAGCGAGCAGCAGAAGCTCCTCCGGAATTGTTCTGCGGCTCCTGCCCATCCATGCCTCCCCGCGTGGATGAGTCACAGGGTGACCCCTCTCACATTCATCTGTCGAGAGTGCCTGGGTGCTTCGTACGGGAACCAGTAGGTATGTCGTTCTCGTCTAGCACGGGGGCCAAGGGGTTCACACAGGACACTGGTACACGGTTCGGACGTACGCATGACGCATGGAGGAGGCACGGTGGCGGGCGAGTCCCCCGACAAGGCGGAGCAGCAGGAGTCCTCGAAGGAGACGACTCCGGGCGGCGGCGGCCGGGATCCCCGGCTGTCCGTACTCCGCGAGCCCGCGCCGTCGCCGGTCCAGGTCGACCAGCCGACGGCCGTCTTCAAGACCCTCGCACCGAGGACCCCGGAGGACGACGCTCCGGCGGAGGAGCGGGCCGAGCGGGCCGAGCGGGTCGAGCGGGTCGAGGAGCCGGTCGAGGCGCCGGCCGAGGAGGCGTCCGAGGCGGATGCGGCGGAGGGCGGCGACCGCCTGAAGGCGGCGGTGGCCGCCTGGGTCGCCTCCGGCGACGAGGCGCAGGCTTCCGAGCCCTCCGACGAGCCGTCGGTGCCTTCCGAGCCCGTGGAGGCCGCCGAGGCCCCGGCGGACGAGCTGGAGGCCGAGGCCGAGGCCGAGGACGAGCCCGCTCCCGCTGACGCTGACGAGCCTGCGGCGGAGACCGAGCCCGAGGTCGAGGCGGAGACCGAGCCCGAGCCCGAGGCCGAGACCGAGACCGAGACCGAGGTCGACGAGACGGCTCCGGAGGCCGTGGAGGCCTCCGAGGAGGCGTCTGCCGACGCGGCTCCCGCACGGGACTCCGCCGACTCCTGGTTCGCCGCGCGGAAGCCGACCGCGGCGAAGGAGGAGGAGCCGCAGGAGAAGTCGGAGCCCGAGCCGGAGCCGGAGCCGGAGGCCGAGCCGGAGGCCGAGCCGGAGGCCAAGGTCGAGGCCGACGAGCCGAAGCCCGCGCCCGCGCCCGCCGAGCCGGTCGACCAGCCGACCACCGTGTTCAAGGCGGTCCGTCCGCCGGTCGTGGACCAGCCGACGACCGCCCTGAAGCTCCCGCCGACCCCGCCGACTCCGTCGGCCGCGTCCGGGACCGCCCCCGCGCCCGAGCGCCCCAGCACGTTCGTACCGCTGCGGCCCGACACACCGATGACCCCCGGGACGCCGGCGAAGGCGACCCCGACCCAGGGCCAGGCCCCGGCCGCCTCCGCCGCCTCCGCCGCGCCCGCCCCCGTACCCGCGCCGCCCTCGCTCACCGAGGCCGAGCGGACCAGGCAGCAGCCGATGCCGCCGCTGCCCCCGCTCGACCTGCTGGCCGAGCTGACCAACACCCCGCCCCCGGCGCCGACGCCGATGCGCACGACCCTCCGGCGGGTGCGGATCTGGACGCCGCTGGTGGTCCTTCTGCTGATCGTCTTTGCGGTCGTACAGTTCGTGCGGCCGCTTCCGGCGGCCACGCTCTCCCTCACCGCCGCGCCCACGTTCACCTTCGAGGGCGGCGAACTGCAGATGCCGTGGCCCACCGAGGGCCAGGGCGCGGCCGAGGTCGAGGGCGTCGGTTCGCTGGGCACCTACGGCGCGCAGAAGCCGGCCCCGCTCGCGAGCGTGGCGAAGACGATGACGGCGTACGTGATCCTCCGCGACCACCCCATCAAGGGGAAGGAGACCGGCCCCGAGATCACGATCGACAAGAAGGCGGCCGACGAGGCGGGCGCCGAGTTCGAGTCGACGGCGGCGGTCAAGGAAGGCCAGACGTACACGCAGAAGGAGCTGATCCAGCTCCTCATGATCCCGTCCGCGAACAACGTGGCGCGGCTCCTGGGCCGCTGGGACGCCGGTTCCGAGGCCGCGTTCGTCGAGAAGATGAACGCCGCCGCCAAGGACCTCGGGATGACGCAGTCGACGTACACGGACCCGTCCGGTCTGAACGCGACCACGGTCTCCACCCCGCAGGACCAGCTGAAGCTGGCGAAGGCGGTCATGCAGTACGACGTGTTCCGGGAGATCGTGGACATGCCGAACCTGACGGTGGACGGCCTCCCGGGCCGGATCGAGAACAACAACAACATCCTGCTCGAGCCCGGTGTCTCCGGCATCAAGACCGGCTCGTCCACGCCGGCCGGCGGCAACCTGCTCTGGTCCGCGAAGACGGTCGTGGACGGCAAGGAGCGCCGGATCCTCGGCATCGTCATGGGGGCGAAGGACGCGGCCGTGCTGCACGAGAAGCTCCAGCTCTCGATCGACTACAGCCTCAAGCTCATCCAGCAGGCCCAGAAGGACGTGACCTCGGCCGCCGTGATTCGTAAGGGCCAGGTCGTCGGCCACATCGACGACGGTCTCGGCGGCCTCACGCCGGTCGTCGCGGACAAGGAGCTCAAGGCCGTCGGCTGGCCGGGCCTGAAGGTCGACCTGGAGCTGACCGACGGCGGCAAGGTCGTCCCGCACACCGGCAAGAAGGGCGATGTCGTCGGCCAGGTGTCGATCGGCACCGGCGCAGGCAAGGTCAGCTCCCCGGTCTCCCTCCAGACGGACCTCGTCGAGCCCGGCTTCGACAAGAAGCTGACCCGTCTGGGCTGACCTGTCAGGGCGTCCCGGTTTGCCCGGGGCGCCCGACTGTTAGCGTTCCGGAGTCCGAGACATGTGCGAAAGGCCGTTCGGGAGCAGCACGGGAGAGGGACGCGAGTGACCACCGCCGAGCCGACACGCGCCGAAGAGGGCGCGCCGAAGCGCCTGTCCTCGCCCTCCTCGTCCCTGCCGCGAATAGACCTCCCGATAGACCTCCCAACCCCGAGACGGCACACGGAGCAGTCACCGGAGCAGTCACCGGACCGGCGTCCGCGCCGCCGCCGGCGCCGCTACCCGGTCATGATCGCGACGGGTGTCGCGGCACTCACCCACGTCCTGTGGTTCTTCGTGTTCGCGAACAGTGGCGGGGACCTTGCGGCTCAGGACGCCTGGGCCGAGTTCGTCGGCCGGCACCCGGACTCCGCGTACAACCTCGCCTGGTACGGGGGGATGCACCCGGTCTCGTACAGCGTCGTCTCGCCGTACGTGATGTCGGTGCTCGGCGTCCGTACGACGATGATGATCGCGGGCACGCTGTCGGCGGGTCTGACGGCGCTGATCCTGGTGCGGGTACGGGCGGTGCGCAATCCGCTGGCGTGCTCGCTGGCGGGGGTCTTCGCGTTCCTGTGCAACGCGCTGTCCGGGCGGGTGACCTTCGGGCTCGGCATGATGTTCGCGCTGGGCGCGGTCGCGGCGGTCTTCTGCTGGCCGCACCGTTGGCGGCGCAAGCGCTGGGCGAAGGCGGCGGTCGCCGCACCGCTCGCGGGCATCGCGACCGCGTGCAGCCCGGTCGCCGGGCTGTTCCTCGGGGTCGCGGCGGCGGCCCTCTTCCTCAACCGGCGCCGGCCGGGCGCGTACGCCCTCGGCCTCGCCCCGGTCCTGGTGGTGGCCCTCTCCTCCTGGCTGTTCCCGTTCTCCGGTACGCAGCCGATGTCGTGGGCGTCGACGGCGCTGCCGTTCCTCTTCGGGGTGCTCTGCTTCGCGCTCGTACCGCGCGCGTGGCGCACGGTACGGACGGGCGCGGCGGTGTACGCGGCGGGAACGCTGCTGACCTGGCTGATCGACTCGCAGATCGGCTCGAACGTCTCGCGCCTGGTGATGCTCTTCGCGGGCGTCGTCCTGCTGGCCGCCCTCCCGTACACACTCCCGCGTTCCCGCAAGTGGTACGCGATCGTCCTGGCCTTCGTCGGCCTGAACTTCTGGATCGGCTTCAAGGGCGTCGACGACGTCATCCGTACGGCCCCGGACGCGTCGTGGGCGCGGGAGGTCGCGCCGCTGATCAACCAGCTGCAGGTGCGCGGGGCGGAGCGGGCGCGGGTCGAGGTCGTGCCGGCGTCGAGCCACCGCGAGTCCTCGGCGCTCAGCCCGTACATCAACCTGGCGCGCGGCTGGAACCGCCAGGCGGACATGGAGCGCAACCCGCTCTTCTACGACGACACCCTGAACGCCACGAACTACCAGGACTGGCTGGACCGCTGGGCGGTGCACTACGTGGTGCTGCCGACAGGGGCGCCGGACTCGGGCGCCGAACTGGAGGCGAAGCTCGTCGGGAACGGCCTGCCGTACCTGAAGCAGGTCTGGTCGGACGCCAACTGGCGGCTGTACGAAGTCGACAACCCGACCCCGCTGGCGGACCCGCCGGCGAAGGTGCGCAGGGCGGGCGCGAACGAGGTCGTGATCGAGGTCGACACCCCGGGCCGGGTCCTGATCCGCGTCCCGTACTCGCCGTGGCTGGCGCTCATCGACGAGAACGGCGGCAAGATCGAGCCGCCGGAGGAGACGGAGGCGTCGAAGCAGGCCCGGGAGGAGTCGCCGGAGGATCTGGAGAAGGTCTTCCGCAACGAGTCGGGCTGCCTGCTGAGGACGGAGGCGGACGCGGACGGCGACGAGTGGACGGAGCTCGTGGCCCCGAAGGCGGGCGTGTACCGGCTGTCGGCTCCGTACAAGTTCTTCCCGAGGGGCACGGCGTGCCCGGAGGAACTCCGCTGATTCCTTTCCCCCTGCTCGTAGGCCGTTGGGGTGGGCCCGTGGGCCACCCGATGGTTTCTCACGAGTATCCGGCTGCTCGCTCCCTCGGGCCCGGGAACGCTCACAGCGCATTCCCATCCCCGACGAGCGAACGGAAGGACCCCACGTGCGAGGCATATCCAACGAGCCGCCGGACCGGCGGCGCAGCCGCAGCCGGCGGAGCCGCTTCGGTTTCACGACGCTGGTGGCGGCCGCCGGTCTGGTCATGGCCACGCTGCCCGCGACAGCAGCCAACAACGGGACGATCTGGACGACACTCGCCGACATGCCCACGGCCCGCTACGGCCCGGCCTCGGCGACGGCGGCCTGTCCTCCCGCGCAGGGCGGCAACTGCGTCTACACGGTCGGCGGCACGAACGGCACCAGGGCCACGGGCGCGGCCGAGTCGTACAACCGCCTCTCCGGAGCCTGGTCGACACTGCCGCCCATGCCCACGCCCCGGAGCCAGCTGGGCGCGGCGACCGCACCCTGCCCGAAGGGGCAGCAAGGGTACTGCGTGTACGCGGTCGGCGGCGTCGGCGGCGCCGGGGGCCTGACGAAGGTGGAGTCGTACAACCCGGCCACCAACGCGTGGAGCACGGTCGCCGCCCTGAGCGTCGCCCGGTACAACACGGCGGCGACGGCCGCGCCCTGCCCGGCGGGCCAGACCGGTACCTGCGTCTACGCGGTGGGCGGTACGACGAGCGGCGGCAACACGGCCTCCGTGGAGTCGTACAACCCGGTGACCAACGCCTGGAGCCCGGTGGCCTCGCTCCCGCTCGCGCGGGGCGGCCTGGGTGCCGCCGCGTC
This sequence comes from Streptomyces sp. NPDC014870, assembly GCF_043081505.1. Taxonomy (NCBI): domain Bacteria; kingdom Bacillati; phylum Actinomycetota; class Actinomycetes; order Kitasatosporales; family Streptomycetaceae; genus Streptomyces; species Streptomyces sp. NPDC014870. The sequence goes on from NZ_JBIBWQ010000016.1 coordinate 133,015, forward strand.
GACCTGCCCGCGCGGACAGACCGGCACCTGCGTCTACGCCGTGGGCGGCAACGCCGGCGGGCCTGTCGGGACGGTGGAGTCGTACAACCCGGCCACCAACGTCTGGACGCCCGTGGCGGCCCTCCCCACGCCCCGCTTCACGCTGGCCACGGTGGCGGCGCCCTGCCCGCCGGGACAGACCGGCACCTGCGTCTACGCGGTGGGCGGCCTGAACGGCGGCCTCACGGGCAAGGTCGAGTCGTACCAGCCGTCGTCCAACACCTGGACGACGCTGCCCTCGCTGCCCACCCCCCGCTCCTTCCTCGCGGCCGCGGCCACGCACTGCCCGCCGGGCATCACGGGAGCCTGCGTCTACGTCTCGGGCGGCTCCGCGAGCAGCGGCCCCTCGTCCGCCCTCGAAGCCCTGGACCCCCCGACCCTCAAGTGACTCGACGGCCGACGGCCCCCGTCTCCTTCGGAGCGGGGGCCGTCGGCCGTGGAGGGCCCGAGGGGGGCCCGAGACTCACCCGTGACCTGCGGAAAGATCCACGACGGGGTTACCGCGGGTTCCGTCGCCACGCGCACAGGATCGTCACCGAACCGACATACCGAGCGGTCGGAAACCCCTTACGTGAGAGCGATACCCATGAGTAACGTACGCGGACCACCAGCGCCACCCGCCCGTTCCCCGGGGCGGCAAGGAGCGAGACCGATGTCGTACCACCAGCCATTCCCCGGCCCACCACCCGTACCGCAGCACCGGAATGCCGGGCGGCACCGCCAAGAGACGGCGGCGCAGTCCTGGGGCACCGATCCACAGGCGGCTGCCTGGGGCGCGTCCCCGCAGGCGTGGGACTCCGCGCCGCAGAGCTGGGACTCCGCGCAGCAGCCCTGGGACGCGTCCCCGCAGCAACAGCAACAGCAACAGCCGCCCGCCGCGACCGACGATCGTGGCGATCTGGACCGGCTCGGATCGGCCTACCGCAGGCTCCGCCGCGTCGCCACGTTCACCGCGCTCGGCTACTTCGTCATCTTCCTCTTCCTGTCCGGCTACGCCCCCTCGCTGATGACCGACACCCTCACCGGTGGTCTCACCACGGGGCTGGTCCTGGGGCTCCTCCAGCTGCCCGTGGCGCTGGCCGCGATCGCGCTGTACGAGCGGATCGCGCGGAAGCGCGTCGACCCGCTCGCCGCGGCGATCCGCGAGCGCGCCGAGCAGGCGGCCGCGGCAGCGGCGCCTCGGCCGGAACGCCCGAGCCGCCCCGGACGTCCCGTGTGGCAGCAGCCCTCCGGAGGTGCGCGCGCATGACCAGCTTCAGCTCCGGGGCCCAGACCATGTCGCTGATGGCGTTCATCGCGGTCATCACCGTCACGCTGCTGCTGTGCGTGATGACCGGCCCCGACCGTGACGACCTGGGCGAGTTCTACACCGGCTACCGCTCGCTCTCCCCCGTGCAGAGCGGCCTCGCGATCGCCGGCGACTACATCTCCGCCGGCACCGTGCTCGGCACCATCGGCATCATCGCGCTCGTCGGCTACGACGGCATCACGCTCGCCCTGAGCACCGTGCTCTCGCTGGTCCTGATGATGTTCCTGCTCGCCGAACCCCTGCGTAACGCCGGCCGGTTCACGATCGGCGACGTCTTCACCCGGCGTCTCCCCGGCCCCGCCGTGCGGATCACCACGGCCGCGGTCACCCTGACCGCGCTGCTGCCGCTGGTGATCTTCCAGCTCGCGGGCGCCGGCGACCTCCTCTCCGTCGTCCTCGGCTTCGACTCCGACGGCTTCAAGACCGGCGCGATCGTGTTCCTGGGCCTGCTGATGATCGCGTACGCGGCGATCGGCGGCATGAAGGGCACCGCCTTCATCCAGATCGTCAAGACCGTCGCCCTGCTCGGCGCTTCCCTCGCGATCGCCGTGCTCATCCTCAACCGCTTCGACTTCAGCCTGCCCTCCCTGCTGGACGCCGCCAAGCGCGGCAGCGGGGCGGGAGACGCCTATCTCGCCTCCGGTCTGCAGTTCGGCGGCAACGAACTCGACATGATCAGCACTCAGTTGACAGTCGTGCTCGGTGCCGCGGTGCTGCCGCAGATCACCATGCGCATGTTCACCGCGCGCAGCGCGGCAGCCGTGCGGCGCTCGATGTCCTGGGCCGTGTCGACCGTCGTCGTGACCTGTCTGCTGATCGCCGTCATCGGCTTCGGCGCGGCGGCGATCGTCGGCCACCAGGGGATCGTCGCCGGCGACCCGCAGGGCAAGACGGCGTTCCTCATGGTCAGCCAGGCCGTCATGGGCACGGACCAGACGACGGTCGAGACACTGCTGTTCACGGCCGTGGCGACCGCCATCTTCCTCACCCTGCTGGCCTCGGTCGCCGGGATCACCCTCGCCTGCGCCAACACCCTGGCGCACGACCTCATCACGCACGGGCTGCGCCGCAAGGCGCGACTGAAGGGCTCGGCGGAGATGGCCATCGCCCGGACCGCCGCGGCGGGCGTCGGGCTCGTGGCGATCGCGATCGCCGCCGGCGCACGGCACCTGAACCTTCAGGCACTGCTCACCCTGTCGTTCTGCATCGGCGCGTCCGCGGTCGCACCGGCCCTCATCTACAGCCTCTTCTGGCGCCGCTACTCCCGTACGGGACTGCTCTGCACCCTCATCGTGGGCAGCGCCTCCGCGTTCCTCCTCATGACCGGCAGCAACCTGGTGTCCGGATCACCCCAGGCGATCTTCCCGGACCAGGACTTCAACTGGTTCCCGTTCACCACGTCGGGCATCCTCTCGGCCCCGCTGGGCTTCCTCGCGGGCTGGCTCGGCACGGTGCTCAACGAACGCGACCCGGCCGACCAGCGCACGCGGTACGAAGCCGTCGAAGAAGCGATCCTGGCCGGCACCCCCGCAGCGAACAACACCTCCACGCCCTGACGCACATGCGAAGGGCACCTGGCAACGCAGCTAGGTGCCCTTTCGCATGTACCCCGGCAGGATTCGAACCTGCGACACCCGCTTTAGGGCGTCGATCTACGTGCCGTCCGGCGGACTCCAACTGCACGTGCAGTTGGGGCTGTCCACGCCCGTTGATGTCAGCGCTGGATGTCAGCGAAACAGCTCAGGCATCGGACAGATCTCCAACGGTTCGTCCGGTCGATCGGCCCAGTGCCACCACACATGGCGGCCGGCGCACTCCCACAGCAGACGGCACGTCCGCTTGCCATCGTCCTCCCGCCCACAGAGCACGAATCCGCCGAACGCCATGGGCCCGCTGCACTCGGGACAGGTAGGAGGTGCGCTGCTCATGCCGCGAACCGTAACGGAGCGAGCCCGTCAGGGCGTAGGCCTGACATTCGAACGTGGCGATGGCGAGGCCTGCGAGCGCGATCCAGCGTCCGTGCTGCGGTCACAGTCCTGACGGCTAGAACTACCTGGTAGGGCGGCAAGCCAGGCTCGCGAGGCGCCCCGGCCTTGGAGCTGCTGTGGTTCACAGGCCAAACCCGAACCAGGCGCCTCGCTACGACGTGACCGAGCGCCCCATCCTGACCGTGGACGAGGTGGACGGGGTGGACGGGGTGGACGGGGTGGCCGAGGTGGACGAGGTGGACGCGGTGGCCGACGCCATCCAGCCGCGCTACCGACTCCTGGTCCTCCTCTCGGCCTTCACCACGCTCCGGTTCGGCGAGCTGGCCTCGCTGCGTCGCCGGACCTCGACCTGTCCGCCGCCGGCGTCCGGCCGGTCGCCTTCCCTGCCGAACTCGTCTCAGATCTCGCGCACCACCTGGAGCACTTCTCCGGTACCGGGCAGGACGCCCACGTGTTCCAGGGACCGCGCGGAGGCCTCCTGCGGCGGAGCAACTTCCGGGATGACTGGACTACTGCCCGCCCAAGGCCGGCGTCCCCGAGAGCGTGCACTTTCACGACCTCCGCCACACCGGGAACACCCTGGCGTCCAGTGCCCGGGCCAGTACGCGGGAGCTCATGACGCGGATGGGGCACAGCACGACCAGGGCCGCGGATCTATCAGCACATGACGAGCGACCGTGATCAGCACATCGCGGGGAAGCTCGGGGAGATGATCCGCCAGGCACGGGAGGGAGTCGATTCGCCGCCTTCTGGCACGTAGGTGGCACGGCCGTGATCATGGCGAAGGGCCAGCATCGGGGGAGTGTTCCCCTGAGCTGGCCCTTCTTGGTGTGCCCCCGGCAGGATTCGAACCTGCGACACCCGCTTTAGGAGAGCGGTGCTCTATCCCCTGAGCTACGAAGGCGTGCACGGGTCGGCGTTCCTGTTCGGGCCTGGGGCCCTGGAGGTCGGCTGACCGCTGACAGCCTAGCGGATGGGGTTGGGGAGGTCGCCACCATTGATCGTGGAGTGCGGGGGCCGCGGGTGTTTGACGGGCTCGGGAGGGCGGGCATAGCGTCGGGCGGGGACTGAGCGAGTGCTTAGAGAGGGGCGACCGTGGGTCAGCTCGACGAAGGCGACTCGGTCGCCGCCCGGCTGGCCGCGCCCGGGGGGCCCTTCGCCGTCGAGGACGGTGTGTATGTGGAGGGGCCGCGCACGCTGCGCGAGTTCGTCGAGGCCACCTGGGCGTACGGGGACCGGCCGTTCCTGGTCTCCGAGGACGGGGTGCTGAGCTACCGCGCGTTCTTCGACGCCGCCTGCGGTCTCGCCCGCACCCTCGTCGACCAGTACGGGCTGCGCCCCGGTGACCGGGCCGTCGTCGCCATGCGCAACCACCCCGAGTGGCAGATCGCCTTCTGGGCCGCCCAGCTCGCCGGCCTCGTCGCCGTACCCCTCAACGCCTGGTGGACCGAGGAGGAGTGCGCGTACGCCCTCGACGACTGCACGCCCCGCGTCCTCCTTGTCGACGGGGAGCGGTTGGAGCGGGTGCGGGGGTGGGCTGTGCGGAACCGCGTGCCCGGGATCGTCTTTCACGGGGAGGCCACGGACGGGTTCCAGGCGTACGTGCGCGACACCGACTCGCTGCTCGGGCCGCCGCCCGTCGACGTCCTGCCCGAGCACGACGCCACGCTCATCTACACCTCCGGCACCACCGGCCGTCCCAAGGGCGCCGTCGCCACCCACCTCGCGCAGGCCGGGGCCGCGATGAACCCGCGGTACTTCGCCGCCGCCTCCGCCCTCGGGCGCGGCACCGTGCCCGGGCACGGGCCCGCTCCGGTCTCGCTCACCACGTTCCCGTTCTTCCACGTTGCCGCCTTCACGTCCTTCTACTCCGTCATGGCCGTCGGCGGGACCCTCGTGCTGATGCGGAAGTGGGACGCCGAGGAGGCGCTTGAGCTGATTCGGCGCCATCGCGTCACCCATTACTCCGGGGTGCCCACCACCGCCCTCCAGCTGCTCGACCTCGCCGAGCGGACCGGTGATCCGCTGGAGAGCCTCACGATGTTCAACACCGGTGGCGCCGCCGCGCCGCCGGAGCTCGTAGCCCGGCTGACGGCCGCGTACGGCGAGCGCATCGAGCCCCGCAACGGTTACGGGCTCACCGAGACCTGCGGCGGCGTCTTCGCGACGTTCGGCGCCGAGTACCGCGCCCATCCGCTCGGCCTCGGCCGGCCGAGCCCCGCCACCGAGGTCCGTGTCGACCGGCCCGACGCCGAGGGGGTGGGGGAGCTGCTGCTGCGCGGCCAGTCCCTGGTCCGCGGCTACTGGGGCGACGAGGCCGCCACCCGGGCCGCCTTCACCGGGGACGGCTGGTTCCGCACCGGCGACCTCGTCCGGCTCCACGACGGGCGCGTCACGGTCGTCGACCGGCTCAAGGACATGGTGATCAGGGGCGGCGAGAACGTGTACTGCGTCGAGGTCGAGGCCGTGCTCCACGAACACCCCGACGTCCTCGACGCCGCCGTGCTCGGTGTGCCGCACCCGACCCTCGGGGAGGAGGTCGCCGCCGTCGTGCGCCTGAGGGAGGGCGCGGGCGTCGGCGCCGAGGTGCTCAGGGCGTACGTCGGAGGGCGGCTCGCCGCCTTCAAGGTGCCCGCCCACGTCCACGTGCGCCACACCGAGCTGCCCCGGAACGCCACCGGGAAGGTGCTCAAGCGGGAGTTGAGGGACGAGCTGGCGGTGAGGTGAGCTGAGGTGAGGGCGAGCTTGCGGGGGCGGCGACCTGAGGTCGGCTTCGTCAGGCGCGCGTGATCCTTACGCGGTACGTGCCTCCCGCCTCCTCGCCGAGCACCGAGATCCGGATGCCGTTCGTCCGGTCGGTGAACGTCTCTCCCGGCCGGTACGGCGCGTCCGACAGCTCCGCGTGGACGTTCGGGCGGCGCGTGCAGCCGCCGCTCTCCCTGTCGCTGTCGGAGACCGTCACCGGTCCGTGGCCGGTGTCGACGTCCGACTCGACCCGGTAGATCAGGACGCCCTCCTCGCAGACCGCCTCGTCGTTCCCCTCCCGGGTGCGGACCTCGACCGCGTACCCCGACTTCTCGGAGAGCGGTACGAACGCGAGCTTCGGGCCGCCGGCCGTCGCCAGCGGGGTCAGCGCGTAGTCGTGAGCCCCGGGCAGCGCCGCGCAGCGGACCTGGCCGTTGTCCAGCCAGCCCAGCTTCCACTTGTGCCAGCCCAGCAGGTCGTTGTTGGCCCCCCAGTCCTCGGACATGATGTCCCAGTGCCCGACGGTGCCCCCGCCGTCCACGGTGTAGAGGTCGGGCAGGCCGAAGACATGGCCGTTCTCGTGCGGCAGCACGCGGTAACCGGTCTCGTCGTACGTCCCCGAGCCGTCGTCCTGGCGGCTGTAGACGAACGAGGTGTTGGAGAGCGGGACGCCGTCGGCGTACGGCGCCTCGTCGTTCCCGGAGAAGGTGACGGACAGGACCGTGTCCAGGGCCGAGGGCCCGGCGTTCGGCGTGACCAGGATGTTGACCAGGTCGTACGCGCTGAAGTCCACCTTCGGGTCCGCGGTCTTCACGATGTCCTCGACGAGCCCGCGGTAGCCCGGTTCGTACGGTGAGCCGCGCTCTATCCCGTACGAGGAGAACGGCCGCGGCATCCGCAGCCACTCGGGTATCGGGGCCTCCGGTTGGTAGTGCAGGCGCCCGTACGAGCTGGTGCTGAACCACTCGGCGGTCTTCGGGAAGAACTCGTCGTACCGTTCGAGGGCCGTGCCCTCGCCCTCCGCGTCGGGGAAGTCGACCATCAGGTTGAGGGCCCTGACCCGGCCCGTGGAGCGGGCGTAACCGGGGGCCGTGGGCATCCCCTCCGACATCTGCACACCCATCGTCGTCGCGATCCTGCACGGCCCGAGCGCCGTGACGTCCCCGGGCGCGGAGGCCACCGGTCCCGCCGAGGCGGGGGCTGGTCCGGGCAGCGTGGTGCTGGCCGAGGCGAGGGCGGCGAGCGTGAGGGACGCTGCCGCCGCGAGGACGACGGGTCTGCGTATGCGCCGGCGGGTCTGCTGCATGCGGTCGCCTCTCGGGTCGGCGTCTGATCAGCGCTGCTGTTCGACAGCCTGTGTCGAGAGCTCCGGGGGCGCGCGTCGGGTGGCCCGATCGTGGGTACGCGCGGCAGGGACGAGAGGTGTGATGCAGGTCACATTCATGGCTGGAAATAACCGGGGACTCCCTCCCCGTTTACGCCTGTGTTCGAAGAAGTGGGGACTCGTTCCCCGGATCGCAACTCGCAGGGCCGAGGATCCGAGAGTCCGGATCCAAAAGGTTCGAGAGTTCGAGAGTCCGAGAGTTCTGGAAGGAGACGTGGCATGACCGCCGAAGCCGGCACCGCGCCCGCTCGCCGCGTACCCCGCCCCCGGGCGGACGCCGTGCGCAACCGCGAGCGGATCGTCACCGCGGCCCGTGAGATGTTCGTCGAGTTCGGCCCTCAGGTGCCGCTGGACGAGGTCGCGCGCCGCGCGGGCGTCGGCAACGCCACCCTCTACCGGAATTTCCCCGAGCGGGACGTCCTCGTCCGCGAGGTCGTCCTCTCCGTCACCGCCCGCACCACCGACCTGGCGCGGGAAGGTGTCGAGGCCGTCGACGCGGGCGAGGTCGACGCCTTTGAGGCGCTGCGCCGCTTCGTCCACGCCGCCGCCGACGAGCGCATCGGGGCCCTGTGCCCGATCCTCGACGGCGCCTTCGACAAGCACCACCCCGAACTGCTAGCCGGACGCGAGGAGTTGGAAGAGGCAGTCCAGGCGATCGTCGACCGGGCGCACGGCGCGGGCAGGCTCCGCACCGACGTCGGCGTCGGGGACCTGATGGTGGCCGTCTCCCAGCTCACCCGCCCGCTGCCGGGGACCGCCTGCCCGAACATGGACCGTTTCGTCCGCCGCCATCTGCAGCTGTTCCTGGACGGTCTCGAAGCGCCCGCGCGCTCCGTACTGCCCGGCTCGGCCGCCACTCTGGAGGATCTGAGGGGCGACTTCGACCAGTCGTGAGCCCGAGCTGACCGTCCTGTGACCGTGGCCTGAAGGCCGCAGAGCCGTGTCCGTCACTCCTCTGACGGGCCACCCACATACATCCCATTTTTTCCTTTACGTACCACGAGGTGGCTACCCCCATGTCCGAAACAGATCCCCGGCGCTGGAAAGCGCTGGTCTTCATCGCCCTCGCCCAGCTGATGGTCGTGCTCGACGCGACGATCGTGAACATCGCGCTGCCCTCCGCCCAGCAGGACCTGGGGATATCGGACGGCAACCGGCAGTGGGTCATTACGGCCTACGCCCTCGCCTTCGGCGGTCTGCTGCTCTTCGGCGGCCGCATCGCCGACCTGTGGGGCCGTAAGCGCACCTTCGTCGTCGGTCTGATCGGCTTCGCCGCCGCCTCCGCCCTCGGCGGTGCCGCGACCGGCGAGGCCATGATGCTCGGTGCCCGCGCGCTCCAGGGCGCCTTCGGCGCGCTGCTCGCGCCCGCCGCACTCTCCCTGCTCGCGGTGATGTTCACCGACGCCAAGGAGCGCGCCAAGGCCTTCGGCATCTACGGTGCGATCGCCGGTGGCGGTGGCGCCGTGGGCCTGATCCTCGGCGGTTTCCTCACCGAGTACCTGAACTGGCGCTGGACCTTCTTCGTCAACATCCCGTTCGCGATCGTCGCCGCCGTCGGCGCTTACTTCGTGATCCGTGAGCCGGCCGCCGGCCGCAACCGCTCGCCGCTCGACATCCCGGGCGTGGTCCTCTCCACCCTCGGCCTGGTCGCGCTCGTCTACGGCTTCACCCGCGCCGAGTCCGAGGGCTGGTCGGACGCCACGACGATCGGCATGTTCGTCGCCTCCGCCGTGCTGCTCGCCGCCTTCGTCCTCACCGAGGCGAAGGTCAAGTCCCCGCTGCTGCCCCTGCGCGTCCTGACCGAGCGGAACCGCGGTGGCGTGTACCTCTCGCTGGGTCTGGCCATCATCGCGATGTTCGGCCTGTTCCTCTTCCTGACGTACTACCTCCAGGTCGTGAAGGGGTACTCGCCGGTCAAGACGGGCTTCGCCTTCCTCCCGATGATCGCGGGCATGATCGTGGGCTCGACCCAGATCGGTACGCGGCTGATGATGCGGGTTCCCCCGCGCTGGCTGATGGGCCCGGGCTTCCTGACCGCGGGCGTCGGCATGCTGCTCCTCACCCAGCTGGAGATCGGCACCTCCTACGCCGGTCTGATCCTGCCCGCGCAGCTGCTGCTCGGCCTCGGCATGGGTACGGCGTTCATGCCGGCCATGTCGCTCGCCACGCACGGGGTCGACCCGCGGGACGCCGGTGTGGCCTCCGCGATGGTCAACACCTCGCAGCAGGTCGGCGGCGCCATCGGTACGGCTCTGCTCAACACGATCGCCGCCTCGGCGACGACCGCGTACATCGCCGACCACGCGGCCGGCGCGACCACGCAGGGCGCCCAGAAGCTGCTCCAGCTCCAGGGCATGGTCGAGGGCTACGCGGCCGCCATCTGGTGGGCCGTCGGCATCCTGGTCGTCGCGGCCACGATCGCCTTCACCCTCATCAACACCGGGAAGCCGGAGACCGGGCCGGTCGCCGGTTCGGGTTCCGGTTCCGGCGAGGGTGCCGAGGACGAGGTGAAGATCCCCGTCATCGCGCACTGACGCACCCCGTCGATTCCCGCGCCTGCCCTGGTTCCGCTCAGCGGAGCCAGGGCAGGTCCGCGTCCGGGCCGGTCGGCTGGAGTCCCTCCGCCATGACCTTCATGATCTCGCCGAGCTGGGTCACCTGCTCCGCGCTGAGCCGGTCGAACATGGCCTGCCGTACGGCGTCGACGTGACCGGGCGCCGTCCGCCTCAGCACCTCGAACCCCTCGTCCGTGAGGTGCGCGAACTGGCCGCGCTTGTCGGAGGGGCAGTCCTGGCGCACCACCCAGCCGTTCTTCTCGAGGCGCGCGACGGCGTGCGAGAGCCGGGAGCGGGTGATCTTGGCGTCCTTGGCCAGTTCGGTCATCCGCAGCCGCCGCCGGGGCGCCTGGGAGAGCTGGACGAGCAGGCCGTAGTAGATGTGCGGCATCCCGGCGTCGCGCTGCAGCTGGCGGTCGAGATGGTCCTCGAGGAGGGTGGTGGCGTGGCGGTACGCGCGCCAGACGCACTGTTCCTCGTCACTGAGCCAGCGGGGCGCGTCTTCGGGTGCGGTGGTCATGGGATCCATCGTACGACTCGTTCTTGAAAGTTGAACTATATGGGCTTACTCTCGTGGAGAGCCCTACGCTTGAAGTTTCAAGAAGTTTCGGAACTTCCTCTCGTCCCACTCTCTTCACCTTCGGGAGGCGGTCGTCATCATGGACGCCACGCTGGAACGGATGCCCGCCCTCTATCTCTCGCACGGTGCCCCACCGCTCGCCGACGACCCCGTCTGGCCCGGTGAGCTCGCCGCCTGGTCCGCGGGACTGCCCAGGCCGAAGGCGATCCTGATGGTCTCCGCCCACTGGGAGGAGGCCCCGCTCGCCCTCGGCGCGACCGAGACCGTCCCGCTCGTCCATGACTTCTGGGGCTTCCCCGAGCACTACTACCGCGTGCGGTACGACGCCCCGGGCGCGCCCGAACTCGCCGCCTCGGTCCGCAAGCTGCTGCACGGGCCGGGCACCCCGGTGCAGGACATCCCCGACCGGGGGCTCGACCACGGTGCGTACGTGCCGCTGGTGGAGATGTTCCCGGAGGCCGACCTGCCGGTGCTCCAGATCTCGCTGCCCACGCTCGACCCCCGGAAGCTGATGGAGATCGGCCGGCGGCTCGCGCCGCTGCGCGACGAGGGCGTGCTGATCGTCGGCAGCGGCTTCTTCACCCACAACCTGGCCGCGCTGCGGCACACCGGGGCGGGGGTGCCCGGCTGGTCGGCGGAGTTCGACGACTGGGGCCGCCACGCGCTGGAGGCGCGGGACGTCGACGCGCTCCTGGACTTCGAGCACAAGTCCCCGGCCGGGCGCCTGGCGCATCCGCGTACGGAGCATTTCGCGCCGCTCTTCGTCACCCTGGGCGCGGCGGAGGCGACCGGGGACCTGGACGCCGGCCGGAGCGTGATCGACGGGTTCTGGATGGGGCTGGCGAAGCGCTCGGTCCAGTTCGGCTGAGCGACTGAGCTGAGCGACTGGGCGGGGTCGTCGGGTCACCGAAGCCGCTTCTCGTACCAGGCGACGTCCCAGTACCGCCCGAACTTCCGGCCGACCTCCTCGTGTGTGCCGACGTGCCGGAAGCCGAACCGGGTGTGGAGGCGGATCGAGGGGGCGTTGGGCAGGGCGATCCCGGCGTACGCGCGGTGGACGTCCTCGGCGGCGAGGGCCGTGAAGAGCCGCTCGTAGAGGAGCGTGCCGATGCCGCGTCCGGCGGCGTCGGGGAAGACGTAGGCGCTGACCTCGACGGAGGTGGCGTACGCGGGCTTCGGGCGGAACGTGCTGCTGGTTGCATACCCGAGAATTCGGTTTTTCGTCTCATTCTGGACATCGCACGCAACCAGAAGGCGATGCGGGCCGTCTTCAGGGTGGGAGCGGAGCCAGGGGCGTCGCCGCTCCGGGGTGAAGGGTTCGGTGTCGAAGGTGATGCTCGTCTCACGGACGTAGTGGTTGTACAGCTCCGTGAGCGCGGCCAGGTCACCCTCCGTGCCCGGCCTGACCTGCACCTCTGTGCGTGCGAATGCCATCGATCCCCCTCGGTGGCGGCACAGGGTACTGCATGATCGCGAAAATCGATGCGTCGGGTGGGAATTCTGTCCTGATTCCAGTCGTTGTTTCCGTCGGATGCAGGGCACCCGAAAGGGTGTCGCGACCTACTCAGCAAGGGAGCACGCATGGCAACCCGTGCCGTCGCCCGTCGTCAGTCCTCCGCCACCAGCGGTAGCGGCAAGAGCCGGGCAAGCAGCGTTCGCGCCGTGGGCGGGGAGATCGCCGACCGCGACCTGGTCGGCATGTACCTCGACGAGATCGCGCGCACACCCCTGCTCGACGCCGCCAAGGAGGTCGAGCTCTCCCAGACGATCGAGGCGGGCGTGTACGCCCGGCAGATCCTCGACGGTGAGGTCGAGAGCGAGGCGGGCGGCGCGTCCCGCGAGGAGCTCGAAGCGCTCTACGAGGCGGGCGAGCGTGCCAAGGACCTCTTCATCAAGTCGAACCTGCGCCTTGTCGTCGCGGTCGCGCGGCGCTACCCGCGCAGCGGTCTCCCGCTGCTCGACCTGATCCAGGAGGGGAACGCGGGCCTGGTGCGCGCGGTCGAGAAGTTCGACTACGCCAAGGGCTTCAAGTTCTCGACGTACGCCACGTGGTGGATCCGCCAGGCCATCACGCGGTCCATAGCCGACCAGTCGCGCACGATCCGGCTCCCCGTCCACCTGGTGGAGGAGCTGGGCCGGATCCGGCGCGTGCAGCGAGAGTTCAACCGGGAGAACGGTCGGGAGCCGGAGCCGGCCGAGGTCGCGGCGGAGCTGGGCTCGACGCCCGAGCGCGTCGTGGACGTCCTGGACTGGGCCCGTGACCCGGTCTCGCTGAACATGTCGGTGGACGACGAGGGCGAGACGCAGTTCGGCGACCTCCTGGAGGACACCTCCGCGGTGTCGCCCGAGCAGTCCGTCCTGACCCTGCTGCGCAGTGAGGAGCTCGACGACCTGATCGACAAGCTCGACCACCGCACGGCCTCGATCATCCGTATGCGCTACGGCATCGAGGACGGCCGCGAGCGCACGCTCACGGAGGTCGGCAAGGAGCACGGCCTCACGCGCGAGCGCATCCGCCAGATCGAGAAGCACGCGCTCCTGGAACTGAAGAAGATGGCCCGCGACACGGGCTTCGACGCGGTGGCCTAGAGCGGCCGGCGGACCAGGGCCGGGGCCGAGCGCCCTGGCCCTGCGAGCGCGTCACGCCCGTGGTGTCGCAGCCGGGCGACGGTCAGGCGCGGGCCGTCGACGCCGCGCTCAGCCGTTCCCCCAGGTCCTTCGTGTACGTCAGCAGGGCCGGCGGGCCGTGGATCGTGAACGGTGCGTCCACGAGGGCCAGACGGAGGGCGAGCCACTCCGTCGAGTCCACCGTCCGTGTGCGGACCCGGCACGTCGTCGGGCCCGTCTCCGTCGGCGCCAGATGCGACGGCAGACGGCCCGCCACGAACGCGGCGGGGGCCTCGAAGGTGACGTCGAGGTCCAGTTCCGGCTGGGCCCGGGCCATCGACCGGTTCATGAGCCCGGCCGCCCCGCCCTCCGGCAGCTCCCTCGGCGCGAACCGCGCCCCCGTCGGGAACGGTTCCGACACCCGGTCCACCCGGAACGTACGCCAGTCCTCGCGCTCCAGGTCGTACGCCACGAGGTACCACCGCCGCCCCGTCGACACCAGCCGGTACGGCTCGACCTGCCGCCGGGACTCCGTCCCGTCGCCCGCCCGGTAGCCGAACCGCAGCCGCTCCTGCCCCGTCACCGCGCCCGCGAGCGCCGTCAGGGTCGACGGGGCGACCGTCGCCCCGTCCCCGCGCGTCAGCGGGATCGTCGCGTGCTGCAGGGTGGAGACCCGGTGCCGCAGCCGGGACGGCAGCACCTGTTCCAGCTTGGCGAGCGCCCGTACCGACGCCTCCTCCACGCCCTCGATGGCGTGCCCTGCGCCCGCCCGCAGCCCCACGGCGATCGCGACCGCCTCCTCGTCGTCGAGGAGCAGCGGGGGCATGGCCGTACCGGCGACCAGGCGGTACCCGCCCACCGCGCCCTTCGTCGCCTCCACCGGATAGCCGAGCTCACGCAGCCGGTCGATGTCCCGGCGGATCGTCCGCGCGGAGACCGAGAGCCGTTCGGCGAGTTCGCTGCCCGGCCATTCGCGCGGGGTCTGGAGCAGCGAGAGCAGATTCAGCAGCCGTGCCGGAGTGTCCGTCATGTGTTCAAGGATGCGTCGCATCTAGGACATGTGCTGACCTATATGGCCCCTACGTTTCCCTCATGAGTTCACACGACGCCGTCACGGATGCGGCCACCGCGGGTCCCGCGGCCCCCGACGCCCACGCGACCCCGGGCGCCTCCGCGGCTACCGCCGACCGCCGGCGCTGGATAGCCCTCGCCATCGTCATGACCGCCGCCTTCATGGACCTGGTCGACGCCACGATCGTCAACATCGCGATCCCCAGCATCGAGCGGGACCTCGGCGCCACGTTCGGGGCGATCCAGTGGATCACCGCCGGTTACGCGCTCGCCTTCGCCGCCGGTCTGATCACCGGTGGCCGCCTCGGCGACATCTACGGCCGCAAGCGGCTGTTCCTCCTCGGCACCGCGGGCTTCACCGTCGCCTCCGCGCTCTGCGGCTTCGCCGCCGACCCGGAGATGCTGGTCGCCTCGCGCCTGCTCCAGGGCGCGGCCGCGGCCATGATGGTGCCGCAGGTCCTGTCGATCATCCACGTCACCTTCCCCGCCCACGAGCGCGGCAAGGTCTTCGGCATGTTCGGCGCGATCATCGGCCTCGGCGCCGTCTCCGGCCCGCTCCTCGGTGCGCTGCTCACCCAGTGGAACATCGCCGGCCTGGAGTGGCGGCCGATCTTCCTCATCAACCTGCCGGTCGGCATCGCGGGCCTGCTGCTGGGCCGCAAGTTCATCACCGAGTCGAAGGCGCCCAAGGCGCTCCGCCTCGACATCGTCGGCGTGCTGCTCGTGACGCTCGCGCTGCTCATGCTGATCTACCCGCTGACGCGCGGCCGCGAGCTGGACTGGCCGCTCTGGGGTCACCTGTGCATGGCCGGCAGCCTCCTCGTCTTCGCCGCCCTCGTCGCATACGAGAAGTACAAGACGAAGAAGGACGGCTCCCCGCTGGTCGAGCTCGCGCTGTTCAAGGTGAAGAGTTTCGCGGCCGGTATCGCGGTCCAGCTGACCTTCGGCGTCGTGATGGGCATCTTCTTCCTGGTCTGGACGCTGTACATGCAGATCGGTCTCGGCTGGAGCCCGCTCAGGGCCGGTCTGACGGGTGTGCCGTTCTCGATCGCCGTCTCGACGGCGGCCGGCCTTTCGGTGCAGAAGCTCGTCCCGCGCTTCGGCCGCAAGGTGCTGCAGGCGGGCGCCCTGACGATGGCCGCGGGCATGCTGCTCTACCTCTGGGAGGCCGGCCGGTACGGCACCTCCATCACCTCCTGGCAGATGATCCTGCCGCTCGTCGTGATGGGCCTGGGCATGGGCCTGATCGTGGCGCCGCTGACGGACGCGGTCCTCTCCGAGGTGCCGCGCGAGCACGCCGGCTCGGCCTCGGGCCTCATCAACACGACCGGGCAGATGGGCAACGCGCTCGGACTCGGGCTCGTCTCGGTCGTCTTCTTCGGCGTGATCGACGAGGACCGGCTGAAGCAGGTCCCGACCGAGGTCGGCACGGCGTTCGCGGACGCCTTCCAGAACGCGCTCGGCTGGGCGGTCGCGGTGCTCGCCGTGATCTTCGTGATCATGTTCGCGCTGCCGGCGAAGCCGAAGCAGCACATCGAGGGCGCGGAGGACGACATCGAGGTCGTCGCCGCCGACGGCGACCTCCAGGACGGCGACCTCCGGGACGGCGACCTCCGGAAGGAGCCCGCGCTCACCTCGTGAGTACGTAGGTGAGGCCGAAGGGCCCCGGTCCCCTGGGATGGACGTCCCCGGAGGCCGGGGCCCTTCGTCGTTCATCCGGTTCCGTGTCCGTTTTGATGCCCGATTCTGTTTACTTCACGGATATGCGGTCGTAGCCTGCAAGAGAAACCACAGGTTCGGGCATGGAACGGATGTAAAACCACATGTACGCACCCGAGCGACAGCAGGCGATCCTCCGGCTCGCCCGGGAGAGCGGACGCGTCGACGTCCTCTCCCTCGCCGAGGAGTTCCAGGTCACCGCCGAGACCGTGCGGCGCGACCTCAAGGCCCTGGACCGGGCCGGCCTCGTGCGCCGGGTGCACGGCGGCGCGATACCGGCCGGGCGGCTCGACTTCGAGCCCGACCTCGCCGAGCGCGAAGCGACCGCCGCCGACGAGAAGGACCGGATCGTCCGGGCCGCCCTCGCCGAACTCCCCACCGAGGGCAGCGTCGTGCTCGACGCGGGCACCACCGTCGCCCGGCTCGCCGCCGAGTTCCCCCTCGACTGCGGACTGACCGTCGTCACCCACGCCCTGCCCGTCGCCGCCCGGCTCGCCGACCACCCCGGCATCGACCTCCACCTCGTGGGGGGCAGGGTCCGGCACCGTACCCGTGCCGCCGTCGACGCCTGGGCGCTCCGGGCGTACGGCGAGATCCGCGCCGACGTCGCCTTCCTCGGCGCCAACGGCTACTCGCCCGAACACGGGCTCACCACCCCCGACCTCGCCGAGGCCGCCGTCAAGCGGGCCGTGATCGCCTCCGCCCGCCGGGTCGTGCTCATCGCCGACTCGGCCAAGCACGGCCAGGAGCACTTCGCCCGCTTCGGCGCGCTCACCGACATCGACCTGCTCATCACCGACAGCGGGCTCAGCCCCGAGGACGCCGCGGCGATCGAGGCCGCGGGAACGGAAGTCGTACGCACATGATCCTCACCGTCACCCCCAACCCCTCCCTCGACCGGACCTACGAGGTCCCGGCCCTGGAGCGCGGAGAGGTGCTGCGGGCCTCCGCCGAGCGGATGGACCCCGGCGGCAAGGGCGTCAACGTCTCCCGGGCGGTCGCCGCCGCCGGGGAGCGGACCGTGGCCGTGGTCCCGCTCGGCGGGGCGCCCGGCGCGCTGGTCGCCCAGCTCCTGGCCGACCAGGGGATCGAGGTCGCGCCGGTGCCGGTGGCAGGGCACACCCGCTCGAACATCGCGATCGCGGAACCGGACGGCACCCTGACCAAGGTCAACGCCCCCGGCCCCGAACTGAGTCCCGACGAGGCCGAGCACCTCCTGGCCGCCGTCGGGGCCTACTCCCCGGCCGCCGACTGGATCGCCTGCTGCGGCAGCCTCCCGCGCGGCCTCCCGCCCGAGTGGTACGCCGAACTCGTCACCCGGGCCCACGGCGCGGGCGCCCGCATCGCCCTCGACACCTCAGGGCCCTCCCTCAACGCGGCCCTCGCGGCCCGGCCGGACGTCGTCAAGCCGAACGCCGACGAACTCGCCGAAGCCGTCGGCCGACCGCTCGCCACCGTCGGCGACGCGGTGAAGGCGGCGGAGGAGCTGCGTCAGCGCGGCGCGGGCGCGGTGCTCGCGAGCCTGGGCGCGGACGGCCAACTCCTCGTCACCGCCGACGGCACCTGGTTCGGCGCGGCGGCGGTCGACACCGTCCGCTCCAACGTCGGCGCGGGCGACGCCTCCCTGGCCGGTTTCCTCGCGGCCGGCGGCGAGGGCCCCGAAGCCCTCGCCGCGGCGGTCGCCCACGGCGCGGCCGCCGTCCAGCTGCCGGGGAGCGAGATGCCCACCCCGGCCCACCTGAACCCGTCTGCGGTCACCGTGACCGCCGACGTACCCCTCGACCGAGAACTCAGCGAGCAAGGGAGCCCGCGATGAGCCAGCTGATCACCGCGGACCTGGTCGATCTCGACCTGTCCGCCGGAACGAAGGAAGCGGCGGCCCGCTCGCTCGCGGAGCGCATGGTCGCGCGGGGCCGGGTGACCGACCTCGACGGCTTCCTGGCGGACGTGGCCGCACGCGAGGCCCAGATGCCGACCGGTCTCGGCGGGGGCATCGGCATCCCGCACTGCCGCAGCGCCCATGTCACGGCCCCCACGCTCGCCTTCGGCCGCTCGGCCGACGGCATCGACTTCGGT
The DNA here is from genome assembly GCF_043081505.1 of Streptomyces sp. NPDC014870. Lineage (NCBI taxonomy): Bacteria > Bacillati > Actinomycetota > Actinomycetes > Kitasatosporales > Streptomycetaceae > Streptomyces > Streptomyces sp. NPDC014870. The sequence continues at coordinate 151,088 of NZ_JBIBWQ010000016.1, forward strand.
GCCCCGGACGGCCCGGCGGACCTGATCTTCCTGATCGCGGCCCCGGCGGGGGCGGACGACGCCCATCTGACGATCCTCTCCTCGCTGGCCCGCCGGCTGATGGACGAGGAGTTCACGGCGGCGCTCAGGTCGGCGGCTTCGGCGCCGGAGGCGGCGGCGCTGATCGCGGGTGAGGAGGCGGTGGCGCCCGTCGCGGGTGAGGGGTCGGTGGCGCCCGTCGCGGAGGAGGAGGCTCCGAAGGAGCCGGCCGTGGTGGCGGATGCCGCTCCCTTCCGGATCGTCGCCGTCACCTCCTGCCCCACCGGCATCGCCCACACCTACATGGCCGCCGAGTCCCTGGAGAAGGCCGCCGAGGCCGCCGGGGTGGAGATCGCCGTCGAGACGCAGGGCTCGGCCGGGTTCACCCGGCTCGACCCGGCGGCCGTCGCCGCGGCCGACGGCGTGATCTTCGCGCACGACGTGCCGGTACGGGAGAAGGAACGGTTCGCCGGAAAGCCGACCGTCGACGTGGGCGTCAAGGCGGGCATCAACCGGCCCGCCGAGCTGATCGTCGAGGTCCGCGGCAAGGCCGAGCGCGGCGAGGTCACCGCCCCCGACGCCGGGAAGCCGACCCCGGTCGAGCGCGCCGGGGAGCCGGAGGAGGGCTACGGCACCAGGCTCCGCAAGTGGTTGATGTCCGGCGTGAGTTACATGGTCCCGTTCGTCGCCGCGGGCGGCCTCCTCATCGCCCTGGGCTTCGCCATCGGCGGCTACGACATCGACAAGGCCCCGTCCGTCGCCGAGCACTTCGCCTGGGGCCAGGCCGACAGCTGGGCCGCGCTGCTCTTCCAGATCGGCGGACTGGCGTTCGCCTTCCTCGTCCCGGTCCTGGCCGGCTACATCGCGTACGGGATGGCCGACCGGCCCGGTCTCGTACCCGGCTTCGTCGGCGGCTCGATCGCCCTCACCGTCAACGCGGGCTTCCTCGGCGGTCTGGCCGCCGGTCTGATCGCGGGCGGGACGGTCCTCGCCATCCAGAAGGTCAAGGTGCCCGCCGCGCTGCGGGGGATCATGCCGGTGGTGGTGATCCCGCTGCTCGCGTCGATCGTCGTCGGCTTCCTGATGTTCCTGGTGATCGGCAAGCCGATCGCGAGCCTCCAGAACGCCATGACCGACTGGCTTTCCAGCCTGTCCGGCGCCAACGCGATCATCCTCGGCGTCATCCTCGGCCTGATGATGTGCTTCGACCTCGGCGGCCCGGTCAACAAGGTCGCGTACGCCTTCGCCGTTGGCGGCCTCGCCACCCCGAACGAGGGCTCGCTGAAGGTCATGGCGGCCGTGATGGCCGCGGGCATGGTGCCGCCGCTCGCGATGGCCCTGGCCACGACCGTGCGCGGCAAGCTGTTCACCAGGACCGAGCGGGAGAACGGCAAGGCGGCCTGGGTGCTCGGCGCCTCCTTCATCAGCGAGGGCGCGATCCCGTTCGCCGCGGCCGACCCGCTGCGGGTCATCCCGGCGGCGATGGCCGGCGGCGCGGTCACCGGCGCCCTGTCGATGGCCTTCGAGTGCACCCTGCGGGCCCCGCACGGCGGCATCTTCGTGGTCCCGCTGATCGGCAACCCGCTGCTCTACCTGATCGCGATCGTCGCGGGCACGATGGTCAGCGCGGCGCTGGTCATCCTCCTCAAGGGCGCGCGGAAGCCGGCGCCGGAGGTGGTGGCGGCCGGGGAACAGCCTGAGGCCGCCGAGCCGAAGGTGACTGTGGCGGCCTGACCGGCCTGACCGGCCGGTTCAGCTCGGAAAGGCCCCGAGGGGCGGTGCGTCGGGCGAGCGACGCACCGCCCCTCGGGGGTTGTTTCCGGTCGGCTAGGACCGCCTCAGCCCCCGCGGGATGCTGTTGGGAGCGCCGAGTGAGAGGTCACCCTTGAACTTGTTGGCGCGCAGGGACCCCGGTACCGGGGTCGTCCGCTGCACCCACTGCTCGTCCCAGACGAAGGTCTGGCCATTGATGTCGCCGTGCGTCTGCCACACCTCGCCGGTCGTCGTCACCACCTTGACCCAGGCGTCGTTGCCCTGGGCCTCGATCGCGATGCCGCAGGAGTTGGTGGGATAGAGCGACGGAATGGGGCCCATGGGAGTGACGATCGGGTCGGTCAGGTCGTGCCAGACGATCGGGCTCGACCCCGGCGGGTCCGCCTTGCCCGCGTAGGCGATGCCGTTCGTGAGGACCGCGTGGAAGTCCTCGCTGTTCGAAGGGCTGTAAGTGTCGATATCCGAGCAGGGCCCGGTAGGTCCGGTGGCACCGGTGGCACCAGTGGCGCCAGTGGCACCAGTGGCGCCAGTGGCACCGGTGGCACCCGTGGCTCCGGTGGCACCCGTTGCCCCGGTCGCGCCCGTGGCACCCGTCGCGCCAGTGGCACCCGTCGCTCCGGTCGCGCCCGTCTCGCCGGTCGCTCCGGTCGCTCCGGTCGCGCCGGTGGCGCCCGTGGCTCCGGTGGCCCCCGTGGGCCCAGCCGGTCCGGTCTCACCCGTTGCTCCAGTGGCACCCGTTGCTCCGGTCGCGCCCGTTGCTCCGGTCTCACCTGTAGCTCCGGTCGCTCCGGTCGCACCCGTCGCTCCCGTGTCGCCCTTCGGGCCCTGGGGGCCCGTCGGGCCGGTCTCGCCGGTGGCGCCCGTGGAGCCCGTGGGTCCGGTCGGGCCGGTCGGTCCCGTGGGGCCGGTCGGGCCCGTCGGACCCTCCAGGCAGTGCTCCGGGGGACCGCCCCAGGCGCCCGCGCGGAGGTGGTTCGGGGGGCCGCCCATGAGACGGCCGACCTCGTGGTCGAGGTACTGCTGGAGGTCGCCCGGCACACCCGGCACCTCCGACATCCGCGGACCCTGGTGACCGGGCGGTCCCTGGTACTCGTGCGGCGGCGGGCCACCGTCCTCGTGCGGGGGCGGTCCGTCCTCGTGATGCGGACGCTCCTCGCAGTCGCCGCCCGGAGGGTACATCTCCCGTGCGTCGTAGGCGGGCCCGTCCGGGCCCTCGTTCCGTACGCCACCGACCGCCGGAGTCGCGAGACCCGTGAGCACGAGGGCGACGGAGGCGAGGGCGCTGCCGCCCAGCCACGCGCGTCGACGGGGAAGCGGTCCCAGCGAGGACCTGGTCCTTGTCCTGGAATCAGGACTCATACACCTGCTCCTTCTCAACCGGATCGAGTGTCTTACCGGGAAGCACACAGGCTTCCGATACGATCATCGGTTCGCGACGGCGAAGGCTTGACGGCTCCGGGGCACTCTCAACGCCTTGGCCCAGCGTCGGAATCCCAATGGGTGCGTACGCGGTAGCGAACTCCGGGTGGGCCTTCGGCGTGCCGTCCCGCCGCCTCGCGGGCCCGTGCGTACGGTCGCTGCCCGACCGACCCCCGGAAGCGGTGTTGCCGTGAAGCCTTCCGTCTGCTTGTGCATGATCGTCAAGAACGAGGCGCGCGTCATCGAGCGGTGCCTCGCTTCCGTCCGCGACCTGGTGGACACCTGGGTCATCTCCGACACCGGCTCGACCGACGGGACCCAGGACCTGATCCGCAAGGCGCTCGACGGCGTCCCCGGCGAGCTCCACGAGGAGCCGTGGGTGAACTTCGGGCACAACCGGAGCCTGAACATCTCGCATGCCAGGGGCCGCGCCGACTACCTCCTGCTCCTCGACGCCGACCTCGTCCTGCGGCAGGACGCCCCGCTGCCCCCGCTGACCGCCGACGCCTACATGCTCCGGCACGAGGGCGCTCTCGAGTACCGCATCAAACGCCTGGTCAGGGGTGATCTGCCGTGGCGGTACGAGGGCGTCACGCACGAGTACCTGACGGCGGACCAGGACCACGTCCAGGAGAATCTGGACGCGCTGTTCATCCAGGACCATGCCGACGGCGGCTCGCGCCACGACAAGTTCGAACGCGACGCCCGTCTGCTGAGCGCCGAACTCGCACGCGACCCGGCCAACGTCCGCACGGTCTTCTACCTCGCGCAGACCATGCGGGACCTCGGCCGCACCGCAGACGCGATCGCGCTCTACGAGCGCCGGGCGGCCATGGGCGGCTGGGCGGAGGAGGTGTACTACGCGCTGCTGCAGGCCGGGGTCCTGCGGGCCGAGTCCGGCGACTGGCCCGCCGCGATGGACACCCTGACCCGGGCCTGGGACGCGCGGCCCGAGCGGCTCGAAGCCTGCTACGAACTGGCCTCGCGGCTACGGCTGAGGGGCCGTCACCACTCCGCGCACGCGATCGTCTCCGCCGTCGTCGGCCGCGCGCAGCCGGACGACCTGCTCTTCACGCAGCCGTGGGTGTACCGGTGGGGGCTGCTGTTCGAGTACTCGATCACCGCGTACTGGGTCGGCGACCACGCCGCCTCCCTCGCGGCCTGCGACCGGCTGCTCGCCCTGCCGGACCTGCCGGAGACGTACCGCGAGCAGACCCGCGCCAACCGCGCGTTCGCCGTACGGGGGCTCGGGCACGCCCCGATCCCGGAGCCGGCCGTCGCGGGTCGGGACTGAGACCGGCATGGCGACTCCTCCGTCGACGCTCTCCGCCGCCGACCCGAGGGCCACGGACCGTACGCCGCGTCCCGGCGGCCACCACGACGCGGCGCGGGGGCGGCGGCACGGCGTCTGGCTGTGGCCGACGCTGGTCTCGCTCGCGCTGTCGGTGTACGCGATCGGCCGGCCGGTGCTGTGGCAGGACGAGCTCAACACCTGGGACATGGCCTCCCGGTCCACGGCGCAGCTCCTCGACACCGTCCAGCGCGTGGACGCGGTGCTCGGCGGCTACTACCTCCTCCTGCACGGCTGGACGGCCGTCTTCGGGGACTCCGCCACCGCGCTGCGTCTGCCCTCGGCCCTCGCGATGGCCGGCACGGCAGGCTGTACGGCGCTGATCGGCCGGCGGCTCTTCGGCGCCCGCGCCGGTCTCGCCGCCGGTCTCCTCTTCGCGCTCGCCCCGGTCGTGACGCGCTACGCGCACGAGGCCCGCCCGTACGCCCTGGTGGTCCTCGCCGTCACCGCTTCCACGCTGCTGCTCCTGCGCGCCCTCGACCGTCCGGAGAGCCGGTGGCGGTGGGCCGCGTACGGCCTGTGCGTGGCGGCGGTCGGTCTGCTGCACATGGTGGCGCTGACCGCCCTGGCCGGGCATCTGGTCGCCGTGGCGCGGCGGGCCCGCGAGGAGCGCCCGATCGGGCTGCGCTTCGGCCTCGCCGTGCTGGTGGGGGTGGGTGCCGTCGCTCCCGTCGCGCTGCTCGGGAGGGCCCAGGCGGGCCGTCAGATCTCCTGGATCCCCCGCCCGGACGTCTGGAGCCTGGTCACCTTCCTGCCCCAGCTGTACGCCTCCGCCCTCGTCGCCGGGGCCGTGACCACGCTCGCCGTCCTGGCCTGGGGCGAGCGCCGGGCCCGAGCCGCGGGGCCGGGGCCGGGGGCGGGGGCGGGGGCGAGGCCGGGTCCGGGGGCGCGGGGCGCGCTCGTGACCGTCTCCGCGCTCGCCGTGCTGCCCCCGCTGCTGCTCTGGGCCGTCTCGCACGGCGACGTCTCGTACTTCTACTTCCGCTATCTGCTCTTCACGCTCCCCGCGTGGGCCGTCCTCGCCGGTGCGGGGCTCGCGGGACTCGCCCGACCGAGGCCGCGGGGTGTCGTCGCGGCGGTCCTGGTGGCGCTCGTCGTCCTCACCCTGCAGGAACAGCAGGCCGTACGGCGGCCGTACGCGCACTTCTGGCACGGCATCGACTTCGAGGGCGCCGCGCGGACCATCGAGAAGTACCACCGGCCCGGCGACGCGGTGGCGTTCGACCGGGGCGACGACTACTGGCGCATGCTCGACGTCGGCGTCCGCTTCTATCTGCGGGACGAACTGCGGCCGCGCGATGTCTTCCTGGCCACGGCGGCCGCCGACCGCGCGGACCTGTGGTCGGCGGAGTGCCCCGAGCCTGCCGCCTGCCTGCGCGGGGAGAAGCGGATCTGGCTGGTCGTGCCCGGTGACGCGGCCGATCCGCTGGACGCGCTCCCGGCCGAGCAGGCGCGGGCCCTGCGCGCCCGCTACACCGCGACCGGCACGGAGCGGCTGACCGGCGTGACCGTGGCCCTGCTGGTCCGTACCGGGTAGGAGGGCGAGGCTCCCGCCCTCCTGCCGCCTTCCTCCCGTTCCTTCACCGCACGCGGGCGCGGTGCTCCATCGCCTCGCGGGCCGCGTGCTCGTCGTCGTAGACCTCGCACATGTGGCGGCCGTCCGGCGTCGCCGTGTGCTCGACCTCCCAGAGGCTCAGCTCGCTGCCGTCGAGCAGCAGGAACGCGTGCTCGTAGAGCGTGAATCCGGCGTCCCGGCCGCCTCCCTCGACCCCGCACAGGCGGCCGAAGGCCTGGGTGATGTGGTGCGCGAAGGCCAGCCGCAGCCTGCGTGCCGTCTCCTCGCCGGGCCGGTCCGGGTTCTCCGCGCGGCGCAGCACCCGGCGGGCGTGGTCCGGGGAGTTGTCCGGGACGTACATCCGGGGCTGCTTCGGTATCGGGCGGGACAGGAGCGCGCTCAGCAGCTCCAGGTCGCTGTCCTCGTCGAAGTCGGGGCCCGAGGAACGCTCCACCTCCCAGCCGGGGGAGAGGCGGGTCGGCAGCCGGGACGCGGCGAGCCGGGCCTCCGCCTCGTCCGCGTACAGCTCGTGCTGCTCGATGCCGGCCCGGCCGGAGTTGTGCACGAGCTCCCAGAGCCCGAGCGCGGTGCCGTCGGCGAGGAGATAGGTGTGGCGGTACGTCGTGCGGTGCAGCGTCGCGCTGTGGTGCGAGGAGTGCAGCGTGCTGGAGTGGGCGAACGCCGTCTCCAGGCGTTCGATCGTGCTGTCGGGGAGGTCGAAGGAGTTGAGCGCCCGGCCGAGGAGCCGCGCGAGGTGCGTCTCGGTCGTCTCGTACGGATCGTGAGGATCCTGCGGATCGTTCAAGGGGTTCTCCAGGCCGTCGCCGCATGTCACTTGGTGCTTGCTAAACGTAGTCCCTGGGTCTGACATCGTGTCCGGGTTCGGCAAAACGAAGGGGGCGCGCGGATAGTTCCCGCCCGCCGGTCGTCGAGTCCGTCAACTCCCTTTATTGGACGGGGAGTCGACAGTGCCCGCCAGTCCGTACAACTCGCGGTGCGCGGGGAAGTCGCCCCCCGGTCCCGCCACCCCTTCGGCGACCTCGCGGACCGCCCGCGTGATCGCCCGGGTCACCAGGTCGGCGCCGGTCGCGAGGAGTTCGTTGAGGGCGAGCGGACCGGCCTCGGGAGGCAGCGGGCGGTCGCCGGTCGCGAGGGCGAAGACGGTGTCCCCGTCGGTGAGGAGGTGCACCGGGCGGACGGCGCGCGCGATGCCGTCGTGCGCCGTGCCCGCGAGCTTCTGCGCCTGCGCGCGGCTCAGATCGGCGTCGGTCGCCACGACCGCGAGCGTGGTGTTCAGTATCGGCGGGTTGTTCCGCTCCCGCGCCTCCGCGAGCCGCCGCAGCGCCGCCTCGTGGACGGCCGGCTCCGGCCGGTCCGGTCGGCGGCCCTGGAAGAGCTCCCCGTACAGGACGCCCGACTCCGGGTCGACCGCCGAGCCGACCGCGTTGACGACGACGAGCGCGCCGACCGTGATCCCCGACTCCAGGACCGTACTGGCCGTACCGACACCGCCCTTGATCCCGCCGACCACCGCTCCGGTGCCCGCGCCGACCGCGCCCGTCGCCACGCGCGCGTGGAGCTCCGTCGCGGCGGCGGCCTCTATGGCGGCCCGCCCGGTGGACGCGTCGGGCCGGGCCGAGAAGTCGCCGCCCCGGCCCAGGTCGAAGACGCAGGCGGCGGGGACCACCGGGACCACGTGCGTCGGCTCGGGCCCGACCCGCACCCCGCGCCCGTGCTCCTCCAGCCAGGCCATCACCCCGCCTGCCGAGTCGAGCCCGTACGCGCTGCCGCCGGTCAGGACCACGGCCTCGATCTTCTGGACGAGGTTACGGGGGTCGAGCGCGTCGGTCTCCCGGGTGCCGGGGCCCCCGCCGCGCACGTCCACGGCCGCCACCGCGCCGCCCTCCGGGGCGAGGACGACCGTGGTACCGCTCAGCGCTCCCGGCCCCTCCACGCGCGCGTGGCCGACCCGCAGCCCGGTCACGTCCGTGATCGCATCATGGTTCGTCATGGCTCCTGAGTACCACGGGTGTTCGGTCAATGCCCCGGACCGGGAGCGTGCTGCCCGTCGTGCCCGGGCCCGTCGTGCCCGGGCCCGTCGTGCCCGGGCCCGTCGTGCCCGTGCCCGGGACCGGCTCCGCGTGATTCGGGGTTGCGCGAGGCCAGCGTCACCCCGACCGCCACCGTCGCCGCCGCGACGAGACCCGCGATCAGCACCGCCCAGCGCCCGGCGAACGTGCACATCAGGATCGCGAGCGCCGACACGGGCAGCACGAGCTGCTGCGCGATGCCCACCTTGAAGTACCGGGCGTGCAGCAGCCACACACAGAGCAGGAACAGCGCGGCCGGGATCGTCACCGCCGAGGAGGCGGCGAGCGTGGAGATGTGGGCCTTGCCCACGGTCTGCTCGACGGCGACCTCGATGCCGGCGCCGATGGCGGCGGCGGAGGCGAAGATCAGGTAGTGGCCGTAGCCCCAGAGGAAGCCCTGCCGGTTGGAGGAGAGGCGGAGGTGGGCCGGGGCGGCGAAGTAGATCCACCAGGCGGCGTAGACGATCAGGAGACCGCCGGCGGCGATCGGGAGCACCTGGTCCAGGGCGTCGTACTCCGCGACGCCGGTCTTCACGGCTACGGTCGCCGCGAAGATCGTCTCGCCGAGCACGATGATGGTGAACAGGCCGTAGCGCTCCGCGATGTGGTGCGGGTGCCAGTGGGTGTTGACGTTCTTCTCCGCGAACGCGGGGACGGCCAGCTCGGCGACGACCCCGGCGAGGAAGACCCAGGGCTTCGCCGAGTCGGGGACCCAGAGGAAGGCGATCCAGCCGAGCTGGACGAGCAGCACCCCGCCCGCGTACCGCCGGCACATCGTGCGCTCGCCGGGGTCCGTCGCGTGGTGGGCGGCGCGCAGCCACTGGGAGGCGAGGGCGATCCGCATCACGATGTAGCCGAGGACGGCGATGGAGAAGTCGTCCTCGAAGGCCTTGGAGACCCCGGCGGCGAGGATCAGGACGCCGGCGATCTGGACGAGCGTGACGACGCGGTAGAGGACGTCGTCGTTGTCGTACGCGGAGGCGAACCAGGTGAAGTTCATCCACGCCCACCAGATGGCGAAGAAGACCATCGCGTAGTGCGCGATCCCGTCGGCGGCGTGGTGCTCGGCGATCGCGTGCACGAGCTCGGCACCGGCCTGGGAGACGGCGACGACGAAGCAGAGGTCGAAGAAGAGCTCGAGCGGCGTGGCGGCGCGGTGCGCCTCCGCGCGCGACCGCGCGGTGAGCGGGAGGAACGGTTGCGTCATGCGCCCCAGGACACCAGAGCGTGAGCCCGGCCGGATAGTCCGGCACGCTGATCGACGCTGGTGGGGCGGTGCTCGCGGACCGGCCGGTGCGCGTGGGGTCGTGCTCGCGGACCGGTGCGCGTGAGGCGGTGCTCGGCGGGCTGCGGGTCTGCTCCGTGGGGCGCGGCAGCCCCGGCGAGCTCGGCGGGGCTGCCGCGCGCCGTCAGGAGGCATGCAGGGCGAGTGCCGCCCGCGCGGAGCGGGCAGCCTCGCCGTACCGCCATGCCACCGTGCGGGCGAGCCCCGGGTGGGCGCCCAGCGGCGCCGCGACCGTCCAGGCGCCCGGCACCTCGGCGAGCGCGCGCGTGAAGCGGCCCGGCGCCAGCAGGTGCGTCGCGATCGCCACGCGCGCGTGGCCGGCCGCACGCAGCGCCTCCACCGCGTCCGGCACGGTCGGCTCCGCGGCCGAGCAGTACGCCGTCACCACCGGCACCCCCACCCGCCGAGCGAGGAGCCGCGCCGCCTCCTCCGTACCGTCGTTGCCGCCCGGCCTCGACGACCCGGCCCCCGCCACCACCACCGCGTCCCCCGGCCCGCCCGCCTCCACCAGCCGGTCGTGCAGGGCCAGGCCCACGGCCGGTACGCCGCGCAGCCCGGGCGTGACGAGGCAGTCGTGGCGGCGGGCGACGGCCGGGATGTCCACGGTCCGGTGGTAGCCGTCGCCGAGGAGCAGCGGTACGACCACCGCGCCCGGGCAGGAGCCGAGGACCTCGTCCAGCGAGGGCGCCTGGTGGTCCAGGTGGCCGACCACGACCCGGGTGCCCGTGAGCGCCCGCACCGACTCCGCGAGCCGCTCGATCGTCGCGCCCGCCTCGGGGACCGCGCTGCCGTGCACGGCGAGAACCAGCATCGTGACGCACCTCCGGACGAGCGCCTCCAAGAAAAAGTCGGGGGCCGTGGCGGCGGTGTCTCAGGGCCTGTCGTTTGGATCATGCCGGGCTCGCGGGCCCTGGCACCGCTCCCCCAAGCTCTTCGAGCAGGGGGTACCCCCAGCCGCGTTGTCGTCGGTCGCCAACGCTCC
>NZ_JBIBWQ010000017.1:0-124713 GCF_043081505.1 Streptomyces sp. NPDC014870
CATCGGCAACGAACTCCGATAACTCACCCCGGAGCCGTTCCACCTCCCCAAGCCTCATAGTCGAAAGATGCCCACCACCAGGCGAGATCACCCGACGTAACGAAGCACAACTAGGGGGTGTCTCCCGCTACGCGGTGAGCTGTCCGGCCAACTCCGCCGCCGGGCCACCGGGTTCGGTGCCGGTGTGGAGGAGTTCGACGCGATGGACGAGACGCGGGGAGGTCAGGGGTACGGCGACGGCTCCCGGGATCGTGGCGGCGAGGGAGTGGGGCAGCAGCGTCAGCCCGTGCCCGGCGGCGGCCAGGGCGCCCAGGAGGCGGCTGTCGGTGCCCTCGTGGCGCAGGGCGCTACGGAAGCCCTGGCCGGCCGGGCCGCCGTGCGCGGAGCGCAGCCGGTCGAGCGGGATCCCGGCGTCGGGGGCGTCGAGCCAGCGGGCGTCGACCAGGTCGGCGAGGCGCAGGCCGGGGCGGCCGGCGAGCGGATGCCCGGCGGGCAGGACCACGGCGAGCGGCTCCTCGCTGACGCGCGTGGCCGTGAGCGGGGCGACGTCGGGCAGCCGCAACGGGTCGCTGGGGGCGGCCGGTCCGTCGACGAGGCCGAGGCCGGCCGCTCCGGTCGCGACGGCCGCGGGCACCTCGTCGCGGGGCAGGGTCCGCAGGGTGACGCCGACGGCGGGCAGCGCGGCGAGGGTACGGGGGTGCGCGGCGAGCGGGGAAACCGCGAGGGTCAGCGTCTCGGGCGGCGCGGCGGCGAACCGGGCCAGGTCGACGCGGGCGGCGTCGAGCCGGAGCAGCAGCGAACCGGCGTGTTCGAGCAGCCGCTCCCCCGCCGGCGTGGGCGCCACGGGCCTGCGCCCGAGGAGCGCCAGGCCGAGGTCGCTCTCCAGGGCGGCGATGTGCTGGGAGACGGCGGACTGGGTGTAGCCGAGCGCGCGGGCGGCGTCGGAGAAGGAGGCGAGCCGGGCGACGGTGACGAAGGTACGGAGGTGGTGCGGGTCCATGATCAGAAGTCCGGGAAGTCCAGGCGGCTCAGGAAGCGCCCGGGCCAGGACCAGAGCGCGCCGCTGAAGGAGAGGTTGCGGGTGTAGGCGCCCTCCAGGAGGATCGCGAGGCCGATGTCCAGGCCGTCGTAGTCGCCGTGCCCGGACCCCGAGATGCGCTCGGGGTAACGCCAGCTCGACCGCGTCGTGGTGAGGACGGCTCCCGCCCGGCGCAGCTCGTGCCGGTTCTTGGTGCCGAGGACCTGGTAGCGGTAGGAACGCCCGGCGACGTCGATGCGCAGCGCCCGGCCGCGCGGGGTGACCGCCAGATGGCGGCGCCTGAGGCTCCCGCTCCAGCCGTCGACGGTCAGCGTCGTGCCGGCCATGCGCGGCCGGTCACGGAACTCCACGCCGAGGAAGGACATGGGCGGTATCCCCTGGCCGGACACCCAGGCGCCGACGAGGTCCTGATGGAGGTTCTCCTCCGCGGGCGTCGACAGCTCGACCGTCCCGAATCCGCCCACCGTCCCGGCCCACGAGTGCGTGGCGCGCTTCCGCAGGCCCCCGCGATGCGGGCCCTGGTACGGCAGCTCGAACTGGATCGGATGCATGTGCGACGACTCCCCCGCGAATGTGTGCGCTCGCGAGGCTACCCGGTCGACGGCCGACCGGTGCTCGACGCACCTGCCGCGGGCGGACCGGGTCCGGGTCCGGAGCGGCGTCGGCCGGAGCGGGGCCGGGTCAGGGGGAGCCCGTCACGGGCAGGCACTCGGCGAGCAGACCGACGACGTCACGCCAGGCGCGCTCCGCGTGCCGGGCGTGGTAGCCGACGCCGGGGACCACCTCCTGGTCGACCGGCGGGTGGTGGAAGGCGTGCAGGGCGCCGCCGTAGACCACGAGCCGCCAGTCGACGCCCGCGTCCTCCATCTCGGCGGCGAACGCGTCCCGTTGCGCGGGCGACATGATCGGGTCCTCCGACCCGACCCCGGCCCACACCGGACACCTGATGCGCGCCGCCTCGCCCGGCTGCCCCGTGGTCAGGGCGTTGACCGTCCCGATCGCGCGCAGGTCGACCCCGTCGCGCCCGAGTTCGAGGAGGATCGCGCCCCCGGTGCCGTAGCCGATGCCGGCGATCCGGTCGGGGTCGGTGCGCGGCTCGGCGCGCAGCACGTCGAGCGCCGCGTGGCCGATGCCCCGCATCCGGCCGGGATCGGCGAGCAGCGGCAGGCAGTGGGCCAGCATCTCCTCGGGGTCGGAGAACCAGCGTCCGCCGTTGATGTCGAAGGCCAGCGCCACGTACCCCAACTCGGCCAGGAGGTCGGCCCGGTGGCGCTGGAAGTCGTTCAGCCCCGTCCCCTCGGGGCCGACCAGGACCGCGGGCCGTCGGTCGGTTCCGGCCGGGAGCGCGAGGTGCCCCACCATCGTGAGGCCGTCGGCCGCGTACTCGACCGTGCGCGTCGTCACCTTCGTCACTGTCGTCGTCTTCGTCGCCGTCGTTGCCTTCGTCGCCGTCGTCATGAAGGAGACGCTAGTGAGCGCCGGGCCCGGCCGGGCGGGTGTTCACCGCCGGCGGACGCACCCGTACGTCATAAGCGTTCGCGATCGGCGGTGCAGGAATCATCGTTGGACGTGAACCAGGCCGCCGGACCAGCATGGTCGGCATGAACCAGACATCGACGCACACCCCTCGCGTCGCCCTCGTCGGCGACCGTTCCCCGCATGTGAAGTCCCATGTCCGCATCCCCTCCCTCTTCGACGCGCTGGCCGAGCGCGACGGCCTCGTCCTCGACGCGTACTGGATCCCGACCGGCGACGCGGAGGCGCCGGGCGCGGTGAAGGGCTTCGACGCCGTGTGGGTGCTGCCGGGCAGCCCGTACGAGAGCGAGGAGGGCGCGCTGGCCGCGATCCGAACCGCCCGCGAGGACGGCGTCCCGTTCCTCGGCACCTGCGGCGGCTTCCAGCACGCGCTGCTCGAGTTCGCCCGCGACGTGTGCGGCCTGACGGCCGCCGCGCACGCCGAGAACGACCCCTCGGCGGCCGACGGCGACCTGCTGATCGCACCGCTCGCCTGCTCACTGGTCGGCCACGAGGGGGCGGTGCGGGTCACGCCGGGCTCGCTCGCGGAGTCGGTGCTCGGCGCCGAGCGGACCACGGAGCGGTACCACTGCGACTACGGCCCCGACACCCGCCACCTGGACACGCTGCGCGCGCACGGCCTCCGGTTCACCGGCGAGGACGAGAGCGGCCAGGTCCGGATCGCGGAACTCCCGGGCCATCCCTTCTTTCTGACCACGCTCTTCCAGCCGGAACTCGCGGGCGACGGCTCCCGCCCGCACCCGATCGTCCGGGCGCTCGCGCAGGCGGCGACGGACCACGCCCGCCGGGCGCGTTAGCCCATTCTCACGACGAGGTGGGCGCGGCCCCTGCCCCGGGCGACGAGTCGGGCGTTGGACTCGTCGGAGTCGTGGACCCAGCGTTCGGCGTGGGCCCGGTCCTTGCCGAAGCGGACGTGACGCTCGACCAGCCGGGGCACCCGACGGCTGTCGTCCAGCTCCAGGAACCACGCCTCGTCGAGCAGCGGCAGGACTCCGGCCCACGGACCTTCGTCGTGGAGCAGGTAGTTCCCCTCGGTGACCACGAGCGGGATCTCCGGCTCGACCGGAACCGCACCGGCGACGGGCTCCTCCAGGGCGCGGTCGAAGGCGGGGGCGTAGACCGTGGTCCCGGGCTCGGGGGCACGGAGCCGGGCCAGCAGGGCGGTGTACCCGGCGGCGTCGAAGGTGTCCGGCGCTCCCTTGCGCCCGGCACGACCGAGCCGCTCCAGCTCCCGCTGCGCCAGGTGGAAGCCGTCCATCGGCACGAGCACGGCGAGACCGTCGAGCCGGGCGACGAGCCGCGCCGCGAGCGTGGACTTGCCGGCTCCTGGCGCCCCGGCGAGACCGAGGATCCGCCGCCGGCCGGGAACGGCGAGGAGCAGGGCGCGGTCGGTGAGCTCGGCGAGCAGCTGGGCGTCCATGCGGTGCATTGTCGCACCGCGTGGCGTCCGACCGGTCATACGTATAACCTCGCAATATGTCCTTCATCGCTCTCGTCACTCTCGTCGTCCGTGACTACGACGAGGCCGTCGCCTTCTACACCGACGCCCTCGGCTTCGACCTCGTCGAGGACACCGACCGCGGCGACGGCACCCGCTGGGTCGTCGTCCGCCCGCCGGGCGGCCCCTCCGGCACGGCCCTGCTCCTGGCCCGGGCGAAGAACCCGGCGGAGGAGTCCGCCGTCGGCGCCCAGACGGGCTGCCGGGTCGGCTTCTTCCTGCACACCGACGACTTCGCCCGCGACCACACCCGGATGACCGCGGCCGGCGTCCGCTTCCTGGAGGAACCGCGCCACGAGCCGTACGGCACGGTCGCCGTCTTCGAGGACCTCTACGGCACCCGCTGGGACCTGCTGGAGCCGAGGGCCTGATCGAACCGGCCGGGAGACACCGCTCGGCCCCCTGCTCCAGGAAGCGGGACAGGGGGCCGAGCGGTGACCCGAGCGCGTCAGAGCGCGTCGGGCGGGAATCCGTGGTGGACACCGCCACGGACGAACACCCGCCAGCTCTCCATCGCTCCGGAACAGTCGGGCATCACCGCGAGCCGGAATCCCGGCGCCCACTGGACGGTGAGCTCGCCGGCGTCACCGACGGTCACGTCCTCGACGGACGGGCCGAGCTCACCCAGGATTCTGTTGAGCACGGCGGCGCGAGCGTCGAAAACCGTCCGGAATTCATCGAAGGCCGCCTCACCGGCACCCTTCTGCGCATACCGCATGTCCGCGGATCCGAGGATGATCTTCCCGTCCTGCACGACGCGGAAGGGGCACTGGAGATGAACCATCACGGCCTCTCCGCGAGTGCCGGAGAATTCGACGACCCCCATGCCCGCGGCCCTGCCGACGGAACCGACGACCGCGCCCATCAGCATCCGGGCGATCTCGCCACCTTCGACTTCAGCAGCCACCGAACAACCCCCTACCCTCCTGGACGATGCGGTGGTAACCGTAACCCCGGCCGGTGATGCGCTCGTGCAGAGTGCGCCGCTCCGCCGAGGTCACCTCACGGCCGAGGCCATGCTCGATCTCCTTCAACGCGTCCCGGAATTCCTTGTTCTCGGCCTGGTTGCCGCGCGGCGCGTGGTAGCCGTCGTCGTCCAGATCACCGGAATCCCAGTTCTCCTTGAGCTCTTCGAGACCCTTGTTCCAGTCGAACGGCTCGTTGGCGTTGTGGACGAGGAGCGGCGCCCTGCCCGCCACGACGTAGTACGTGTGAATGTCGTCGATCGTGAGGTCGTACGTACGCTGCCGCTTGGTGAACTCGCGCGTCGCCTCGACCGCAACGCCACTGCCGTCGACGGTGCGCAGCGTCATACCCGGTTCGAGGGTGCCGGCATCCACCCAAGCCCCCTCGGAGGGTGACCAGAACGGATGCGTCGTCGTCGAGGTCAGGGAACCCGCAGCGGCGACGCCCTTCCCGGCCACGGTGATGTCGACGAAGTCCTTGTCGTCCTCGGTCACGATGGTGGCGACGACCCGGCGCGTCGTCGTCTCGCCGCTCTCCGGGTCGGTGACCACGATCAGGTCACCGATCGCGATGTCCTCGATGGCCCGAGTGGACCCGTCCCCCATGAGGACGAGGGTTCCCTCGGTGAAGCTGTGCAGGCGGCCGGCTCCCACGAGGCACTCCAGGGGGACGACGTCCCCCTTCCTCATGGACGCCTTGGCCGCCTTGAAGACGACCTTCGCGCCCTTGCCGAGCATCCCGGTGAACGCGGCGACGGCGAGGTCCACCGCAGCCGCCTTGCACGCGCTGCCGGAGCCCTGGTAGCAGCCGACATAGTCGGCCACACCGAGGAGTTCGAGGATGCCCGGGCTCTCCTGGCTGCCGAACCATCCGAGCTTGCCGATCGCGGCGCAGAAGTCCGAGCCCGCGGTCTCCAGCCCCGTGCAGTGCTTCGCCCGGGCCCAGCTCTGCAGATTGGCCGCGTAGGAAACCCGCTCCGAGTAGTTGGGGAATATCCGGGCGAGCTCCGCCTGGGTCGGGATGTACACGCCCTGGACTGTGTACGAGTCGCCCTTGGGCGCGATGACGATCGGCTTCTGGCCGTAGGTGCCGTTCTTGATCGCCTCCTGGCCCATCTGCTCGGCCGCCTTGTTGCAGGGGTGATTGCTCGGGCAGTTGTTGGAGCCCGGCCCCACGACGCCGTCCGTGTCTCCCGGTACGCCCGCGCAGATGCCGTCGGCCCCGCCGCCCGGTGAGCCGTGGAGGCACATCAGCCCGTCGGGGTCGCTGAAGGTCAGCGGGCTGTTGTTGGCGTAGGCGTAGGCGTTCAGGGACTGGGGGTCGTACGGCGCGAGGATCGGGTCGACGGAGAGGAACCGGCCCGTCGCCGGGTCGTATTCCCGTGCGCCCAAGTGCTGGAGCCCGGTGGACTCGGAGTCGTCCACCCCTCCGACGAAGCCCCGCACGCCCGGCCAGTTGCTCGGCCGAGAACCACGAATACCACCGAAGGGGAGCGTACGACGCTGCGTCAGCTGCTGGTCCGCCGCTCCGATCGCCAACTCTCCCGACCCCTGGTGATCGGCGATCGTGAACGACACCGAGCCGTCGTCCTCGATGACCGCCTGATGCCCACCTCCGAGGTCGAGCGTGCGCGTGGCCTTCGCGGTCGTGCTGCCCTTGGCCACGGTGACCAGCGTGGCGCCGAGGTAGAGGGTGGTCTCCTTCGCGGTACGGGAGACGAGCCGGTTGCCCTCGGCGTCGTAGACGTACTCGGTGACATCGTCGCGCCCACCCTCCACCGGCTTGGTCACCTTGGCCAGATGGCCTTCGGCGTCCCACTCCAGCGCCTGCGAGGTGCCGGCGATCGTCCGCCGGTCGGTATTGCCCGTGACGTCGTAGCCGTACGTGTCCTGCGCGGTACCGCCCGGCCCGGTCTGGCTGACGGAGGTCACTCCGTGCGGACGCGGCGAGCCCGGTGCCGGGTAGGCGTACGTACGCAGGGTGTTCTTCGCCGTGTCGCCCGTGAGGTCGTGCAGGGTTTCGGTGAGACGGTTGCCCACCTTGTCGTAGGTGTACGACTGCCAGTACGGCTCGGGGCCACCCACGTTCTGGCCGCTGGGCGCTGCGGCGCAGCCACTGGTGGGCTGCGTCCAGGCCGTGGTCATGCGACGCAGGTGGTCGTAGGTGAAGCACTGGGTGTCCGTGCCCGACCGGGAGACGTCCGAGACGGACAGGATGTTGCCGGCCTGGTCGTAGCGGTACGTGTCGTGCCTGTCGACACCCGGCACGTCCTGGCGGTCGACACGAGAGGTCGCCAGCCGACGGGTACCCCATTCGTACGTGTTGGTCGCCCAGACCTTCTTTCCCGCGCCGTTGGAGAGCTCGTGCTGCAGCGGCTTGCCGGTGAGGCTGTAGCTGGTGGTGGCGACGATGCCCTGGCTGCCGGTGAGCGCGATCGGCCGCAGGGTCTGGTTCTCGTAGGTGAACGCGGTCGTGACAGCGGGCTGCGAACCCGCGGCCGGGAACCCGACCCCGCTCAGTGTCCCGTCCACGTTGTACGAGGTCGTCGACACGTACGTGCCGTCGAGCGCCGTACCCTCGACCGCCGGGATCGTCACGCTCGTGCGCGTCGCACGGTACAGCCGGTCGTAGGCGACGACCTTGCTGGTGTAGGCGTTGCCGCCGACGTAGCGGGTCGACTCGGCCAGCTGCCCCTTCGCGCCGCTGACCGTGTCGTACACCCACTTGGCGCGCAGGGTGCCGGTGGGGCCGGTCTCCCGCAGTTCGGTCCGGCGTCCGAGCCCGTCGTAGAGGTAGTGGAGGTCGACGGGGCGTTCGTCGGACTGGGAGGTCAGCTGACCGCGGTCGTCGTAATGCCGCGTGCTGGGTCCCTTGTCCGGGTCGGCGGTGGCGGTGAGCCTGCCGAGCAGGTCATACGTGTAGAGCCAGCTGTTCCCTGCCGGATCGGTCAGCTTCGCCAGTTCGTCCCGTGGGGTGAACTCGTATCGCGTCGTGTCGTAGGCGGCACTCTCCGACCGGGTGTGATGCTGACGCAGCTCGGTGGTCCGACCCCGGGCATCGCTGACGGTGGTGGTCGCCGTGCCGCCCTCGGGCGGGATGACGGTCACACGGTCGCCGCCGTAGAGGGTGCGCGTGGTGCCGAGCACCGCGCCACCGTCGCCGTTGCCGGCGACGTCCTCCGTCAGGACCGGCCGGCCCATGCCGTCGTACGTCGTACGGGACTGGGTCTCGACCCCCAGGGCGTCCTCGGGCTTGAAAAGGGTTCGGGACGGCGCACCGATCGTGTAGTACGTGTCGAAGGTCTTCGTGGTCAGGCCGCGTTCGTCGCGGAAGACGTCGGAGAGGAGGCGTCCGCCGTCGGGGCCGGGCTCCTGTGTCTGACGCGGCCGCAGGTATCCGTCGTAGAGGGTGTAACCCGTGATCTGGCTACCACCGGGTCCCAGCACCTTCGTGGCGACGGCGACGGGCTGGTTGTCCTCCACAAGGTAGTCGAACGCGTAGCTGGGTGTCTGGGTCGTGTTGCGGTCCGCGAGCCAGATCTTCGCCGAGCGACCGAGCGCGTCATAGGTGAAGGTCGTGACCTTCGTGTTGGCGTCGGTGCGGGTCAGCGGTAGTTCGCGGGCGGGATCGAAGGTGACATGGCTGACCAGGGCGGTGGTGGAGTCCCCCTCCTTAACGGGGGGCGTGGTCGTCGTCGTCTTGGTGACGAACCCGGTCGCCGGGGTCCGGACGGTCGTGGTGGTCCGGCCGTCCGTGCGCGCGGTGCGCACGGGAGCGGACGTACCGGTCACCGTGACGTTCGCGGTCAGGTCGGTCGTGGTGAGGACCCGGCCGTAGCCGTCGAACGTCGCGCCGGACTCGAGGTAGGTGGCGGTGGTGCCGTCGTGCTTCTTGAGCAGGGCTGTCGCCGTGACGTCGCCCTTGGTCGGCGCGGCGCCATGGGCTCCGCCGTCGTACGCGGACCTGACGTCGGAGATGACGTCCTTGGAGCGGTCGACGGGCGCGCCGCACGACGCGGCGACGGTCTCCACACGAGCGGGCAGCGTGAGGATGTTCTTGCCGGTGTTGGTGGCGTACGTCGTGACGGTGCATCGGTTGTCCGAGGCGACGGAGTCGTCGCCCAGGTCGTCCACCGCCGCGATCCGGCCCGCCACGGTGTCGTACGTGGTGGAGACGGACGTGCTTCTCCAGGACGCGCCCGCCCCGTCGTCGAGCGAGGTCCAGGACCTGGAGTGCCCGATGCCCTGGAAGTTGGCCGTGACCGTGCCCCAGTCGCGGATCTTCTTCGCTGTCTCGTGATACCAGGGGCGCTTCACCGTCTTGGCGAGGATCTTCCCGCCGTTGCCGGAGAACGTGACCGTCTTGTACGGGGTGCCGGCGAACGCCTCGTGGTCGGTGATCGACGCGCCCTCACCGGCGGCGAGGGCCACGGTGACGTTCTTCGTGCCGCCGCTCGGGGTCTCGCGGTCGCCGTCCATCCCGCGCAGGAAGTACGAATCGGACTGCGACCTCATCGCCGCGTCGCCGCCCTGGCCGCCGGTCTTGACCCGCACGTGTCCGTAGCCTCGCCACTGACCCCAGGTCTTGAACTTCTCCTTCGTCAGACCGTCGTCATCGTCGTAGTGCCAGGCGGCCGGCCCCAGGTAGGCGTAGGTCGTCACCTGATCCGGCGAACCGCCCGTACGGTCCGTGGTCGTGACGGAGTCCACCACGTACTTGTTGAACCACTGCAGCTCGGGGTCATCGGTGATGCTTCCCCCCAAGTACTGGGGGAAGCACCGCGTGGTGTTGGTCTGCGGGGTCGGCAGCGTCGACCAATCGCACACGGGGGCGGAGTAGTCGACGTCCGTCTGGCCGCCGTACTCGTCCGCGATCGTGGACAGCCGCTCCTTGATGAAGGGCGCGTAGCCGTCGCCGGTCTTGTCGAGCCGGTTCGCCAACTGGGTGTACGCGAAGGTGGTTTTCGGCAGGGTGATCGCCGGTGTCGCGGTGTGGCCGGTGTGCTGGACGGAATCGAGGAGGAGTTGGTAGTTGACGTCCGCCATGCCCCAGCGGTGGGTCAGCTTCCAGGAGTCGACCTTCCGGTAGGTCTCACCGCTCAGGATCTGGGTGGCGACCTCCGTGAGTCGCTTGCGCGTCCAGAAGGAGGCCGAGGAACGGCCTCGGTCGCAGTCGGTGCCCTCGTCGCAGTTGAGGTCCCACGGGGTGTCGTACCAGTGGGCGGAGTCGGTGGAGATGCTGGAGCAGGTGGTCTGCGCGTCGGGCAGGCAGCGCTCGGCGTTCGTGAAGGACACCTTGCCGAGCGCTTTCGCCGTGTACACCGACGACGCGTTGAGGCCGTACTCGATCTCGTCGAGGTGGCCGCCGCGCGTGTAGCGGGTGTCGTCCGCGGCCTTCAGATTGCGGCCGTAGGAGTTCGTCTCCGGGGTGTAGTAGTACGCGATGGCGTTTCCGCGCGGGTCGACGACGTAGTCGAGGTTCCAGCGCCAGGCCTGTTGGCACCAGGAGCTCGCGAAGTCGGAGGAGTGGCACGGTTCACCCGAGTCGTCACCGAAGACGGGCACGGTCCAGGTGGAGTTCGTGGTCCGCTTCCCCGCCGACCAGCCGTCGAGGCGGTGGTAGCCGAAGTAGTAGCGCACACCGGAGGGGTCGGTGAGTTCCCAGTACTCGTTGTCGCCGTCACCGTTGGCGCGCTCGGTCGAGGTCAGCCTCTTGATCCGGGTGCCGTCGTCGGTGCGGAGCTTGAACTCGGCGTTGCCTACGGGGACCAGTTCGCCGCCCTTGCCGTTGAAGCTGATGAAGGCGTTGTCGTAGGCCCAGCACGAGTCGCCCGGCTTGAACCCGTCGGCGTTCTCCACTCCGTCGTCCGCGCACGGCTTGTAGCGGCGCTCGATGTAGCCGGGCCACAGGTCGAACCCGCCGCCGACCCAGGAGGACTGGTTGTTGGTCTCGCCGGTACGGCCGTCCATGACGGCGGAGGAGTAGCCGAGCCCGATGCTCGGCTTCAGTCCGCCGGGTACCTCGGGCACGGGCATGCCGTAGGACCAGCTGAAGTCACCCGTGTTCAGATTGGTCTGCCAGGTCGCGGACGGGGCGAGGGTGGTCGCCTTGTAGTCGCCGCTACCGGCCGATTCCGCCGCCACCACGGCGAGTACGGTCGCCTGCCCGGACGCGATGCGCAGCGACGGAGCGGACAGGGTGGCCGTCTCCGTGTTGTTGACGGACTCCACCGGCCGGGCGACGCGGCACTTCGCGGCCTTCGGCTCCGTCAGCGCGCAGGCCGGCAACTCGACAAGGGTCAGGCGGGAGGCGTAGCCACCTCCGAAGGCACCCTCGAATCCGGAGTAGTCGACCTCCGCCCGCACCGGTTCCACGGGCTTGCCGACCGCGTTCTCGCGTCGCAGCGTCAACACGAGGCCGTTGACCCCGGCCTTGAGCGCTTCGGCGCGGCCCAGGACCCGGGCCGTCACGTCTCCACCGCCGTCCTTGCCCGTCAGCGTCAGCGGCAGGCCGGCGGCCTTCACCGGAGCCGCCGCGGCCGTTCGGGCACTCTTCGTGACCGCGGGCAGCTTCAGTACGGCGGTGACGGCCTTCGGCCAGGCCTCGCGGGGCGCCTGGCCAGGGGTTCGCGCTTCCTGCGACACCTTGCGGGGCTTCACTCGGGCGGACGTCCCAGGCAGGGCCCGCTCCGCCGCCGGGAGCCCCGGCCGGCCCCGGCCGTCGTCGACGGCCACGGCGGCGCCGCCGCCCCCGGTGAGCAGCGAGCCCATCGTGACCAGGGCCGTGGTCAGCGCGACCCGCTGCCACCAGCCTCTGGATCGCGTTCTTGATATGCCGTTCATCCCGTTCATGTCGTCCTTCGTCTTGAACGCTCGAGGAGGGGTCAGCCCGCGGGAACCGTGCTCGGCATGCCCGGCTGGCCGACTGCGAGCAGCCTGACCTGGGCTTCGGTGAGGCTGCCCTGGAAGGTCCAGAGGTCGGAGACGACTCCGGACCAGTGCTTGCCGGTCGCAGACTTCGGCCGCCCGATCCAGAGGGGCTCGACGGCCTTGTAGGTGACGGTGTTCTCCGCCCAGGAGACGTTGGCGGCGCAGGTGGGGACATCCGGCGCGCCATCGGCGTCGTCGTCCGCGCAGGTGCTCTGCTCCAGCTCGCCGTTGACGTACAGAGACAGCCGCCGGGCGAATCCGTCGTAGACGAGCGCCAGGTGGTTCCACTCTGTCGGCTGGTAGAACTGCCGGTTGGCGACGGAGGTCTGGACAGCGCCCGAGCCGTCCGCGGAGGACGTGGAGATCTGCCAGCCGCCCGGCCCGCCGGGCGCGGCATCGGGCAGGTACCGCACCGCGAAGGCGTTCTGGTGGGTGCCGGAGACGCTGATCAGCGTCGTGGCCTCGGTCGGAACGGCGGCCGCCTGCACCCATGCGGTGACGGAGAAACTCGCCCCGGTGTCCACCGGGGTGGCCGCCGAGACCGCGTGGTCGTCGACTCCGTCCATGTGGAGACCGCCGTCCACCCAGCCCTCACCGGTCGTCGCGCCACCGACCAGGGAGAGGGGATTGGCGGTGCTCACGTCGTTCGGGGACTGCGTGGCCGTCCCCTGGGGCGAGGCGAACTTCCAGCGGCCGGTGACCGTCGGGTTCTGCTTGAACAACTGGCGGATCTCGTCGTCGGAGATCGCGCGGTCGTACAGCCGCACGGCGTCGAGGTCGCCCCTGAGGTGGTTGAGGGTGGATCCGGTCGAAGTCGGCAGGGCCCCCAGGGTGACGGGGCCCGCCGCGGCCCAGGGGGTGGTGAACGGCACGGTGTCGGCCAGGACCCCGTTGATGTACAGGCGCATCTCGGAGGTGTCGTAGTCGTTCACGCCGACCAGGTGCGTCCAAGATCCCAGGCAACTGACCGTGTCGGGGCAGCCCGACTGGGTCGCCCGGGTCGGCGGCGCCGTAGGGCTGTCGCTGCCGGAGCGGCCGAAGACCCAGCCGCCCCAGGCGGAGGAGTGGTAGAGCTCGAACCCTCTGCCCGCGCTGCCGCTCTGGGCGACGGCGACCATGGTCCGGTTCTCCTTGTCCTTCGGCAGCCTGACCCACGCGGAGACCGCGAAGCTCTGGAAGGTGTCGAGTACCGGCCGCCCCGTGGTGGCGTAGTCGTCGGCGCCGTCCATGGTCAGTGCCGCCCCCACGATCCCGGGCGCTCCGGCTGTGACACCGCCCCGGAATCCGGCGTCGACCGGCTGGGCGAAGCCGGTGACCTCGGTGGCCTCGGCCGTCTCGTCCAGTGGCCAGAGCAGCTTCGCGGGACGGCCCGTGTCCACGGGCTGCTTGGTCGCGAGCCGGCCCACCTGGCTGTCGCTCAGCGAGTAGTCGAAGAGCTGCGCCTCGTCGAGGCTGCCCGCGAAGAAGCTGTTGAGCGAGCCGGCCACGTCCGTCGCGCCCAGCATCGTGCGGCCGCGCGCGTCCCACGGTCCGTCGAAGGGGGCCGTTCCCACCAACTGGCCGTTCACATAGAGCTTGATCAGCTTCGGGGCGTTCTCGAAGACGGCGGCGACATGTGTCCAGGCGTTCAACCTCGAGGCGACGCACTGGGTGTCACCGCTCGCGCAGGCCGGCTGCGCGGCTTGGGCGACCGCGGGGTACCGGGTGTCCGTCTCGTGCCGGACGAACACCCAGCCCTGACGGGACGACGAGAAGTAGAGCTCGAAGGCGGAGCGGGTCAGGCCCATCTGGGAGACGGCGACCGATCCGAACTCCGGCCGCGTCGAGGTCACCTTCGCCCACACCGACACCGAGAAGCTCTTGGCGGTGTTGAGGACGGGGGCGTCACTCGCCGCGTAGTCGTCCGTTCCGTCCAGCGTCAGGCCACCCGCGCCCAGGACGCCTTCTCCCCCGGGCTTGGCTCCGCCGTACAGCTTGGCGGGCCAAGCGCCACCCCGGCCGGTGGCGCTCGTGGCGCCCGCCGGTTCGTCCAGGGGCCAGGACAGCCGGTCGGGCTGTCCCGACCGCACGCGGAACTGGAAGGTGCGGATCTCGCTGCCGTTCCCGGCCGCGTCGAAGGCCTGCGCGGTGACGAAGTTGACGCCGGGCTTGGTCGGCATCGTCTTCACGGTCTGCGCGGCGCCTCCTGTCGTCGTCACGGTCAGCTTGCTCGAAGGGTCGCCGTTGATCCCGTACCAGTACTTCACGACGTCCGTGGAAGCCGAATCGAAGGTGAACTGGCCATAGCGGCCCACACCGTCGACCCAGGGGTCGTTCGGATTCTCCGGGTCCGACTGCGGATAGTGCGGCGACGTGATCGCCGGACCGCTCGGTACGGACGCGTCGTAGATCATGGAGCAAGTCGTGGCCGATCCGGCCGATGACCACGGTGACCACTGCGCCCCGTCCCACGACCTGGCCGACCAGCCGATCGTCCTGTTCTGCGGGATCGTGGACGGCATGGCGAGGGTGAAGGACGAACCCGACGCCTTCGACGTCGTACGCGCCGAGGTCCACCGCGCCACGAAGCCCTTGCCGTCGCCCGTGTCCCAGAAGGCGTTGAACTGTACGGCGACGCTGTCCTTGTCCGGGTCGGTGACGCCGTTCGCCGACAGCTTCGGCACGGAGCGCACCCGCTTGGGGTTGCTGGGAGAGCCACAGGAGCCACCCGGGTCCTGCGTGAGCTGGGAGGTCTTGATCTGATGAGGCGGCCGGTTGTAGTTCACCCGGATGAACGCGTCGTCGGAGAACCGCTTCCAGGCGTACTTCTCCAGCTCGCTCGCCGCCCGAAGACCGAAGGTGACGGTGGAGGAACTGCTGTTGGCCGCCTGCTGGATCGCGGACTTCACATCGAACTCGGCGTCCTTGGCAGCACACCCCTCATAGCCGTGGGCGAAGGATGAGCTGGTGATGCGACTGATCCAGAAGTCGTCGTTGTCCTGCGAGTTCCACGTCGTCGACGTGGAGATCCCCTTCGTCTTCCACAGTTCGACGCTGTACGGGTCGCAGGACGCGGACCACGTGTTGCGCACCACGAACTCGGCCGAAAGGATCGTCTTCCCCGCGAACGCCGAGGTCGGCAACTGGTAGAAGAGCCGCTTGGTGTCATGCGGCTGGCAGTAGGCCCAGCCGCAGTAACCCATCCCGGCGTCCGGTTCCCCGTTGAACTTCCACTGCGGGGACGAGGCCCAGTACTTCGACGCCATCGTCCACGCGGTCGCCTTCGGCGAGTACCACTGCGGATCGATGTAGACGGGGTACTCGGTGCCAGGGCCGGCCAGCACCTGGGCGTCAGGCGTGAGGACCAGCTCCTTTCCACCGTTGGGGAGCTCCACACCGACCGGCGCCAGCCTGCCCGACTCGGCAGCCGCCGGCTCGGCGGAGGCCGCGCCCTTTCGGCTTCCGTCAGCGAGGGTCGTGGAAGCGCGAGAGGTGGAAGGGCCGTCGCTGGAGTCCCACATCATCGGTGTGGCCGCCTCGAAGACAGTGCCGCCCGCGCCGGCGTCCGTGGCCCGCAAGCCGCCCTGCGCGGTCTCCTCGACCTTCATGCCCTTCGCGGCCATACCCATCCGCAGCTTCGCCAGCTTCGGGTCCTTGGCCGCGACGGCGGACTTGACCACGAGGAGTTGCGTGAAGCCCTCCGGCTGAGCCGCCAGCCGCAGGTCCACGTCCGGCAACAGGTTCACGTACGTGGCGGTGTCGCCCCGAAGCTCCGGAGCCGGGAGCCTGCCGGGCCACGAAAGCTCCAGCGTCCGGCCGGCGCGCCGGAGGCGAACCAGCGGGCGGCCCTCGCCCCCCGCCGAGAACTCAAGACCCACCGACGCGGTCTTCGGCGCGACCATCCCGGCACCCGACGACACCAGGGTCGTGTCGACGTCCCGCCACGCCCCGTTCACCCTGGTCCGGACCGGCCGCAGATGTTCCCGGGCCTCCAGCGAACCGTCCGGGGTCGCGAACACGTCGCGACTCTCCCCCCGCAGCGAGAGCACCTCGACCTTCTTGCCGGTTCGGTGTGCCTCGGCGATGGCCGAGTCCTCGTCCCGTGCCGCCGGTGCTCCCGCGGGCGGGGCCGTCTCCGCCGCACGGACGGCTGCCACGGCCGACCGTGCGTGCACGCCCCCCGCGGCCAGGGCAGCTGCGACGAGCGCCCCGACCACACCCCAAGCAGTCCCCGTTCGTGCGACTCTCGACCGCACGCGTGTGTCCCCCCGCCGATGCATCCCCGCCCCTCCCGCTGATCCTCACGCGATCGCCACGTGATCATCACGTGCCGCCACGTGACGTTAGGGAGGGGCAAGTTGGCCGGTCCACGGACTATGACTACGTCATTCGCCACCATTTCGGTCACACCAGTCAAAGCAAAATGTGACTTCTGCCACTTGAGTGACGGGAGATCAACAACGCGATGTCGCTGAGGAAAAGACCGGCGAACTCGGGGGCGAGGGAAGGTCAGCGCCTCCCGCGGCGCAGCCACCCCTGGGCCTTGCCCATGTCGGTCACCGTCGCCGGGCGGCCGTCGCCCGCGGGGTCAGCCGCGTGAGCGTCCAGACCTGTGGAAAACCGTGCGGGCGCCCGGCAATCGGTGTGCCAGGATGCCCAGGCCATGGCATTCATACGACACCTGCGATCCGCCGCACCGGCCACCGCCGTCTCCGCCGGGTTCCTCGCCGTGCTCATCGGCGTCACCAGCTCCGTGGCCGTCGTCTTCACGGCCGCCAAGGCCGCGGGGGCCACCTCCGCCGAGCTCACCTCGTGGGTCTTCGCCCTCGGCATCGGGATGGGGGTCACCTGCATCGGCCTCTCGCTGCGCTACCGCGCCCCGGTGGTGACGGCCTGGTCGACGCCGGGCGCCGCGCTGCTCGCCACCGGCCTGCAGGGCGTGACGATGGCTCAGGCGGTCGGGGCGTTCCTGCTCTCCGCCGTGCTCATCGTGATCAGCGGGGTCACCGGCTGGTTCGAACGGATCATGAACCGGATCCCGGATCCGCTCGCCTCGGCGCTGCTCGCCGGGGTGCTGCTCCAGTTCGGCACCGAACTCTTCACGCAGATGGAGCGGAACGGCCTCATCGCCGTCCCCATGTTCCTGGCGTATCTCGCCGGCCGCCGCTGGTTCCCCCGCTACGCGGTCGTCGGGGCGCTCGCCGTGGGGATCGCGGCGACGGCGTGGCAGGGCTCGTGGAAGCTGGACGGATTCGAGCTCGCGCTGGCCGAACCGTCCTTCGTACGGCCCGAGTTCGACTGGCAGGTCCTGATCGGCGTCGGTCTTCCGCTCTTCGCCGTGACGATGGCGTCGCAGAACCTTCCCGGCGTGGCCGTGCTCCGCAACGCCGGCTACTCCACGCCGATCTCGCCCATTCTGACGTGGACCGGAGCGGTCAACACCGTGCTGGCGCCGCTCGGTTGCTTCGGTCTGAACCTGGCCGCCATCACCGCCGCCATCTGCAGCGGCGAGGCGGCCCACCCCGACCCCAGGAAGCGCTACATCGCCGGCGTCTGGACGGGGGTCTTCTACCTGCTCGTCGGCCTCTTCGGCGGAACGGTCGGCTGGCTGCTGACGGCGATGCCGCCCGCCCTCGTCCTGGGGATCGCGGGCATCGGGCTGCTCGGCACGATCGCCGGTTCCCTCACCTCGGCCCTCCGCGACGACCGCCTTCGCGAACCGGCCGTGGTGACACTGCTCGCGACCGCGTCCGGCTTCACGCTCTTCGGCATCGGTTCGACGTTCTGGGGCCTGCTCGCGGGGGTCCTGACCCTCGCCGTCGGCGACATCGCCCGACGGCGCGCGGGCCGCACCACCGAGCAGCCGCGGAGCGCCTCCCCCAGGGCCGAGGCGCGATCCCCGCACCCGTGATCGTCAGACCGAACGCGCCAGCGCCTTCGCCCGGGCCAGGTGTTCGGCCTTGAGGACCTGCCAGCCGCTCGCGCTCGCGCTCGCGCTCGCCGAGCCGCCGAGGAGCACGAACTCGCTCGTCCTCGCCCGCTCGCCGATCCGGTCGGTCAGCATGACGGTCCGCATCGCCCGGTAGCAGCCGGAGGCTTCGAGTTCGGCGATGTCGTACCCGGCCGTGCAGAGGACCAGGGCCTTCTCCACGAGCCGTGGTTCGCCCACGGTCCGGCGGGCGAACCCCACCGTCCAGACGCGGTCGAACCAGCCCTTGAGCCGGGCGGGACAGTCCGCCCACCACACCGGGTAGACGAACACCCAGGTGTCGGCGGCGGCGAGCCTGGCCTGCTCGGCGGCGACGTCATCGGGAACGGGCGCCTCGGCGTCGTAGCCGGACTCGCGCTCGTACTCGGCCCGCGTGAGTTCCGAGCGGAAGTCCATCGCGTAGAGGTCCGAGACCGTGTACGGACGACCGGCGTCGGCCAGTCCGTCGAGGAAGGCGCCGAGCACCTCGCGCGTGAAGCCGCGCTCACTGGGGTGCGCGTAGACGACGTGCACAGCGGTGGTGGCGGGGGTGGTCACGCGTCCACCTCGGGTGAAGGGGAGTCGGGGCGGCGGCAAGGGCAGGATTCGAACCTACGTCCACCCGGAGATCGAGCCGGGCGCTCCTCCGCAGAGCTTCCTCGCCGCCGCGCCCATCCTCATCGGAGCGCGCCGCGTGGGTCAACCGGTTTCCGCGCGCCCGTTCCCCCGGCGGGGCCCGGTCGTCGCAGCCACTCGCTCACAGCCACTCGTTCGCCACCGCCCGCTGCCCCTTGCCCGAGAAGACACCGGCCGAGCGCAGGGCGCTCGCCATCAGCGGATCGGCGACCTGGACACCGTGCACCAGCTCGGGGGTGCGCCGGAACCGGGCCGGCTCGGCGGCGGGACGTGGCGCGGTCCAGCCGCCGGCCACCGGGTCGACGCCGTGGCGTGCGCAGACCTGCTCGACCAGCGCGCGCGGGCACTCCGCCTCTCCACGCAACACCTCCCAGGGCAGCGGCAGTTCGGCCCACACGTACGTGTCCGGGTGCAGGCCGCCCTTGGTCTTCCGGTGCCAGTAGGCCACGTCGGCGGCCATCAGCCGGGGCACCTTGCCCGGGCAGACGCGGTCGAGGAAGTCCTCCCGCCCCAGTTCGGTGAGGAGCGCGAGCCAGTGGGCGCGGGCGGTGCTCCAAGCCTGAGCGGCCTGGTTCCAGGTCGAGGAGTCGTTGCCGGGGCGGACGATCATCGTGTCGCGCTCCAGGGCGCACCGGTTCCAGGCGTCCTCCAGTTGTCCGGCGACCTCGCGCAGGAAGCGGCTCCAGCGCGCGAGCAGCTCGGAGAGTTCCTGGTCGGTGAGGTGGCCGAGCACCTCCTCGGTCGGGTACGCGTGCGCCACGACGTACCAGTCGGTCCGCTCCGGCTCCGCGCGCAGCCGCTGGAACAGGGCGTCGGCCACCTCGTCGTACGGGCGGCGCTGCTTGCCGTTGGTGAAGATGCTCCGCATGTACCCGCGCGCGGTGAGGTAGGCGACGAAGGCGCTCCTGCCGGGGTCGGCGGCGAACCGTTCGTACGGCAGGGTGTGCGCGATCGCGCCCTTGCCGGTCAGCGTGACCTCGCGCCGCCGCTGTTCGTGGACGACCCGGGCGAGTTTGGCCTCCATCCGGCGCAACAGCCGGAAGCGCTTGTTGTACTGACGCTTCGACAGCTCGCCGATGCCCGCCCCGGCCCGCTCCTCCCGGTTGAGCCGGTCCATGCCGAAGTCGTTCTCGCCGTACGCCCGCCCGATCTCCTCGCCGGCCCGGCGGATCACCGCCTCGATGCGCGCGGGGTCGTCACCGGCCTCCGTCGCAAGCTCCGGCACGCTCCTGAACAGGGTGGCCGCCCGGCCGAGTTGGCGCTGCGCGCCGACCGGCCGGGCGAAGTCCTCGCGCATGGAGGTGTATCCGTGCCAGAGGCTGCGCAGCGAGTTCGCCGTGGCCGTGTCCAGGGCGTTGGCGGTGGCCGGGTCGAGGTCGGCCCCGAGGGCGGTGAACAGGTCGGAGACGAGCTGGGCCACGTCCTCGGGTCGTCTGCGCAGTCCCAGCGAGGCATGCAGCTCGGTCAGGAGCCGCTCTGCGTGGTGCGACGTCATGCGCCACACCCTGACAGCGCCTCGCCGGGACCTCCACCGAATAAACGGGCGGCTGGTCAGCCCTCGTCCGGCGTCAGCCGCAGCGAGATGCTGTTGATGCAGTACCGCTGGTCGGTCGGGGTCGGGTACCCCTCGCCCTCGAAGACATGGCCCAGGTGCGAGCCGCACCGCGAGCACCGCACCTCGGTGCGGAGCATGCCGTGCGAGCGGTCCTCGATCAGCTCGACCGCCTCGCTCTCCTTCGGGTCGTAGAAGGACGGCCAGCCGCAGTGCGACTCGAACTTCTCCGTCGACGTGAACAGCTCGGCGCCGCACGCCCGGCAGGAGTAGACGCCCTTCGTCTTCGTGTCCGTGTACTCGCCCCGGAAGGCGGGCTCGGTGCCCGCCTGGCGCAGGACCTGGTACTCCTGCGGGGTCAGCTCCGCACGCCACTGCTCGTCCGGCTTCTCGACCTCGTACGACGACATCACATGCTCCTCAGCTCGACAGGCGGGCGAGGATCTCGGGACCGAGGTCCGTGACGTCGCCCGCGCCCATCGTCAGAACGAGATCACCGGGCCTGGCCATTCCCGCCACGACGTCCGGGACCGTGCCCTTGTCGTGCACGGCCGTCACGTCGGCGCCCGCCGCGCGGGCGGCCGCGATGATCAGCTCGCTGGTGATGCCGGGGATCGGGTCCTCGCGGGCCGGGTAGATGTCCAGGACCACGGAGGCGTCGGCGAGGGCCAGGGCGTCGCCCATCTCCTTGCCGAGCTCCTGGGTGCGGGAGAAGAGGTGGGGCTGGAAGACGACCAGGAGGCGGGCGGCCCCGGCGGCGCCGCGCATGGCCTCCAGGTCGGCGGTCATCTCGGTGGGGTGGTGTGCGTACGAGTCGATGACCTGCACACCGGCCGCCTCGCCCTTGAGCTGGAGACGGCGGCCGACACCGGTGTACGCGGTGAGGGCCTGGGCCAGCTCCGCCGGGTCGATGCCCACACGGGAGCCGGCGGCGAGGGCGGCGGCGGCGTTGTGCGCGTAGTGACGGCCGGGGACGGAGACGGTGAAGGTGTGCTCGACACCGTCGAGGAGGACGACGACCTCGCTGGCCATGCCCTTCGGGGTGATCGAGAGGATCCGGGCGTCGGAGTCCGCGGACTCGCCGACCGTGAGGAGCCGGAGGTCCTGCCGGCCCGCGACACGGCGCGCCAGCTCGCGCGCGCCCGCGTGCTCGCCGACGACGAGGGTGCCGCCGGGGCGGATCTTGGCGCTGAAGGCCTCGAAGGACTCGTAGATCTCGTCCATGGAGGCGTAGTTCGCGTGGTGGTCCAGCTCGACGTTGAGGACGATCGCGACCTCGGGGTCGTACTTCTGGAAGCTGCGGTCGCTCTCGTCCGCCTCGGCGACGAAGACCTCGCCGTCGCCGTGGCGGGCGTTCGTGCCCGGGCCCGCGAGGTCGCCGCCGATGGCGTACGAGGGGTCGAGACCGAGCTCGGTGAGGGCGACGGCCAGCATCGAGGTGGTCGTGGTCTTGCCGTGCGTACCGGCGACGGCGATCGCGCGCAGGCCGTCCATGAGGGAGGCGAGCGCGTCGGAGCGGTGGACGACCGGGATGCCCAGCTCGGCGGCGCGGGCCAGCTCGGGGTTGTCGGCGCGGATGGCGCTCGAGACGACCACGGCGGAGGCGTCGTCGGCGAGGTGGGCGGAGGCGTGCCCGATGTGCACCGTGACCCCGAGCGCGCGCAGCGCCTCGGCGGTCGCGGACTCCTTCGCGTCGCTCCCGGCGACCTTGGCTCCGCGCTGGGCGAGGATCTTGGCGATGCCCGACATTCCGGCACCGCCGATGCCGATGAAGTGCGGCCGTTCCATGGCGGCAGGGATGGCGGGTGCCATGAGTGTTCTCCCCGGGGGACGACGTACAGGAGGTCCCCAGCCTAGTGGCTCCCTGTGACAGCCCCCGGCCGACGGCCCCGCCCCGCCCCCGCCGTGTCCGCCCGGACGCCGCAGGCCGGAGGCCCGGACGCCGGAGGCCCGGACGCCGGACGCCCCGGACGCACGACGCCCGGGCACCTGGATGTCCAGGTGCCCGGGCGTCCGATCGCTCGGGCTCGGCTCAGGCTCAGGCGCTCTCCGCCTCGCTGTGCGCGAAGAGCTTCAGGACCGGCACGCCCACCTTGTGACGGGCCCGTGACGCCCAGTCCCGGTGGAAGAACTCCTCCACGTAGTGCGGGGCGGTCAGCACGATGACCTCGTCCGCCTCCGACTCGTCGACCACGGACTTCATCCTGTCCAGGGGGTGGTCCTCGACCACCTGTCCGACCGCCTCGCAGCCGGCGTTCCGCAGCCCCTGGAGTGAGTACTCCAGGGCCTGCTCGGCGGGGCCTCGGGCCGCCTTGCCCTCCGGCTCCTCGCCCTCGCGGGTCGCTTCCTTCAGTTCGCCCATGGCGACGTCGTCGATGGCGCGCAGCAGTACATCGGCCTGGTCACCACGGGGCTGCATCAGAACGATGAAGGACACGTCCTCGTCGCCGTGCAGGGTGGTGACGAATTCCACGTCGACGGACGTGAGGGGTTTCTCGATCATCAGAACGCTTGTGAACACCTCAGGAGCCCTTCTGCGGAAACCATCCTTCCCCGTGCCCGCACGGGGTCTACGGGGGTAAGTGTGCCCAGCGGAAGCTAACCGGAACGACAAATTCCGCCGACTGTCAGATCCGACGGTAGCGGGTGAAGAGGAACCCGGCCTCTTCCAGCACGGACGCCACGTCGAACCGCTGCGGGACGGCCACCGACGGCCCTCCGGCGATACGCTGCGCGCTGCCCGCCGTCATGGTCGGCGAGACCGTCAGGCACATCTCGTCGAGCACCCCCGCCGCCACGAACTGGCCCAGCAACCGGGGACCGCCCTCGGTCAGCTGCCGCCTGAGCCCCCGCTCGGCCAGCGCTGCGACCGCGCGGCTCGGCTCGATGCCGGTCCCGTCGCCCGCGATCACCACCTCCGCCCCGGCCGCCCGGGCCTCGGCCGCCCGGTCGGCGGGCGCCGCCGCACCGGTCAGGACGAGGGTCGGGACCAGGGGCTCGGTGAAGAGCGGCAGCGTGAAGTCGAGGTCGAGGGAGGCGCTGACCACGGCGATCACCGGCGCGACACCCTGCCCGGCGGCCGCCCGGCGGGCCGCGAAGGCCTCACGCGCGCGTGCCGGGCGGTATCCCTCCTGGCGCACGGTCTGCGCGCCGACGACGATCACGTCGGCGAGACCGCGCAGGGTGCCGAAGATCCGCATGTCGCCGTCCGAGGAGAGCGGCTGGGACCGGCCGTCGTGCTGCCCCGCGCCGTCGAGCGAGGAGACCATGTTGGCCCGCAGCCAGCTCTCGCCGGGGGCCAGGTCCGGGTAGGCGTAGGCGTCGGCGAGCTCGTCGAGGGACCACTCCCGGTCACGGAGCGCGTCCACGCCGACCGCCTGCGTGACGGACGACCCGACCGCCCCTTCCCGGCCCGTGTCGTCGACCGCCGGCACGGCGGTCCCGGCGCCGCCGCCGGTGGTGGCGGGGCCCGCGGTCCCGGTGGCGGGGCCGGCGGTCGTGGCTGTCATGTCCGTCACAGGGAACAGGCGTCGCATCCTCGCAGTCTGACACGGCGCTTAGAGTGGGGAACTGTGTCGACCCGTGCCTCCCACGCCCCCCGCGCCATGACCGAAGCGGCTTCCACCGAAGCCGCTCCGGCCTCCCTCTGCGCCCGGGAGCCCCATGTCCCCGCCGACCGCCTCGTCGCGGAGATGGTGCCGCCGCCGCGCTTCGACTCGGTCCGTTTCGACACGTACATCCCGGACCCGAACCAGCCCAGCCAGACCGACGCGGTGAAGGTCCTCAGCTCCTTCGCCGAAGGGCTCGGCGGCGCGCACGCCACCGGCGCGGGCAAGCGGCCGGTCCTCAGCCGCTGGTTCGCGAAGAAGCCCGCCTCCCCCAGCGGTCCGCGCGGGGTCTACCTCGACGGCGGGTACGGCGTCGGCAAGACCCACCTGCTGGCCTCCCTCTGGCACGCGACGCCCGCCGAGCCGGGACTCAAGGCCTTCGGCACCTTCGTGGAGCTGACCAACCTGGTCGGCGCGCTCGGCTTCCAGCAGACGGTGCAGACCCTGAGCGGCCACCGGCTCCTCTGCATCGACGAATTCGAGCTGGACGACCCGGGCGACACCGTCCTCGTCTCCTCCCTCCTCAGCCGGCTCGTCGAGTCGGGCGTGGCGCTCGCCGCCACCTCCAACACGCTCCCGGGCAAGCTGGGCGAGGGCCGCTTCGCCGCCGCCGACTTCCTCCGCGAGATCCAGGGCCTCTCCGCGCACTTCCGTCCGCTACGGATCGACGGCGAGGACTACCGCCACCGCGGGCTGCCCGAGGCGCCGGCGCCGTACTCCGACGAAGAGGTGACGAAGGCGGCGTACGCGACGCCCGGCGCCTCCCTCGACGACTTCCCGCACCTGCTCGACCACCTGGCGAAGGTGCACCCCAGCCGCTACGGCGCGCTCACCGACGACCTGACGGCGGTCTGCCTCACGGACGTGCGGGCGATCCCGGACCAGTCGACGGCGCTGCGCCTCGTCGTCCTCGCCGACCGCCTCTACGACCGTGAGGTCCCGGTCCTGGCCTCCGGGCTTCCGTTCGACAAGCTCTTCAATGAGGAGATGCTGAACGGCGGGTACCGCAAGAAGTACTTCCGGGCGATCTCCCGGCTCACCGCGCTCGCACGCGACGCGAAGGGCTTGGTCGCGCAGTAGGTTGGGGGCCATACCCGATCGAAAGGGATTCACATGGCCACCGTCCGCCACGCCCACACCGTCTGGGAGGGCGACCTCCTCAAGGGCAAGGGCGTCGTCACCCTCGACTCCTCCAAGCTCGGCTCGTACGAGGTCTCCTGGCCGTCCCGCGCCGAGGAGCCGAACGGCAAGACCAGCCCGGAGGAGCTGATCGCCGCCGCGCACTCGTCCTGCTTCTCGATGGCCTTCTCCAACGGCCTGGCCAAGGCGGGCAACCCGCCGACCCGCCTGGAGACGAAGGCCGACGTCACCTTCCAGCCGGGCGAGGGCATCACGGGCATCCACCTGACCGTCCGCGGCGAGGTCCCGGGCCTGGACGCGGACCAGTTCCAGTCCCTGGCCGAGGACGCGAAGAAGAACTGCCCCGTCAGCCAGGCGCTCACCGGCACGACGATCACGCTGACCGCCGAACTCCTCTGATCCGTACAACTTCTGACGCCAAGTGAGGCCGTGTGGCCCGCATGGGTTCACGTGTCACCAGACCGCGTGATACACACATGCGGGTCACACGTCACTTCTCTCTCTGTCCGCCAACAGAAGGGTTGCCTCGGCATGTCCGCGACACGACGTCAGATCCTCTCCCGCACCGGCGCCTCCGTCGCCGGTATCGCCTTCTCGGGCGCCCTCGGCGAGCTCTTCGCCGGTACGGCCGCCGCCCGTGGCCACGCCGGCTACGGCCCCCTCCTCCCCGACCCCGCCGGCCTCCTCGACCTCCCCAAGGGCTTCCGCTACACCGTCCTCTCCCGCCAGGGCGACCCCCTCCGCTCCGGCGAGGGCCCGGTCCCGAGCAACTTCGACGGCATGGGCGCCTTCGCCGGCCGCCGGGGCCGCGTCCATCTGGTCCGCAACCACGAGAACCGGGTCACCGGCAGGATCGGCGTCCCGACGGTCGAGGGCCTGACCTACGACCCGGCCGCCAAGGGCGGCTGTACGGCGCTCACCCTCGACGGCCGCGGGAACGTCCTCGACGAGCGGGTCGCGATCGCCGGCACCGCCGTCAACTGCGCCGGCGGGCCGACCCCTTGGGGCACCTGGCTCACCTGCGAGGAGACCGAGGACAAGGCCGGGACCGGTGGCTACACCAAGGACCACGGGTTCATCTTCGAGGTCGACGGCGCCGACCCGCGCCGCACCGGAGCCGTACCGCTCACGGCCATGGGCCGCTTCGCGCACGAGGCGATCGCCGTCGATCCGCGCAGCGGGATCGTGTACGAGACGGAGGACGCGTTCCAGAAACCGTTCGGGCTCTTCTACCGCTTCCTGCCCGAGAAGCCCCTGGGCGGCCACGGTTCGCTGCGCGCGGGCGGGGCCCTGGAGGCCATGCGGGTGCCGGGCGTGCCCGACCTCTCGGTGATCCAGGAGACCGGAGCGAGCTTCGACGGCGTCGAGTGGGTGCCCGTCCCGGACCCGCAGGCGGCCGAGACCCCCATCAGGCTCCAGGACTTCGGGCCGCGCGGCATCACGCACGCCCAGAAGCTGGAGGGCTGCTACTGGGGCGACCGGTCCGTCTACTTCGTGTCGTCCTTCGCCCGCACCGCCGACGGTTCGGGCGCGACCCACTTCGGGCAGGTGTGGCGGTACGAGCCGCACCGCCGCCGGCTGACCCTCGTCGTCGTCTTCGGCCCGAGCACGGACATCCAGCTCCCCGGCGAGTCACCGGACAACATCTGCCTCGCCCCGAGCGGCGGCCTGATGGTCTGCGAGGACGGCGACGGGGCGCAGCACGTGTACGGACTGACCCGGAAGGGCGAGGTGTACGCGGTGGCCCGCGGGGCGCAGAACATCGGCACGCCGCAGAACCCGGAGTGGGGCGAGTTCGCGGGCGTGACGTTCTCCCCGGACGGCACGACCATGTACGTCAACTGCTACACGCCGGGGACGACGTTCGCCGTGCGGGGCCCGTGGTGCTGACGTAGCCCCCGTCGACGGCCGGTCGCCCGGTCGCGCGGCCGCGCTTTCCGTCGCAGGATCGGTGGAGGGCGCGGTCGGAGCGGGCGGGCGACCGGACGGACGGGAAGGGTCGGCGAGGTGGCCAAGGAGGACAAGGGCAAGGACAAGGACAAGGACAAGCAGAAGCGGGACGAGCGGGGCAGGCGCGCGAAGACGGGGCGGGAAGCCCCGCGGAAGCGGGCGGAGCCGGCCCTCCGAGACGTCCTGCGGCTGCCGGTCGGCGAGCCGGTCGACCTGTCCGCGTACTCCGCGTCGGACATCCCGGCCGGGCCCGCGGGCAAGACGGACGGGATCGCGGCGACGGCCCAGCTGGGTCCTGGCCTGGCCGACCTCCAGGAGCGGCTGTACGCGGCGAGCACGGCCGGCGACCGCCGCCGGCTGCTGCTGGTCCTCCAGGGCATGGACACCAGCGGCAAGGGCGGCACGGTCAAGCACGTCATCGGCTACTTCAACCCCTCCGGCTGCCGGATCCGCGCGTTCAAGGCCCCGACGGCCGAGGAGCGCGGGCACCCCTTCCTCTGGCGGATCTCCCGGGCGCTGCCGGTGCCGGGCGAGATCGGCATCTTCGACCGCTCGCACTACGAGGACGTCCTCATCGCCCGTGTCCGCGAACTGGTCCCCCGCCGCGACCTCGGCCGCCGCTACGGCCAGATCAACCGCTGGGAGGAGTCCCTGATCGACGACGGCGTGACGATCGTCAAGGTCTTCCTCCACATCTCGTACGAGGAACAGCGGGCTCGGCTCCTGGAGCGCCTGGACAACCCGGAGAAGCACTGGAAGTTCAACACCGGCGACATCGAGGAGCGGGCTCTGTGGCCCGCGTACCAGGAGGCGTACGGACTCGCGCTCGAACGCTGCTCCACGGAGGAGTCCCCGTGGTACCTGGTCCCGGCGGACCGGAAGTGGTACCGCAACTGGGCGATCAGCAAGCTCCTCCTGGAGCACCTCACCGACCTGGACCCGCGGTACCCGCCGGGCGACTTCGACGTGGCGGAGTGCCGGACGCGGCTGCTCGCGACCTGATCGGTTAATTTCCGTGGGTGACCATTTCTGTACGAAAACTGTCGGCGCTTGCTCTGCTGGGTGCCGTACTCGTCGGCTGCGGCAGGGGCGCGGCCGACACGGCGACGGCGCCTGACGGCCCGTCCGCCACCACACCGTCGAGCCCCACCACGCGGCCGAGCCCCGCCACGCCGTCGAACCCCACCTCGTCGGGCCCCAAGCCCGCCACGGGTGCGAGCGCGAGTCCCGGTGCCGCGCCCGGGCCGGCCGTCGTGCGCAAGGCGCCGCCGACGATGGCGCCGGGACCCGGTGGGGTCACGCCCGTGTTCGAGCGCGCCCGCAAGGGCGGGGAGAAGGTCGTCGCGCTCACCTTCGACGCCGACATGACGGCCGACCAGGGGCCCCGGGCCGCGAGCGGGGAGCGCTTCGACAACCCGGCGCTGATCGAGACCCTGCGACGGCTGAAGGTCGACTCGACCGTCTTCATGACGGGACGCTGGGCCGAGGAGTACCCGGACCAGGCCCGGTCGATCGGCACGGACCCCCGCTTCGAGATCGCCAACCACTCGTACAGCCACTACGCCTTCGCCTCGCCCTGCTACGGCCTGCCGACGGTCGCGAAGCAGGACATGGCCGCCGACGTGCAGCGGGCCTTCGAGGCGTTCCGGAAGGCGGGGGCGCGCAACGTCGTGCCGTACTTCCGCTTCCCCGGCGGCTGCTACGACGACCGGGCGCTGCGTGCGCTCGGACCCGCGAAGGTCACCGCGGTGCAGTGGGACGTGGTCAGCGGCGATGCCTTCGCCAAGGACGGCGACGCGGTCGCCGAGCAGGTCATCGACGGGGTGAAGCCCGGCTCGCTCGTGGTCATGCACTGCACGCGCAGCGCGGCGCCCGTCACCGAGCACGCGATCCGCAGGATCGTGCCCGAACTGCGCGCGCGGGGCTACCGCTTCGTGAAGGTGTCGGAGCTGATGGCCGGGGCGGGGACGGTCACACCCTAGGGCCTGTCCGGTGGATCAGGGCCGGACAGGCCCTAGGGCCGCTCATTCCCGCCATGCCGTGGCCCTGACGCTGAGCGCCACCGCCGCGGCGGCGAGGAGCAGGGCGCCCGGCAGGGCGGGCCACGGCAGCGGGACCGCCGCCGTGCGCGCGCCGGTGACCAGGGCCGTCACGGCGTGCTTCGCCGGGGAGCCGGTCGTCACCAGGGCCAGGAGAGAGGCCAGGACCAGGGCCGCGAGCGACCAGCCCCGGGAGCGCAGCAGCGGGCGGCTGGTGAGGGTGCCCACGGCCGCGCCGGTCAGGACGCAGGCCGCGGTGGCCAGGAGCCCCGAGGCCACGGCCCCGGGCGCGCCGACACCGCGGGTGTCGCCGACCGCGGTCACCCCGAGCACCGCGACCGCCCCGAGCGGGGCCGCGCAGAGGACGGCGGCCAGGATCGCCGCGAGGTGCGCCCGTCGCCGTCCCGCCGCCGCGGCCACCACGTTCCGCGCGGCGGCGGGCTCCTGGCCGAGACAGATCCGTACCAGCCAGGCGGTGACCGGGAGCAGCGCGGCGGCCGCGTAGCCGAGGGCGCCGAGCACGGGCTCCCCGGAGCGCACGGCGACGGCGAGGAGGACCGCGTACAGCAGCAGGGGCGCCAGCCAGCGCTGGGAGCGCAGCAGCAGGTCGGTCTGGTAGCGAAGGAGCGCGGTCATCCCCGTCCTCCCACCCGGTCGCCGTCCTGCTTGAGTTCGTGGATGTGCCAGGAGGCGTCGAGCAGGGCCCGGAGCAGTGCGTCCGAGTGCGCCGCGTCGACGGCCCACACCGTCGGCGTCGCCGTACGGCCGGGTCCGGGCGCACGTGTGGGCGAGCCGGGAAGACCTTCGGGGAGCGGGCGGCCGCCGGAGGCCACGATCCGTGCGCGCGGGCGTGCGCCGCCGCCGTCGTGGCGCGGGTCCGCTCCTGGACGTACCCGGCCCGCCGCCTCCACCTCGTACACCGCGTCGGTCTCCCCGGACAGCCGGCGCGGGTCGTGGTCGACGAAGACCACGGTGCCGCCCGCCGCGACGCGCTCGCGGACCGCGCGGTCGAGTTCGCTCCGCGCGGCGGCGTCCAGGCCGGTCCACGCCTCGTCCAGGACGGTCAGCTGCGGGTCCGCGAGGAGTGCCTGGGCGACGGCGACCTTCTGGCTGCTGCCCTTGGAGAGTTCGGCGAGCGGGGTGTCCGCGAAGGAGCCCGCCCCGAACCGCTCCAGCCACGCGCGCGCCCGCCGGGCGGCCTCGGCCCGGTCGAGCCCCTGGACGCGTCCGAGGTGGCTCAGATAGCGGGTCGCCGTGAACGGCAGCGCGGAGGGGAAGCGTTCCGGGACGTACGAGGTGCGCGGCGGCCGACCCGTGATCCGTCCTTCGGTCGGCGCGTCGATGCCCGCGACGACCCGCAGCAGCGTCGACTTGCCGCTGCCGTTGGCGCCGGTGAGCCGCACGAGGGCGCCCGCGGGCAGGACGAGGTCCACCCCGCGCAGCACCCACGGGCCGCGCGGGCCGTAACGGCGCCCCACCCGCTCCAGGTTCAGTTGGAGGAGGCCTTCTGCGGGGTGGCCTCGCTCGGCCGGACGATGACGAAGCCCTGGCCGTCGAGGCGGAGCTGGACGGCCTCGCCCGAGCCGCCGCGGATCATGGAACCGATGGACTGCGAGCGGTGGAGCGAGGTCTGGAGCTGCTCGCTCCAACCGACGACGGCGTCGGTGTCCACACAGACCGGGGCCTGCGGGGTGACCGGGATG
The DNA here is from genome assembly GCF_043081505.1 of Streptomyces sp. NPDC014870. NCBI lineage: Bacteria > Bacillati > Actinomycetota > Actinomycetes > Kitasatosporales > Streptomycetaceae > Streptomyces > Streptomyces sp. NPDC014870. The sequence goes on from NZ_JBIBWQ010000017.1 coordinate 30,544, forward strand.
ACGATCGGCGTGCCCTCGCAGGCCAGGGCTATCTTGCCCTGGCCGGTGAAGACGCTGTTGAAGAGGCCGCCGCCGGTCATGCCGGCGCCCTTCACCGTCCTGATCTCGTACGAGAGGGTGGCGTCGAAGCAGAGCACGTTGCGGCCGTTGACCGTGAACGCGTCGCCCGGCTCGATCTCGACGATGAAGCAGTTCTGCGCCTCCTGCGCGAACCAGGCCTCGCCCTGGCCACGGACGGCCATCAGCGCGAGACCCTCACCCGTCACGGCCCGCTTGAGCATGCCGCCGATGCCCTGGCTCTTGCGCTCGAACTGGAGGTCGCCGCGGAAGGCGATCATCGATCCCTGCCGTGCGTGCATCTCTCCGTTGACGACGTACTTCACACATTTGGCGTTCTGCAGGCTCATACCCGGGAACGTGCCGGTCTCGGCGAGGTGTTCGCCGGAGAAAAGATCGCTCTTCATGACAGGCATCCTGTCCCGGAACCGATCATTCCGACAAGAAACACCTGTGCGAGCAGTGGCAGACTTGCCGGGTGAGCAGCAACGAGACCGAGATCCCGATCGAGATCGACACCGCCGTACCCACGGACGCACGGGACGAGAAGCCCCAGTTCGTCCTTCCCCTCGTCGTACGCATCGAGCGGGCCGAGCCGCCGGCGCGTACCGACGCGCTGGAGACCGCCGCTCGCGCCGTCCTGGAGATCCTCGCCGACGAGCGCTCGACGGGCGACGGCGCGTGGGCGAGGGCGATGACGGACTGGCAGGACGCCCGGATCCGCAAGGTCGTGCGCCGGGCGCGCGGCGCGGAGTGGCGGCGCGCGGAGGCGCTGCCGGGAATCACGGTCAAGGGCGAGTCCGCGGAGGTACGGGTGTTCCCGCCGATCCCGCTGGACGGCTGGCCCAAGGAGCTGGCGAAGCTCCAGGTGTCCGGCACGGACCTGGAGGACCCTGCGGTCCCGGGGCCGGGCCGCCCCGGAGACCCGGCGCTCTGGCTCAACCCGCACCTGGAGATGTCCGCGGGCAAGACGATGGCCCAGGCCGGGCACGCCGCGCAACTGCTCTGGTGGGAACTGTCCGACAGCGACCGCGTGTCCTGGCGCGAGGCGGGCTTCCCCCTCTCCGTACGGGAGGCCAGCGCCGAGCACTGGGCCGCGCTCACGGCGAGCGCCCTGCCGGTGGTCCGCGACGCGGGCTTCACCGAGATCGCCCCCGGCCCGACCTTCGTCTCCGAGGGCAGCGACCGCTTCGGCTCCCACGTACGCCTGGAACAGGGGTGAACCGGCCGGGCCGTGACCGTTCGCGCGCGTTCGTGGCCGGGTTCTCCGGGTTCGGTCCGCTCGGCGACTGAACACGGCCGTGCTGTCGCGCGTATCTCCCGATACCGCCAAGTGGGTTGTCCGTCGGCCTGGTTGACGGTTCAGTCTGCGGTGACCCCCGCCGGTGACCCGCACCGGCGCGGAGAGAACGTACGGGAGACACCTTGTCGCTACGCGTCAACGGCACGGCCCTCATCATCGCGGCGCTGGTCGCCACGATCGGCGCGCTCGCCTTCCCCGTCTGGTCCTACGCCGACCGTTCGGGCACCGGCCAGGCGAATCTGAACGCTTCCAGCGTGCCCACGCCGTGGGGGCCGCTGTCCGCCACGGACCGGGACTTCCTGGTCAAGGTGCGGCTCGCCGGGCTGTGGGAGCTGCCGGCCGGCCAGCAGGCCGTCGAGCGCGCGCCGAGCCGGGCCATCGTCGAGTGCGGTGACCATCTCGTGGTCGGCCACACGGACCTCGACCGGCGGGCCAGGACCGTGGCGGCGCGGCTCGGCGTGGAGCTGCCGAACCAGCCGACCGAGCAGCAGCAGGGCTGGCTGCGGGAGCTGACGGCGGCCGGCGGGGAGGAGTACGAGCGCAAGTTCGCCAACCTGCTGCGCAACGCCCACGGCAAGGTGTTCGCGCTGATCGCGGAGGTCCGCCACACGACCCGCAACTCGCTGATCCGGCAGCTGGCGAGCGACGCGAACCAGACAGTGCTCGACCACATCACGATGCTGGAGGCGACCGGCATGGTCGACTTCGACGCGCTGGCGAACGAGGCCGCGGGGCGGAAGACGGCGCCGCCGACCGGGCCGCCCGTGGTGCCGTCGCCCGCCGTGCCCACCCCGGTGCGGCCGACGGGGACGGACCAGTCGTTCACCTCGCGACCGGTGCCGGACGCAGGGATCGTGACCCCGCACTCGATGCCCACGCCGTAGGCCCCGCCGACTCCGAAACCTCAAATCAACCTCTGAACGTCCCCCTGACTGGATTCGAACGGGTCCTTCCGGGCCATCAGGTGAGGGACCGAAGGAGGGGGACATGACGGAACTCGGAGTCGGAATCGGCTGGCGGCCGGAGATCGCGGAGGCGATCGAGGCGCTGCCGGGCGTCGACTGGGTGGAGGTCGTCGCGGAGAACGTGTGCGCGGGCCATCTGCCGGACCCGCTGACGCGGCTGCGCGAGCGCGGCGTCACGGTCGTCCCGCACGGGGTTTCCCTGGGGCTCGGCGGCGCCGACCGGCCGGACGCGGCGCGGCTCGCGGACCTGGCGGCAACGGCGACGGCGCTGGGGGCGCCGCTGGTCACGGAGCACATCGCGTTCGTCCGGGCCGGGGGCCTCGAGGCGGGCCACCTGCTGCCCGTGCCGCGCACCTGGGACGCCCTGGACGTGCTCTGCGAGAACGTGCGGATCGCCCAGGACGCGCTGCCCGTGCCGCTCGCGCTGGAGAACATCGCGGCGCTCATCGCCTGGCCGGGCGAGGAGCTGACCGAGGGCCAGTTCCTGGCGGAGCTCGTGGAGCGTACGGGGGTACGGCTCCTCATCGACGTGGCGAACCTCCACACCAACCACGTCAACCGGGGCGAGTCGCCGGCGAAGGCCCTCGCCGAACTGCCGGTGGAGGCGATCGCGTACGTCCACGTGGCGGGCGGCCTCGCCCGCGACGGCGTCTGGCACGACACCCACGCCCACCCGGTCCCGGAGCCCGTCCTGGACATCCTGTCGGACCTGGCCTCCCGGGTCTCCCCGCCGGGCGTCCTGCTGGAGCGGGACGACAACTTCCCCCCGGCGGGGGAACTGGCCTCGGAGCTGGCGGCGATCAGGGACCGTCTGCGCGGCGCACGTCCGCGGGTCTCCGCACCGGCGCCGCTGATCGGCGCGGGCGCGCGGGTCTCGGGCGGCCCGATGCCGGCGTCCGTGCACGCGCCGGAGGAAGCCGGACACTCCCCCGCGGCCGCGGCGACCGAAGCCCGCTCCGGCGCGGCGCGGACGAACCGGCCCGCCCCACGCCCCGTCGCACGGCAGAGCGTGGACCTCGCGCAGACCGCGCTGCTGTCCGCGCTGGTCGCCGGGACTCCCGTGCCCGAGGGCTTCGACCGGCAGCGGATCGGCGTGCAGAGCCGCGCCCTCGTCGGGAAGCGGACCGATGTGATCGCCAGGATCGCGCCCGAACTGCCCGAGATCCTCGGCGACGGCTACCGTCCCGCGTTCCGCGGGTACGCCAGGACCCGCCCGATGTCCGGCGGGTACCGCCGCGACGCCCTCGACTTCGTCGCGCACCTGCTCGTCGCGGGACGCCCGGAGGACCCCGCGGCCCGGCGCCGGCTCACCCGCTGGTACCAGGACCGCGCCGATTCCCGCCCGCCCCGCCCGGCCGGCCGGATCGCCCGCGCGGCCCGCGCCGCCCGCACCGCACTCGTACGGAGGTGACGTCCCCATGAACCTGTTCGCCCTGCTCCTCTGGGCCGCCGTGATCATCGGCTCCGCCCTGCTGATCGTCCACCTCCGCTCCGCCCGCGCGGGCGGCGGGGGACCCGTCCACGACCTCAGCGAGGCCGCGTTCCTCATCGGCGGACCGCCGCGCGTCGTCGACGCGGCCCTCGCCGCCCTGCACTCCGACGGCCGGATCGCCGTCGGCGGCCCCGGCATCGTCGTCCCGCGCCCCGGCGCGACACCCCGCAGCCACGTCGAACGGGCCGTCCTCCAGGAGCTCGACGCCGCCCCGCACCAGGCCCTGCACGAGCTGCGCCTCGCCGTGATGCGCGGCGCCGCCGTCCAGGAGATCGGCGACGGCCTCGCGGCGCGCGGCCTGATGGTCACCGCCGAGGTCAGGCGGGCGGGCCAGCGCTGGTGCCGCACGCTCCTGTTCGGATGGGTCGCCCTGTTCATCCTCTCCTTCGCGCTCAGCACGGGCGACACCGGCTACTACGAGCTGCCGTTCATCTTCAAGTCGGGCCCTGTCCTCTTCGTGGGCATCCTCGTCGCCACCCTCTGCGCCGCCTACAACGCCCGCCGCGTGACGCCCGCGGGCCGCCGCGCCGCCACCGCGTACCAGCGGGACCACGTCTACGCTCCCGACGCCGGGCACCAGGTCGGGCTGCGCGGACTGCGCGCCGTACCGGACGAGGAGCTGCGCACCCAGCTGATCGCCGCCGCCCGGATGCCCGTGACCGGCCGCACCGTCGGCAGCCACGCCTCCTCGTCGTCCTCCTCGTCCGGCACCGACGCGGCCCTGTTCGCGACGCTCCACTGGTGCGCGGGCACCCCGGGCAACGGCGGCGGGTGCGGCGGCGCTTCGGGCGGCACGGGCGGCGGTGGCGGGGGCGGCTGCTCCGCGAGCGCCTGCTCCGGCGGCTCCAGCGGCAGCTCCTGCTCCAGCGGATCCAGCAGCAGCGGCAGCTCCTGCTCCAGCAGCAGCGGTTCCAGCTGCGGCGGAGGCTCCAGCAGCTGATCGGGTCATCTTCCGCCGACACGCCCCGACGGTCCTTTACACGGCGGCCGGACGCTCCAACGATCCTGCCGTGAAAGCCCTCGCGCTGACCGGAACCGTCGGACCGCTGACCGCCGCGCTGCTGTCGCCTCTCCTCACCCCGCCCGCCGCCGCGCCCGCTCTGGACGCCCCGCCCGCCGAGACCGGCGGCGTGCTCGTCGCGGCCCGTCGCGCGGCCGTCGAAGGCATCGCCTTCGGCGGCTGCCCGGCGGCCGAGAAGCTGCCGCCGCCGGTCAGGTGCGGCACGCTCCTGGTCCCCCTGGACTACGCGGACCCCGACGGCACCCGGATCCCGCTCACCGTCAGCCGGATCGAGGCCTCGGGCCCGGCCGCCGACCGCCAGGGCGCGCTCCTCTACAACCCGGGCGGGCCCGGCGCCTCCTCCACGTACTTCCCGATGGTCGCCGAACTCCCCGCCTGGAAGCGGATCGCCGCCGCGTACGACCTCGTCGGCTACGCCCCGCGCGGGGTGGGCCGCTCCGCGCCCGTCTCCTGCCAGGACCCCGTCGACCGCGCGACCGGCCCCACCCCGGCGCCCACCCAGCCCTCCGAGGTCTTCAAGCAGGAGCGGATCGCCCGCGCGAAGACGTACGCCCATGGCTGCGCGACCCGCACCGGCAAGGCGCTGCGGCACTACCACTCGCTCAACAACGCCCGGGACCTGGAAGTGCTGCGCGCCGCGCTCGGCGAGCAGCGGCTCACGTACATGGGCGCCTCCTACGGCACGTACTTCGGCGCGCTCTACGCCACGCTCTTTCCGCACCGCGTGCGCCGGATGGTCCTCGACGCGCCCGTCCACCCCGCGCCGCGCCAGATCTGGTACCTCAACAACCTCGACCAGTCACGGGCGTTCGAGCGCCGCTGGGCCGACTTCCGCACCTGGGCTGCCAAGCACGACAAGGTGTACGGCCTCGGGTCCACCGCCCAGGAGGTCCAGGAGAGTTACGAGAAGGTCCGCGCCGAACTCGCGGCCGAGCCGGCCGGCGGTCGCGTCGGGCCGGGCCAGCTGCACCGGGCGATGCTGCTGACCGGGTACCACGACGGCTACTGGCCGCTGCGGGCGACGGCACTGGCCCGCTATCTGAAGGGCGACGCGGAGCCGCTGATCGCGCAGGCGGCGCCGAGCGAGGAGATCACCGAGGACACCGGCAACCAGGCGGCGGTCTACTCGGCGGTGGAGTGCAACGACGCGCCCTGGCCCGAGGACTTCGCCGTCTGGGACCGGGACAACACCGCGCTCGCCGCGGTCGCCCCCTTCGAGACCTGGGACAACGTCTGGTCCAACCTGCCCTGCGCGTACTGGAAGGCGCCCCGCCAGAAGCCGCTGGACGTGCGGACCGGTCCCGGGGTGCTGCCGCCGGTGCTGATCCTGGCCGCCGAGCGGGACGCGGCCACGCCGTACGAGGGGGCCCTTGAGCTCCAGCGCAGGCTGGCGGGTTCCGCGCTCGTGACCGAGCGGGACGCGGGGACGCACGGCATCGGGGGCGGCGCGAACGCCTGCGTCAACGGTTACCTGGAGCGCTATCTGCTGACGGGGGCGGTACCGGCCGCTGGCGTACCGCAGGCCCCTGAAATGACGCCGGTGCGGCGCGCGTCGTGCGCGCCGCACCCGGAGCCGGACCCGGTGTCGCTGGACCGGCGGTCGGAAGTCCGTCCGCCGTCTGATCTTCCGGGTCGAGGGGTGACGGCCCGGCTGGTCGCCGGGCCGTCACCGAGTCGGTAGGGCCGCCGTCAGGCGAGGCCCGCCACCAGGTCCGCCACGGAACGGCGGCGGCCGGTGTAGAAGGGGACCTCCTCGCGGACGTGCATCCGCGCCTCGGAACCGCGCAGGTGACGCATGAGGTCGACGATCCGGTGCAGCTCGTCGGCCTCGAAGGCGAGGAGCCACTCGTAGTCGCCGAGCGAGAACGAGGCGACCGTGTTGGCCCGCACGTCCGGGAAGCCGCGGGCCATCTTGCCGTGGTCCGCGAGCATCCGGCGACGGTCCTCGTCCGGCAGCAGGTACCAGTCGTAGGAGCGCACGAAGGGGTAGACGCTGACGTAGTCGCGGGGCGTCTCGTCGGCCAGGAAGGCCGGGATGTGCGACTTGTTGAACTCGGCGGGGCGGTGCAGCGCCATGTTCGACCAGACCGGCTCGAGGGCGCGGCCCAGCTTGGTGCGGCGGAAGAGGTTGTACGCCTCCTGGAGCTCGTCGCTCGTCTCGGCGTGCCACCAGATCATGACGTCCGCGTCGGCGCGCAGACCGGAGAGGTCGTACGTGCCCCGGACGGTGATGTCCTTCGCGGCGAGCTGGTCGAACAGCTCCTGGACCTCGTCGGCGTAGCCGGCGCGGTCCTCGGGCAGGTTGTCGCGCAGCTTGAAGACAGACCACAGGGTGTAGCGGATGACCTCGTTGAGGTCCTTCGCCTTCTTACCGGCGTTCGGGATCTTTTCGGGCGCACTCATACGCCTATTCTCGCCCGTCACGGACAGTGCCCCGCACCAGGGTGGGTGGTTTCCGACGTGGCGATGATCTCGTCCCCGAACCGGGCCATGATCTCCTCCGCCGCGCGGTGGCCGGAGGCGACGCAGGCGGGGATGCCGACGCCCTCGTAGACGGCGCCCGCGAGGCGCAGTCCGGGAACCTCGGCGACGGCGTCCCTGATGCGGGCGACCCGGCCGAGATGGCCGACGGGGTACTGCGGGAGGCCGTCGGTCCAGCGGGTGACGGTGGTGGCGACCGGCCGGGCGGCGAGACCGGTGGCGGCGGCGAGGTCCTTGAGGGAGGTCTCGACGAGGTCGGCGTCGTCGCGGTGGACCTGCTCCTCCTCGCCGTAGCGGCCGACGGAGGTCCGCAGGACGAAGAGGTCGGGGGCCGCGTCGGAGACCCACTGCCACTTCTGGCTGGAGAACGTGGAGGCCTTGATGGTGTGCCCGTCGACCGGCGGTACGAGGAAGCCGGAACCGGTCAGCTCGGGCATGTCCTGGCGCCGGAAGGCGAGGGTGACCAGAGCCATCGAGGCGTACTCGACGGTCCCGAGCTCGCGCGCGGCGGCCGGGGCCTCGGGGGCGAGGAGCTCGGCGGCGGCCCACGCGGGCGCGGCGACGACGACGGCGTCGGCGCGGAACTCCCGGCCGCCGGCGACGACGCGCCAGTCCCCCGCGCCCGCCTCATCCGGTGCCCGGCGCAGCTCGGTCACCGGCATGAGGGTCAGGATCTCGCCGCCCGCCGCGCGGATCGCCGTGGCGACGGCCTCGGGGAGGGTTCCGATGCCGCCCTCGATGCCCGCGAAGGCGGAGCCGCCGAGACCGGTCGCGGCGCCCGCCGCGTCGGACGGGGTCGCGGCGCCCGCCCGCTGGACGGCGTGGACGGCGTCGGTGAGCGTGGGGTGGCTGCGGGCGGCGGCGAACAGGGCGGGCACGGCGGCCCGCATGGAGATGCGGTAGGCGTCACCGGCGTACACCCCGCCGAGCAGCGGCTCGACGAGCCGGTCGACGACCTCGTGGCCCATGCGCTCGGCGACGTAGGCGCCGATGGCGATGTCCTCGCCGAGGTCGGCGGGGGGCAGTTCGCGGTCGCGTCCGACCCGGCGCAGGCCCTCCTCGGAGAGCAGCCCGGCGAGGGCCGCCGCGTCGCCGGGGACGCCCATGACGTGGCCCTTGGGCATCGGGCGGAGCGTGCCCCGGCTCCAGACGGACGCCGTGGTCGTGGCGGGCGCGCGGAGCCGGTCGCCGAGGCCGACGGCGCGGGCGAGCGCGACCGCCTCGGGGCGGCGGGCGAGCAGTGACTCGGCACCGAGGTCGACGGGGGCACCGGCGATCTCGCCGGCGAGCAGCTTGCCGCCGATCCGGTCCCCGCCTTCGAGCAGGGTCACGCGCAAGCCGGCCGAGACCAGTCTGTGGGCCGCCGCGAGACCGGCGATGCCGCCTCCGACGACAACGACATGCGCTGGTGTCCTGCTGACCGTGGTGTCCGCGTTCATGGCTCCACTCTCTCAAACCCGTTCCGAGGCCGGAACGTGACCGCTTCGCTACCGCCGGAGGGCAACCCGCGAGACCCCCTCGCACGTCGAACCGGCATCACTCACCACCACCTCAGGGGGGATCCTGTGCGAGGAGCGCAAGGAGCGCGAAAAGCGGCCGTGGCGTTGCTGTTGGTCTCGCTGGCGCTGACCGGCTGCGGCGCCGGGGCATCCGACAGCGGCGCCGACGAGAAGAGTCTGAGCGCGGCGAAGCCGGCCGAGGGCTCGGCGGCCGACCAGGGGTACGAGGCGGACAGGGCAGGGAGCGGCGGGGCGCCTGCGGACGCGAAGAAGCCCTCCGCACCCGCCCCGGCCCAGCAGCACGTCATCCGTACCGCCGAACTGACCGTGGAGGTCGAGGACGCGACGAAGGCGCTGGCCACCGCCCGCCGGGTCACCGAGGACGCGGGCGGCCATGTCGCCAACGAGGCGACCGAACGGATCGACGACAGCCACGTGACCTCGCGGGTCGTGCTGCGCGTCCCGCAGGCCTCGTACGAGTCGGTGCTCAGGGAGCTCGCGGGGACCGGGAAGCTGCTGTCGCGGAAGGCGGACGCCAAGGACGTCACCGAGCAGGTGGTGGACGTGGAGAGCCGGATCGCGAGCCAGCGGGCGAGCGTGGCCCGGGTCCGCGAGCTGATGGACCGGGCCACGCAGCTGAGCGACGTGGTCACCCTGGAGGGCGAGCTGAGCCGCCGTCAGGCCGACCTGGAATCCCTCCTCGCGCAGCAGGCCTCGCTGAAGGACCGGACGACCCTGGCGACGATCACCCTCGAACTCACCGAGAAGGAGACGGCGAAGCCGTCGGAGGACGAGGACCGGCCGGGGTTCCTCGACGCGCTCGCGGGCGGCTGGAACGCCCTGGTGGCGGCCCTCGCCTGGATCGGGATCGTCCTGGCGGCGCTGGCCCCGTGGCTCGCGGTGGCCCTGGCCGGCTACCTGCTGTGGCGGTACGTGATCCGGCGGCGCCGCCCGGCGCCCGGCCCCTCCGCCGGCGCGGAGGAGCGGGACGCCTCCGCCGACTGAACGGCCGCGCCGACGTAGCGTGTTCGTATGAGCGAACGACTGGTGGTCATCGGCGGCGACGCGGCGGGCATGTCCGCCGCGTCGCAGGCACGCAGGCTCAGGAGTGCGGGGGAACTGGAGATCGTCGCCTTCGAGCGCGGTCACTTCAGCTCCTTCTCGGCCTGTGGCATCCCGTACTGGGTCGGCGGCGACGTCGCGGAGCGCGACGAGCTGATCGCGCGTACGCCCGAGGAGCACCGGGCGCGCGACATCGATCTGCGGATGCGCACGGAGGTGGTCGAGATCGACGTGCCCGGCCGGCGCGTACGCACCCGGGATCTCGAGTCGGGCGCCGAGGCGTGGACGGGCTTCGACAAGCTGGTGATCGCGACCGGCGCGCGGCCGATGCGGCCGCCGCTGCCGGGGATCGACGCGCCGGGCGTGCACGGGGTGCAGACCCTCGACGACGGGCAGGCGCTGCTCGACTCGCTGGCGCGTACGGAGGGGCGGCGGGCGGTCGTCGTGGGCGCCGGGTACATCGGTGTGGAGATGGCCGAGGCGCTCCTGAACCGGGGCTACGAGGTCACGGTCCTCAACCGGGGCGAGCAGCCGATGGCGACGCTCGACCCGGACATGGGGCGCCTGGTCCACGGGGTGATGGACGGCCTCGGGATCAGGACGGTCGGCTCCTCGCCGGTCACGAAGATCCTCACCGGGGAGGACGGCAGGGTCCGGGCGGTGGCGACGGAGGACGCGGAGTACCCGGCGGACGTGGTGGTCCTCGGTATGGGTGTCGTACCGGAGACGACCCTGGCGCGGGCGGCCGGGCTGCCGCTGGGGGCGTACGGCGGACTGCTCACCGACCTCGCGATGCGGGTGCGGGGGCACGAGAACATCTGGGCGGGCGGTGACTGCGTCGAGGTCCTCGACCTGGTCTCGGGGCGCGAGCGGCACATCGCGCTCGGCACGCACGCCAACAAGCACGGTCAGGTGATCGGCTCGAACGTGGGCGGGGGTTACGCCACCTTCCCGGGCGTGGTGGGCACGGCGGTGTCGAAGGTGTGCGATCTGGAGATCGCCCGCACGGGACTGCGCGAGAAGGACGCCCGGGAGGTCGGTCTGCGCTACGTCACGGTGACGATCGAGTCGACGAGCCGGGCGGGCTACTACCCCGGGGCGGCGCCGATGACGGTGAAGATGCTCGCGGAGCGCCGTACGGGCCGGCTGCTCGGGGTGCAGATCGTGGGCCGCGAGGGGGCCGCCAAGCGGGTGGACATCGCGGCGGTGGCGTTGACGGCCGGGATGACGGTGGAGCAGATGACGGCGCTCGACCTGGGGTACGCGCCGCCGTTCTCACCCGTGTGGGACCCGGTGCTGATCGCGGCGCGGAAGGCGGTGGCGGCGGTCAGGGCGGCGGGCTGACGGGAGCGGAGCCGGTGGTGGCGGGCCGACCCGGCCCGCCACCCCGCGTACGCGGGCGACCGTCAGACGGCGGTCCGGGTGTGCACGTACTCCACCAGACGCGTCAGGGCCGTCGGGTCGGTCGTCGGCAGCACGCCGTGACCCAGGTTGAAGATGTGGCCCTCGAGGCCCTCGGCTGCGGCCAGGACCTCGTCCGTCTTGGCCTCGATCGCCTCCGGGGTGGAGAAGAGCACGGCCGGGTCCAGGTTGCCCTGGAGCGCCTTGCCGGGGCCGACGCGCCGGGCGGCCTCGTCGAGCGAGACCCGGTAGTCGACGCCCATGACGTCCGCGCCGGCCTCGCCCATGAGGCCGAGGAGCTCACCGGTGCCCACACCGAAGTGGATGCGCGGGACCCCGTACGAGGCGACGGACTCCAGGACCTTCGCGGAGGCGGGCATCACGGAGCGGCGGTAGTCGGCCGGGGCCAGCGCGCCCACCCAGGAGTCGAAGAGCTGGACGGCGGAGGCACCGGCCTCGATCTGGACCTTGAGGAAGGCCGAGGTGATCTCGGCGAGGCGGTCGAGCAGATCGGCCCACAGCTGCGGGTCGCCGTACATGAGCGCCTTGGTGTGCTCGTGGTTGCGGGACGGCCCGCCCTCGACGAGGTAGCTCGCGAGGGTGAAAGGCGCGCCGGCGAAACCGATGAGCGGGGTGGAGCCCAGCTCGCCGGTGAGCATCCCGATGGCCTCGGTGACGTAGTGGACGTCCTCGGGGGTGAGGTCGCGGAGCCGGTCGAGGTCGGCGCGGGTGCGGATCGGGTCGGCGACGACCGGGCCGACGCCGGGCTTGATGTCGAGGTCGATGCCGATGGCCTTGAGCGGGACCACGATGTCGCTGAAGTAGATCGCCGCGTCCACGTCGTGGCGGCGTACGGGCTGCAGCGTGATCTCGGTGACCAGCTCGGGCCGCATGCAGGACTCGAGCATCGGGATGCCCTCGCGGACCTTCAGGTACTCGGGCAGCGAGCGCCCGGCCTGCCGCATGAACCAGACCGGCGTGTGCGGCACGGGCTCGCGCCGGCAGGCCTTCAGGAAGGCGGAGTCGTACGTCTGCGGCTGGTGCTTCGTCTCAATGGCGCTCACGCCCAGAATCTTCGCATGCACGCGCAAGCCGCCCGCCGGGGTGGGGTGTGCCTCCCTGCGCGAGGCCCCCGTTCCGCCTACTCTTCCCCGCATGGCTGCGGCTCAGGGACATTTTTCCGATCATTCCGACGGTGACGGAGGTACGGGCGACACGGAGGCGAACGCGGTGCCACCCGCCTTCAGAAGAGCGGTCGACGCCCTGCGCGCGGCCCGGCTGCGGCCGGAGCTGGAGATCGACCCGACCAGGCCCCCGCAGCGCCTGGCCCCGTACGCGTACGCCCTGGAGGCGGCCGTCGTCGAGGGCGAGGACGATCTCGCCGACGGCCGGCTCGTGCTGCTGCACGACCCGGCGGGGCACGACGCCTGGAAGGGTACGTTCCGCCTGGTCACGCTCGTCCGGGCGGAGCTGGAGCCGGAGATGGCGGCGGACCCGCTGCTGCCGGAGGTCTGCTGGTCGTGGCTGACCGGTGCGCTGGAGGCGCGTGGCCTGGCGTACGGGGAGGCGGGCGGGACGGTCACCCAGGCGGGTTCGCACTACTTCGGGGGGCTTGCCGAGCGGCGCCCGGCGACCCAGATCGAGATCCGGGCGTCGTGGACGCCGCAGGAGGCGCTGGGCGGGGTGCCGGACACCGGGGCGCATCTGGCGGCCTGGTGCGATCTGCTCTGCCAGATCGCGGGTCTGCCGCCGTCGCAACCCGACCCCGGGGCGGGCACGACGGCGGGCGCGGGGGTCGTCTCGCTGCCGCAGCGCAGGGGCCCGCAGCAGCCGTAGCCGGACGGGGGGCCTCGCACGCGCGGGGCCCTCGGGGATCACCCGTGCGGAGGCAAACTCGTAGGATGATCGATCACGCGTCCGAATTGCCCCAATTGTTACTCACCAAATCGTGATCTTTCCCTAAAGGCGGGCGGCCGAGCTGCCGAAGAGTTCCATGACCCCTTCACCGCACGGGTTCGCCCCCGGCTTCTTCCCCGAGCCGGCTCCGTCCCGCATCTCCCCAGGAGGCCGTGTGTCCGTTCTCCTCGAGCAGCCCGCAAGCCTGGTCGCCTACCGCCCCAACAAGCCGACGGCCATGGTCGTCGTGGCCGACCCGCGCGTCCGCTCCACCGTCACCCGCCACCTGTGGGCCCTCGGCGTACGCGACGTCATCGAGGCGTCGTCCATCGCCGAGGCCCGTCCCCGCGTCGGCAACCCACGCGACATCTGCGTGGCCGACGTCCACCTCCCCGACGGCAGCGGCCTCACGCTGCTGTCCGAGACCCGCGCGGCGGGCTGGCCCAACGGCCTGGCCCTCTCCGCGGCCGACGACATCGGCGCGGTCCGCAACGCGCTGGCCGGCGGGGTCAAGGGCTACGTCGTCACCGGCACGCGGACCAACATCGGGCACCCCACCCGCCCCGGCGCCGCCCCCATCGGCTCCGCGGCCGCCCGTCTCGGCCACCGCCGCCCCCCGGGTGCCCCGAGCCACCCGGGCGGCTACCGCGAGCTCTCCGGCCGCGAGGTCGAGGTGCTCCGGCTGGTGGCAGAGGGCCAGTCGAACAAGGCGATCGGCGTGTCCATGGGCCTGTCCGCCCTGACCGTGAAGAGCCACCTCGCCCGGATCGCCCGCAAGCTGGGCACCGGCGACCGCGCCGGCATGGTCGCGGTGGCGCTGCGCACCGGGATCATCCACTGAACCCGTCGCGTCCCCCCGGTCCCCCGAGCCCCTGGAGTCCCCGAACGGGCACCCCGCGCGGTTGACGAAACATCGGCGCCTGTCGACGGAACGTTCCGTCGACAGGCGCTTGCCGTTCACAGATACCCTTGACACGTGACCGACGCCCAAGAGACCGCAGCAGACACAGCACTGCGAACCACCGGGGGCGCTCCCCCGGACGACGACGTCCCTGCGAACGGGCTGCCGATCCCCTTGCTGGAGCCCCGTGAGGGCATTCCGCCCGTCGTGGCGACCGACGAGGCGCTCGCCGAGGTGATCGCCGCCTTCGCCGCGGGCCGCGGACCCGTCGCCGTCGACGCCGAGCGCGCCTCGGGGTACCGCTACGGCCAGCGCGCCTACCTCGTCCAGCTCCGCCGCGAGGGCGCGGGCACCGCGCTCGTCGACCCGGTGGGCTGCCCGGACCTGTCCGGCCTGGGCGACGCGCTCGCGGGAACCGAGTGGATCCTGCACGCCGCGACCCAGGACCTGCCGTGCCTGCGGGACATAGGCATGGTGCCGAGCCGGCTGTTCGACACCGAGCTGGCCGGGCGGCTCGCGGGCTTCCCGCGCGTCGGGCTCGGGGCCATGGTCGAGTCCGTACTCGGTTACGCCCTGGAGAAGGGCCACTCCGCGGTGGACTGGTCCACCCGCCCGCTGCCCGAGCCCTGGCTCCGGTACGCCGCGCTGGACGTCGAGCTCCTCGTCGACCTGCGTGACGCACTGGAGAAGGAGCTCGACCGGCAGGGCAAGCTGGAGTGGGCGCTGCAGGAGTTCGACGCGATCGCCTCGGCCCCGCCCGCTCCGCCGCGCAAGGACCCGTGGCGGCGGACCTCCGGCATGCACAAGGTCAGGCGGCGCCGCCAGATGGCGGTGGTGCGGGAGCTGTGGACGGCCCGGGACCGGATCGCCCAGCGGCGGGACGTCTCGCCGGGCAAGGTGCTGAGCGACGCGGCGATCGTGGAGGCCGCGCTCGCGGTGCCGGTGAACGTCGCGGCGCTGACCGCGCTGCCCGGCTTCGGCCACCGCATGGGCCGCCGCCAGCTGGAGCAGTGGCAGGCGGCCGTGGACCGCGCGAAGGCGCTCCCGGACAACGAGCTGCCCCAGCCCGGCGCCCAGGTCGCGGGCCCGCCGCCGCCGCGCGCCTGGGCGGACAAGGACCCGGCCGCGGCCGCCCGCCTCTCGGCGGCGCGCGCGGCGGTCTCGGCCCTCGCCGAGGAGCTGAACCTCCCCCAGGAGAACCTGATCACCCCGGACACGGTCCGCCGCATCTGCTGGGAGCCCCCGGCCCCGGACCAGGTGGCCACCGCCCTCACCGGCTACGGCGCGCGCCCGTGGCAGGTGGAACTGGTGACGCCGCTGCTCGTGACGGCGCTGGCGAGCGCCAAGGAGTGACCCGGAGCCCCCGGCCGCGCGCGGCCGGGGGCTCCGCCGTTCCTACGGGACCGGGCTGAGGTCGCCGTTGACGGCCATGTCGAAGACGCCCTGGGTCTTGCCGTCGACCTTGAGGTGCTTGAGCCAGTGCTTCGAGAGCTTGTGCACGTTCTTGTGCTGCGCCTCCCACACCAGCGAATGCCCCGCGCTCGCCAGCCTGACCATGAGCTTGCGGGAGCCCGCGACGGCGTCGTAGAGCGCGGGGACCGAGAAGTTGAGCTCCTTGTTCGGGTTGGGCGGTGAGGTGTTCACCGTGGCGTCGGCGTCCCCGTACACGATCATGATCGGCACGCTTCCGCCGAGGACACCGTCCTTCGCAGCCGTCGTCCTGTTCCAGCCCCATCGGACGAAGTTCCGGTACCGGCTGATGCCCTCCGGCGGCCCCCAGTCCCTGCCCACCGCGTCGTTCTCCATGATCGCGGCCCACACCTTCTCGACCATGCCGGGCGCACGCTGCTCCGCCGTGCGCAGCTCCTTGTTCCACCCGGACTCGACACCCCACCGCGTGTTCAGGAACATCGGGAAGGGCTGGGGCACCGTGGTCGGTGGGGTCGACGTGGCGTCGGGTGGGAAAATCGGCGCGAGCAGGAAGAGGCTCTCCACCTTCGCGGGGTTCATCACGGCGTACGGCCCCATGGTGAACGCCGCCGCCGACCAGCCGATGAAGGCGACCTTGTCCACGCCGCGCTCCTTGCGGATCCACTCCACGACGGTGTGCAGCTCGTCGCGGTCGCTGTCCGAGTTGTTCAGTGGGGACGGGTTGGTCACCGGGCCGGGGGTGAAGCCCGGCGGTCGCGGCTTCAGGAGCCCCTGGTCGGTCGGGTTGGCGTTCCGCGGGTCGTGCATCCACGGGCGCGGCGACCGCCCGGAGCCCTGGAGGTCCATCATGAAGACGTCGTGGCCGGCCTTCGCCAGCGCATCGGCCCAGCTGTAGGAGGCGTGCCGGAGGTCGAAGCCCGCGAGGACGGGAACGCTCCGGCCGTGGAGCATGAGGACGGCCTTGCGATCCGGGCCGTGTTCGGGCGAGTTGTCGCGCTTCTCCCGTACGAAGAGGTTGACCATCTCGTCCTTGTTCGCGGGGACGGTGGACTTGTGAGGAACCGCGTGGTCCTTGCTGATGACAGGCATGGAGGTCCGTTCCGTGGTCGGGGATCCGGGGCCTCGCGCCCCGGCGGGACCAGCCTCGACTCGCGGTCCGCCCCTCGCCATGGCATGGCACCGCGTCTCAGCCCATCGGGTCGCGAGAACCTCCGATCGGACGGGCGTGAGCCGGGCGCACACATGCACCGCCGCGCGCGGGCGGGGGCCTCGGCGTACCCTCCCCGCAGTGTGACCTTCGCCGCTCCCGCCCAGGGGGGTGGGCAGCCTGGTTACCCACAAGTAGCATGGGGGTAGCAAGCGCGCGCTTAGTCGCGTGCCGCAGCAGTGCCATCCCGCACCCTGGAGGAGAGCCATCGTGCCTCGTACCGTCAGGGACGTCGTCTTCGTCGACGGCGTCCGCACCCCGTTCGGCAAGGCGGGCCCGAAGGGCATCTACCACGAGACCCGCGCCGACGATCTCGTCGTGAAGGCCATCCGGGAGCTGCTGCGCCGCAACCCCGGCCTCGACCCCGCGAAGATCGACGAGGTCGCCATCGCCGCGACCACGCAGATCGGTGACCAGGGCCTGACCCTCGGCCGCACCGCCGGCATCCTCGCCGGTCTGCCGCAGTCCGTCCCGGGCTACTCCATCGACCGCATGTGCGCCGGTGCCCTCACCGCCGTCACCTCGGTCGCCGGCTCCATCGCCTTCGGCGCGTACGACGCCGTCATCGCCGGCGGTGTCGAGCACATGGGCCGTCACCCCATGGGCGAGGGCGTCGACCCGAACCCGCGGTTCGTGAGCGAGAAGCTCGTCGACGAGTCCGCCCTGTTCATGGGCATGACTGCCGAGAACCTGCACGACCGCTACCCGAGCATCACCAAGCAGCGCGCCGACGAGTACGCCGTGCGCTCGCAGGAGAAGGCCGCCAAGGCGTACGCCGACGGCAAGATCCAGCAGGACCTGGTGCCGATCTCGGTGCGCCGCACCAACGCCGAGGGCGGCGAGACCGGCTGGGGCCTGGTCACCGCCGACGAGCCGATGCGCCCGGGCACGACCCTGGAGTCGCTGGCCAACCTGAAGACGCCGTTCCGCGTCCACGGCAACGTCACCGCCGGTAACGCGGCCGGTCTCAACGACGGCGCCACCGCCTCGATCATCGCCTCCGAGGACTTCGCCCGCGAGAACGACCTCCCGGTGAAGATGCGCCTCGTCTCGTACTCCTTCGCCGGCGTCGAGCCCGAGGTCATGGGCTACGGCCCGATCCCGGCCACCGAGAAGGCGCTCGCCCAGGCGGGTCTGTCCATCGAGGACATCGGCCTCTTCGAGATCAACGAGGCCTTCGCGGTCCAGGTGCTGGCGTTCCTGGAGCACTACGGCATCGCCGACGACGACGCCCGCGTCAACCAGTACGGCGGCGCCATCGCCTACGGTCACCCGCTGGCCTCCTCCGGCGTCCGTCTCATGACGCAGCTGGCCCGCCAGTTCGAGGAGAACCCGCAGGTCCGCTACGGCCTCAACACGATGTGCGTCGGCTTCGGCATGGGCGCGACCGTCATCTGGGAGAACCCCCACTGGGAGGGCAAGTGAGCACCACCGCAGAGCTTCTGAAGGGTGCGGCCGAGCTGTTCCCGGACGAGGTCGTCACCAGCGCCCACGTACGGCACTTCGAACTCCCGGCGAACGCCGGCCGGTTCGCGCTGATCACGCTGGACAACGGCTTCGACCACACCAAGCCGACCACCTTCGGCCCGCAGTCCCTGGCGAACCTCAACACCGCCATCGACCAGGTCGAGGCCGAGGCCGCGAACGGTGAGATCGTCGGCGTCGGTGTCACCGGCAAGCCGTTCATCTTCGCCGTCGGCGCGGACCTCAAGGGCGTCGAGCTGCTCAAGCAGCACTCCGACGCGCTCGCCATCGGCAAGGGCGGCCACGACGTCTTCAAGCGTCTGTCCGCGCTGGCCGTGCCGACCTTCGCGTACTACAACGGCGCGGCGATGGGCGGCGGTGTCGAGGTCGGTCTGCACTGCACCTACCGCACCGTCTCGAAGGCCCTGCCGGCCTTCTCGCTGCCCGAGGTCTTCCTCGGTCTGGTCCCCGGCTGGGGTGGCTGCACGATCCTGCCGAACCTGATCGGCGCGGAGAAGGCCGTCACGGTCATCATCGAGAACTCGCTGAACCAGAACCGTCAGCTCAAGGGCAAGCAGGTCTTCGAGCTCGGCATCGCCGACGCGATCTTCGAGGGCGCGGACTTCCTGGAGCAGTCGCTGATCTGGACCGCCTCGGTCCTCAACGGCTCGGTCACGGTGGAGCGTCCGGAGATCGACCGCGGTGAGGGCTGGGACCAGGCCGTCGCCAAGGGCCGGTTCATCGCCGACTCCAAGGTGCACGGCGCGGCCCCGGCCGCCTACCGCGCCCTGGACATCATCGCCGCCTCCAAGGACGGCGACCTGCAGGCCGGCTTCGACGCCGAGGACCAGGCGCTCGCCGACCTGATCATGGGCGGCGAGCTGCGCTCCGGCATCTACGCCTTCAACCTGGTGCAGAAGCGCGGCAAGCGGCCCGCCGGCGCCCCGGACAAGTCGCTGGCCCGCCCGGTCACCAAGGTCGGTGTCGTCGGCGCCGGTCTGATGGCCTCCCAGCTCGCGCTGCTCTTCCTGCGCCGCCTCGAGGTGCCGGTCGTCCTGACCGACATCGACCAGGAGCGCGTCGACAAGGGCGTGGGCTACGTCCACGGCGAGATCGAGAAGCTGCTCGGCAAGGGCCGGATCAACCAGGACAAGGCCAACCGCCTGAAGGGCCTGGTCTCCGGTGTCCTGGACAAGGCCGAGGGCTTCGCGGACGCGGACTTCATCATCGAGGCCGTGTTCGAGGAGATGAGCGTCAAGCAGAAGGTGTTCGCGGAGGTCGAGGCGGTCGCCCCGGCGCACGCGATCCTCGCCACCAACACCTCCTCGCTGTCCGTCAGCGAGATGGCGTCCAAGCTCCAGCACCCGGAGCGCGTGGTCGGCTTCCACTTCTTCAACCCGGTCGCGATCCTCCCGCTCCTGGAGATCGTCCGCGGCGAGAAGACGGACGACGCCTCGCTCGCCACCGCCTTCGGTGTCGCCAAGAAGCTGAAGAAGACCGCGGTCCTCACCAAGGACGCCCCGGCGTTCGTCGTGAACCGCATCCTGACCCGCTTCATGGGCGAGATCCAGAACGTCATCGACGAGGGCACCTCGGTCGAGACGGCCGAGAAGGCCATCGAGCCGCTCGGTCTGCCGATGTCGCCGCTGGTGCTCCTGGAGCTCGTCGGCCCGGCGATCGGTCTGCACGTCTCCGAGACCCTGAACCGCGCCTTCCCGGAGCGCTTCATCGTCTCCCCGAACCTGAAGGCGGTCGTCGAGGCCGGCAAGCGCGGCTTCTACGTCTACGATTCCGGCAAGCCGGAGCTGGACCCCGAGGTCGCCGCCCTCCTCAAGCAGGGCGACGTCGTCCTGACGGAGGAGCAGGTCCGCGCCCGCGTCCTGGACGCGGTGGCGCAGGAGATCGGCCTGATGCTGGAGGAGGGTGTCGTCGCCGAGGCGCAGGACATCGACCTCTGCCTCATCACGGGCGCCGGCTGGCCCTTCCACCTGGGCGGCATCACGCCGTACCTGGACCGTGAGGGCGTCTCCCAGCGGGTGAACGGCAAGCCGTTCCTCGCCCAGGGCGTCGCGAGCGTCCCGGCGTAACGCCGAGAGCGCACAGCGAACGGCCCCGGCACCTTCCTGGTGCCGGGGCCGTTCGTCGTTGTCCTGCAGGTCAGACCAGCGACTGCCACGCGCCGAGCTGGAAGCCGTCCGCCGCGGTCTTCTGGCGCATCGTGAGCAGCAGGGGTCCCTTGGCTCCGTCCGCGACCGTCAGGGCCACCAGACCGCCGTCCAGGCCCTGCGCGAGGGTCGTGGTGAGCGGGCCGCGGGCCTCGCCCGTCTCGGTCCACTTGGTGACGGCCGTCTCCTCCTCGGCGGGGAAGGCCACCAGGGCGAGCCGCCCGTCGGCGGACTGCTGGGCCAGCGCCGTGGACGCGACGCCGTCGACCAGGCACGGGGTGGCGGCCAGCGGGCCCGTCCCCACCGCGTCCAGGAAGGGCGTCGGCTCCAGCGAGCGTCCCGGGGACCAGGCGCAGACGCGCTGCTCCTCGTCGAGGTAGTAGAGCGTGACGTGCCCCGAGGGACCGGTCACCGCGGCCAGGGTGCCGAAGGTCACCGGCGCGGGCACGGGCACCACGTCGTGCCGGACGGGCTTGCCGCCGGACTCCTGCTGCTCGTAGCGGAGCAGGCCCTCCGGCTTCGCCGAGTACAGCTCGACGAAGCCGTCGCCGTTGGTGGCCGCCACCGGCGACGGGTCGGAGCGGTTGCCCCACAGGTCCCACCACGGGTGCCAGCCGCCCGCGTCCTTCTGGGCCCGTACGCTCAGGCCGCCGCCACCGTTCTTGGTGAAGACGTACGCGCGCCCCAGGGCGTCCACCGCGACGGCCGGGTTGCCGGTCCACGGGAAGCTCTTGCCGTTGGAGTGCTGGATCGAACGCCACTCGACCGCGGGGCGGCCCGTCTGGAACTGGGTCGAGTGCACCAGCTCGACATGGTCCTCGGTGTCCGGCACCGGGCGCAGCCCCACCATGTGGACATAGCGGTTGGCGCCCTGCCCGACCGACAGGATCGGCCGGAGCGTGCCCCCGCCGCCGAGGGAGACCGGGCCGCTCCAGCGTCCGTCGGTGCCCTCGGTCCAGCGCAGTACCTCGCCGTCGTGCATCAGGTAGGCACTGAAGCGGCCCTCCGCGCCACGGGTGAGCCAGCTCCCCCGCAGGGTCGGGACCGTGTACGGCCCCTGGAGACGGCGGGTCGGGTCATCGGATCGATATGCCATGGGGTGCGGCGCTCCGGTCGACAGATCAGCGGTGGAAGGTGCAGGTCCGCTCGGACTGCTGTTCGTCGACTTTAGTGGGTGCCGGGGTGGCCCGAAGCCCCCGGTGGGGGCTGAGATCCTGTGCGCATGGACCAGGAGCTGCCTCTGCTGATCGTCGACGGCGCCAACGTGGTGGGTTCGGTGCCCGACGGCTGGTGGCGGGACCGTCGCGGCGCCGCCGAGCGGCTGCGCGACCGGCTCGCGGCCGGGGACGGGCCCGAGGGCGGCCCCTTCGAGATCGTGCTTGTCGTGGAGGGCCGGGCGCGGGGCGCGGAGTCCGTGCCGGGCGTACGGGTCGAGGAGGCGCCGGGCAGCGGCGACGACCTCATCGTGGAGCTGGCCCGGAACGCGGCCGGTCGGCCGTGCCTGGTGGTCACGGCCGACCGGGAACTGCGGCGGCGGGTGGGTGAGCACGGGGCCCGGTACGTGGGCCCGCGCGCGGTGCTCCCCTAGGGGTCGGGGGGGGGCGGGGGTCAGTACAGCGCGTCCTGGCCCTGCTTCCCCAGCCGGCTGTGGTTGCGGCCGTAGAGGAAGTAGACGACGACGCCGATCGCCATCCAGACGGCGAAGCGGAACCAGGTCTCGCCCGGCAGGTTCAGCATCAGCCACACCGACGCGGCGACCGAGATGATGGGGAGCACCGGCACCCACGGGGTGCGGAAGGCACGGTGCAGGTCGGGGCGGGTCCGGCGGAGCACGATCACACCGATGGCGACGACGACGAAGGCGAACAGCGTGCCGATGTTCACCAGCGTCGCGAGTTCGTTGATGCTGGTGAAGCCGGCCACGATGGCGATGATCACACCGAGCAGGATGGTCGGCCGGTAGGGCGTCTTGAAGCGCGGGTGGGTGATCGAGAAGAAGCGCGGCAGCAGCCCGTCTCGGCTCATCGCGAAGAACACCCGGGTCTGGCCGAGCAGCAGGATCAGACAGACGGTGGTGAGGCCGACCGCGGCGCCGAAGCTGATCACACCGGCGTAGAAGGGGTGCCCCACGGCCTTGAAGGCGTCGGCGAGCGGGGCGCTCACCGAGAGTTCGCTGTAGTGCTGCATGCCGGTCACGACGAGCGCGACGGCGACGTAGAGCACCGTGCAGATGAAGAGCGAGCCCAGGATGCCCCGGGGCATGTCGCGCTGCGGGAGCTTGGTCTCCTCGGCGGCGGTGGCGACCACGTCGAAGCCGATGAAGGCGAAGAACACGACGGAGGCCGCGGTGAAGATGCCCATGACGCCGAAGTTGGTCGGCTCGTAACCGAAGATCGTCTGGACCAGCGGGGCGTCCCAGGCGGAGCCGCCGCCCTCGGGAGTGATCGCCGGGGGGATGAACGGGTCGTAGTTGTCGCCGACGATGAAGAACAGGCCGGCCACGATCACGATCATGACGACGGTGACCTTGATGGCCACGACGAGCGCGGTGATCCGGGCGGAGAGCTTCATGCCGAGGACCAGGATCACCGTCAGGACCAGGACCAGCAGGAAGGCGAGGATGTCGAAGGTCCCGCCGGGGGCGTCCGGCCCTTCCAGGGCCGCCGGTAGGTGCCAGTCGATGTTGTCCATCAGCGAGCGGACGTAGCCCGACCAGCCGACGGCGACGACGGCGGTGCCGAGCGCGAACTCCAGGACGAGGTCCCAGCCGATGATCCAGGCCGGCAGTTCGCCGATGGAGGCGTACGCGAAGGTGTACGCCGATCCGGCGACCGGGACGGTGGAGGCGAACTCGGCGTAGCAGAGCGCCGCGAGCGCGCACACGATGCCGGCGGCGATGAAGGCGAGGGCGGTGGCCGGGCCGGCGTTCTCCTTGGCCACCTTGCCGGTGAGGACGAAGATGCCGGTGCCGATGATCACACCCACGCCGAAGACCATGAGGTCCCAGGCGGAGAGCGACTTCTTGAGCGCGTGCTCCGGCTCCTCCGTGTCGCGGATCGACTGCTCGACCGTCTTCGTCCGGAACATCCCGGAACTCGCCTGTGGCGGTTGCTGGTCCGTACTCACCGTCGTACCTCCGTGCCGTCGGTCCCAGGACCCCATGATCGAGACACGAAAGGAGTGGCGCCTGTCGAGGATGCGGGATTCACACGAATGGGCCGGTCGGTCACCCCGTGGGGTGCTCCGACCGGCCCAATGGTGACGCGGTGTGACCGGGGTCAGTCGCGCGCGGGCTCCACGGCCTTGCCGCTGTCCTCGGTGAGCCCGTCCAGACGCGACACCAGACCGGTGACCTGGCGGGCGATGTCGGGGGCGGTCAGACCGATCTCGGCCATCACCTCGGCCCGCGAGGCGTGGTCGAGGAAGCGCGGCGGGATGCCGAAGTCGCGCAGCGGGACGTCCACACCGGCGTCGCGCAGGGCCTGCGCGACGGCCGAGCCGACACCGCCGACGCGGCTGTTGTCCTCGACGGTGACGACGACGCGGTGCTGCTCGGCGAGCGGCGCGAGCGCCTCGTCGACCGGCTTGACCCAGCGGGGGTCGACGACGGTCGTGGAGATGCCCTGCTTGTCGAGCAGGTCGGCGATGTCCAGGCACATCGGGGCGAGCGCGCCCACGGAGACCAGGAGGACGTCGGGCGTGTCCGTGCCCGGCTCGCGGAGCACGTCCATGCCGCCGATGCGGCGCAGGGCCGGTACGGCGGGGCCGACGGCGCCCTTGGAGAAGCGGACGACGGTCGGCGCGTCGGTGACCTCGACGGCCTCGCGCAGCTGGGCGCGGACCTGGTCGGCGTCGCGCGGCGCGGCGAGCCGCAGACCGGGCACGACCTGGAGGATCGACATGTCCCACATGCCGTTGTGGGAGGCGCCGTCGGTGCCCGTGACGCCGGCCCGGTCCAGGACGAACGTGACGCCGCACTTGTGCAGGGCCACGTCCATGAGCACCTGGTCGAAGGCGCGGTTCAGGAAGGTCGCGTAGACCGCGAAGACGGGGTGCAGGCCGCCGGTGGCGAGGCCGGCCGCGGAGACCGCGGCGTGCTGCTCGGCGATGCCGACGTCGTACACCCGCTCGGGGAAGGCCTTGGCGAACTTGTCGAGGCCGACGGGCTGGAGCATGGCCGCGGTGATCGCGACGATGTCCTCGCGCTCCTTGCCGAGCTCGACCATCTCCTGGGCGAAGACGCCGGTCCAGTCGGCGCCGGAGGAGGCGATCGGCAGACCGGTGTCGGGGTGGATCTTGCCGACGGCGTGGAAGCGGTCGGCCTCGTCCTGGAGGGCCGGCTGGTAGCCGCGGCCCTTCTCGGTGAGGCAGTGGACGATCACCGGCCCGCCGAAGCGCTTGGCGCGCGTCAGGGCGGACTCCAGGGCCTCGATGTCGTGGCCGTCGATGGGACCGACGTACTTCAGGCCGAGGTCCTCGAACATGCCCTGCGGGGCGATGAAGTCCTTCAGGCCCTTCTTGGCGCCGTGCAGGGTCTCGTAGAGCGGCTTCCCGACGACGGGGGTGCGCTCCAGGATGTCCTTGCCGCGGGCCAGGAAGCGCTCGTAGCCGTCGGTGGTGCGGAGCGTGGCCAGGTGGTTGGCGAGGCCGCCGATGGTCGGCGCGTAGGAGCGCTCGTTGTCGTTGACGACGATGACCAGCGGGCGGTCCTTGGCGGCGGCGATGTTGTTCAGCGCCTCCCAGGCCATGCCGCCCGTGAGGGCTCCGTCGCCGATCACGGCGACGACGTGGTCGTCCTTCTTCAGGACCTCGTTGGCCTTGGCCAGGCCGTCGGCCCAGCCGAGGACCGTGGAGGCGTGCGAGTTCTCGATGATGTCGTGCTCGGACTCGGCCTGCGCGGGGTAGCCGGAGAGGCCGCCCTTCATCTTGAGCTTCGAGAAGTCCTGGCGGCCGGTGAGGAGCTTGTGCACGTAACTCTGGTGGCCGGTGTCCCACAGGACCTTGTCCTTGGGCGAGTCGAAGACGCGGTGCAGGGCGATGGTCAGTTCGACCACGCCGAGGTTGGGCCCCAGGTGACCGCCGGTCTTGGAGACGGCGTCCACGAGAAACGTCCTGATCTCTTCGGCCAGCTGGTCCAGCTGTTCCGGGGAGAGCCGGTCCAGATCGCGCGGTCCCCTGATACGGGTCAGCAATGCCACCCGTGCCTCCTTGCCATTGAGCTGGTCGAGCTTGCCGATTTGTCGAGTCTAATGTTCCGTCCCCGACCTTGTGTCGCGGGCGGCGGGGTGCGCGTCACACGTGTGGCCGACACACCGCTGAGCGTACGGGCGGTACACAGGGCCAGACGCAGCAGTGCCCGGCACCGGTTCTCCGGCGCCGGACACTGTGTGCTTGCCGACAGTGGCAGCTACGCGCGACCCGCGGTCTTCTGCGTACGACGCGAGACCGAGTCGATCACGACGGCGGCGAGGAGCACCGCGCCGGTGATCATGTTCTGGATGGAGTTGGACATGCCGATCATGTTCAGACCCTGCTGGATCGACTGGATCACGATCATGCCCAGGAGTGCCGACCAGACCTTGCCACGGCCGCCGAAGAGGCTGGTGCCGCCGATGACGGCGGCCGCGATGACCAGCATCAGGGTGTTGCCGCCACCGAGGCTCTTGGTGGCGCCGCCCGAGAGGCTGGCGATGAACAGTCCGCCGAACGCGGCCAGCGTGCCGGAGATCGCGAAGACGGCGATCCGGACCCCGTCGACGTTGATGCCGGCGCGGCGCGCCGCCTCGGCGCTGCCGCCGACCGCGAAGACCTTCCGGCCGAACAGGGTGCGGCGTGCGACGAAGTCGGCGAGGACGAGCACGGCCAGGAACAGGACCAGGGCCAGCGGCAGACCGCGGGCGCCCTCGGGCTCGTTCATGACGAAGGCGACGGCGAAGACGAGCACCGCGACGACGACCGTGCGCAGCACGATCTCGCTGACCGGGCGGGCCGGCAGGAGGGCGGCCTTGCGGCGGCTGCTGTCGCGCAGCAGCGAGGCGACGTAGACCACGACCGCGACGAGGGCCAGGCCGTACGCGGCGACCTTGTCGGCGAAGAAGTAGTTGGTGAGGTTCTCCACGACACTGCCCGAGGGCGTGTTGATCGAGCCCTCGCCGCCCATCAGCCACTCCTGGAACCCCATCCAGCCGAGGAAGCCGGCGAGGGTGACCACGAAGGCGGGGACGCCGATCTTGGCGAAGAAGAAGCCGTGGAGCGCGCCGATGGCCGTGCCGGTGAGCACGGCGAGCACGATGGCCAGCCACTCGTTCATGCCGTTGCTGACCTGCAGCCCGGCCCAGACCGCCGCGCCGACGCCGGCCACGGAACCCATCGACAGGTCGATCTCGCCGAGGACGAGGACGAAGACGATGCCGACGGCCATGATGCCGAGGCCCGAGGCGTACACCGCGATGTTGGCTACGGAGCTCGCGGAGAGGAAGTTCTCGTTCTGGACCTGGAAGACGATCGCGATGACGATCAGGCCGAGGACGACGGGCAGGGAGCCGAGCTCGCCGCCGCGGATCTTGCGGGTGAACTCGGTCCAGTAGCCCTTGATGCCCTCCTCGCGGACCAGCAGGCGCGGGTCGACGGCGGGGATCGGGGCGGCGGAGGCCTCCACGGGGGCGGCCTGGGCCGGTACGGCGGCGTCCGGGGCCGTCTCGGGCGTCTCGGCCGTCTCGGGCGTCTCGGGGGTCTTGGCGAGGTCGCTCACTTCGCGTCCTCCTTCGTGGCGGTGGCCGTGGCCGAGGCCGTCCGGGCCTGCCGACGGGTCACGGCGTTGTCCGTGGCACCGGTGATGGCGGCGATGATCGTCTCGTGGCTGGTCTCGGCGACCTTGAAGTCGCCGTTGTTGCGGCCGAGGCGCAGGACCGCGACGCGGTCCGCGACGGCGCGGACGTCGGCCATGTTGTGGCTGATGAGGATGACTCCGTGGCCGCGCTCGCGCAGCCGCTCCACGAGGTCGAGCACCTGTGCGGTCTGCTCGACGCCGAGGGCGGCCGTGGGCTCGTCCAGGATGACGATCTTCGGGTCGCCGATCAGGGCGCGCGCGATGGCCACGACCTGGCGCTGACCGCCGGAGAGGGCGGCGACGGGGATGCGGACCGACGGGATGCGGATGGACAGGGTGTCCAGGAGCTCCTTGGCGCGCTTCTCCATGGCGATCTCGTCGAGGACGGAGCCGGAGCTCAGCTCGCTGCCGAGGAAGAGGTTGGCGACGACGTCGAGGTTGTCGCAGAGCGCCAGGTCCTGGTAGACGGTGGCGACCCCGAGGTTCTGGGCGTCGTGGGGCTTGGCGATCTGGACGGGCTTGCCGTCCCACTCGATGACGCCCTCGTCGATCGGGTGCACACCCGAGATCGTCTTGACGAGAGTCGACTTGCCGGCGCCGTTGTCGCCGACCAGGGCGACGACCTCACCGGCGTGGATCTCCAGTTCTACGTCGGTGAGCACCTGGACGGCGCCGAACCGCTTGGAGACCCCGCGCAACGCCAGCACGGGCGTAGCGGACACGTGAATCATCTCCTTCGCCGCCTGACCGGCGGGGATGGTGGTGCGAAGAGCACTGAGGGGGCTGTGAGAGAGTCCGGCGCCCCGCCCCCGCTTGCGGGGCGTGGAACGGGGCGGGGGCGCCGGACCGGACCGGGGGGCCGTTCGGAGGAGGCCGCGGGGCGGCCCGGGAGGGCTCCGAAGGGCCGTGCCGGCAGCGGGGGTTACTTGATGCCCGCCGCCTCGCAGGCCGCCTTGTACTCGGCGGTGCAGATGTCGGCCGCCTTGTAGACGCCGTCCTTGATGATCGTGCCGGCGATGTCGCCCTTGGTGACGATCTGGGCGTCGTACAGCTTCGCCGGGATGTCCTTGAACTCACCGGTCAGGCTGGTGACCTTGGTGGGGACGAGGTCGTCGATCTTCTCGCCCTTGAGGAGGCGGACGGCGATCTCGGCGGTGGTCTCGGCCTCCGGCTTGATCTGCTTGTAGATCGTGAAGGCCTGCTCGTCCTTCAGGATCCGCTGCAGACCGGCGAGCTCGGCGTCCTGGCCGCCGACCGGGACCTTGACGCCCTGCTTGGAGAGGGCGGTGATGATGCCGCCGGCCATGCCGTCGTTGGCCGAGTAGACGCCCTGGAAGCCGTCCTTGCCCAGCGAGTCGATGGCGGCACCCATCTTCTTGTTGGCCTCGTCCGGGGACCAGTCCGGGATGTCCTGCTCGTAGACGACCTTCTTGACGGCCGTGTCGAGGACGCTGTGGGCGCCCTTCTTGAACAGCGGCGCGTTCGGGTCGGTCGGCGAGCCGTTGATCATGACAACGTTGGCGTCCTTGGCCTTGTCGCCGAGCGCCTTCACGAGGCCCTCGCCCTGGAGGCGGCCGATCTTCTCGTTGTCGTAGGAGACGTAGGCGGAGATCGGGCCCTCGGCCAGCCGGTCGTACGCGACGACCTTGACGCCCTTCGTCTCGGCCTGCTGGACCCAGGACTTGGTGGCCTTGTAGTCGACCGAGTCCAGGATGATGACCTTCACGCCCTGGGTCACCAGCGCGTCGAACTGCTTCTTCTGCGTCTCGGTGTCCTGCGCGGCGTTGTTGTACTTGACCTCGCAGTCCGAGCAGAGAGCCTTGATCTTCGCCTCGATGATCGGGCGGTCGAAGGTCTCGTAGCGCGTGGTCTTGTTCTCCGGGAGCAGCAGACCGATGGTCTTGCTGTCGCCGCCGCTCCCGTTACCCGAGTCGCTGTCGCCCGCCTTGCCACAGGCGGCGACGGAGAGGGCCATGGAAACCGCGGCCGTGCCTATGACGATGCGACGCGTCACTGCGTTCATGTGGGGTTGCCTCCCTGACGAGGCCGCGACTTTGCGGCCGAGGTGGCTGGAAGTCAACTCGGCCGCGGAGACATCGTCAAGAAGTAAATCCTTAACGAGATGGCAACGGTGCCATTCGTTATCTAAGTGAAGGCAGGCGCCGAGGCCTGCGCGGCACCGGGAAGGGCGCTCTCAAGCAGGGTCGAATCGCCCATTTCGCTCAGCACGAGAGCCAGCGCGCCGAGGACCTCCGCACGGCCGCCGAGCGCCCCCGGAGCCAGCGACAACTGGCGGGCGGCGCTGGGGATGGAGTACCGCGAGACGGAGTCGCGGATGGGCGCCAGGACCAGCTCCCCCGCCTCGGCCAGGTCGCCGCCGAGGACCACCCTGCTGGGGTTGAGCAGGTTGCAGAGGTTCGCGACCCCGCTGCCGATGTGGCGGCCGACGTCGGCGATGACGCGCCGGCAGCCCGGGTCGCCCTCGCGGGCCAGCTGGACGACCCGTTCCATGGTCAGATCGGGGCCGTGGCCGGGCTGGAGCAGCGGCAGGACGTAGCGGGCGGCCGCGAAGGTCTCCAGGCAGCCGCGGTTGCCGCAGCGGCAGACCGGGCCCGACTCGTCGAGCGTGATGTGCCCGATCTCGCCCGCCGTGCCACCGGGGCCCCGGTAGACCCGCCCGTCGATGACGAGACCGGCTCCCACACCGCTGGCGACCTTGATGTACGCCAGGTCCTTCACGCCCCGCCCGCTGCCCCACACCAGCTCGCCGAGCGCGCCGAGGTTGGCGTCGTTGTCGACGTACACGGGCACGCCGAGCCGGCCCGAGAGCTCGTCGGCCGGGTTGATGCCGCTCCAGCCCGGCAGGATCGACGTGGAGCCGAGCGTGCCGGAGGAGACGTCGATCGGGCCCGGTACGCCGAGCCCGACGCCGACGACCTTGTCGCGGCCGATGCCGGTGGCCCCGATGAGCCGCATGACCAGCTGTTCCGCCCGGTCGAAGCCCTCGGCCGAGGAGGCGTCCACGTCCAGCGGCTCGGACTCCTCGGCGAGCACCTGGTGGGCGAGGTTGCCCACGGCGACCCGCAGGTGGGTGTGGCCGAAGTCCACCCCGATGACGATGCCCGCGTCGCCGGAGAGCGAGACGCTGCGCGCCCGCCGGCCGCCCGCCGATGTGGGCGTGACCTCGACGGTTCCGCCGTCCTTCAGCTCTCGCACGATGTTGGAGACCGTGGCGGCGGACAGGCCCGTCGCCCGGGCGATCTCCGCCTGGGTGAGCGAGCCCGCCATGCGTACCGCACGGACCACCCGCTCGAGATTGGCCCTGTGCAGAGATGTCTGCGACCCCGGAGTCTCCATCGACTCATCCACTCCCGCCTGCGACGGACGGTGTGATCACCGCCCCGGCCGGGGCCGCGCCTGTGAGACCCCAGCTTGTTCTCCAACTTGTGAACTCTAAGCTGAGCCTTTGGGGTTGTCTCCCGTCAAGACCTTGAGCAAGCGGAGGCTCGGATGAGCCCCGCCGCGGCCTTGCTTCCATGATGCCGCACAGCGCCTGGCCGCAGCGGCGAACGCGCAGGTCAGCGCAGGTCAGAGCGGGTACGGGGAGGCACGGGCAGGTACGGCGAAGGGCGGCCCCCGCCTGGGAGCCGCCCTTCGCGCGTATATCGATCGGTTACTTCACCGCGCCGGCCGTCAGTCCGGCGACCACCTGGCGCTGGAAGATGATGTACGCGGCGAGGACCGGGAGCATCGCCATCACCAGGCCGGCGAAGAGTCCGGACCAGTCACCCTTGTAGCCCTGGCTCACCGCGAGCTGCACCAGGCCCTGGGAGAGCACCTTCTTGTCCTGCTCGGTGTTGAGCACGGTGGGCAGGAGGTACTGGTTCCACTGGCCGAGGAAGTTGAAGATGCCCACGCTGATCAGACCGGGCTTGGCCATCGGCAGCATCACCTGGAAGAAGGTCCGGGTGTGCGAGGCGCCGTCCATGAAGGCCGCTTCCGCCACCGAGGTCGGCAGGGTGCGGAAGAAGGCCGTGAGGAAGAAGACCGTGAACGGCAGCGAGTACGCGATGTAGACCAGGATCAGGCCGTGCAGCGTGTTCAGCAGGGCCATGTTCTGCAGCACGTAGAAGAGCGGCACGAGCGCCAGGATGATCGGGAAGCTCATCCCGCCGATGAACAGGAAGTAGATGAAGCGGTTGCCCGGGAACTCGAAGCGGGCCAGGACGTAGGCCGCCATCGAGCCGAAGAGCAGCGTGCCGATGAGCGAGCCGCCGACCACCAGGATGGTGTTCAGGAAGTAGTCGCTCATGTGCGCCTCGGTCCAGGCGCGCGACCAGTTCTCGAAGTGCAGCTTGTCGGGCAGCGCCCACGGCGAGGTGAAGATCGCCCGGTCGGTCTTGAAGGAGGTCATGACCGCCCAAAGGAGCGGCATGACCACCATGATCGCCCAGATGATCAGGATGCCGTGCGAGAAGACGTTGAGGGTGGTGCCCTCGCTCTTGGGCTCCCTGCGGGGGACGGCGGGCGCGCTCGTCTTCGTGACGCCGGGCTCGGGCGGCTCGGGCAGCGCCGCGCCGGCGGGAGGGGTGTCGATGGCTTTCACCGGAGGTCACCTCGTGCTGTCGTGCCGGCCACCGCGACCGAGCTGCTTTCCTGCTGGGGATCCGGGAGCTGTCCCCCGGGAAGACACAGCATCAGTACTCCAGCCGCTCGCGCCGGCCGAACCGCATGACCACCGCCGCGAAGAGCAGCGTGACGACGAGCAGCGCGACACCGATCGTGGTCGCGTAGGCGGCCTGACCGTCGCGGAAGGCCTTCTGGTACACGTACAGCGGCATCACGATGGTGGAGTAGTCCGGCCCGCCGCCGTTGGGGCCGACGGTCATGATCTGGACGACGGCGAAGGACTCGGCGCCGAGCGCCAGGATGCCCATGTAGATCCAGCCGGACTGCACGGTGTCCCAGAGCAGCGGCAGGGTGATCTTGAAGAAGGTGGTGAAGCGGTTCGCGCCGTCGAGGAGCGCCGCCTCGTAGAAGTCCTTGGGGATCGAGGCCATGCCCGCCGAGAAGAGGACCACGAAGAAGCCGACCGTGGACCAGACGAGGACGACCATCACACAGATGAGGGCCAGGTTCGGGTCACCCAGCCAGTCGGGCTGGATGCTGCCGAGTCCGACTCCCTTGAGGACCGAGTTGATGGCTCCGCTGTTCGGGTTGTACGCGAACTGGAAGAGCAGCGCCACGATCGCGATGGACAGCACCTGCGGGAAGAAGTACACGATCTTGTAGAAGGACGAGCCGCGCACACCGGCGACCGCCGCTCCCCGGCGGCGCCGACCGCCGACATTGAGCATGAACGCGAAGAACAGCGCGAGGCCGACGGTGACCAGCGGCAGGACGACCGCGAAGGTCAGGCTGTGCTGGAGGGATTTCCAGAACACCTCGTCGTCGAGCATGCGGCTGTAGTTGTCGAACCCGACCATCCGGAATTCGGGGCTGAGTCCGCTCCAGTCCGTGAACGAGTAGTAGATGGACTGGATGAAGGGCCAGACGACGAACAGCGCGTACATGGCCAGGGGGATCGCCAGGAACCCCACGATGAAACGGTATTTGCCGTGTTGCATTCCTACCGACCCCGATCTTCCCGCGGAGTAGCCGCTGGTGCCGTGCGCGGCGCGTGTGCCGTACGCAAGGAGCCGGGGCCCGCTCCCGGTCGGCGGGAAGGGGCCCCGGCACAGCTCACTGGTGCTTGTAGTGCTTGATGGAGGAGTCCTTGGCCGCCTCGTCGGCGAACTTCTGGATCTTCTTGATCGTCTCGGCCGGGGTCGCCCGGCCGGCCATCATCTCGCCGATGCCGGCGACACCGATCTTCTCCTTCTGCAGCGCCACGTACCAGTCCTGCAGACGCGGGTTGACGACGTTCTGACCGGCCTTGTCGAGGGCCGCGACACCGGACTTCAGACCGGGGGTCAGCTCGATGCCGTCGGTGCCGCCGTTGAAGGCGGTCAGCGACTTCACGGACTTGGTGAAGTTCTTCGAGGAGGCCTCGCTGAGCATGATGCGCAGCTGCTCCATGCCGCCCTCGACGTTCTTCGCCTTCGCCGGGACGATGAACGGCTCACCGCCGGAGGCCCAGATGGTGCCGAAGGGCATCTTGTCGGAGGAGTCGATGCCGGTCGGGGCGGAGACGGCCAGGTTGAAGTCGGCCGGCATGGTCTTGGCCGCCTCGTTCTCCACCCAGGAGCCGTTCGGGATGAAGAGCGCCTTGCCCTCGGTCCAGGCGGTCTGCGACTGGATGTGGTCGAGGCCGGGGGTGCCCTGGAGGATGTAGCCCTTGCGCTGGAGCTCGTAGTACGCCTCGAAACAGGCCTTGACGGCGGGGTGCTCCCAGGCCTTCGGCTCCAGGTTGTCGATCGCGTCGAGGACCTCGCGGCCGCCGACCTTGGCGATCATCGGGTAGAGCGAGAAGGGGACGTAGTACGGGTGCTTGCCGGCGTACGTCCAGCCGGCGATGCCCTTCTTCTTGGCCTTCTCGCAGACCGCCAGCATCTCGTCCCAGGTCTCCGGGTACTTCGCGTCGAGCGAGTCCAGGAGCTTCTGCGAGTACCAGACGCCGTAGACCGTGTAGGCGTAGTAGAGGATCCAGACCGGGGCGCCGTCGAACTGGCCCATCTCCACGATGCCGGGGCGCAGCGTGTCGCGGACCTTCTTGTTCGGGTCGTCGATCGAGGCCGCGTCGAGCAGCGAGGTGAGGTCGGCGAGCTGCTTCTGGCCGACGAGGACGCCCATGTCCATCTGCTCGGCGCCGGAGTTGTCGATGAGGTCCGGCGGGTTGCCGCCGTTGAACCGCGGCT
Organism: Streptomyces sp. NPDC014870; assembly: GCF_043081505.1. Taxonomy (NCBI): domain Bacteria; kingdom Bacillati; phylum Actinomycetota; class Actinomycetes; order Kitasatosporales; family Streptomycetaceae; genus Streptomyces; species Streptomyces sp. NPDC014870. Next base: position 64,575 of record NZ_JBIBWQ010000017.1, read on the forward strand.
GCAGCTCGGTGGTGATCTTCTGGGTGGCGGTGAACTTGACCTTGGCCTGCGGGTAGGTGGTCTCGTAGACCTTCACCGCGTCCTTGGCGTACTGCTGGCCGAAGCCGCCGTCGAAGAGGACGAAGTCGAGGGGGGCCGAACCGTTGACGCCGAGGGGGTTCTTCTCGGACTTGGTGCCCTTCTCGACCTTGTCGCCGCCGTCGGAGGTGCCGCCGCTGGCGCAGGCGGAGAGGAAGCTCATCGTCGGCACCGAGATCAGACCGAGAGCGGCGGAGCGCTTGATCAGACTGCGGCGGCCGAGGCCCTCGCCGGCGGGCGCGGAAGAGCTGTTCGCGGTGGTGCCGTTCGCGGAGGTGTCGTGCGCGGAGGTGGATCCCATGCTCAAGTCCTCGCCTTCATTCAGGACTCAGGCGGTGTACCGGTCGCCCGTTATCTGCTCGCCACAGGCGAAGGGCCCCGCCACCGCATTCGTGTGCAGCTTGGGTCGTACACGTACTGGCGTCGTGCCGTCGGGTGTGTGCCACGACGGCCCGGACGCCGACAGGTATAGTCCACTTCCCTTCTCCTGAGCAAGATCGAAAGCCGGTTTGCACGGCAGTCTTTCCCGAGTTGAGACCTCGCGGATTATGACGGCGTATAAGTGCCGTTTCCTCCCCCGACTTGCTGTCAACACCCTTGACACCCTCTGCGACTTGACCCCCTACTGGAGCCTGCGTCATTCGGTTGACAACGTTGTCCAAATCCCCGGCAGGAGCGGCGACACTCCATGGATCCCAGCATTCGCACCCGATCACGGACGCGGAACCCCCGCCTCAGAGCCGTCGCGCTGCTCGCGTCGACGGCGCTGGCACTGACCTCGACACCCTCGGTGGCACAGGCGCTTCCCGGCCAACCGGACAGACCGCCCCGGGAGTTCACCACCTCCTTCGAACCGGACGAAACCCAGCCCACCTGGCGCAACTCGGTGGACACCGCGGCGGACGGCACCCGCCGGTCGTCGGGGGTCGACGGCGGATTCGCCAGTGGAATTCCGGGCAATGTCACCGACAAGGTGGTGGCGCTGCGGGCCAGCGGCGAACACGCGGGAGCGGGCGAGACCAAGGAGAACCTGGTCGACCTCCAGCCCTCCACGAAATGGCTTGTGTTCGAGCCCACCGCCTGGCTGGAGTTCGACCTGGACGAGCCGGTCAAGGTGGTCACATACGCGCTGACCTCGGCGAACGACGCGGCCGAGCGCGACCCGAAGGACTGGACCCTCAAGGGCTCGACGGACGGCAAGGAGTGGACGGTCCTCGACAGCCGGACGGACCAGAGCTTCGCCAAGCGCTTCGAGACCAGGACGTTCGACTTCGCGGGCGACACCGCCTACCGCCATTACCGGCTGGAGATCACGAAGAACTCGGGCGCGAATCTCACCCAACTGGCCGACGTTCAGTTCTCGAACGGGGACACCTCGGCCCCCGTGCCCGAGGAGATGCGCAGTCATGTCGACCGCGGCCCCGGCGGCTCACCGACGGCGAAGGCGAACGCGGGCTTCACGGGGACGCGGGCGCTGCGCTACGCCGGTACGCACAAGCCGGCCGGCCGGGCGTACTCGTACAACCGGATCTTCGACGTGGACACCCGCGTCGAGCGGGACACCGAGCTGTCGTACCGGATCTTCCCGTCGATGCCCGAGACGGACCTCAACTACCCGGCCACGAACGTGTCGGTGGACCTGGCGTTCACCGACGGCACCCTGCTGAGCGAGCTGCGGGCCACCGACTCCCACGGCGGCCTGCTCTCCCCGCAGGGCCAGGGCGCGGCGAAGCGGCTCTACGTCAACCAGTGGAACCAGGTGTCCGCGCGGATCGGCTCGGTCGCGGCCGGGAAGACCGTGGACCGGATCCTGGTCGCGTACGACTCCCCCAAGGGCCCGGCGAAGTTCCAGGGCTGGATCGACGACGTCGCGCTGAAGCCCAAGGCGCCCGAGAAGCGGCTCGCCCGGCTCTCCGACTACGCCTCGACCACCCGGGGCACGAACTCCAGCGGTTCGTTCTCGCGCGGCAACACCTTCCCGGCCACCGCGGTCCCGCACGGCTTCAACTTCTGGACGCCGGTGACCAACGCGGCCTCGCAGAGCTGGCTGTACGAGTACGCGCGCGGCAACAACGCGGACAACCTGCCGACCGTTCAGGCCTTCGCGGCGAGCCACGAGCCGAGCCCCTGGATGGGTGACCGGCAGACCTTCCAGCTGATGCCCTCGGCGGCGGCCGGCGCTCCGGTCACCGACCGGACGGCGCGGGCGCTCGCCTTCCGCCACGAGAAGGAGACGGCACGCCCGCACCACTACGGCGTCACCTTCGAGAACGGCCTCAAGGCCGAGATGACCCCGACCGACCACGCGGCGATGATGCGCTTCACCTATCCCGGTGAGGACGCGAGCGTGATCTTCGACAACGTGACCGACCAGGGCGGTCTGACGCTCGATCCGGCGACGCGCTCCTTCACCGGCTACTCCGACGTGAAGAGCGGCCTGTCGACCGGTGCGACGCGGATGTTCGTGTACGGCGTCTTCGACGCGCCGGTCACCGACTCCGCCGCGCAGGGCGTGAAGGGCCACTTCCGCTTCGACGCGGGCGCGGACCGCACGGTGACGCTCCGCCTTGCCACCTCGCTGCTCTCGGTCGACCAGGCCAAGGCGAACCTCGCGGACGAGCTGCCGGAGGCCAGCCGCTTCGAGCAGGTGAAGGACCGGGCGCAGACCGCCTGGGACCGGATCCTCGGCCGGGTGGAGGTGGAGGGCGCGAACCACGACCAGCTGACGACCCTCTACTCCTCGCTCTACCGCCTCTACCTCTACCCGAACTCGGGCTTCGAGAAGGTGGGGTCGACGTACAAGTACGCGAGCCCGTTCTCCCCGATGACGGGCGAGGACACCCCCACCCATACCGGGGCGAAAGTCGTGAACGGCAAGGTCTATGTCAACAACGGCTTCTGGGACACGTACCGCACGACCTGGCCGGCGTACTCCTTCCTCACCCCGACGAAGGCCGGCGAACTGGTCGACGGCTTCGTGCAGCAGTACAAGGACGGCGGCTGGATCTCCCGCTGGTCCTCCCCCGGCTACGCGGATCTGATGACCGGCACGTCCTCGGACGTGGCGTTCGCCGACGCGTACGTCAAGGGCGTGGACTTCGACGCGGAGGCGGCGTACGAGGCGGCGCTGAAGAACGCCACGGTCGTGCCGCCGAGCCGGGGCGTGGGCCGCAAGGGCATGGAGACCTCGCCCTTCCTCGGCTACGCGTCGACCGAGACCCACGAGGGCCTCTCGTGGTCCCTGGAGGGGTACCTCAACGACTACGGCATCGCGAAGATGGCCCAGGCGCTGCACAAGAAGACGGGGAAGAAGCGGTACCAGGAGGAGGCGTCGTACTTCCTGTCCCGCGCGCAGAGCTACGTCTCGCTCTTCGACTCGGAGGCCGGCTTCTTCCAGGGCCGCGACCTGAAGGGCGAGTGGCGGGTTCCGTCGGCGAGCTACGACCCGCGAATCTGGGGCCACGACTACACGGAGACGAACGGCTGGGGCTACGCGTTCACGGCGCCGCAGGACTCGCGGGGCCTGGCGGCGCTGTACGGCGGCCGGAAGGGCCTGGGCGACAAACTGGACACGTACTTCTCCACCCCGGAGACGGCGAGCCCGGAGTTCGTCGGCTCGTACGGCAGCGTCATCCACGAGATGACGGAGGCCAGGGACGTCCGGATGGGCATGTACGGCCACTCCAACCAGGTCGCGCACCACGTGCCGTACATGTACAACGCGGCCGGGCAGCCCTGGAAGACGCAGGAGAAGGTCCGCGAGGTCGTCTCCCGCCTCTACACCGGCAGCGAGATCGGGCAGGGCTACCACGGCGACGAGGACAACGGCGAGCAGTCGGCCTGGTACCTCTTCTCCGCGCTCGGCTTCTACCCGCTGGTGATGGGCAGCGGGGAGTACGCGATCGGCTCGCCGCTCTTCACGAAGGCGACGGTGCGGATGGACAACGGCCGCACGCTGGTGGTCGAGGCTCCCCGGAACAGCGCGAAGAACATCTACGTGCAGGGCGTGCGGGTGAACGGCAAGCAGTGGAACTCCACGGCGCTCCCGCACGACGTGCTGGCCCGCGGCGGCAGGCTGACCTTCGACATGGGCCCGCGGCCGTCGGCCTGGGGCACGGGCAAGCAGGCGGGCCCGGTCTCGATCACCCCGGACGGCGCGAGCCCGTCGCCGCGCACGGACGCGACGACGGGGACGGGGCCGCTGGTGGACAACACCTCGGCGACGTCGGCGACGGTGACGTCGCCTGTGGAGTTCCCGATGGCGACCGGGACGCGGGCGGCGCAGTACACGCTGACCTCGGCGACGGCGGGTTCGGCGCCGTCGGGTTGGGTGCTGCAGGGTTCGACGGACGGAAAGAAGTGGGCGGATCTGGACCGAAGGTCGGGCGAGTCCTTCAGCTGGAATCGGCAAACCAGGGCATTCACGATCAAATCGCCTTCGGCATTCACGACATACCGTCTGATAGTGGACGGCGAGGCGCAATTGGCGGAAGTCGAGCTACTGCGCTGATTCGACTGATCGTGACTGTCTATCCGAAACAGTTCTGTCACAAACAAATTGCCCTGTGAAGATCCTGTGCGAGGATCTTCGGGCATGAGTGGTCCGCCGCGTCCCTCTACAGGGGCGCGGCGGATCCGTTTCGACAAAAAGGGGAGCACTACGTGGCCAATTCTTCTGGCCTGAACACCACGGGCATCCTGTCCCGTGTCACGGTCGCGGCGATAACCGCGGCCCTGGTCGCCACGACCACGAGCGCGGTCGCGGCGGAGGCCCCGACGCCCCGCTCTGCGGACTCCGCGCAGTCCGCGCCGGCCGCCGGCGCCTTCAATTCCCCGGCCGCTGCGGCCGACGCCCCGGTCAACGCCCTGTACGGCGTCGACAGCACGGGCTTCATGTACGGCTACGTCCCGAACGGCCAGGGCGGCCTCGACAGCCGGATGTTCACCGGCTCCGGGTGGGAGTACACCAAGCAGCTCACCCAGGTCGACCACGACGCCGACGGCAGCTCCGACGGCATCTGGGCGGTCACCAACGGCACGCTGGACTACCTCGCCTGGGGCGAGGACCCGGTGCGCATCGGCAGTGGCTGGGGCATCTACAACAAGGTGATCTCCACCGGCAACCTGGGCGGCGCCGCCGCGGACGACCTGCTCGCCCGTGACAACGCCGGCAAGCTGTACATCTACCTCGGCTACGGCAACGGCAAGGTCACCAGCCGTACCCTGGTCGGCGCGGGCTGGGGCGCGTACACCCAGATCGCCGGCAACGGCGACCTGAACAACGACGGCAAGGCCGACATCGTCGCGCGCGACGGCTCGGGCGTGCTGTGGCTGTACAAGGGCACGGGCAACTACAAGGCCCCGTTCGAGGGCCGCACCAAGATCGGTGCCGGCTGGAACATGTTCAACAACCTCGTCTCGGTCGGTGACATCGACCTGGACGGCATCACGGACCTGATCGCCCGCGACACGTCCGGCAAGCTGTACCGCTACTCGGGCACCGGCATCGCCTCCGCCCCGTTCAAGCCGAAGGCCGTCATCGGCACCGGCGGCTGGAACACGTACCGCCTGATGTTCTGATCGACGCCTCTGGCGCCTGACGAACAGACGAACGGGCCCCGCTCCTCGCAGGAGGAGCGGGGCCTGTTTCGTGTGCGTGGGGACCCGAGACGGTCAGCGGCGATGGGCGCGGTCCAGCGCTTCACACATGACCGTCACCTGCCGTCGCACTCGGCCGTTGGTACGCGGACGCCCCGAGGTGTAGCCGGCCAGAACCAGGATCGGCAGGTCCTTGCCGTCCGCCTTCTTGACCACGGGCATCTCCGCCTCCAGGAGACCACTCCCGCCCAGCGGTTCGACGAGAATCGACTGAACCTCGCCCCAGGACAGGCGAGTCCTTTTGAAGATTCCCCGGTAGTGGATCCCCCGTTCGTCGACCCGGGCCCCTGCGAAGGGAGCCGTCGCCGACACCCATCCCCCCAGGCCCAGGCTCAGGACCACGGTGAACTCGTTTCCGCTGAACTCACCCACAGCCAGGACCGAGACCCCAATGGACAGGGCCATCAACCCCAACACGAAGCAGACCCAGTTCCAGGATCCAACGAGCATCGATCAGCCTTTCAGGAAATCTTCCGAGCGGGATGAACGGCAGGTCATCCAAGAGGGCGTTCCACTGCTTCAGTTCAAGAATGCGGAACTCGCATTGACGATGGTCGGCATGGAGACTGCCACTCTGTAGAGGGGATGGTAGGCCTCGCCGCCCCGCCAGGCAGCTCCCTGGTAGAAGGAAGGGACCCGTGCTCTCTCGACGATTCCGGAGAGGTTGCCGAACTTCGCGTACCGGAGTGCGCTCCCCGTACCGAATGTGCCCGCCGTGACGATGCCATCAAATACGTTGGCCCGCCAAGTCTTCTTCCAACCGCCTCCCTCAGAGGCACGCTGCTGGGCTCGAACGCCATACGCAGCCGCTTGCAGACCGGCACAGGCTGCCCAGCCGACTGCCGGCACGAAGCAGCCGACTGTTGCGCCGACACTCGCTACCAGCCCCCTGTTCTCATAGATCCAGTCCCCCACATCCTTGGCGCGCTCGATCGTGCTGTTGATCTGGCCCACTGTGGCCTTGACCAGCCCGCCCTTGATGCTGTCCCAGGTGTGTCTCGCAACCCGCTGTTGGGCCGTGCGGGCTTGAGCTCGTTTCGCTGCCTGTGCCTTGGTCGCTGCCACTTCGTTCGCGTCGTAGTGGTAGACCTTGTACTCAGACGGATTCGCCCGGTACGACTTGTAGCGTCGCTGGGACTCGGCGTCCTTGCGCGGACTCTGGTTCCAGACGTACTTGCCGCTCTTCTTGGTGTAGTGGCCGGTGTTCATGCCGCGCTCTTTGGCCCAGTACTCGTCCGCGACGCCATTGCCGCCGACGGGGCCGTCCGGGCGGAGGCCCGTGGGGTCGGCCTTGGTCAGGGGGTTGTTGTGGCCGTAGGCGTAGGCGTTCATCTGGGCCGGGTCGTCGAAGTCGATGACCGGGTCGACCGAGAGGAAGCGGCCCGTGGTCGGGTCGTACTCGCGGGCTCCCAGGTGGGTCAGGCCCGTCGGGTCGTTCGTGCCGCCGACGAAGCCGCGGGGGCCGAAGGCGCCCGACTGGGCCGTGCGCAGAGCGCCGAAGGGGAGTTGCCTGCGGTGCGTGACGGCCAGGGTGGCCGTGTCGATCGCCGTCATCGCCGTGCCCTGGTGGTCGCCGACCAGGTACGAGACAGCCGCTCCGGTGCGGACCGCGATCGTCTCGCCGCCATGGGTGTAGTACCGGGTCGCGGTCTTCGTTCCGGTGGGCGCCAGCCTCAGTTCGTCGCCGTTGGGGAGAGACAGCGTGCTGCTGCCGTCCGCGTTCCTGGCGAGGAGTCGCTTGCCGTCGGCGTCGTAGACGTAGTTCATCGTTCCACCGGCCTCCGTCACCGTCGCGAGGTGGCCCTCCGCGTCCCACGTCAGGTCCTGGACCTTCGTGCCGATGGTGCGGTGAGTGGTGTTGCCCGTGGCGTCGTACCTGAAGGTGCTGACCCGGCCGTTGTCCGGGCCACCCGTGACCGTGGCCTGCTGGACGGCGTGCGGACGGTCGGCCTTCGGAGCCGGGTGCGTGTAAGCGGTCGTGGCACCGGCCAGCTTGTCGCTCTGGTCCGTGCGGTTGCCGAGTTTGTCGTACCCGTACGTGAGCCAGTAGGCGTCGGGGCCGCCGACGCTGGTCGCGGACGGTGCCGTGGCACAGTCGGTGGTCGCCGTCCACGCCTCCGTCAGCCGGCCGAGGCCGTCGTTGGTGAAGCACTGGCGGTCCTTCGACGCGGTGGCGTCCTGGCCCGTGGTGCTGGTGACGCCCGTGACGTTGCCCGCCTGGTCGTAGTCGTACAGGGAGCGGTCGACCCGTCGCGGGGCGAGGAAGCGGTCGGTGGTCCGCTCGATCAGGCGCCCGGTGTGCTCGTCGTACGCCTGGGTCCGGTAGACCTTCTTGTCGAGGGCGTCGCCGAACTCCGTTCCCACGGGACGGCCGTGGACGTCGTACTGGGTGTTCGCGACGAGCAGGACTCCGGCCCTCGTCGTCCGGTAGGGCTGGTCGTCGCTGTTGTAGCCGGTGACCACCCGCTCCGAGGGGATGTCTCCGACGGCCGGGTTCAGCGTCCACAGCAGAGCGCCGGTCTCCGCGCTGTAGCCGTACGTCCAGGTGTACGTGCCCGTGAGTCCGCCCGCGGCCGTCGGCACCGTCAGGCTGGTCGACGTCGGTTGGTAGCGGTCGTCGAACCCGCCGACGGTCGTGGTGTACTCGGCCCCGCCGGCCACCCGGGTGCTGCTGGTCAGCTGCCCCTTGGCGAGCGAGTCGTAGCTCCACTTCGAGAGCGTCGTGGCGCCGTCCTTGACCTCGGTCTTGCGGCCGAGCTTGTCGTAGACCGTCGTCAGCGTGGTCTGCCGGGCGTCCTTGGCCGATACCACCTGGCCGGCGGCGTCGTAGACGAGGTCGGTCGTGCCCTTGTCGGGGTCGTCGACCCGGACCTTCTGGCCGCGGCTGTCGTAGGTGTACGTCCAGGTGTTGCCCGCCGGGTCGGTGACCGAGGCGGGCTCGTCGTACTTGCCGTAGGTGTAGGTCGTGGACTGCGGTTCGGTCCTGCCGGGCCCCGCGTACTGGATGAGCTCGGTGGTCCGCCCGTTCGCGTCCTTGACGGTCGTCGTGGCGGTCCCGCCCTTCGGCGGGGTCACGGTGACCCGGTCGCCTCCGTAGACCGACGTGGTCCGCCACTTCTCCTCGCCGCGGAATAGCGAGACGGCGTCGGTGACCCGACCGGTCCCGTCGTAGGTGTTCTCCGTGACGTTGTCGAGCTGGTGGACGTCCTTCGCCGTGGAGAGCGTCGCGGACGGTGCTACGTCGGCGTAGTACGGGGCGAAGGTCCACGGGCGGCGACGGCAAGCTGTACTTCTACCCGAACGCGCAGGGCTCGGGTACCGAAGTCGGCTCCGGTGGCTGGGCGGGGTTCCAGGACCTGAGCTGAGCCGAGCCGATACTGCTATGCGGACGGGCCCCGCTCCTCCTTCGAGGAGCGGGGCCCGTTGCGTTGTGTCAGGCGATGTGTCAGCCGCGGATCAGGTTGCGGAGGACGTACTGCATGATGCCGCCGTTGCGGTAGTAGTCCGCCTCGCCGGGGGTGTCGATGCGGACGACCGCGTCGAACTCGACGCCCGTGTCCGTCGTGACCTTGACCGTGCTCGGGGTCGTGCCCTCGTTCAGCTCCGTGATGCCCGCGATGGAGAAGGTCTCCTCGCCGGTCAGGCCGAGCGAGTCGGCCGACTGGCCCGCCGGGAACTGGAGCGGGAGGACGCCCATGCCGATGAGGTTCGAGCGGTGGATGCGCTCGTACGACTCGGTGATGACGGCCTTGACGCCGAGGAGGGCCGTGCCCTTGGCCGCCCAGTCGCGGGACGAGCCGGAGCCGTACTCCTTGCCGCCCAGGATGACCAGCGGGGTGCCGGCGGCCTGGTAGTTCTGCGAGGCGTCGTAGATGAACGAGACCGGCGCGTCGGCCTGCGTGAAGTCGCGGGTGAAGCCGCCCTCCGTGCCCGGCGCGATCTGGTTGCGCAGGCGGATGTTGGCGAACGTGCCGCGGATCATGACCTCGTGGTTGCCTCGGCGGGAACCGTACGAGTTGAAGTCGCGGCGCTCGACGCCGTGCTCCGTCAGGTACTTGCCCGCCGGGGTGTCGGCCTTGATGGCGCCGGCCGGGGAGATGTGGTCGGTGGTGACCGAGTCGCCCAGCTTGGCGAGGACGCGCGCGCCGACGATGTCGGAGACCGGGGTGGTCTCCATCGTCATGCCCTCGAAGTACGGGGGCTTGCGGACGTAGGTGGACTCGGCGTCCCACTCGAAGGTGTTGCCGGTCGGGATCGAGAGCGCCTGCCACTGGGCGTCGCCCGCGAAGACGTCCTGGTAGGACTTGCTGAACATGTCCTCGCCGATGGCGTTGGCGACGACGTCGTTCACCTCGGCCTCGGAGGGCCAGATGTCCTTGAGGAAGACCGGGTTGCCCTCGGTGTCGGTGCCGAGCGCGTCCTTCGTGATGTCGACCTTCATCGAACCCGCGAGGGCGTACGCGACGACCAGCGGCGGGGAGGCCAGGTAGTTCATCTTGACGTCGGGGTTGATACGGCCCTCGAAGTTCCGGTTGCCGGAGAGGACCGAGGTGACCGCGAGGTCGTGCTCGTTGACGGCCTTGGAGACCTCCTCCGGCAGCGGGCCGGAGTTGCCGATGCAGGTGGTGCAGCCGTAGCCGACGAGGTTGAAGCCGACCTTGTCGAGGTACGGGGTCAGACCCGCCTTGTCGAAGTAGTCGGTGACGACCTTCGAGCCCGGGGCGAGGGTGGTCTTGACCCACGGCTTGCGGGTCAGGCCCTTCTCGACGGCCTTCTTCGCGACGAGCGCGGCGGCGACCATCACGTACGGGTTCGAGGTGTTGGTGCAGGAGGTGATCGCGGCGACGGTGACGGCGCCGTGGTCGATCGTGTAGGTCGTGCCGTCGGGGGCGGTCACCTGGACCGGGTTCGACGGGACGCCGTTGCTGACGGCCGGGGCGTCGGAGGCCGGGAAGGACTCCTCGCCCGCCTCGTCGGCGGTGGCGACGTAGTTGCGCACGTCCTGGGCGAACTGCTGGGCGGCGTTCGCGAGGACGATGCGGTCCTGCGGGCGCTTCGGGCCGGCGATGGAGGGGACGACCGTGGAGAGGTCGAGCTCCAGCTTCTCGGAGAAGTCGGGCTCGGCGGCCGGGTCCAGCCAGAGGCCCTGCTCCTTGGCGTACGCCTCGACCAGTGCGACCTGCTGCGCGGAACGGCCGGTCAGCTTCAGGTAGTTCAGGGTCTCGCCGTCGATCGGGAAGATCGCGGCGGTGGAGCCGAACTCCGGCGACATGTTGCCGATGGTGGCGCGGTTGGCGAGGGAGGTGGCGGCGACGCCCTCACCGTAGAACTCGACGAACTTGCCGACGACGCCGTGCTTGCGCAGCATCTCGGTGATCGTGAGGACGAGGTCGGTGGCGGTGGTGCCGGTCGGCAGCTCGCCGGTCAGCTTGAAGCCGACGACGCGCGGGATCAGCATGGAGACCGGCTGGCCGAGCATGGCGGCCTCGGCCTCGATGCCGCCGACGCCCCAGCCGAGCACGCCGAGGCCGTTGACCATGGTGGTGTGCGAGTCGGTGCCGACGAGCGTGTCGGGGTACGCCTGGCCGTTGCGGACCATGACCGTACGGGCCAGGTGCTCGATGTTCACCTGGTGGACGATGCCGGTGCCCGGCGGGACGACCTTGAAGTCGTCGAAGGCGGTCTGGCCCCAGCGCAGGAACTGGTAGCGCTCCTTGTTGCGGCCGTACTCCAGCTCGACGTTCTGCGCGAACGCGTCGTTGGTGCCGAACTTGTCGGCGATGACGGAGTGGTCGATGACCATCTCGGCCGGCGACAGCGGGTTGATCTTCGCCGGGTCGCCGCCGAGCGCGGCGACGGCCTCACGCATGGTGGCGAGGTCGACGACACAGGGCACACCGGTGAAGTCCTGCATGATCACGCGGGCCGGCGTGAACTGGATCTCCTGGCTCGGCTGAGCCTGCGAGTCCCAGTTGCCCAGGGCACGGATGTGGTCGGCGGTGATGTTCGCGCCGTCCTCGGTGCGGAGGAGGTTCTCCAGAAGCACCTTCAGGCTGTAGGGAAGGCGCGCGGAGCCCTCTACCTTGTCCAGCTTGAAGATCTCGTACGACTCGTCGCCCACGCGCAGCGTGCTGCGGGCGTCGAAGCTGTTCGCCGACACGACAGTCTCCTTCATCAATGTGCGCGTATTACCGCCATGCTGCCGCCACGACTCCTCGCCGATCCGCTAAGGTAAGGCTTAGTTAGGTAACCCTTACCGGGTAGGCGGCTGCGGGTGCGCCGTAAGCAGTTATCTCGATGTCGAGATAACTCTAGTGCATCCCCGCCGCTCGGTCATGCCCGGCATGCCTGTGAGACTCCGCATGCGTCGAGTCCGTCGAGTGCGTCGCATGCATGGAGCGCGTGGTGCGGAACGTGCGGCGGTAGGTGTCCGGTGGTACGCCGATGGTGCGGTTGAAGTGGCGGCGCAGGGTCGTGGCCGTGCCCATGCCCGTGGCGGTCGCGATGGCGTCCACGCTGTCGCCGGTCGCCTCCAGGAGTTCCTGGGCGTGGCGGATCCGCTGGGTCAGCAGCCACTGGAGCGGGGTGGTGCCGGTCACCGCGCGGAAGTGGCGGGTCAGGTGGCGCGAGCTCATGTTCGCCCGGCGGGCCAGGTCCTCCACGGTCAGCGGCTCGCCGAGCCGTTCGAGGACCCAGGGGAAGAGCGCGGCGAGCGGGTGGTCGTCCTGCGCCGGGACGGGAGCCGTGACGAACTGCGCCTGACCGCCGGCCCGGTGCGGGGGTACGACGAGCCTGCGGGCGATCGTGTTGGCGAGCGCCGAGCCGTGGTCGAGGCGGACCAGGTGCAGGCACAGGTCCATCGCGGCCGCCTTGCCCGCCGAGGTGAGCACGCTGCCGTTGTCGACGTAGAGGACGTCCGGGTCGACCTCCACCCGCGGGTACCGGGACGCGAGCACGTCGGTGTGCGCCCAGTGCGTGGTCGCACGGCGCCCGTCGAGCAGCCCGGCCGCGGCGAGCACGAACGCGCCCGTGCAGAGCGAGGCCACCCGGGCGCCCGCCTCGTGGGCCGCGCGCACCGCGTCGACCAGGGCGGCGGGCGGGTCCACGTCGACGTCGGCCCAGCCGGGCACGATCACGGTGTCGGCGTGTGCGAGCCCGCCGAACCCGCCGTCCGGCTCCAGCAGGAACCTGCCGAACCGGACGGGCGCGGGCCCGTGGACGGCGAGGCGGTAGAGGGGGTCGCCGAACACCTCGTACGCCACGGAGAGTTCGAAGTGCAGCATGCCGTCGGTGACGGCGAGGGCCACGGTGGCCGTGCCTGGCTCCACGTCCGTTTTCATGTCCGGAAGTGTACGGGGCATGTCGTTCCGGACACTCGTGCCCCGCGTCCCGCACGGCCAGACTCCTCGTATCGAAACGGATCGACACGGAGTACGGACAAAGGGGTTCTCATGGGTGCGGGTCAGGCGGTCGCGGTGTTCGGGGCGTACGGGCACACCGGGCGGTTCGTGGTGGCGGAACTCCTCGACCGCGGGTACGTCCCGGTCCTGGCCGGGCGCGACGCGCAGAAGCTGCGGGAGTTCGCGGCGTCCCTGCCGGGCGTCGAGACCCGGCAGGTCAGGCCCGCCTCGGTCGACGACCCGGCCGCGCTCGACCGTGCGCTGGCCGGCACCGCCGCCGTGATCAACGCCGCCGGGCCCTTCGCGACGACCGCCGGCCCGGTGATCGAGGCGGCGCTGCGGGCGGGCGTCCCGTACGTGGACGTGGCGGCCGAGATCGAGGCCAACCTCGACACGTTCGCGCGGTTCGCGGAGCCCGCGCGCGCCGCCGGTACGGCGGTCGTCCCCGCGATGGCCTTCTTCGGCGGCCTCGGCGACCTGCTGGTCAGCGCGGCGCTCGGCGACCTGACGACGGCCGACGAGGTCCATGTCGCGTACGGCCTCAGCAGCTGGCACCCGACGGCCGGCACCCGCACGGCCGGCGCGGTCTCCCGGCAACGCAGGGACGGCCGGCACGTCCGGTACACCCAGGGACGCCTCGTCTACGGCGACGACGCCCCGGCGGCCCTGAAGTGGTCGTTCCCCGAGCCGCTCGGGGTCAAGGCCGTGATCGGCGACTTCACCATGGCCGACGTCGTCACCGTCCCGAGCCACCTGGCCGTACCGGAGGTCCGTACGTACATGGCCGTCGAGGCGGCCAGGGACCTGGCCGCGGCCGACACCCCGGCGCCCGCGGCGGCCGACGAGCGGGGGCGCTCCGACCAGACCTTCCTCGTCGACGTCCTCGTGCGCGCGGGAGGCGAGGAGCGGCGCGCCACGGCGAGCGGCCGGGACATCTACGCCGTCAGCGCGCCGCTCGCCGTGGAGGCGGTCGACCGGCTGGTCACGGGCCGCGGCCGGACGGTCGGAGTCGCCTCGGCCGGGGCGATGTTCGACGCGCCGGACTTCCTCCGCGCCCTCTCCGCGCACCTGTCGGTGGAGCTGTAACCCAAGGCCCGAGGCCGACGCCCGGGTCAGCCGTGCCAGACGCCCGTCGCCGCGGTCGTACGGACGTAGTCGGCGAAGTCGCGCGGCTCGCGGCCGAGCGCGCGCTGCACGCCGTCGGCGAGCCGGGCGAAGCGCTCCTCGCGGATCCAGCCGTAGAGCATGTCGAGGAGTTCCGCGTACTCCCCCGGCAGCCCCTGACGCTCGGCGACGGCCGCGAACTCCTCCGATGTGACCGCGCGATGGGCGAGGTCCCGGCCCGTGGCGCGGGCGATCTCCGCCACGACCTCGTCGAGGTCGAGCAGGCGCGGCCCGGTCAGCCGGTACGTCTGGCCGGCGTGGCCGTCCTCGGTGAGGGCGGCGACCGCCACGTCGGCGATGTCGTCGGCGTCGACGAAGGGCTCGGTGCCCGTCCCCGTCGAACTCACGAACTCGCCGTCGAGCAGCTGCCCCAGGTAGTACGGGTCCTCGCTGAAGTTCTGCGCGAACCAGGCCGGTTTCAGGATCGTCCAGGCCGTGCCCGCCTCCCGTACCGCGCGCTCGCACGGCAGCTTCTCCTCGCCGTCCGGCACCACCCAGTCATGGGCGGAGAGCAGGACGAGCCGCTCGACCCCGCGCGCGGCGGCCAGCTGGGCGAAGGCGCGCATCGCCTCCGCCGCGTCCGCGGTCTGCGCGTCGACCAGGTAGGCCGCGCGGACACCGGCGAGGGCCGGCTCCCAGGTGGACTCGTCGGTCCAGTCGAAGCGGGTCGGTCCCTTGCGGGAGGCGGCGCGGACCTGGTGGCCGGAGTGCCGGAGGCGGGAGAGGACGCGGCGGCCGGTCTTGCCGGTGCCGCCGAGGACGAGGATCGGGGATGCGTGAGGGGATACGTGAGTGGTCATGGGACGAGTCAAACGCGCCGGCCATGAGGCGTGGAATGGTCTCCCCGCTCAATCCGATGTCCGAGCGTCTCAGCGTCTCCAGGTCTCGGCGTCTACCCTGGCGCCATGGACGCGTTGGGGAGCCTGCTGCACGAGGTGAGGTCCGAGGGCGCGCTGTTCAGCCGGAACCACCTGGCGCCTCCGTGGTCGGTCCGGTTCGCCGACCGCGCACCGCTCACGCTGGTCACGATGTTGCGGGGGTCGGGCCTCGTCGACCCCGGTGGCGGTGCGCCACCCGTCCCGCTCGCCGAGGGGGACGTGGCCGTCGTGGTCGGCTCGGAGCCGTTCTCCGTCGGCGACGAGGCGGACTCGGGCGCGGCGCCGCTGTACGTACGGGAGGGTCCCGACCGCTGCACCACGGCCGACGGCGAGGAGATCAGCGAGGACGTGGTCCTGGGCCTGCGGATGTGCGGGAACAGCGCGGACGGCCCCGCGGTGCTGCTCACCGGCAGCTACCGGGTCGGCGGGCAGGTCTCGGAGCGGCTGCTGAGCGTGCTCCCCAGGGTCCTGGTGGTCCACCCGCAGGGAGGCGCGGGACCGATCCTGGAACTGACGGCCGCCGAGATCGGCCGCGACGACCCCGGGCAGCAGGCGGTCCTCGACCGGCTGCTCGATCTGTTGCTGCTGTCCACGCTGCGGGAGTGGTTCGGCCGTCCGGAGGCCGAACCACCCGGCTGGTACCGGGCGCTCGGCGACCCGGTGGTGGGCCGTGCGCTGCGGCTGATCCACGACCGCCCGGCGCGGCCGTGGACCGTTGCGGCGCTCGCCGAGGAGGCCGGGGTGTCGCGCGCGACGCTCGCCCGCCGCTTCACCGAGCTGGTCGGCGAGCCCCCGATGGCCTGTCTGACCAGCTGGCGCCTCGCGCTGGCCGCCGACCTTCTGGCGCGCACCGACGAGACGGTGGAGGCGATCGCCCGACAGGTCGGCTACCGCAGCGCGTTCGGGCTGAGCGTCGCCTTCCAGCGGGTGCACGGGACCCGCCCCAGCCACCACCGCGCGGCGGCCAGGGCCCCCGCGGCCTGACGCCTGGCCGGGCGAGCCGCCCCGTACGGGTGCGGTGGAATTGCCGGGTTCGTACCGTGGGCCGAGGATCGCCCCATGGGTATGTTCAGCGGGGCGCATGTGATCCTCTACACGCCGGACGCGGACGCCGACCGGGCCTTCCTCCGGGACGTCCTCGGTTTCGACCATGTCGACGCGGGCGACGGCTGGCTCGTCTTCAGGCTGCCGCCGGCCGAGGTCGCGGTGCATCCGACACAGGGTGAACCGAAGCACGAGTTCTATCTCATGTGCGAGGACGTCACCGCGACGCTCACCGCCCTGGAGGATCGCGGCGCCGAGATCTCACGGCCCATCAGCGATCAGGGCTGGGGCCTGCTGGCCGCCGTACGCCTGCCGAGCGGGGCCGAACTGCCGCTGTACGAACCGCGTCACCCCACCGCACACGACGCGTCACCCTGACGGCCCACCCCCACGCAAGCGTCATCTCATATCTGAGATAACGTGACGCGCATGGCAGACGACTACCTCGTACGCATCGGCAAGCTCATCCGTGACGCCCGTCAGCACCGTGGCTGGACGCAGACGCAGCTCGCCGAGGCCCTGGCCACAAGCCAGAGCGCCGTGAACCGGATCGAACGTGGCAACCAGAACATCAGCCTTGAGATGATCGCACGCATCGGCGAAGCGCTCGACAGCGAGATCGTGTCCCTCGGTTATGCCGGCCCCATGCATCTGCGGGTCGTCGGCCGCCGCCGGCTCTCCGGGGCCATCGACGTCAAGACGAGCAAGAACGCGTGTGTCGCGCTGCTCTGCGCCACCCTCCTCAACAGCGGTCGCACGGTCCTGCGCCGGGTCGCCCGGATCGAGGAGGTCTTCCGGCTCCTGGAGGTCCTCAACTCCATCGGTGTGCGCACCCGTTGGATCAACGACGGGGTCGACCTGGAGATCGTCCCGCCGGCCGAGCTGGACATGGACTCGATCGACGCGGAGGCGGCGATCCGGACGCGCTCGATCATCATGTTCCTCGGCCCGCTGCTGCACCGGATGGACCGCTTCAAGCTGCCGTACGCGGGCGGCTGCGACCTCGGTACGCGCACGATCGAGCCGCACATGATCGCGCTGCGCCGGTTCGGCCTCGACATCACGGCGACCGAGGGCCTCTACCACGCGCAGGTCGAGCCGTCGGTCTCCCCCGGCCGCCCGATCGTACTGACCGAGCGCGGCGACACCGTGACGGAGAACGCGCTGCTCGCGGCGGCCCGGCACGACGGCGTGACCGTCATCCGCAACGCCTCCTCCAACTACATGGTCCAGGACCTCTGCTTCTTCCTGGAGGCGCTCGGCGTACGGGTGGACGGCATCGGCACGACGACCCTCACGGTGCACGGCGTCCCGAGGATCGACGTGGACGTGGACTACTCCCCCTCCGAGGACCCGGTCGAGGCGATGAGCCTGCTGGCCGCGGCGGTGGTGACCGAGTCGGAGCTGACGATCCGCCGGGTCCCGATCGAGTTCATGGAGATCGAGCTCGCGGTCCTGGAGGAGATGGGCCTCGACCACGACCGCTCGGCGGAGTACGCGGCGGACAACGGCCGCACGCGCCTGGTGGACCTGACGGTCCGGCCCTCCAAGCTGGAGGCCCCGATCGACAAGATCCACCCGATGCCCTTCCCGGGCCTGAACATCGACAACGTGCCGTTCTTCGCGGCCATCGCGGCGACGGCCCAGGGCAAGACCCTGATCCACGACTGGGTCTACGACAACCGCGCGATCTACCTCACCGACCTCAACCGCCTCGGCGGCCGCCTCCAGCTCCTCGACCCCCACCGCGTCCTGGTCGAGGGCCCGACCCGCTGGCGCGCGGCCGAGATGATGTGCCCCCCGGCCCTGCGCCCCGCGGTGGTCGTCCTCCTGGCGATGATGGCCGCCGAGGGCACATCGGTCCTCCGCAACGTCTACGTCATCAACCGGGGTTACGAGGAGCTGGCGGAGCGCCTGAACTCGGTGGGCGCGCAGATCGAGATCTTCCGGGACATCTAGAGAGAGCGGCTCACCCGCGCGAGGGCAGGCGGGAGGCGGCGTCGGCGGGGGTGGGGGTCGGGGCCGCCGTCCGGGGGGTCGAGGCCGGCCCGCGTGGTGGGGGTTCGAGGGCGGTTCGGGGGGCGCGTACCGATCCTGACGTGGCGTCGGTCTTCGCCTCCGCCGTTCTTCCGGGGGCCGGGGTCGCCGGCTCCGAGGGGCGGGGGTTGACCGGGCCCGGCGTCTTCTCGGGGGCGGGGGTGACGACGGGTCCGCTCGTCGGAGGCGGGGCCAGGGGGATCGTGGGGGGTGTGGTGGTCTCGGGGGATGTCGTGAGGTGCAGCGGCAGCACGATGAGTGCGGCGGCGAACGACACGCCGAGCCCCGTGGCGGCGGCGCGCAGCCTCCGGCGGCGGGCGGCACCGCGCCGGATCTCCTCGAACCTGCCGGGCGGCGGGAGGAGGTGGTCGGACGTCGGGCGCAGGAGGACCGCGACGGGGTCGTCGGGGTCGAGGCCCGGGCTGTCGTCAGAGCGCGTGATCAAGGTTCCTCCTCAGGTGGGCGCGGAGCAGTTCTCGGGCCGCGTGGAGGTCGGCCTTGATGGTTCCTTCCTTGCGCCCGGTCAGCGCGGACACCTCGCGGACCGGCATGTCAGCGTAGTAGTGCAGCAGGATCGGGACGCGCATGCGTTCGGGCAGCGACTGCACGAGGAGCCGTACCGAGGGGTCGGCCGGCTGCTCGGCGTGCGCACCGGCGGCGGCTTCGAGGCCGGCGTGGCGTACGGCCCTGCGTTCGCGCTCCAGCTTGCGCCAGTGGTCCCTGACGAGGTTGGCCGCGGTGACATAGAGGAAGCCGCGGGGCTCCTCCACGGACGTCCAACGGGCCCAGAGCCGGGTGAACGCCTCCGAGGCGATGTCGTGGGCGGTCTCGTCGTCGTCCACCAGACGCCGGCACCAGCCGGCCAGGCGGGGGTAGAGGGCGGCGAACAGCTCGGAGGCTGCTGTGTCGCGTGACCGTTTCAACGCTCTCCAGGGATGGGGGGGCTTCTTCGAGCCTCGTCGTGCTTCGTCGTGCTTCGTGAGGGAGGAGCGCGGGCCGGGGGTATGGGTTGCCTCGGCCCGCGCCGCTCTTCGCCTGGTTCAGGGGGTGGACGAGCTCAGCTCGGCGAAGACGACCACGTTGTCGCGGTAGCCGTCACCGCTGCGGGGGCCGCCGCAGGTGATGAGCCGGAGCTCGGGACGGTCCACGTCCCCGTAGACGTCGTCCGCCGGGAAGTCGGCCTGTGGGACCGTCTTCACGGTGGTGACCGTGAAGACGGCCGTCGTGCCGTTCTCCAGGTGCGTCGTGACCGTGTCACCCCGGTGCAGCCGGGACAGGTCCCGGAAGACTCCGTCGCCGTACCGGCCGACCGTGAGGTGGCCGACGATCACCGACGGGCCGTTCTGGCCAGGCGTCGGCGAGTGCCGGTACCAGCCCGCCCGGTCGTCCGCGACGACCGGGGGCACCTCCATGGTGCCGTCCGCCGCGAGGCCCACCCGCATGACCGCGGTGTCCACCCCGATGGCCGGGATCCGGAGGCGGGCCGGGACCGAGCGCGGAAGCGCCTTCACGGCCTCGGACTTCGCGTTCCCCGTTGCCGTCGACGGCGCGGACGTGGGCGGCGCGACGGCGGTCCCGCGCGGAGTCGTGGGCCGGTCGTCGGCCCCGTTTCCGCCGCAGCCCACCAGCACGCACGCCAGGGCCGCGGCGGCGAACGCGCGCCTGGGGAGCGAGGTCACGCTCCGGTCGCGCGCCGACGGCGTACGACGAAGACCGCGCCCACGGCACCGAGCGCGGCGACGGCGCTCGTGCCGATCAGCGCGCCGCCGGCCCCCGACTGCTCGGACACCGGCGCCACTCCGGTCCTGGGGGCACCCTCCGGCACGACGGAGACCTGACCGGGTGCGGGCTCGCCGACCGGCTTGGCGCTCCTCGTCGGCTCGGCGGGCGCGGGCGCCGGGGTGGCCTCGGCGGTGGCGCGGGTGGTGGGAACGGCGCTCGGCGCGGGCCCGTCGGCGAACGCGGGCATGGCGCTCGCCAGGACGGCGCTACCGGCAAGTGCCAGTGTGGTGAGGACAGTTGAACGCATCAGTCGCTCTCTTTCGTCGGTCCGCCCGGCCGGAGACTCGGCGGGCTGGGCTTCGGATCGAGCAGAGAGACGACACGGCCAGGAGGCGGGTTGTAAAGAGAAGGCAAAGTCGCGCGACATCGGTACCGCCCGGGGCGGACACGCGAACGACGCCCCCGGGCCGAGTGTCCGGGGGCGCGGCGCTACGGGCGGACCCGCCGTGCCTCGAAGCGGCCCGGGGTCAGTTCCAGGGTGAAGCTGACCTGCTGGCCCTCGGACAGGACGTGGTCCTCGGTCTCGACGTCCTCGGCTCGGACGTAGACGGTGTCCTCGTCGCCGTACGGGGTGATGAACCCGTACCCGCCCTCCTGGTTGAAGTACGTCACGAGTCCCTTGCGTCGGCCGTTCACGGTGGACTCCCTCGGGCGGCTTGCACCTCCCTTCCATCTCACCTCCGGACGGGCCCCTTGGGAAGGTCCTCCGAGCGGTCACCTCGCTACGCGCAGTGACCGCGGCGGCCCGTCACTGCACGCGTTCGACCACGAAGACCGGGATCTCCCGCTCGGTCCCGCGCTGGTAGTCGGCGTAGTCGGGGAAGGCCGCGACGGCCCGCTCCCACCAGGCCTGACGCTCCTCGCCGGTCACGATGCGGGCCTTCATGTCCCACAGGTCCGTCCCGTCGCGCAGCTCGACCTGCGGGAAGGCGACCAGGTTGTGGTACCAGACCGGGTGCTTCACGGCGCCGCCGTTGGAGGCGACGAGCGCGTAGGCGCCCTCGTGCTCCACGCGCATGAGCGGGGTCTTGCGGAGCTTGCCGCTCTTCGCGCCGACGTTGGTCACCAGGACGACGGGCAGGCCGCGCATGGTCGTCCCCTCCGTGCCGCCCGACCCCTCGTACAGCTCGACCTGCTCCCGCACCCACTGCGTCGGGCTGGGTTCGTACGTTCCCTCAAGAGGCATGACACTCCCTTTCGCGTTGGTCGGGCCAGTCCATCAGAGAACTCCCTCCGCCGGGCGCGAGCGGAGTCGAATGTCCTGTTTTGCTCGTGTTGGCGCGTGAAGCGGGCCACTCTCCGCGAGGCATTGCGCATGGATCCCGGAAGCCAGGGCAGGCGGCCGGACCGCCGGCGTTACCGGCAGGGGGATTCACAGGAACGAAAGGCCCTACGCGACGTGACCGCAGCACAACAGACCATCCACGTGGGCGGAGAGTGGCGCACCGCGCTCTCCGGCGCCACGCGCGAGATCATCGATCCCGTCGACGCGACCGTCTTCGCCGTCGTGGCGGAAGGCGGCGTGGAGGACACCGATGACGCCGTGGCCGCGGCACGCGCCGCGTTCGACGACGGGTCGTGGCCGCGTACACCCGTCGCCGAGCGCGCCGCGCTGCTGCGGCGGGTCGCCGACCTCCTGGAGCGCGACCGGGAGCGGATCGGGGCCCTGGAGAGCCAGGACGCCGGCAAGACGCTGGAGGAGGGGCGCGTCGACGTCGACTGCGTCCGCGACGCCTTCCGCTACTTCGCCGACCTCGTCGAGAAGGAGAGCGGCGGGCGGGTCGTCGACGCCGGGTCCGACGAGATCCACAGTGTCGTCGTGCAGGAGCCCGTCGGGGTCTGCGCGCTCATCACGCCGTGGAACTATCCTCTCCTCCAAGCCAGTTGGAAGGTCGCGCCGGCCCTCGCCGCCGGCAACACCTTCGTGATCAAGCCGAGCGAGATCACTCCGCTGACCACCGTCGTCCTCGTCGAACTGCTCATGGAGGCCGGGCTGCCGCTCGGCGCCGCGAACATCGTCACCGGTCCCGGCGAGACCGTCGGCGCCCGGCTCGCCGAGCATCCGGACGTCGACCTCGTCTCCTTCACGGGCGGGATCGTCAGCGGTACGAAGGTCGCCAGGGCCGCCGCCGACAGTGTGAAGAAGGTCGCCCTCGAACTCGGCGGCAAGAACCCCAACGTCGTCTTCGCCGACGCCTGTTCCACGCCCGAGGGCTTCGACACCGCCGTCGACCAGGCGCTCAACGCCGCCTTCATCCACAGCGGCCAGGTCTGCTCCGCCGGCTCCCGCCTCATCGTCGAGGAGTCGCTGCGCGACCGCTTCGTCGCCGAACTCGCGCGGCGGGCCGAACTGATCCGGCTCGGCCGTGGGACCGACGAGGGCGTCGAGTGCGGGCCGCTCGTCTCCGCCGCGCAGGTCGCTCGGGTCGAGGGGTACGTGGCCTCCGCGCTCGGCGAGGGCGCGGTGCTGAGGGCGGGCGGCGAGCGGCCCGCCGGGCCGGGGTACTTCTTCCGGCCCACCGTGCTCGACCGCTGCCACCGGCGCATGCGGGTCGTCCGCGAGGAGGTCTTCGGGCCCGTCCTCACCGTGGAGACCTTCCGCACCGAGGAGGAGGCCGTCGCCCTCGCCAACGACACCGAGTACGGCCTCGCCGGCGCGGTGTGGAGCTCCGACGAGGACCGCGCCCGCCGGGTCGCGGCCCGGCTGCGGCACGGCACCGTCTGGATCAACGACTTCCACCCGTATCTGCCGCAGGCGGAATGGGGCGGCTTCGGCAGGTCCGGCGTCGGCCGGGAGCTCGGCCCGAGCGGCCTCGCCGAGTACCGCGAGGCCAAGCACATCTACCAGAACCTCGCCCCGCGCCCGGTGCGCTGGTTCGCCGGCACGACCGAGAAGGACCAGGCATGAACGACCAGAACGTGTACGACTACGTCGTCGTCGGCGGCGGCACCGCCGGTTCCGTCATCGCCTCCCGGCTGACCGAGGACCCGGACGTGAGCGTCGCCGTCATCGAGGGCGGCCCCAGCGACGTCGGCCGCGACGACGTCCTCACCCTGCGGCGCTGGATGGGGCTGCTCGGCGGCGAGCTGGACTACGACTACCCCACCACCGAGCAGCCCCGGGGCAACTCTCACATCCGCCACAGCCGCGCGCGGGTGCTCGGCGGCTGCTCCTCGCACAACACGCTCATCGCGTTCAAGCCGCTGCCCGGCGACTGGGACGAGTGGGCCGAGGCGGGCGCCGAGGGGTGGGACGCGGCGGCCATGGACCCGTACTTCGGGCGGCTGCGCAACAACATCGTCCCCGTCGACGAGGCCGACCGGAACGCCATCGCCCGGGACTTCGTCGACGCGGCGCAGAGCGCGCTCGGGGTGCCGCGCGTGGAAGGGTTCAACCAGCAGCCCTTCCACGAGGGGGTCGGGTTCTTCGATCTCGCCTACCACCCGGAGAACAACAAGCGGTCCTCCGCGTCGGTGGCCTATCTGCACCCCTTCCTGGACCGGCCGAACCTGCACATCGCCCTGGAGACCTGGGCGTTCCGGCTGGAGCTCGAAGGCACCCGCGCCACCGGCGTGCACATCCGTACGAAGGACGGCGCGGAGCATGTCGTACGCGCCCGGCGCGAGGTACTCGTGTGCGCGGGCGCGGTGGACACCCCGCGGCTGCTGCTGCACTCCGGTATCGGGCCGCGCGCCGACCTGGAGAAGCTCGGCATCCCCGTCGCGCATGACCTTCCGGGCGTCGGGGAGAACCTGCTGGACCACCCCGAGTCCGTCATCGTCTGGGAGACCCACGGTCCGATCCCGGAGAACTCCGCGATGGACTCGGACGCCGGGCTCTTCGTCCGGCGGGACCCGGCGGAAGAGGGGCCGGACCTGATGTTCCACTTCTACCAGATCCCCTTCACCGACAACCCCGAGCGCCTGGGCTACGAACGGCCCGCGCACGGCGTCTCGATGACCCCGAACATCCCCAAGCCGCGCAGCCGTGGCCGGCTCTACCTGACGAGCGCCGACCCCGAGGTCAAACCCGCCCTCGACTTCCGGTACTTCACCGACGAGGACGACTACGACGGCCGGACCCTGGTCGACGGGATCCGCATCGCCCGGCGGATAGCGGCGAGCGAACCGCTCGCCGGCTGGCTGAAGCGCGAGGTCTGCCCGGGGCCCGAGGTCACCTCGGACGAGGAACTCAGCGCCTACGCCCGGCACGTGGCCCACACCGTCTACCACCCGGCCGGCACCTGCCGGATGGGTGCCGTCGACGACGAACTCGCCGTCGTCGGTCCCGATCTCAGGATCCGGGGCCTCGACGGCGTCCGGATCGCCGACGCGTCCGTCTTCCCGACCATGACCACCGTCAACCCGATGATCTGCGTGCTCATGGTCGGCGAGAAATGCGTCGATCTGCTGGGAGGCAGCACACGATGAGTACCAGTCCGACCAACCCCGTCTTCGCCGTACGTGACCTGTGGAAGGTCTTCGGACCGAAGGCCGACCGCGTGCCCGCCGACCCGGAACTCGCCGCCCTCGACGCCGCCGCGCTGCGCGAGCGGACCGGCTGCACCGCCGCCGTCCGCGATGTCTCGTTCGACGTCCGCAAGGGTGAGGTCTTCGTCGTCATGGGCCTGTCCGGCTCGGGCAAGTCGACGCTGGTCCGCTGCCTGACGCGGCTCATCGAGCCGACCTCGGGCGCGATCTCCATCGACGGCGAGGACGTGCTGTCCATGGACGCCGGCCGGCTGCGCGAGCTGCGCCGGCACCGGGCGGCGATGGTCTTCCAGCACTTCGGGCTGCTGCCGCACCGGTCGGTGCTCGACAACGTCGCCTACGGTCTGGAGATCCAGGGCGTCGGCCGTGGTGAACGGCGCGAGCGGGCCGCGGAGTTCGTCGCCAAGGTGGGCCTCGAAGGCATGGAGCACCGCAGACCGGGCCAGCTCTCCGGCGGCCAGCAGCAGCGGGTCGGGCTGGCCCGGGCGCTCGCCGTGGACCCCGAAGTCCTGTTGTTCGACGAGCCGTTCAGCGCGCTCGACCCGCTGATCCGCCGGGACATGCAGGAGGAGGTCGTCCGCCTGCACCGCGAGGAGGGCCGGACGATGGTCTTCATCACGCACGACCTGACCGAGGCGCTGAAGCTCGGCGACCGCATCGCGCTGATGCGCGACGGCCGCGTCGTCCAGCTGGGCACGCCCGAGGAGATCGTGGGCTCCCCCGCCGACGCGTACGTCCGGGACTTCGTCCGGGACGTGCCGCGCGAGCAGGTCCTGACCGTGCGCTCGGCGATGCGCCCGGCGGTCGACGAGGACGAGCGCGCGGCGGGCCCGGCGCTCGCCCCGAGCGCCACCGTCCACGAGGCCATCGAGGCCGTGGCGCGTACCGGCGAGAACGCCCGGGTCGTCGAGGACGGGCGGTGTCTCGGGGTGGTCGACCACGCGGCGCTCCTCGGTGTCGTCGCCGGGGTGCCGGCCGCCGGCCCCGGGAAGGCGGTGGCCTGATGCACGCCCGTACGACCTGTCCGCCGCAGGGCGGCCCGAGCCGCGTGGAGACGGCCGGGCGGTGGGGCCGATGATCGCCACCACCGTCACCTCCGCCCCGCCGGGCGGAGCCGGCGCCGCGCTGCGCGCGCTCGCGCGCCACCGGGGCCGGCTTGTGGGTGCGGGCGCGGTGCTCGCGCTCGTCCTCGGCTCCCTGCTGCTGGAGGGTGGGAGTTGGCCCTCGGCCCTCGCCGTCGACGTGTCGGGACCGCTCGGCCGCACCAGCGACTGGATCATCGACAACCGGGACGGCCATCCGCTCTTCCTGTACGTCCTCGGGCACGTCAGCAACGCCGTGGTCGTCTCCGTCCGCGCGGTGTACCTGGTGCTCCTCGCGCTCGGCTGGGCGGGCGTGACCGCCGCCGCCGGGCTCGTGGCCTGGCGGGTCGCGGGGGTCCGGCTCGCGCTGACGTCCGTCGCCGCGTTCGCCGCCTGCGGGCTGCTCGGCATGTGGGTGCCCACCATGCAGACCCTCGCCCTGATGGTGGTCGCCGTCGCCGCCTCCGTGCTGCTCGGCGGGGTCCTGGGCCTCGCCGCCGGTCTTTCCGACCGGACGCACCGGGCCCTGCGCCCGGTCCTCGACACCATGCAGGTGCTGCCGGCCTTCGCGTATCTGCTGCCCGTCGTCCTGGTCTTCGGCATCGGCGTCCCCGCGGCCGTGCTCGCGACCGTCGTCTACGCCGCCCCGCCCATGGCGCGGCTCACCGCGCTCGGGCTGCGGGGCGCGGACGCCGGTGTCATGGAGGCGGCCGCGTCGCTCGGCGCGACCGGCAGGCAGCGGCTCCTGACGGCCCGGCTGCCGCTGGCCCGCAAGGAGCTGCTGCTCGGCGTCAACCAGTCGATCATGATGGCCCTCGGCATGGCCGTGATCGCGTCCGTCATCGGCGCAGGTGGTCTCGGGGACCGGGTGTACCAGGCGCTGGGCTCCGTCGACGTCGGGGCGGCGCTCGCCGCCGGGGTGCCGATCGTGCTGCTGGCCGTCGTCCTCGACCGGGTGACCGCCGCCGCGGGAAGCCGGATCGGCGCGGCGGACAGCCGGGCGGCGGGGTCGGCCTCGGCCCGGCTCGGCTGGGCCGTCGCCCTGGCGGCGACCGCCGTCGTCGCCGTCGCGGGCCGCCTCGCCGACCGCCTCTCCTGGCCCTCGGCGTGGACGGTGGACATCGCCGGACCCGTCAACACGGCGGTCGACTGGATGACCGCCCATCTCTACTCCGGTGTGCCCCTCGTCGGCGGCACCGCCGACTGGGCGGCCCGGTTCACCTCCTGGGTGCTCAACCCGCTGCGCGACGGCCTGCAGTGGCTGCCCTGGTGGGCGGTCCTGGTCGCCGTCGGCGCGCTCGCGCTGCTCATCGGCACCTGGCGCACGGCCGCGACCGCGGTCCTCGCGATGGCTGCGATCGGGGTGCTCGGCGTCTGGGACCCGGCGCTCGACACGCTGTCCCAGGTACTGGCCGCCGTGGCGGTGACCCTGCTGCTCGGCGTCGCCCTCGGGGTCGCCGCGGCGCGCAGCGCCCGCCTGGGCCGCGCGCTGCGCCCGGTCCTCGACGTCTTCCAGACGATGCCGCAGTTCGTGTACCTGATCCCCGTGGTCGCCCTGTTCGGGGTGGGCCGCGCCCCGGCGGTCGCCGCCGCCGTGGTCTACGCGCTGCCCGCCGTCGTCCGGATCACCGCGCAGGGGGTGCGCGCGGTGGACCCGGCCGCGCTGGAGTCGGCGCGCTCGCTGGGCGCGACCGGGCGTCAGCAGCTCCTCCAGGTCCAGCTGCCGCTGGCCAGGCCCGCGCTGCTGCTCGCCGTCAACCAGGGCGTGGTCCTGGTCCTCGCCGTGGTCGTCATCGGGGGGCTCGTGGGCGGCGGGGCGCTGGGCTACGACGCGGTCTTCGGCCTCGCCCAGGGCGACCTGGCGACCGGTCTGGTCGCGGGCGCGGCGATCGTCTGCCTGGGCCTGATGCTCGACCGTGTCACGCAGCCGACGCAGCGCCGTGACCTCTCCGGAAAGGGGGCCTGAGATGGCTCGCACCCGTATCGCCGCGCTCGTGACGGCCGCCGCCCTGGTGGCCGGCCTCACCGGTTGCGGAGCAGCCGACATGACCCGCCAGGCCTCGCCGTTCGCCGACGCGGAGGGCTCCCGCACGGTGACCCTGTCGGTGCAGTCGTGGGTGGGCGCACAGGCCAATGTGGCCGTCGCCCAGTACCTCCTGGAGCACGAGCTCGGCTACCGGGTGGACACCGTCCAGATCGACGAGGTGCCCGCCTGGGACGCGCTCAGCCAGGGCCGGGTGGACGCCATCCTGGAGGACTGGGGCCACCCCGAGCAGGAGAAGCGGTACGTGGAGGACAAGGGGACGATCGCGCGGGGCGGCGACCTCGGGGTGACCGGCCACATCGGCTGGTTCGTCCCGACGTACTTCGCCGAGCAGCACCCGGACGTCACCGACTGGAAGAACCTGAACAAGTACGCCGACCGGCTCCGTACCGCGGAGAGCGGCGGCAAGGGCCAGCTCCTCGACGGCTCGCCGTCGTACGTGACGAACGACAAGGCGCTGGTGAAGAACCTGGACCTCGACTACGAGGTCGTGTTCGCGGGCTCGGAGGCGGCGCAGATCACCCAGATCAAGCAGTTCGCCAAGGAGGGGAAGCCGTTCCTGAGCTACTGGTACAAGCCCCAGTGGCTGTTCGAGAAGGTCCCGATGACGGAGGTGAAGCTGCCCGCGTACACGGTGGGCTGCGACGCCGATCCGGAGAAGGTGGCCTGCGCGTACCCGCACACGCCGCTGCAGAAGTTCCTCAACGCCCGCTTCGCGGCGGGCGGGGGTGACGCGGCGGCGTTCCTGAAGAAGTTCCGGTGGACGACCGAGGCGCAGAACGACGTCGCGCTGATGATCGCGGAGCAGAAGCTGTCGCCGAAGGAGGCGGCGGAGCGCTGGGTGAAGGAGAACGAGGCGACCTGGCGGGCCTGGCTCCCGTCCTGACGCGCCCGCCGGAGGTCAGTTCGGGGACGCCGGGTGGCTGCGGAGCTTCTTGCGGAGCGTACGGGTCTCGGGGTGCCTGGGCCCGTAGGCGGCGTCCAGGATCGCGAAGCTGTCGTCGTACCACTGGCGGGCCTGCTCCGGTCCCTCGGTGAGGAGGGCCACGTCGCCGAGGCGCTCGCAGAGGGTGCTCAGGGCGCGCTGGGTCGCCAGGTCGCGGGGGTCGTCGCCGAGGAGGGCGCGGCGCAGGGACAGCGACTCGTCGTAGTGGGCGCGGGCGGCTTCCAGGTCGCGGCGGCGCAGGGCCAGGTCGCCGAGGCGCTCGTACTGGACGCCGAGGTCGCGGCGGGCCTGCGCGTCGCCCTTCAGCTCGGCCGCCAGTTCACGGCGTACGGCGAGGGCGCGGGCGTACCAGCGGGCGGCCTCGTCGAGGTCCTGGCGTTCCGCCGCCAGCAGGCCGAGGCGTTCCTGGAGGGCGCCCAGCTCCCGGCGGTCGGCCGGGTCGAGCGGGCCGGCCTCGACGATGTGCTCGGCGAGCGCGAGGGCCGTCGTGAAGCGGTCGCGCGCGGTGTCCTGGGCGGCGGGCCCGCCGGTCCGCAGGGCGATCTCGCCGAGCGCGGACTCGCCGAACCTGAGGTCCCGCAGCAGCCGGATGTCGTCGGGGTTCTCCTCGCGCAGCCGGCCGGCGATGGCGAGGCCCTCCTCGTAGGCCTGGGCGGCCTGGTCGAGGCGGTCGGCGCCCACCCAGAAGTCGCCGTACTTGTTGAACGAGAGGCTCAGGTCCCGTCGGGTGGAGAGGTCGGGGAACTGCTCGGCGAGCCGGATCGACTCCGCGAGCATCCGCTCGTAGTGCCGCCGCGCCTCGCGCGGCCTGCCCTTCCGCAGGGCCTGGTCACCGGCCTGCTCGGCCGAGGAACAGCTGTCGACGAGACCTTGCCGGACCCGGACCGCATCCCATCTCGTCATCGAACCCCCACGTGCGTGAACTCTGGCTGACCGGGATCACTATCCCCGGCGCCGGGGCCTCGCGAATCGCCCTGGGGCGAAGCTTCCACCAGAGTTCACCCGGCGGTCGTGGGCTGGTCAGGCGGTACGGGCGGGCGCCGCGTCGGCGGCCCGCCCGTACCGGTCCCGGCTGCTTCAGGACTTCAGGGCGGCGATGGCGGCCTCGTAGTTCGGCTCGGTGGCGATCTCGCCGACGAGCTCGGCGTGGAGCACCGTGTCGTTCTCGTCGAGGACGACGACCGCGCGGGCGGTCAGGCCGGCCAGCGGGCCGTCGGCGATGTCGACGCCGTAGTTGGTGTGGAAGTCACGGTCGCGCAGGGTGGAGAGCGTCTGCACGTTCTCCAGTCCCTCGGCGCCGCAGAAACGGGACTGCGCGAAGGGCAGGTCCGCGGAGATGCAGAGCACGACGGTGTTGTCCAGGTCGGCGGCCTTCTCGTTGAACGCGCGGACCGAGGCGGCGCAGACGCCCGTGTCGATGCTCGGGAAGATGTTCAGCACCTTGCGGCGGCCGGCGAAGTCCTTCAGCGAGCTGTCGGACAGCTCCTTGGCGACGAGCGAGAACGCCGGGGCGACGCTGCCGGGGGCGGGCAGTTCGCCGTTGACCTGCACGGGGTTGCCCTTGAACGCGATCTGGGCCATGGGGAAGCTCCCTCGGAGAGTGACTACGAGAACGTCCCCGATCGTACGTGGCGTGATCGCCCGGTCCGGTCCGGCGGCCACCGCGGGATCAGCCGGGGGGTGGCATGCCGCCCTTGAGGCGTTCGATGTCCGAGGCGCGGACCTGGATCACGAAGATGGAGATCACGAACGCGACGACGGAGAAGATCGCCGCCGTGATGAAGCCGGAGGAGACACCGGCCGTGAGGACCTCGTCCGACCAGGGCGGCGGCAGTTCACCCGTCCTGGCGAACTGGGCCTTCTCCAGCGGACTCGCCTGGGAGAGGAAGGCGGGGATCTGGTCCTTGGCCTCGTTGCGGCTGGCCGTGCCGAAGACCGTCACCAGGATCGACAGACCGAGCGAACCACCCACCTGCTGGGTGGCGTTGAGCAGGCCGGACGCGGCACCGGCCTCCTGCTGCTCGACGTTGGACAGCGCCATGATGGTCAGCGAGACGAAGATCAGGCCCATGCCGAAGCCGAAGACGAGGATCGGGCCGAGGATGCTGCCCAGGTAGGTGGAGTCGACATCGGTCAGGGTCAGCCAGGACAGGCCGACCGCCGACATGAACGATCCGGCCACCATGAAGGGCTTGGGGCCGTACCTGGGCAGGAGGTTGGAGGTGAGTCCGGCCCCGACCGCGATGATCGCGCTCACGGGGAGGAAGGCCAGGCCGGTCCTGATCGGGCTGAAGTGCAGGACGCCCTGAACCCAGAGCGTCAGGAAGAAGAACATGCCGAAGATGGCCGCCGCGAGGCAGAGCATGATCGCGTACGTGCCCGCACGGTTGCGGTCGGCGAACATGTGCAGCGGGGTGATCGGCTGCCGGGAGCGCCGCTCCACCAGGATGAACAGGAGCAGCAGGACGACCGCCGCGCCGAAGGAGACCAGCGTCCACGGGTCCCGCCAGCCTTCCTGGGCGGCCCGGATGAACCCGTACACCAGCGCCACCATGCCCAGGGTGGAGGTGAGCGCACCGGTGAGGTCGAAGTGGCCCGGGTGGCGCTCGGACTCCTTGATGTGGCGGGGCGTGAGAAAGACGATGAGCAGCGCGATCGGCACGTTGACGAAGAAGATCCAGCGCCAGTCGAGCCATTCGACGAGCAGTCCGCCGGCGACGAGGCCGATCGCTCCGCCGCCGGCGGAGACGGCCGCGAACACACCGAAGGCCCGGTTGCGTTCCGGGCCTTCCTCGAAGTTGGTGGTGATCAGGGACAGCGAGGTCGGGGAGGCTATCGCGCCGCCGACGCCCTGCAGGGCCCGGGCGGCGAGCAGTTGCCAGTCGTTCTGGGCCAGTCCGCAGAGCAGCGAGGCGAATCCGAAGAGCAGGATGCCGAAGACGAAGACCCGGCGCCGGCCGAGGATGTCACCGGCGCGTCCGCCGAGCAGGAGCAGTCCGCCGAAGGTCAGCGTGTAGGCGTTGACCACCCACGACAGGCTCGTGGTCGAGAAGTTCAGCGAATCCTGGATGTGGGGCAGCGCGATGTTGACGATCGTGATGTCGAGAACGACCATCAGCTGGCAGGAGGCGATGACGAAGAGGGCGATGCCCTTGCCGTCGCCGCTCTTCTCGGGCGGCGACGTGGTCTGTGCGGGGTCGGGCATCGGGTTCGGTGTAGTCATCGCGCCCTCGCTCACTGAGGGAGGCCGTGGGCCGGTCAGTCCACCTTTCGACACTAAGCCCGGGCCCTGCGACTCTCCAGTTGATCAAGGGCGCGGGCGGTCACTCCAGTACGGCGAGGCCGTCCACCTCCACCAGCGCCTGTTCGTCCCAGAGCCGTACGACTCCGACGACGGCCATCGCCGGGTAGTCACGACCGGCCAACCGCCGCCAGATCCTGCCGAGTTCGGCGACGTGGCGCCGGTAGTCGGCGACGTCGGTGGCGTAGACCGTGACGCGGGCGAGGTCGGCCGGGGAGCCGCCGGCGTGCCGGAGGGCGGTGAGGAGGTTGGCGAGGGCGGTCTCGAACTGCTCGGGCAGGGTCTCCCCGACCACCTTGCCGTCGCGGTCGAGGCTGGTCTGCCCGGCGAGCAGGACGAGTCGGGAGCCGGTGGCGGTGACGGCGTGGGAGAAGCCGGTGGGCGGGGAGAGTTCGGCGGGGTTGTGCCGGTGCAGGCTCATGCCGTGGCCTCCTGCGCCTGGGGCTGCGGCTGCGGCTGCTCGTGTCGCGGCGGTTCCTGTTGCGGGGATCCCGGGTGCGGCTCATGCGGTTGCGGAGACTCGGGTTGCGGCGGTTCCGGTTGCGGGGTGCGTGCCGCCGTGTACAGCTCCTTGGCGATGATCGTGCGCTGGACCTCGGTGGCGCCTTCGTAGATGCGGGGGGCACGGACCTCGCGGTAGAGGTGTTCCAGGAGATGGCCGCGTTGCAGCGCCCGCGCCCCGTGCAGTTGGACGGCCGCGTCGACGACGTACTGCGCGGTCTCGGTTGCGAGCAGCTTCGCCATCGCCGCGCGGCGGGGCACGTCGTCCGCCCCGGCGTCGTAGGCGGCCGCCGCCGCGTAGACGAGGAGGCGGGCGGCCTCGGTACGGGTGGCCATCTCGGCGACCTGGTGGGCGACGGCCTGGAGGTCGCCGAGGACGCCGCCGAAGGCCTGCCGGGTGGCGGTGTGCGCGAGGGTGGCGTCGAGGGCGGCCTGGGCCATGCCGACCGCGAAGGCGCCGACGCTCGGGCGGAAGCGGTTGAGCGTGGTCATGGCGACCCGGAAGCCCCGGTCGGGCTCGCCGAGGAGGTCCTCGGGGCCGACCGGGACGCCGTCGAAGACGAGGCTGCCGATGGCGTGCGGGGCGAGCATGTCGAGCGGGGCGCCGGAGAGTCCCGGCCGGTCGGCGGGGATCAGGAAGGCGGTGACGCCGCGCGCGCCCGCGCCGGGGGTGGTCCGGGCGAAGACGGTGGCGAAGTCGGCCTCGGGGGCGTTGGAGATCCAGCGCTTCTCGCCGTGGAGCCGCCAGCCGCCGGCCCCGTCCGGGCGGGCCTCCAGGGCGAGCGCGGCGGCGTCCGAGCCGGCCTCGGGCTCGCTGAGCGCGAAGGCGGCGACGGCTCGCCCCGCGACGATCTCGGGGAGCCAGCGGGCCCGCTGCTCGGGGCTGCCGAAGGCGGCGACCGGGTGGCCGCCGAGGCCCTGGAGGGCGAGGGCGGTCTCGGCCTCCGTGCAGGTCTGGGCGAGGGACTCGCGGAGCAGGCAGAGGTCGAGGGCGCCGGCCTCGAAGAGCCCTGCCAGCAGGCCGTACTCGCCGAGGGCGGCGACCAGAGGGCGGTTGACGCGGCCC
The DNA here is from genome assembly GCF_043081505.1 of Streptomyces sp. NPDC014870. NCBI lineage: Bacteria > Bacillati > Actinomycetota > Actinomycetes > Kitasatosporales > Streptomycetaceae > Streptomyces > Streptomyces sp. NPDC014870. Next base: position 98,047 of record NZ_JBIBWQ010000017.1, read on the forward strand.
GGTTCGCCCTTGTCGGCGATCGGCCGGAGCCGTTCGGCCGCCAGCGCGCGCAGTTCCGCGCAGCGGGTGGTCTGCTGTGGATCGAGTGAGAATACGGACATTCGGACCCCTGTCCTGTTCGCCGACACCACTTCTATCGCGCACCGTTGACTGTCGTCATCATCACGATACGCTCGTTGGGCGACCCCACCACGACAAGGGGACGAACTCATGGAGCTGACCCCCTCGGCCCACCACGACACCTTCGCGCGCGACCACCTGCCGCCCGCCGACCAGTGGCCCCGACTGCTCTTCGATCTGCCGGGGCTCGACTACCCGGAGCGGCTCAACTGCGGCACGGAGCTGCTCGACCGTACGGTGGAACGATTCGGCACGGAGCGACCCGCGTTCCGGGACGGCGACGGCAACGTCTGGACGTACGGAGAGCTGAGCCGGCGGGTGAACCGGATCGCCCACGTCCTCACCTCCGACCTCGGTGTCCGGCCCGGGAACCGGGTGCTGCTGCGCGGCCCCACCTCCCCCTGGCTGGCGGCCTGCTGGCTCGCGGTGATGAAGGCGGGCGCCGTGGCCGTCACGGTCCTGGCCCAGCAGCGCGCCCAGGAGCTGGCCGTGATGTGCGAGATGGCCCGCTGCGAGCACGCGCTGTGCGACGTCCGGACGGTGGACGACCTGGTCAAGGCCGAGGTGCCGGGGCTGCGGATCACGGCGTTCGGCGGGGACGCCCCGGACGACCTGCTGACCCTCGCCTCGGCCGCGCCGGAGACGTACGAGGCGGTGGAGACCGCCGCCGACGACGTGGCCCTGATCGCCTTCACGTCGGGCACCACCGGGCGGCCGAAGGGGTGCATGCACTTCCACCGGGACGTGCTCGCGGTCGCCGACACCTTCTCGGCGCACGTGCTGCGCCCCGAGCCCGACGACGTCTTCGCCGGCTCCCCTCCGCTCGGGTTCACCTTCGGGCTCGGCGGTCTTGTGCTCTTCCCGCTGCGCGCCGGGGCCAGCGCGCTGCTGCTCGAACAGGCGGGCCCCAAGCAGCTGTTGGCGGCGATCCCCGCGCACCGGGTGTCGGTGCTGTTCACCGCGCCGACGGCGTACCGGGTGATGCTGGAGGAGATCGACCGGCACGGCGGCCACGACGTGTCGACGCTCGGCTCGCTGCGCCGGTGCGTGTCGGCGGGCGAGAACCTGCCGGCCGCGACCTGGGACGCCTGGTACGCCCGCACCGGCCTGAAGCTCATCAACGGCATCGGGGCGACGGAGCTGCTGCACATCTTCATCTCGGCGGCCGACGGCGACATCCGCCCGGGCACCACCGGCCGGCCGGTCCCCGGCTGGCAGGCACGGGTGGTGGACCGGTCGGGCACCGTACTCCCGGACGGCGAGGAGGGGCTGCTCGCGGTGCGCGGCCCGGTGGGCTGCCGGTATCTGGCGGACCCGCGCCAGAGCGAGTACGTGCACGGGGGCTGGAACGTCACGGGCGACACGTACGTCCGTGACGCCGACGGCTACTTCCGCTACGTCGCCCGCGCCGACGACATGATCATCTCGGCGGGCTTCAACATCGCGGGCCCCCAGGTGGAGGAGGCGCTCCTCGCCCATCCGGACGTGGTCGAGGCGGCGGTGGTGGGGCACGAGGACGCGCTGCGCGGCCAGATCGTGGTGGCGTACGCGGTGGTACGGGACGGGGTGCCGCGCGACGCGGAGACGGCGGGCGCGCTGCGGGCCTTCGTACGGGCCCGGCTCGTGCCGTACAAGAGCCCCCGGAGGATCGTGTTCCTGGACGCCCTGCCCCGGACGGCCACGGGCAAGCTCCAGCGCTTCCGGCTGCGCGCGACCCCGGAGGACACGCCCTAGGGGTGCCTCTAGAGTGATCACGTGGTCGAGCAGCACACCCCCCGTTCCCTGATCGTCTCGCTGTACGGCGCGTACGGCCGCGGCCTCGCGCCCGGTGAGGAGCCGCTGCCGGTGGCCGAGCTGATCCGGCTGCTGGCGGTGCTCGGCGTGGACGCGCCGTCGGTGCGCTCGTCGGTGTCCCGGCTGAAGCGGCGGGGACTGCTGCTGCCCCGGCGGACGGCGGACGGGGCCGCCGGGTACGTCCTGTCGGACGATGCCCGCCAGCTCCTGGACGACGGCGACCGCCGGATCTACGCCCGCGCCGAGCCCGCGCTCTCCGACGGCTGGGTGCTCGCCGTCTTCACCGTCCCCGAGGCCGAGCGCCACAAGCGCCACCTGCTGCGCTCCCGGCTGGCCCGGCTGGGCTTCGGGACGGCGGCGCCGGGCGTCTGGATCGCCCCGGCGCGGCTGTACGAGGAGACCCGCCACACCCTTGAGCGCCTGGAGCTCTCCTCGTACGTGGACCTCTTCCGGGGCGAGCACCTGGGATACGCGCCGACGGCCGAGTCGGTGGCCCGCTGGTGGGACCTGCCGTCGATCGCCAAGCTCCACGAGGAGTTCCTGGCCGCCCACGAGCCGGTGCTGAGGGCCTGGACCGCGGCGCCGGGTACTGCCGAGGACGCGTACCGCGACTACCTCTTCGCCCTGGACTCGTGGCGCCGCCTCCCGTACGCCGACCCGGTGCTGCCGGCCGAGCTGCTCCCCCAGGACTGGCCGGGCGCCCGTTCGGCGGCGGTCTTCGCGGAGCTGCACGAGCGACTGCGGGACCTGGGGGCGCGGTTCGCGGACGTCAGTTCAGGGTGAGCCGGGGCTTGGGGGCGTCCGTGCGGCCCGTCGGGGGTGTGCGGCTGCCCGCGCGGTACGGGGCGGGCCAGGGGGCCGCCGGGCCCCGGTAGTCCTGGTCGGCCGCCGCGTGGAGGGTCCAGTGGGGGTCGTAGAGGTGCGGGCGGGCCAGGGCGCAGAGGTCGGTGCGGCCGGCCAGGAGGAGCGAGTTGACGTCGTCCCAGGAGGAGATCGCGCCGACGGCGATGACCGGCACGCCGACCGCGCCCCGGATCCGGTCGGCGTACGGGGTCTGGTAGGAGCGGCCGTACTCGGGGCGTTCGTCGGGGACGACCTGGCCTGTGGAGACGTCGAGGGCGTCCGCGCCGTGGGCGGCGAAGGCGCGGGCGATCTCCACCGCGTCCTCGGGCGTGGTGCCGCCGTCCGCCCAGTCGGTCGCGGAGAGCCGCACGGTCATCGGCCGGTCCTCGGGCCACACCTCCCGTACGGCGTCGAAGACTTCGAGCGGGAAGCGGAGCCGGTTCTCCAGCGGGCCGCCGTAGGTGTCGTCGCGGTGGTTGGTGAGCGGCGAGAGGAAGCCGGAGAGCAGGTAGCCGTGGGCGCAGTGCAGTTCGAGGAGGTCGAAGTCGCAGGCGGCGGCGCGCCGGGCGGCGGCCGTGAACTCCTCGCGCACGGCGGTCATGCCCGCCCGGTCCAGGGCGCGCGGGACCTGGTTGACCCCGGCGCGGTACGGCAGGGGTGACGCGGCCACGAGCGGCCAGTTGCCCTCGGGGAGCGGCTGGTCGATCCCCTCCCACATGCGGCGGGTGGAGCCCTTGCGGCCGGAGTGGCCGAGCTGGACGCCGATCGCCGTGCCGGGGGCGTTGGTGTGGACGAAGGAGGTGACCCGACTCCAGGACTCCGCCTGTGCGTCGGTCCACAGGCCCGTGCAGGCGGGGGTGATGCGGCCCTCGGGGCTGACGCAGACCATCTCGGTCATGACGAGCCCGGCGCCGCCGAGGGCCCTGGCTCCGAGGTGGACGAGGTGGTAGTCGGTGGGGAGGCCGTCCTCGGCGACGTACAGGTCCATCGGGGAGACCACGATCCGGTTGCGCAGGGTGAGGCCGCGCAGCCGGAAGGGGGTGAACATCGGCGGGGTGCCGGGCGGGCAGCCGAAGTCGAGTTCCACCGCCTCGGTGAACCGGGGGTCGCGCAGCCGCAGGTTGTCGTGGGTGACACGGCGGCTGCGGGTGAGCAGGTTGAAGGCGAACTGCCGTGGCGGCTGGTCGAGATGGCCGGCGATCTCCTCGAACCAGCGCAGGCTGGCCGCCGCCGCGCGCTGGGTGGACTCGACGACGGGCCTGCGTTCGGCCTCGTACGCGGCCAGTGCTTCGGGGAGGGTGGGCTGTTCCTCGACGCAGGCGGCGAGCGCGAGGGCGTCCTCGACGGCGAGTTTGGTACCGGAGCCGATGGAGAAGTGCGCGGTGTGGGCGGCGTCGCCGAGGAGGACGGTGCTGCCGTGGGACCAGCGCTCGTTGACGACCGTGCGGAAGGCGGTCCAGGAGGACCGGTTGGAGCGCAGGGGACGGCCGCCGAGCACGTCGGCGAAGAGTTTGGCGCAGTGGGCGGTGGACTCGTCCTCGTCCATCGTGTCGAAGCCGGCGGCCCGCCAGACCTCCTCGCGCATCTCGACGATGACGGTGGAGGCGTCGGAGGAGAAGGGGTAGCCGTGGAGCTGCATCACGCCGTGCTCGGTCTCGGCGATCTCGAAGCGGAAGGCGTCGAGGGCGAAGTCGGCGGCGAGCCAGATGTAGCGGCAGCGGTGGCTGGTGATCCGGGGGCGGAAGACGTCGGCGTGCGCCTCGCGGGTGGCGCTGTGGACGCCGTCGGCGGCGATGACGAGGTCGTGGTCGGCGGCCAGTTCGGCGGCCGGCGGCGCCTCGGTGCGGAAGCGGAGCCGTACGCCGAGTTCGGCGCAGCGGGTGTGCAGGATCTCCAGGAGCCGGCGGCGGCCGAGGGCGGCGAAGCCGTGACCGGTGGAGGTGAGGAGCCGGCCGCGGTGGCCGATGTGGATGTCGTCCCAGCGGACGAACTCCTCCTGGAGGGCTCGGTAGACAGTGGGGTCGGCGTGCTCGATGCCGCCGAGGGTCTCGTCCGAGAGCACGACACCGAAGCCGAAGGTGTCGTCGGGGGCGTTGCGCTCCCAGACGGTGACCTCGCGGCCGGGGTCGAGCCGCTTGAGCAGCGCGGCCGCGTACAGCCCGCCGGGTCCGCCGCCGACGACGGCGATCCGGAGCGGGGCGGCAGGGGCCCCGGGGGCCGGGGCGCGGCCCGCCTCGGGCGCGGGCATCGTCAGCGCCCCCGCCACTTCGGGGGGCGCTTCTCGGTGAAGGAGGCGTGGAACTCGGCGTAGTCCTCCCCGTTCATGAGGAGCGCCTGGGTGGCTGCGTCCAGCTCGACGGAGGCCGCCAGCGGCATGTCCAGTTCGGCGGTGAGCAGGGCCTTGGTCTGGGCGTGGGCGAGGGCCGGGCCGTCGGCGAGGCGGCGGGCGAGTGCGGCGGCGCGGGTGGTGGCGGCGCCCTCCTCGGTGAGCTCGCTGAGGAGGCCGATGCGTTCCGCCTCGGCCGCGTGGACGGGGTCGCCGAGCATGAGGAGCCGGGTCGCGTGGCCGAGGCCGACGACCCGGGGCAGCAGGTAGGCCGCGCCCATGTCGCCGCCGGAGAGCCCGACGCGGGTGAAGAGGAAGGCGAAGCGGGCGGTCGGGTCGGCGATCCGGAAGTCGGCGGCGAGGGCGAGCACGGCTCCCGCGCCGGCCGCGACGCCGTGGACGGCGGCGATCACGGGGAAGGGGCACTCGCGGATCGCGCGGACGACCTGTCCGGTCATCCGGTTGAAGTCGAGCAGCTGGGCGGTGTCCATGGCGAGCGTGGCGCCGATGATCTCGTCCACGTCGCCGCCGGAGCAGAAGCCGCGACCCTCGCCGCCGAGGACGAGGGCGCGGACGGCCCGCTCCCGGGACAGCTCGGCGAGCAGGTCGCGCAGGTCGGCGTAGGCGCCGAAGGTGAGCGCGTTGAGTTTCGCGGGGCGGTCGAGGGTGACGGTGGCGACGCCGTCGTCGACGGTCAGCCGCAGGTGCCGCCAGCGCTCGGTTCGGGGTGCGGAGCCGGTAAAGGGGCTCATGGGGGACGCCCTCCCTTCCTCCTCCCCGGAGCGTATCACTGCAATGTGACCACCGTCACGAGTGCACGATATCGCGGAGGTACGAAGGTCCCGGCACCTTGGAGGCACTGGTCCCCGCCATCGAGGAGGGGGTGCCCATGGAATCGGCCGACACGGTTCGTAAGGTGGAAAGCCGGACGTGTCGGGGTGCGTCCCCTCCCCCCACCTGCCCGCGGCGAAGGGAGCCCGCCATGGCCGACGCCACCGACGCCACCAGCCCCACCTCCTGGCGCATCGAGCTTCCGCACACCACCGCCGCCGTGCCGATGGCCAGGGCCGTGGTCCGCGCCGCGCTCGCCGAGCCGGCCGCGCCCGCCGACAGCGACACGGCCGAGCTGCTCACCGCCGAGCTGGTCGCCAACGCCGTCGAGCACACGGCCCCCGGGGATCCGATCGAGCTGGTCGTCGAGCTGCTGCCGGGCGGCTGTCAGGTCGAGGTGCACGACCGGCGCCCGGCGGGGCCGGGCGAGCTGATCGGCCCCGGCGAGTGGCCCGACCCGTGGCAGGAGCACGGGCGCGGGCTGCTCCTCGTCCGGGCGCTCGCCGGCGACTGCGGCCACCGCCCCACCGCGCACGGCAAGGCGGTCTGGTTCACCCTTCCCGCGGTGCCGAGGCAGCGCCGTCCGCGGGAGCGGTGACCGCCACAGGGGCGGTGGCGGCGAGCCGCGAGTTGCGGCGCCCGTAGAACGCGTAGACGAGCGCTCCGACGGCCAGGAAGGCCGCGAACTGCAGCCAGGTCGCCCAGCCGGTGCCCCAGATCAGGTACAGGCAGAAGCCGACGCCGAGGAGCGGGCTCAGCGGGTAGAACGGCACCCGGAAGGAGCGCGGCAGCTCCGGGTCGCGGCGGCGCAGCGCGATCACGGCGATGTTGACGACGGCCATGACGGCGAGCGTGCCGATGGTGGTCAGGCCGACGACCACGTCGAGCGAGGCGAAGGCGGCCGGGACCGCGAAGACGGCGGCCACGATCCAGGTGTTGGCGACGGGGGTCGCGCTCTTCGGGGAGACCCGCTCGAAGACCCGGGGGACGAGCCCGTCCCGGGACATCGACATGAGGATGCGGGTCTGTCCGTACATCACCGCGAGGACGACGGACGCGATCGCGACGACGGCGCCGAAGGCGATGATCCCGCCGCCGATCGAGGATCCGGTGACCTGGTCGACGACGAGGGAGAGCGCGGCCGGCTTGTCGGCGACGGCATCGGCGCCGAGCGCGCCGATCGCGGAGAGCGCCACCGCGCAGTAGAGCACCGTGACGACCCCGATGCAGACGAGGATCGCGATCGGGATGTTGCGGCGGGGGTTCTTGACCTCCTCGCCTGCGGTGGTGATGGCGTCGAAGCCGATGTACGAGAAGAACGCCACGGACGCGCCCGCGGTGATCCCCGCGGCGCCGTGGGTGGCGAACGGCGCGAGGTTGCCGTCCTGGAAGGCGCTGAAGCCGATCGCGCAGAACAGGACCAGGATCCCGAGCTTGAGGACGGCCATCGCGGCCGTCGCCCGGGCGCTCTCCCGGACGCCGCGCACAAGCAGCACGGCGGCGAGCGCGATGACCACCACGGCGGGCAGGTTGACCACACCGCCGTCGCCGGGTCCGGCGGAGAGCGCCTGCGGCAGCTGGAGCCCGACGAGGCTGTCCAGGAGCTCGTTCAGGTACTGGCTCCAGCCGACCGCGACCGCGGAGACCGAGACGCCGTACTCCAGGAGCAGGCACCAGCCGACGAGGAACGCGACGCGCTCGCCGAGGCTCGCGTACGCGAAGGAGTAGGAGGACCCGGAGACCGGGATCGCACCGCCCAGCTCGGCGAAGGAGAAGGCGGTGAAGACGCAGGTGATCGCGGCCAGGACGAAGGAGACGACGACGGCGGGGCCGGCCTCGGCGACGCTGTCGGAGAGGCCGACGAAGATCCCGGTGCCGACGATCGCGCCGATGCCGAAGCACACGAGCTGGAAGAGGCCCATGGTGCGCTTGAGGCCGTGGCCTTCGAGGTCCGCGCCGGATTCGGCGATCAGCTGCTGGGGGGATTTGATCCGCGGCGCGGACGGGGACATGCGGGGGTTCTCATCTCTGGTCGAGCAGGGCGCCCGGGGTGTGGACGCGCGAGTGGGGTCCGGGCTTGTGAGCCCGAACCCCACCGATCGATCCGATGGTAACCACGAGGTCGCATATACACCCAATCGGGCGTATCGCTATCCGAGGTGCCTCGTATGCGGCTACCCGAGGTCGCCCGCCATCGTGGCGACGAGGACCGCCTTGATGGTGTGCATCCGGTTCTCGGCCTCGTCGAAGACGACGGAGTGCGCCGACTCGAAGACCTCGTCGGAGACCTCCAGCTCGGTGAGCCCGTGCCGGGTGTGGATGTCGCGGCCGACGGCCGTGCCGAGGTCATGGAAGGCGGGCAAACAGTGCAGGAACTTCACGGCCGGATTGCCGGTGGCGCGCAGCACGTCCATGGTCACGGCGTACGGCAGGAGGTGCGCGATCCGCTCGTCCCAGACCTCCTTGGGCTCCCCCATCGAGACCCAGACGTCGGTGGCGACGAAGTCGGCGCCCCTGACTCCCTCGCCGACGTCCTCGGTCAGGGTGATCTTCGCGCCGCTGGTCTCCGCGAGGGCGCGCGCCGAGGCGACGACCGCCTCACCGGGCCAGTAGGCCTTCGGGGCCACGATCCGGACGTCCATGCCGAGGAGGGCGCCGGTCACGAGGTAGGAGTTGCCCATGTTCAGGCGGGCGTCGCCGAGGTAGGCGAAGGCGACCTCGGCGAGCGGCTTGTCCGTGTGCTCGGTCATGGTGAGGACGTCGGCGAGCATCTGGGTGGGGTGCCAGTCGTCCGTCAGACCGTTGAACACGGGGACGCCCGCGTGCGTGGCGAAGTCCTCGACCTTCGAGTGGCTGTCGCCCCGGTACTCGATGGCGTCGAACATCCGGCCGAGGACACGGGCGGTGTCCTTGACCGACTCCTTGTGGCCGATCTGCGAGCCGGAGGGGTCCAGGTACGTGGTGGAGGCGCCCTGGTCGGCGGCGGCGACCTCGAAGGCGCAGCGGGTCCTGGTGGAGGTCTTCTCGAAGATCAGGGCGATGTTCCGGCCCCGCAGCCGCTGGACCTCGGCGCCCGCCTTCTTGGCCGCCTTCAGCTCGGCGGCCAGGTCGACGAGACCACGGAACTCCTCGGCGGAGAAGTCCAGCTCCTTGAGGAAGTGGCGGCCGATGAGGTCGGTGGCCATGGGGCGCTCCTGGATACGGTCGGGGACGGCGAACATGTCAGCGACTGGAAGTGTATACGTATATCAGTATGGCTATACAGTGACGCCGCACACTCGTCGTCCCGGACCGTTCCTCACACGGCGTCGCGCTCCACCGGGCAGCTCATACAGCGCGGGCCGCCGCGCCCCCGGCCCAGCTCACTGCCCGGGATCTCGATCACCTCGATGCCCTGCTTGCGCAGATGGGTGTTGGTGGTCGCGTTCCGCTCGTACGCCACGACCACCCCCGGCTCGACGGCGAGGACGTTGCAGCCGTCGTCCCACTGCTCGCGCTCCGCCGCGTGGACATCCTGCGTCGCCGTGAGGACCCGGATGTCCTGGAGGCCGAGCGCCGCGGCGATCGCGCTGTGCATCTGCTCGGGCGGATGGTCGGTGACCCGCAGGGACTGCCCCTCGTCGCCCGGTTCGATGGTGTACGAGCGGAGCATGCCGAGCCCCGCGTACTGGGTGAAGGTGTCCTGGTCGACCATGGTCATCACCGTGTCGAGGTGCATGAACGCGCGCCGCTTCGGCATGTCGAGGGCGATGATCGTCCGGGCCGAGCCGGCCGCGAACATCCCCCGGGCCAGCATCTCCACCGCCTGCGGGGTGGTCCGCTCGCTCATGCCGATCAGCACGGCTCCGTTGCCGATGACGAGGACGTCACCGCCCTCGATGGTGGACGGGTAGTCGGCCTGGCCCTCGGACCAGAGGTGGAAGCTGCCCGCCTCCGGGCCCGCGAAGAGCGGGTGGTGCTTGTAGATGGCCTCGAAGTGGACGGTCTCGCGCTGCCGGGCGGGCCAGCGCATCGCGTTGATGGAGACCCCGTCGTAGATCCAGGCGGAGGTGTCCCGGGTGAAGATGTGGTTCGGGAGCGGGCCGAGGATGAAGTCGTCGAGGTCCATCGCGTGGAACCGGACCGAGGTGGGCTCCCGGTGCGCGGCCAGGAACTCGCGCTTCGTCATGCCCCCGACGAGCGCCTCCCCGAGCGCGACGGCGTCCAGCGAGTCGAAGGCCGCGCGGAGGTGGTCGGCGGCGAGCGGGCCGTACTCCTTCTCGTCGAAGACCCGGTCGAGGACGAGCTTGCGGGCGGCGGGCAGTTCGAGGGACTCGGCGAGGAGATCCCCGAAGAGATGGACCTCGATGTCCCGCTCGCGCAGCACGTCGGCGAACCCGTCGTGCTCCTGGCGGGCGCGGCGCACCCAGAGCACGTCGTCGAAGAGGAGAGCGTCCTTGTTGGAGGGTGTCAGCCGCTTCAGCTCCAGATCGGGCCGGTGCAGTATGACGCGGCGGAGCCGCCCGGTCTCGGAATCGACATGGAATCCCATGCGACCATCCTGACGGAGCCGGGCGGCTCGCGCGTGGTTCTCACCTCACAGACGCGGATCCACCGGCTCCGACTCCAGGGCGAGCACCGCGAACACGGCCTCGTGGACCCGCCACAGCGGCTCGCCCTCGGCCAGCCGGTCCACCGCCTCCAGGCCGAGCGCGTACTCGCGCAGCGCCAGCGAGCGCTTGTGGCCGAGGAAGCGGTTGCGCAGCCGCTCCAGGTTCTCCGGGCGGGTGTACTCCGGGCCGTAGATGATCCGCAGGTACTCGCGGCCGCGGACCTTCACACCCGGCTGGACGAGCCGGCCGTCGGCGCCCCGGACGAGCGCGGCGAGCGGCTTGACGACCATGCCCTCGCCACCGGCGGCCGTCATCTCCAGCCACCACTCGACCCCGGCCCTGACCGACTCCTCGTCCCCCGTGTCGACGACGAGTCTGCGGGTGACCTGGAGCAGGCCCGTCGGGTCGGCGTCGACCAGGCGGTCGAGCCACCCGAGCTGCTCGTCGTGCGGCACGGCCGTCAGCGCGCGGCCCCGCGCGCCCAGGATCTGGAACGGGGCGAAGCGCACCCCTTCGAGGCCCTGGGTCGGCCAGCAGTAGCGCCGGTACGCCTCCGTGAACGCCTCGGCGTCCGCCGCCCGTTCCCGCTGCTTGGCCAGGAGCGTGTCCACACCCGCGACCCCGCGCGCCGCCGCCTGCTCCAGTGCGCCGAGGGCGCCCGGGAAGACCGCGCGGGAGGCCGCGCCGACGGCCGCGTACTGCGAACGCAGCAGCCCGGCCGACTTCAGCGACCACGGCATGAGCTCGCCGTCGAGCAGCAGCCAGTCCGTGTCGAGGCTCTCCCAGAGCCCGGCGGCGGTGATCGCCGCCCGCAGCCGCGCGAGGACCTCCTCGGTGACCGCCTCGTCGTCGAAGAAGGGCCGTCCGGTACGGGTGTGCAGGGCGCCGGTCACTCCGGTGACCCCGAACCGCTCACGGGCCGCGTCCGCGTCGCGGCAGACCAGCGCCACGGCCCGCGAGCCCATGTGCTTCTCCTCGCACACGACCCGCTCGACCCCGTCCGCCTTGTACTGCGCGAACGCCTCGGCCGGGTGCTCCAGGTAGCCGTCCTCCTTCGAGGTCGCGGTCGGTGCCATGGTCGGCGGCAGGTAGGCGAGCAGGCGCGGGTCGACCGCGAACCGGCTCATGACCTCCAGGGCCGCCGCCGCGTTCTCCTCGCGCACGGAGACGTTGCCCATCTGCCGGGTCTCCACGATCCGGCGTCCGTGCACGTCGGCGAGGTCGAGCGGCCTGCCCTCGTGGCCACCGGGCGCGTCCGTGGTGAGCGGCCGGGCGGGCTCGTACCAGACCTTCTCCGCCGGTACGTCGACGAGTTCACGCTCCGGCCAGCGCAGCGCGGTCATCTTCCCGCCGAAGACGGCGCCCGTGTCGAGGCAGAGGGTGTTGTTGATCCACGAGGTGTTCGGGACGGGTGTGTGGCCGTAGACGACGGTGGCCTTGCCGCGGTACTCCTCGGCCCACGGGTAGCGCACGGGCAGCCCGAACTCGTCGGTCTCCCCGGTCGTGTCCCCGTACAGCGCGTGCGAGCGCACCCGGCCGGAGGTCCGGCCGTGGTACTTCTCCGGCAGACCGGCGTGGCAGACCACCAGCCTGCCCTCGTCGAGAACGTAGTGGCTGACGAGCCCGTCGATGAAGGCGCCCACCTCGGCGCGGAACTCCTCGCTCTCCCGGCCCAGTTGCTCGATGGTCTCGGCGAGTCCGTGGGTCTCCTGGACCTTGCGCCCCTTGAGCCAGCGGCCGAGCTTGTTCTCGTGGTTGCCGGGCACGCAGAGCGCGTCCCCGGCCGCGACCATGGACATCACCCGTCGCAGCACGCCCGGGCTGTCCGGGCCGCGGTCGACGAGGTCGCCGACGAAGACGGCCGTACGGCCCTCGGGGTGGTGGCCGTCGACGTAGCCGAGCCTGCCGAGCAGGGTCTCCAGCTCGGAGCGGCAGCCGTGGATGTCGCCGATGATGTCGAAGGGTCCGGTGAGGTGGCGCAGGTCGTTGAACCGCTTCTCCAGGACGACCTGGGCGGCGTCGACCTCCTCGACGCTCCGCAGCACGTGCACCTTGCGGAAGCCCTCGCGCTCCAGGCCGCGCAGCGAGCGCCGCAGCTCGCGGCGGTGGCGCTGGACGACGTGCCGGGGCATGTCGGCGCGGTCGGGGCGGGCCGCGTTCCGCGCCTGGCAGACCTCCTCGGGCAGGTCGAGGACGATCGCGATCGGAAGCACGTCGTGCTGCCGGGCCAGCTGGACGAGCTGGCGCCGGGCCTCCTGCTGGACGTTGGTGGCGTCGACGACGGTCAGCCGTCCCGCCTCAAGGCGCTTCCCGGCGATGTAGTGCAGGACGTCGAAGGCGTCCCGGCTCGCGCTCTGGTCGTTCTCGTCGTCGGCGACCAGGCCCCGGCAGAAGTCGGAGGAGATGACCTCGGTGGGCTTGAAGTGACGGCGCGCGAACGTGGACTTGCCGGAGCCGCTCGCACCGATCAGGACCACGAGGGACAGGTCGGTGACGGGCAGCCTGCGGGTGGTGTCGGTGCTGGTCATGCCTGCTCCTCCTTCGGGGTCGCCGGATCGGTTTCCTGGGTGCCGGGTTTCCGGGTGTCGGTCTCCTGGGTGAAGACCGCCATCTGGGTCGGCGGGCCGACCTCGGGGTCGTCGGGGCCGACGGGGGTGAACCGGACTCCGTAGCCGTACTGTTCGGCGACGCGTCCCGCCCAGGCGCGGAACTCGTCGCGGGTCCACTCGAAGCGGTGGTCGCTGTGCCGGACGTGCCCGGCGGGGAGGGACTCCCAGCGGACGTTGTACTCGACGTTCGGCGTGGTCACGAGGACCGTACGGGGGCGCGCCGAGCCGAACACGGCGTATTCGAGCGCGGGCAGCCTCGGCAGGTCGAGGTGCTCGATGACCTCGCTGAGGACCGCGGCGTCGTAGCCGGTGAGCCGCTTGTCGGTGTACGCGAGCGAGCCCTGGATCAGCTTCACCCGGCCGGCCTGCCGCTCGCCGAGCCGGTCGAGCCGCAGCCGGCGCCCTGCGACGGTCAGGGCGCGTACGGACACGTCGACGCCGACGATGTCGGTGAAGCGCACGTCCTTGAGCAGCGCCTGCACCAACTGGCCCTGTCCGCAGCCGAGATCGAGCACCCGGGTGGCGTCGGCGGCGCGCAGCGCGGCGAGGATCGCGTCCCGGCGCTGCTCGGCGAGCGGCACCGGCTTGTCCTCGGTGTCGGTGGTCTCGTCGACGGCGTTGTCGACGTCCTCGACGTCGAGCCCGTCCGCCTCGGCGAGGCGCGTGAGTTCCAGGCGTTCCATGGCGTCGCGGGTCAGACCCCAGCGGCGGGAGAGGTAGCGGCTGGTGATCAGCTTCTGCTCGGGGTGGTCGGCGAGCCAGCCGTCGCCGGCGCGCAGCAGCTTGTCGACCTCGTCGGGCGAGACCCAGTAGTGCTTGGCGTCGTCGAGGACGGGCAGCAGGACGTACAGCTGGTTGAGCGCGTCGGCGAGCCGCAGCTCCCCTTCGAGGACGAGGTGGACATAGCGCGAGTCGCCCCACTCGGGGAACGCGGTGTCGAGCGCCACCGGCTCCGCCTCCACGGTGTCCCAGCCGAGCGGCCCGAACAGCTTGCGGACCAGGTCGGCGCCGCCGCGGGCGGGGAGCGCGGGGACCTCGACGCGCAGCGGCAGCGGCGCGGCGGCCCGCTCGGGCATCGCCTTGCAGGCGCCGTGCAGAGCGCTCTTGAAGACGGTGGCGAGGGCGACGGCGAGCAGTGAGGACGCGGCGTAGGGCCGGTCGTTCACGTACTGCGCGAGCGCGGAGTCGGGGGCGCCGCCCCGGCCCTTGCCCTTGCCGCGCCGCACCAGACCCACGGGGTCGATCTCCAGGAGGAGGGCGGCCGTGCACCGCTCGGCGGTCGCCTCGGGGTAGAGGACGTGCGCCGTGCCGTGCGAGGTCGAGAACGTCTGCGCGTTGTCGGGATGCTTGTGCAGCAGGAAGCCCAGGTCGGTCGCGGGACGTTCGGGGGTGCCGGTGGTACTGATCGTCAGGAACACACGTCCGAGTATGGTCCGAGATCCCGGCTCCGACCAGGCATTTTCCCCGTCCCGGCGGCTGCGGACCGCGGCTATGCCTCGCGGTACTCCACCGGGTCGCCCTCCGGGTCGTGGTCGCGGTAGCGGGCGAGGCGTTCTCGGAGGGTGCCCGGGTCCTTGTCCCCCACGGTGGCCAGGAGGGCGTAGAAGGGCACTTCGCCGACCCCGTCCCTGACGGTGGGCTGGTTGACGAACGGCCGCTCCAGGTAGATGTTCCGCTCCACCTCGTCCCGGGGGATCCCGGCGGCGGCCTCGCGGTAGGTCCAGGCCCCGTGCCGGTGGCGGACGGCGACCTCACCGACGTACCAGACGGCGCCCTGGACGAACGGGGTGCCCTCGGCGGCCCGGTAGACCTCCTTGTCGGGGAACCTGTCCACCATCAGCCGCCCCAGGGTCTCCAGCGACTCCGGGGAGAAGTCCCAGGTCCCGGACCCGGCGGCGGATCCGGCCCCCGCGTCCGCCGCCCACGCGGGGTGGCCGTCCGCGCGCTCGGCGAGCCAGCCCGCGAGCCAGGGGTGCGGGGCGTCGGCCGCCCCCGGGTCGAGGCCGGGGGTGGCGTGCTTGGCGGGCTTCCAGCCGGGCTCCGCCACCCGCTCGCGGTGCGCCGCGACCGCCGCGCGCAGCTCGTCGGCGGCCTCGGTGAACGCGCCGGACCTGTCCCGCTCCTGCGCGGCGACGATCAGGCCCAGCGGATCGAGCGGAGCCAGGCCGAGCGCCGGGTCGGGCAGGACGACCGGACGGTCGTCGGCGCTCCAGCCCCAGCGTCCGCCGCCGGCCGCCATGAGCGCCTCGCCGAGGTAGGCCATCGCGCCCTGGAGGAAGTCCTGCGACTCGGGCGTGCCCTCGGGCCGGTACGTGAAGACCAGCGCGTCCTCCAGCAGGCCGAGCGACTCCGCCGACATGTCCGGTGTGAAGTCCGCGGGGGTGTACCAGGTGTCCAGGCGCATCACGCGGGCCGGTACGTCCTCGATCCACTCGGCCAGCCGCTCGCCGTCCGTGGTGCCGTCCGCCGTCCCGTCCGTGGAGCCGTCCGTCGTGCCGTGCGTGGTGTCAGACATGCCCGCCACTCTAGACAGGAGGGGTTGGCGGTGACCGAAGTGGCAGACTGTGCGGGCGAGTTACACCGCAGAACCTTGGCGTGTCCCTGCCACTTTCTTCACACGGCCCTCCTATGGTGAGTGACCATCAGGTCACTTCCACGGGGGCCGTGACCTGATACCCGACCGCACGCACTTCAACCCGTGGCCCCCTGACCATGGGACCGATCATCTTGACCACCGCCATCACACGGCGCTCCAGTTGGTTCGGCCGCGCGGCCGTCCTGGCGTTGAGCGTCGGCATACTCTCCGGCAGCCTGCCGATCCTGGACAACGTCCAGGAGGCAGAAGCCGCCGCCAAGCGCTGTACCGACATGTACCAGACGCCCAACTCGGCGCCCCGGCTGGGAACCCTGCCCGGCTTCAAGGCCCCGGGGAAGTACCAGTGGCGCACGCTCGGGGACACCAGGCGCACGTACTCCTTCGACAACCCGCGCAAGCGCCTCTCGGGCCTCGACCTGCCCAGCGCCGAGGAACTGGACAAGATCCTCCCGGACCCGAGCAAGTACGACAACGCCTCTCCGCAGCACGCCTGGGCGTACTGGAAGCAGAACCAGGCCGGGAAGCAGCCCTACAAGGGCACCTTCAACGAGTACGTGAACAGCTACTACGTCAACGGTGAGGCCAACGCCCGGGGCGGCAACGCCTACGAGGCCGAGGTGGCCCGCTACTTCAAGCTGGGCGGCCAGAACTGGTACTGCCAGTACTCCATGGCCGAGGAGATGCCGGAGCTCTTCAAGGAACTCGTCGACGAGCTGGGCGAGGAGAACGTCAAGAAGGACCGCCGCTTCGACGCGATCAAGACCAGCGGCCGCGACAAGATCATCTACGAGTTCAAGTCGGGCACGAAGCAGATCGACACCAAGCAGCTGCTCGTGGACCAGGCCCTGGCCAAGCGGGGCTACAAGGTCGTGTACGTCTTCGGCGAGCCGCCGAGCAAGGCGGTCGAGGCGCGGCTGCGGGCGCACGGAGTCTCCTGGTACCAGCACCGCGCGGTGCCGGACGCCCGGTACACCCCGCACCCGCAGTACACCCGTCAGGACCCGGCCTTCAGCGGCAAGAACTGCCCCACCGCCACCACCCTGGCCTCGGCCAAGGCGGCCGGCTGCGGCAGCTCCCGGGGCTCGGCCAACGACTTCGCCCGCAACTCCGGCCGGACGAAGGAAGAGGCGCAGCGCCGCCAGGCGGCCGCCCGCCAGGCGCCCGGCGCACCGTTCCGGATGCGGGGCCCCGGCGGCATCGACTTCACCACCATGGAGCTGCGGTACATCACCGAGCCCGTCAAGGGCAAGGGCATGGACTACGGCTTCAAGGCCACGATGAACGACGACGAGGACGAGAACCCCTCGTGGGGCGGCGGGGCGAAGATCGACCTCTCGTCCGACGCGATGTTCACCTGGCTGGCGCTGCACCCGAACCGGTTCTGGGTGAACCTCAACCCCGACCAGCCCGACCAGGTCACCGACGACAAGCTCGCCAAGACCGACGCGGGCCGCGTCCTGCTCGAGGCCGACCTGGAGATGAAGCACGACCTGGCCCGGGTCATGGTTCCCAACAACCCGGTCGGCAACCGGCTGTGGGACTCGTTCCAGCACGTCAACGGCGCACCCTGCTGGAAGACGTACCGGTACTACATCGAGCCGGCCCCTGCGCAGGTGCGCGAGGAGGACGGCAAGCTCTACATCCTCGACGCGCCGATGGACGTCAAGGCCGCGAAGATCGACTTCAGCGAGGGCTTCAAGTGCAAGCAGCCCGAGTCGGTCCAGGAGTACAACTTCCGGCAGATCCAGGAGATCGCGATCCCCGAGGTCGAGAAGCTGGTCAACACGGCGCCCCAGTACGCCGATCTGCGCAGCGTCTACACCTCCCGGATCGCCGCCGAGTGGATCAAGCAGCGCGACGCGGTGAAGCCCGGTGACTTCCACGCGATCATCGGCTCCGACGACGCGACCGCCTGGCCCTCGCGCACGAAGTGGGACCGCGACAAGATCTACGCGGACTACATGAAGTCCTTCCGTGAGGGCGACTTCCACTTCAAGCGGACGTACCCGCAGGACGGTTCCGTCCTGGAGTTCTCCTTCTACCTGGGTGGCGTGGACTTCTCCAAGCAGCCCAAGCAGAACGTCTCCAAGGCCCGCTTCGAGGCGGAGAACCCGGAGATGCCCGACACGGTGAACGCCGCCGTGAAGTCGACCACCGCCTACGCCGACACGGACACCGCCTTCCTCGGCGGCAACAACACCGGCAAGGACTCCGGCGGTACGACTCCGACGCCGACGCCCACCCCGTCCAAGCCGGGCCCCGACCCGACCGACAAGCCGACGACCCCGGCCCCGAGCCCGTCGACGCCGGGCAACGGCAACGGGAGCGGCGGGCAGACCCCGCCGGCGAAGGACCCTGACGGCGACCTCGCCGACACGGGCTCCAGCACGCCCGTCGGCCTGGTCGTGGGCCTCGCCGCCGTCCTCGCGGCGGTGGGCGCGGGCCTGATCTGGTGGAAGCGCCGCCGCACCACGGCCGACGGCTGAGCCACCACCCGCTGAGCACCACCCTCTCGGCCCCGTACCCGCTCCGGGTACGGGGCCGAGTGGCGTCACGTCGCGTCGGGTCGGGCCGAGTCGCGTCGTGTCGGGTCGGGTCGGGTCGGGTCGGGTCGGGCCGGGTCGCGTCGTGTCGGGTCGCGTCGTGTCAGGTCGCGTCAGGGCGCCAGCGCCGTGGACAGGGCCGCGATGCGGTCAGGGCCCACCCGGCAGCAGCCGCCGATCAGCCGGGCCCCGGCCGCGGGCCAGTCCCGCATCCGGTCCGGGTCGAAGGACCCGGTGCCGCGCCATCCACGGGCCCCCGCGTCCCACACCTCCCCGCTGTTGGGGTAGACCACGACCGGCTTCCCCGTCGCCTCCGCCGCGATCCCCACGGCGCGCGCCGCGTCCGCCGGCTCACAGCAGTTGACCCCGACCGCGACCACCTGCTCGACCCCCGCGACGAGCCCGAACGCCTCGGTGAGCCGCTGCCCGGCCCGGGTCCGCTCCCCCGCCACGGTGTACGAGAGCCAGACCGGCACCCCGCACCCCTCGACGGCCCGCAGCAACGCCTCCGCCTCGACCGTGTCCGGCACCGTCTCCAGGGCCAGCGCGTCCGGCCCCGCCGCCGCGAGCGCCTCGACCCGGGGCCGGTGGAACCTCTCCAACTCGCGCACCGTAAGCCCGTACCGGCCGCGGTACTCGCTGCCGTCGGCGAGCATCGCTCCGTACGGCCCCACCGAGGCGGCCACCCACACCGGCTCGGCCGCGCCCTCCCCCGCCGCCCTGGCCAGCTCCACGCTCCGCCCGAGCAGCCGCGCCGCCTCCGCCCCGGCCACCCCGCGCCGGGCGAAGCCCTCGAAGGTGGCCTGGTAGCTCGCGGTGATCAGCACCCGGGCGCCCGCCCGCACATAGGCGGTGTGCGCCGCACCGATCTGCTCGGGCCCGTCGGCGAGCAGCCGCGCCGACCACAGCGCGTCGCTCAGGTCGCAGCCCTGGGCCTCCAGCTGGTTGGAGAGCCCGCCGTCGAGGACGAGCACCTCCTGGGCGAGCGCCTCTGCGAGGGTGTGGACCGGCCTCATCGGTGCGCCTCCGCTCAGCCGAGCTGCGCCTGGACCTGGGCGGAGATCAGCTCCAGGTGGTCCAGGTCGGCCAGGTCGAGGACCTGGAGGTAGATCCGGGACGACCCGATCGCGCCGTACCTTCCGATCTTGTCGACGACCTCGGCGGGCGAGCCGGCCAGACCGTTCGCCTTCAGCTCCTCCACGTCGCGCCCGATGGCCGCCGCCCGGCGGGCCACCTCCGCGTCGTCCTTGCCGACGCAGACGACCAGGGCGTTGGAGTACACCAGGTCGTCGGCCCCCCGGCCCGCGGCCTCGGCGGCGGCCCGGACCCGCCCGAACTGCCGCTCGCTGTCCTCGATCGAGGCGAAGGGGATGTTGAACTCGTCGGCGTACCGCGCGGCCAGCCTCGGCGTCCGGGTCGCGCCGTGACCGCCGATGAGCACCGGGATCCGGTCCTGGGTCGGCTTGGGCAGCGCCGGCGAGTCCGCCAGCTGGTAGAACTCGCCGTCGAAGGAGAACTTCTCGCCCAGCTCGGTCTTCCACAGCCCCGTGACGATCGCCAGCTGCTCCTCGAGGCGGCCGAACTTCTCCTTGGGGAACGGGATCCCGTAGGCCCGGTGCTCCTCCTCGAACCAGCCCGCGCCCAGGCCCAGTTCGACCCGGCCGCCGGACATCTGGTCGACCTGGGCGACCTGGATGGCCAGGACGCCGGGCAGCCGGAAGGTGCCCGCGGTCATCAGCGTGCCGAGCCGGATCCGCCGGGTCTCCCGGGCGAGGCCGGCCAGCGTGATCCAGGCGTCGGTCGGCCCGGGCAGCCCGTCGGCGGAGCCCATGCTGACGTAGTGGTCGGAGCGGAAGAAGGCGTCGAAGCCGAGGTCCTCGGTGGCCCGGGCGACGGTGAGCAGGGTGTCGTAGTCGGCCCCTTGCTGGGGCTCGGTGAAGATTCGAAGATCCATACCTCCATCCTGCACCTCCGGGCCGCCGTCAACCTCCCCGTCAGCCGGGGGGCGGGTCCTGCCCGGTCGGGTGAATATCGGGCCCCCTGGCGGGGCGCGTCCTGCCAGGCCAGTGACCGTGGCCCGGCGCGCGTCGTTGGCTCGGGCGGTGCCGGACCGCCCGGCGCCCGCGTGCCGGCGGCCGCTGCCGGTGCGTCGTTCTCCCGTGTGGCCCTTCCCCCGAGGGAAGGGCCTGGGCCGAGGAGGCCGCCATGTCCCAGGAAGCCGCGCCCGAAAGGGCGATGCCCGAGCAGCCGGTGCAGCAGTCCGTGCCCGAGCAGAAGGGCTCCGGCGCCCAGAAGGGCCTGCTGCAGCAGATGGAGGAGCTGATGGCGGCGCTCACCGCCGATCTGTCGCAGCTCGACGCCGACCTCCAGTCCTCGGCGGACCGGTCGGAGGATCGGACGAGCGACGAGCCCCGAGCGGACTGACCCCGTCCCGGCCGCCCGCCGGCGGCTCATGACGCCCCCGCCGGACCCGCCCGGCCCCGAGCGGCATCGGGCGGCCGGTCCCGCTCCCGCACCGCGAGTCGGCGCAGCATCCCGCGCACCCGGTCGTTGGCCTCGTCGGCGGCGTCGATGGCCTCGATGCACTGCCAGTACAGCCCCTCCTCGTCGGTCGCGCAGGCCACGCCGACCAGGGCGATCCCCACCTCCCCGAGCAACACCCCGAGGTGGGTCAACGCCACACGTGGGTCGACCACTTCGGTGAGCTGGGCCGCTCTCGGTCCACCCGTCCCGAGCAGGGCGTAGTCGGACACGATGCCGCGTCCGCCGCCGATCTCGCTCAGCCCCCGCGCCTCGCTCCGCAGCTCCTGCGGTCCGCAGAGGGCGAGCTGACTCCCTATCGCCTGTGCGAGGGCCTGGGCCTGCCAGGCCTCCGCGACGATGTCCCATGCCGTCCCCGCTCCCGCGAGCGCGTGCCGGCCTGCCGCGATCAATCGCTCCGCTTCCATGTGCGCCGCCCCCGTTCGTACGACTTACTGCCCACTGACTCCACTACCCAGCGTGAAGGCGCCTGAGCCCCCACGCCAGAGGAATTCGGAAATCTGTGGACAGTAAGCTCGATGGGGAAATCGCGATCACTCCGAAGAGTGACGAAAACCGTTTTCGGTCGCGTCGCCGCCCCGCCCCGGGGGCCGTCCGGCCGGGAATCGGAGTTCGTTTCTGTCGATCTTCGCCGCCAGCGCGGCGAGCGCGTCGACGCCCAACACCTCGCAGAACTGCAGCAGATACGCCAGAACGTCGGCGACCTCGTCCTCGACCCGGTGGGCGGTGTCCGGGTCGTCCATCACCCGCGCCGCCTGCTCGGGCGTCAACCACTGGAAGATCTCCAGGAGTTCGGCCGCCTCCACGCTGAGCGCCGTCGCCAGGTTCTTCGGGGTGTGGTACGGCTGCCACTCCCGCGCCGCCGCGAACTCGGCCAGTCTGCGCTGCAATCCCGCTACATCCAGTTCACTCACGCCCCAGGTCTACCACCGTCACCCCCGGTGTCTCGCGCGCGTACCGCGCCACCGGCTCCCCCACCGAGCCCACGAGCCGGATGTGCCCACCGGCGCAGATGTCGACGGCGAGCCCGAGCAGCGCGCGGAGCTGGCGCCCGTCGAGGGACCGGTCGAGACCGTCGGCGAGGACCGTCAGCGCGCGCATCGCGGGCGGCACCTCGCCGAGTTGGTCCATGGCGAGCACCCCGGGCCCGGTGAGCAGGACCAGCGCGAGGGCGAGGTAGCGCAGTTCGCCGTCGCCGAGCCGGCCGAGCGGTGTCGCGAACGGCGTCCTGCGCGGCGCCGGGACCCCGGCGCCGCCGGCCCACCCGGCAGCGGCGGCCCGGGCGGCCGGGGCCGGGGCCGGCCGCACGGCGTCGCCCGGCGCGCGCTCCAGGAGCGCCCGTACCGTCGCGTCAGGCAGTTCCTCCACGCGCAGCCCGGTCACCACGCCGGCGCAGCCGGCCCCCGCCACGGCCGCGAGCCGGGCGTGCCGGCGCGGGCACTCGGACGCGGTGCGGTGCAGCACCTCCGCCAGGTTGTCGCAGCCACGCAGCAGCCGGCCCTCGCCCACCGGCACGGATCCCCGCATCCGGGCGGGCTCGGGATCGCAGGGGAAGACCGAGCGCAGCGCCACCACCACCTGCTCGGCCGCCGCGAGCACTTCCAGTTGCCCCTTCGTCTTGCCGGCCACGCGCAACGGCAGCAGCGCGGTGCCCAGGCGGTCGTCGGGGAAGGGCGCCCGCGTGACGGGCGTGGCGCCCGCGGTGTGCCATTCGGCCTGGACGGTACTGCGGCCGGGGTCGCGCAGGGCGGTGGTGAGGAGCGTACGGCCGCGGCAGGTGAGCCGTTCGCCGACGATGCGGACCGTGGGTTCGACCTGGACGGCGAGATCGAGGCGGACGGGTCCGGCGGGTCCGTCGACGGTGCAGCCGATCCGGAAGCCGCGCCGCCCCTGGGCGTCGGGCCGGGCCCTCTCGGGCACGTGGGCGAGGGCGTCGGGAAACGCGGCGGCCAGGTCCTCGCCCGCGCCGAGCCGGGCGAGCGCCTCGTAGGCGCGCAGGGCACTGGACTTGCCGCTGCCGCTCGCCCCGGTGAAGAGGGTCACGGGGCCGAGCGGATGGACGGCGGCGCGGTGCGCGGCGAAGGCGGAGAGGCGGAGTTCGGTGACGGCGGGGCGGGCGGGCCTGCGCGCGGACGCGTCCATCAACTGCCGCAGCGCGTCCCGGCGCGCGTCCCGCGCGCCGGGAACGCCCGGCCCACCGACCGCCGTCGTGCCGCCCGCCCCCGATGCCCGCTCCCCGGTCGGGCCGCGTAAGGGTGCCCGGACCGGGGTCGTACAGGCAGAGGAGGCGGCGGAGGAAGAGGGGAGGGAGGAGACGGAATCGGGCGTGTGGCCGCCGGTGGAGTCCATGATCGGACCGTACGCAGCGGCGCGGATGACGAACCGTTACGCCCTGTTCAGCTTCCTACGATCGAGGGACGGCCGCCCCGGACACGTCATCTCCGACCTCCTCGTCCGGCGCGCCCTCGACCTCCGTACCGGCCGGGGCGAGCAGGAAGACGTTGCGGTCGACGCGGTGCATCCCACTGCCGAGGCCGAACACCACGCCGCTGCTGAAGTCCAGGATGCGCTTGGCGACTTCGGTGTCCGCGCTGGTCAGGTCGAGGAGGACCGGGATCCGGGCGATGAGGTACTCGGCGACCTCACGGGCGTCGGCGAAGACCTGCACGCGCAGGACCACCATGCGGCGCTGCTCGGCGGCCTCGTAGGGATCGTGCATCGCGCGGTGGTCGACCCTGGACGGCCATTCGTCACGGCCGCGCAGGGGGACGACCTGCGCGAGGCCCTCCCACTGCGCGTCGGTGACGTCGTACCTCTCGTACCTACTCATGCGCCCATCCTCCCGTTTCTCACCCGTTCGGCCCAACACCGACACGAGTGGACTGCGAGTGGACCGCGAGCGGCCCGTTCGCGGAGGTCATCAGCGTTCGACCGGCAGTCCGCGCGGTTCCTTGACGCGCTTCATGATGATCTGCGAGTTGACCTCCGTGACACCGGCGAGCGAGGTCAGCCGCTCGATCCAGAGGCGCTCGTACGCGGCGAGGTCGGCGACCGCGATACGCAGGAGGCAGCCGGGGCTACCGAAGAGGCGGTACGCCTCGATGACGTCCGGGATGGACTGCAGGGCCTCCTCGAAGGCCTCGACGGTCTCGCGGTCGCGCCGGACCTCGATCGAGACGAGGACCTCGAAGCCGCGCCCGACGGCCGAGGGGTCGATCACGGCGCGATACCCCTGGATCACCCCGTCCTCCTCCAGCTGCCGTACGCGGCGCAGGCACGCGGAGGCGCTGAGGCCGATGCGCTGGGCGAGCTCCAGATTCGTCAGACGGCCGTCATCCTGAAGCTCACGCAAGATGCTGCGGTCGATCCGGTCCATGACGCAATTATGCATGCCGGAATTCACGATTCCGGAGCGGAACTCGCAATCATATTCCATACAAGCTGAACTATCGTTTCAAAGGCGACTACCTTCGATCCCCGGGACAGACACCCATGCAGCGGACACGCGACGACCGGCCCCGCCGGATCACCCTCATCAGCACGGGCGGCACCATAGCCAGCCGCTGGCAGGGCACCGGTTACGCCGCCGACGCCTCCGGTGACGACGTCCTCGCCACCTCGGCGCTGCCCGAGGGCGTGACGGTCGAGGTCGTCGACCTGTTCAACGTCAACAGCTCCCGGATGACCTCCGCCCGCCAGCTCACGCTGCTGCACGCGGTCCACACGGCGCTCGCCGACCCCGGCGTGGACGGCGTCGTCGTCACGCACGGCACGGACACCCTGGAGGAGTCCGCCTTCTTCCTGGACCTGCACCACTCCGACGCCCGCCCCGTCGTCTTCACCGGCGCGCAGCGCCCGCTCGGCACGGGCGACGGCGACGGCCCCGGCAATGTGTACGACGCCCTCCAGGTCGCCGCCTCGGTGCGCGACCTGGGCGTGCTCGTGGTCTTCGACGGCAAGGTGCACGCGGCGCGCGGCACGGTGAAGACGCAGACCCTCGCGGCGGACGCGTTCGCGGACCCGTCCGAGAGCGGCCTCGGGAAGGTCGGCTTCGGCAGCGTGCACATCCGCCGCGGCCCGGACCGCCCCACTCCGCTGCCCCTGCCCACGGCCACCGGCGCCTCCGCGACGCTGCCCCGGGTCGACGTGGTCATGCACCACAGCGACGGCGACCCGCTGTTCCTGAACACCTCCGTCGCGGCCGGCGCGGGCGGCGTCGTGCTCGTCGGCACCGGCGCGGGCAACGCCACTCCCGAGATCTCCGCGGCCGTCGGCGCGGCCGTCGACCAGGGCACCCTGGTGGCCCTGAGCACGCGGGTCCCCGCCGGACCGATCGCCGAGCTCTACACCGGCGGCGGGGCCGTGGACCTGGTGGCCGCCGGAGCCGTGTCCGCCGGGACGCTGCGCGCCGGGCAGGCCCGGATGGCCGTCCTGGCGACCCTCCTCGCGGACGTCTCCCCGGAGCGCCGCCCCGCGCTCCTCCACAGCCTGCTGAACGGCCCGGCCCGCCAGGAGCCCGCGCTGACGGCGTCCGGCTCCCGCTTCTCCGGCGCTTCCTGACCCTCCGCGCGTCGGGTCGTTCCTGACGGGCCGCGGGTCATTCCCTGACGCAGTGGTGCCGTGACGACCGGTCACGGGGGTGCGGGACGGGCCGCTTCGGGGACTCAGACGCCGTCGGCTCGGCCGCGTGGCGACGGATCGCGGCCAGCAGGCCGTCGACGTCGGCGGCGGAGTGCGCGAACGAGGTCACGAACCGCACCACGCCGGGCTCCCAGCGGTCGTGGTAGAAGGCGTAGCCGTCGGCGAGCAGGCCCTTGACGACGTGCGGTGCGAGCCCGCAGAAGACCATGTTCATCTCCGGCTCCGCACCGGGCAGTTCCGCGCCGGGCAGTTCGACGCCCGGCACACCGCTCAGGCCGTCCCTGAGACGCGCGGCGAGCGCGTTCGCCCGGCCGGCGTTGCGCAGCCAGAGGCCGTCGGCGAGGTAGGCGTCGAGCTGCGCTGCGTGGAAACGCGCCTTGGCGGCGAGCTGCCCGGCCCGCTTCACGCGGGCGGCCAGTTCGGCGGAGAGCGCCGGGTCGAAGGAGATGATCGCGTCCGCGCTCATCGTGCCGTTCTTGGTCGTGCCGAACGACAGCACGTCGATGCCGGCCTTCCAGCTCATCTCCGCCGGGCTGACGCCGAGCCTGCTGAGCGCGTTGGCGAAGCGCGCGCCGTCCATGTGGACGCCGAGCCCGGAGCCCTTGGCGATCAGGCACAGGGTGCGGATCTCCTCGACGGTGTACACGCCGCCGGTCTCCGTGCCCTGGCTGAGGGTGAGGACGGAGGGCTGGACGCTGTGCCGGTCGCCCGCGCGCCGCCGGATCTCCCGCAGCAGGGCCTCGGGGTCGACCTTGCTGTCGGCGCCGGGCACGGTGACGACCTTGGAACCGCCCGTGAAGAACTCGGCGGCCCCGCACTCGTCGTTGTGCACATGGCTCCCGGAGTGGCACAGGACGCTGCCCCAGGGCCGGGCGAGGGCCGACAGGGCGAGGCCGTTGGCGGCGGTCCCCGAGGAGACCGGGAAGACATCGAGGTCCCGCTCGAAGACGTCCCTGAGGCGGCGCCGGACGGAGTCCGTGTACGGGTCGGCCCCGTACGGCATCGCGTGCCCGGCCAGGGCCCTGGTGAGCGCCTCCGCGACCTCGGGGGACGCGCCGAAGGTGTTGTCGCTGAGGAAGTTCCGGCCGTCGGCGCCCGACTCGGTGGCGGCTGACTCGGCGGCGTCACTCATCGCGCGTCCAGGTGTCGTTGCCGGTGAGGAGTTGGGTGAGGTCGCCCTTGCCGTGTTGTTCGATGGCGGTGTCGAGTTGGTCGGCCATGAGGGTGTCGT
>NZ_JBIBWQ010000018.1:0-3304 GCF_043081505.1 Streptomyces sp. NPDC014870
CTTCAGAACTAACACAGTGGACGCGAGCAACTGAGGACAAGCCCTCGGCCTATTAGTACCGGTCAGCTCCACCCATTACTGGGCTTCCACATCCGGCCTATCAACCCAGTCGTCTACTGGGAGCCTTACCCTCTCAAGGAGGTGGGAATACTCATCTCGAAGCAGGCTTCCCGCTTAGATGCTTTCAGCGGTTATCCCTCCCGAACGTAGCCAACCAGCCATGCCCTTGGCAGGACAACTGGCACACCAGAGGTTCGTCCGTCCCGGTCCTCTCGTACTAGGGACAGCCCTTCTCAATATTCCTACGCGCACAGAGGATAGGGACCGAACTGTCTCACGACGTTCTAAACCCAGCTCGCGTACCGCTTTAATGGGCGAACAGCCCAACCCTTGGGACCGACTCCAGCCCCAGGATGCGACGAGCCGACATCGAGGTGCCAAACCATCCCGTCGATATGGACTCTTGGGGAAGATCAGCCTGTTATCCCCGGGGTACCTTTTATCCGTTGAGCGACGGCGCTTCCACAAGCCACCGCCGGATCACTAGTCCCGACTTTCGTCCCTGCTCGACCCGTCGGTCTCACAGTCAAGCTCCCTTGTGCACTTACACTCAACACCTGATTGCCAACCAGGCTGAGGGAACCTTTGGGCGCCTCCGTTACCCTTTGGGAGGCAACCGCCCCAGTTAAACTACCCATCAGACACTGTCCCTGATCCGGATCACGGACCGAGGTTAGACATCCAGCACGACCAGAGTGGTATTTCAACGGCGACTCCACAACCACTGGCGTGGCTGCTTCAAAGTCTCCCACCTATCCTACACAAGCCGAACCGAACACCAATATCAAACTGTAGTAAAGGTCCCGGGGTCTTTCCGTCCTTCTGCGCGAAACGAGCATCTTTACTCGTAGTGCAATTTCACCGGGCCTATGGTTGAGACAGTCGAGAAGTCGTTACGCCATTCGTGCAGGTCGGAACTTACCCGACAAGGAATTTCGCTACCTTAGGATGGTTATAGTTACCACCGCCGTTTACTGGCGCTTAAGTTCTCAGCTTCGCAACCCCGAAAGGTCACTAACCGGTCCCCTTAACGTTCCAGCACCGGGCAGGCGTCAGTCCGTATACATCGCCTTACGGCTTCGCACGGACCTGTGTTTTTAGTAAACAGTCGCTTCTCGCTGGTCTCTGCGGCCACCCCCAGCTCAGGAAGCAAGTTCCCTCACCAGTGATGGCCCCCCTTCTCCCGAAGTTACGGGGGCATTTTGCCGAGTTCCTTAACCATAGTTCACCCGAACGCCTCGGTATTCTCTACCTGACCACCTGAGTCGGTTTAGGGTACGGGCCGCCATGAAACTCGCTAGAGGCTTTTCTCGACAGCATAGGATCATCCACTTCACCACAATCGGCTCGGCATCAGGTCTCAGCCTTAACGTGTGACGGATTTGCCTACCACACGGCCTACACCCTTACCCCGGGACAACCACCGCCCGGGCTGGACTACCTTCCTGCGTCACCCCATCGCTTACCTACTACCACCTTGGTTCGCCGGCTCCACCACTTTCCTTTCCCCGAAGGGTCCGGAACGGCTTCACGGGCTTAGCATTAATGGGCTCGATATTGGGCGTTTCAAAGCGGGTACCGGAATATCAACCGGTTGTCCATCGACTACGCCTGTCGGCCTCGCCTTAGGTCCCGACTTACCCTGGGCAGATCAGCTTGACCCAGGAACCCTTAGTCAATCGGCGCACACGTTTCTCACGTGTGTATCGCTACTCATGCCTGCATTCTCACTCGTGAACCGTCCACAACTCGCTTCCGCGGCTGCTTCACCCGGCACACGACGCTCCCCTACCCATCACAGCACCCGTTGGGGCTTATTGCTGCAATGACACGACTTCGGCGGTACGCTTGAGCCCCGCTACATTG
Organism: Streptomyces sp. NPDC014870; assembly: GCF_043081505.1. Classification (NCBI taxonomy): domain Bacteria; kingdom Bacillati; phylum Actinomycetota; class Actinomycetes; order Kitasatosporales; family Streptomycetaceae; genus Streptomyces; species Streptomyces sp. NPDC014870. Next base: position 1,927 of record NZ_JBIBWQ010000018.1, read on the forward strand.
TCGGCGCGGAATCACTTGACCAGTGAGCTATTACGCACTCTTTCAAGGGTGGCTGCTTCTAAGCCAACCTCCTGGTTGTCTCTGCGACTCCACATCCTTTCCCACTTAGCGTACGCTTAGGGGCCTTAGTCGATGCTCTGGGCTGTTTCCCTCTCGACCATGGAGCTTATCCCCCACAGTCTCACTGCCGCGCTCTCACTTACCGGCATTCGGAGTTTGGCTAAGGTCAGTAACCCGGTAGGGCCCATCGCCTATCCAGTGCTCTACCTCCGGTAAGAAACACACGACGCTGCACCTAAATGCATTTCGGGGAGAACCAGCTATCACGGAGTTTGATTGGCCTTTCACCCCTAACCACAGGTCATCCCCCAGGTTTTCAACCCTGGTGGGTTCGGTCCTCCACGAAGTCTTACCTCCGCTTCAACCTGCCCATGGCTAGATCACTCCGCTTCGGGTCTTGAGCGTGCTACTAGATCGCCCTATTCGGACTCGCTTTCGCTACGGCTTCCCCACACGGGTTAACCTCGCAACACACCGCAAACTCGCAGGCTCATTCTTCAAAAGGCACGCAGTCACGACATACAGCAAGCTGTATGCGACGCTCCCACGGCTTGTAGGCACACGGTTTCAGGTACTATTTCACTCCGCTCCCGCGGTACTTTTCACCATTCCCTCACGGTACTATCCGCTATCGGTCACCAGGGAATATTTAGGCTTAGCGGGTGGTCCCGCCAGATTCACACGGGATTTCTCGGGCCCCGTGCTACTTGGGTGTCTCTCAAACGAGCCGTCAATGTTTCAGCTACGGGGGTCTTACCCTCTACGCCGGACCTTTCGCATGTCCTTCGCCTACATCAACGGTTTCTGACTCGTCTCACAGCCGGCAGACTGTGAAAGAGAGATCCCACAACCCCGCATGCGCAACCCCTGCCGGGTATCACACGCATACGGTTTGGCCTCATCCGGTTTCGCTCGCCACTACTCCCGGAATCACGGTTGTTTTCTCTTCCTGAGGGTACTGAGATGTTTCACTTCCCCTCGTTCCCTCCACATGCCCTATGTGTTCAGGCATGGGTGACAGCCCATGACGACTGCCGGGTTTCCCCATTCGGAAACCCCCGGATCAAAGCCTGGTTGACGGCTCCCCGGGGACTATCGTGGCCTCCCACGTCCTTCATCGGTTCCTGGTGCCAAGGCATCCACCGTGCGCCCTTAAAAACTTGGCCACAGATGCTCGCGTCCACTGTGTAGTTCTCAAGCAACGACCAGCCACCCATCACCCTGCCCTGACGGACAAGTTCACTGGGGCCGGCATCGCGAAGGTTCGACCAACCGGCCGTACCCTCAGATACCCAACAACGTGCCAGGCACAGTCCGT
>NZ_JBIBWQ010000019.1:0-1339 GCF_043081505.1 Streptomyces sp. NPDC014870
TGCGACAACTGTGAGGATCGTGATGTGCCGCAAGGGGCCGGAGCCTGACCCGTGCGACAACTGGCCGCAGCTGCCTTGGAGTGGAACTGTCGGCCCCGGCCTCCTGCGGTGCGTACTGCCGCCGGCCCGGTGAACGTGTCCCGATAGGGGCTTTGCTGCACAAAGCACCGTCACAGTTCTGACCGCCCACCGGACCGGTGTCAGCCACCAGCCCCAGTCCAAGGAGCCTCGTGACCGTCACCAGCATGCCCCAGCCGACGCTGCCCGCGCAGCAGGTCCCTGGGGCGGCGGAGGAGGTGATCCTCGGGGTGGACACCCACAAGGACATCCACGTCGCCGCCGTCATCACCACCCTGGGCGCCTCGCTCGCCCACCAGGAGTTCCCGACCACCGCCGTCGGCTATCGCCAACTGCTTGCCTGGGGACGGTCGTTCGGCGTTCTGCACCGGGCGGGGGTCGAGTGCACGGGATCCTTCGGGACCGCGCTGACCCGGGTCCTGCGCCGGGAGGGCATCGACGTCGTCGAGATCAACCAGCCCGACCGTGCCACCCGGCGCAAGCGCGGCAAGACCGACGCCATCGACGCGGACGCGGCCGCCCGCGCGGTGCTGTCCGGACGGGCCACCACCGTGCCGAAGAGCGCGGACGGGCCCGTGGAGGACATGCGGGTCCTGCGGCTGGCCAAGGAATCGGCCGTCAAGGCCCGCACTCAGGCGCTGAACCAGCTCAAGGCCGTCCTCATGTCCATCGACCCAGATCTGCGCGAACTCCTCACCGGCCTGAGTAACCCTGCGCTGGTTGCCACCTGCGCGTCCCTCGACGTCGATGACCGGGGCGAGGCCGTCTTCACGATGCGTCTGCTTGCCCGCCGAGTCCAGCACCTGTCCGACGAGGTCAAGGAGCTCACCCGGCGCACCACCAGGGCCGTCCGCGCCTGCCGGCCCCAGATGCTGGACCTGGTCGGTGTCGGGCCCGACAGTGCCGCAGTACTCCTCATCGCCGCAGGTGACAACCCTGATCGGATCACTGACGAAGCATCCTTCGCCGCACTGTGCGGCGTCAGTCCGGTCGAACAGTCCTCCGGCAAGACCCAACGCCGACGCCTGAACCGCGGCGGCAACCGCCAGGCGAATGCCGCCCTCTACCGCGTCGTGATGACCCGCATACGCTGGGACGAACGCACCCAGAAGTATCTGGAGCGACGCACCGCCGAGGGCATGTCCAAACGCGAGATCATCCGATGCCTCAAGCGGTACGTCGCCCGCGAGCTCTACCGACACATTCAGCCCCTGGCCGCGAGACAACTCCCTTCTGCGGCTTGACGAAACATAGGGGCTTC
>NZ_JBIBWQ010000020.1:0-1197 GCF_043081505.1 Streptomyces sp. NPDC014870
TCGGGTGATCTCGCCTGGTGGTGGGCATCTTTCGACTATGAGGCTTGGGGAGGTGGAACGGCTCCGGGGTGAGTTATCGGAGTTCGTTGCCGATGTTTTTGGGTCGCTTCCGCGGCGGGATCAGCGGCGGTGGGGCGGGTGTTATCTGCGGGGCCTGATGCTGGACGGCCGGCGGAAGTCGATCCAGCCGATGGCCGAGCGGCTGCCGGACGGGAACATGCAGGCCCTGCAGCAGTTCGTGAACCAGTCGCCGTGGGATCCGCTGCCGGTGCGGCGAAGGATCGCCGAGCGGCTGTGTGAGGTGATCACGCCCGAGGTGTGGGTGATCGACGACGTGTCATTTCCCAAGTGCGGGACCCGGTCGGTGGGGGTGGCCCGGCAGTACTGCGGGGCTCTGGGAAAGCGGTCGAACTGCCAGGTCGCGGTCAGCGTCCACGCGGCGACCGACACCGCTTCGTGCCCGTTGAACTGGCAGCTCTACCTGCCCCGGGAGTGGACCGACGATCCGGTCCGTTGCCGGGCAGCCGGAGTCCCTGCCGACGTCGGCCACCAGGAGAAGTGGCGCTTGGCGCTTGACCTGCTCGACACGCTCGCCGACTGGAAGTTCATCCCGCCGGTGGTCGTGGCCGACGCGGGATACGGAGCGAGCACGCCCTTCCGCCTGGCACTGGAGGACCGGGGCCTGTCCTATGTGGTCGCGCTGACGGGCAAGGAGGTCGCTCACCCGGAGGCTGTCGAACCGCAACGTCCGGCCTACGGCGGGCTCGGACCGCCGACCCTGCCGCGTTACCGCACCCCGCCGCGAGCCTTGCCCGACCTCGCTGCCGACGTGCCGGCCTCCGGGTTCTGTGAGGTCACCTGGCGTGAAGGCAGCAAGGGCCCGATGACCTCACGGTTCACGGCGCTGCGGGTGCGGCCGGCGGGCAAGCAGGCCCTGCGGGCCGCGCAGCAAGCCGGCGGAGGGCACTACCGATGGGACGGAGTGCTGCCGGTGCGAACCGTGCTGGTGGAGTGGCCCGCCGACGAGGCGGCCCCGACCGGCTACTGGATCTCCAACCTGCCGCCGGACACGCCCGTCAAGGACGTGGTGCGGTGGGCGAAGATGCGATGGCGCATCGAACACGACTACCGCGAACTCAAACACGGCCTCGGCCTTGACCACTTCGAAGGCCGCACCTGGCGCGGCTGGCACCACCA